>NZ_BAAAON010000002.1:387912-581111 GCF_039530425.1 Arthrobacter parietis | reverse complement strand
CGCCTTCGGCGTTGAAGGAGACTCTAGGCCGTGCGGGTCATCGCGAGCAGGCGCGAGAAGATGGCATCGCCGTCGTCGGAAATTCCGTCGTGGTGGAAGTCAGCGGTCTCCCACACCTGCAGGCCCCGGACCGAGACTGCTGTCTTGAGGGATAAGTCCCGGTCCACGTAGATGTCGTCGCTATAGACTGCTGCGGCAGCCGGAACGGTATTGGCGGCCAGCTGCTGCACGTCGTACAGCGGGCCCCAATCGTCCACAGCGGCGATCAGCTCAGCCGTTTCCTTCAGCGGAACCAATGAAGGGTCCTCATCGAAGTACCAGGGGTAGACCATCTCTCCGGTGAGCAGTGGGTCAGGGGCATCGGGTGCAAACTCGGGAAATTGCGCCAGCACGCGCAGGGCAGCCCAGTTGGAGGCCTCGCCCTGACAGTAGATGGATTCGTGGAGGAGCGCATAGAGCGGATTCGAGCGCCTGCTCACGACCGCCGGGAGCTGGTCGAGGAAGACGGGGGAGAGGCGATCCGCGCCGGAAGCATCAGCGAAGGCATCCTCCAGCAAATAGTGCAGCGCATCGACCCGCGTGTTACCACCCAGGAATGAGCCGACCATCTGGAAACGCTGCGGAGTCAGGCGCTCACCGGTGGGCAGGAACTCCTCCACCCGATCCAGGTGCCGCATAATGCGCGTGACGGCTGCCCTGTCCTCGGGGTAGCGGGTGAAGTATTCGGCATTGCGCGCCGCCACCCGCCTGAAAGTTGATCGGTAGACGCCCTCCGGAGGCCCTGCAAGGGGCGCCAGCCCGCCGGTGATCAGGGCACGGTCCATTCCCTCGGGCGCCAGGGAAAGGTAGGAGAGTGTGCAGAATCCGCCGAAGCTTTGCCCGAACACTGTCCACGGCGCCGAGCCCAGCGCGGCACGCATCAGCTCAGCGTCGGCGACGATGGAATCAGCACGGAAATGCCGCAGGTACGCGGCCTGCTCAGCAGGGGTGCCACGTTGCGGCAGGGTCACCGAATCGGCCGGCGTGGAGAAGCCCGTGCCCCGCTGGTCCAGCATCAGGATCCGGAAGTCCCTGGCGGCTGCCTTCATCCATCCGGACAGCTGCGTGGTGCGGTTGCCGCGCACACCGGGCCCGCCCTGCAGGAACAGCAGCCAGGGAAGCCGGGCAGCGTCAGCGTCGGAGTGGTCCGTGGAACTGTATTCCCGGGCAAAGAGGGAGATGTGCTCTCCAGCTGGATCCTTGTGGTCGAGCGGAACCCGGAAACGGTGGGCGGTGCTTCGGACACCGCGCATTACGTGCGTCGGTCCGGTGTGGTGCGCCGCGGAGCTCACGCGCCGGTTCCAGCGAAGGCGGCCAGCGGTGCTCCTGTCAGCCTGAAGGTTGACCACTCGTCCTGCGCCTGGGCACCGAGGCTCCGGTAGAACTGAATGGACGGTTCATTCCAGTTGAGCACTGACCATTCCACCCGGGCATAGCCCCGTTCGGCAGCAATGCCCGCGAGCGTCTGGAGCAGTGCCTTCCCGTAACCCGAACCCCGGGCTTCCGGGCGAACATAAAGATCCTCGAGGTAGATGCCGTGGACACCTTCCCACGTGGAGTAATTCAGGAACCAGAGAGCGAATCCCTGAACACCGCCGTCGTCCTCAGCGATATGGGCGAAGATTCGCGGGTTGGGACCGAAGAGGGCTTCCTCGAGCCCTTCCACCGTGTTGCGCACGGCGTCCGGTTCCTTTTCATAGACCGCGAGGTCGTGGATCAGTTGCAGGATGGTGGGCACGTCGTCCCGGCGTGCTTCGCGGATGGGAGTCATGGTTTCCAAGCCTAGTAGGATCAGGGACCGCCAACCGACGTGATGGCGAGAACGGGGAAGCCGGCGTCGTCGGAGGCTGCCAGATCCACCACCGCGTTGATGCCCCAGTCCTGGTCGCCGGACGGGTCCTTGAAAATCTGCCGTACTTCCCAGCGGTCCGGAAATTGCTTGATGATGAGCAGCGCCGGACCGCGTGCGTTCGGGCCGTCGTCGATGTCATCATGGGCGTCGAAGTATCCGTCCATGGCCTCGGCCCAGCGCGCCGCGTTCCAGCCCGATGACTCGTCCAGCCGGCCGAGTGCTTCCTCATCCTCGTCAGCGAACAGCTGAACGCGCTGGAACATCTCGTTGCGCACCATTACCCGGAATGCACGCTCATTCGACGTGACCGAATCCGGCTCCGGCGGCAGATCGACAGTTCCGGTATCGGACGAGGCAGCGCCGGCCGCCAACTGCTCCCATTCGTCAAGCAGGCTCGAGTCCACCTGACGGATCATTTCGCCGAGCCATTCGATGATGTCGGTCAGGTCTTCCCGGAGGGCGTCCCGCGGGACTGTCTGGCGCAGTGCCTTGAAGCAGTCGGCAAGGTATCGCAGGAGGATTCCCTCCGACCGCGCGAGGGAGTAGAACGCAACGTACTCGCCGAAGTTCATGGCCCGCTCGTACATATCCCGCACCACGGATTTGGGCGTGAGCTCGAAATCGCCGAGCCATGGAGCACCTGAACGGTAGGTGTCGAAGGCGTGCTGCAGGAGCTCAGCCAGCGGCTGTGGATACGAAATCTCCTCAAGCCGGGCCATCCGCTGGTCGTAGTCGAGGCCGTCCGCCTTCATGGCGGCGACAGCTTCGCCGCGTGCCTTCTTTTCCTGGGCGCTGAGTACCTGTCGCGGCTTTTCGAGGGTGGCTTCGATCACGGAAACGACGTCAAGCGCATAGGCAGGACTCTCCGGGTCGAGGAGCTCAAGACTTGCGAGCGCGAACGGGGACAGCGGCTGATTCAGTGCGAAGTTGGCCTGCAGGTGGACCCGCAGCCGCACCGTCCTGCCTTCCTCATCCGGTTCGGCAAGCCGCTCAACGATACCCGCGGTCACCAGCTCCCGATAGATGCTGATTGCCCGCCGGAGGTGGGCGAACTGCCGCGCCTGCGGTTCGTGGTTGTTCCGCAGCAGGTTCTGGACGGCATGGAGGGGATCGCCGGGGCGTTCAAGCAGGTTGAGCAGCATCGAGTGGCTGACGGCAAAGCTGGAGGCCAGCGGCTCCGGAGTGCCCTCGACCAGGCGGTCGTAGGTGGGTTTGCCCCAGGACACGAACCCCTGCGGCGGCTTCTTGCGCACCACTTGCCGCAGCTTTTTCTGGTCGTCACCGAACTTCGCGACCGCCTTCGCCATGGCTTTGGTATTCTCCACGACGTGATCCGGCGCCTGAACCACCACCGTGCCGGACGTGTCATAGCCGGCACGCCCCGCCCGGCCGGCGATCTGGTGGAATTCGCGTACGTTGAGTGGTCGGGTGCGGACGCCGTCGTATTTGCTGAGGGCTGTCAGCATGACGGTTCGGATCGGCACGTTGATGCCCACACCCAGGGTGTCGGTACCGCAGATCACCTTCAGCAGGCCGGCCTGGGCAAGCTGCTCCACCAGGCGCCGATACTTCGGCAGCATGCCGGCGTGGTGCACGCCGATTCCGTGGCGTACCAGCCGGTTCAGCGTTTTGCCGAATCCGGAAGAGAACCGGAAGCTGGCAATGAGCGCCGCGATCCTGTCTTTCTCCTCACGCGTGCACACGTTGATGCTCATCAGATTTTGCGCGCGCTCGATGGCTTCCGCCTGGCTGAAGTGCACTACGTACACGGGGGCCTGGTGGGTTGAGAGTAATTCCTCGAGCGCTTCCTGGAGGGGGTCTTCAGAGTAGTAGAAGTTGAGTGGGATCGGCCGGTCACCGGAGCTGACAAGAACCGTTGAACGGCCGGTACGTTCCGTCAGGTCTTTCTCAAAGCGCTCGACGTCGCCGAGAGTCGCGGACATCAGGAGGAATTGGGCCTGCGGCAGCTCAAGCAGCGAAACCTGCCAGGCCCAGCCGCGCTGAGGATCAGCGTAGAAGTGAAACTCGTCCATGACGACGGTGCCGACATCGGCCCTAGCGCCCTCACGCAGGGCAATGTTCGCGAGGATCTCCGCGGTGCAACAGATGATTGGAGCGTCCTGGTTCACTGCGGAATCACCGGTCACCATGCCGACATTCTCGGCCCCGAAGATGGCGCACAGCGCAAAGAACTTCTCCGAGACCAGCGCTTTGATAGGCGCTGTGTAGTAGCTCCTGCGCCCTTCAGCGACAGCGTGGAAATGCGCGGCGACGGCCACCAGCGACTTTCCGGATCCCGTGGGGGTCGCGAGGATTACGTTGTTGCCCGATATGAGCTCAAGAACGGCCTCGTCCTGTGCGGGATACAGGGTGAGCCCGGTGCTCGCGGACCACGAATGGAAGGCCGTGTACACGGCGTCAGCGTCGAGTGTGCCTTGGCGCTCGATCTGGGGGAGGTGCTCCTGGATGTTCATGTCCTCCCAGCCTATCCGTTGAGGGCCCGCGATATGCTTGGCCGATGCGCTGGGACCCCGCACAGTACGCCGCCTTTTCCGATCACCGGGCGCGCCCGTTCTTCGACCTGGTCGGCCGCATCGACCACCCGGCTCCAAGGAGGATCGTCGACCTGGGCTGCGGGCCAGGTGAACTCACCGTCGTTCTCGCACGCAGATGGCCGGAGGCAGAGGTGCTCGGCATCGATTCGTCTCCTGAGATGGTCGAGCGAGCCCGGAGTCTGGAAGACACCCCGGCCAACCTCGCGTTTGTGCCGGGAGATGTCCGGGACTGGACGCCGGAGGCGGGCACCGACGTCGTCGTTTCCAACGCCGTCCTGCAGTGGGTGCCCGATCATCAGACGTTGCTGGCGCGGTGGGCCGCCGCACTTGAGGAGCGAGCCTGCCTGGCGTTCCAGGTTCCGGGCAACTTCTCGGCGCCCTCCCACGTGCTGATGCGCAGGCTGGCGGAGTCCGAGCGCTGGTGTCAGCAACTGGGCTCTATCCTGAGGCACGACGACGTCGTCAGCCCACCGGAGGACTACCACCGGCTCCTGCGCGGGGCCGGTTTGGAGGCCGATATCTGGGAGACCACCTACCAGCATCTGCTCACCGGAGCGGATCCGGTGCTGGAATGGGTGCGCGGCACCGGGCTGCGGCCGATTCTTGCAGCCCTTCCGGCTGCTGACGCAGCAGAGTTTGAGCGCACCTACGCCGCAATGCTTTCCGCGGCGTACCCGCCGGAGCCGGACGGCGGCACGCTGCTTGCGTTCAGGCGGATCTTCGCTGTGGGCACCAGATCGAGCACTGGCATCTCACCAGCCGCGTGAACGCCACTGGGCGAGGGACGGCCGCTCCGCACCGAGGGTGGTCGGCTTCCCATGACCGGGATGCACGATCGTATCGTCGTCGAACGTGTTGAAGATGCGCTCAACCACGTCGGAGTAAAGGGACTCGAAACGCTGCGCGTCTCCGCCCGTGTTCCCAACGCCGCCCGGGAAGAGGGAATCGCCGGTGAACAGGTGCACGGGACCGCTCGGGTCCCGGTACGCCAGCGCGATGGACCCGGGAGTGTGTCCGCGTAGCGAGATTGCTTCCAGGGTGAAGCCGTCAAAGGTGCCCACATCACCATGGGCGAGTGGGACGTCGGTGGGGACTGCGATGTCATCAACATCGTCGGCGCCGGCAGCAGTTCGGGCTCCTGTGGCACGTACAACCTCTGCCAGCGCACGCACATGATCCCAGTGCGAGTGCGTGGTGATGACAAGGGCGAGCTTGGCGGGGACGCCGGTGTCCTGAGCGCCGTCGGCAAGCAGGCGTTCGATGGCCCGAGCGTCGTCGGCTGCGTCGATGAGAACCTGGGCGCCGGTGGTCTTCGCGGTAATGAGGTAGACGTTGTTGTCCATTTCGCTGACTGAGCAGGAACGGATGGTCACGTCGGTGAGGTCATACATGGTCCAACCCTAGTGCCGATGGTGATGCTGCACACCGCGTGGCAGAATGTGAGCACCCTTCCACTGTCGTCCAGGAGCGCGCACCGTGAATTCTGATGTATCGGCGTGGCTGCGGATCGATCCGGCCAGCTCTGTGCCGCCGTACGAGCAGTTGCGAGTACAGATCCTGGACGCTGCAAATGACGGCTCGCTCCCGGTGGGTACACGACTTCCTCCTGTCCGTACCCTTGCCGGTCATCTGGGTGTAGCTGTCAACACCGTGGCCCGCGCGTACCGCGAACTGGAACAGGCACGCATTGTCGTCACCCGTTCGCGCGCCGGTACGGTGGTGGCGGCCGCGGGGGATGAAGCACGGCGCAAGGCCGCGGAGGGAGCCGCGGAATATGCCAGGCTCATCAAGGCGAATGGGCTTACGGAGGAAGAAGCAGTCTCCTACCTGCGTGCGGCTCTGCGCCGTCGGTGAACATTCAGCCCGACACGCCGCGAAAACCCGCGTTCGAATATGTCTTCGAACGGCGTTTCCCCTAAAGTGTAATGGTGTCTATAGCAACCTCCGTGGATTCCGGTCTCTCCAACCCTGACAAGCTGCCCCAGGATCTTTCGCGGCTCATTGTCAAGGGTGCAAGGGAACACAACCTGCGCAACGTCGATCTGGACCTGCCGCGGGACGCGATGATCGTCTTCACCGGACTCTCCGGCTCCGGCAAGTCTTCCCTGGCTTTCGACACCATCTTTGCCGAGGGACAGCGCCGCTACGTCGAGTCGCTCTCCGCCTACGCCCGGCAGTTCCTCGGGCAGGTGGACAAGCCTGACGTGGATTTCATCGAGGGCCTCTCACCCGCGGTATCGATCGACCAGAAGTCCACGAGCAAGAACCCGCGGTCCACCGTCGGTACCATTACAGAGATTTACGATTACATGCGGCTGCTATGGGCCCGCGTCGGCAGGCCGCACTGCCCGGTATGCGGCGAGGCCGTCATCAAGCAGACGCCGCAGCAGATTGTCGACCAGCTCATGGAGCTGGACGAGGGTACCCGTTTTCAGGTCCTCGCGCCCGTGGTGCGCGGCCGTAAAGGTGAGTTCGTCGATCTCTTCCAGGACCTGGCTGCAAAGGGTTATTCCCGTGCCCGCGTGGACGGAGATCTTGTTCAGCTGACTGATCCGCCCAAACTGGGCAAGCAGTTCAAACACACCATCGAGGTGGTTGTCGACCGCCTGGTCATCAAGGGCGGTGTCCGGCAACGGCTCACCGATTCAATTGAAACGGCGCTCAACCTCGCCGAGGGGCGCGTACTGGCTGACTTCGTTGACCTGGAGTCCGGGGACCCGCTCCGGCTGCGCGCCTTTTCGGAGAATCTGGCATGTCCCAACGAGCACCCACTTGCGATCGACGAGATCGAGCCACGGTCGTTCTCCTTCAACAATCCCTTCGGCGCGTGCCCCGCGTGCACCGGCATCGGCACCAAACTCGAGGTGGATGAAGAACTCGTCGTTCCCAACCCGGACCTCGCCCTCGGCGAGGGAGCCATCGCCCCATGGGCACTGGGTACAGCAACGCTCGAGTACTGGACACGCCTGCTCGAGGGACTGTCGAAGGAACTCGACTTCTCCATGGACACCCCCTGGAAGAAGCTGCCGGCGCATGCCCGGGACGCCGCACTGTATGGCAAGGACCACAAGGTAGTGGTGCAGTACCGCAACCGTTTCGGCCGCGAGCGGAAGTACAGCACGGGCTTCGAGGGCGCTGTCCAGTACATCCACCGCAAGCACCTCGAGACGGAGTCCGACTACGCGCGGGACCGCTACGAGGAATACATGCGGCAGATTCCCTGCCCGGAATGCGGTGGAGCACGCCTCAATCCGGCATCGCTGTCCGTACTGATCAACGGGCGGTCCATCGCCGAAGTAGCCGCTCTGCCTATGCGCGAGTGCAGTGACTTCCTGAATAACCTCGTCCTCACGGGGCGCGAGGCGCAGATTGCCTCCCAGGTCCTCAAGGAGATCCAGGCGCGGCTGCGGTTTCTGCTCGATGTCGGGCTCGAATACCTGAACCTTGAACGGGCAGCAGGAACCCTCTCGGGCGGCGAGGCGCAGCGGATCCGCCTTGCCACCCAGATCGGCTCCGGTCTGGTGGGCGTGCTGTACGTCCTTGATGAACCCTCCATCGGCCTCCACCAGCGGGACAACCGGCGTCTCATCGAAACCCTTACCCGGCTGCGTAACCTGGGCAACACGTTGATCGTGGTGGAACACGATGAAGACACCATCAACGAGGCAGACTGGATCGTCGACATCGGACCGGGTGCAGGGGAACACGGCGGGGAGGTTGTCCACTCCGGCTCTCTCGAGGATCTCCTCCTGAACGAGAGGTCCATCACCGGCGACTATCTTTCAGGGCGGCGGAAGATCGAGATGCCGGCCAAACGCCGCAAGATTGACCGCTCCCGCCAACTCAAAGTTGTGGGCGCCCGCGAACATAACCTGAAGGGCGTGGATGCGACCTTCCCCCTGGGAGTTCTGACCGCGGTGACCGGCGTCAGCGGGTCGGGCAAGTCCACGCTCGTGAACGAGATCCTGTACAAGGTGCTTGCCAACAAACTCAACGGCGCAAAGCAGGTGGCCGGACGCCACCGCAGAATCGATGGGCTGCAACACCTGGACAAGGTCATCCACGTTGATCAGGGCCCCATCGGCAGGACCCCGCGCTCGAATCCCGCTACCTACACCGGGGTCTTCGACAACATCCGAAAGCTGTTCGCCGAGACAACGGAGGCGAAGGTCCGCGGCTATCTGCCGGGCAGGTTCTCCTTCAACGTCAAGGGCGGCCGGTGTGAGGCGTGCTCGGGGGACGGCACGCTGAAGATCGAAATGAACTTCCTGCCCGATGTCTACGTGCCCTGCGAGGTGTGCCAGGGCGCGCGGTACAACAGGGAAACACTTGAGGTTCACTACAAGGGCAAGACGATCGCCGATGTGCTGGACATGCCGATCGAGGAAGCAGCGGAGTTCTTCGCAGCCTTCACCCCGATAGCGCGCCACCTCACCACCCTGGTGGATGTCGGTCTGGGATATGTCCGCCTCGGGCAGCCCGCCACAACCCTCTCCGGTGGTGAAGCCCAACGCGTGAAGCTGGCCAGCGAGCTGCAGAAGCGCTCGAATGGACGCAGCGTTTATGTCCTCGATGAACCCACGACAGGGCTGCACTTCGAGGACATCCGCAAGTTGCTGCAGGTCCTGCAGGGGCTTGTGGACAAGGGAAACACCGTCATCACCATTGAACACAACCTCGACGTGATCAAGAGTGCGGACTGGGTGATCGACCTCGGCCCGGACGGTGGGTCCGGCGGTGGTGAAATCATCGCCACGGGAACCCCGGAACAGGTCGCTGTCGCGGAGGTGAGCTACACCGGCAAGTTCCTGGCGGAGGTTCTGAACGCCTGACCATATGCCGAATGAGGAATGCAATTTCCGGGCAGAGGTGCCGTTATGGGAAACTTGCCCCGTGAAGAATACGCGCCTGCTCGTTCTGTTTGACCTGGACGGCACGCTGGTGGACCCGGAGGGCGCAATCACCGGTGGGATCGCCGGGGCGCTGGGTAAGCTCGGCCTGCCGGTGCCTGGCCCGGCGGATATGCGTCGGATGGTCGGGCCGGCGCTGGTGCGCTCGCTCGTAGACATAGCGAAGGTCCCCGAGAACCGCGTGGACGAGGTGATTTCTCTCTATCGCGCCGCCTATCGCGCCCACGGAATGGCGCAGAGCAGGCCGTATCCGGGCGTAGCGGATGCGGTCGCGGAACTCCTAAACCGCGGGCATCTGGTTGCCGTCGCCACGCAGAAACCCGAAACGCTTGCCCGCGAGCTCCTCGAAGTCCAGGAAATGGCAAACCTTTTCGCGTCCATCCACGGCTCACCGGACAACGAGCTGGCGGCCGCTGCGCTGGACGGCAAGCGAACCATCATTGCGGAGGCACTCGCCAGGCATCAGGGCAACTTCGACCGTGCGCTTATGGTCGGTGACCGCGTGCATGACATTGAAGGCGCAGCAGCCAACGGCTTGGACTGCATCGCCGTCGCGTGGGGATTCGGCAGCGAACGGGAGTTCGAGTCAGCCGGGCCCGCCGCGATCGTGTCCACGGCGGGCAGTCTGCTCGAACACATCCTTGCGTACGCGGAGCCGGCCCGGGCGGTGACCCGTGGGCGTCTATGACCTCACGCGCAGCAGCACCCGCGGCCTGATCGCCGGTTTGTGCCGGCCCACCGTCCAAGGACTTGAGAACGTACCGCCCAGCGGTGGGTTCATCGTCGCCCCCAACCACCTGTCATTTCTCGACAGCGTCCTGGTGCAGGCCCTCATGCCGCGTCCCGTAGCGTTCTTCGCCAAAGCGGAGTACTTCACAGGCACCGGCATGAAAGGCGCGCTGATGCGCTCGTTCTTTGAGGGAGTCGGATCGATTCCCGTCCAGCGGGGCCAACAGGCAGCAAGCGTCCAGGCGCTCAAGACCCTGCTCGGCATGCTGGAGGCGGGAGACGGCGTCGGCATTTACCCGGAAGGGACACGATCCCGCGATGGACTGCTGTACCGGGGGAGGACCGGCGTGGGGTGGCTCGCGCTCACCACCGGTGCGCCGGTGGTGCCGGTGGGGCTGCTCGGTACGGATCGGCTCCAGCCGGCGGGCAGCCGCTGGATCCGTCCACAACACTTCACCATGAAGATCGGCAAGCCGCTGTATTTCGAGCGGACAGGCCCGGACCACTCCCTGCCTGCACGCAGGCAGGCCACCGATACGATCATGGACGCCATAGCGGTGCTGACCGGCCAGGCCAGGGCCGCCGGTTACAACGTAGGTCCGGCCGAATGACGCCCGGCTGCCCGAACACGCTCCGGCACCGACGGCTCGGTAGCCGACAGCTCAGTAGCGGCACGCCGGTAGGATATTCGGGTGGCAGATCCAGCAACGTACCGCCCGAAAGCCGGCGAGATCCCGCAGGATCCAGGGGTGTATCGGTTTCGCGACCAGCATCGGCGGGTAGTCTACGTCGGCAAGGCGAAGAACCTTCGCTCCAGGCTTAACTCCTATTTCTCGAATCCTCAGGGGTTGATGCCGCGCACCCGGGCCATGGTGCACACTGCGTCAAGTGTTGAGTGGACGGTCGTCGGCAGTGAGCTTGAGGCGCTCCAGCTGGAGTACACCTGGATCAAGGAATTCAACCCGCGCTTCAACGTGATGTTCCGGGATGACAAGTCCTACCCCTACCTGGCGGTCACGTTGGGGGAAAAGTACCCTCGAGTGCAGGTCATGCGCGGTGACCGGCGCAAAGACACCCGCTACTTCGGTCCCTTCTACCCGGCGAAAGCGATCCGCGAGACGGTCGACACCCTGCTCCGCGTCTTTCCTGTGCGCACGTGCAGCAGCGGCGTCTTCAAGCGAGCAGAACGCTCGGGCCGGCCGTGTCTGCTGGGTTACATCGACAAGTGTTCTGCCCCCTGTGTGGGACGCATCTCACCGGAAGACCACCGCGAGCTCGCGGTACAGTTCTGCGACTTCATGTCCGGACAGGCTGGACGCTTCATCCGTGAGCTCGAACAGAAGATGTCCGCGGCGGTTGCCGAACTCGATTATGAGTCGGCCGCACGTGTCCGCGATGACATCGCCGCGTTGAAGAGGGTCTTCGAACGCAACACCGTCGTACTCAGTGAAGACACGGACGCCGACGTGTTCGCCCTCGCCGAGGATGAACTCGAAGCCGCAGCCCAGGTTTTCCACGTACGCGGCGGAAGGATCCGCGGTCAGCGCGGATGGATGGTGGAAAAGGTGGAGGACATGACCACCGCAGACCTCGTTGAGCACCTCCTGCAGCAGGTGTACGGCGAGGGTAACAGCAGCAACAACCGGATTCCCCGCGAAGTACTCGTTCCGGAAATGCCGAGTAACGAGGAACAGATACGTGAATGGCTGTACCAGCTCCGTGGAGCCCGCGTGGATATCCGGGTGCCGCAGCGGGGGGACAAGGCCACTCTGCTCGGTACGGTCAGGCAGAACGCCGCCGACTCCCTCAGGCTTCACAAGAGCCGCCGTGCCGGCGACATCACCACGCGGTCTGCTGCCCTGCAGGAGTTGCAGGAAGCGCTGGATCTGCCCATGCCGCTGATGCGGATCGAATGCTTCGATATCTCGCATGTCCAGGGCACCAATGTGGTGGCGTCGATGGTCGTGGTTGAGGACGGACTGCCCCGCAAGTCCGACTACCGCAGGTTCTCCATCACCGGGGACGCCGCACGCGATGACACCTCGTCCATGTATGACGTCATCTCGCGCAGATTCCGCAACTATCTTGCCGAGAGTAACCCGCTGGATTCCCTGCCCGGAGACGGAAATGAAGACGGATACAAGGACGACGACGGCGGCAGCCCGGTGCCCGCGGATCCGAAAGCGCCAACACGCCAGAAGTTCGCCTACCCGCCCAACCTCGTGGTGGTGGACGGCGGCCAGCCACAGGTGCGAGCGGCCGCACGTGCGCTGGCAGACCTTGGAATCGACGACGTCTTCGTCATCGGCCTCGCGAAGCGGCTTGAAGAGGTCTGGCTGCCTGAGGGGGACTTTCCTGTCATCCTGCCGCGCGCTTCGGAGGGATTGTTCCTCCTCCAGCGCATCCGCGATGAGGCCCACCGGTTTGCGCTGGCGTACCACCGCCAGAAGCGTGGAAAATCAATGACGGTGTCGGTATTGGACGAGGTGCCCGGGCTCGGGCCTGCGAAACGGCGCGCCCTGCTGAAGCACTTCGGCTCGGTCCGCAAACTCAGGTCGGCAAGTGTGGAGGAACTGCAGGCGGTGCAGGGCGTCGGGCCTGCGTTGGCCGCTGTGATCCGGCATCAGCTCGCGCCCGGAAGCGGCGAAGGGGTGGACAGGACGCCCGTCGCTGCCGTGAACATGGCGACCGGCGAAATACTCGATTCTTAGTTAGGGTAGATGTGGACGCCGGCCCTGAGGCTGGCGCACCTTTGCGTGTGATGGTGGGACGGAAAACGAACATATGAACCAGACTGACGGTCTAACGCCGGTCAAACCTGCCGAATCCGAACTGCTCGTGGTTACGGGCATGTCCGGTGCCGGCCGCAGTACGGCGGCAAACGCGCTGGAAGACCACGGCTGGTACGTCGTGGAGAACCTTCCGCCGCAGATGCTGAGCACCCTCACCGAGATCGTGTCCCGTACACCGGAGTCCATACCGAAGCTCGCGGTCGTCATCGACGTCCGGAGCAAGGAACTGTTCCAGAACGTGCAGGGGTCCCTGGCAGCGCTCCGGACGGCGGGGATCACCTACCGGGTCCTGTTTCTCGATGCAGCAGACAACACCCTGGTGCGGCGTTTCGAGCAGGGACGGCGGCCGCATCCCCTCCAGGGGGACGGCCGTATCCTGGACGGCATCTCGGCGGAACGGGAGGTGCTGCAGGAACTCAAGCACGCATCGGATCTCGTGGTGGACACCACCCAGCTGAACGTGCACGCACTCGCAACCACCATCACTGAACTGTTCTCGGACTCAGGTCCGATCGTCCTGCGGTTGAACGTCATGAGCTTTGGCTTCAAGTACGGTTTGCCTGTCGACGCCAACTTCGTCGCGGATGTCCGCTTCATCCCGAACCCGCACTGGGTGCCCGTACTCCGGCCGCAGACCGGCATGGATGAACCTGTCCGGGATTATGTCCTCGAGGCGAACGGCGCGGCCGAGTTCATAGACCGGTACGTGAACGCCCTCGAGCCCGTCCTCGAGGGCTATCGCCGCGAGAATAAGCACTATGCCACGATTGCTGTCGGCTGCACGGGCGGCAAGCACCGCTCTGTTGCGGTGACCGAGGAGATTGCGCAGCGGCTTGCGCAATTGCCCCGCGTACAGGTGACCGCACACCACCGAGACCTCGGGCGGGAATAGTGGCGGTCCTCACCGGATCGCTGCCGCTGATTCCCGCCACGTCGGCCGTGCGCTCCGGCATAGGATTCCAGGAGAGCGCTCCGTCCGTCGTCGCCCTGGGCGGCGGCCACGGATTGTCGGCGTCGCTGTCGGCGCTGCGGCTCCTCACATCTGAGCTCACTGCTGTAGTGACCGTAGCGGATGACGGCGGCTCCTCCGGACGGCTGCGCCGCGAACTTGGTGTCCTCCCGCCCGGGGACCTCCGGATGGCCTTGGCAGCGCTCTGTGATGACACCGACTGGGGGAGGACCTGGCGGGATGTGATGCAGCACCGATTTGCATCCCGGGATGGAGTAGAGGGTTCGCTCGACAACCACGCACTCGGCAATCTCCTCATCGTCACGCTGTGGGAGCTGCTCGGCGACCCCGTCGCGGGCCTTCAGTGGGCAGGAGCGCTCCTCGGCGCGCGTGGACGTGTGCTGCCGATGGCCAGCGTGCCGCTGACTATCGAGGGCGATGTGTTGACAGAGGTTGACGGCGGCCTGCGGCTCCGGAGAGTGTCCGGGCAGGCACAACTCGCCATGGCGGGAAGTTCCGGGAACGTCAGCAAGGTGCGCCTGCTTCCCGAGGACGCTCCGGCTTGCGTTGATGCACTCAACGCGATCGAGTTGGCCGATTGGGTCATCCTCGGACCGGGATCCTGGTACACCTCCGTGCTTCCACACCTCCTTCTGCCCGAGCTGCGGGATGCACTCTGCACCACTACTGCTCGGCGTTGCCTGACGATGAATCTAACCAACGACACCAAGGAAACTCTCGGAATGAGCGCTGTCGATCACCTCGCGGTGATCAGGCGTTACGCGCCCGACTTCCGCATCGACGCCGTCATCGCGGACCCTTCGGTGGTTGCCGACCGCGGCGAGTTCGAAGCCGCTGTAGCAGAGATGGGCGGCCGGGCGTTCTTGGGTAAAGTAGGGTCTTCAAGCGGCGGACCGGTCCATGACGCGTTGCGCCTGGCAACGGCCTACCACGACATGTTCGGCGAATTCTAGGAGGGTGTCTGTGGCGCTGACCGCGGATGTGAAAGAGGAACTCTCGCACCTCGACGTCAAGAAATCGTCGGTACGCAAGGCTGAGGTTTCCGCACTCCTGCGTTTTGCCGGCGGCCTGCACATCATTTCCGGGCGGATCGTAATCGAGGCGGAAGTGGACCTCGCATCGACTGCGCGCAGGCTGCGCACGGCCATCGCTGACGTTTACGGGCATACCAGCGAGATCATCGTCGTCTCGGGGAACGGTCTGAGGCGGGGAAACCGCTATGTTGTTCGCGTCGTTCGGGACGGTGAATCACTTGCACGGCAAACCGGACTGCTCGACAGCCGGGGGAGGCCGGTGCGGGGACTGCCGTCCGCCGTCGTCAACGGTTCGGCTGCTGATGCCGAGGCAGTGTGGCGCGGTGCGTTCCTTGCCCATGGTTCGCTGACCGAGCCGGGCCGGTCGTCGGCCCTGGAGGTCACCTGTCCCGGACCGGAGTCAGCACTCGCACTCGTCGGTGCCGCGCGCCGGCTCGGAATAGCAGCAAAAGCGCGGGAGGTCCGCGGGGTGGACCGCGTGGTCATCCGGGATGGCGACACGATCGCCGTCCTCCTTACCCGCATGGGCGCCCATGATGCCCTGATGGTGTGGGAGGAACGGAGGATGCGAAAGGAGGTCCGGGCCACAGCCAACCGTCTGGCCAACTTCGACGACGCCAATCTACGGCGGTCTGCGCAGGCAGCAGTGGCGGCCGGAGCGCGGGTCGAGCGCGCGCTGGAGATCCTGGGCGAGGAAGTGCCCGATCACCTGAAGTACGCAGGCGAGCTTCGTGTCGGCCACAAACAGGCGAGCCTTGACGAGTTGGGCCGGATCGCGGATCCCCCGATGACCAAGGACGCCATCGCCGGGCGTATCCGCCGTTTGCTCGCAATGGCTGACAAGCGCGCCATCGATCTCGGAATCCCCGGAACCGAGGCCAATGTGACCGCCGACATGTTGGATGACTGAATACGTGCATAGGATGGAAGTTCAAGGGCCTCCCGCGCGCCGGCAAAGGTGCGGGGCCTAGCCTGGAGAACCGCAACAACCGGGCTTCTGCCCGGACTACAGGACCTGGAGGATTTCGTGAGCGAATACGTACTGCCCGAACTCAACTACGATTACGCGGCGCTTGAACCGCATATCTCGGCGCGGATCATGGAGCTTCACCACAGCAAGCACCATGCAGCGTACGTGAAGGGTGCCAATGATGCCCTTGCACAGCTCGCCGAGGCTCGTCAGAAGGGGGACTTCGCTAATGTTCCCAAACTGTCCAAGGATCTTGCTTTCCACACCGGCGGACACATCAACCACTCCGTTTTCTGGAACAATCTCTCGCCGGACGGCGGCGACAAGCCCGAGGGCGAGCTCGCAGCCGCAATCGATGATGCGTTTGGTTCGTTCGACGCGTTCCGCGGACACTTCAACGCAGCCGCACTGAGCCTTCAGGGTTCAGGTTGGGCGTTGCTTGCCTGGGAACCCATCGGCGGAAACCTCGTCATCGAACAGCTCTACGATCAGCAGGGCAACGTTCCCGTCGGGACCACGCCGCTGCTCATGCTGGACATGTGGGAGCACGCGTTCTACCTCGATTACGTGAACGTCAAGGCGGACTACGTCAAGGCATTCTGGAATATCGTCAACTGGGCAGATGTTGCCCGCCGCTTCGAAGGTGCCCGCGCCAACGCATCGGGTCTGATTACCCTGTCCTGATTGATTCCCGCCGCGCGTAACCTTTCCCGCCAACCCGGCGGGAAAGGGCGCCGGTGCGTAACATGGAGTGCAGTGGCCGGTCCTCGAGCGGCTAGTACACGGGAACGAACGATTTCACAACGCGCACAGTGCGGTGCAAGACATTTCAGTCGCCGGGCAGGCTCTACCTCCTGGGCAACAGCCGCCGGCAGCAACCCCTAGCAAGG
Organism: Arthrobacter parietis; assembly: GCF_039530425.1. Lineage (NCBI taxonomy): Bacteria > Bacillati > Actinomycetota > Actinomycetes > Micrococcales > Micrococcaceae > Arthrobacter > Arthrobacter parietis. Next base: position 564,370 of record NZ_BAAAON010000002.1, on the reverse strand, counting down.
AGATAGATACAGTGACTACCCGTATTGGAATCAATGGCTTCGGGCGCATTGGGCGCAACTACTTCCGCGCGGCCCTCGAACAGGGCGCCGATCTCGAAATCGTTGCCGTCAATGACCTCACCAGTCCTGAGACGCTCGCTCACCTGCTGAAGTACGACTCCGTCACCGGCCGCCTCGGAGTCAGCGTCGAAGTTTCGGACGGCGCCCTCGTGGTGGACGGCAAGACCATCAAGGTGCTGGCCGAGAGGGATCCTGCTAACCTTCCGTGGGCGGATCTCGGTGTGGACATCGTCATCGAGTCCACCGGGTTCTTCACCAAGGCCTCCGACGCCCGCAAGCACATCGACGCCGGCGCCAAAAAGGTTCTCATCTCCGCTCCCGCCTCGGACGAGGACCTCACAGTTGTACTGGGAGTCAACGACGCCCAGTACGATCCCGAGAACCACCACATCATCTCCAACGCCTCCTGCACCACCAACTGCCTGGGCCCCCTGGCGAAGGTGCTCAATGACGCCTTCGGCATCGAGCACGGTCTGATGACAACCGTCCACGCCTACACGGCGGACCAGAACCTTCAGGACGGACCGCATAAGGATCTCCGCCGCGCCCGTGCAGCAGCCATCAACATGGTGCCTACTTCCACTGGTGCCGCCAAAGCGATCGGCCTCGTGCTGCCCGAACTGAAGGGCAAGCTTGACGGCTACGCGATCCGCGTACCGGTTCCCACCGGATCGGCGACCGACCTCACTGTCACTGTCGGCCGCGAAGTGTCTGCAGAGGAAGTGAACGCGGCCTACAAGGCGGCGGCAGCCGACGGCTCGCTCAAGGGCTACCTCTCCTACACGGAGGCGCCCATCGTCTCCTCGGACATCGTGACGGATCCGGCATCGTGCATTTTTGACTCCGGCCTGACCAAGGTCATCGGCAACCAGGTCAAGGTGGTCGGCTGGTATGACAACGAGTGGGGCTACTCGAACCGCCTCGTTGATCTCACCGAAATCGTCGCGGCGAAGCTCTCCTAGGGACACTGTGAGCTATTCATCGCTGGATGATCTGCTAAAAGTTGGAGTGCGCGGGCGGCGCGTACTGGTCCGATCGGACCTGAACGTGCCGCTCGATGGCAGCCTTCCCAACCTGCGTGTGACCGACGACGGCCGGATCAGGGCCTCGCTGCCGGTTCTGCGCAGGCTGACCGAGGCCGGCGCGGCGGTGATCGTCATGGCGCACCTTGGCCGTCCCAAAGGCGCACCCGAAGAGAAGTATTCGCTGAAGCCTGCGGTGGACCGGTTGGCTGAGCTGGCGGACTTCGACGTGGCCTTCGCCGATGATGTCACCGGTGAGAGCGCGCGCTCGCGTGCCTCCAGCCTGTCCGAGGGAGCCGTACTGGTTCTGGAGAACGTCCGTTTCGATTCACGTGAGACAAGCAAGGACGATTCCGAGCGGGCAGCGTTCGCAGACGAACTCGTGCAGTTGACGGGTACCGACGGCGCCTACGTGGACGACGCCTTCGGCGCGGTACACCGGAAGCACGCGAGCGTGTATGACATCGCATCGCGTCTGCCTGCCTACCAGGGCGACCTCGTGAAGGCCGAAGTGGATGTTCTGCAGCGCCTGACCGTGGAACCGGAGCGGCCCTTCGTCGTCGTGCTCGGTGGTTCGAAAGTTTCAGACAAACTTGCCGTCATCGAAAACCTCATCGGCACAGCGGACCGGTTGTTGATCGGCGGCGGCATGGTCTTCACTTTCCTCGCTGCGCAGGGACACTCCGTCGGTGCGAGCCTGCTTGAGAAGGACCAGCTCGACACCGTACGTGGCTACCTCGCCCGCGCCGAGGAGGCCGGCACCGAATTCGTGTTGCCTACCGACATCGTGGTTGCGGAGAAGTTTGCGGCCGACGCCGGCCATGAGACGCGGCCCGCCGAAGCCATGGAATCAGGGCAATACGGCGCGGCGGGACTGGGACTGGATATCGGTCCCGAGTCGGGCGTTGCCTTCGCCCGCCACATTGGCCAGGCGCGCACAGTTTTCTGGAACGGGCCAATGGGCGTGTTCGAGTTCGATGCCTTCGCGGCCGGTACCAAAGCTGTGGCCCAGGCACTCGCTGATGCAACGTCGGCGGGTGCGCTCACGGTGGTTGGCGGCGGTGATTCGGCCGCGGCCGTCCGCGGCCTCGGCTTTGACGAGTCGAGCTTCAGCCACATTTCGACCGGTGGCGGCGCGAGCCTGGAATACCTTGAAGGCAAGGAACTGCCGGGCCTGACCGCTCTGCAGCGCTGACACCACTTCCGCAGACCTCTCTCTAGAACTGGAGAACCATGACTTCCTCGACGAACGGAACTTTCGACCGGCGTCCACTGATCGCCGGCAACTGGAAGATGAACCTGGACCACGTCCAGGGCATTACCCTGCTGCAGAAACTGGCATGGACCCTCGATGACGCAAAGCACGACTACTCGCGCGTGGAGGTGGCGGTGTTCCCTCCGTTCACCGACCTCCGCGGAGTCCAGACGCTTGTCAAGGGTGATGACCTCGAAATCGTCTACGGAGGCCAGGACCTTTCACCCTTCGATTCCGGCGCCTACACCGGCGACATTTCCGGTCAGTTCCTGGAGAAGCTTGGATGCGCCTACGTGCTTGTCGGCCATTCGGAGCGGCGAACCATTCATGGTGAGTCGGATGAACTCCTGAACCGAAAGGTACAGGCCGCATACCGCCACAATGTGGTTCCGGTCCTCTGCGTCGGCGAGGGGCTTGAGATTCGCCAGGCGGGGAACCACGTTGAACATACTCTCGGGCAGCTTCGCGAGGACGTCGCCGGGCTGAGCACGGAGCAGGCAGGCAATCTGGTGGTCGCCTACGAACCTGTGTGGGCCATCGGAACGGGTGAGGTTGCTGGACCAGGTGACGCACAGGAGATGTGCGCAGCCATCCGCGCGGAACTTGCCGTGATCTTCGACGAGTCAGTTGCTGCGCGGGTCCGGCTTCTCTACGGGGGTTCCGTGAAAGCATCGAATGCCGCTGCGATCCTCAAGGAGCGCGACGTCGACGGTGTGCTGGTTGGCGGAGCGAGCCTGGACGTCGATGAGTTTGCTAACATTGTCAGGTTCGAGCACCATCTGGTGACCGACTAAGGTCACGCTGAAAGGTCACCGTGGAAATTCTCCGTATCATCCTGTTGGTACTGCTGGGTATCACCAGCTTGCTGCTGACACTGCTCATCCTTCTCCACAAAGGCAGGGGCGGCGGTATGTCCGACATGTTCGGCGGCGGCATGACAACCAGCATGGGGTCTTCCGGAGTTGCTGAGCGCAACCTTAACCGCTTCACGGTTGCCCTCGGGCTCGCGTGGGGCGTGGTCATCGTTGCCCTCGGGCTGATCCAACGCTTCGCCGGGGACTCCTAGAACACCCTCCTGCTATCCCGCGTCCACCACATCAGGGCGTACACTGAACCTCGAACGCAGGTCGTGTGCGGTACTGATGGGAGAAATCCATGGTGAACGCGGGACACGCTTTTAAAGGCTCACGCATCGGTTCCGGCTACAGTCTGCCGGCATCGGGTAGGCATCTGGATGCAGAACGCGCGCAGGGTCTGGTAGACCGCACTGTCGTGAGTTACTGGTGCCTGGAAGGCCACGAGACGAGGCCCACCTTCGCAAAGTTGAGCGAAGCCGAGATTCCTGAGGTGTGGGAGTGCGGCCGTTGCGGCCGGCCCGCCGGGCGGTCACCGGGAATGGATCTCAACACCGACGGCGATGAGCCGTTTAAGAGTCACCTCCAGTATGTGAAGGAACGCCGCACAGAAGCGGAAGCAAAAAAGGTGTTGGAGAATGCGCTGGCGCAGTTACGCCAGCGCCATTCCGTCTAGCCGGCGTCAGACTCGCCGGCGTCGATCAGACGCCCAGGAAGCTGGCTTGCAGCTTCCTGATCGATCAGCCACAGGGTTTTCCGCCGTCCGCGCGCGCCCGCAGCAGGAACCTGGACAGCGCCGGCACCGGCAAGTGCGAGCCCTACTGCACCAGCCTTGTCCTGACCGGCAACTCCCAGCCAGACTTCCTCAGCCGAGTTGATGGCTTCTAGCGTGAGGCTCACCCGTTCGGGTGGGGGCTTCGGTGCATCCCGAACGCCCACCACGGTTTGGCCCTTGGTACGTATTCCCGCCATCTCGGGGAACAGCGAGGCAATATGCGCGTCGGGTCCGACGCCGAGCAGCAGTATGTCGAATTTCGGCAGACGCGGGTCCGCGAGTTGCGTGCCTGCTGCTGCTTCCTTGTCCGCAGCTTGCTGTAGGCGGGAGGCGTAATCGGCAGCTGCCTCGTCCTCGGTGCTGAAGGAGTCGGATGCACCGAATTCATGCACACGCTCGGCGGAGACGCCGATCTGGTCCAGAAGAGCCGTCCTGGCCTGAACAACATTGCGGTCCTGGTGGCCGGCCGGAAGGAAGCGCTCATCCCCCCACCAGAAATCCACAGTGGACCAGTCCACTGCCGACAGGGCAGGAGACTCGGCCACAGCGCGGAGCGCGCCAATTCCGAGTGTCCCGCCGGTGAGGACCACAGTGGCGGTTCCACGCTCGTTTTGAATATCCACGAGCCGTGTAACGAGACGCGCCGCTACTGACGCCGCCAACAATCCCGCGTCAGGGTGGATGCTGACTTTAGGTTCAGTGTTCACTGGTCCGTACGCTCCTCAAATTGGTCCGTGCGAGCCCATCGGTGATGACTTCGCCGAACACGTCATCAGGGTCAAGCCGCCGCAACTCTTCCGCGAGACAGTCTTGCAGGCTGCGACGGGGGAGGGAAATTCGCTGTACGGGTTGGTCCGGCTGGTGCAACTCCGCGACGGATCGCCGCGGACGATTGAGCTCGACATCGCCTGCGGCGCGGGACAGCACTACCCGATGCAGGCCGGTTCCAGGCTCACCGGCCTCGATAGAGACCGGTGTGTCGAGTGCCAGGGTCAGCCACGCTGCAAGCAGTACCGTACTGGGGGAGTCGGAAGCCCCTTCCACGGTAACTGCGGTGATGGGCGATCCATCGAGTTGCTCAAGAACGGCGGCGAGCTGGATCCGCCAATTCGTCAGCCTCGTCCAGGCCAAGTCGGTATCTCCAGCCTGATACGTCCGGCGGATGTTGAACAACGCCGCCGTCGGATCGGGCTCGTTTGCTGAATCGGTAATGCGACGGTGCGCGATGCTGCCGATTGAGGTTTGAGCGGCTGCTTCGGGAACACCATGCGGCCACCAGGCGACGATCGGGGCGTCAGGGAGCAGAAGCGCCGAAACGAGAGACTCGCTTTCTCCTGCCAGCTCTCCGTAACCGCGCAGGACGATCACCTCGGACGCGCCGGCGTCGCCGCCGACCCGGATCTGCGCGTCGAGCCGAGTCTGTGCGGAGTCGGTTCCCTCGGCCAGAACGATGATGCGGCAAGGATGTTCCCTGCTGGCTTCATTTGCAGCGAGGATCGCTTCTTCCTCGTGGCCGGAACGGGTGATGACCACCAGCGTCAGCACCCTGCCAAGGGCGACAACGCCGCCCTTGTCCCGCATGGTCATGATTTCCTTTGAAACCTTGGAGGTTGTTGTATCAGGTAGATCGACGATCATGGCCGCCTCCAGGTCCTTCCATCACGGGCCAGCAATTCATCAGCGGAGTCCGGACCCCAGCTGCCGGGAACGTATTTCTCGGGTGCTGAGGGGAGGGTTGACCAGTACTCTTCGAACGGATCGAGTATCTTCCACGACAGTTCCACCTCCTGGTGGCGCGGGAACAGCGGCGGTTCTCCGAGCAGCACGTCGAGGATCAGGCGTTCGTAAGCTTCCGGACTGGATTCGGTGAAGGAGTGGCCGTAACCGAAGTCCATGGTTACGTCGCGCACCTCCATCTGCGTTCCGGGAACCTTCGAACCGAAACGGATAGTGGCGCCCTCGTCCGGCTGGACGCGAATGACTACGGCATTTTGTCCGAAATCTCCCTCCCCGTGATCGCGGAACAGAAGATTCGGTGCACGCTTGAAGACGACGGCAATCTCCGTGACCCTGCGGCCCAAGCGTTTACCGGCGCGGAGGTAGAACGGTACACCGCTCCAGCGCCGGGTATTGATGTCCAACCGGATTGCTGCGTAGGTTTCCGTCGTGGAATCGGCTGGAATACCGTCCTCGTCCAGGAAGGCGTTCACCAGTTCGCCTCCCTGCCAGCCGCCGTCGTACTGTCCCCTGGCAGAGTGGGTGGACAGATCGTCAGGCAATTTGACGGCGGCAAGAACTTTTTCCTTCTCAGCGCGTAAATCCTCCGCGTTGAATGAGATCGGTTCCTCCATAGCTGTCAGGGCCAACAGCTGGAGCAGATGGTTCTGGATGACGTCGCGCGCAGCTCCGACACCGTCGTAGTAGCCGGCCCTGCCGCCGATGCCGATGTCCTCCGCCATGGTGATCTGGACGTGGTCAACGTAGTTGGCGTTCCAGAGCGGCTCGAAGAGCTGGTTGGCGAAACGGAGAGCGAGGATGTTCTGGACGGTTTCCTTGCCAAGGTAGTGGTCAATCCGGAAAACCGCATCGGGAGGAAAGACCTGCTCAACGATCGCGTTCAGCTCACGGGCGGATTCCAGGTTGTGGCCGAACGGCTTCTCGATAACCACCCGGCGCCATTTGCCTTCCTCCGGCTGAGCGAGGCCATGCTCGGACAGCTTCTGGCACACCAGCTCGAACGCCTTGGGCGGAATGGAGAGGTAAAACGCGTGATTACCCCGGGTTCCGCGCGTTGAGTCGAGGTCCTCGACGGTCTTCTTGAGCTCTATGAAGGCGTCGTCGTCGTCGAAGTTTCCCTGAACAAACCGGATGCCGGCTGAAAGCTGTTCCCACACCGACTCGTCAAAGGGGGTTCGGGCGTACTGCTTCACCGAGGTCAGAACCTCCTGGGCGAAGTCCTCATCACTCCAGTCCCGGCGTCCGAACCCCACCAGCGCGAAACTCGGAGGCAGCAGTCCGCGGTTCGCGAGGTCATAGACAGCCGGCATCAGTTTTTTGCGCGCAAGGTCACCTGTCACGCCAAACAGGACCAGCGACGACGGTCCAGCGATCCGGTTGAGGCGTCGGTCCCGTGGGTCCCGCAGTGGATTTCTGAACTTGGTGCTGTTATCAGGCATCTACCCGTTTCCGTTTTCAGCTGATCGGGCGGCCAGGTGATCAATGACGTCGTGAAGCTGCCGGATGCCCGCAGGGCGGTCTGACAGGTGGAGGCGCAGGACCGGACGGTGCGCATCTTCGAGAACCTTTGCGTCTCCTGCGGCCTGGGCAGCGATCAACTCACCGAAGCTGAAGGGCCGTTCGGGAATTACCAGGTCCTCTGTAGTAGCTCCGGTTATCTGGAGGTACGCGCCCACCGGTGTTCCGCCCTTGTGGAACTGCCCGGTGGAGTGCAGGAAGCGGGGCCCCCAACCGAACGTCACCGGACGGCCGGTTGCCCGCGCCAGGGCCGGTCGGATCCTGGCCAGCGGAGCCTCAGCGATGCGGTCGAGATACGCCTGTACCGCAAGGTAGCCGTTCGGCTCCAGCGATCCGATCAATGCCTCGAGCGCTTCACCGAGCGTAGCTGCCGAGCCGAGCAGGCTTCGGCTGCCGCGAACCTCGACAGCTCCGTCCACGAAGTTCGGGGCTGCGGCCCCGGGCCGCTCGTCCAGCAGTCCGCGGGCGGCCTGCTTGGCCGCCTCCACATCCGGCTGATCGAATGGGTTGATACCCAGAAGCCTGCCGGCGACGGCGGTTGCGAATTCCCATGCCAGGAGCTGGCTGCCGAGGCTGCCTCCGACGGCGATGGCGTTCCCGGCCGGCTCGGTGTTGGAGTCGGGAGAGACCAGATGGACTGCCAGTACGTCCGGTGCACCCGAGGACAATTCAGGAGCGCCCTGTTCTGCAACAACGGGAAGGACTCCTGTTCCCAGCTTGCCGGTTGATTCGGCAATGAGCTGTTCGACCCAGTCGCCGAGGCCGATGATTCCGGACCCTTCGTCAACGAACACGATCTTGTCGCGTAGCGGTAGGGTACCGCCGAGAACTGCGCCGAGGCGCAAACCGACGTTGCCGGCGTCGTCATCGAACAGGAATTCACCGATGGATTCCGCGTCATCAAGCAAGGTGGCCACATCCGCCCCCGCGAGGCCTGAGGGCACGAGGCCGAACGCGGTGAGGGCGGAATATCGGCCTCCCACTGTCGGATCAGCGTTGAAAACGGCGCGGTAGCCGGCAGCCCGGGCGGGTTCATCCAGTGGTGAGCCGGGATCAGTGACGATGATGATCCGGCTCTTGGCGTCTACTCCGGCATCAGTGAAGGCCTGCTCAAAGACCCGGCGCTGGGAGTCGGTTTCTACCGTTGAACCCGACTTCGAGGACACCACAATGGCGGTGGTCCCGATGCGCTCGGCCAGTGCCCCGCGAACCTGTGCAGGATCGGTTGAGTCGAGAACAGTCAGCTCAACCCCGGCGGACCGGGTAATGACCTCAGGCGCAAGCGACGAGCCACCCATGCCGCAGAGCACAATGTGGTTCACGCCCTCGTTTGCGAGATCGCTGCGCAGCTGCTTGATCTCCGGCAGGAGGGCGCGAGAGGCATCGATCAGGTCAACCCAGCCCAAACGGACCGATGCCTCAGACTCAGACTCAGGTCCCCACAGGGTGGAGTCCTTGGCCATGATCCGCGAAGCGACCTTCTCCTGCACGAGTTCGGGCATGGCCCGCTCGATCGCTTCAGCGGCGGCCCCGGATGCGTTGACAAAGAGGGTAGCCATGAGTGATCAGCCCTTCGCAGATTCGAGCGCGGTAGTGACTGTTTCGAGGAGTTCGCCCCAGCTGGCCACGAACTTGTCCAGACCCTCTTCCTCAAGCAGGTGGACGATTTCCTTGTAGGAGATTCCGATGTTCTCGAGCCGGTCCAGGATGTCGTTGGACTCCGCATAGGTGCCGGTGACGGTGTCGCCCGCGATCTCACCGTGGTCTGCAGTGGCTTCGAGGGTCTTCTCCGGCATGGTGTTCACAACGCCGGCGGCCACGAGACCCGTGACGTACAGCGTGTCCGGGTACGCGGGATCCTTGACGCCGGTCGAGGCCCAGAGCGGGCGCTGCGGGTGGGCACCGGCTGTTGCGAGGACCTTCCAGCGCTCGGAACTGAAGGCTTCTTCATAGACCTGGTAGGCGAGACGGGCGTTGGCAAGCCCGGCCTGGCCGCGCAGCGCCGCTGCTTCATCGGTTCCCATGGCGTCGAGGCGCTTGTCGATCTCTGCATCCACGCGCGAAACGAAGAAGGAAGCCACCGAATGGATGGTGGAGAGATCATGCCCGTTGTCCTTCGCCTGCTCAAGGCCCAGCATGAAGGCGTTGATGACTTCGCGGTAGCGCTCAAGCGAGAAGATCAGGGTCACATTGACGCTGATTCCGGCTGCGAGGGTTGCCGTGATCGCTTCGAGGCCTTCAACGGTGGCGGGGATCTTGATGTGGACGTTGCTGCGGCCCACCGCATCGAACAGGTGCCGGGCCTCGGCGATGGTGCCCGCCGTATCGCGGGCAAGCCGGGGATCAACTTCGATGGACACGCGTCCGTCGACTCCGCCCGTCTTCTCAGCGACCGGGGCAAAGATGTCGCACGCCTGGGCTACATCGGTAGTGGTGATTTCGAAGACGGCAGTGTCGACGTCCGCGCCGGATGCAGCAAGCTGCTTGACCTGCGCTGAGTAGGACTCGCCGTTCTTAAGCGCTGCGGCGAAGATGCTCGGGTTGGTAGTGACCCCGACGACGTCGCGGTCAGCGATTAGCGCCTTCAGGGTTCCAGTGGTGATCCGCTCACGGGAGAGGTCATCCAGCCAGATGGACACGCCGGCTTCGGAAAGTGCGGCGGTAGGGGTGGGAGTCATTGCGTTTTCTCCTTGATCCAGGGTGGATTGTGCTGTCTGTGACGCAGTGCTAGAGGTGATCGCCGGTTGTCGAAGCAGGGGCGCCGGCTGCTGCCGCCGTCCCGTCCGGAGCACTGCGTGTCCCGGCGGCAGCGATCGAATCGCGGGCAGCCTCGACCACGGCTTCGGAGGTAATTCCGAACTCGCGGAACAGGGTCTTGTAATCGGCTGAGGCACCGAAGTGCTCAAGCGAGACGGAGCGGCCGGCATCGCCGACGAGCTCCCGCCAACCCTGGGCAATTCCGGCCTCTACTGATACGCGGGCCCGGATGCCCGAGGGCAGAACTGACTCGCGGTATGACTCATCCTGCTTGTTGAACCATTCGAGGCAGGGCAGGGAGACGACGCGCGCGGCGATGCCGTCCTTCTGCAGCTCCGAGCGGGCCTCGACGGCAAGTTGGACTTCGGACCCGGTAGCGATCAGGATGACGTCCGGGTCACCGTTGGGCGCTTCGGCAAGGACATAAGCACCTCTGGCGACGCCTTCAGCCGAGGCAAAGGTGTCTCCATCCGCTTCACCGGCGCCGCGCTCCCAGGTGGGGATGTTCTGTCGGGTGAGAACGATACCGGCAGGGTTCGAGGTGTTCTCGAGGATGGTGCGCCACGCAACCGCGACCTCATTCGCGTCGCCCGGGCGGACAACGTCCAGACCCGGAATCGCGCGGAGCGACGCAAGCTGCTCGACGGGCTGGTGGGTTGGCCCATCTTCACCGAGCCCGATGGAGTCGTGGGTCCACACATAAATCGCAGGCACTCCCATGAGCGCGCCGAGTCGGATGGCCGGCCGCTGATAGTCGCTGAAGATCAGGAAGGTGCCCGAGAATGCCCGCGTGCTGCTGTGCATGACAATGCCGTTTACTATGGCGGCGGCAGCATGTTCGCGGATACCGAAGTGCAGAACCCTGCCGTAGGGGTTTCCGGACCAGGCATCAGTCTGCTTGCTGACAGGCACGAAGGATGGAGATCCCTCGATTGTGGTGTTGTTGGATTCCGCCAGGTCTGCTGAACCGCCCCAGAGTTCCGGCAGCACTGGACCGATTGCACTGAGTACCTTGCCGGAAGCGGCACGGGTGGACATATCCTTGCCGGCCTCGAACTCAGGAAGGCTCGACTCCCAGCCGTCGGGAAGTTCGCGGGCGGAGATGCGGTCGAGCAGCGCGGCGCTGTCTGGATTGGCGGACTTCCAGGCACTGAACGTGTCTTCCCAGCTCCTGCGGGCTTCCTGGCCGCGGTCCACAACCTTCCGGGCGTGAGCCAGGACTTCGTCGTCGACCTGGAAATGCTGTTCCGGATCGAGTCCCAGGGTGGACTTCAGCGCCGCAACCTCGTCCTTGCCGAGCGCTGAACCGTGGATCTTGCCCGTGTTCTGCTTGTTGGGAGCAGGCCAGCCGATGATGGTGCGGAGGGAAATGATGGAGGGGCGGGAGGTCTCTGCCTTCGCGGCCTTCAGGGCACTGTAGAGCTCGGCGATGTCCTCCACGTATTCACCGGTTTTGGTCCAGTCCACCCGCTGGGTGTGCCAGCCGTAGGCAGCGTAGCGGCCGAGGACATCCTCGGTGAAGGCGATATCTGTGTCGTCCTCGATGGAGATGTGGTTCTCGTCGTAGATCATCACGAGGTTACCCAGTTCCTGGTGACCGGCGAGGGAAGACGCCTCGGAGGTAACGCCTTCCTGCAGGTCGCCGTCGGAAGCGATGACCCAGATGGTGTGGTCGAACGGGCTCTCACCCTGCGGCGCTTCCGGGTCAAGGAGGCCGCGCATGCGGCGCTGGGCGTAAGCGAAACCGACGGAGGAGGCGAGGCCCTGGCCGAGCGGGCCAGTGGTGATCTCGACGCCCGCGGTGTGGCGGTACTCGGGGTGGCCCGGGGTCTTGGAGCCCCAGGTCCGCAGCGCCTTCAGGTCCTCGAGTTCGAGGCCGTAGCCGGAGAGGAAAAGCTGAATGTAGAGGGTCAGCGAGGTGTGCCCGGGGGAGAGTACGAAGCGGTCACGGCCGGTCCACTCCGGGTCGGTAGGATCATGGCGCATGAATTTCTGGAAGAGGAGGTATGCCGCCGGGGCGAGGCTCATCGCCGTTCCCGGGTGCCCGTTCCCCACCTTCTCTACCGCATCCGCCGCGAGTACACGGATTGCGTCTACCGCACGCTCATCCAGTTCGTTCCAGTCCAGGTCCTGCTTTTCCAGCTGTGGCACGTTCACCGGGCCCCTCTCTTTACGTCACGGCCAGCGCCGCGGCGCCGAGTGGGACTGCGCCACGGAAGCGAAAGTCCCCGCGGCCAGCCGGCCGTTCACCGTTGAAAACTTGAATACTGCTGCGTTTCGACCACACCGGAAATCCCCGCACGCTGGGTGCTGCTGACACATCTGCCGAGTAAAAAAACTCCTCGGGCCATTCCTTGTGTGTCCCGGCGTGCGGGAGTGATCCAGGCGATACAGGCCAGCTTAGCGCTTTCGATTCCGAATGCGCGTGGCCCGGACTTTTGTGAAGGGTCACACAAAGACACGAACGACGGCGCTGGGATCCCGCCCGCTCCGGCCTCCCTCTTTTCTACGAGCTGTAAAAAACTCGTATGGACCGGGTATGATGGCGGTGGACTTTATCCTCAATTCAGAAGCAGAGCATCCTCCCGTGAATTTCGATCAGGTGGCAGTTGCGCCCAGCGTGAATCAGGCAGGCAGCGGCGTATCCCGCAAGCTTCGCGCGTATCTGGCACTGACCAAACCGCGGGTCATTGAACTGCTGCTGGTCACCACCCTTCCCACCATGATCTTCGCCCAGGGCGGATTTCCGTCGCTCGGCCTGGTCATAGCCACCATGGTCGGCGGTGCCTTTGCTGCCGGAAGCGCGGGTGCTTTCAACTGCTATCTCGACCGTGATATCGACAAGGTGATGAACCGAACGGTCAACAGACCATTGGTGACCGGAGAAGTGACACCGCGGGAAGCGCTGATTTTCGCGTGGGCCCTGGGCATCGCATCGGTCGCCATCCTGTGGGTAGGCACCAACCCTCTCGCTGCCTGGCTCGGAGTGGGCGCAATCTTCTTCTATGTCGTCATCTACACGCTCATCCTGAAACGTCGGACAGCGCAAAACATCGTGTGGGGCGGGGCAGCAGGCTGCATGCCGGTGCTGATTGCATGGGCTGCAGTGACAGGAACGGTGGAATGGCCGGCGGTTGTGCTCTTCCTGGTGATATTTCTATGGACGCCGCCGCACTATTGGCCGCTGTCCATGAAGTACAGCGATGACTACAATGCAGCGAACGTGCCCATGCTTGGTGCCATTGCGGGCGCTGGAGTTGTCTCCGTTCAGGTCGTTCTCTATGCCTGGGCCACGGTGATTTGCTCGCTCCTTCTTGTTCCCGTGGGCGGGGCAGGTTGGGTTTACGCCGTCGCGGCAGTTCTCAGCGGCGGCTGGTTCATTCTGGAGTCCCATAAACTGCACGCCTCGGCCCAAGCGGGGACAGCCACGGGCAAGACGGCGATGAAGGTCTTCCACGGATCAATCAGCTACCTCACCGTGCTGTTTCTGGCTCTCGCTATTGATCCCTTCGTCGGGACTGCAATCTTCGCGAGCTAGGCAGCAGCGCTCTCCACCTAGGATGGTGGAATGGTCTTCACCGGAGTCGTTGCCTACCCCCTGACGCCTTTCACTGCGGACAGCGCGGTGAACTCAGCCGAACTTTCGCTCCTTGTGGATCGTCTGGCCCGGTCGGGGGTCGATTCCGTCACGGTGCTCGGGTCCTCCGGCAGCTTTGCCTATCTTGACGGTGATGAACGGAAGCGGGTCATTTCCTGCGCGGTGGACGCCGCCGCAGGCCGCGTTCCGCTGGCGGTGGGTATCAGCGCAGTCGCTACCCGGGAGGTAGTTGCAGGAGCACGGGCCGCGGAACGGCTGGGGGCGGACGGGGTGGTTCTCTCACCTGTGTCCTACCTGCCGCTGACCGACGACGAGCTCATTGCGCTGGTGGAGGAAGTAGCCTCTGCAACTACTCTGCCCATCTGCCTGTACAACAATCCGTCCACCACCCAGTTCTCCATCGACGTGGAATTGGTGGGTCGGCTTGAGCACGTGCCCTCCCTGGTCGCTTTCAAGGACACGGCTGCTACTCCCGCAGAATTCGCCGATCGCGCGGCACGGTTGCGGGGAGCGCTCAACCGGCGGATCAGTCATGGCGCCAGCGGCGACCCACTTATAGCGACCGGCGAGGTGACCGCGGACGCCTGGCACACGGGCCTCGCAGCGCTCTTGCCTGCCAGCTACCTGGCGTTCCGCGCCGCGGTGCTGAAAGGTGATCCGGCGAGGGTGTCCGCGGAACGGTCCCGACTGGTGCCGGTGGTCCAGGCCGTCCACCGCCTGCGGAAGCTCAGCGGTCTGCATGCCCTGGGCAGGGCGTGCGGGGTGGACGCCGGAGATCCGCGACGGCCGCTCCTTCCGATCGCCGGAAGCGAGCAGCGCGACCTGGCGCGGCTGGCTGAGGCGTTCGACGACGTCGAGGACGGCGTGCAGGGCTGACGCTAGTCGGCGCCGGTAGCAGCTTCTACCCGCCGGCGGGAATATCCGATGTAGATGGCGTGCGCCATCGCCGCCGTGAGCACGGAAGCTCCCAGCATGTGCAGCGCAACCAGGGCCACCGGCAGGTGGAGGAAATGCTGCAGGTAGCCAACAGCGCCCTGCGCAAAGACGACGACGGTCAGAAGAACCAGGGCGAAGCGCAGGCGCTGCGCAACCCGGAGCCGGTACGCAGCGAAGACCAGCACGAGTACCGTCAATACGAGCAGGTAGACCGGGGCGGCATGGATGCGGGTCATCAGATCCGGGTTGAGGTTGTTCCGCGCCGCACCCGCGTCTCCTGCGTGGGGCCCCGATCCGGTGACCACCACACCGAGCAGCACCGCGGCGGTCACCAGTACCCCCGCGGCGGCGAGGAGCTGTCGAAGCAGCGGTGTGGCACGCGGAGTGTTGTCAGCTTCCGCCTCAGCGGGGGAAAGCCGTGTGCGGTTCACCAGCACCGTGGCCACCGTAATCAGGACCATCGAGATGATGAAGTGCCAGCCAACCACCCACGGGTTGAGCTGAGTCAGGACCGTGATCCCACCCACCACAGCCTGCGCGGGGATCCCCGCGAAAAGAACAACGGCGGGCACAAAAAGGTCCCGCCGGGTCTTTCGCATGTTCCACAGGACCACGAGCATGGCGATCGCGATCGCGGTGAGGACGAAGGTGAGCAGGCGATTCCCGAATTCGATGATGCCGTGTACGCCCATTTCCGGGGTGGTGACCATGGAGTCAGCAGTGCACAGCGGCCATTCAGGACAACCCAGGCCGGATGCGGTGAGCCGCACTGCACCACCTGTGACGACGATCAGGATCTGGGAGACAAGCGAGGCAAGCGCCAGCGCGCGAACCGACGGTGTGACTGTCCGGGGTAGGCGCTCGACCAGACGGGCAGGGGAGATTTGAGTCATGTTCCTAACTCCATTTGAACCAGCGGACGGCGGCCAGGCCCACGACGGCGGCCCAGCCGCACAGCAGTGCGAAGGACAAGGCATCGAATGTGCCGGAGGTAAGGGCAGTGCGCAGCCCGTCGCCCAGTGCGGCTGAGGGCAGCAGCGCAACGACGGGCTGGATGACCTCGGGCATGCTGCTGCGGGGGATGACAGTACCGCCGACGGCTGCCAGCAGAACCCACGCCAGATTGGTCACAGCAAGGGTTGCCTCGGGCCGGAGGGTTCCGGCTATCAGGAGCCCCAGAGCAGTGAAGGCCGCGATTCCCGGCACCAGCATGGCAAGTGCCGGAAGAATCCCGCTGAGCGGGGGCTGCCAACCAAGCAGAACCGCCATCGTGCTGATGACTGTGATTTGGATAGCGAGAACCGCACCCACCGCGAGGACCTTCCCCAAAATCAGCCCACTGCGGCCGAGCGGGGTGGTCGAAAGGAAGCGAAGCACACCGTAACGGCGGTCGAACCCGGTTGCGATCCCTTGTCCGGTGAATGCCGTGGAAAGTACGCACAGCGCAATCACACCCGGGGTCCCTGCCTCGAGCCGCGGCACGCCGAGAACATCGAAGAAGGGGGTGAAGGCAATGGCGCTCAGTGCAAGCAGGGGGAGCACGATGGCCAGAACGAGCTGTTCCCCATTGCGAAGCATGGCGATCGTCTCATACCTGCCATGCTGCAGGACCCGCACGGGCAGCGGGGAAGCGCTCATCGGATACTCCGTCCGGAGACATCGAGGAAGACGTCCTCCAACGAGCGGGAGGTCAGGGAGATCGAGGCCGGCAGGATGCCGTTCTCTGCCCACCAGGCAGCGATGACTGCCAGGTCCTCTGGTGTTAGTGCGCCGTTCACGCAGTATTTGCCGGGCGAGGGCTCAGAGACATCGAGATGGACCAGGCGGTCGGCGGGCAGTGTGAGGCCGATCTGCGCTTCAAACCGAAGCTCCTGGGCGGCATCCGCGGTATGGGCGGTCAGTTCGGCCACTGTTCCCTGTCTGACCGTCCTGCCCTGGTCAATGATGTAGACGTAATCCGCGAGCCGTTGGGCGTCGTCGAGCAGGTGAGTGGTCAGAATGATCGCAAGGCCTTCGTCCCGAAGCTCCGTAATCAACTCGAAGACGATATTGCGTGACTGCGGATCAAGTCCTGCACTTGGCTCATCGAGGAAGAGCACTTCAGGATTACCCACGAGGGCACACGCAAGGGCAAGGCGCTGCTTCTGGCCTCCCGAGAGCCGCCTCACCGAGGTCCGTGCGAATGAGTCGATTCCAAGCCGGGCTGCCAGCTGCTCGACATTGAGGGGTGAGGCATACATGCCGGCCACGTGGTGCAGCAGGGGCAGTGGCCGGACTGCCGGAGGCAGCCCGCCCTCCTGCAGCATGATGCCGACGCGGCTGCGAAGTGGGGCGCCCGCGCGCCACGGATCTTCGCCAAGGAGGCGCACGCTGCCGCCGCTGGGCTTCTGCAGGCCCTGCGCGCACTCGAGCGTGGTGGTCTTGCCCGCTCCGTTGGCGCCCAGCAATGCGGTGACGCTGCCCATGTCAGCGCGGAGACTGACGCCGTCGAGCACGCGGATCATCTTGCCGTCGAGGGATGAGACTGGGCCGAAGTCCTTGACGAGCCCGCTGACTTCGACGGCGGGAGGGGAGGAAGGCACCGGATAATTCTACGCCACGTAGTAGCTGTCTCACGATGGCTCTGTCGGCACACCGGATGGGTAGCCTCGCCTTACTGGAAGCGGGTGGGCTTCTGGAATAGATTAGGACATGGTTATGTTGTCTTAATTGGCTCGTTCCGCTCAATTCGAGCTCCAAGCCTACTTCCCAATGCACCCTTAAGGAGGCCACGTTGTCACATTCCGTTGTCCCGGGCCGTACCAAGGGAGATAGCGTTTTCGGTGGAGTTGACGATGCCGATTCCCGCCGCGCCGTCGATGAGCGGACCAGGGACAAAGTGCTTTCCGCAGTACTTGAGCACGGTCCGGTGAGCGCGGCTGAACTCGGCGACCGGCTGGGTTTCACGCCGGCGGCGGTCCGGCGCCATCTTGACGCGCTGTCCCGTGACGGCCTGATCGAGGTCAAAGTCATCGGCAGTCCTTCCCCGGGTGCAGGCCGTCCCGCGCGCCGCTATGTCCTCAGCCAGCGGGGCCAGACACGGCTGGGCAACGATTATCTGCACATCGCGCAGGCAGCGCTAGGTCAGCTACGGGAGATCGCGGGGCCTGACGCCGTCCGCCAATTTGCAGCGGGCAGGTTCGCCGACATGGAGGAGCGGTACCGGCCGGTCATTGAGTCCGCGGGAGACCGCCTCGAAGACAAGGCTGCAGCGCTTGCAGAAGCACTGAGCCTTGACGGATTCGTCGGCTCCACACGGGAAATCGGCAGAAACGCACCCCATGCGGCGATGCTGAGCGTGCAGCTCTGCCAGGGACATTGTCCCATTCAGGAACTCGCGGCTGACTTCCCCGATTTCTGTGAACAGGAAACCGATGTTTTTGCCCGGCTGCTCGGCGTGGACGTTCGCAGGCTGTCCACTCTCGCAGCCGGCGGCCACGTCTGCACAACACACATACCGATCGGCCGCATCGCGCGCGCCGGTGAAACTGCCCGCCAATCACCCGAAAGCGACGCCCCGGCGCCGCACCCATACGTAACAAACGTCTCCAACCATCAGCAAGGAAGGCCGTGATGACGGATCAGACAGATCAGAAGGCATTGGTTCCCGAGGCCGTGCCCGCAGGAGTACTCAGCGACATCCTCGAGAGAAATCCGGAGCTCGAAGGCATCGGTACCTACGAGTATGGCTGGTCCGACAAGAACGACGTCGGCGCCAACGCCCGTCGCGGCCTGAGCGAAGAGGTTGTCCGCGACATCTCCGCCAAGAAGAACGAGCCCGAGTGGATGCTCGATCTCCGGCTGAAGGGTCTGAAGTACTTCGACCGCAAGCCGATGCCCAACTGGGGCGCGGACCTGTCGGGCATCGACTTCGACAACATCAAGTACTTTGTGCGGTCCACCGAAAAGCAGGCCGGTAGTTGGGAAGACCTTCCCGACGACATCAAGAACACCTACGAAAAGCTCGGCATCCCTGAGGCTGAGCGTAATCGCCTGGTTTCCGGCGTCGCCGCGCAGTACGAATCCGAAGTTGTCTACCACCAGATCAATGAGGAACTCGAGCGCCAGGGCGTCATCTTCATGG
Source organism: Arthrobacter parietis (assembly GCF_039530425.1). Classification (NCBI taxonomy): domain Bacteria; kingdom Bacillati; phylum Actinomycetota; class Actinomycetes; order Micrococcales; family Micrococcaceae; genus Arthrobacter; species Arthrobacter parietis. Next base: position 545,735 of record NZ_BAAAON010000002.1, on the reverse strand, counting down.
ACACCGACACCGCGCTGCGGGAGCACCCTGAGTTCTTCGAGGAGTATTTCGGTTCGATCATTCCGGTCGGTGACAACAAGTTTGCTTCACTGAACACCGCTGTCTGGTCCGGAGGCTCTTTTGTCTACGTACCGCCCGGTGTCCACGTTGAGATTCCGCTGCAAGCCTACTTCCGCATCAACACGGAGAACATGGGTCAGTTCGAGCGGACACTGATTATCGCTGACGAAGGCTCCTACGTGCATTACATCGAAGGCTGCACGGCACCCATCTACACGTCAGACTCGCTGCACTCCGCCGTCGTCGAAATTGTGGTCAAGAAGAATGCACGCGTTCGCTACACCACAATCCAGAACTGGTCCAACAACGTCTACAACCTGGTAACCAAGCGGGCCATCGCGCATGAAGGCGCCACCATGGAGTGGATCGACGGAAACATCGGCTCCAAGGTAACCATGAAGTATCCGGCTGTCTACCTGGTCGGGGAGCATGCCAAGGGCGAGACGCTGTCGATCGCATTCGCCGGCGAGGGCCAGCACCAGGACACCGGATCCAAGATGGTCCACATTGCGCCGAATACGAAGTCTTCGATCATCTCGAAGTCGGTCGCCCGCAGCGGCGGGCGTGCCGCATACCGCGGTCTGGTGCAGGTCCGGGAGGGCGCAACTCACTCGGCCAACACCGTACGCTGTGATGCCCTGCTGGTTGACACCATCTCCCGCTCAGACACCTACCCGTACGTGGACATCCGTGAAGACGATGTCACCATGGGCCACGAAGCCACGGTCTCGCGAGTGAGCGAAGAGCAGTTGTTCTACCTTATGTCCCGAGGGATGCCCGAGGACGAGGCCATGGCGATGATCGTGCGCGGATTCATTGAACCCATTGCACGTGAACTCCCCATGGAGTACGCGCTCGAACTGAACCGCTTGATCGAACTCCAGATGGAAGGAGCCGTAGGTTAATGGCTGAAACCACCCAGTTGACCCCCGAACTGACTGACGAGAAGGCCCGTATCGGATCACCGTCGAGCCCGGAGAAAATTGCCATTGACGGCTTCACCGAGGAAGGCGAAAACCTTTCCCCGACGAACACCGGCGCCGAGCAGCACGGGTTGAAGAAGCACAGCCACGGGGATGACCCTGTTGTGCCGGAAGCATCACGCGGCGAGCGGCTTAAGTCCTACAAGTTGGCCGATTTCCCACCGCTGACCGGCCGCGAAGAGGACTGGCGGTTCACGCCGATCAAGCGCCTCCGCGGTCTGCATACCGATGCCCTGACAGGCAGTGGGCCCGAGGTTACCGTGTCCGGTGCATCGAACATCCTGGTGGAAACCGTCGAGCGCACGGATTCCCGCTTCGGTTCCGCAGCGATTCCTGAGGACAGGGTTGCCGCGGCCGCGTGGGAGGCGGTTACGCAGGCAACCGTCGTGACCATCCCCGATGAGACGGAAGCCGACTGCGACGTCACCATCTCGATCAACGGCACCGATGAGGCTCCCGCTGCACAGCACCTCATCATTTCTGCAGGGAAGTTCTCCAAGGCTGTCGTGGTGCTCGACCACCATGGCAAGACCACTCTGGCGCAGAACATCGAGATTGTGGTCGGAGACGGCGCGCAGCTCACGGTGGTAAGTGTCCAGGAATGGGACGACGACGCCGTACACGCCTCCTCGCAGCAGGCGAAGATCGGCCGGGACGCCCGTTTCAAGCACGTGGTCGTCACTCTGGGTGGCGACCTCGTGCGGCTCACGCCGTCGTCGTTCTTCACCGCTCCGGGCTCCGAAGTGGAAATGTACGGCCTCTACTTCGCCGATGCAGGACAGCACCTTGAGCAGCGGCTCCTCGTTGACCACGCCGTACCGAACTGCAAGTCCCGCGTCACCTACAAGGGTGCCCTGCAGGGACAGGACGCGCACACTGTCTGGGTAGGCGACGTGCTGATCCGCAAGGAAGCCGAGGGAACGGATACGTACGAGACCAACCGGAACCTGTTGCTCACCGACGGCACCCGCTCGGATTCCGTACCGAACCTCGAGATCGAAACCGGCCTGATCGAAGGCGCCGGACACGCGAGCGCAACAGGCAGGTTCGACGATGAGCACTTGTTCTACCTGATGGCCCGCGGGATCGATGAGAAGACGGCCCGCCGTCTGGTAGTGCGCGGATTCCTCAACGAGGTCATCCAGCAGATCAAGGTTCCGGTACTGGAAGAGCGCCTCACGGAAGCCGTGGAGCGCGAGCTGGCTGCAGGGAACTACTGATGACCCGGACACCTGAGAACGGCACCGGGCCGCAGGGCGAGCTCGTCTGCAATGTGAATGATATTGAGGTCAAGCAGGCGCTGCGGATCCTCATTGACGATTACCCCGTAGCAATCGTCAAAGATTCCGACGGCGGCATCCACGCAATCGGCGACACTTGCTCCCATGCCGATATTTCCCTTTCCGAGGGTGATGTCGAGGGCTGCAGGATCGAGTGCTGGGGACACGGTTCCCAGTTCGATCTGCGCAGCGGCATGCCGCTCCAGCTTCCCGCCTACGAGCCTGTGCCGGTTTTTGCACTTGAGATCCACGGTGACGAGGTTTACGTCGACATCACTACGGTGACCAACTCGGCGCCTGTCCCCGATCGCGGCTAGAACTGTCACGAGCCAAAACACTTTCGAACATTTGAGCAACCCTGCACTGCAGGATGCAAAGGAGAACCCAAAGATGTCCACCCTTGAGATCAAGGATCTGCACGTCAGCATCGAGACGGAACAGGGCGCCAAGCCCATCCTCAAAGGCGTCAGCCTGACTATCAACACCGGCGAGAGCCACGCCATCATGGGCCCGAACGGCTCCGGAAAGTCGACTCTCGCATCCACCATCGCCGGTCATCCCCGTTACACCGTGGACAGCGGCTCGATCACCCTCGACGGTGAGGACGTCCTGGAGATGAGCGTCGATGAGCGGGCCCGCGCCGGACTCTTCCTCGCTATGCAGTACCCGGTCGAGGTTCCGGGTGTCACCATGACAAACTTCCTGCGCACGGCCAAGACCGCACTCGACGGCCAGGCCCCGAGCCTCCGGCACTGGACCAAGGACGTGAAGGAGGCAATGTCGCAGCTGCGCATTGATGCCGACTTCGCTCAGCGCAACGTGAACGAGGGCTTCTCCGGCGGCGAGAAGAAGCGCGTGGAGATCCTTCAGCTCGAACTGTTCAAGCCGAAGTTCGCCATCCTGGACGAGACCGACTCAGGTCTCGACGTCGACGCGCTCAAGGTGGTGTCAGAGGGCGTCAACCGTGAGCACAGCAAGGGCAACATGGGCACCCTGCTCATCACCCACTACACACGCATCCTGCGGTACATCAAGCCTGACTTTGTGCACGTCTTTGTCGACGGCCGAATCGCTGAAGAGGGCGGCCCTGAGCTCGCCGATCGCCTGGAGGAAGAGGGCTATGACCGCTTCCTCGTTGCCGGTACAGCTACTGCCGGCGCCTGATCCGGCTACCGACACAAAGAGAGGCTCCTGACATGAGCGATGTGAACGCAGCACAGACATCCCTTGAGGATGTCGAAGAGTCGCTGAAGGACGTCATTGATCCTGAGCTCGGCGTGAATATTGTCGATCTTGGTCTGTTGTACGGCTTGAAGTACGCCGACGACGGCGCTCTGCTGATCGACATGACCCTCACCACCGCAGCGTGCCCCCTGACCGACGTGATCGAGGAACAGGTGGGGCAGGCGCTCGATGGGGTAGTCGACGACTGGAGGCTCAACTGGGTGTGGATGCCGCCGTGGGGGCCCGAAAAGATCACCGACGACGGCCGCGATCAAATGCGGGCACTGGGCTTCAATATCTAGCCCATCCGGAACACCGGTCCGCACACAAGGGGAGGCAGCGCTGCGAGCGCTGCCTCCCCTTGTGTGCGTCAGTGTCAGCCTTTACTGTTCGTGTGAGCGTGCCGAAAGACCGAAACAAGCCGCTCCGAAAACAGCACGAAGCTGATCTGCCGGATACCGCCGTCGTAGTCAGCAACCCTCGCGAACGCAATTCTGGCCACCGCGTCGGGGTCCCAACCAAAGATCCCGGCGCTGATCGCGGGAAAGGCAACCGAGCGTGCGCCCAGCTCGTCGGCGACCTTGAGACTCTGTCGGAAGCAGGACTCAAGCAGCGCGGGGTCACTCTGGCCCGCATGGCGGTTGGGACCGACGGTATGGACTATCCAGCGGGCAGGCAGCCTGAATCCCGGCGTCGCGACAGCCTGACCCACCGGCAGCCCGCCGGGCAAAGAATTCGCGCGGATTTCACGGCACGCTTCGAGCAGTTCCGGCCCCGCCGCCGCATGGATGGCACCGTCCACCCCACCTCCGCCCAGCAGCGATGAGTTCGCTGCATTGACGACGGCGTCGACGTGCTGGGTGGTGATGTCACCGTGGAGGATCTGGACTTCCGGTGCCATGACGGTCACATCCGTTCTGCCCGGTGACAGGACCGCGCGGTTCGACAGCGATGAGCGTGTGCACCAATGTACTAACGTTTGCGGTATTGCCAGAAGAGGGAGACGCCCCAACCATGCCCTTCATCGACCGTCTGCTGTACTGGGCACGCCGCGAACCCGGGCGGAATGCCGTCGTCGCCGGGTCCCTGCGGCTGACCTACGGCGAGCTGGCTGCACGGGCGTCCTCACTGCAGTTGCCTGAAGGAGGAATGATCGCCCTACAGATCAGCGATCCGGTGCATTTCGCCGTTGCTTTCACCGCCGTGGTTGGACAGGGTAGATGCGCCGCCGTCCTTGATCCCCGCTGGCCGAGTGATCTTCGGGTCAGGATCCTGGAGGCCCTCCATCCGGACGCCGTGATCACTTCAGCGGATCCGACGGAGGCCGCGCACCCGTCTTCGCTGGCCGACGCAGCTGCCGACGCGCGCTTTTACTGCGGATTCACCTCTGGCACGTCCGGAGTCCCGAAAGGGTTTGTACGAACTGTCGGTTCGTGGTCCCGCTCACTGGAGCGGAGCGTGAACTGGTTCGGTGTCACTCCGGGGTTGCGTGTCTGTGCACCGGGTCCGCTGGCTGCCAGCCTGAATCTGTACGCCCTCGCCGAGTGTCTCTACGCCGGTTCGACCTTCCACTCACTGGCACCCGGGGATAGGGCAGCGACAGGTCCGCTGACGGCGCAGGTCCTGAGGTCCGAGCGCATCGAGCATCTCGTCGGGGTCCCGTCCACACTGCGGCTGGCTCTGGACCGAATCGAGGGAGAACTACCGGAACTGCGCACCGTGGTATCCGGCGGCGCCCGGCTTTCCGCGGCGGACACCCAGATCATCCTGCGCAGTGCGCCGGCCGCCCGCGTCTTCGAGTACTACGGCGCGTCGGAGCTGAGCCTGGTCACCGCCCGGCGGGTGGACGGCTTTGACGGGAACGATGTCGGCCGTCCCTTCCCAGGGGTGCGGATCAGGATCGACGCGGACAGCGGTTCCGGCCGGCACGGCAACGTGGGTACCATTTCCGTCCAGACCGACACAGCGATCGAAGGTTATCTCTTCGGAGACGACGGACGCGCCTTCCGGCGCGACGGGAGCTGGGTCACGGTGCAGGACCAGGGCTGGATTGACGACGACGGCGCGCTGCACCTGACCGGTCGGCACGGCGACATGCTCGTGGTCGCGGGAAGCAATGTCTATCCGAGCGAGGTCGAAGCCGCGCTCGCGACGGCAGGTCATCCGGCCGCCGTCGTGCTCGGGGTTCCGGACGCACGCCGTGGCTGCGCGCTGGCCGCTGTCATCCAGGCGCGCCCGGATGCCGTCATCGACACCCGGGCCCTTCGCACCCGGCTGAAGGAGCTGCTGCCCGTCGATAAGGTGCCGAAACTGATCCTCCGAACCGGGCGGCTACCGTTGACCACCGCGGGGAAACCGGATCGCGCCGCGCTGAAGGCGTCAGTAATAGGAAGGGACGGTGCCCTTGAGCGGCTTGCCTGAGGACCGTCGGGACGAGAGGCGGGCCGTCATTGCCCTCTGCCGCCGCACACCGTTCGGCCGCCTCCGCGGGGTGTTCTCGTCGACCGAGGCGCATGATCTGCTCGCAGCCGTCCTGCACGCCGCGTACCGGGACGCCGGCCTTCCGGAGAGTGGCCTGGCGGACGTCATCATCGGCAATGCCGCCGGTGGAGGAGGCAACGTCGCGCGGTTGGCAGCGCTGGCCGCGGGCCTGCCGGTGGAGGTACCCGGCCTCACGATCGACCGTCAGTGCGCTTCCGGTCTCGACGCGATCTCGTTGGCCTGCCGGCTCGTGGAGTCGGAGGCAGGCGCTTGGTTCATTGCCGGGGGTGTGGAAAGCTGCAGCACCGCTCCCTTGCGCGCGCACCGGTTGACCTCGCTGCCCGGAGCGCCCGACTTCTTCTCCCGCGCGCGGTTTGCACCGGAGACTCACGGCGATCCGAGTGCCGGCCAGGCAGCTGAGAACGTTGCCGCCGCCTTCGGCATCCAACGTGACGAGCAGGACCAGTACGCCCTCCGCAGCTACACCCGCACCGCCGCAGCGCTCGATGGAATGTCGGCGGAGATAGTTCCGATTGCCGGCTGCGACACGGACGAGACACCACGTCGTGGGATGACATCGAAGGTCCTGTCCCGATTCCCACCGGCATTCACGGCGGCCGGGAGCGTTACCGCCGGCAATTCCTGTGCCGATGCAGACGGAGCGGTAGTCGCCGTCGTGACGAGTCGTGCACGTGCCAGGGCGGCGGGCTTCAACACAGTGCTTGAATTCCACGGTTCTGCATCTGCCGGAGGGGCACCTGCCCTCTTTGGAACCGCCGGCGCGCACGCGGTGCTGAAGCTCCTCGAAGGGATCCAGTTGAACAGGAACGCTGTATCCACCTGGGAGTACAACGAGGCCTTCGCGGCGCAGGTGCTCGCCTCGGCGCAGCTGTTAGGAGTTGCCCCTGAACGTCTCAACCTCCACGGCGGGGCTCTTGCCTATGGCCACCCATATGGTGCTTCGGGCGCGATGCTTGTTGCCAACCTTCTGCGCCAGGCCGCCATGCCGGGCGGCCCCCGGGACGACGGCGGCTGGTCGGTGGCTGCGGTGAGCGCAGCCGGCGGCGTAGGGACAGCCGCCGCTTTCCGTACGGTGAGCCTCCAGTAGCAGCGGGAGGATCCGCTGCCCAGCAGCCCTACGAACCGGACCGGAATGCTCCACCGGGAGTGCCGCCGTCGTGATCTGCTTCCGCGAGACCGCGTGCTGCGAGCGCATCTCCGGTCTGCTGTGCATAGGCCACCGCACCGATGAAGACGGGAAGGATCAGCGCGCGTGGATTGCGTTCCAGGCCGCGGGCACGGGCCGCGTCGCGGGAATCCTCCGCAGAGCCGACCAGATAGGGGATGCTGCGCAGCATCAGTGCGACGGTCAGCCCAAAGCGTTCCGGATCGGCGCCAAGCGGCTGCAGCGGACGAGCCAGTGAAACCAGTCCGTCGAGAATGCGTTGGCTCTCGGTTGTCAGCGTGATCAGCAGGGCAGCCAGAACGCAGGTCACGATGTTCCCGACTACGAGGAACGCTGGAAGGAGTCCCGCGCTGAACCACTGGAACGCTCCAAGGACGACGATGAGCAGCCACATCTTCCGAAGGGGCTGGAGCAGCTCGCGGAACCCAAGCCGAGCACCCCCGAGGTAGGCCAGGACAACCAGGCCCAGACCGGCCAGTGTGGCTTCCAGCGAACTTAGTGCCAGGACCACCACCGACAGCACAGCCACCGGCAGGAACTTGGCCCACAGGGGAGCGCCATGCAGGATCGATCTGCGCTCCACATACGCGCCAAGCAGGCTGGCGTGACCCCTCACAGCGGCCCTTCAGCGGACGCATCATGCAGGCTGAGCTCGCGGTAGGCGGCGACGGCGTCGGCGGGGACGCCGTCGAATATCACCCGGCCGGAATCAACCACCAGGGTGCGTTCAGCCTGCAGCGCGAAGTCCAGCGAATGGGTGGTGAAAATGACCTGCTGGTCAAGACCGCGGAACAGGCGCCGCACGCGTTCTGAGTTACGGAGGTCAAGGAGGGTGGTCGGTTCGTCCGCAACGAGGACCTTGGGATCACACGCAAGGACGGTTGCGAGGGCGAGGAGCTGGCGTTCACCGCCCGAGAGGTCGTAGACGCTCTGATCCGCAAGATGCGCGAGTCCGAATCGGCCGAGAACTTCAACAGCTGCCGTGCGCCGCGCCCCGCGGTCTCGGTAGCGCCGGCGCAGGGACAGCTCCACGTCTTCACGACCGGTGGGCATCACCAGTTGGGACAGCGGGTCAGTGAACATGAAAGCCACGCTTTGCCGGACCGCCGCGCCTTTGCGCGCGGTGTCCAGCCCGTCGACCGTCACCTGACCGGACGTCGGCAGGACCAGTGAATTGATCAGTTTCAACAGGGTGGACTTGCCGGATCCGTTTGCGCCGATGATGCTGATGCGGCTTTCTACCAGTGAGAGATTCAGCGGTGCCAGGATGGTTCGTGGTACCGGATGATCTGCCTGTACGGCTGCTTCGCTGAACTGGATCATTGCCTAGCTCAGCGCCGGCGGGCTGAACGGGACTGGAGACGGGGGAACGCCTTGAGAACACTGAGCCCGATTGCAGCGGCCGCCAGGTTCTTCAGGACATCTCCGGGGAGGAAGACGACGTCGGCTGCGATGGCAGCGGCGAGGTCAAGTTTTGCATTGATCATCATGCCGATGATTCCCAACGGATGTGTGATGAGCAGGCTCGTCACAGTGCAGGCAACGAACAGTGCAAGGAACCGGTAGCGGGAAAACCGGCGGAAGACGATGCGTGCGAGGAAGCCGACCACGAAGGCTGCAATGGGAAAGGCGATGATGTAACCGGCTGATGGGCCGAAGAGGACACCGATACCGCCTCGGAACTGGCTGAAGATCGGCAGTCCCGCGAGCGCAACGGCCACGTACAGGCTGAGGGCTGCGCCCGCCCGCCACGGGCCGAGCACAATTCCGGTCACCATGATTGCCAGGGTCTGCAAAGTGATCGGCACCCCCACCTGCCCCACCGGTATAGCGGGTAGGATGGCACTGGCGGCCACGACGGCTGCGAAGACCGCGATCAGCGAGAGATCGGTCGCATTCCAGGAAGAACGAGCCCGTGCCGGAGTATCGGCGGGTGTGGAATGCGGAGCCGGATTCGTCTGTTGCATCGTGACGCTTTCTGTGAGATCTACACAACGGTGAGCTGTTACTTACCGAGATTAGTGCGGAAAGAAGCAAACGCTTTTGTAGGTTTCCTACAACATTGAGGTCCGGCCTACAGCGCCGGAACAGGAAAGGCCCAGCCACCGTGATTACCGTGTCGAATCTTGAATTGCGCGCGGGCGCAAGGCTGCTCATGGATCAGGTGTCCTTCCGGGTGGACCGGGGAGACAAGATCGGGCTCGTCGGGCGAAACGGCGCCGGCAAGACAACGCTGACCCGGGTATTGGCGGGGGAGGGTCTGCCGGCCGCCGGCACCATCACCCGCACCGGGGAGATCGGCTACCTGCCGCAGGACCCGCGCACTCCCAACATGGAGCAGTTGGCCCGTGACCGGATCCTCTCTGCCCGCAACCTGGACGTTGTTGTCCGGAAGCTGCGTGAGACGCAGGACCAGATGGCCAGTGAAGATACCACCGTCCGGGACAAGGCTATGGCTCGCTATGACCGCCTGGAGACGGAGTTCCTCGCTCACGGCGGCTACGCGGCAGAAGCCGAGGCGGCTGCTATCTCCTCGAATCTCGCGCTTCCGGAACGAATCCTCAACCAGCCGCTGAAAACACTGTCGGGCGGTCAGCGCCGACGGGTGGAGCTCGCGCGCATCCTTTACTCCGGCGCTGAAACCATGCTCCTCGATGAGCCGACCAACCACCTGGACGCTGACTCCATTACCTGGCTGCGGGAATTCCTGAAGAATCACCAGGGCGGGCTGATTGTCATCAGCCACGATGTGGAGCTGCTTGAAGCGACCGTCAACAAGGTGTTCCAGCTTGATGCGAACCGGGCCACCATCGACCTGTACAACATGGGGTGGAAGCGCTACGTCCAGCAGCGTGAGACCGATGAGCGGGCGCGCAAGCGGGAACGGGCCAACACCGAAAAGAAGGCCCAGGTGCTGATTGACCAGGCCAACAAGATGCGCGCCAAGGCAACCAAGGCGGTCGCTGCCCAGAATATGGCAAAGCGGGCTGAGCGGATGCTCTCCGGGCTCGATGACGTACGCGCACAGGACCGCGTCGCAGCTCTGCGCTTCCCCGAACCGGCGTCGTGCGGCCGCACGCCGATGACGGCAGAGGGTCTGAGCAAGTCCTATGGCTCGCTGGAAATTTTCACCGACGTCGATCTGGCCATCGACCGCGGCTCCAAGGTGGTGATTCTCGGGCTGAACGGTGCGGGCAAAACCACCCTGTTGCGCATGCTTGCGGGGGTTGACAAGCCGGATACCGGCGAGATCATCCCCGGTCACGGACTGAAGGTGGGCTACTACGCCCAGGAGCACGAGACGCTTGACACTGAGCGCACCGTCCTCGAGAACATGCGGTCTTCGGCACCGGACATGCGGGACGCAGAGGTCCGCGGCATTCTCGGTTCCTTCCTGTTTTCCGGAGACGACGTCGACAAGCCGGCAGGAGTCCTCTCGGGCGGCGAGAAGACCCGCCTCGCCCTTGCAACGATCGTGGCATCATCCGCCAATGTGCTGCTGCTCGATGAGCCCACCAACAACCTGGACCCGGCAAGCCGCGCGGAAATCCTGGGAGCCCTGCGGAACTACTCCGGCGCGGTGGTGCTCGTCAGTCACGACGAGGGCGCTGTGGACGCGTTGAACCCGGAACGGGTAGTGCTGCTGCCTGACGGCGTGGAAGACCTCTGGAACGACGACTACCTTGACCTGGTGACGCTCGCCTAGAGTCCCTGGGCGTCCAGAATCGCATCCTCTTCCTGCTCGGAGGAGGGGCGGCGGCGTGCCCGTGCAGGCGCTGACTGCGCATGCTCGTCCTCATGGTCGATGCGGTACTGCTGCCGGGCGGCATAACCCAGACCGACGAACAACAGCACTCCGAAGGCGAACCACTGCATGGAATAGGACAGGTGCGGCCCGAGATCGATAGCCGGCTTGGCCGGCGCGATCGGGGCTGTGGCCGGGGCCGGTGTTTCGCTGGCTACCAAACCGTACGCAGCGGTGGAAATCGGATACTCCAGCTGCGATTGATAGGCAGCCAGGTCAATGGAGGCCAGTTGTCCCTGCGGCGCCGACCGGTCCAGGTCCGGCTCTGCCGGACGAATGCGTGCGACGACGGTGACTTCTCCCTCCGGCGCCGGAGGAACTGTATCGGGGCGGCCCGCGCGGTCGTTGCCAATGGGCAACCACCCACGGTTGATGACGACGGCGGTGCCGTCCTGGAGCTTCAACGGAACCAGAACTTCGTAGCCCGGCCGGCCGCCCAGCGGCCGGTTGCGTACGATGCGCTGGTTGGCGGAGTCATAGTGTCCGACGAGCGTGACAGGCGCCCATTCCGTTGCCCCATCGAAAGACTCAAACAGCGACGGCGAGTAGGGGATCGGCGCGAGATCATAGTTTGCCTCGACCGTGTTCACGGTAGCCGCCGCCTGGTCCCGGCGGTCCAACTGCCACAGCCCCAGTGCGCTGCAGGCTGCGGCCAGCACCAGAACGAGCGCCAACCAGCCGAACCAGCGGGGTGTCGCCAGGTATTTCAGTATCTTCACGACGCCGCCGAACTGCCTTCCAGCGGCAGCGTCTGCTTCCAGAGTCCTCTGGTGGTGAGGTACTCCTCCAGCCACTCGCGGTGCTCGCTGCAGGCCAGCCACGTCTTTCTGCGCTCAGGAGTGTGAATGCGGGGGTTGTTCCAGAGGAGTTGCCAGGACGCACTCTGTCCGCAGGCTTTCCGGGAGCAGATGGGGTTGCCGTGCGCTGTAGATGCAGCCCTGGTTGAAGACTGCGCTGTTGAGGGAACTGCGCCCGGCAACTGGTCGAAGATGCTCACGATGTTCCTTCCTGCTTCCCGGCTTCCTGATCGAGCTCCGGCTCGTCTTCGATGATCTCGCCCTGCAGCGTGACGGGCTCCTCTTTCACTGCCGCCGGTGCCGGTGCTTCCAGTTCCGCGGCAGGAGCACGGTCGAGCAGCGAATCGCTGTGGGCGAGGTTGCTGGTGTCGCTTCCACCATTCGCTATGATCACCGCGAAATAGGGAAGGAACACGGCTCCCGCGATCATGACCCACTGCAGCCAGCCCTCCACCACGAAAACGAGGATCAGGCAGACCATGCGAATTCCCATGGACACGGAATACTTGATCATCCGCTGGCGCATGTCATCGCTGTGCGCCTCGCGGGCATCACTGATGTTATGGATTTCCGGGCGGCGCTTTGACTGAAGGCTCAGCTTGATCATCACACTCCAAGGGGACTATTCCATTGTCTCACTCCGGAGCCCCCACTTAAAGTTCCCGGCAACACCGGTCAGTGCAGATAGGATCGAACGGATGCTCAGCACCGCTCCCTCCGAAAGGACCCTCCGTGCAGGAACAAGACACCGCTGGAACGCCCGAGAAGAAAACCGGACGCAGCGTCCTGGTAACGGGAGGCAACCGGGGGATCGGGCTGGCAATTGCTCAGTCCTTCCTCGCCAACGGTGACCGGGTGGCCATCACGTACCGAAGCGGCAATGTTCCGGCCGGGATGCTCGGGGTGAAAGCGGACGTCACGGACAACGCGCAGGTCGATGCCGCCTTCAGCGAAGTTGAGAACACCCACGGCGCTGTTGAGGTGCTGATCGCGAATGCGGGTATCACCAGGGACACCCTGCTTCTTCGAATGAGTGAAACGGACTTCACGGACGTCGTAGACACAAACCTCACAGGCTCCTTCCGGGTGATCAAGCGGGCCAGCAGGGGGATGCTTCGCCTGCGCAAGGGCCGGATTGTCCTCATCTCGTCAGTGTCCGCGCTGTATGGAGCGCCGGGACAGATCAATTATTCGGCGTCCAAGGCCGGGCTCGTGGGAATTGCACGCTCGCTGACGCGGGAACTCGGATCCAGGGGAATCACCTGCAACGTGGTTGCTCCCGGCTTCATCAACACGGACATGACCGCCGCCCTTCCGGTCGAAACCCAGCAGACCTACCTCTCCTCCATCCCGGCCGGCCGGTTCGCGGATGCAGACGAGGTTGCCAATGTGGTCCGTTGGGTTGCCAGCGACGAGGCGGCCTACATTTCAGGGGCCGTCATCCCCGTTGACGGCGGACTCGGAATGGGTCACTGACTACCACCACAGCAGTTCTTCGCACTACACAGCCAAAGGCACAACCGAATCAAGGAGGGCCCCGGACATGGGCGCACTGGACAGCACAACGGCAATCGTCACGGGATCGTCCCGCGGAATCGGCGCTGAGGTGGCAAAGCTCCTGGCCGCGCAGGGCGCCGCCGTCGTCGTCAATTACCGGCAGAAGGCGCCCCGGGCCAACAAGGTGGTCGCGGGCATCGAGGCCGCCGGCGGCCGTGCCGTGGCAGTGGGCTCGGACCTGACTGCCCAGGACGGCGCACAAGCACTCGTGGACGCAGCTGTGCAGAATTTCGGTGGACTCAACCTGCTGGTCCTCAATGCCTCCGGAGGTATGGAGTCCGGCCTCGGAGAGGACTACGCGCTCAAGCTCAACCGGGACGCACAGGTCGGCATGCTCACAGCAGCTCTTGACGCCATGCCCGCCGGCTCCCGCGTCGTCTTTGTCACGAGCCACCAGGCCCACTTCATCAACACGGTGGAAACTATGGACGCCTACGAGCCGGTAGCGCGCAGCAAGCGCGCTGGTGAGGATGCGCTTCGGGAGATGGTTCCGGCGCTGACCGAACGCGGCATCAGCTTCGTCGTCGTCTCCGGAGACATGATCGAGGGCACGGTCACCGCTACCCTGCTCGACCGCGCGGCGCCGGGCGCCATCGAGGCCCGCCGGCAGGAGGCCGGACGCCTCTACACGGTGGAGGAGTTCGCGGCCGAGATTGTTGCCATGGCAACCGCTGATGTTCCCACCGGCCACACAGAGTACGTAGGCGGAGCTGAGCACTTCACGCGCTAGCCCTTAGCCGGCTGCCGCGAAGAGCATGGACCTACAACCGCACGAAGTGGCGGACCACGTCAAGATAGGGAAAATTCACCGCAACATCAGCGGCTGACCGCACCGCCGGCTTGGCGTTGAACGCGACGCCAAGCCCGGCAGCGGCCAGCATGTCCAGGTCATTGGCGCCGTCGCCCACTGCCACCGTACGTTCGAGCGGTATCCCGGCGGCCTCGGACCATGCCCGCAGGCAGCGTGCCTTCTCCGCCCGGTCCACCACCGGACCGATCACCGAACCCGTGAGCGTGCCGGCGTCCACGCCCAGTTCATTGGCTTTGGCATGGGTGAGGTTCAGGCGCGCGGCCAACGGCTCGAGGATCTGGCTGAATCCGCCCGAAACCACCGCAACAACATGACCAGCATCCAGGAATGCCGCGACCAGATGTTCTGCACCTTCGCTCAGCTCGATCCGGGTGCCGACATCATCGATGACACCCTCAGTCAGCCCGGCGAGCACGGCTACCCTCGCATGCAGACTCTGTGCAAAATCCAGTTCGCCGCGCATTGCGGATTCCGTGACGGCAGCAACCTCCGCTTCCCGGCCGGCGTGTGCTGCAAGGAGCTCGATGACCTCCTGCTTGATGAGGGTCGAGTCCACATCCATGATGAGCAGTTTGGTTCCCTCGCCGAGGAGCGCCGTAGGCACCACCGCGATGCCCGTTTCATCTGACAATAGCGGCGCAACCGTCGTGCGAAGCGTATCGATGCCGTCATCGGAACTGACGGTCAGGCAGGCAACCTGGTAGCGGCCGTCGTCGTTCCGGCTTTCACCGACGACGACGGCGCCACTTTCCTGCAGGGCGCGGCGCACCCGCAAGCAGTGAGCATCCTCCAACCGGGCGCCGAAGCTGACCACCCTGAACATCTCCGCCACGTGCGCCAACGGCCTTTCCTCGATCCGAATCTCCTTTGTCATTATGATCCCCTGCCCGGCGGCGGTGAAACCGGTGACGGGCCATACGGATTTCCGGTCATGCCGCCGCTGTTCATTTAACGTTCAAGGCTGCTCTTGGCCTAGTGTCTACTGTCATGAGTGATGTTCTGGAACTCTCCGGGGTGAGTCTTGTCCGCGGAGGAAAAGCGCTCCTGGACGACGTCAACTGGCAGGTCCGTGAGGGCGAGCGCTGGGTGGTTATGGGCCCCAACGGCGCGGGCAAAACCACGCTCCTGCAGATCGCAGGCGCGCGGATCCACCCAACGCGCGGCGTGGCGGGAATCCTCGACGAGGTGCTGGGAGCGGTCGACGTCTTCGAGCTGCGGCCCCGTATCGGCCTCGCCTCGGCGGCGTTAGCGTCCCAGATCCCGGAACATGAAACCGTGCTCAACGTGGTCGTTACTGCCTCCTATGGAGTGACCGGCCGCTGGCGCGAACAGTATGAGCGGCTGGATGAGCGTCGGGCCTTCCGGCTGCTCGACGCCTGGGGTGTGTCCACCCTGATGAACAGACCCTTCTCTTCGCTGAGCGAGGGCGAACGCAAACGTGTCCAGATAGCGCGTGCCCTGATGGCTGACCCGGAGCTGCTCCTGCTCGATGAGCCTGCCGCCGGCCTGGATCTGGCCGGGCGCGAGGACCTCGTCGCGCGCCTCAGCGAACTTGCTGCGGATGAGGATTCGCCGGCGATCGTCCTGGTGACGCATCACCTCGAAGAAGTACCTCCGGGCTTCACTCACGCGATGCTCCTGCGTGAGGGTTCAGTGGTGGCGGCTGGACCCGTCGGTGATGTGCTGGTGGCCGAACACCTGAGCCTGGCGTTCGACATGCCTCTCGAAGTTACCCAACGGGATGGCCGTTACAGCGCCGTCGCGCGGTCCTAGCAGCGGAAGATACTTCGTGGACCTGTGGCGCGATGCGCTGATCCTACTCGGCGGTTTGTGGGCCGGAACCATCAACACGATCGTCGGTTCCGGCACCCTGGTGACGTTCCCCATTCTGGTTGCCCTGGGGTATGCCCCGGTGACCGCCACCATCAGCAATGCCATGGGACTCGTGGCCGGCAACGTAACCGGCGCGTGGGGGTACCGGGAAGAGCTGAAGGGCAACGGCCGAACCCTGGCCCGGCTGTTGCCAGCTTCGCTGCTCGGAGGCATTGCCGGTGCGGCCCTCCTTCTCAACCTCCCCGAAACCGTCTTCGGGCTGGTGGCGCCGTTCCTGATCGTGGTCGCGCTCGGGTTTGTGATCTTCCAACCGAAACTGCAGCGTTGGGTGCGGCGGCGCGCTGAGACCAAAGCGCCCACAAGATCCCATCCGTTGGCACTGACGGTGCTCGTCTTCCTGGCCGGCGTCTACGGCGGATATTTTGTCGCCGCGCAGGGCATTCTGCTGGTGGGGATCCTGGGCATTTTTCTTTCCGGCACCATGCAGTCAGCCAACGCGATGAAGAACGTCCTTGTGCTTGGGGTGAACCTGATCGCAGCTGTCTCCTACATGCTCTTTGCCTTCGATCGCATCGAATGGTGGGTTGTCCTGCTCATCGCCGTTGGTTCCCTTGTGGGCGGGGTTATCGGGTCCAAGGTCGGCCGGCGCCTTTCCCCCCTCATTCTGCGGAGCGTCATTGTGGTTCTCGGCCTGGTTGCGCTCTACGTCATGATCGTGCGGCTGGTGAGCTAGCGTGGCCCTGGAGCGCCTCGCCGACGCGGCAGACCCCCGGGTTACTGATTACACCGGACTGACCGATACGCAGCTGCGTCGGCGCCGCGAGCCGGCTGAGGGCCTGTATATCGCCGAAAGCACGAAGGTGCTCCGGCGGGCCATCGACGCCGGGCATACGCCGCGATCGTTCTTCCTGACGGACAAATGGCTCCCGGACCTCGAAGACATCCTTGCCCGTTTCCCGGACACACCTGCCTATGTCGGGTCCGAGTCGGTACTGGAGGACATCACCGGCTTCCACCTTCACCGCGGCGCCCTGGCGGCCATGAATCGCCCTGCTCCGCTGGCACTGGAGGATGTGCTGCATAGCGCGCACCGCGTGGCGATCCTCGAAGACATGGTGGATCACACCAACCTGGGCGCGGTTTTCCGTTCCGCAGCGGCGCTCGGCGTGGATGCGGTCCTGATCACGCCACGCTGCGCTGATCCGCTGTATCGAAGGGCTATCAGGGTCAGCATGGGAACGGTCTTCCAGGTGCCGTGGGTGAGGCTGGACTCGTGGCCGGGCAGCATCGCAATGCTACGCGCGTCCGGGTTTCTGGTGGCGGCACTGGCCCTGGCACCGGATTCGCTCGAGCTGCAGGAGCTGTCGCAGCGCGATCCGGACCGACTGGCCCTCATTTTGGGCACTGAGGGTGAGGGGCTCTCGCAATCCACACTCGAACAAGCAGATATCTCCGTCAGGATTCCGATGAGTTCCGCCGTGGATTCCCTCAACGTCGCAGCGGCAGGCGCCGTCGCTTTCTGGGAGTGCAGGTCGAGTGCGGTCCAGCGCTCCGAGAGCTCTTTCGCGGATCCCCCTCGCGTGCGGTAGAGTTGGTTGCTGGCCTACGGGCCGTCAACTTTCAAACCACCGGTGCCTGGCAAAATCCAGGCAACTACAGAAGGTACTCCCATGAAGTCTGATATCCACCCCAAGTACGCATCGGTCGTCTTCCGCGACCTCGCTTCTGAGAAGTCTTTCCTCACCCGCTCAACCGTTACTTCCAACAAGACGGTTGAATGGGAAGACGGAAACACCTACCCGCTGGTAGAGGTGGAAATCTCTTCGGAGTCCCACCCGTTCTACACCGGCAAGCAGCGCATCATGGACTCCGCCGGCCGCGTCGAGCGCTTCAACCAGCGCTTCAAGGGTTTCGGCAAGAAGTAGTTCGCCTGAACAGTGTTGCTGGGCCCGAACCGGAATTTCCGGTTCGGGCCCAGCGCTTTAAGCCGTATACCAAGGGGTAGCCGGAAGGTGCAGCAGGAGGATCATGGATCACGGGGCCACACGGGAATTTCACGGTGAATACAAGGTTGCCGGCGGCAAGCTGGTAGTGGTGGACACCGACGTCGCAGGCGGGAAGCTGAGTCGGGTGTCGGTGAACGGTGATTTCTTCCTGGAGCCGGACGAGGCGCTGGATGACATCAATGCCGCCCTGGAAGGGCTTGAGACCGATACTCCCCACGGCGAATTGGCATCGGCGATCCGACGGGAGCTGCGACCGGATGCGCAACTCTTCGGCTTCTCGCCGGAAGCAGTCGCCACCGCCGTCCGCAGGGCGCTCGGAAAGGCTTCCGGCTTCGCTGACCACCAGTGGGAGATCATCGGTCCCACGCCGCTTCCCACCGCCATGCACGTCGCGATGGACGAGGTGCTGACCCGTGAGGTGGGTGCCGGCCTGCGTAACCCAACCCTGCGCTTCTGGGAGTGGGAAAGCCCCTCGGTGGTCATCGGCAGCTTCCAGTCCATGCGCAACGAGGTAGACGCTGACGCGGTTCGTCGCCACGGGGTGAGCGTGGTCCGCCGCATGAGCGGCGGCGGAGCCATGTTCATGGAGCACGGCAACGCCATCACCTATTCGCTCTACATCCCGCAGTCACTGGTGGATGGAATGAGCTTCGCTGACTCCTACCCGTTCCTCGATGACTGGGTGATGGAAGGATTGAAAAAGCTGGGGATCTCCGCCTGGTACCAGCCGCTCAACGACATTGCAACGGATATCGGCAAGATCGGCGGCGCGGCGCAGAAACGGCTGAGCAACGGCGGCATGCTCCACCACGTGACGATGTCCTACGACATCGATGCCGACAAAATGCTCGAGATCCTCCGGATCGGACGCGAGAAGCTCTCCGACAAGGGAATCAAGAGCGCCAAGAAGCGGGTGGACCCCCTTCGTCGGCAGACCGGACTGACACGGGAGGAAATCATCCAGGTCCTGAGCGAAACCTTCAGGGAGCGCTACCAGGCCGTAGACGGGATCCTGACAGAGACCGAACTGGCAACGGCGCAGATGCTGGTCGAGGAGAAGTTCGGTACTGACGAATGGCTTTACCGCGTGCCGTGATTCGTCAGCCCGCGGCCTGTTGAGCCCGCAACGCGCGCAGCAGGTGGTCGCGTTCCTCCACCACGATCCTCCGGAGGGATTGAGGTGACCCCGCGTGTTCATCCAGCCAGGAATCTGTCAGCACCAGCACCGGATGGTCTTCAGGAACAGATTCCTCGGCGAGGTCCTGATCGCCGGGATACAGTCCACGCACAATCCTTGCCGACATTTCAATCGGCAGCTCCCGCCATACCCTCTCAATCTCCTGGAAATAGGCATCGACATACGGTTCACGCAGTTCCGACGGTCCTTGCTGGAAACCGACCATGGTGGCGCTGAGCAATTCGTTGGACAACCGATCACCGAAGACGGCCTCCTTCCACGCTCTGGCCTTGACGGCAGCGTCCGGGAACGACGTGCACGCCGTCGTGAAGCCGGTTCGGCCCGATGCAGTGCGGTCGCGCTGGAGGGCGGCTTCGAGTTCATCAACCGTGGCAAGGTTCTGCGCCGCCAACGCCTGCCACAGCTGCCAGGTGAGTTCGTCGTCGATCACCAAACCGTCAACAGTCTCCGTGCCTTCCAGCAGGCCGCGCACCAGGGGCGCATGGGTTGCTGTGTTCCGGGCGGTTGCGGCCAGCGCCCGTGCCCAGACCAGCTGATGATCAGAACCGGGTGTGGCGGCTTCCAGCCCGCGGAGCAGGAAGCGCGTGAAGCGCTCGCGCAGAGCCATCCGTGCCGGGACCGGAGCATAGTGTTCGACGGCGTGCCGGGCGTTCTGAAGTAGCTGCTGGAGAATCCCTACGCCCTCCTCGGCCGGCGCTGTCCTCCCGACCGCCTCCACGTAGTCGTCTGCGCTGAGAATGCCGTCACGAGTCGAGGACCACAATGCAGCCAGGCATACAGCCCTCGCCAGGGGTTCCTCCAGCCGGTCCGCGGAGGACAGAAGCGTTGCGAGGGAGCGATCATCGAAGACGAGCTTTGCATAGGTCAGGTCATCGTCGTTGATGAGCAGCAGATCGGGCTGTGCGCTGCCGATGAGTTCGGGAACCTCCGTGCGGTCCCCGTCCAGCAGGACATCGTGGGAGGCGGTGCGGAGCAGCCTGCCGTTCGGATCAAGCGAGTAGAGCCCTAAACGGACGCTGTGCGGGCGGGGAGCAGGTGTTGAACTCACGGGGTCGAGCGCCTGCTGGAGGATCGCCAGGGAGGTATAGACGCCGTCGTCGTCGGTTTCCACCTGAGCGGCAAGCTGCGGAACTCCAGAGGTCTGCAGCCACCGCTGTGCCCAGTCCGACATGTCCCTGCCCGAGGCTTCACTGAGAGCTCCCAGCAGGTCATCGAGAGTAGTGTTCGAGAAGGCGTGCTTGCGGAAGTAGGATCGTGCCGCGGACGCAAAAGCTTCGAAACCGGCGTAGGCCACGAGCTGCTTCAGGACCGAGGCACCCTTGGCATAGGTGATGCCGTCGAAATTGAGCTTCGCGGCTTCCAGGTCCACGATGTCCGCGACGATCGGGTGGGTGGAAGGCAGCTGATCCTGCAGGTAGGCCCAGGCCTTGCGCCGGGTGGCGAAGGTGACCCACGAGGTCGGCGAATCCAACGCCTCCGCTACCGCGAGCGCTCCCGAGAAGTCAGCGAAAGATTCTTTCAGCCACAGATCATCCCACCAGGTCATCGTCACGAGATCGCCGAACCACATATGCGCCATCTCGTGCATGATCGTATTGTCCCGCGCCTCGTACTGCGCGTGTGTGGCCCTCGACTGGAACACATAGGACTCGGTGAAGGTCACCAGACCGGGGTTTTCCATGGCACCGAGGTTGTATTCGGGCACAAAGGCCTGATCGTATTTCCCGAACGGATAAGGGTACCGGAACAGGTCGTGGAAGTAGGTGAGTCCCCGGCGCGTGGTGTCGAAGATCCGCGCCGCATCGAGGTGCGCGCTGAGCGACCGGCGGCAGAACAGGGACAAGGGGATGGTCAGCACCTCTCCGCCGTCCAGAATGCCGGTCCATTCGTCAGTCACGGATTCGTATGGACCGGCCAGGACCGTCGTGATGTAGGTCGAGATGCGCATGGTCGGCGCGAAGTGCCAGGTCGCGGAGCCGTCGTCGTGCTGGTCGCGGCTGGTCTCGGCGCCGTTCGATGCGACGGTCCACCGCTCCGGGGCGCGAACATGGAAGCTGAAGGACGCCTTGAGGTCGGGCTGTTCGAAGCAGGCGAAGACACGGCGGGCGTCGGCTGGCTCGTACTGGGTGTACAGGTACGTCTCACCGTCGGCGGGATCCTCGAATCGGTGCATACCCTCGCCGCTGCGGCTGTACAGCGCCGTACCGTCCACGATCACGGTGTTCTGCTCAGCAAGCTGGGGGAGCATGATGCGCGCGCCGTCAACAACCTGCTCTGGATCCAGAACCGCACCGTTGAGCGTGACGGATTGCACCCTGGCGGGAATGAAGTCGAGGAAAGTGTCGGCACCGGGGGAGGAACAGTCGAACGTCACAACTGTCCGCGATGAGAACCCGGTACTGCCGGCATCCTCCGCGGTGCGTACATCCAGCGTGATCTCATAGCTGGAGACGGTGATGATTGCTGACCGGTCCGCCGCCTCATCGCGGCGCAGATTCTCGTTGTGCACCGGCCTATTCAACCATGATCGGTGCGGCCAGCCGCGATGACTGTCGAGGGCACCACGGCGCGCAGCCGGTCCGTGGCGCCGGTAGGTAAACACGTCCGATACATGGCAATGTGGAGCCATGTCCGAGCTCTTTGAAGACTACGCAACCGTCGCACGGCGCACTGTCGCTTACGACGAGATGTTCGACGACGCCAATCAACCGCGCTCCGAATACAGACCCGTGGCTGCCGCCCTTGAAGAGCTCAACCTAGCCGATGTGACCGCCCGGGCGGACTCGATGGCGCGGACGTTCCTCGATCGCGGAGTCACCTTCGATTTTGCGGGGGAGGAGCGGCCCTTCCCGCTTGATATCGTGCCTCGCGTCATAGCCGGGTCCGACTGGGACTCACTTGAACGCGGCGTGACGCAGCGGGTACACGCACTCGAAGCCTTCCTCAACGACATCTACGACAAGATGAGCGTCGTGTCCGACGGCGTCATTCCCCGCCGCCTGATCACTTCCTCGGCGCACTTCCACCGGGAGGTGGCCGGCTTCGATCCGGCCGGAGGGGTGCGCGTGCATATTTCCGGAATCGACGTGGTGCGGGACGCCGAAGGCACTTTCCGCGTCCTCGAGGACAATGTGAGGGTCCCCAGCGGCGTCAGCTACGTGCTGGAGAACCGCCGGGCCATGGCAAAGGGGCTGCCCGAGGCCTTCGGCCAGCAGCACATCCGTCCGGTCGAGGAATACCCGCGCCGTCTGCTTGCAGCGCTGCGAAAGACAGCGCCGCCCGGAGCGGAGGACCCCACCGTCGTCGTGCTCACGCCCGGCGTGTTCAACTCGGCGTACTTCGAACACACCCTGCTCGCCGGGCTTATGGGCGTGGAGCTCGTCGAGGGACGGGACCTCATCTGCCGGAGCAACCGGGTTTACATGCGGACGACGGCCGGGGAACAGCGCGTGGATGTGATCTACAAGCGCATCGACGATGAATTTCTCGACCCGTTGCAGTTCCGGGCAGATTCGGTGCTCGGTTGTCCCGGGATCGTCAACGCGGCGCGGGCAGGCACTGTGACCATCGCTAACGCGGTAGGAAACGGTGTGGCCGATGACAAGCTCGTTTACACCTACGTGCCGGACCTGATCCGCTACTACCT
This sequence comes from Arthrobacter parietis, assembly GCF_039530425.1. Classification (NCBI taxonomy): domain Bacteria; kingdom Bacillati; phylum Actinomycetota; class Actinomycetes; order Micrococcales; family Micrococcaceae; genus Arthrobacter; species Arthrobacter parietis. Next base: position 522,868 of record NZ_BAAAON010000002.1, on the reverse strand, counting down.
CAATGAGGAGCCGATCATCGCCAACGTTGACACCTTCCGGCTGGAGGAACCAGTTGCCCGGGAGGAAGTGCTGGACCGGCTCGACGAGCTGGTGGTGAAGCCCGTGGACGGATCGGGCGGCAAGGGTCTGGTGATTGGTCCTGATGCGACGGCGGACGAGCTTGCCGCACTCCGGAACCGGATTCTGGCCGATCCCCGGGGCTGGATTGCGCAGCCTGTCCTGCAGCTCTCCACCGTGCCCACAATGTCCGGCGGTCAGTTCGGTCCCCGCCATGTTGATCTTCGTCCGTTTGCGGTGAATGACGGTGAGAACGTGTGGGTCCTGCCCGGAGGGTTGACCCGGGTAGCCATGAAGGAGGGCTCACTGATCGTGAACTCCAGCCAGGGAGGCGGATCGAAGGATACCTGGGTGGTCGACGGCCAGTCAGACAGCGCGCCCGTCCGTCCCGAAGCCGCTCCGGTGACCGAGCGGGTCAGTGTGTGGCCCGTTGAGACGGGGTGGCGGGACCGGCAACCCGAACAACAGCAACAGCAGTTGCATGGGCTCCATCAGAACAGCGGTGAAGGAGAGGTGCACAACAATGCTTAGCCGGATTGCCGAGTCGCTGTTCTGGATCGGCAGGTACGTTGAGCGGGCTGACGGCACCGCCCGTATCCTCGATGTTCACCTTGAACGGCTGAACCAGATGCCTCGTCCCGTTCAGCGGGACGTCTCGCGGCAGCTGCTCGGAGTTATGGGCAGCAAACCTGAGTCTGATGACTTCGGCCTGCCTGATCTCATCGAGGCACTCGCCTTCGATCGCAGCAGCGCTACTTCCATCGCCGGAGCCCTCGGCGCTGCACGGGAGAACGCGCGTCGGGCCCGGGAAACGGTGTCCGGAAGCGTATGGGAGGGGCTCAACACCACCTGGTACGGACTAACGCAGCATCGGAAAGACGTAGTCGGGACCTACCGCTTCTGCCACTGGGTCATCGAACGCACCGCCATGGTGCGCGGTCTCTCGGACACCACCATGAGCCACGATGAGAGCTGGCAGTTCCTGGTGCTCGGGCGCAGTCTTGAACGGGCAGACATGACTGCCCGGATGCTCTCCACGCGTGACGTTCACGCATCCGGCCTGTCGTGGGTGAACATGCTCCGCTGCGCCGGCGCGTACGAGTCGTTCCTGAGAACCCGGCGCGCATCCTTCGGCGAACAGCACGCGGCTCAGTTCCTCCTGCTGGACCGGCTGTTTCCGCGTTCGATCGTCTACGCCCTGAGTGATGCCGAGAAGTGCCTCGCGAACCTGAACCCGGCCTACCAGCGCGTCGGCTTCATCAATGACGCCAGCAGGATCGTGGGCCAGGCCCGCACCTTCCTTGAGTTCCATCAGACGGACGACCTCATGCTGGAGCTGCCCGAGCATATGGAAAGAGTCCAGAAGGCGTGTGCGCGTGCCTCTGATGCCGTCTCACGCACGTATTTCTCGCAGGCAGCGGAACTGTCCTGGGTAGGGGAGGTCTCATGAGCCGCTTGCTGATTGAACACCGGACCGGCTACGACTATCTGCGCCGTGTGTCGCTGTCCTACAACGAAGCGCGCATGACCCCGCTGACAGATTCTCAGCAGGTGGTGCTCGAATCAACGGTCACCCTCAATCCGTCCGGTGCATCAATGGCCACCTACCGTGACTACTGGGGTACCCGTGTGACGTCGTTCGATGTCCACGTGCCCCACGACCGGCTGGAAGTGTCGGCGCGGACCCTCGTGGAAGTCAGCCGCACTGAACGCATTCCAGCTCCGGAGGAAGTGGTGAGCTGGCAGCACCTGCGCTCCGACGAAGTTGTGAACGATTACGCTGACTGGCTTCCGGACACGCCTCTGACGGAACCCGATGCTGAAATCCGCTCGCTGGTCCGGGATGTCGTCGGCGGCGAGGACCCCCATGCCGCCGCGCACTCCGTTTTTGATTGGCTCAAGGGCGAGATGAAGTACGTGCAGGGCGTTACAGGTGTGCAGTCCAACGCCCGTGATGCCTGGTCCGAGCGCCAGGGGGTTTGTCAGGACCTTGCTCACGTCGCGATCGGCGCACTGCGCAGCCTCGGTATTCCCGCCCGGTACATTTCGGGATACCTGCACCCGCGCAGGACGGCGGCAGTCGGTGAGGCGGTGGCGGGACAGTCCCATGCCTGGGTCGAGTGGTGGGACGGCGAGTGGCGCGGCTGGGACCCGACCAACAGCGGCCCCGTCAGCGACTTCCATGTGTCTGTGGCGCGGGGCCGTGACTACCGCGATGTCTCGCCTCTGAAGGGCATCCTCTCGGGCGGCGGTGGGTCCTCACTCAACGTGACGGTGGAAATCACCCGCGTAGCCTGACGGTGGGCTGCGGACCAAACGGACCGCGGCCCACCGCCGCGCTGCGCAATCTCCCGTTACCCCTCGACTACCTGCCCCTTGCTGAGAATTGTCAGTCCGGACTCCGTCACCGTGAATCCGCGGCTGATATCCAGTTCGCGGTCCACGCCGATCTTGGCACCGGGGGGAATGTGGACGTTCTTGTCGATAATCGCCTTCCGGACAACCGCTCCTGAACCAATCGCCACGTGATCGAGCAGGACGGAGCCCGTCACATCGGCTCCCTCGTCGACGAAAACGTCCGTGGCCAGGACCGATCCCTGCACCGCACCACCGGAAATGACGACGCCGTTCGAAACGATCGAATCGTGCGCGACACCTGAAACGCCGCTCGCGCTCCGGACAAACTTGGCGGGCGGGGAAATGCTCTGCCGGGTGTAGATCGGCCACTCGAGGTTGTACAGATTGAACAACGGGAGCGGGGTGATGAGATCCATGGTGGCGTCATAGTAGGAATCCAGCGTGCCGACATCGCGCCAGTACTGGCTGTCCCGATCGGTCGATCCGGGAATCTCGTTGGTGGTGAAGTCATACACAGCGGCATCTCCACGCTCCACGAAGTGGGGGATGATGTCCCCGCCCATGTCGTGTTTGGTGTTGAGGCGTGCGGCGTCAACCTCGAGGGCTTCGATCAGGGCGTCCGTATTGAAGACGTAGTTGCCCATGGACGCCAGGAAGCTGTTGGGGTCATCGGGAAGTCCGGGCGTTGTCTCGGGCTTCTCGACGAAAGCCGAGATGCGGCCGGGATCATTGGAATCGACTTCGATGACGCCGAACTGGTTAGCGAGATGAAGCGGCTGCCGCACAGCTGCGACGCTCACCGACGCCCCGCTGCGCTGATGCGCTTGCACCATCTGCTCGAAGTCCATCCGGTAGACGTGGTCCGCTCCGATGACGACGACGATGTCCGGCCGCGCGTCATGGATCAGGTTGAGAGACTGGTAAATGGCGTTGGCACTGCCCAGGAACCAGCTCTTGCCGCGCCGCTGCTGCGCGGGCACGGAGGCGATGTACTGCTGCAACTGGGTGGACATGCGCCAGGTCTCGGAGATGTGCCGGTCCAGGCTGTGCGACTTGTACTGGGTGAGCACCACAATCTGGAGATAGCCGGAGTTGACCACATTGGACAGCGCGAAATCGATGAGCCGGTAACTGCCGGCAAAAGGAACCGCAGGTTTGGCCCGGTCCGCCGTGAGCGGCATGAGCCGCTTTCCTTCGCCGCCTGCCAGTACCACCGCAAGCACTTTCTTGACTGCCACGGGTAACCCCTTCCGCTCGTCCTTGAGTATGACCACGTTCGACTCACACTAGAGGACTCGCCCGCCCTGCACTACGTTGTAGTTGTGCGAATAGACATTGTGACAAAGGAGTTCCCGCCCGAGATCTACGGCGGCGCAGGCGTTCACGTAGCGGAATTGGCTCGCGTGCTCGCCGGGCACGTCGATTTAGCCGTGCACTGTTTCGGCGCAGAACGTCCAGCGGACTATCACGGCGCCCGCGTGAGCACCTACGGCGTCCCTGACGGGCTGACGGATGCAAATGCGGCGGTGCAGACCCTGGGCACGGATCTGTCCATCCTGCAGGGCATCAGCGGTTCGGACCTGGTGCACTCCCACACCTGGTATGCCAATATGGCGGGCCACCTCGCCTCGCTCCTGCACGGCATCCCGCACGTGCTCAGTGCACACAGCCTGGAACCGTTGCGTCCGTGGAAGGCCGAGCAGCTCGGCGGCGGCTATGCGCTTTCGTCCTGGGTGGAGAAAACAGCATATGAGTCTGCTGCGGCGGTGATCGCGGTTTCCGACGGCATGCGTCAGGACATTCTGCGCTGCTACCCGGAGGTTGATCCTGCCCGAGTGCAGGTTGTGCACAACGGGATTGACACCAAAGCGTGGATTGCAGACCGCAATGACGACGCCGTCCGTGCGCTGGGAATCGACCCAGACCGTCCCAGCGTGGTTTTCGTGGGCAGGAACACCCGTCAGAAGGGTGTTCCGTACCTGCTGCGCGCTGCTGCGAAGCTGGCAGCAGACGTGCAGTTGGTGCTGTGCCTGGGAGCGGCAGATACGCCGGAACTTGCCGCCGAGACCGCCCGCCTGATCGACGATCTGCGTGCGCAGCGCGGTTCAGTGATCCTGATTGAGCGGATGCTCCCGCGGAATGAGCTGGTCCAGGTACTCAGCCACGCAACCGTCTTCGCCTGCCCCTCAATCTATGAGCCGCTCGGCATTGTGAATCTTGAGGCGATGGCTTGCGGTGCTGCGGTGGTAGCGAGCGCAACAGGCGGCATCCCCGAAGTGGTGGACGACGGCGTAACGGGCGTACTCGTGCCCCTCGAGCAGGTTCAGGACGGAACAGGAACCCCACTTGATCCAGAGGGGTTCGTGAATGACTTTGCGCAGGCACTCAACGCGCTGGTTGCCGATCCGGAACGCGCCCGCGCCATGGGAGGGCGCGGACGCATCCGGGCGGAGGAGCACTTTTCCTGGGACTCTATTGCAGAGTCCACGCTGAGTGTTTACCGATCGGTTCTCTAGCGGGTTTGAGCTTTGCGCGCGATCAGGATCTTCTCGTCCAGCGGCGCATCATGGCTGGCTCGCTGGATCCGTGCGTAGGCGCGGGATTCCTCCTGCCGCTCACGCTCGGCCCCCGTTGCGATGGCCGCCCGCAGATGCTCAGGGCCGTACCCGAACGCGTTGACCAGATCGACGGCGTGCGGCCGCAGCTTCAGGAGCAGCCGGTTGATGTACGGGCCGAGGGTGCGGGCGCGCTGGGCTGACAGCCGGCCGTTCATCAGGTACCAGCCGAGGTTGTCCTCGATGAGGCACAGCCCAAACAGGTCACGGAGCCAGGTGAGTACCTGCCGCGTTCCTGCATCCTCGGTCTTGGCGAGCGCCGCTGTGAACGCCTCCCACTGCAGAAGTTCGGCGTGCGCGCGTGCAGCCTGTATCAGTTCCTGCTGATGCTGGTTGAAGATTTTGGCGGCCTTCGCCGGCGGAAGCTTGCGCGCGCCCCGGAGCTCTCCGGCGAGTTCGCCGACCATGGTGTCAACGCGGCCGCACAGCAGCTCGTGCTGTGTTCCCTCGTCCCTCAGGGCAATGGCGGATTTTCGCTCCGAACCGGTGTCAACGACCGTCTGCAACACTCGCCGCAGGCCCGTTCGGTGAAGGGTCCGGTCTGCTGCCTGAGTTGCGACGAAGCGCGCGAGGACCCCAAAGTCAACTCCCTGGAATTCCTTGGCATAGTCAGCGAGGAGCCGCTTGGCCACGAGTTGCAGGAGCACGTTGTTGTCGCCCTCGAAGGTGGTGTAGACATCGAGATCTGCCCGCAGCGAGGTGTACCGGTTCTCGGTGAGGAAGCCTGCCCCTCCGCTGGCTTCCCGGCATTCCTGCAGCGTGTCCAAAGCGTGCCAGGTGGAGAGCGGCTTCAGCGCTGCAGCGAGGGTTTCCAGGTCCTGGCGGTCTTCGTCGGTGTCATGTTCACCGGAGAACACACCGTCGAACTTCGCCAGCAGCTCCTCGTGTGCAAAGGATGCGGCATAGGTGGTTGCCAGGCGGGGGAAGAGCCGACGCTGGTGCAGCTGATAGTCGAGGAGTACTTCCTCGGACAACTCGGAGGTAGTGCTGAACTGGCGCCGTTCCACCGAATACTGGATCGCAGTCTTCATGGCCAGCTTGCTGGCGGCTACGGCAGCGCCGTCGAGTGAAACGCGACCCTGAACGAGGGTTCCAAGCATGGTGAAGAAGCGGCGGCCTGGAGATTCGATCGGCGAGGTGTAGGTTCCGTCCGCTGCGACATTCCCATAGCGGTTCAGGAGGTTCTCCCGGGGAACCCGCACCTGCGTGAAGTGGAGCCGTCCGTTGTCTATGCCATTCAGACCGCCCTTCAGCCCGTCGTCCTCGCCGCCGATCCCGTCCAGAAAGTTTCCTTTCTCATCCCGCAGGGGAACGTACAGGGCGTGCACGCCGTGATTTACTCCGCGGGTGATCAGTTGCGCGAAGACAACTGCTGCTTTTCCATCGCTGGCCGCGTTGCCGATGTAGTCCTTCCACGCTGCACGGAACGGCGTATGGAGGATGAACTCTTCGCTCTCCGGGTGGAAGGTGGCAGTGGTAGCGATGCTGGAGACATCTGATCCGTGCCCGGTCTCCGTCATGGCGAAGCACCCGGGAATTTCCATGTTCATGATGCCTGGGAGCCACCGATGGTGGTGATCCTCGGTTCCGAGGTGCAGCACTGCGGCCCCGAACAGGCCCCACTGAACACCTGCCTTGATCTGGAGAGAGGGGTCGGCAACCACCAGTTCTTCAAAGCCGGCGACATTCCCTCCGTGGTCATCCGACCCGCCCAACTCCGTGGGGAACGCCCGGTGCACCGCTTTGTTCTGAACCAGAAGGTGAAGCTGGTCCAGACAGCGTGCGCGGTGCTCCGCACAGGATGCGCCCTCAGCCTTATGCAGCGACGGATCAGCTGCGAGCGCGCGTGCAGCGCGGCGGGAGTCGGCCCACCGGCCGAGCAACTGCTCGCCCAACGCTGCAACGTCAACGACGGCGGCGTCGTCGTCGTGGATTGGAAGGGTCGCGGGGACCGAGAATTCGGGACGCGTTGCGGTCTGGGTCATGATTCGTCCTTCGAACGTGGATTGCGGCGGGAGGTATGGGCAAGGGGTGCGCTCGGCACGGCGGCAGCGATGCCATCAAAGAGCCAGGCAGTAATGGAGTCTGCGAGGTCAGGCTCAGTGGGCCGGGCCGGGCCGGGAGGCGTCGACAACCATTGTTCGCCCGCGGCACGGACCATTCCGATGGCGGCGCGAGGCCAAAGAGCCAGCGGTTGTGGAATAGCTGCCGCCGGCGGTTCTTGGGCGAGGTATTCCTCCATGGGGCTGGCGAGCATGACCGAGATGGCGTCGAAGAAGGAGCTGAGCGTGGGCGACGCGTCCAACGTCGACGCCGAATCCGGTGTTGGCTGGGTCACGAAAACATAGACGCTCGGCGAGGATGAAGCCATCTGCAGGTACGCAGAAACCATTGCCCGCAGACCGTCCCTCGGCGTGCTGGCCTTCCGCGCGGCTTCGATGAGGTGTTCCTGCATGCGACCCACCACAACCTCGCCCATTGCACGCTGCAGACCTGCTTTGTCTCCGAAATAACGGTAGAAGACGGATTTTGAGGTATCTGCCGCCGAAGCGATGTCCTCCATGGAAGCGCCCGGACCGATCCTGTGGACTGCCTTGCGCGCAGTCCTGATCAGCTCCGCGCGGCGGGCTTCGCGATGTTTTGACCACCTGCTGGAACGTCCGTCCGCGGTGGGGCGTCTCATGGGCGCCATGATCTGATTCACGATACCCAGCGTATCAGGTACGCTGGGTATCGATAACTGAGGTGTTGCCCGCGAGAGATCAGAGGTTTGATCCTGCAGCCGCTTCCACCCTTCAAGTCCAAGGAGCAGCAGTGAGTAATCTTCCCGACCAGCAGAACGCCACACCCCAGAGCAGCAGTGGTCAACGCGGCGCGCGGAGCGCCGTCGTGATTGGAGGCAATCGCATCCCATTTGCCCGCTCGGGTGGACCATACGCGCAGGCGTCCAACCAGGAGATGCTGACGGCCGCTCTGGACGGCTTGGTGGCGCGTTTTGGGCTACAGGGGGAGCGAGTCGGAGAGGTTGCTGCAGGCGCCGTCCTCAAGCACTCCCGGGACTTCAACCTGACCCGCGAGGCGGTGCTGGGATCAGCCCTCGCCGCAGACACGCCGGCTTATGACGTGCAGCAAGCGTGCGCCACCGGCCTCGAGACGGTGATTGGGCTCTCCAACAAGATCAAGCTCGGACAAATCGAATCAGGCATTGCCGGTGGAGTCGATTCGGCTTCAGACGCGCCCGTAGCGGTGAGCGAGGGCCTGCGACGGGTATTGCTTGAACTCGCGCGCGCACGGTCTACCCCGCAAAAACTTGCTGCACTGCGTAAACTTCGTCCCGTCGATCTCAAGCCGAATGCCCCGACAACGGCGGAGCCCCGCACCGGCCTGTCCATGGGGGAGCACCAGGCAATCACTACCTCGCGCTGGAACATCAGCAGGCAGGCCCAGGACGAGTTGGCGCTGGCAAGCCACGCCAACATGGCCGCTGCCTATGACCGCGGGTTCTTCGACGACCTCGTCACGCCCTTCCGCGGGGTCTCGAGGGACGGAAACCTGCGCGCTGACACCTCCCTTGAAAAGCTGGGATCGCTCAAGCCGGTATTCGGCCGGAACCTGACCGGGGAGGCCACCATGACCGCCGGTAATTCCACCCCGCTGACAGATGGTGCGGCGGCGGTACTCCTGGGCTCCGAGGATTATGCGCGCAAACACAATCTGCCCATGCTGGCGAACGTTGTGGACGCTGAAGCGGCCGCCGTTGACTTTGTGCACGGTAAGGAGGGGCTCCTGATGGCGCCGGTCTACGCAATGCCGCGCCTGCTGCAACGCAACGACATGACGTTCGATGACTTCGACTTCTTCGAAATTCACGAAGCCTTCGCCAGCACCGTGCTGAGCAGCCTCGCCGCCTGGGAGGACGAGGATTTCTGCCGCACCCAGCTCGGTCTTTCCGGTGCGCTCGGAACAGTGGACCGCACCAAACTCAACGTCAACGGTTCTTCGCTGGCCGCGGGTCATCCGTTCGCAGCGACCGGAGCACGCATTGTCGCTTCGCTGGCTAAGTCCCTCGCCGAGAAGGGCTCGGGACGCGGTCTGATCTCGGTCTGTGCTGCCGGGGGCCAAGGCGTCGTGGCTATTCTGGAGGCGCGCTGACCATGACGGACACCTATCTCAACCTGGTCAACGCCCAGCCTCTCAGCAGGATCGCGAAGGCCGCCGGTCTGCCGCGGCCGGTCCCGCTCCGCCGTTACGCTCCAGATGCGCCGCTCGTGCCGGGGCCGGTTTTGGTGCTGGGCCGCTCCCGCAGCACGCAGGACATGGCTGCAACACTGCTCGAGTGGAACCTGGACGTCCGTCGGCACCTCCGGCCAAAGGAGAAGTTTGGCGCGGCCGTCGTTGTGCTTGATGATTTAGCACACCCCGGCGAGCTGTCGGAGGTCTTCCTCGAACTCGGCCACGGACTGCGGAACCTGCTTCCAGGCGGGCGCATCATCACAATCTCCCGGCCCGTCACCTCCGAAATCTCCCCCCAGACCGCTGCCGCCCGGCAGGCCGTCGACGGGACGCTGCGCAGTCTGGCGAAGGAACTGCGGGGAGGAGCGACCGCTAACGGGATCCTCCTTGGTGAGGGTGTGAATACAGCCGCACCCAGCGTCCGAGGGACACTCGAGTTCCTGCTCTCCGGCAAAAGCGCCTATGTGGACGGGCAGTTCATCGCAGTAGGGTCGGATCACGGCGCGCCGCCCAAGTCTGCAGAACTGCCACTCGCCGGCCGCACGGCTGTAGTGACCGGGGCCGCACGCGGGATTGGTGCGGAGATTGTCCGTGTCCTCCGACGCGACGGTGCGCACATCATCGCCGTGGACGTACCGGCGGCGGGGGAGCAGCTGGCGCAGGTAGCCAACCACGCCGGCGGCACGGCTCTGCAGGTTGATGTCACCGCTCCTGACGCCGCCGAGCGAATCCTTCGGCACGCTGCCACCCGGTACGGCGGACTCGACATCATGGTTCATAACGCAGGCATCACCAGAGACCGGCTGCTCGCCAACATGGACCAGGCTCGATGGAGCTCCGTGCTCGCTGTCAATGTTGAGTCCCAGCTCCGCATCAATGAAAAGTTGCTCAGTTCGGACCATTTCAACAGCAACGGCAGCATTGTGTGTCTGGCCTCCACCAGCGGGATCGCCGGCAATCGGGGCCAGACAAACTATGCAGCGTCCAAGGCAGGCGTGATCGGCATGGTTCGCGCCACTGCCGATGCCCTGGCGGGCTCCGGGCGCACCATCAACGCCGTCGCACCGGGATTCATCGAGACGGACATGACGGCGAGAATTCCCTTCGCCACCCGCGAGGTGGCACGGCGCCTGAGCAGCCTGCAGCAGGGTGGGCTCCCCCTGGACGTAGCCGAAGCGGTCTCATTCCTCGCCTCGACCAATGCTGCCGGAATCAACGGTCAGGTCCTGCGTGTCTGCGGACAGAACCTGGTAGGTGCCTGATGGATCGCCGCTTGGACGCTCCTCCGAAGCTGCCGACGCTCTACGCTGCGGCGCTGGCGCGTCAGGCAAGGAACGCGCTGCGCAGGCCCGCGCCCGCGGACCCGTTGCCGACAGAGCGACACAGGGTTGACAACGTCACGGCCACGCAGGAGAAGCTTGACGCTTTCCAGCGCCTGATGGGCCGCCCGCAAGCAGAGTTCCTCCCGTCAGGGTATCTCCACACCCTCGCGTTCCCGGTGGCGGTCAGCGTTCTTGCCAGGCCGGACTTTCCGCTTCCGCTGCTCGGTATGATCCACCTCAGTAACGAGATCCACCACCTGCGTCCGATTTCGCTCAGCGAGCGCCTGAGTGTCACCGCCTGGGTCGAAAATCTGTTGCCGCATCACAGCGGCGCCCAGGTGGACGTCTTGGTTGACATCAAGACTGACTCCGGATCCGTCTGGAGAGGCAGGTCCACCTATCTGGCGAAGGGCGTCAAGGCGAACGGGCCGGCGGGTACGGCCGTGCCGTCCGCGGGCGAGCGCCGGACCGAACAACTACCGGAATTTCACACCCGCCAGTGGGCACTGGCGAGCGACATCGGGCGGCGTTACGCGAGCGTCTCGGGTGACTACAACCCTATCCATCTGAGTGGGATCTCGGCGCGGGCAAGTGGTATGAAGCGGCCTATTGCCCATGGCATGTACCTGGCCTCGCGCATGGCGGCAGAGATGGGCCCCGGGGACGCAACACCCTTCCGCTGGACAGTTGAGTTCAGGGCTCCGGTCACCCTGCCCTCAAGGGTATTCCTGTCGGCGGGCATGGACAGGTCAGTAACGGCCCAGTGGCAAGGGGCCGAAGTGACCGCCTGGGATCCGCGTCGTCGTCGTAAGCATTTTTCCGGTCGAATGGAAAGGCTGGGAGACAGCGCAGGCGAGGAATAATTGCATGACCCTCCTTCAATGTCCAGAGGGACGGCCTGATTCGCCATCAGTTTCAACCCAGATGGTCTCCTGGTCTGTGATCGGCCTTTCGAACAGTGCAGACTCCAGAAGTCAGCTACCGCTGACGGTTCACCACTGATCGAAACGAGGAATTTCGTGAATTCACGAGGTTTGAAGGCAGCCGTTCTCGCAGCATCGACGCTGATGGCTACGGCACTGATGACCGGCGGGGCGGCCCAGGCCGCTCTGCAGACGCCGCTGAAGGCGCCGGCGGCCACCATCTCCCATGCACAGACCGACTCCCAGGATGCGCTTGAGGCGTACTGGACCCCGGAGCGGATGAAGAACGCAAAGCCAGGCAACACCATCAACTCACAGGGCTGGGGGGAGCAGGGCCGCTCCATCATGCCGAAGGCAGGCGCGGATGCCCTTGCTGCACCACAGCCCAAGGCAGCACCGGTCAAGCGTGCAGGTAGCCCTGCACCGGTGTCGCATATCGGGAAGGTCTTCTTCACGCTCGGCGGCCAGAACTACGTCTGCTCGGCCAATTCGGTTCAGAGCTTCAATCAAAGCACCGTTGCCACCGCCGGGCACTGCACCTATGACATCAACGCCGGCTGGGCAAGCAAGTTCGTGTTCGTGCCCGCCTACAGCAACGGGTCTGCTCCATACGGCATGTGGTCGGCAACGTCGCTGCATTCCACCAGCGAATGGATCTCCCGCAACGACATCAGCTACGACGGCGCCTTCGCCGTTGTAGCGCCGTTGAACGGGCGCACGCTGGCCGCCACCGTGGGTGCGTCGAGGATCGGCTTCAACCTCGCCCGCGGTCTCACCTACACCGCCTACGGTTATCCCGCAGCTGCTCCCTTCAACGGGGAATCCCTGAAGAACTGCTATGGCACCGCCTCACGCGACCGGATCGGCGGCACACAGTCCCAGGGCATCCCGTGTGACATGACCGGCGGGTCTTCCGGCGGGCCCTGGTTCATCGGATCGGGCTCGTCCGGCACACAGAACTCCGTGAACAGCTTCGGCTACAACACCCAGAAGAACGTCATGTACGGACCGTACTTCGGAAGCTCCATCCAGAGCGCGTACACCAACGCGTCCAACCGCTAGCGCACAACGCTTACCGGTCCGGAAAGGCCGGCTCCACCTCACGCGGTGGGGCCGGCTTTCGCGTCACCGGTGAGCCGGTGTTGCGCACCTACACTGATTGCATGACGAACGACTCCCTGCTTGCCCGTGCCCGCACTCTTGATGCGGAGGACCCCCTGGCCTCCTGCCGCGCGCTCTTTGAAGGCCACGACGACGATGCTATTGCGGCCTATCTGGACGGAAATTCGCTCGGGCGCCCGCTGAGGGCAACCACGGAGCACCTACCTGAGTTTGTGCGGAAACAGTGGGGCGGCAGGCTCATCCGTGGCTGGGACGAGGAGTGGCTGCAGCTTCCCCAGAGAATAGGGGACCGCATCGGGCGGGTTGTGCTAGGTGCGGCGGACGGCCAGTGTGTCGTCGCCGATTCCACGAGCGTCCTGCTGTACAAGGTCATTCGAGCAGCACTCGCCGCTCGCCCGGGCCGGACGGGCATAGTGATCGAACGGGGCAACTTCCCCACTGACCGGTTCATCGTCGAAGGAATCGCGGCCGACCGCGGACTGGCGGTTCACTGGGTGGAGGCAGCATACGACGCTGGTCCCACCCCCGAGGAAGTGGCAGGCGCACTCGGCACGGACACCGCCGTCGTCGTCCTCAGCCATGTTGCCTACCGGTCGGCCCACATCGCCGACATGGAAGCGATCACCCGGCTTGTGCACGAGGCTGGAGCGCTGATTGTGTGGGACCTAAGCCATTCTGTGGGGTCGGTGCCTGTGCGGTTGGACGCCTGTGGGGCGGACTTCGCGGTCGGTTGCAGCTACAAATACCTCAACGGCGGGCCTGGTGCACCTGCCTGGGCTTACGTGGCCCGGCGGCACCTCGCTGATCTCGTCCAGCCCATTCAGGGCTGGCTGGGAAGTGCCGATCCGTTCGGGATGGGTTCGAGCTACCAGCCCGCGGATGGAATCCGCCGCATGATCTCGGGTACGCCACCGATCCTCGGCATGCTTGCGCTGCAGGACATGCTCGACCTCATCGAGGGTGTGGGTATCGAAGCCGTTCGAGCCAAATCGGTGAAGCTGACCTCCTTCGCCATCGAAGCAGTCGACGAACTGATGGGTCCAGCCGGAGTGAACGTTGCATCGCCCCGTGATGCTGCGCAGCGCGGCAGCCACATAACCATTGACCATGAGTCTTTCAGAACGGTGCTGCCCGGGCTGTGGAAGGACGGCGTCATTCCCGATTTCCGCAACCCCGATGGACTCCGTCTGGGCCTGTCCCCGCTGTCCACCTCATTCGAAGAGACGTTGATTGGTATCCGCGCGATCGCGGACCGGCTTCCCGCGAAGGTACTCGATTAAACTCTTGGGCCATGCTCGTGTTAGAGTTTTTCTCGCTGCTTTCGAGGGTTTTGAGCCTCGAAATCACCACCTGCGCGGGTGGCGGAATGGCAGACGCGCTAGCTTGAGGTGCTAGTCCTCTTATTGAGGGTGGGGGTTCAAGTCCCCCTCCGCGCACAACAAAAACCCCGGATTTCCGGGGTTTTTTTGTGCCCTCGACCACGTCGATGCTGTCGCCAAACCCATCGCATGGGTTCGGCTGGGCTGCGCACTTCGCCGGCCAGGCGCGGACGCGGGCCTCCGGGAGGAATCAGGAGCGCCGCTGTCTAAGGGCAAGGGTCACCGGACGAATACCCCTGCACTCCGTGTCGCGCACCTTGATACGTGCCAGCGTTGTGCTGAAACTTCTCGCCATCGGGCAACTCACTGTAGGTACGCGGTCTGCTCAGGTCCTTGTGGCGGGCCAACAGTCCCAGGAGGGTCACCACAGCCCCGGCTGCGATCAGGAGCGATCCCGCGACGACGGCCGCTATGCCCAGGGCGTCGCTCTTACCTTCGATGACATCGGCGAATGGAAGTAGCGAGGCGGTCAGACCTACCACGATCGATAGTCCGCCGGTGCTGAGCAGTTTGGTGTGAGACATCATTTTTCCCCCCGGTTGGATACTCCATTGAAGCATCGGTATGGGATGCATCACAGGTGCAGTGCGCTCAAACTTCGCCAGTCGGGCGGTGTCTCAGGAACACTGGGAGGCAGGATAGACACCCTCGATGGGCGCACCGGAATCACTGATAGGGCATCTGCTACAAGTACCTTGTGCTTACAGTGGGCGGGTGGTCCACCCGGATACGTGATGAGAGGTTATCGATGAGCCAGGAGTGGTACCGGAACTTTGACAAGCGGATGTCGCTCTCCATCTCAAACTCGTGGCGAAAGCATAATGAGGCCGCTGGAAAACGTCAGATCCTCGCGGGGTCCGTCTTCGCCCTGATTGGCATCTGCCTGCTCGTCGCAGGTGTGAGCCGGTATGTTGACGTGGCCTACAGGGACGGAAGCAGTGGTCTCGCGGTGGCGTTCTTCCTCTTGATCACAGCTCTTGGATCTGGTTAAACGGCAGCACCCGCTCCTGTCGAAGGCAGGGAGCGGGTGCGTAACACGTGGACGGGTCCTACTCGGTGGCAGGAAGTTCCGCGTCCGGCGTCTCCTCGAGGTAGGTGGCCTTCCAGGCACCATCGGAGTACACCACGGTGGCGGAGTACATTGAACCGGCAGGATCGAAGGGGCGAGTCTCCTCCACGTCGCCGGCCTCATTGAACTCGGTGTAGGCATCCGGATTAACTGGAATCATCGCGTCAACCTCGACACCTTCCGCCACCTCCTCGGCGGCGGTCGTGATGAGGATTTGCTTCACCTTGGGCTGCCCGCCCAGAATCCAGCCGCCGTCGTCGTAAATGCCCTTAATTGTTTCTGCATTCGCAACCGCTGCCTCAGCACCGTCCAGCGAGGCGAGCAGTGCCTCCACATCGCCAGTCTGCTGGGCATAGGACTTGAGCTGGAAAACGTGGTGCAGAAAAGCCTTGGCGCCGTCAGCGGTGGGTTCGCCCATGAGGTCATTGACAGCAGGCTCGGCGATGTTCTGTGCAGGTGCGGTTGAGCTTGCCGCCGTGGGCGCCGCGTTGGATCCGGTGGCGGCAGAGTCGGTGGACTCCCCGCAACCGGTGAGCACAGCGAGGGCGACGGCGGCGGTGGCCGCAATCTTGATGGTCTTCATGATCTCCCCAGAAAGGTAAGTGATGCGCCCGAAGTGGCGTCGACGCCCATCAGGATAGCCGTAGCCTGAGGCAACGGAAGCCGAAGCCGGCTTGAACGTGCTGGAAATCACACGGCATGGGCAGACTCCGGACGCGGCATCGGTAGGCTGGTCCCAACACCCGCTATTCGATGGAGGTCTGCAATGGGCGTCGCCCCCGAAGAAGAAGTTGTCCGGATCTGCCGGGAACTCATCCAGATCGACACTTCGAACTTCGGAGATAACCAGGGACCAGGAGAGCGCAAGGCTGCAGAATATACGGCAGGTCTCATCGAAGAGGTAGGGCTCGAGGCGCAACTGTTCGAGTCAGCCCCCGGACGGGCTTCCGTTCTGACCCGGATGTCAGGAACCGACTCCAGCCTTCCAGCCCTGGTGGTGCACGGCCACCTCGACGTCGTACCTGCTCAGAAAGAGGACTGGAGTGTCGATCCGTTCAGTGCAGAGGAGCGCGACGGATTGATCTGGGGTAGGGGAGCGGTGGACATGAAAGATATGGACGCCATGATTCTTTCCGTCCTGCGCTCCATGCAGCGCGATGGCACACGGCCCAAACGAGACCTCATCTTCGCGTTCTTCGCAGACGAGGAAGCCGGCGGAAACTACGGCGCCTCCTGGCTGGTGGACAACAAACCTGAACTGTTCGACGGCGCAACTGAGGCGATCTCGGAGGTTGGCGGGTTCTCGGCAACCATCGGCGGCCAACGCACATATCTTCTGCAGACGGCAGAGAAGGGTATCTCCTGGCTTCGGTTGGTGGCGCACGGCCGCGCAGGCCACGGTTCACAGATCAATACCGATAACGCTGTAACGCAGCTCGCACGGGCAGTAGCGCGCATCGGTGAACATCAGTGGCCGATCGAGCTTACGCCGACCACGCGACAATTCCTCGACGGCGTCACGGAGCTGACGGGGGTTGAGTTCGACGCAGATAACCCGGAAATCCTGTTGAAGGAGCTGGGAACCGTTGCGCGCTTCGTCGGCGCAACCTTGCAGAACACGTCCAACCCCACAGTGTTGAAGGGCGGCTACAAGCACAACGTCATCCCCGGCAGCGCCGAAGCGCTCGTTGATGTCCGCACTCTGCCCGGACAGGAAGAGGAGGTTTTCGAGACGATCAAGTCGCTGGCGGGCGATTCCGTGGATGTCAGCTACGAGCATAAGGATGTCTCGCTCGAAGTACCGTTCGCGGGGAACCTGGTGGACCGCATGGTGGATTCGCTACTCGCCGAGGACCCCGGAGCCAAGGTGCTGCCCTACACTCTTTCCGGCGGAACCGACAACAAGTCGCTGAGCCGGCTCGGCATCACGGGTTATGGGTTTGCTCCTTTACGGCTGCCCGATGACCTCGACTTCACCGGCATGTTCCACGGCGTGGATGAGCGGGTGCCCACCGATTCACTCCGCTTCGGTGCGCGCGTGCTCAACCGTCTACTCACAGGCAGCTGATGAGTTCCGTCGCAGAGGAAATGCTTCCAGCGGATCTCCTCGAGCGGTTCCGTGCACGTGCGGCGGACTACGATGCACGGAATGTTTTTTGCACGGAAGATTTTGAGGAGCTCGCTTCCCGTGGCTACCTGCGCCTCTTCTGTCCGGAGCACGACGGCGGAGCAGCCGTGGGCATGGCCCAGGCAGTGGCCTGCCAACGCAGGCTGGCATCGGCCGCCCCTGCCACGGCCCTCGCTGTGAACATGCACCTGGTCTGGACGGCTGTGGCCAGGCTGCTCGCACAGGAGGGAGACAGTTCGCTGGGCTTCATCCTCAGCGAGGCATCCGCGGGAGAAATATTCGCCTTCGGGCTCTCGGAGCCTGGCAATGATTCGGTGTTGTTTGATTCGAGCACCGTCGTAGAGCGTCGCCCGGATGGCGGCTACGCATTCACGGGCACCAAAATCTTCACCAGCCTTTCGCCCGTGTGGACCCGGCTTGGTGTGTTCGGAAAGTGCATGGATGAAGACGGTGAACGGTTGGTTCACGGATTCGTCACCCGAGGCTCGGCCGGCACAGAGATCCTGGAGGACTGGAACATGCTTGGCATGCGGGCGACGCAGTCCCACACAACCCTGCTGAACGGCGTCGTGATTCCACCGGCAAGGATCTTCCGGAAGCTACCGGTCGGGCCGAATCGGGATCCACTTGTCTTTGCAATCTTTGCGGCGTTCGAGACGCTGATCAGCGCCGTCTATGCCGGCATTGCCGACCGCGCCCTTGAGTTGGCTGTGCAGGCCGCGCTCCAGCGGGCTCCGGGGATGGATGGAATTCCTGTTGCATCGCGTCCTGGCGTGCGTTCAGCCGTGGCAGACGCCGCCATGAGCTGGGAGCGCGTTGATGCCCACATTAGGCTGCTGGCCTCGGACCTTGATTCCGGGGCAGCTCATGGGGATCATTGGTTCGCTAAACTGGTGGCGCTGAAGATTCACTCCACGAGCGCCGCCCGCGAACTGGTGGACGCGGCAGTGTTTCTATCCGGCGGAAAGGGTTACTCCAATGACAGCGAGATCAGTCGCATCTCGCGGGACGTAGCAGCGGGTTTCTTTCATCCGTCCAACCTGGAGTCGGCGCGCCGCACGGTTGCATCGGCGTGGCTTGGTCCTGAGCAGCAGTAAGAACCACTGCTCAGGCGGTGCGCTCTACCCGGAGCACTTTGCGCCGTAGCCAGAAGCGTCGGTGACCGTTTATGTAAATGCAGCTCCGCTCCAGTTCCCACTTGCCGTACTCTGCATGCTCAGTCAGTAGCTGGCGCGCCATGGAGAGTGGTTCGCCGGCGTTGACGGTGAGCACGAGGTACTCATACTGGCGGCCGTAATCCCGTTTCCGAATGGCGGTTGAGTTCAGAAATTGTTCGCGCATTTCCCTCCAATTTGCTTCACTTTACCGATAACGTCTAGACCATGAGCATCGATCCGCGTGTCGCATTGCAATCGCTGGTTTCCGCACTGGAAGAACACCTCGCCGCGGCAGCATCACGCAGGGGAGAGGATGATCCCGCGGTCGAAGCCGCCTATCTTTCCATCGCCGATTCTTTTGAGGCGTACGAGGAATCGCTGTATGACGCCTACGGCGAAGTGACTCCCCTCGTCATCTACGAAGACGACGAGGAAGATGACGAAGAGGGCAGCAGCGGAAATGGAGTGCGGGAACCGGCCAGCGGCTCCTGACCTGGCCGTCAGCTTTCGGCCGCGACGCCGCATCGAGACCGTTTCGGGATGTGAGCGCTCAGCGTGGCGCGGAGACCTCGTCCAACACCTCGGAGATCTGCGCAGGAAGAGGCGCCAGCGAGCATGCCAGCAGTTCCTTCAACTGCGCGCCAGTGCGTGCTCCGAGCACGGCCGAGGCGACGGTGGGGCGTTGGAGAAGCCAGCGAAGCGCTACTTCGGCGGGTGAAAGTTCCAAACCTCTCGCGGCGGTGGCGACCGCTTCAGTAATGCGCGCTGCCCGCCCTGACAGGTACGGTTCGAGGTAGCCGGCCCACTCATCGGACGCGGCACGTGAGTCAGACGGCAGCTGCGATCGATACTTGCCTGTCAGTGCACCGCGTCCAAGCGGTGCCCATGCGAGCGTTCCCACTCCGAGAGCGTCCGAAGCCGGTAGCACCTCGTCCTCCGGGCGACGGCTGAGCAGTGAATACTCCGTCTCGTGGACCGAAAGGGGAAACCCCGCCGTTGAACATAACCGGGTCAATTCCCAACCTGTGTAATTGGTCACCCCTACATAGCGTGCCTTGCCCGACCTGTAGGCGTATTCGAGCGCAGCCAGCGTCTCCTCTACGGGTATGTTCGCACCGGTAGCGGGTGCCATCCAGATATCAACGCTGTCGGTACCCAGGCGCGAAAGCGAAGCATCCAGGGAATCCAGCAAGCCTTTTCGGGACGCGTCGAGGCGTCCCTCGGACCAGTGCCGCGGAATGCCGCCGGACACGGCAAGGACCACCTCTGAGCGCGCAACAAGATCACCCAGCAGCGATCCAAGTACCGCCTCTGACTGTCCGTCAGAGAAACGTGCGGCCGTGCTGATCAGCGTTCCGCCGGCCTCGACGAACAGGCGCAACTGCTCCCGCGCCGCTTCTTCGTCAACGTCGCTGCCCCAGGTCATTGTCCCGAGGCCGAGCACTGATACCAGTTGTCCGCTACCGCCCGCGTTTCGCCACTGCATACGCCTAAGCCTACTGGCCGAGGGACCCGCGCCGAGTGCGGGCGAGCGGCGAAGGCGAGGACTCATTGAAGGGTAGGCCCGGCACGGTGACGTAGGGTCTTATCTGTGAATTGGATCGAAGCGGCCGTCCTGGGCCTCGTTCAGGGCCTTACCGAATTTTTGCCAATCTCATCAAGTGCACACCTGCGAATCGCCGGAGAGCTTCTGCCCAGGGCACAGGACCCGGGGGCAGCTTTCACGGCGATTACCCAGCTCGGGACAGAAACCGCGGTGATCGTGTACTTCTGGCGGGACATCGTCCGAATCATCAGGGCGTGGTTCGGCTCCCTCACCGGCAAAACCGCGCAGAACGACCCGGACGCTCGAATGGGGTGGCTGGTCATCCTCGGCAGCCTGCCGATCGTCATCCTCGGGCTGCTCTTCCAGGAGCAGATCGAAAGTACGTTCCGCAGTATGTGGCTGGTGGCTACCATGCTGGTCGTTTTCGGCGTGATCCTCGCGGTTGCAGACGCCGTTGGCCGCCAACGGCTGACTCTTGACCGACTGACCTACAAACACGGAATCCTGTACGGGCTTGCGCAGGCGCTCGCTCTTATTCCCGGTGTCTCCCGCTCGGGTGGAACGATCACTGCCGGACTGCTGATGGGCTACACGCGCGAAGCGGCCGCGAGATACTCCTTCCTGCTCGCCATCCCCGCAGTTTTTGGCAGCGGTCTCTACCAGCTCTACAAGAGTGCCGGGACGCCCGGTCCCTATGGCGGCCTGGAGACCCTCCTCGCAACCGTCATCGCCTTCGGGGTGGGCTACGTCATC
Organism: Arthrobacter parietis; assembly: GCF_039530425.1. Taxonomy (NCBI): domain Bacteria; kingdom Bacillati; phylum Actinomycetota; class Actinomycetes; order Micrococcales; family Micrococcaceae; genus Arthrobacter; species Arthrobacter parietis. The sequence continues at coordinate 502,205 of NZ_BAAAON010000002.1, read as the reverse complement.
ATCGGGTGGTTCCTGAAGTTCGTCTCCACCCGCAGTTATGGCGTCTTCGTCTGGTACCGGATCGTCCTCGGCCTGGTAATCTTCCTGCTTCTCGGCTTCGGCGTCATTACCGCGTGACGCGTCTGTCGCGCCGATCGCCAACATCCAACCCCGTAAGGTAGAACAGTGATTTCCTGGAATTCCCGGACCGTTCCGGGCCTGCCCGGCAGCCCTCCTCCCATTCGCCTGTGGGACAGCGCCCTGAAGCGCTTCATAGAGCTTCCCGCTGGGCAGCGACAGGGATTGTATGTCTGCGGAATCACACCCTACGACGCCACGCATATGGGCCACGCGGCCACCTACGTGGCATTCGACCTGCTGAACCGGCTCTGGCGGGATGCCGGGTCCGCGGTGGACTACGTCCAGAACGTGACAGACGTAGATGATCCGCTGCTCGAGCGCGCCAGCGCCACCAACGTCGATTGGATGGATCTCGCCCGCTCGCAAACGGACCTTTTCCGAGCGGACATGGAAGCGCTCAACGTCCTCGCTCCCGCCCACTACGTGGGAGCAGTCGAATCCGTCGCTGCCATTGTCCCGGTCATCGAGGATTTGCTGAAGCGCGACCTCGCGTACCGCGTTCCGGGCTCCGAAACCGACCCCGACGGCGATGTGTACTTCTCCGTCGACCAGGCAACGGAACTATCGGACGCCGCCGGAGAAACGCAGTGGAAGCTGGGCTTCATCTCGCATCTGGGCGAAGACGAGATGATTCCCACCTTCGCCGATCGCGGTGGCGATCCTGCCCGACCGGGAAAGCGCAATGCGCTCGACCCCCTGCTCTGGCGGGTCGCCCGGCCGTCGGAGCCGGCGTGGGACGGTGCGTCCCTCGGCGACGGAAGGCCAGGCTGGCACATCGAGTGCTCGGTGATTGCGCTCCAGCATCTCCCGGCGCCTTTCGCGGTGCAGGGCGGGGGAGCGGACCTGATGTTTCCCCACCACGAAATGAGCTCTGGCCACGCGCAGGCCATTTCCGGGCGTCCGCTTGCTCGCCACTACGCGCATGCGGGCATGGTAGGGCTTGACGGCGAGAAAATGAGCAAGTCCAAAGGCAATCTGGTGCTGGTCTCTGCATTGCGCGAAGCCGGGACCGATCCAGCTGCCATTCGCCTCGCCATCCTCGCGAACCACTACCGTTCCGACTGGTCGTGGACATCGATCGGTCTGGATACCGCGCGCTACAGGCTGGATACGTGGCGGGCCGCACTCGCCGGAGCAACGGTGGAATCGGTAGAGGATCTTGTCGGAGCGATGCGGGCGGCGTTGACGGATGACCTTGATGCTCCGGCGGCCCTGCTGGCAGTGGATCGCTGGTGCGCTGAAACAGCGCACCTCGCAGGAACAGACTCAGGCGCGCAGCTGGCTGCTGACGCTTTCGACGCGCTGCTGGGGATCCGGCTGAAGGACTAGTCCTTACGGCGTTTCTTGAGGTAACGCTCAAACTCACGTGCAATTGATTCGCCGCTTGCCTCCGGAAGGTCAGCGGTGTCCTTTGCCTCCTCGAGCTGGCGCACGTATGCCGCAACCTCCGGGTCCTCAGTGGACAGCTCATCCACTCCCCGCTCCCATGCCTCGGCTTCCTCTGCGAGTGCCTGCGTGTCCAGGCCGACGCGGAGTAGTTCTTCAAGCCGGTTCAACAGGGCGAGCTGGGCTTTCGGGGACGGTGACTGTCCGACATAGTGGGGGACGGCCGCCCACATGGACAGGGTGGGTATGTCAGCGAGCTGGCCCACCTCCGCAAGCACTCCCACAATGCCGATCGGTCCCTCGTAGGTGGAGGCCTCGACGTTGAGCGACTCGCGAATGAGGTCGTCGTCGGAAGACACCGTGACCGGAATCGGACGGGTGTGCGGCACATCCGCGAGGAGCGCACCGACCAGGACAAGGCAGTCGACGTCGAGTTCCTTGGCCATACCCACCAGCTCGGCTGTGTATCCGCGCCACTTGTAGGACGGTTCGACACCGTGGACCAGGATGACGTCCAGGTTACTTTCAGGCACTGAGGCCTTGCTGATGCGGGTGGTGGGCCATTTGATGCGCCGCAGTCCGGAGCTATTGCGCCTGATGACGGGCCGGGTGAATTGGAAATCGTAGAACTCGTCGGCATCGATGGTCGAGATCTTTTCCCCGCCCCACTGCGTACCGAGAAACTTCAGAGCATCGCTGGCAGCTTCGCCGGCATCATTCCATCCCTCGAACGCGGCGAGCATGACCGTGACTCTTCCTCCGGTTTCCGTCTCCGGGAACAGGCCGGGAATGCCGTCAGGAACATCCTGAGTCTGGTTGTCTTCGAACGTACTCACCGTTTCACCCTAATCCTCCGCCGCTGTCGTGTCAGGCGCGCCAACGCAGCTTCGCGCAGAGCGGACCCGCCGGCCGGCCCTGCGTGGCCCCGTAGACTTGAGGAATGGTCACCCCTTTCAGCAATACGGCTGTGCCCTCAGATAACGGACAGCGTGCCGAGCACCGTGCTCCCGCGGAGCGCATTCTTCAGGCTGTGCTGTGGGACATGGACGGCACGATCGTGGATACCGAACCGTACTGGATTGAAGCTGAGCGTGCGCTGGTCGCCGCCCACGGCGGATCCTGGTCCGATGAGCAGGCAACGGGCCTGGTAGGCCAGGCACTCACCTTTTCGGCCGGCGTGTTGCAGGCCGCTGGTGTCAGGTTGAGCGTGCGCGAGATCATTGACACGCTCACGACACAGGTGACAGCAAGGGTCAGCGAGTCGGTTCCGTGGCGTCCGGGTGCCCGCGAACTCCTGACCGCCCTGCGGCAGGCCGGGATTCCCTGTGCACTGGTCACGATGTCCGAGCAGCAATTGGCGCTCGAGGTGTCACGCCACCTGCCGGAGGGTACGTTCGAATTGTTGGTAACCGGTGACCAGGTAGCCCGGGGAAAGCCTGATCCCGAGGCATACCAGAGGGCCTTTGACTTCCTCTCGGAAGGTCGCATGCTACACAAGGAGCGCGTGGTGGCCATCGAGGATTCCCTTCCCGGGGTCACATCAGCCAGGGCCGCGGGAGTAGTCACCCTTGGCGTACCGCACTTCGTTGCCTTGCCCGCTGAATCCGCTGACCACCAGTGGACCAGCCTCGCCGGACGCACCGTGGAAGATGTTGAAGACCTCGTCCACTTCCACGTTGGACGCGCTACAGGCGAAAGGGCAACTGCGTGAATAGGTCACGACGCCCTGAGCCCGTACGCCAGGAAGGTATTCCGCTAGGGCGGATCTTCGGTATTCCGGTTGTACTGGCATGGTCATGGTTCATCATCACGGCTTTCGTGGTCATCGTCTTCGGCCCGCAGGTGGCAGACCTGTACCCTGCCATTGGCTTGGGCGCGTACGGCGTTGCCCTCACCTATGCCGTCCTGCTCGCAGCGTCCGTCCTCATACATGAACTTGCACACGCGCTCTCAGCCCGAAGGTTCGGGTGGCCGACCACGCGTATCGTCCTGAATCTCTGGGGCGGACATACCCAGTTTGAAAACTTCGCCGCCAGCCCCGGCAGGTCATTGGTCGTTGCCATGGCGGGACCCGCAGCCAACCTGGTCCTTGCTGTCGCCGGGTGGGGAGCGCTGGTCATCATCGAACCAACCGGCGTGTTAAATCTCCTGGCCAATATACTGATCTGGGCCAACTTCCTTGTCGCGGCCTTCAACGTACTGCCCGGCCTGCCCCTCGACGGCGGACGGATCGTCGAATCTGCTGTTTGGCGTGCTACCGGCAGCCAGGAAAAAGGAACGGTGGCCGCCGGCTGGACAGGGAGGGCTATCGCCGTCCTCCTCGTTGCTGCCGTTGTGCTGGTGCCACTTCTTGGCGGTTCCCAACCCAGCACCGTCACGGTGATTGTCGCCGTCGTTATGGGCGGTTTCCTATGGCTCGGGGCCAGCTCAGCGATAGCCAACGCTCAGATGCGGCTGAGACTACCCGAAGTCAGCGCAGGGAGATTGAAGCGTCCCGCGATGAGCGTCCCGGCGGGAACCTCCGTCCAGCAGGTCCGGCGACTGCTCGCCGACCGGCCAGGGCACGAGGTCGTCCTGACCAGCCCGGATGGGCTGCCGGAAGCGGTGGTGGACCAAGGCGCGTTGACGGCCGTCCCCGATACGCAGGCCGAGGGTACGTCGGCGAATGCTGTCGCCCGCGCGCTCGCGCCGGGCGCCTACGTGCCTGAATTTGCCGAAGGGCAGGAACTGGTGCAGTATCTGGCCAGGCTCGCCGGAAGTGAGTACGCGGTGACAGACCGGCAAGGGTCGGTCACCGGTGTTCTGCATCAGTCCGTTGTCATCGCGGCTATCACAGGCCGTGCTCAACCAGGCAGTAACTGACACTACGCATACCCACGAACACGGGCGCCGTCAGGTTGCCTCAGCAGAACCACCGGAGGACTCCATGAACACCAGCCAGCATGAGACGGATGAGGCTCCGTCCAACCAGCGCTCTGCGCCGCAACCCCACGGCGCGGCAGCCCGCCGCGGGCCGCTGCGTCCCGGTGAGCGCGTACAGTTGACCGACGAGAAGGGGCGAATGAACACCGTTACCCTGACTCCGGGCGGTGCATTCCACACTCACAAGGGGTTTCTCAGCCACGACCAGCTGATCGGCATTCCTGAAGGAACGATCGTCACCAACACCACCGGCGGCCAGTATCAGGCACTCCGCCCGCTGCTGTCCGACTTCGTCTTGTCGATGCCTCGCGGCGCTGCGGTTGTCTACCCCAAGGATGCCGGTCAGATCATCACCATGGCAGACATCTTTCCGGGAGCCCGGGTAGTGGAAGCCGGTGTGGGTTCGGGTGCACTGTCCATCTCGCTGCTCCGTGCGGTCGGTGACAACGGATACCTGCACTCGTTCGAACGCCGCGAGGAATTCGCGGACATCGCCAAAGGCAATGTCGAAACGATCTTCGGCGGCGAACATCCCGCCTGGCAGATCACGCTCGGGGATTTCCAGGAGCAGGTTCTGGAAACGGAGCAGCCGGGAAGCGTTGACCGCGTCGTTCTGGACATGCTCGCGCCATGGGAGTGCCTTGACGCCGTCGCCACCGTGCTGGCACCGGGCGGAGTGTGGATCAGCTATGTGGCCACCGTTACCCAGCTTTCCCGGACAGCGGAGTCGATCCGCGCCGATGGCCGGTTCACTGAACCGGACGCGTGGGAGTCGATGGTGCGTGGGTGGCACCTTGAAGGACTGGCTGTGCGCCCCGACCACCGCATGGTGGCGCATACCGGATTCCTGCTCATTACCCGCCGTCTCGCGCACGGAGTGACCGGAATCAGCACGAAGCGCCGACCGTCGAAGACCGGATTCAGTGAAGAAGACCTCAACGCCTGGACGCCGCAGGCGGTGGGCGAGCGCTCAGTGTCGGACAAACGGCTGCGGCGGGTCGCGCGTGATGCAAGTTCGACCATCCAGCGCGGCGCATTGTCGGCCGAGGAGGCGCAGTTCCGGCGTGAATCCGAGGCGTCGCGGCAGACCGACTGACCCGAGCGCTTCCGAGATGACGAAGTTGTCACTTTCGGCATAATCCGATGTGCACTGCGCTATGGTCAAAAGAGAACGCAACAGACAACGGTGAAGGTGGCGATCGCGTTGGATACATCGAGTAATGAGTCCGGAACGCCTCGGTCCGCGCCCAATGCCAACCCGGCTCCGACCGACGGACAGCTGGCAGTTGCGCAGCGCCAGATCAATGTTCTACGGGACAAGCTTCGGCACATTGATCGACAACTGGCGTCCGCTACGCAGAACAACTCCAAGCTTGTTTCGGCGCTGGAAGCCGCCCGGACCGAAATTGTTCGGCTCAAGGCGGCACTCGAAAAGGAGGGGGCCGCGCCCTTCAGCTTCGCGACTGTGATCGAAGTGAACGCCCGTATTTCGTCCGGCGAGGCTAACGGTGCTCAGGCCGCACAACAGGTCAGCGCTGACATCTTCCAGTCGGGCCGGAAGCTGCGGGTCGCTGTCAGTCCGCTTGTGAACATGGACCAGCTGATGCCCGGGCAGGAAGTTCTGCTGAACGAGTCCTTGACAATCGTCGCGGCGCTTTCATTCGAGCGCGCCGGGGAACTGGTGACCACCAAGGAACTGCTCGGCAAGGACAGGGTTCTGGTCATCGGGCGCGCCGACGAAGAGCGCGTAGTCCGGTTGAGCGGCCCATTGCAGCAGCAGAAGATCCGTGTCGGGGATGCATTGTCCGTGGACAACCGGACTGGTTATGCGCTGGAGAAGATTGCACGTTCTGAGGTGGAGAACCTCGTTCTCGAAGAAGTGCCTGACATTGCTTACGAGGATATTGGAGGTCTGGGACCGCAGATTGAGCAGATTCGCGACGCCGTCGAGCTGCCTTTCCTCCACCCGGACCTCTACCGCGAGCACGGGTTGAAGGCTCCCAAGGGGATTCTGCTCTATGGTCCGCCAGGGTGCGGCAAAACGCTCATCGCCAAAGCCGTAGCCAATTCGTTGGCGGCGAGGGCAATCGAGCGTACCGGATCAGAGGAAACCCGCAGTTACTTCCTTAACATCAAGGGTCCCGAGCTGCTGGACAAGTATGTCGGTGAAACGGAACGGCACATTCGGCTAATTTTTGCCCGTGCACGTGAGAAAGCATCGGACGGCTCGCCCGTTGTCGTCTTTTTCGACGAAATGGATTCGCTGTTCCGCACGCGCGGTACCGGAGTGTCATCCGATGTAGAGACAACCATCGTGCCGCAGCTGCTCAGCGAGATCGACGGTGTCGAGAAGCTCGAGAACGTCATCGTGATCGGTGCTTCGAACCGTGAGGACATGATCGATCCAGCCATCCTCCGCCCGGGACGCCTCGATGTGAAGATCAAGATCAACCGACCGGATGCCGAGGGTGCGGCGGAGATTTTTGCGAAGTACGTGACCGGCAACCTACCCCTTCACAGGGATGATCTCGCCGAATACGGCGGCAGCACCGCTGCCGCCATCCAGGCTATGGTCCGCCGCACTGTGGAGAAGATGTATTCGACGGAGAAATCGAACGAGTACCTGGAGGTGACCTACGCCAACGGTGACACGGAGATGCTCTACTTCAAGGACTTCAACTCCGGCGCAGTCATCCAGAACGTCGTGGACCGCGCGAAGAAGAGCGCAATCAAGGACTTCCTGCTGAACGGTCAGAAGGGGTTGCGAATCGAGCACCTGCTGCAAGCCGTGGTGGACGAGTTCCGCGAACACGAGGACATGCCGAACACCACAAATCCCGATGACTGGGCGCGCATCTCGGGCAAGAAGGGTGAGCGCATCACCTACATCCGGACCATCGTGCAGGGCAAGGCAGGGCAGGAACCGGGCAAGACCATCGAAACCACCGCCAACACCGGGCAGTATCTGTGACGGAACCTTCATCCACTGCTGCATCAACAGTCGATGTGCCGCCTCTGACCGTCCACCGTGTCATGGGCACTGAAACCGAATACGGAATCATCGCTCCCGGTATCTCCGATGCGAATGCGACCGTGCTTTCCACACAGGTTGTGAACGCGTACGCTACAACACTGCGCGAAGGTTTGGGGAATCTCGCCGGTACCCGTTGGGACTACACGGACGAAGCCCCGCTGTCCGACGCCCGCGGCTGGCAGATGGGACGGTCCGTCGCTGACTCTTCCCAGCTCACCGATGAACCCCCAGTGCTCACGGCGGAGGAGGTCGCCCTCGTTGACCAGGGCGGCACCGATCCTTCGGAAGATGCTGCGGTGCTGATGAACCTCGTCCTGAGTAACGGCGCGCGGCTTTACGTGGACCACGCCCACCCGGAGTACTCAAGTCCGGAGGTAACGAACCCGCTGGATGTTGTGCGCTGGGATCGTGCCGGAGACGTTGTTGTGCAGCGCGCCATGGCCCGTATCGCGGCTACCCACGGCTTCGCGCCCGTCATCCTCTACAAGAACAACACCGACAGCAAGAGTGTTTCGTACGGGTCCCACGAAAACTATCTTGTACCCCGAAGCGTTCCCTTCGGCAGGATCGCCGCCGCATTGATCCCGTTCTTCGTGACCCGCCAGGTCATGTGCGGAGCGGGACGGGTGGGTCTAGGTTCCCTCAATCAGCAGCCCGGTTTCCAGCTGAGCCAGCGGGCAGACTTCTTCGAGAATGAAGTTGGTCTGGAAACCACCGTCCGCAGGCCGATCATCAATACACGGGACGAGCCGCACGCGGTCGCCGAGAAGTATCGCCGACTGCACGTCATCATCGGTGATGCGAATCTGAGCGAGGTATCCAACTATCTGAAGCTCGGAACTACCTCGCTTATTCTGTCGCTGATCGAACATGAGCTGGTTCCCATCCCGGAAATTGCCGAACCGGTCCGGGAACTGCAGGCGGTCAGTCACGACCCCTCCCTGCGTCACCTCATCAGACTCACCGATGGTCGAAGGGTGACAGCCCTCGACATTCAGCAGATGTATCTCGAAGCTGCACTGTCCGCAGTGACCGCCCAGGGCGGGGGAGATGCACAAACAGCGGATGTGCTTGCCCGGTGGGAGTCCCTGATTGAAACGCTGCGTCGAGATCCCATGGAAGCTGCCGGTCAGGTGGACTGGGTCGCCAAGCTGAAAGTATTACAGGCATACCGTGACCGGGATGGCCTCGGTTGGAAAGATCCACGGCTGGCGCTTATCGACCTACAGTACGCGGATCTCAGGCCGGACAAGGGTATCTATTACCGTCTCGCTGCCAGGAACGCAATGGAACGCCTGGTGAGCTACGACGACGTCGTTGCGGCAGTCACGGATCCGCCCACGGACACGCGGGCCTACTTTCGCGGACGCTGTATCTCCGCCTTCCCGAAGGAAGTGGTTGGTGCGAGCTGGGATTCCATTATCTTCGAACTGCCGTCGCAGCGAAGACTTCAGCGTATCCAGACGCGCGAACCACTTCGCGGGACAGCCGCGTTGACGGAGGAATTGTTCGCCGGTTCGCGGACGGCGGAGGAATTTGTGTCCCGGCTGCAGGGCGGTCCGGAACCCAGCATGGCACCATAGAAGTAGCCGACAACAGGCCGAAGAGAAGGGCTCTCATCATGGCAACACAGGACCAGCGGAACACCGGATCACGCCCCGAGGAGCAGGACGAGGCCACCGTCGACACTGCGCAGGCGCCTGCCGCCGCTCAGTCGCAGGACAGCAGCCAGACCGAAGGTGTAGATGACCTTCTGGATGAGATCGACGGCGTACTTGAATCCAACGCGGAAGAGTTCGTCCGGGGATTCGTGCAGAAGGGTGGACAGTAGCGCATGCTGCCGGAAGACGCGGCCGCAACCATAGGCCGGGCCGCCTCCACTTCTTTCTCCGACTACATCGCCGCACAGAATCCAGCCGCGCTTCCCTCCGCCCGCGATGCAGCGAACCATTCGGCCGGTGTCGCTGACCTCGCGCCGCACGCCACAACCATCGTGTCGCTCACCTATGCGGGCGGCGTGCTGATGGCCGGTGACCGGCGCGCAACGATGGGCAACATCATTGCCAGCCGCCACATTGAGAAGGTTTTTCCGGCGGACATGTTCTCGGTCCTCGGGATCGCCGGAAGCGCTGGAATCGCGCTCGATATCACGAGATTGTTCCAGGTCGAACTGGAGCACTATGAGAAAATCGAGGGCACACGGATGAGCCTCGACGGTAAAGCGAACCGCCTTGCCGCCATGATCAGGGCAAACCTGCCGCTGGCGCTCCAGGGCCTGGCCGTTGTGCCGCTCTTCGCTGGTTTCGATACCACCCGCAGGGTCGGACGACTTTTCTCCTTCGACGTCACCGGCGGCCGTTACGAGGAGCAGGAGCACCATTCCGTCGGCTCCGGTTCCGTTTTCGCCCGCGGTGCACTCAAGAAGCTGTGGAAGCCCAACCTCGGGGAAGACGACGCCGTGAAGGTGGCGGTGGAAGCCCTGTATGACGCGGCAGATGACGATTCCGCAACGGGCGGCCCGGACGTCGTGCGCCAGCTCTGGCCCGTGGTCTACACGGTCAACGGTGCGGGAGCGCGGCGAATCCCCGAACGAACGCTGGCGGAAGCCGCCGAGGACATCATCGCGTCGCGCTCGGTCTCAGGGCGGGAGGCTTAGCAATGACTCAGCAGTTCTACGTTTCCCCCGAACAACTCATGAAGGACCGAGCCGATTTCGCGCGTAAGGGCATTGCACGCGGCCGGTCCGTCGTTGTTCTCAGCTGCAGGGAAGGCATCGCCCTGGTCGCCGAAAATCCCTCACCCTCGCTGCACAAGCTTGGCGAGATCTACGACCGCATAGCGTTTGCTGCCGTGGGCAAGTACAACGAGTTCGAGAGTCTTCGCCAGGCCGGCGTGCGGTATGCGGACGTGCGCGGCTATTCGTATGACCGCGAGGACGTGACCGCTCGCGGCCTTGCGAGCGTCTACGCGCAAAGCCTCGGTGCGGTCTTCACCGCTGAAAGCAAGCCGTTCGAGGTGGAGCTTGCGGTGGCGGAGGTCGGCGCGTCCAGTGCGCAGGACCACATCTATCGGTTGACCTTCGACGGTTCCATTGCCGATGAAACCGGCTTCATTGTGATGGGAGGTCAGGCTGACGCCGTCGTCGAAGCCCTCAAGGACCGCTGGAACGCTGACCAGAATTTCGGTGAAGGCATTCGTGCAGCAGTTGACTCCCTTCGCTATGACGGCGGGCCAAACTCCCAGCCCAGGGAGCATCCCGGTTCGAAAACCCTCGAGGTGGCGGTTCTGGACCGCAATCCACTGACAACGCGCGGCAGCGTCCGTGCCTTCCGCCGTATTAGCTCCCACGAGCTCGATGTCATGCTGACCCCGGACGGGGCGTCACTGTAATGGACCGCCGGATCTACGGAATTGAGACAGAGTTCGGCATTGCCTACTCCGGTCCCAACTCCCGGCCGCTCTCGCCGGAGGAAGTGGCTCGCTACCTCTTCCGCAAGGTAGTGAGCTGGGGCCGGTCCTCGAACGTTTTCCTGACCAATGGGTCACGTCTTTACCTGGACGTGGGCTCGCACCCTGAATATGCAACCGCCGAGTGCGACGACGTCGCGCAGCTCATCGCGCATGATCGCGCCGGCGAACTCATCCTCGAAGACCTGATTGCCGAGGCTCAGCGCAAGCTCAGCCAGGAGGGTTACGACGGCCGGGTCTACCTTTTCAAGAACAACACCGATTCCGCCGGCAACTCCTACGGATCCCATGAGAACTACCTCATACCGCGCAAGCTGGAATTTTCCCGTCTGTCCGACATCCTGATCCCGTTCCTCGTTACCCGCCAACTCCTCGTCGGAGCAGGCAAAGTTCTGAAGACGCAGTCAGGGTCGCTGTACGCTTTTTCACAGCGCGCCGATCACATCTGGGAAGGTGTGTCTTCAGCGACTACCCGCTCGAGGCCGATCATCAATACCCGGGACGAGCCGCATGCCGACGCCGAATATTACCGGCGCCTCCATGTCATCGCGGGTGATTCGAACATGTCGGAAACAACCACCCTGCTGAAAATCGCGTCCGTCGATCTGATCCTGCGCATGATTGAAGCCGGTGTCATCATGCGGGACTTCCGCCTGGAGAATCCCATTCGGAGCATCCGGGAGATCTCACACGACCTCACTGGCAAGCAGCCGTTGAAGCTGGCCAATGGGCGTCGTGTATCAGCACTGGACATCCAGCGGGAGTATCTGAATCGTGCACGCGCCTTCGTCGCCGCTGAGGGAGCGCATACTCCGCACCTTCCACGGGTTCTGGAACTGTGGGAGCGGACCTTGAACGCCGTTGAAACCGGCGACCACACGCTGGTCGATCGCGAGATCGACTGGGCGATCAAGAAGAAGCTCGTGGATCGCTACATGGAACGAAACAACCTCGACCTTGATTCAGCACGGATCGCCCAGCTCGACCTCACCTATCACGACATCTCGCGGTCGCGGGGCCTATTTTTCATGTTGCAGGCCCGCGGGGAGACTGAGCGCGTAGTGGACGACGTCGACATCAAGGCCGCGGTCGATATTCCGCCCCAAACCACCCGGGCTCGGCTGCGGGGCGAGTTCGTGCGCCGCGCGAAGGAAGCCAACCGCGATTTCACCGTCGACTGGGTGCACCTGAAGCTCAATGACCGGGCACAGCAGACCATCCTCTGCAAGGACCCGTTCGCCGCAGAAGACGAGCGCGTGAATGCTCTTCTGGAGCATCTCTAGGCCCTGTCCCGCTCACCGGAACGGGAGAAACTTTTCCACCCAACCCGTTAGGGTAGGTAAGTCCGGTGCCGAGAGGACGGCCGGCAGGATCGCGGAACCGCGTTCTCCATCCCACGTGAAAGAAATACTGTGCGCAAAGTATTAGCATTCCTGCTGCCCACGATGCTGTTCCTGACGGCATGCGGCGGAGCAAGCACACCCGCGGAGTTCGACCAGGACGGCAAGTCCGCCGGGGCAGTTGAGACCCTTGAATCGGTAGAGGTCACCGACGCCGGGCCGGACACCGCTCCGGAAGTTGAGTTTGACGCTCCGCTTGACATCACGGAACAAGGTGCTCGCGTCATGACCGAGGGGGACGGCGCGGCCCTCGAGGCGGGCCAGAACGTGAGCGTCCATGTTCTGTCTCTCAACCCTGAGGACGGGAGCCCGCTTCAGAACTCGTATGAGGCCGGGGCGCCCCAGACCCTACCGCTGGATGAAGAGCTTCAGGAAGTCTATCCGCCGCTATATGAAGTCCTCCTTGGATCCAAGGTGGGCTCCCACGTAGCCTTTGCAATACCTGCGGAAGAAGAAGTGCCCCAGTCCCAGGATGTGCTCTTGATGCTGCAGGTAATCAGTGCCGAGAACCCTCCTCAGAAGCTCTCCTCTGAGGAAGTTGCCGAGCTTGAGGAAGCCGGACAGCTGCCTACTGTGACGCTTAACGACGAGGGTGTTCCCTCGATCGAATTCCCGGACAACGAAGCCCCAGCAGACCTCGTCGTCAAGGTCATCGAAGAGGGAACCGGCGAAGAGGTTACGGAAGCGGACACTATCGCAGCCAATTACACCGGATGGTCCTGGCAGGGCGAGCAGTTCGATTCCAGCTTCGATCGCGGTGAACCCTCCGAGTTCCCGCTCAGCGGTGTCATCCCCGGGTGGACCCAGGGACTGTCCGGCCTGAAGGTCGGCGCCAAGGTCCTGCTCGTGATTCCGTCCGACATGGCGTACGGTGATCAGCCGGCGCAGGGACCGGCCGGACCGCTCGCTTTCTATGTCGAAATAGTCGAAAAAGTATCCGCAGAGTAAGAGGAGTTTCTATGTCTTTCGGACAGCGTGAATATGACCGCACCAAGCCAGAGGTCGATTTCCCCGGCGAGGACCTTCCGGCGGACCTCATCATCAAGGACCTGATCGAAGGAACAGGCCGTGAAGCGGAAGTGGGGGATACCGTCTCCGCGCACTACGTCGGCGTCGCATTCTCCACCGGGGAGGAGTTCGACTCCTCCTGGAACCGCGGTACGCCGTTGGACTTCCGTATCGGAGTGGGTCAGGTCATCCAGGGTTGGGACCAGGGTATTGCGGGCATGAAGGTCGGCGGACGGCGCCGGCTGGAGATCCCGCCGCATCTCGCGTACGGCGATAGCGGCGCAGGCTCAGCCATTGCACCCGGAGAGTCACTGATCTTCATCGTGGACCTGATGGGCGTCCGGTAACGGACCGAAACGCGGGCGGGCAGCAACACCGAATGGTGTGGCTGCCCGCCCTTCGTCGTTGAACCTCTTCGGGAAGGTATTCTTGCCACCGTGTCAGCGAAACGAACGGAGCGCCTGCTCACCTTGGTGATGATGCTCCTATCCACCCGTCAGGGATGGACCAAGGAGGACCTGTTCCGTGAGATCGAACAGTATGAACAGGCGCCCACGCCCGCTGCCCGGGAGAAGCTCTTCGACCGGGACAAAGCCACGCTGAGGGAACAGGGCATCCCGCTTGAGGCATTCACTGAAAATCCTCTGTTCGACAATGACAATGCGTCCATCCGCTATCGGATCAACGCTGAAGATTACCGCCTCCCAGGGATGAGTTTCACTGCCGCTGAGTCCGCGGCCCTCACCATCGCGGCGGGTATGTGGGAGGAAGCCTCGCTGGGTGCGGCGGCATCACGCGCGCTACGAAAGTTGCAGGGCAGGGGAGTAGGCACGGAGACGGTCTCTCCGTCTCCGATCAATGCCCGTATCCAAACGAACGAACCGTTCTGGGACGCGCTTTGGCAAGCCACCACAGGACGCCGAGTGATTCTGTTCGGGTACAGGGCGGCAAGTACCGGGGAGGAGCGGGAGCGCAGGGTGCAGCCGTGGGGAATGGGGAGCCGGTTCGGACACTGGTATCTGGTTGGCTTTGATCTCGACCGGGAGGCAGAGCGCTGGTTCCGCCTTACCCGCATGACCACGCCCCCCGCAACACTGGGCGGTACTTACAGCGTTCCGGCCGGCTTTTCCATGTCCGCTTCGCTCGCAACACTCAAGGCCGAGAATCCTGGCCGACGGGCGACCGTCGCAATCCGGACGGGAACCTGCCATCTCCTCCGGGCGCGGCCCGGCGCACGCTCAACCCTGCACGGTGATGGGTGGGACATCCTGACATTTCCTTACTCAGATGAAGCAACAGCGGCAGGTGTGATCGCGTCCTTCGGAGCGAACGCTGAAGCGCTCTCCCCGGAACCGCTGGTTGCGGAAGTACGACGCCTGCTGACCGGTGCGGCGCGTGCGCTGCGGGACACGCCGCCGTCGTTCTCTCTGGAAGGAAACTTCACGGCACAACCTGCCTCCCGGCCAACCGCTTCCACCGAGGACCGGGTGTTACGGCTGCTCGACCTGGTGCCCTATCTGCTCAACAACCCAGGAGTGGAGGTGGCCGAAGCGGCCCGCGCCTTCAGCATCACCCCGGCTCAGCTGATCAAGGATGTGGAGTTGCTCTTCGTGAGCGGTCCGCGCTTCTACCCGGACGGCCTGATAGACATCCAGCTCGAGGACGGCCGAATTTATATCAGCGACCCCCAGTCGCTGGGCGATCCCATCCGCTTCGGCCTTGATGAAGTCTGCGCACTCCTGGTGGGACTGGATACCCTGATCAACCTCCCTGGCCTGCCCGATCACTCAGCGGTCCGCTCGGCACGGGAAAAGCTCCGCGCGGGTGCAGGGGAGGCAGGGCGCATGAATGACTCGATCGCCACGAGGATCACGGAAGACGAGGTTGCTCCTGTCCTTGCCGCGGTGCGTGCCGGAATCGAGCAGCGGAGACAGTTGCACCTGCGCTACGTCGTACCTGCCCGTGACGAGGTGACCGAGAGGTTCGTGGAGCCTCTCAGCGCGTTCCTCCACGAGGATGCCTGGTACCTGGATGCCTGGTGTCACAGCGCCGGCGGCCGTCGCAACTTTCGGCTTGACCGCATCCAGCGGGTGGAACTGACCGAACTGCCGAGCACACAGAGGGCGGAGACTCCATCCGTGATCTTCGACCGGTCAGTCGCAGATCATAAGGTTGTGCTTATCCTGGGCCCAAGCGCGCAGTGGATCGCGCAATCCTATGCGGCTGAGCGAACAGCGAAGACTGACGATGGCAGGCTTGTCGCGGAAATCAGTGTCGGCACCACCGCCTGGCTACCCGGTCTGGTGGCGAGCCTTGGAGGTGAGTGCAGCGTGGCATCCCCGCAAAAGGAGCGGGAACATGCCCTCAGCTTCATTGACGCAGCGCTGGCCGTTCGAGCACCGCGCACCGCCACCTAGACTTGACCCTATGGAATGGTGGACGTGGATTCTTCTGTGGCTCGCGCTAGCCGCGCTGTCGCTTCTCTTTCTGGGTTTCCTCGCTTGGCGCCTCTTCCGTGGCTTCACCGCACTCATGGAGGAAGCAGGGCGAGCCTCGGAGCTCCTGGCGCCTGATTTCGGCACTGCCGAGCGGACTGCTGAGGAGCGGCGGGTGCCCCTCGCCGTTTTTGCAGCTCCTGCTGTGGTCCGCACCCAGAATGCTGTTGCCTCCAGGACCCGCAAGTGGCAGCGGTTGGAGCGAAGAGTACGGCGGCGCTCACTTCACGGGCAGCCTCAGCTCCTGCGTGACTTACCGCACCTATGACCTAGACTTGAATTCAGACTCACCGAGAGGACATTCGTCATGCAGATCCAGGGTTGGCACATCCTTATCATCATCGTTATCGCGATCCTGCTGTTTGGCGCGCCCAAACTCCCCGGTCTGGCGCGCAGCGTCGGCCAGTCGCTCCGTATCTTCAAGTCGGAAGTCCGGCAGATGAAGGAAGAAAACGGTTCCACCGACCCTGATGATTCCGCGCCGGTAGAAGGACGGGTAATGGATCAGCCCCGCCGCGATGAAGCGCCGCGGAGCACCGATCCCCAGCACGGCTCCACCCGCTCCTCGGGACCGGGCAGCTCGTCTTCAACCAGCTGAGCAGGATGCCGAGGGTAAAAGGGCGCAAATCGAACCCCGAGGGGAGGATGGCGCTCAAAGAACATCTGATCGAGGCGCGCAACCGGCTTTTCAAGTCCGCCATCGCGCTCGTCGTGGGGACCGTCGTCGGATTCTTCATTTACAACCCGGTGCTCGAAGCCCTCGCTGAGCCGGTACGGAACATCAATGAGATTGACGGAAGAAATGCGGCGCTGAATTTCGACGGCGTCGGGTCCCCTTTTGACCTGATGATTCAGATCTCGGTCTTCCTCGGTCTCGTGATCGCCAGCCCCGTCTGGCTCTACCAGCTGTGGGCATTCATCACGCCGGGTCTGCGCGTCAAGGAACGGCGCGTCGCGCTCGGTTTCATCGCCGTTGCCGTTCCACTGTTCATTGGAGGCCTTTCCCTGGCCTGGCTGATCCTGCCGGGTGCGGTGCGGGTACTGACAGACTTCACACCGGAAGGTTTCGCGAACCTCATTTCGGTTCCTGTGTACATAACCTTCCTCCTGCGGCTGATGCTCGCTTTCGGTATTGCCTTCCTCCTGCCCGTGGTGCTCTTCGGACTCAACCTCGTGGGTGTCATCAAAGGCAAGCAAGTGTTGAAATCCTGGCGCGTCACCGTGTTCCTTATCTGCCTGTTCGCGGCGATGGCGGCACCAGGCGGAGATGCCATGAGCATGTTCTACCTGGCGGTACCGTTGCTGCTGCTGTTTTTCGTGGCAGTCGCGCTCTGCCTGGTTAATGACAAACGCCGTGATAAACGAAACGCTGCGAGGGACGCTGACATTGAGGCCAATGCAGATAGCGCCTCAAGGATCGACGGGCTCTGAGCCCGGCTCAATTGCAGGAGCCGCGACCCTGCAGAGCTTAGGCTTGAACCATGACCTCCCCAGCCGAGCGGTACCAGGCAGCGCAGGCACGCAACCGGTACGAGAAAACCCGGCTTCACCAGTTTGAACAGACCCTCGGTTTTGAGCTCGACGAGTTCCAACGCGAATCGTGCACGTCACTTGAAGCGGGCAGGGGAGTCCTCGTAGCCGCGCCCACAGGCGCAGGAAAGACAGTAGTCGGGGAATTCGCCATCTACATGGCGCTCAAGGACCACCTCAAGGCGTTCTACACCACCCCCATCAAAGCGCTCAGCAATCAGAAGTACGCGGAGCTTGCCGCGGTCCATGGAGCAGACCGCGTAGGCCTGCTCACCGGTGACACGAGTATCAACTCTGAAGCCCCCGTCGTCGTGATGACTACCGAAGTTCTTCGCAACATGCTGTATGCGGACTCGGATACCCTCGCCGGCCTCGGATATGTCGTCATGGATGAGGTGCACTACCTGGCTGACCGGTTCCGCGGCGCTGTGTGGGAAGAGGTGATCATCCACCTGCCAACCGAGGTCAAGGTTGTTTCCCTGAGTGCAACGGTGTCCAACGCGGAGGAATTCGGGGCCTGGTTGGATACCGTGCGGGGAGACACCGATGTGGTGGTGTCCGAGCACCGGCCCGTACCGCTCTGGCAGCACGTGATGGTCGGTCATGATCTGCTCGACCTCTTCGCAGGGGAAGTCGCCTTCGACGAGGCAGCGGCCGAGGGATCCTCAACCGGCGCGGAAGAAAAATTCGCCGTGAATCCGGAGCTGCTAAACCTGGCCACCACCGAAACCCGATTGAATCAAAGGGCCCGCTGGGGGGCGGGAGGCTCCAAGCGTGGGCGGGGCAACACGAACCGTTACCAGCAGCCACAGACTGCTGTACGACGGGCAAGCCGCCCCCAGGTGATTTCTGCCCTTGACAGGGAAGGTCTTCTGCCGGCGATCACCTTCATTTTCTCGCGCAATGGCTGCGAGGGAGCAGTTACACAGTGCCTCGATGCCGGGCTATGGCTCACCACGGAATACGAGCGCGGCGTCATCAGTGAGCGGGTCGAGGAAGCAACCCTCGACATCCCGGAGGAGGATCTGGAGATACTTGGGTTCTGGTCCTGGCGTGAAGGGCTGATCCGCGGGTTTGCCGCGCATCACGCGGGGATGCTGCCTACCTTCAAGGAAGTAGTGGAGAAGCTTTTCGAAGAGGGACTGGTCAAAGCCGTTTTCGCTACCGAGACCCTGGCTCTCGGAGTGAATATGCCGGCCAGGTCGGTGGTGCTCGAGAAACTCGACAAGTTCAACGGGGAAGCCCACGTGAACATCACGGCGGGAGAGTACACGCAGCTTACCGGCCGGGCTGGCCGTCGGGGAATCGACGTGGAGGGTCACGCCGTCGTGCTCTGGCAGTCGGGGACAGATCCCGGGGCGGTCGCCGGTCTCGCCTCGCGCCGGACCTACCCGCTGAACTCCAGCTTCCGGCCAACCTACAATATGAGCATCAACCTTGTCTCGCAGTTCGGACAGTACCGGACGCGGGAGATTCTTGAGACCTCGTTCGCCCAGTTTCAGGCTGACCGCTCGGTGGTGGGCCTGGCTCGTCAGGTCCGCACACGCGAGGAATCCCTCAAGGGCTACGCGGAGGCGATGACGTGCCACCTCGGTGACTTCTCCGAGTACTCCTCGATCCGCCGGGAACTGTCCGATCTCGAGGCTGCCGCATCCAGGGCGGGCAGCCGGAACCGGCGAAGCGCCGCTGCCGCCTCTCTTGAAGGACTGCGCCCAGGCGACGTCGTCGATATTCCTGCCGGTCGGATCGCGGGCTATGCGGTCGTGCTGTCTGCTGACGCAACGCGGGATCCCCGCCCTACCGTTCTCACCATGGAAAAACACGTTCGCCGGCTGTCGGTACAGGACCTCGACGGGCCGGTGGCGGTTCTTTCGCGGATCAGGGTTCCGAAACAGTTCGACGCGCGAAAGCCGAAGGACCGCCGGGACCTCGCTGCCTCTCTCAGGAACTCCCTGAACGACCGGCGCCCGCCCGCCACCAGAGCGCCGGTTGAGTTCCCAGCGACCGGTACCGAGCGTCAGGAAAAGGCGATTGCTGAGCTCCGCCGCCGGCTCAGGGCGCATCCCTGCCATGGCTGCAGCGACCGCGAGAACCACGCCCGGTGGGCCGAACGATGGTGGAAGCTGCGCCGGGAGACAGACCGCCTGGTCCAACAGATCCAGGGCCGCACAAACACCATCGCGAAAACGTTCGACCGGGTTTCCGAAGTACTGCTTGAGTATGGCTACCTTCAGGAAGACGCCGATCAGGGCCTGTCCACCACACCTGCAGGTCAGAAGCTGCGCCGCATCTATGGCGAAAAGGATTTGCTGATCGCGCTGTCCCTGGAGCACGGCGGATTCGACGACCTCGATGCGGCGGAGCTCGCTGCGTTTGCGTCGGCGCTCGTCTACCAGGCTAAACGGGAGGAACGCGGACTTCGTCCACGGATGCCGTCAATCTCCCTTGAGACGTCGATCGACGTCGTTATCCGCCAGTGGTCACGCCTGACGGATATGGAGGAGCAGTACCGTCTGTCGGTCACGAGTGAACCTGACTTCGGCCTGGTGTGGCCGATCTACAAGTGGGCGCGAGGAAAGGGGCTCCAAAGCGCCCTGCAGGGTACCGATCTCGCGGCCGGGGACTTCGTCCGGTGGACCAAGCAGATCATCGACCTCATCGACCAATTGGCCAAAGTACCGGATCTGCCCCCCGGTTTCCGCCGCCTATGCATCAGTTCGATCGACCTGATCCGCCGCGGCGTCGTCGCCTACTCCGCCGTTACCGAATAGCCTGCCGGCTCATCTCACTGAAAGTTGCACGCCCGTGTCTGTAAATGATCGAAAGCCCATTCTTTACCGCAACGGTTCCGTCTATAGCGCAGCCGATCCGTTCGCAACTGCGATGCTGGTTACCGGCGATACGGTGGCCTGGGTCGGGTCTGAACATGCGGCGGCGTCACTGGCGGACAGCAGCATGGTGATAATTGACCTGCAGGGAGCGCTCATAGCCCCCGGCTTCGTCGATTCACACTTCCACACCACCGAGACCGGTCTGGCGCTGACCTCCCTTGACCTCACGGAGGTCAACAGCCTGGGTGAGCTGCTGGAGCTCGTTGCCGGCGCTGCCGCAAGTATCCCGGGAACCATCATGGGAAACGGCTGGGATGAATCGAGGTGGTCCGAGCGACGTCCGCCTACAGCGGCAGAACTCGACAACGCCTCCGGAGGCAGAGACGTTTACCTTGTCCGGGCTGACGTTCATTCCGCCGTCGTATCCGCGTCCCTGGCACAGCGGCTTGCCCTCCACACACATTCGGGATGGGACAACGGGTTTGTTGTGCGGGAGGCGCACCTCGCCGCACGGACCGCCGTCCGCAGCCCCGGCGCAGCTGAGCGGACAACCCTACAGCGAACCGCGCTGGATAATGCGGCCGCCAACGGGATCGTTACGGTCGTCGAGATGGCTGCGCCCCACATAGCCCCGCGGGAGGACGTCCTTTCGCTGCTATCCCTTGACGGAGCGCATCCTGAGGTTCTTGCCTATTGGGGGCAGGCAGTGACTTCCGAAGAGGAGCTCCGCTCAGTGCTCGCTGGTTTCGATGGTCGGGTACTGGGCCTGGGCGGGGACCTCAACGTGGACGGCTCGATCGGTTCCCATACGGCGCGCATGCGCGTCCCCTACGCTGACGCGCCGCACTCCAGCGGAACCGCCTTCATGCACGCCGACGACGTCGCTTCCCACCTCGGTGCGGCCACCGCTGCCGGCAGGCAGGCCGGTTTCCATGTCATCGGCGACGAGGGACTCGATACGGTGATCGCCGGGCTTGAGAAGGCCGCTGCGGTCCACGGAATCGAGAAGGTGCGAGCCGCACGGCATCGACTTGAGCACGTCGAGATGGCCGATGACGAGTCCATCCGCAGCCTCGTCCATTTCGGCGCTATTGTCAGCGCCCAATCCGGTTTTGACGCTCTGTGGGGAGCTCCGGGAGGCCTGTACGAACAGCGTCTCGGCCGTGACCGCTATGTGCCGATGAATCGGGTCGGGAGTCTGTTGAGTCAGGGCGTGCCTGTGTGCCTCGGTTCAGATTCACCGGTCACCAGAATGTCACCGTGGCAATCTGTCCGGGCATGCATGACCCACGCCAGCCCAGAGGAGAGAATTTCGGCGCGTGCGGCTTTCATCGCTCACACGCGCGCAGGATGGCGCGCGGTGGGTGCCGAAAACCCCCTGCTGGGCCAACTGGTCCCCGGGGCTCCGGCTTCCTACGCGGTATGGGAGGTGGACGAACTCATGGTCCAGACACCGGACAGCAGAGTACAGTCCTGGAGCACTGACCCGAGGGCAGGGACGCCCTTGCTTCCCGCGCTGGATACCGGCAGTGAGCCTCGTTGCCTTGAGACCGTGCATCACGGTCGTCAGCTCTTCACTCGCGGCGGGCTGGACGCACGGTGAAGACCGACAAATGCCAAACCGGCGATCTCACCGGGCGTGACGCTGACCTGCAGAAACATATAAATTAGCAGGTCAGAGCGCTGTTGACACTCTCACTACAGGCCGTAAGCTTTTAGATCTACGGGTTGAGATCCGGCATTCCGGACAGACCTGACCGAGCCACCGCACACCGTGGACGCCGAAGGGGACGAAAGACGCGAACGTCGCGGATTTTCTTCGTGGTGGAAGGCTTGGTAATCACAACGGGTAGGTTTGCACGTCAGTAGAAAACAGCGCCGATCAATTGATCACTGCTGGCCCGAAGGCGTGTGAACCTACCCGTAACCACCATTTCCCCGTAGCCACATGTCGAGGATGCGCTCCGCGCATCGGCCTATACTGGGAAGCCGGTCCGGATTCTTCGGCTGTTGCGCCCTGCGCACAGGCCCATCGAAAGGTTCATGAGTGCGCGTTGTCACCATTATTCCTACCTACAACGAGCGCCAGTCCCTTCCGCTGACTCTTGACCGGCTACGAGCCGCAGTTCCGGATTCGGACGTCCTGGTAGTGGATGACAACAGCCCGGACGGCACAGGAGCAGTCGCGGACAGGATCGCCGCCAAGGACCCCGCAGTGCATGTCCTGCACCGGCACGGCAAAGATGGGTTGGGGGCTGCCTACATCGCCGGCTTCCGCTGGGCGCTCGAGCGCGGCTATGACGTCCTCGTCGAGATGGACGCTGACGGTTCCCACCAACCGGAACAACTACCTGCGTTGATTGATGCTGTTGCGCGCGCCCACCTGGTCATCGGGTCCCGTTGGGTTCCTGGCGGATCGGTTGTCAACTGGCCGCTCCACCGCAAGCTGCTATCCAGGGCAGGCAGCCTCTACTCACGTACCATGCTGGGGCTGACGGTCCGCGACATCACAGCCGGTTACCGGGCTTTCCGCAGAGAGACCCTCGAAAGCATCGATCTGGCTACGGTGGATTCTGTCGGCTATGGGTTCCAGGTGGACATGACGTTCAGGGTAGCCAAATGTGGGCTCCGCATTGTTGAGGTGCCCATCACGTTCGTGGAACGAGAGTACGGAGACTCCAAGATGAGCGGCAATATCGTCTTTGAGGCCATTGCCAACGTCACCCGCTGGGGCATTGCAGCGCGGTGGTCGGTTCTGGCCGGGCACCTATCCGGCAGACCGTAGCCACCGGGAGGCAGTCCCGCGCCCAACATCCAGCGCAGCAGAAGCAGGCCTTTTGGAATACAAGAGAAGCCCGGGAACTTGGTGAAGTTCCCGGGCTTCTCAGGTACCGACGAATCAGGCGGAGCGGCGCTCCCCGCGGCGCTCCCGAAGGATGTTCAGGCGATCCTCGAGAATCTGCTCCAGCTCCTCCATGGAACGGCGCTCCAGAAGCATGTCCCAGTGGGTACGAACGGGCTTGTCTCCGGAGGTGTCGGGACGCTCACCATCCACAAGCAGCGCTTCCTTGCCGGTCTTGGAAACCCATACCGGAGGAATTTCCGCTTCAGCGGCGAAGGTCACGAAGACACGTTCGCCGTCCTCGCAACGGTACTCAACACGCTGGCGGGGTGCCGGCTCAACGCCGGACTCAGTCTCCATGCTCTGGGCGCCAAGGCGCATACCCCGCAGGCTACGGTCGCTCATCTTTTCTCCCTAAACTACGTATGGCATCCTGGACTCCCAGATGCCTCTGCCGCACTCCCTTCGGGAGCACAGCACAACGACTTCGACGCCGTGTTACCACAGGTATAACGTCACTCAACCGCCGTCTGTTCCCGGCGGCACTCTCCTTCGGCAAACACTCCACTATACCGACGCTTCTGGAATAGCCCAATTCGATCGGCCAGCCAGCGAACGGCATGATCTCAGCGGAGGAACCTCAGGAGCGGGAGTTGTCCTCTGCAGGAAGGGAAGACCCGGAGTCCTCCATTTCACCGCGCTCCTGCGCGCCCAGTACATTTCCAATTCCCTTGAGTGCTTCCCCTACTTCGCTCGGGATGATCCACAACTTGTTTGAATTGCCCTGAGCGAGCTTCGGAAGTGTCTGCAGGTATTGGTAAGCGAGCAGTTTCTGGGTCGGGTTGCCCTTGTGGATGGCGTCGAAGACTTTCTGAATGGCTTGCGACTCACCGTCAGCCCTCAGAATGGCAGCCTTTGCATCACCTTCTGCAGCCAGGATTGCGGCCTGCCGTTGGCCCTCTGCTGTGAGGATCTGTGACTGCTTGGTGCCTTCGGCAGTAAGGATGGCAGCACGGCGATCGCGTTCTGCACGCATCTGCTTCTCCATCGAGTCCTGGATGGAGTGCGGGGGATCGATCGCCTTCAGTTCCACGCGAGAGACCCGGATACCCCACCGTCCGGTGGCTTCATCAAGAACTCCCCGGAGTTGACCGTTGATCTGGTCCCGTGAGGTCAGCGCTTCCTCAAGATTCAGCCCGCCGACGACATTCCTGAGCGTGGTGGTGGTCAGTTGTTCCACAGCCTGAATGTAATTGGCGATCTCATAGGTTGCAGCCCGCGCGTCCGTCACCTGGAAGTAGACCACTGTGTCGATGGATACGACGAGGTTGTCTTCGGTGATGACGGGTTGTGGGGGGAACGAGACGACTTGTTCGCGCAGGTCGAGGAGCGGAAGCAGTCGATCGACAAACGGAATCAGGATTGTCAGCCCGGGCAGAAGTGTCCGCTGGTATTTTCCGAGCCGTTCGACGACACCGGCGCGAGCCTGCGGAATGATCCGCACGGATTTCACCAGGATGATCAGGACAAAAACGATCAGAACAATCAGAACAATGGTGAGTCCGATTGCGCCTGAATCTGTGAACATGGTTCCCCTTGTTGTGTGAATGGTGCAGGTCCCGTCTCACGACGGGATGATCGGTCCGCTTTCCGCCTGTTGTGTGCCGACGACGACGGCAGTTGCCCCATCGATCCGGGAGACGGTGGCGCGACTCCCGGCGGGCAACGAAGAGCCGTCGGAGGTCCGCGCGGTCCAGGTGTCACCGCCGATCTTGACTGTGCCGGTCACCCCGGTCACCGGTTCCAAGGCGAGGGCTTGCTCACCGATCAGTCGGTCGATATTACTGAGCTGCTCGGCTGAGCCGCTCTTGAGGTGCCGGAGGGCCACCGGCCGAACGAGCAGCACCATCAGGAGGGAGACGACGCAAAAGAGCACGACCTGGATGAAGAAGCTTGCTCCTGCCAGCGCTCCCACCAGTCCGGCAAGGGCTCCCGTTGCCAGCATGAGGAAGAACAGGTCGAGAGTCAGCGTCTCAACCGCGGCCAGGCCGAGCACAAGCACGAGCCATAGTATCCAGGTGTTCTGAACCAGCCAGTCAAGCATCAGTCTTCCCCTCCCTGACGGCACTGCGGCTCTGCAATACGCCCGGAGTGCCTACCAACCATCATGCCAAACCCGCGGAGCGAAATATATAGCCCCGGCGGAATATCCCTGCGCGACATATCCTGACCGGCTAGCTTGTGTGCGCGCGCTTTTGGAAGACCTGAACGGTGAAGGCCGCGGTGACGTCCGAAGTGGGAGGAAGGGAGTCGACGTCGATGCGCAGGGTGTGGTGGCCTGCCGGGCCCATGGCCGCAACATTGCGCACATCGATGGGGGAGAGGCGCATCCCGAACTCCACCCTCCTGACTTCAATCACATCGAAGAATTCCGCCATCGAGGTGGCCACCTCTGTGGCCTTTCCAGGACGGATGCCGAGGAGCCCCGCAAGCTCTGCAATTTCCCGGAGATGGTGTGGCAGCGGAGTGACCACCAGCGCGACCGCCCGGTCGCTGCAAACCCGAGCGAACTCAGGTACATTCCGTGGAGCGAAGATGTTGAGGAGGAGGTCTACGCGCTGATCAGCGACCGGCAGGGGTCTCCAGACGTCACACACCAGGCAGAGTGCATCCGGTAGCTCTTTTGCTGACCGCCTCAACGCATACTTCGAGATGTCCAGCGCGACCGACGCGGAGACGGACACCCTTTCCTGAAGCGCCTTGAGGTAGTAACCGGTCCCCGCTCCGACATCGAGGACCAGGGGCAGGTTCCCGGCGAAACTCTCGGCGGCCGAGGAGACCGCGTTCGCCAGCGGCTGGAAATGCCCGCCCCCGAGGAAGTCGACACGGGCCTGCACCATCGCTGCGGTATCTGATTCGAACTCGGTTCCCCGTCCGGTCAGCAGATTGAAGTAGCCCTGCCGTGCCGCGTCGAAGCGGTGGCCCCGCGGACAACGCAGGAAGCGTGCCGCGCCGTCGTCCATCTTCTTCCCGTGCTGACCGGCGGAATTCACCGTCAACGGATCCCGACAGACCGGACAGAGGAGCAGAGATTCCGGGTAAGTCGGCACCCCACCATCGTAGGTGGACCCCTGCCCATTTTGAGTGTCGGCGCCTCGGAGGCATAGTCTCGGAATGTGAAACCAAACACACTCAATCTTCTTCATTCAGTGAGCGCACCCTCGCTCCACCCGGACACCCAACGCTGCGTAGTCTCCGTAACCCGGCCGGACTACGACGCCGACGCCTATGTCGGTCAGCTATGGGAGGTGCCGCTGGAGAATGGTTCTCCCCGCCGCCTCACCCGCGGCTTTCGGGACAGCTCACCCAAATACTCGCCCGACGGCGCCGCGCTCGCTTTCCTGCGGACATCCGCTGGCGGCAAGCCCCAGGTTTTCCTTACGGACAGCAGGGGAGGGGAGCCGCGGCAGTTGACCGACCGACCTCTCGGCGTGTCCGGGTTTGAATGGTCGCCCGACTCCCGACGGCTGGTGCTGTCCGCTCGCGTGCCCGAAGACGGCCGGTACGGCACGGTGGAGGGAGTGTCCGGCGGGCAGGAGAATCCACGGCTCATCGACGGCTTCAAATACCAGATGAATGGTGCCGGCTACATCGCGGATAAGCGGTCACAGCTTTTTCTCCTGGATGTTCCGCCGTTGGGTGAGGAGCCGTTTGTGAAGCCCGTCGGGCGGGCGGCACGCTCTGGTAAGGAGGACGCGCCGTCAGCTTACACCGAGCCGAAGCAGCTCACCGATGCGGATGCCGACCACTCGGAGCCGACTTTCTCCGCTGACGGCTCGCGCATCCTGTTCAGCGCAGCCCTGGAGCCGGACTCCGCAACCAACCTGCGTTCGGACATCTATTCCATTGCGCTGGATGGTTCCGACATGCAGCGGCTGAGCAACTTCACCGACGAACTCGTCAGCTGCGGTAACCCGGTTCACAGCGAGGATGGCCAGTGGCTCTTCTACCTCGGCAGCTCGCTGTCAACGAGCGGCGTCGACTTCGTGGCGCGTAATACCGCCCTGTACATTGCGCCGGTCGAGGATCCGGCTCAGGTGCGCGTATTGACGGATCCGGAAGTGCTCGACCTCGGGGAAGTCGGCGAAGTTGTCCAGGCTGGAGCGGACAGCGTCCTTGTCTTCAACCGCAGCCGCGGCGCCGGAGATCTGCGCCGTGTGAATTCGCAGGGTGCAATCCAAACGGTGGCGGACGGTGAATACATCGTGACGGGCGCCGCAAGCCGTGATGGCATCATCGTCGTCACCTACACGGACCCTGGCACCATGGGAGACGTTGCGAGGATCGACGGCAAGACGCTGACACGGCTGACCGACTTCTCGGCTGCCTTGCGCAGCGAGACAACAGTCGTCGAACCGCAGGAGGAGACGTTCACTGCGCCGGACGGCTATCCCGTGCACGGCTGGGTGCTGGTGCCGGAGGGCGAGGGCCCGCATCCCGTTCTCCTCAACATCCACGGCGGGCCCTATGCCCAGTACGGCTGGGGCTACTTCGACGAGGCGCAGGTGTTTCTCGAGGCAGGGTACGCGGTTCTCATGTGCAACCCCCGCGGCGCAGCCGGTTACGGTCAGGAACACGGCCGCGTGATCAAGGAAGCGATGGGCACGGTGGACATGCAGGACGTCCTCGCGTTCCTTGAGGGCGCTGTGGCGAAGTATGACGGGCTGGACGGAGACCGGCTGGGTGTGATGGGCGGCTCCTATGGCGGTTACCTGACAGCCTGGCTGATTGCGAACGACCACCGTTTCCAGGGCGCCATCGTTGAACGGGGCTTCCTCGACCCTGAGTCCTTCATCGGCTCGTCGGACATCGGCTGGTTCTTCTCCGAGGCTTACACCGGCGCGGACCCCGAGAAGGTCCGGGCGCAGAGTCCGTATGCGCACGTCGACAAGGTTCGGACCCCCACCTTCGTTATCCACTCGGAGGAGGATCTGCGCTGTCCGCTCGAGCAGGCGCAGCGTTACTATACCGCTCTGAAGCGCCACGGAGTGGAGACCGAAATGCTGATTTTCCCGGGGGAGACGCACGAACTGTCGCGCTCCGGCACACCGTGGCACCGGCGACAGCGGTTCGAGCACATCCTGCGGTGGTGGGCTGACAAGTTGCCGAGCAAGAAGAATCAGCCGGCTTGACCCTGCGCGCATCTGCGGTGAAGGTGCCTAGAAGTTGAGTGAGCGTTGGGCCAGTTCGATTCCGGGCTGCGCCCAGCGCTCACTGTAAGCTGCGCTGCTGACAAGCGATCGCGTGTTGGCCTTGTCGATATAAATGGCACCGTTCAGGTGATCGGTTTCGTGCTGGACGATGCGGGCGGGCCAGCCCGTGAACTGCCGGGTTACATTCTTGCCTTCGGGCGTCAGGTATTCGAGCTGTACCGATCGACTCCGTGCAACCACGGCCTGCCAACCGCTGAAGGACAGGCAGCCTTCAAAAAACGACGACGTCTCCCGGCCGATGGGCGTGTACATCGGGTTGATCACTGCAAAGTAGGGCAGCAGCGGCCGTTCACGGAGTTCGGCAACCTCGACGGGCTGGGGAATGACATCTTCGATGACCGCGAGGCGCAACGGTATTCCCAATTGCGGTGCTGCCAGTCCGACGCCCGGTGCGTCCTGCATGGCCTTGCGCATAACGGCGAGAAGTCCGGCCAGCTCTGAATCATCGAGCTGACCGTCGAACGGGGCGGCGGGGTTCCGCAGCACCGGATCACCCAGTTGGACGATCGGCGGCTGGTCCTGCGCGATAACACGGTGCACCAGCGCCCGGATACTTTCGGGAGAGTGGAAGTTCATCAGTCCATCCTAGGTTCGCCGCCTGGCATGGATGATCCCCTCGGCACACTGTAGAAGGCCAACAGGATGGCGACGGCGTTGATTGCTGCAAGCACAAGAAAAGCGCGTGAGTAGCTTCCCAATAGAGCGGCGAGGCCGGCGCCTGCCCACGGACCGAGTGCCGTGGCGAGGGTGATGGGTGAGGCGACGAGAGCCGTCAACCGGCCGTAATGGGCCGGGCCCCAGCGATCCGGAACAGCAGTCGCGTGCAGGAGGGTGAAGATTCCGCGTGCAACACCGGCTGCGAGAGCGATCAACAGTGCGGCGGTGAGGGTCTCAGTTAGGCCCAGCAGCGCCGTCGTCAGCGTTGTTCCCAGTAGCACCAGTGCTGTCCGGAGACGAAGCGGAAGCCGTTCGAAGAGGCTGTAGCCCAGGCGGCCGAGAACCTGGCCGACGCCGCCTATTCCCAGCGCCGTGGCCGCCAGCGAGGTGCTGATCCCGCGCTCGGTCAGTAGCGGAACCAGATTGACGACGGCGGCGAAGGACGCGAGGGCGGCCAGACTGACAGCCGCTACGAGGGCCAGAAACGGCACGCTCCTGGCGATTTCGTCGGGCTGCCCGTGCGCAATCTCGGGTAGCCCGGGGTGGGACCGGTGCGGCTCCCACGGCCGGCGAAGCCCGAAAAAATGCGCCGGAACGGTGACGATGAAAAGCACGAGCGCGAGGATCAGGTAGGTGGAGCGCCAACCGACGCCGGCTGAAATGACGGCAGTCAACGGCGCAAAGACCGTGCTGGCCAGTCCGCCCACGATTGTCAGAATGGTCAGCGCGCGGGTGCGCCCAACGCTCCACCAACGCGTTACAGCGGCGAACGCCGGTGGGTACAGGACCATGCCCATGGCTGCGCCGGTCAGCACCCAGCCAGCGAAGAACATCGGGAGGTTGGCGGCCAGGGCGACCATGCACAGCGCGGGCGCGGCGATGAAAGACCCTGCAGTCATCACGGCCCGAGGTCCACTGCGGTCCAGAATTCGACCGACAACCAGTCCCGTGAGCGCCGAACACACCAGTCCGGTCGAGAACGCACCGTTGACAACAGGGAGCGTCCAGCCGGTGGTCGAACTGATCTGTCCGGCAAGAACAGGGAAGGCGTAGAAGAGAATGCCCCAACTGGTGATTTCGGTCAGACATAAAACGATCAGCACATTCCGCCGTGAGACGCCTGGCCTGCCCCTTCCAGACCCCTCCCGCGAAGTGCCGATAATCGACATTATGTCAACTAAAGGATCGGATTCCCTGCCCCTACTGCTGCGGCTGGCCGGCGACGTTGATCAGCCAGGCAACACCGAACTTGTCGGTGCACATACCGAAGTGGTCACCCCAAGGAGCAACTTCGAGGGGAACAGTCACAGTCCCTTCTCCAGCCAGGCGGTCCCAATAACCGCGCAGCTCATTTTCGTCCTCGCCGCTGAGGGAAATCGAAAACGTATTGCCGGGTGTGTAGTCCATGCTGTTGGGCGTGTCAGCTGCCATCAGCACCATTCCGTTGTCCGCGGTCAGCATTCCGTGCATGATCTTGTCCAGCTCGCTTTCGTCCTCGCTGGCTTGGAAATCACCAAACGTGCTGAGGGTAAGTTCACCGCCGAAGACTGATTGGTAGTACGTCATCGCTTCCCGGGCGGTATCGCGGAAGCCCAGGTAAGGATTCAGGCGGGTGCTCATATCGGTCTCCTCGTGTCGCATCACCGGGGCGACCGGTGCCTCTCGTCGAGGCGCGCTTGCGGTGCGCTCCGTCACCATAGTGCACCACGAAAGGTTCCGCTCCCAGTCCTTTTGCACCTGGTTCTTCGACCGTGCGAAAGCGCGGCGCGAGCGAACCGGTCAGGCGGTTGCGAAGCGACGCGCTGAGCGCTCCTTCGCCTTCGCGGCTTCCTCGTCCCGGTCTTTCGGCGGCGCGGACGTGACCAGTTCCGCCAGGAGTCGCTCGGTGATGAATCCGATTTCCGCCACAGCCCGATCGAAAGCCTCCTGGTTCGCCTTCGATGGTTTGGTGGTACCGCTGATTTTCCGGACGTACTGCAGCGCAGCCGCATGAACCTCGTCGCTGGTTGCTGACGGTTCAAAATTATGGAGTGTTCTGATGTTCCTGCACATGGTTCAAGGGTAGATCGAGTCTCTTCGCTATGGAACAGGCGGGCATGCAACTGCCCTGACACCCCGGCGTTGCGTGCAGGCGGTGTCTCGCTTCCGGAGCCAGTAGGCTGACATCATGACGAGCGTAAGTTCCGGCCGCGGGGCTGCCAACAGTCGGGGGTACGCATCCTGGCTGACCACCGACGTCGTGTTGATTTCCCTCTTCGCGCTTCTCGGACACCTCTCCCACTATGGTGCGCTTTCCGCCTCCGGCATTACTCGTACAGCACTCCCCTTCCTCATTGCCTATTTCGTCACGACGGCGATTTTGCGTCCATGGCACCGGCCCCTTGCGCTGTTGTGCACTGCAGTCCCGCTATGGCTGGGAACGGCAGCCGGCGGTCTGGCGCTACGGGTGCTTCTCGGTGATGGTGCGGCTTTGTCGTTCCAGATTGTCGCGCTCGGCGTATTGGGACTGTTCCTGATTGCCCCTCGCGCCGGTGTACGGCTGATGCAGCGCCGTCGTCCTCAACCACAACCCACAACGGACACCAGTCGAAACCAAGGAGCACCCAGATGATCAGTGCGTTCGTACTCATCCAGACCGACGCCAGCCGTATCCCCGAGTGCGCGCAGGAAATTTCTGAACTCGAGGGCATCAGCGAGGTGTACTCAGTCACCGGCGAATGGGACCTCATTGCCATTGCGCGGGTGAACCGCCACGAAGATCTCGCGGACGTAATTGCCGACCGGTTGTCAAAAGTGGAGGGCGTCGAATCGACCACCACCCAGATTGCGTTTCGGTCCTACTCGAAGCATGATCTCGACGCCGCCTTCTCCCTCGGTTTCGAGGGCTAAGCACTCGCTTATGAGCTGGTGACCGCTATCCAGCGGTCCAACGCTGCCTGGGCCGCGCCAGAATCGATCGACTGCTCTGCGCGGCGCATATTTGCTCGAATCCGCTCAACAAGCGGAGCCGAGTGCTCAGTGTCCAGCGCAGTCAGTCCCGCTGCCGCATTGAGGACGACGGCGTCGCGCACCGGCCCCTTCTCCCCCGCCAGTACGGCGCGAACCACCTTCGCGTTGCTTTGGGCGTCTGAACCCCGCAGAGCCTCGACAGCCGCTTCCGGCAGATCGAAATCACCCGGATGGACGGTGTGCTCGGCGACGGCCCCGCCGCGCACCTCCCAGACGGTGGATGATCCGCTCGTCGTCAGCTTGTCGCGGCCGTCGCTGCCCCGGAAAACCAGCGCCCGGACTCCCCGGGCTGCGAGAACACCCGCCATGAGCGGCGCCATCCGTTCACTGGCGCAACCCAGCGCCTGCGCTTCGACTCCGGCCGGATTGCTGAGCGGACCCAGGAAATTGAAGGCGGTAGGGACACCGAGTTCCCTGCGCGGTACTGCAACGTGGCGCATCGACGGGTGAAAGACCTGCGCAAAACAGAAGGTGATATTGGCTTGCTCCGCCGAGCGCGCTACGTCACTGATAGACAAGTCAAGCCGCACCCCCAGCGCCTCGATGACATCAGCTGCACCCGAGGAAGAGGAGGCACCGCGATTCCCGTGCTTGACTACCCTGGCACCGGCACCAACGGCCACCAGCGAGGACATGGTCGAGATATTGAGCGTGTTCAGGCCGTCTCCGCCGGTTCCCACGATGTCCAGGGCAGGACCTGGCACGTCTATAGTGTGAGCACGCGAGAGCATCGCCTCGACGAGGCCCACCAGTTCCTCAACAGATTCCCCCTTTGCTCGCAGGCCAATCAGGAATCCGGCGACCTGTGCATGCGAGGCGAGTCCTTCCATAATGGAATCCATTGCCCAACGGGTCTGCGGCGCAGTGAGATCCTCTCCCTCGATGAGCTTCGAGATCAGCTGCGGCCAGCTGGTTGCGGGGGCTTCTGGAGCAGGAATCGCAGTCACTCCCCTAGGTTATCTACGAATTGTAGAAACTCATCACGGTGTTACTCCCGCGCCGTTACAGGCAACTCTCGCATCCGCACATATGAGCTGGGCACGCCGAGGCCGTTTCGCATTGGTGAAGTGGGATCTTTTAGAGACATAATGTCAGAGTGACGACAGCGACCCATGCCCCCAGCTCCACTGCGCATCCAACACTCAACCGGCCAAACATGGTGTCGGTAGGCACCGTTGTATGGCTTTCCAGTGAACTTATGTTCTTTGCCGGACTCTTCGCCATGTACTTCACATTGCGCTCCACGTCCGGCGAACTCTGGGCTGCCGAGACGGAGAAGCTGAATGTACCTTTTGCGCTGATCAACACCATCATTCTGGTTTCGAGCTCGTTCACCTGCCAGATGGGTGTGTTCGCCGCCGAGCGGCTCCAGCCCCGCAGGGCGGGTGGAGTGTTCAACATCGCCAAGTGGGGCATGGTCGAGTGGTACCTGCTGACCTTCCTCATGGGCGCAGTGTTCGTGGCAGTGCAGGCATATGAGTACGCAGAATTGGTCGCCGAAGGGATCACCCTTTCCGCCAATGCCTATGGATCGTCGTTCTACATCACCACCGGTTTCCACGGCCTGCACGTCATCGGCGGTCTGATCGCCTTTCTCTTCATTATTGGACGCGCCTACGCGGCCAAACGGTTCGGACACTTTGAAGCGACGTCGGCGATTGTCACTTCGTACTACTGGCACTTCGTCGACGTGGTGTGGATCGGGCTGTTCATCATCATCTACTTCTTGAAGTAGATTGCTCTTGAACCCTTTTCTACCCGGTGTAGAATTAGCGTGGCGGTCGCGAGGGTGGCTGACACCAATCGTGTACCGTACCGAAGCAATACAGAAGGCAGGAAACAGGACGTGAAGGCACTTTCGCAGAGGCGGCGTCACCCCCTGGCAGCAATAGCGCTGCTGCTAATGGGATTGTTGCTAACAGGTGGCATCTATGCCGTCGCTAGCAACGCGAACGAGGCCAAGGCACAAACCACTTTCTCAGCCAGTGATATTGAAGAAGGCGAAAAACTTTTCGTCGCAAATTGCGCAACGTGCCACGGCATGGGAGCGGCCGGCACTGAAGACGGGCCCTCGCTGGTCGGCGTGGGAGCCGCAGCAGTTGACTTCCAGGTTGGCACCGGGCGTATGCCGCTTCAAATGCAGGGCCCGCAGGCGCTTCAGAAGCCGGTTCAGTTCACCGATGAGCAGATCCGGCAGATGTCCGCCTACGTCGCCTCGCTGGGCGCAGGTCCTGCAATTCCCGGCGAGGAAGAGCTCGACCTGGAAGGTGCCGACCCCGCTGCCGGCGGTGAACTTTTCCGAGTGAACTGCGCAATGTGCCATAACGCTGCCGCTGCTGGTGGAGCGTTGACTCGGGGCAAGTTCGCTCCGGCGCTCGAAGGCGTGACGGACAAGCACATCTACGAAGCGATGATCACCGGGCCGCAGAACATGCCGGTTTTCAGCGACGCGAACATCACCCCTGAGGGCAAGCAGGACATCATCGCGTTCCTCAACATCATCGAAGAGCAGGGTTCCCCCGGCGGCGCGGACCTTGGTTCCCTAGGACCGGTGTCAGAAGGACTGTTCATCTGGGTTGCTGGGCTCGGAGTGATAATCGCGTTCACAGTCTGGCTGACCTCCCGCTCCTCGTAGCGAGCGGCCACAGCACTAAACCAAGGACACAGGATTGACGAGTGAAGTTTCTAAAGAAGGATGAGAGGGATCATGGCCGACCATAGTGACGGCAGCCCGGAGAACGCGGTTACCGTAGCTAAGCCGGGTCAGGGCGGCTTGCAGAAGTTCCAGGATCCTGGACTCCCACCGCACCGGCCGCGTTTGGCTGACGTAGACCCCCGGGCTGAGAAACGCGCAGAGCGTCAGGTCGGAGTGCTGTTCCTCGTTTCCATCTTTGGAACATTGCTTTTCTTCTTCGGATATTTCTTTATCCCCCTCGACCAGACAATCGCGAACCTCCGCCTACAGAACCTGCTCCTCGGATTGGGAACCGCGTTCGCCATGCTTGGCATTGGTGTCGGAATCGTGCACTGGGCCAAGACGCTGATGCCGGATCATGAGATCGCTGAGGACCGGCACGAGATTCGCCCCGAAGCAGACCGCGCTGACGCTGAAAAAATCGTTGGCGACATCCTGGAAGAATCCGGAATCAAGCGCAGGCCGCTGATCCGCAATACGCTCCTCGGCGCGGGAATCCTCGCAATCTTCCCGGCCATCGCAATCTTCCGGGACCTCGGTCCGCTGCCCGGTGACGTGCTTCGCCAGACCATGTGGGATGAAGGCGTACGGCTGACCCGTGATCCGAGCGGCACCCCGATCAGGGCTTCGGACGTCACTATTGGCTCAGCGTTCCACGTCATTCCCGAGGGCCTCAATGAGGCGGAACACAAACTCGAGGAAAAGGCTAAGGCTGTTGTTCTACTCATGCGCCTGAGTCCTGAATCGCTGAACCCGTCTCCGGGGCGCGAGGATTGGGGCTATGAAGGCATCGTTGCCTATTCCAAGATTTGTACCCATGTGGGCTGCCCTGTAGCCCTTTACGAACAGCAGACCCATCACCTGCTTTGTCCGTGCCATCAGTCAACCTTCGACGTCACCCAAGAAGCGAAGGTTATTTTCGGCCCGGCCGCCCGGCCGCTCCCCCAACTTCCCATCTCCGTGGATGAAGAAGGTTACCTGGTAGCGACGAGCGACTTCCAAGAACCCGTAGGACCAAGTTACTGGGAGCGTGGAGTGTGAGCAGCTCAGCAGCTGGACACCAGTACCAGCCAAAGACAAACGTCGGCAAGATTGCCAACTTCGTCGATACCCGCGTCGGTGGATCCGCGATAGTCAAAGAGTTTGGGCGGAAAATTTTCCCAGACCACTGGACGTTCATGTTTGGCGAAGTTGCGCTTTACTCCTTCGTCATCCTTCTTCTGTCGGGTACATTCCTGACCTTCTTCTTCGACCCTTCGATGGCCGAAACACATTACGAAGGAAGCTACGTACCGCTGCGCGGTATCGAAATGTCGGTGGCCTACGCTTCCTCGCTCGATATCTCCTTTGATATCCGTGGCGGGCTGTTCATGCGGCAGGTACACCACTGGTCTGCACTGCTCTTCGTTGCTGCCGTGTCAGTGCACATGCTGCGGGTTTTCTTCACCGGTGCATTCCGGCGTCCGCGCGAGCTGAACTGGGTTATCGGCGGTGTGCTGCTCATCCTTGCGATGGCCGCAGGGTTCACGGGGTACTCACTCCCGGACGACCTGCTCTCCGGTAACGGTCTTCGAATCATCGACGGCGTGATCAAGTCAATTCCCGTGGTGGGGACCTACATCAGTTTCTTCCTGTTCGGCGGTGAATTCCCCGGTACCGTGATCATCCCGCGCTTGTACGTGCTCCACATCCTCCTGATTCCGGCTCTGATTCTCCTGCTGATCGCGATGCACCTCTTCCTGGTAGTTGTTCACAAGCACACTCAATTCCCCGGCCCGGGCCGCACCAATGACAATGTAGTGGGCTATCCGGTCGGTCCCGTTTACGCGGCGAAGGCCGGCGGCTTCTTCTTCATCGTCTTCGGTATCATCGCCGCAATATCAGCGGCATTCACGATCAACCCCATCTGGAACTATGGACCTTATGATCCTTCCCCTGTCTCGGCCGGTACCCAGCCCGACTGGTACATCGGGTGGGTGGACGGCGCCCTGCGTCTTATGCCCGGCATTCTGGCGGGTTTCCCGTTCGAGTGGGAAATCCCATTCCCCTGGGGCACTAACACGCTCTCTCTGAACGTGCTGTTCCCTGCGCTCGTGCCTGCAGGGATTGTCTTTACGCTGCTGTTTGCCTGGCCGTGGATTGAAGCCTGGGTGACCAAGGACCGCAGGGAGAAGCACTTGCTCGATCGGCCGCGTAACGCTCCTACCCGCACCGGCATCGGCGTGGCAGGCGTGGTGTTCTACTGCGTCATGTGGGCAGCAGCCAGTTCCGACCTCATCGCTACGCACTTCATGGTCTCGCTGAATGATGTGACTTACTGGCTCCGTGTCCTGGTGATCATCGGGCCCGTGATCGGTTTCATCGTGGCCCGTCGTATTGCGCTGGCCCTCCAGCGCAAGGACCGCGAGATTGTGCTCCACGGACGTGAGACGGGTCGTATCGTAAGGCTCCCCCACGGTGAGTTCATCGAGGTCCACGAGCCGGTGGACGAGTACAAGCGTTACAAGCTGGTCAGTTTCGATTCGCCCGTCACTCTGTCCGCTGAAGCGGACGTCAACGGTCATGTGTCAAAGGGTGAGAAGGGCCGCGCATGGGCTTCGAAGTTCTTCTTCGAGGATCGTGTCGCACCAGTCACACCAGCGGAGCTTGAGGAGGCTCACTCGCACGGCCACCATGGCGAAGTTGCAAGCGAGCATGACAAGGCTGCCATCTCCAGCAAGTAGTCGGGGCTGAGAGCTATAGAAAGAGGAGTGGGGCGCCCAGTGCGCCCCACTCCTCTTTCTATAGCTCTCTCCCTATCGGGCTGGGCTCATTCGGCAGATGACGTTCAGCTGAAGCGCTTGGCAGTGTAGGTGCGAGGTGTGCGGACACCGGGGCGCTGAAGCGGAACCCACAGCTTGTACCTGTCAGCCCGGTAGTACGAGACCGAATAGTCCACCATGGCCCGGGCCACATAGGCATGGCGTTGAATCTTCAGGAGAGGGGCGCCCATCTCGACGTTCAGCAGACGGGCAATAGAGGGCGACGCCGCAGTCGCCTCCACTGTGTCTTCCCCCCATTCCATCACGAGCCCGTATCTCTCGCTGAGAACGTTATACAGCGACGTCGGCGGAGCATCATCAAGTATTCCGGGGACGCGGTGTGCCGGGATGAAGTTTTCGTCCACACTCATTGGTTCGCGGTCTGCCAACAACTGACGCCGGAACCTGACGACCGGGACGCCCTGCTCAATCTGCAGTTCGCGGGCAATGAGCGGTGTGGCTGCCATCTGCTCGAAGCTGAGTACCCGAGCATCCGGGACCATGCCCCTGCGGTGCATCTCTTCGCTGTAGGAGGTGAGCTTCATCTGCAGATCGAGCTTTGTGTGGGCTACGAAGGTTCCAAGGCCTACGATTCGTTCCAGAACCTCCTCGGCAACCAGTGCGTCGATGGCGTGTCGTACAGTCATCCGCGCAACACCGAAGTGTTCGGTCAGCTTCCGCTCAGACGGAATGGCTGTACCAGGCTCCGCGTGACACAGGATGTACTCGCGGAGCAGTTCGCGAAGCTGTACATGCTTGGCCGCCTTGCCGTCGAGTGTAGTACGCAGTGCGTCGAGTTGATCCGGCATGACGGCTCCTGTTATGCACGGGTGCGAACCCGGCTAGATAGACCGGTATGGTCACCATATTCTATAGCTTGGTATCAGGAGCGGCGACGGAGTAATCCAGAGCAACTACTCTCAAGAGGAGGTACACGAAGGGTCCCGCACAAAATATGTACGGGACCCTCCATTTCGGACACGCTTTGGACGACTAGTGCGCGTGGTCTCCCCTGCTGTATTCAAAGACCCATCCGACAAGTGCGATAGCCGCCAGGCCCGCCGACACGTAGAGAATCCACCATCCAGCAGCGAGGCCCAGGAAACCGCCGGCTGCAGCAAGGCCGAGGACAAGCGGCCACCAGCTCCAAGGGCTGAAATGCCCCTGCTCGCCCGAGCCTTCATGAATCTCCGCGTCGCGGCGATCCTCCGGGCGCAGTCCCACGCGGCGCCCCGTGAACCCGAGGTAGAAGCCGATCATGGCGGCGACACCGCCCACAAGCAGGATGCCTAGAATGCCAACCCACTCAGACCAATTGGTCAGGAAACCGTAGACCACTGCTACAGGTACAAAAAAGGGAACCAGTAGAAGGAACAGTCGTGTTTCTACCTTCACTTAAGCGTCCTTCCGATCAGCGGATCCGAGCAGCTGGCCTGCCGGTGAACCTGGTGTGTGCCACTGCGCAAGCTCCGGGTGGTGTAGATCCAACGCAGGGCGTTCCGAGCGGATACGTGGCAGGGAGGTGAAGTTGTGCCGTGGTGGCGGGCAGGAGGTAGCCCACTCCAGCGATGCTCCAAAGCCCCACGGATCGTCGACCTCGACCTTTGTACCGCTCCGCCAGGTGATGTAAACGTTCCAGAAGAACGGGATCAACGACGCGCCCAGAACGAAGGAAGCAATGGTGGAGAACTGGTTCATTGCGGTGAACATGTCTTCAGGAAGATAGTCAGCGTAGCGCCGTGGCATACCGATGACGCCCAACCAGTGCTGGATCAGGAACGTTCCATGGAAGCCAAGGAACAGGAGCCAGAAGTGGATCTTGCCCAGCCGCTCGTTCAGCATCTTTCCCGTCCACTTCGGCCACCAGAAGTAGAAGCCGGCGAACATCGCGAAGACGACGGTACCGAAGACCACGTAGTGGAAGTGAGCCACTACGAAGTAGGTGTCGGACACGTGGAAGTCCAACGGCGGGGATGCAAGGATGATTCCGGTCAGACCACCGAACAGGAAGGTGACGAGGAAACCGAGGCTCCAGAGCATCGGGGTCTCGAATGTTATCGATCCCCGCCACATAGTGCCGATCCAGTTGAAGAACTTCACTCCCGTGGGCACCGCGATCAGCATCGTCATGAAGGCGAAGAACGGCAGCAGAACGGCGCCGGTCACGTACATGTGGTGCGCCCACACCGTCACGGAAAGTGCCGCAATGGCGATCGTTGCGAAAACGATGCCCTTGTAGCCGAAGATCGGCTTACGACTGAAGACCGGGAAGATCTCCGAGACAATACCGAAGAACGGCAGCGCGATGATGTACACCTCTGGGTGTCCGAAGAACCAGAAGAGGTGTTGCCATAGGATCGCTCCTCCGTTGTCCGGATCGAAAATGTGTGCTCCGAACCGCCGGTCGGCACCGAGCGCAAACAGAGCGGCAGCGAGCGGCGGGAACGCCATCAACACGAGGATCGACGTGACGAGTGCATTCCAGGTGAAAATCGGCATGCGCCACATGGTCATGCCGGGAGCGCGCATGCAGATGATTGTGGTGATGAAGTTGACGGCGCCAAGGATGGTGCCGAATCCGGAAAGAGCAAGCCCGAACACCCATAAGTCACCACCAACACCAGGCGAGAACGTTGTATTGGACAACGGGGCGTACGCGAACCAGCCGAACGAGGCAGCGCCCTGCGGCGTGATGAATCCGGACACTGCGATGGTGCTGCCGAAAAGGAAGAACCAGAAAGCAAGGGCATTCAGCCGTGGGAAGGCGACGTCGGGTGCACCGATCTGCAACGGCATGATGACGTTTGTGAACCCGGCAAACAGCGGGGTTGCGAACATGAGCAGCATAACCGTGCCGTGCATGGTGAAGAGCTGGTTGTACTGCTCTTTGGTCTGCAGAATCTGCATTCCCGGTTCGAACAGCTCGGCGCGGATGACAAGCGCCATAACCCCACCGAGGCAGAAGAACACGAATGAGGCGATCAGGTACATATACCCGATGGTCTTGTGATCAGTGGAGGTGATCCAGTTGACGACTATGCGTCCCTTGGACCGCGGTACAACCCGTGGAGCAACCGTCGTGCCGGCGTCCTCGGCAGTGTATTCGTAAGTAGACATCTAATTAATCCTGCCCAATTTGCTCGTCAGCTCCGCTGGGGCTCTCGCCGGTCACAGTCTGCGGATTGCGGTCATACTCTTCGCCCAGCTGGCCGTCCTCAAGGGTTTCCAGATAGGCCTGGTACTCCTCCTCGGAGACAACCGCTACGTTGAACAACATCTCCGAATGGTACTCGCCGCACAGCTCGGCGCACTTCCCTTCGAAGACGCCCTCACGCGTGGGAGTCAGGGTGATGTAGTTTTCCCGTTCGGGAATCATGTCCCGCTTTTGAAGGAAGGCCGGAACCCAGAACGAATGGATTACGTCGCGGGAGTTGAGCCGGAATTCCACCGTCTGGTTGACCGGCAGATAAAGCGTCGGAAGAGTTTCCGGGACGCCCGGCTCACCATCGAGTTGAGCCTGGACACCTGAGGAATACTTGTCCTCGAGCACGTAGTTGAAGTCCCACGACCACTGCTTGCCGCGCACATCGATGATGACATCGGGGTCCTCGACACGGGCGTCGATGATCTGTTGATCACGGTCGGTGAAGTAGAAGAGCACCAGCACCATGAAGATCGGAATTGTCAGGTAAAACACTTCCAGCGGAAGGTTGTAGCTGATCTGGCGCGGGTACCCGGTCTCGTTGCGACGACGACGGTACGCGACGATGCACCAGATGATCAGGCCCCAGGTGATGACGCCTACTATCAGGGCAGCGATCCAGGAGTTGACCCACAGGTCAATGATCCGACCGGTGTGGTTGGTGGTATCACGCTCGGTGGGTAACCAACCCTTTTGGACTTCTGATGAACAACCAGACAAGAACAGCGCAGCCACGACCACGAGGCTTGAGACCTTGAAAATCTTTGCGCGTCGGCTGCCGGTTCGGTCCTGCGAACTCACAGACGGCCCTTCCTTTTCTCACGTGCGGTGCCACCGACGGTGACAGCATTTCCGTGCACGGTGCTGCCTGAGCTGCTACTCAAACGCGATGCACTTTCAGTTTTACTACTCACTGTAGAGCTTACCCGCAACGGCAGCCATCGTGTGACAACAAAGCCCCCGTCCGTACCTCTTTCGGATACGTGACGGGGGCTTTGGTACCCCACTTTCGGGATGGACCTCTAGTGAAAGGAGTCACCGCAGGCGCAGGACCCGCCGGCGTTCGGGTTGTCGATGGTGAAGCCTTGCTTGGAGATGGTGTCCTCAAAGTCAATGGAGGCCCCGGCGAGGTAGGGAACGCTCATGCGGTCAACGATGACCTCCACGCCGTCGAAGTCACGAACCGCATCGCCATCGAGGACGCGTTCATCGAAGTAAAGCTGATAGATCAGCCCCGAACACCCGCCGGGCTGGACCGCCACGCGCAAACGCAGATCAGTCCGGCCCTCCTGCTCAAGGAGGCTGCGTACCTTGCCGGCAGCAACATCTGACAGGTTAACCTCATGTACCGGCAGTTCGGTATCTGCGGCCGTCTCAGTGGTTGGTTCGCTTGTTGATGTGCTCATGGTGTGCGTTCTCCTTTACTATGTGCCCGCCGCACCGGTTCCCCCGCCTGCGATCATAACGCCGGGCGGCGTGTGGCTTTCAGCGCCTCGCAGCGCTGTCCGTCCCATGGTACGTCCGGTGGGCACAGCCTGCCCAGCTGTGTAACGATCCATGCTGGTCAAACATTCCGGGCCGGCCCGGCAGTGCGCGGCGGGGCACTGGTGTCAGCCGCCGGCGTTGAGCCGCGCGAGCATCAGAGCCTCTGCGAGCACCGCACGGTTGAACTCACCCAGGTGGAGCGATTCGTTGGCGCTGTGTGCCCGTGAATCCGGGTCCTCGACGCCGGTCACCAGAATTTGCGCCTCCGGATAGACCTCAGTCAGATCCGCGATGAAGGGTATGGACCCTCCGATCCCCGCTTCAACGGCCTGCGTTCCCCAGGCGGTCTGCAAGGCCCACAGTGCGATCTGGGCTGCCGGCCTCGTTGTGTCGGTGGAGAAGGGGTTGCCTGACTCCCCCGGCGTGAACGTCACCGTGGCGCCGAACGGAGCGTGGGAGCGCACGTGGCGCTCGACGGCGGCCATAGCCTTCTGGGGCTCCTGTCCGGGCGCTAGCCGAAGGCTGAACTTCGCCCGCGCTGTGGGCAGGAGCGTGTTCGATGAGACAGCTACTCCTGGCGCATCGATGCCGATGATGGACAGTGCGGGCTTCGTCCACAACCGTGACGCAAGGGAGCCTGTGCCAGCCAGCTGCACGCCGTCGAGAACCGAGGCATCAGCGCGATAGTCAGCTTCCGCATAGTTCACATCCGCGTCGTCATTCGAAACAAGGCCCTGGATGGCGACGCTGCCATCGTCGTCGTGAAGGGTGGCAATCAATCGGGCAAGCAGGGTCGGCGCATCCAATACAGGACCGCCGAACATACCGGAATGGACAGCGTGTTCCAGGACTCTGACCTCGATTACACCATCAACCAGTCCGCGCAGGCTGGTTGTGAGGGCAGGGATGCCGACCTTCCAGTTACTCGAGTCCGCAACCACGATGACGTCGGAGCGCAGGAGTTCACGGTGTTCTTCTAGGAAGCTGCGGAAGGTCGGGGATCCAGCCTCCTCTTCACCCTCGATGAATAAGGTGATGCCCAGGCCAAGGTCCTCCCCCAGGACCTCGGAGACAGCTCGGACCGCCGCGATATGGGCCATAATGCCGGCCTTGTCGTCCGCTGCTCCCCTCCCGTATAACCGGCCGTCTCGTTCCTCGGCGACGAACGGCTCGCTTTCCCACAGGTCCCGCTCACCGGGGGGGCTGGACATCATGGTGTGCATAGAGCAGGATGGTCGGTTTTCCCGCAGCAGCCGGACGCCGCGCGACGACAGCAGGACCACCGGGTGTGCCGTTGTTGTCCATTCGGAGGATACGCACATCCGTGATGCCCGTGGATCGGACTAGCGAAGCAACTGCTTCAGCACTGCGATCGAGTTCCGCGGGATCAAAGGTTGCCCAGGCCACACCCGGAATGGCGACGAGCGACTTGAGCTCCTCAATTGTCCGCGGGAATGCGGAGTCGACGGTGGAACGCAGGGCAGCAACGGTGGTGTCCGGCAGTAGATCACTTGAAGGCATATTCATGCCTTCGAGCCTACACACGCATGCGGAGAATCCGGCGCTCAGGACGGGTATCCTAGAGGGGTGTTTGGACGAAAAAGAGACGCTGCCGTTGTTGAGAATCCCGCAGAGCAAGTCGCGGAGGAACAGCGATTGAGAACGGCCGGTAAGGGCGCGCCCACTCCCAGGCGCAGCGTTCAGGAAGCGGCCCGGAAGCGGCCCCTGGTTCCGAATGACCGGAAGGCAGCGCGGGAGGCCAGCCGCCTGGCGCGGCGCGAGGACCAACTGCGGATGCGGCGTGCACTCGAGAACGGCGATGAGCGGCACCTGCCGTTCCGTGACAAGGGCCCGGCCCGTCGCTACGTCCGTGACTATGTGGACGCACGCTGGAATGTCGCCGAGTTCCTGATGTTTGCGGCGCTGGTCTTTGTCTTCCTGAGCTTCATCCCCAATC
The DNA here is from genome assembly GCF_039530425.1 of Arthrobacter parietis. Taxonomy (NCBI): domain Bacteria; kingdom Bacillati; phylum Actinomycetota; class Actinomycetes; order Micrococcales; family Micrococcaceae; genus Arthrobacter; species Arthrobacter parietis. Next base: position 458,090 of record NZ_BAAAON010000002.1, on the reverse strand, counting down.
TGACTCTCCAGGGCTACGTCATGCTGACCTTCTGGGTGATCATCATGGCGGTGATCGTTGACTGCCTTCTCCTGCGCCGCAAGCTCAAGGCGCAACTGACAGCGAAGTTCGGCGAACCCGGGCGTGGGGATCTTTGGTACGGTATCTCACGTGCCATGCAGATCCGTCGGCTCCGTCTTCCCAAGCCGCAGGTAAGCCGCGGGCAGTTTCCCGCCTAACAGCGGGACATCGCGCGCCGCTTCAGCGCTGCAGGCGGGGGTGGTTCCTCAGCGCGCGGTTGATCGACGAAGCCCAGAAAGGGCCTTCGTAAAGGAACGCGGTGTAGCCCTGCACCAGGTTGGCTCCAGCGTTGAGACGGTCAACGACGTCGTCTGCTGTTTCCACTCCGCCCACCGAGATCAGGGCCAGTTCGGGCCCGGCCGCCTGCCGCAAGCGCGTGAGTACCTCAAGCGAACGTGCCTTGAGCGGAGCACCACTCAACCCACCTACCCCACAAGCCATCACGGTTTCCGGATCGGTCGTAAGGCCTTCCCGGGTGACGGTGGTGTTGGTTGCGATGATGCCGTCCAGTTTCAGCTCCAGTGCCAGCGCCGCTACCTCCTCGATGTCCTCATTGCTCAGATCCGGGGCGATCTTCACCAACAGCGGTACGTGACGGTCGGCGCTTTCATCCGCAGCCTTTCGGACCGCTTTCAGAAGGGGGCGGAGAGAGCGGACGCTTTGCAGCAGACGGAGTCCCGGGGTGTTGGGCGAGCTGACGTTGACCACCAGGTAGTCCGCAAGCGGAGCTAACGCCGTCGCGGATATTCGGTAGTCGGCGACCGCATCGCGCAGATCCACAGTCTTGGTCTTGCCGATGTTCACGCCGATCACGGGCCGTACCGACGGGTAGCGTCGTTCAAGCGTGCGGCGTGCGGCCGCGATGCGCGGAGCAACTGCAGCGGCGCCGTCGTTATTGAAACCCATCCGGTTGATCACCGCCCGGTCCTCGACCAGCCGGAAGAGCCGTGGTTTTGGATTTCCCGGCTGCGCCTGCCCAGTGATTGTTCCGATCTCTACATGGCCGAACCCCAGGTCAGCCAGCGCGGCGGCGCCGTGTCCCTCCTTGTCGAAACCGGCCGCAAGCCCGAACGGTGACGGGAAGGTCACGCCGAACGCCGTAGTCTGCAGTTCGGCAGGCGGCGCGGTAATGCGGCGCAGGACGCCGCCCACCGGGGTCCTGCCCGTCCACCGGATCAGGCGGAAGCCGATCCGGTGCGCGCGCTCAGGGTCCATACCGCTGAAGACGACGCGGAAGAAGGCAGGATAAATACGCATGGGTCAAAGTTGCCATGCCCGCAGCCGCTTCACCAAGTTGATGTTGGCATCGATATCCTCGACCAATGGGCATCAACTGGCAGCCGGACCACCTGGGCGACGGATTTGCGCTGACCGAGCTTCACGTTGGCTCAGACGAGGAGGGCCCGTGCCTGGCCACGCTCGTCTCCTACACCCCACCCGCCGTCGTTGCGCCGACCGGCCTGCGTGACGCAGCGCGCGTGGTGCTGAAGCGCCTGCGCCCACGCGGACGCGATGAACAGGAGTCCGCAGCGCAGGCGGTGCTCTACGTCCATGGCTGGAGCGATTACTTCTTCCAGCACGAACTGGCTCACTTCTTCAGTGACCGCGGTATTGCCTTCTACGCCCTGGACCTGCGGAAGTACGGACGAAGCCTGCGGCCGTGGCAGACGCCCGGTTACGTCACGGACCTGTCGGAGTACGACGACGACATCGCTGCTGCCCTGGATACCCTCTCCGAAGACATCACGGCCAAAACGGGCGCGCCGCCGTCCGGCGTCACCCTGATGGCGCATTCGACCGGCGCCCTCGTCGCTTCGTTGTGGGCGAACCGCTTTCCAGGGCGGGTATCGAGCCTCATCCTCAACAGTCCGTGGCTGGACATCCAGGGAAGTGCAATACTGCGCACCACCACGCAGGGGCTCCTCGAGCCGATCACGCGGTTCAGGCCCAAGGCACGCTTGAAACTGCCGGAATTCGGCTTCTATTGGCGAAGTATAAGCAACCTTGCCGAGGGCGAGTGGGAACTTAACGGGCAGTGGCGGCCGCAATTCGGTTTTCCCATCCGGGCCGGCTGGCTCACCGCTGTCCTGAACGGACACGCGCAGGTGCGCCGCGGACTTTCCATCGACCTTCCAGTGCTGGTTCTGTCCTCTGCGCGATCCACCATCAGTCCCGTGTGGAGTGAAGCAATGCTCTCCTCGGACAGCGTCCTCGATGTGACCGTCATGACGCAACGTGCCCTGCTGCTGGGGCCTCACGTCACCGTCTGCAGGTATGACGGCGCGCTGCATGACACCCTCCTGTCGCGAAAGGCGGTGCGTCGAAAGGTGTATGCCGATCTCGATCGGTGGGTAAGGTGCTACAGCAGCGCCTCACCCATACCGGAGGTCTAGGACTTGGCTTTGTCGACAGCTCCGCCGTAGCGCCGATCCCGCGCAGCGTACTCATCCACGGCCCTCCAGAGCGTACGGCGGTCGACATCCGGCCACAGGACATCCATGAAGACCATTTCTGCGTAAGCGGACTGCCACAGCATGAAATTTGAGGTCCGCTGCTCGCCGGAGGTGCGGAGGAACAGATCGACATCGGGCAGGTCCGGCTCGTCCAGGTAACGCTGGATGGTGCTCTCTGAGACGGATGACGCCTTCAACCGGCCAGCCGCCACGTCTTCCGCTATGCCCCTGGCCGCATCGGCAATCTCAGCCCGGCCCCCGTAGTTGACACACATGGTGAGGGTACACACCGAGTTGGAGCGCGTGCGCTCCTCTGCGATCTCAAGTTCATTGATGACCGAGCGCCAGAGCCGCGGGCGCCGCCCAGCCCACCGTATGCGCACTCCCCACTCATTGAGCTGATCCCGCTGCCGGCGCAGGACGTCCCGGCTGAAACCCATCAGGAACCGTACTTCGTCCGGGGAGCGCTTCCAGTTCTCGGTAGAAAAGGCATAGACGCTGACATACTTGACCCCGATGTCGATGGCGCCTGCGATCACATCGAGGAGCGCGGCCTCACCCGCCCGGTGGCCCTCCGTACGCGGCAGCCCCCGCTCATTGGCCCACCGTCCGTTGCCATCCATCACGATTGCCACGTGGGCCGGCACAAGGTCCACGGGGATGGCAGGCGGACGCTCGCCGCTCGGATGAGGCCACGGCTGAGACGGTTCGCCGGCGGATTTCGTCACACGCGCTCCACATGTTTGAGGGACTTCACTGCTCGTTCCAAATGCCACTGTACGTAGGCAGCGACAAGTCCTGCACTTTCACGCCGGGCAAAAGCCTCGGCGGTATCCGCAACCTCCCAGTTCCCGGACAGCAGCGCACCCAACAACGCCATGGCATCGGGTGACGGTGACGCTGAACCGGGCGGCCGGCAGGAGGCGCACACCGCGCCGCCCAAAGCGGCCGAGAACGCAGTATGGGGACCAGCCGCGCCGCACCGGGCGCAGTCGGTGAAGCTCGGCGCCCAGCCGGCCGTGGCCAATGCCCGTAGCAGATAGGAGTCAAGAATCAGTTCGGACGGATGGAGACCCCTGCTGAGAGCGGACAGGGCACCGATGACCAGGCCGTACTGTGCTCCTGCAGACTCACCGTCCGCATCCGTGAGCTTCTCGGCCGTTTCAGCGATAGCTGCCGCCGCGGTGTAGCGGGAATAGTCGGACGCAATTCCATGCCCGTAGGCGCCGCGTGTCTGGGCCTGCGTCACAACATCGAGGGTGCGTCCGGAAACCAGTTGAAGGTCCACGGTCATGAACGGCTCCAGCCGCGCTCCGAATTTGCTGCTCGTCCGCCGGATGCCCTTCGCAACAGCGCGCACCTGACCGTGTTCCCTGGTCAGGAGCACGATGATGCGGTCGGCTTCACCGAGCTTGTACGTGCGAAGGACGACGCCTTCCGCCCTGTAGGTTCGCGACGCGAATGATCTGGACACGTTCTATTTTCCCACTCGGAGGGCCGGACGCGACCAACGCCGCGCCAAGCCCTCCCGTATGCCCTGCGCTGACGTCAGCTGTTATCCCGGATGGCGCGGTTCACGGCAGAAATGACCGCTTTCAGGGACGCCATGGTCGAGTTTGCATCAATTCCAACACCCCAGAGGACGCGCTCCCCGACTGCGCACTCCACATAGGCAGCCGCCCGCGCATTACCTCCGGAAGACAATGCATGCTCGGTGTAGTCAAGGACGCGCACGTCCACGCCGTCCTGACCGAGGATAGACACGAGGGCATCAATAGGACCGTTCCCCTGCGCGGATCGGCGCTGCTGCACGCCGCCAACCAGAAGGGTTGCCGTCAGGTTGAATCGGCCGTCTTCGGACGTATCGGTGTTCGTGGAGGTCAGGACATAGGTGCCCCACGTTCCGTTACGGGACGGCAGGTATTCGTCCTGGAAGGTTTCCCACAGTTCGGCTCCGCTCACTTCCCCGCCCACTGTGTCTGTCCGTCGCTGCACGACTCCCGAGAATTCGATCTGCGCCCGGCGCGGCAAGTCCAGGCTGTGCTCATGCTTGAGAAGGTAAGCCACGCCGCCCTTGCCTGACTGGGAGTTTACGCGGATCACCGCCTCGTATGAGCGTCCAATGTCCTTCGGATCTATGGGCAGGTACGGGACGGCCCACGGGATTTCTTCGACCGTCTTGCCAGCGGCGGCGGCGTCTGCCTCCATCCGCTCGAAACCCTTCTTGATCGCATCCTGATGCGATCCTGAGAAGGCGGTGAATACCAGATCTCCACCGTAGGGTGAACGCTCCGGGACATTGAGTTGGTTGCAGTATTCTGCGGTTCGGCGGATGTGATCCATGTCGGAGAAGTTGATCTGCGGATCGATGCCCTGTCCATACAGGTTCATGCCCAAAGTCACGAGATCAACGTTTCCGGTGCGCTCACCGTTGCCGAACAGGCATCCCTCGATGCGGTCAGCCCCGGCGAGGTAGCCGAGCTCTGCCGCAGCGACACCGGTGCCGCGATCATTGTGGGGGTGAAGCGAGAGAATAACGGCGTCCCGGTTCGCCAAATTACGGCACATCCATTCAATGGAGTCGGCGTACACGTTGGGCGTCGCCATTTCCACGGTTGCCGGCAGGTTCAGAATCATCTGGCGATCGGCGGACGCCTCGAACACGGCGGCAACCTCGTTGGAGATGCGCGCCGCGAACTCCAGCTCAGTACCGGTGAAGGACTCCGGCGAATACTCATAGGTGATGTGGGTATCACCCACATTCTCCTCGAACTTGCGGCACAGCCGTGCGCCAGTGAGCGCGATATCAACTATGCCGTCCATGTCCTGGTTGAACACGACCCGGCGTTGGAGCACCGACGTCGAGTTGTACAGATGGACGATCGCGCGGTCAGCGCCCTCGATCGATTCATAGGTGCGCTCGATCAGGTGTTCGCGTGCCTGGGTCAGTACCTGGATGGTCACGTCATCCGGGATGCGATCGCCCTCAATGAGCTGGCGGACGAAGTCGAAGTCGGTCTGGGAGGCGGACGGGAAACCTACTTCGATCTCCTTGTAGCCCATCTGTACCAGCAGGTCGAACATCTTGTGCTTGCGCTCGGGGCTCATGGGGTCGATCAGCGCCTGATTGCCGTCCCGAAGGTCGACGGCGCACCAGCGCGGAGCCTTGGTGATGACCTTGTCCGGCCAGGTGCGGTCCGGAAGTTCCACAGTGATCTGATCCTGGAACGGAACATACTTGTGGAACGGCATTCCGGAGGGTTTCTGTGCGTTGCGCATGGCGGTGAGGGGCCTTTCCTTTGGTGAACCTATAAGGCTCTTGCTTCACAGGATGGCGGCCGGCAACACAGACTCCGCAGCGGGGATTCGGCCTGCGACCCGGTAGTCAAAGACTGACTATCCCGTCGGTGTGGCCCCGCCACGGCAGCTAAGAAGGAGCAGCTCTGCGCGCACAATTCAACACTAGCACGGCCCCTAGGATGAGAAGACGCACCAACGAAGGAGCTTTCATGACCGCATCCGGCATCAATGTCGCGAACATCGATTCCGATGTCCGCCCCCAGGACGACCTCTTCCGCCATGTCAATGGCGGTTGGCTACGAAACACTCCCATTCCCGAGGACCGAGCCCGCGAGGGCTCATTCTCGCAGCTGGCGGATGCAGCTGAACTGGCCGTGCGCAGAATCGTCGAGGATGCGGCAGCAGAGACGGACGACGACGGCGACCGCTTTCGTCTCGGCGCGTTGTTTGCGGACTTCATGGACACAGAACATCTCAGCAGGCAGGCCGGCGCTCCCGTCCAACCGCTGCTGGAAGAGATAGACGGCGCTGCGGCGGTCATGGACATCGTCCGCCTCGACGCCGAACTCACGAGGGCCGGCGCAGCCGGTCTTGTCCTCCCCTACGTCAGCAACGACGCAGGAAATCCCGAACGCTACCTGCTGCACCTCTACCAGTCCGGACTAGGGCTGCCTGACGAGTCCTACTACCGGGAGGCGAAGTTCGAAGAGGCACGACTCGGATATGTCGAACTGCTGCACCAGCTGTTCGAGCTTGCCGGGCGCCCTGAGAGCCGTGCTGCGGCGGCGAGCGTCTTCGATCTCGAAGCACGCCTAGCTTCTTCCCACATGGACACGGTGACCAAACGTAATCCACAGGCCACCTACAATCTGCGCACAACTGCCACGTTGATCAAGGATGCACCGCAGCTGGAAACCTGGCTCACGGAGTTGACTGCCGGCGTCGGGATTCCCGGTGAACTGATCGTGAACCAGCCGGGGTACATCACGGCTCTGGTACGAGCACTGGATGAAGTCCCGTTGGAGGTGTGGAAAAACTGGCTGGCTGCCAGGGTGCTGTTGCACGCAGCTCCGTTTCTCAGCGACGACTTCGTCGACGCTCACTTCGCGTTCTACGGGACCACCCTCAGCGGTACGCCACGGCTGAAGGAACGTTGGAAACGGGGTGTCGCGATTGTCGAGGGAACCATGGGTGAGGCCGTTGGGCGTATGTACGTGGCGCGGCATTTCCCTGAGTCCCACAAGGCCACCATGCGGGAACTGGTCGAAAACATCCTTGCTGCCTACGAACAGCGCATCAACCGTCTCGAATGGATGAGCGCCGAGACACGTGCACGTGCCCTGGAGAAGCTGAGTCTCTTCACCACGAAGATCGGGTACCCCGATCGCTGGATCGATTATTCAACACTGAAGATTGTCCCCGGTGACCTGTACGGCAATGTGCGCAGAGCGACCGAGTTCGAAACCGACCGGCAACTTGCCAAGCTCGGCGGCCCCATTGATCGTGGCGAGTGGCACCTCACGCCGCAGACCGTGAACGCCTACTACATGCCGACAATGAACGAGATTGTCTTCCCGGCCGCGATCCTGCAGCCGCCATTTTTCGACGCCGATGCCGATCCAGCCGCAAATTACGGGGCGATCGGGGCCGTCATCGGACACGAGATCGGGCATGGCTTCGATGACCAGGGATCACAGTTCGACGGTACGGGCGCGCTGCACAATTGGTGGACTGAAGCTGACCGGATGGCATTCGAGGCGCTCACTGGACGGCTTGTCAGTCAATACTCTGAGTTGGCTCCCACCGAGGCTCCGGACCATCCGGTCAACGGGAAATTCACCCTCGGTGAGAACATCGGCGACCTTGGCGGACTGGGAATCAGCCTGGCTGCTTACGTCATCAGTCTGGACGGAGCGGAAGCGCCTGTTCTTGACGGGCTGACCGGAGTGCAGCGTTTCTTCTACTCCTGGGCTGAATGCTGGCGCCAGAACATTCGCCCTGAAGAGGCCGCACGGCGCATCGCCATCGATCCTCACTCACCGAACGAGTTCCGGTGCAATCAGGTAGTGCGCAACCTCGACGAATTCCATAGTGCTTTTTCGGTGGATCAAGAAGACAAGCTGTGGCTTGCGCCCGAGGAACGGGTCAGGATCTGGTAGGAGCTGCTCAGGACTGGCAGGTTACCTGGGCGGCCGTCTGGCCGCTCAGGTCGCCGGCAACGCCCTGGGCCTCGATAGTCTCCCCCTCGGTGAAGTCGCTGCCAACGGATAGTTCCAGTCCCACAGTTGTTGCACTCGGGATTACCTGAACATCAGCCAGACCGAACAGTTCTGCGATGACGGGCGCTATTCCCTCGTAGCCGGGGCCCACAAACAGTTGGGTAGCCGGACGATCGTCCGCGTCAGCGACAGTGGCCTGTACGTAGCCCTCTGCGAGCAGCACTTCCTGCAGTTCCTGCCCGCGATCGGATTCGCCGGAAGCGTTGAGCACAGTAAGCGGGACCAACGCCGGATCGAAACCGAGCTCTTCGACGGTCGGGGTGGGTTCAGGTTCCGGGGTCGGCTCAGGCGTGCCCGACGGGTCCGTCTCCGGACTCGCGCTTGCTGACGGCGAGGGCTCCTGTACCGGCTTGGTGATGTCCCGGTCGGCGCGAAGAGCCGCGAACAGGTCATCAGCCTTGTCCTCATCCAGGACGAGGCGATTCGGGTCAAGTTCATAGGGCACAACGGGGACCGTCACGAACGCCACGTTTCCCAGGTCAACCTCCTGCAGGCGCCCTGCCAGTTTGAGCAGCTCCGGAATCTCGGCGAGACCGTCGTCGACCGTCAGGTTCTGAGTGACTGCCTCCGCAATGGAGTAGAGGCGCGGGATGTTGCTCAGCGTGCCTTCCTCCTTGATTTTCCGTGCCAGTGACGCCAGGAAAGCCTGCTGCGCGCGGATTCGGCCCTCATCTCCTCCGGTGCCGAAGCTATGCCGTGTGCGCAGGAATGCCAGGGCCTGCTCACCCTCCACCTCGCTGGTACCGGCCGGCAGTTTCAATCCGGAAAATTCGTCGTCGACGGCCTGATTGACGCAGACTTCAACACCGCCCACTGCTTTCGAAAGCTCAGTCACCGCGTTGAAATCAGCCATCATGAAGTGGTCGATCTGCAGACCCGTGATTTCGTTGATGGCTGCGACGGTGCAGCCGGGACCGCCGTTAGCGAGGGAGCTGTTGAGCTGTCCCAGCGCCATCGGCTGACTGGTTGCACCGGTTTCCGGGTTCTCGCAAGCCGGCAGCGGAACCAACAGATCCCGGGGGAAGCTCACCATGGTGACGTTGCTCCGGTCCGCGGACATCGTCATGAGCATCATGACATCCGCCTGACCCTCGACATCCTCTGGCTCGCTGTCCGCACCCTGCCCGGCGCGGGTGTCACTGCCGATGATTAGAATCTGCACGGGATCCCTGCTGAGGTCGACGGGCAGCTGGGATTCACCGTCGGTGGAAAGGTTGAGGGGTTCGGTGGCTACATTCCCCTGGAGGCGAACCACTGAAAGCGCCACGAATGCGATGGCACCCACGAGTACCGCAACGAGCGAGATCGCGACTATCTGCAGGACGCGCGGACGTCCCTTGCCGAGATGCCGGCCACCGGTCCCCAGACGGATGCCATCCGGGGAGCCGTTCCGCTCACCGCCGGATTCACTCATGACGCTCGGCCCTTTCGATGTGATTCAAGACCTGGTGCCCCTGTGCTCCGGGCATCTGTAGCTCAACGAGCAAGCGCCGCTTGAAGTGCCCCGAGGCGATCAGCACCGGCTAGAAACCGAGCTTCACGAGCTGTTTGGGATCGCGCTGCCAGTCCTTGGCAATCTTCACATGGAGGTCGAGATAGACCTTGGTGCCGAGTAGAGCTTCAATACTCTTCCTTGCGGCAGTCCCTACCTCGCGCAGTCGTGCGCCGCCCTTTCCGATGACGATGGCCTTCTGCGAAGAACGCTCGACGTAAAGATTCACCCGGACATCGAGCAGCGGATTGTTTTCGGGGCGCCCCTCGCGCGGGACGATCTCCTCAACGACGACCGCGAGCGAGTGGGGAAGCTCATCACGAACACCCTCAAGCGCCGCTTCCCGCACTAGCTCAGCGACCATCACGGCCTCCGGCTCGTCGGTGAGAGCACCATCGGGGTACAGCGGCGGCGACTGGGGCATGTGCGACGCGAAGACATCGGCAACCGTGCTTACCTGGTACCCGTCAACTGCGGACACAGGCACGACGTCGGCCCACCCCGCTTCGCCCAACACCTCGCGTCCCAGCTCAGACACCGCTAACAACTGGCGCACAAGCGCCTCCTTGCTCACGAGATCTGCTTTAGTGACGACAGCGATGACGGGTTTCCGCAACAGCTGCGCCAGTTGCGCCGCAATGTAGCGGTCACCCGGTCCCACCTGTTCGTTGGCGGGCAGGCAGAACCCAATGGCGTCGACCTCCGCCAGAGTATCCGCAACCAAGTCATTGAGACGCTGGCCGAGAAGAGTTCGTGGTCGATGCAGACCCGGGGTGTCGACCAGGATGAGTTGCGCGTCCTCCCGGTGCACAATCCCGCGGATGGTGTGCCGAGTGGTCTGGGGTTTGGCCGAAGTGATGGCAATCTTCTGCCCCACCAGTGCATTCGTCAGGGTTGACTTCCCTGCGTTGGGCCGGCCGACCAGCGAGATGAACCCCGCGCGATACTGCTGCGTGCTCATTTGTTTTCCACCGTTTCCCTCGAAAATCCGTTGTCCTGATCTGTTCGTGCGTCCTCATCCGTGGGCCGTTCGACCCTCCATGCAAGGATGTGGGATACGCGGTTGCGGCGCCCCTCGACCCGTTCCGCACGTAGAGCGATGTCACCGACCTGGACCTCGCTCCCGACGATGGGCACCCGTCCGAGGGTTTTCGCCAAAAGTCCACCGACGGTGTCAACCTCATCATCCTCAAGCTCCAGGTCGAACAGCTCACCCAGATCGTCGATGCTCATGCGTGCACTGACGCGAAATCCGCCCTCGGACAACTGTTCCATTTCGGGTACCTCGGAGTCGTACTCGTCGACGATCTCGCCGACGATCTCCTCGATCAGGTCCTCCAGCGTCACGAGTCCCGCCGTACCGCCGTACTCGTCGATGACGATGGCCACATGTGTTGATTCGCGCTGCAGTTCCTGAAGGAAATCTCCCACGGGCTTGGACTCAGGAACATAGCGGACATCCCGGCAGACACCATCCACCGGGTCCCTATCGCTGGGATTGTTTCCGTTCAGGACAGCAACGACGTCCTTCAGGTACAGAATGCCCCGGACGTCATCCGCATTGTCGCCGATTACGGGCACTCGGGAGTATCCGGACCTGAGGAAGAGGGACATCGCCTGCCGGAGTGTGGATCCGGCCTCGACCGACACCATGTCCGTGCGCGGCACCATGACAGACCGCACCTTGGTATCTCCCAGCTCAAACACCGAATGAATCAACTCGGCCTCGCTGTCCTCGATCATCTCCGCTTCATTGGCACGTGAGAGCAGTTCCCGAAACTCCTCTTCCGTGAAAAACGCCGCCTCAGCCCGGGCAGACCCCGGCGACAGTGCGCTGCCGATGCCGACCAACCAGCGAGGAACGGGACCCAGAATAGACCGCAGGACACCAACCAGGCGGGCGGTCAACGGCACCAGGGTTGCTGCGTTGGTCCGGCCGAGCTGCCGTGGCGACACACCTACCAGTACAAACCCGAGGCCGGCCATCGTCACCGTGGCCAGTAGTCCCGCGACCCAGATGTTGTCCAGCACATCAGCAAAAAGAAGCGCAACGGCGACTGCGGCGGCCATCTCAAACCAGACGCGCCAAAACCGTAGCGCATGCATGTGTGCTACGGGCGATTCGAGGACGCGGCGCACAGGTTCTCCCTTGGGCCCGTCAAGATGAGCCTCAGCGTCCTGGCGGGGAAGATAGCTGAAAGCCGCTTCGGCAGCCGTAACCAACGCGGCAATCAACACAAACACGATTGCCATCAGGGCCAGGAGGAACACGATCATCTGATGGACTGCTTCGACGCTGGGAAAAGTCTCACTGGGTGGTTTCCCGTGGCGCTTTGCCTCCCAGGAAATCGGTCAGGAGCTCGCGTTGGAGGCCGAACATCTCCTTTTCCTCTTCCGGATCAGCGTGATCGAACCCCAACAAGTGAAGCATGCCGTGGGTTGTGAGCAGGAGCAGCTCCTCGTTCATGCTGTGTCCGGCGTTGTCCGCCTGGGTCCGGGCCACCTCTGGACAGAGGACGACATCTCCCAGAATGCCCGAATCCGTGGGACGCGTGGCCGTACCAGGCCTCAACTCGTCCATGGGGAAGGACAGAACATCGGTTGGCCCCGGCTCGTCCATCCATTCGATGTGAAGCTTTTCCATGGCGTCAATGTCAACGAGGATGATCGACAGCTCCGACTCCGGATGCACAAAGAGACGCTCAAGCACGTGGCGACCGAGCCTGACCAGCGCCTCATCATCCACCTCGAAGCCTGACTCGTTATTCACCTCAATGCTCATTACGGGTCGCCTTCCCTGGACCGCGGCGTCCGTTCAGAGCCACTCTCTGTGACTCATCCCACCGGCTGTAGGCGGACACGATGTCTCCCACCAGCCGGTGGCGCACGACGTCGGTGGCATCCAGTGTGGAGAACGCAACATCCTCGACACCCTGCAGGATGTCACTGACTATCCTGAGCCCTGAACTGGTCCCGCCGGGCAGATCGACCTGGGTCACATCTCCGGTTACCACCATCCGCGAACCAAAGCCGAGACGGGTCAGAAACATCTTCATCTGTTCGGGAGTGGTGTTCTGCGCTTCATCGAGGATGATGAAGGCATCATTGAGCGTTCGGCCGCGCATATAGGCAAGCGGCGCAACCTCAATAGTTCCGGCGGCCATCAGGCGTGGAATTGAATCAGGTTCCATCATGTCGTGCAGCGCGTCGTACAACGGGCGCAGGTAAGGGTCGATCTTGTCGTTGAGAGTGCCCGGAAGGAAACCGAGGCGCTCCCCCGCTTCCACCGCCGGACGCGTCAGGATAATGCGGTTGACTTCCTTGTGCTGGAGCGCCTGGACCGCCTTGGCCATTGCCAGGTATGTTTTGCCCGTACCCGCCGGACCGATGCCGAAAACGATAGTGTGCGTATCTATTGCCTCGACGTAGTTCTTCTGGTTGACCGTCTTTGGACGGATGGTGCGTCCGCGCGAGGAAAGGATGTTCATCGACAGGACTTCGGCCGGCTTGGCCGCGCCCTGCGTCTTGAGCATAAAAAGCAGCTGCTCCAGTACTTGCGCGGTCACCGGTGTTTGGTTGGCGGCAAGCGTGCGGACCTCGCTGATCAGCCGCTCAGTGCGCCCAACGTCGGTTGCCGGCCCCGTGATGGAAAGATCACTTCCCCGCACGTGCAGACTGATACCAGGGAAAGCTCCTTCGATCATGGCCAGTGCCTCATCATTGGCTCCGAGGGCCTGCACCATCTGTTCAGCTGATTCGAATTGGACGACCCGGCTGTCCAGGCCCGCTGCCCCCATACCCACTGCAGAATCGGTCATAGTATCGGCCTGTAGGCCTTCCATCTCTCCTTGTGCCGCCGAATTTTCCGGTTCATCCGGTTGTGTGCTTGTTCAGACCCATGACGAGGCCTTCTACTAGCGTACCGCCGCCGTCCTGTTGCCGCTCACCTGGATGCGGCGCCAAGGGAGCCGGGGTTTGGCCGGGCACGGAAAAATCTCAGGAACGCAACGGACCGATATCAATAGCGTTTCAGTCAGGCCGCGATTCGGAAAAGCACAGGGCAGGGGCTCCTACCTATGCAAAGCTGAAGTAGAACTCCGTGCAGTTCCGGTTCCTGTTGGCGTCACCACTGATTGGCGACGCCCAGACCTACGCTGCACGACAATCGATCGGCCCGACGAATGAGAGGAACGGACACGCATGGGCGTTCTTCCTCTCCTCAACCGACGGACCTCCGGGCGCCGGTGGAAGGGATCCATACTCGTCGCCGCGGCGTTGGGCCTGCAGGCCTGCACGATCGGCGGGCAGAATGAGCCGACCTCCGAGATCGCAGCAGAGGCAGAAGTGTTGCTGGAGTCGACTGCCAGCTTGCCCGAAATCGATCTCCAAAGTCCCGCGGCCCCGGACGCCGCCCCGCTCCTTCCTGTCTACTGGCTCGGAGATGCCAACGGGCTCCTCTATCGCGAGTTCCTTCCTGCTGAGTCAACTGGAGATCCGATTGCTGCTGCCGTGTGGGCGATGACCAGCGCGGAGCCGCTCGATGACGATTACTACAGCCCGTGGCAGGAAGCATCGGCTGTCAACACTTCGATTTCACTCGACAATGTGGTCACGATCGACATCTCCTCGGACGCCTTTACCACCGGCATCGATGCAGCAGTCGCCGGGCGTGCGGTGCAGCAGCTTGTCTACACGGCAACGGCTGCAGCCGCCAATTCCGGTCTGATTGCAAGCGGAAGTCCCAGCAGTGTCCGCCTGCTGGTGGACGGCAAAGCGGGCTACAGCGCTTTTGGACACATCGAGCTGAGTTCCTTGCTCCAACGGGACGTCGGCGCTATTGCGCCCGTGTGGATCATCAACCCGCAGGACAGCTCAGTCCGCTCCGATCGAACGGTTATAGTCCAGGGCAGCACCACGACGACGGATGCTGCCCTTGAGTGGCGGGTGCGGCGCGTAGATGGCGGTGGGGTCCCCGCCGAAGATGTTGTCAGCGGAACGGTTCCCGTGGACGCTGGAACCGGCGCTGTCGGACTATACGAGTTCAGCGTTGCGCTGGAGGCGGGAACTTTTCTCCTCGAGGTGTACGAAGCCGCCGGCCCATCCGCCGAAGCAGGCCCGGCCGCCGGCGTGGTGACCGATGACAAACTGATCAGCGTCCGCTGACGCGCAGCTACCAGCGTCCGGCCAGGTGATTCAGTACCGCGATGGCCGCGGGTCCCGCTGTTGAAGCTCGCAGGACGTTGGTACCAAGTTGCGCCGGAACCGCCCCTGCGTTGGCCAATACACCGAGCTCTTCGGGGCTGATACCGCCCTCCGGACCCACAATCACGGCCAGCGTTTCCGACGTTGCTAACGTACTCCGACCCCAATATTCCGCGAGCGACTCGCTCGCCTCCTCGTGTAGCACAACCGGGTGCTGGACGCCGCCCAGCCAGTGTCCCAGGCCCTTGGTGTCCAGCGCATCGAGTACCTCCGGCACACGTGCGCGCCGACTCTGCTTCGATGCGGCACGAACGAGGGACTCCCACTTGGTACGGCCTTTGATTGCCTTCTCGGCACGCCACCGTACGATACTTCGATCCGCCTGCCAGGGAAGCACCGCGTCAACACCGAGTTCCGTCGCCGCCTCAACTGCCAGTTCCGCCCTGTCCCCCTTCGCCAACGCCTGCACCAGGACCAGCCGCATCGCGGGAGGCGAATCGAATGAGAGCCTGTCCACGGTCACCACCACTGCACCGTGAGTTGCTTCGACAACGGTGCAGCTCAAGCGGTGTCCTTCTCCATCAAGGACATCGATCTCTTCACCCGGCCTAACCCGCTTCACGGCTGCGGCATGATGCGCCTCCGGACCGCGCAGCGTCAGACTGCCGCCGACGGCAGCGGTTTGCACATCGGTCGGATCGCCGAAGAAGGCCTGGTTGGTCATTGTCCGATAACCCGGCTATAGATTCCCGAGGCGTTCACGAAGGCGGGCAAAAACTCCTGATCCGCTGCTCGCCAGCTGGCCCTCGGTAAATTCTTCGCCGCGCATTTCCGCAAGGCGCCGAAGCAGTTCTTCCTGTCCGCTGTCGAGGTTCCGCGGCGTTTCCACGCTCAAATGCACCAGCAGGTCCCCTCTGCCGTATCCGCGCAGGTGGGTCACCCCAAGGCCGCGAAGGGTAATCACTTCGCCCGACTGCGTGCCGGGCTTGATCGTGAGTTCCTGATCACCGTCGAAGCTCTTCATTAACACGTTGGTGCCGAGGGCCGCAGCTGTCATCGGCACGCTCAGGGTCGCGTGAAGGTCGTCGCCCTCACGAAGGAAGGTCGAGTCGCTGTTGACCCGAATCTCTACGTAGAGATCGCCCTGGGGACCGCCGGCCGTGCCGACCTCGCCCTGGCCGGCTAGCTGGATACGGGTACCTGTAGCGACACCCGCGGGCACCTTGATGGTGAGGCTTCGGCGGGAACGGATGCGGCCATCCCCATTGCATTCGTTACAGGGATGCGGGATGACGGTTCCGTACCCCTGGCAGGTGCCGCAGGTCGCCGTCGTCATTACCTGACCGAGGATGGACCGAACCGCACGCTGCACCTGACCGGATCCGCCGCAGATATCACAGGTTCGTGGGGAAGTACCCGGCTGGGTACAGGATCCATCGCAGGTAGGACACACCGCCGCTGAATCTACCTCGATCTTCTTGTTGGTACCAAAGACCGCATCCTTCAGATCGATCCGGACGGCTATCAACGCGTCCTGACCGCGTTGGGTTCGGGATGGGGGGCCGCTGGGACCGCCTCCGCCGAAGAATGTCTCGAAAATGTCCTGGAACGCAAAGCCCGAGCCGGAATAACCGGCACCGAATCCATTGTCGGTGCCGTTTTCATTACCGGTGGTGTCGTAGACGCGCCGCTTCTGGGGATCCGAGAGTACCTCGTACGCGCGCGTGACGAGCTTGAACTCCTCAGCTGCTTCCGTGCCGACGTTGACGTCCGGGTGGAGCTTGCGGGCAAGCTTCCGGTAGGCCTTCTTGATTTCTTCGCCGCTGGCGTCGCGTGCAACGCCAAGGACCTCGTAGTGATTACTCACTCCTGCACATCACTTCCTGTTATCTCACCGCGTGAGCGGCTGGGCTTCATGGGCTCCGTCATCCGGTCAAGATTCATCGAGGATGCGGGAAAGGTAGCGGGCCACCGCTCTCACGGCGGCCATGGTGGTCGGGTAATCCATTCTCGTGGGGCCAAGCACTCCCACCTTTGCCAGTGAATCCGGTCCATAGCCGGTAGCAATCACGGAGGCTTCGGCCAAACCGCCATACGGGTTCTCCCGGCCGATGCGGACCGAGATGCCCAGAGCATCCTGCCCCATCTCGGAAAGCAACCGAAGCATGACAACCTGTTCCTCAAGCGCTTCCAGGACCGGACCAATGGTTAAAGGAAAGTCGAGGGTTGAGCGGGCGAGGTTGGCCGTGCCCGCCAGCACGATCCGGTCTTCCCTGTTAGCGGCTGACAACTGTTCGAGGCTGTGTCCAATTGCCTGGCCGAGAGATTGCAGCGAGGGGGGAAGATCCGCAATGCACGCACCGAGTTCCTGGGGAACCGACGGCAGACGAACACCGGAAACCCTTTCCAGAAAATGCTGGCGCAGGTCGGCCAGGTCATTTTCCTGTGCCTCGGCGGGCACGGACACAACGCGCTGCTGCACAGCGCCGTTCGTGGAGATCAGCACCACGAGCGCGCGACCGGGAGCGAGCAGCACGAGTTCGATGTGGCGGACGGAGGCCGTGCCCAGGTGCGGGTACTGCACGACCGCAACCTGGTTGGTGAGTTGGGCGAGCAGGCGGACGGTGCGGTCGAGGACGTCGTCGAGATCGTCTGCGCCCTCGAGGAGTGCGCGGATAGCCCGCTTTTCCGGGGCCGACAGCGGCTTGACCTCGGCGATCCGGTCGACGAACAACCGATAACCCTTGTCGGTCGGGATGCGGCCGGAACTGGTATGCGGGGCTGTGATCAGGCCCTCTTCTTCCAGAAGTGCCATGTCATTGCGGATTGTTGCCGAAGATACGCCCAGCCTGTGGCGCTCGACCAGCGCCTTGGATCCCACCGGCTCGCGGGAATGGACGTAATCCTCAACGATGGCCCGCAGGACTTCAAGCCGCCTGGGTTCGCTCATGTTCACCTCCGATGTACTTTCCTGCCCTGTTTCTGAGTTAGCACTCAACACACCTAAGTGCCAAGTCTAATACGATCGAGGCGATTGTTAGCATTGGCTCTGCCTGTTCCGAAGGCAGGGATTTGTGGAAGCGAGCGAAGTCACATGTCGTATCACGAGTGGGGAGCACAGGATCTTACCGGACCCCGGGCCGCCCCGGCCGCCAAGGTCGAAGCCCGTCCCGGAGTCGTCCTTGAAGACGTGCAGAGCGGATTCGTCGGGGAGATCCTGCGCACGGAGAAGGCAGGTGGGATGCACGTGATGGTCCTTGAGGACCGCCGCGGCAAGCGACGCACTTTTCCGCTCGGCTTCGGCTTCCACCATGAAGGTTCGCCGGTGGAACTGATTCCTGCCCGCGCGCAGTCAGCAGCACAGCTGAGAACGGCGTCGGGCTCTGTCCGGGTTGCCGGAGCGCGGGCGCGCACGGCTCGGGCCAGCAGGATCTGGGTCGAGGGCAAACACGATGCCGAGCTGGTGGAGAAGGTGTGGGGAGACGACCTGCGGGTTGAGGGCATCGTGGTGGAGCCGTTGCATGGCGTAGACGATCTGGCAGCAGCCGTGCGGGACTTTGCTCCCTCCGCCGGACGCCGCCTGGGTATCCTCGTCGATCATCTACTGCCCGGCACCAAGGAAGCCCGGATCGCGGCCGGGGCGATGACGGTGGCGGGCGCCGCCGGGAACGTACTGATTGTCGGGCACCCCTACGTCGATGTGTGGCAGGCTGTGAAGCCGCGTGCTCTTGGTCTTGATGCCTGGCCGGTAATACCCCGCGGCGAGGACTGGAAGACGGGGATATTGAGCCGGTTAGGCTGGCCGCACTCCACGCAGGCGGATGCCGCGAACGGCTGGAAGCGCATCCTCAACGGCGTCAGCACCTACGCTGATCTCGAACCGACGCTGCTCGGGCGCGTCGAGGAAGTCATCGATTTCCTCACTGCACCGGGAGCCGGCGCATAGCCATTGAAGGCTTCGTCGCGGCACACGCGACTGCGCCCGGCCGGTACACCAAGTACCCTTGAGGAAGTAAGTTCCGCTTGTGTGAGCGGTGAAGTCCGAACAGCCCGAAGGAAGTACCGTTGCCTAACAGCGCAGACCGGCACGGTGACGCCCAGTCACGACCGGCGCCCCGGGACTCTGATCCCGCGTTCCAGGGTGCCAGTTCCAGTGCGCCACCGCTGAGTCCGTCGGAAGACCGTCAATGGGCAACGCTGTCCCACTTCCTCGGCATCCTGGGGTTTGTGCCGTCGCTGATCATTTTTCTGATCTTCCGCGACCGGGGCGCCTTCACCGAGCAGGAATCGAAGGAAGCGTTCAACTTCACTTTCCCGCCAAGCATCATTGCCGGGATCTGCCTGCTGCTGTCCCTGATACCCGGGATCGGCGGGATCTTCGCCGTCCTCAATGCGCTCATCTGGGTGATGCTGGCAGCGTTCTCCGTTGCGGCCGGTATCCACGTCAACCGGGGCAAGCCGTACCGCTACCCCTTCAACCTGAGGATTTTCCACTAGCCGCTCAGTTCGGCAACAACCGCCGGACGACGGCGTCAGCGAGCAGCCGTCCCCGTCCGCTGAGGCGCACAACACCTTTGAAAGCATCCGCCGGCTCTATCAACCCGTCCGCGATCAACCCGGCCACCGCGTGACGTCCCTCCGGCTGGAGGTCAGCCACCGGATACCCCTCGGCCAACCGTGAGCGTAGGAGAACGTCCTCGACGTAGCGAGCCGTTTCGTCCAGTACTTCTCTGCCGGCCGCGGGCGATGCGCCGGTGTCCAGGCGCTGCGCATAGGCGGCGGGATGCTTGACATTCCACCACCGTGTGCCGCCCATGTGGGAATGGGCGCCCGGACCGGCTCCCCACCAGTCGTGGCCTTTCCAGTACGCAATGTTGTGGCGGCACTGATCCTCGCCAGTGCGGGCCCAGTTACTTACCTCATACCAGGACATTCCGGCCCCACGAAGCATGTTCTCAGCAATTTCGTACTTGTCCGCGTGGTCGTCGTCGTCGACCATCGGCACCTCACCGCGGCGGATCCGCCGGGCCAGGGCGGTGCCGTCTTCGATGATCAGCGCGTACGCAGACAGATGATCCGGTTCCAGGGCGAGCGCCGCTTCGAGGGAGCTCTCCCAGTCCGACAACTCCTCACCGGGTGTTCCGTAGATCAGGTCGAGACTGACCTTCAAACCGGCAGCGCGTGCCCATTCAACCGCCAGGGGGACCCGCTCCGGAGCGTGCGTGCGGTCGAGCACGGCGAGGACATGCGGTACTGCGGACTGCATGCCGAAGGACACCCTCGTGAAGCCTGCCCGGGCCAGTTCCGCCAGTGATTCAGGGGTCACCGAATCCGGATTGGCTTCCGTTGTCACCTCGGCCCCGGGTGCGAGGCCCCATACGTTTTTCGCCGTCTGCAGAACCCGTGCAAGATCCTGCGACGGAAGCAGCGTGGGCGTGCCGCCACCGAAAAACACCGTGCTCAGCGCGCGCTGCGCAATGCCGGATTGCGCAAGCGCTCCCGCGGCGAATTCGAGCTCCCGCTCGACCGTGAGTGCATAACTGGCCTGCGACGCTCCCCCACCCAACTCAGCAGCCGTGTAGGTATTGAAGTCGCAGTACCCGCAACGGACCGCACAGAAGGGGATGTGGACGTAGAGTCCGAAAGCACGGTCCCGTGAACCGGCAACAGCTGATGGAGGCAGCCGCCCGTCGGCCGGTGCAGGCTCACCGAGGGGCAAAGTACTAGGCAATGCTGCGTTCCCTGATAGGCGCCGTCGTCACTTCTTGGCTTTGTCCTTCGATTCATCCGACGACAGGGCGGCAATGAACGCTTCCTGGGGCACTTCGACGCGTCCCACCATCTTCATCCGCTTCTTGCCTTCCTTCTGCTTCTCCAGCAGCTTTCGCTTCCGGGTGATATCACCGCCGTAGCACTTGGCAAGGACATCTTTGCGGATGGCCCGGATACTCTCCCGCGCAATGATCCGTGACCCGATGGCCGCCTGGATCGGCACCTCGAACTGCTGCCGCGGAATCAACTCGCGCAGTTTACCCGTCATCATCACACCGTACGCATAGGCTTTGTCGCGGTGGGTGATCGCGGAAAAGGCATCCACCTGTTCCCCCTGGAGCATGATGTCCACCTTGACCAGATCCGCCACCTGATCACCGTCGGCCTTCCAATCGAGGGACCCATACCCGCGGGTCCTCGATTTGAGGATGTCGAAGAAGTCGAAGACGATCTCCGCCAGTGGAAGCCGGTACCGGATCTCCACGCGGTCCTCGGAAAGATAGTCCATTCCGCCCATCACGCCGCGCCGGCTCTGGCACAGTTCCATGATGGCGCCGACGAATTCATTGGGTGCAAGGATGGTCGCGGAAACCATTGGTTCGCGAACTGCAGCGATCTTGCCCACGGGGTACTCGCTGGGATTGGTGACATGGACGACGTTCTTGTCCTCGAGCGTCACCTCATACTCGACGTTGGGTGCTGTGGAGATCAGGCTCAGGTTGTATTCACGCTCGAGGCGTTCCCGGGTGATTTCCAGATGCAGCAGGCCGAGGAAGCCCACGCGGAAACCGAACCCCAGGGCCGCGGAGGTCTCCGGCTCATAGATCAGCGCGGCATCATTGAGCATCAGCTTTTCCAGGGCATCACGAAGCACCGGATAGTCTGCGCCGTCGAGTGGGTACAGCCCCGAGAAGACCATCGGTTTGGCATCCGCATACCCGCTCAGCGACGCCGCAGCCGGCTTCGCGAGATTGGTGACCGTGTCACCGACTTTGGACTGCCGGACATCCTTGACCCCGGTGATGAGGTAACCTACTTCACCCACGCCAAGACCTTTGGACGGCGTAGGCTCCGGCGAGCTGACACCAATCTCAAGCAGTTCATGACTGGCGCGGGTGGACATCATCTGGATGCGCTCACGCGGGCTCAGGTGGCCATCGACCACACGGACATAGGTGACAACGCCGCGGTAGGTGTCATAGACGGAATCGAAAATCATTGCACGGGCCGGCGCATTCGCATCCCCGACCGGCGACGGAAGGTCCCTCACGATCTTGTCCAGCAGTGCCTCCACACCGACGCCCGTCTTTCCCGAGACCAGCAGTACGTCCTCGGGGTCGCCGCCGATCAGGTTCGCCAACTCCGCTGCGTACTTCTCGGGCTGCGCGGCCGGGAGGTCGATCTTGTTGAGCACCGGAATGATCGTGAGGTCGTTCTCCATGGCTAGGTACAGGTTGGCGAGCGTCTGCGCTTCGATCCCCTGCGCGGCGTCCACGAGGAGAATCGCGCCCTCGCATGCCGCAAGGGACCGCGAAACCTCGTAGGTGAAATCGACGTGGCCGGGAGTGTCGATCATGTTCAGCGCGTAGCTGACGCCGTCGAGTTCCCAGGGCAGGCGGACCGCCTGCGACTTGATGGTGATCCCGCGTTCACGCTCGATGTCCATGCGGTCCAGGTACTGGGCCTTCATATCCCGCTGCTCCACCACACCGGTGAGCTGGAGCATCCGGTCCGCAAGGGTGGACTTGCCATGGTCGATATGGGCGATGATGCAGAAATTTCTGATGATCGCGGGATCCGTGGCAGCGGGCACCGGAGCTGTGCGGGCCATGGGTGACACTGACGTACCTCTTACTTTGTGGGACAGTTTGGAAAATCCGCGGAAGAACGACGACGACGCCGGGGCTGCAGCCCGCGCGGAAAGTACAGTCTCCATTGTCCCATGGGGACGTCTCGAGCCCGCAATCTGGCCGGTACGCTGGCCGGATGACCTCACTAGGACAGTCACTGTTCCGTCTTGCCAAGGCGGCACTGAAGTCGATCGCTTCCCGCCCCGCCACGCAGCGCAACACTCCAGAGGCCTATGCGCCGGAGCCGGGAAGCACTGCCGACCCCGGCGAAATTGTATGGACCTGGGTGCCGTACGAGGACGATCCGAGCCAGGGCAAGGACCGACCCGTGCTGATTATCGGCAGGGATGGCAGCTCGCTGCTCGCACTCATGCTCACCTCCCGGGACCGCAATAATGCCCGGAGCCGGCACGACGATTATGTGGACATAGGTAGCGGGTCCTGGGACCGCCGAGGCCGGCCCAGCGAGGTCTATGTGAAACGCCTCCTGACGATCGACCCCGGAGCCGTGCGTCGGATCGGCGCGACGTTGGACCGTCTGCTTTTCAACCGCGTCATGTCCCGGTATGAGGAACGTTCCTGAAACGAGCGGCCCTTGCTGGACGAGCGCGCCTTGATGTAGCTGCGCGGATCCTCCGGACGCGCCCGGAGCGCGAAGCCGCGCCCGTTCTGGTAGCCTGTATAGCTGTGTGTCCGCGCAGGTCGACGGGCACTTCGGCTCGGCCGCCCGGTATCCCCACGCCGCTCAGTCAATGGCCGCACCGAAATCCCTCAGACCAGTCCGCAATACAAAGAGAGTCTTAAATACGTGGCAAATATCAAGTCCCAAAAGAAGCGCATTCTCACGAACGAGAAGGCCCGCCAGCGCAACAACTCGGTCAAGTCCGAGCTGAAGACCGCCATCCGCGCCGTAACCACCGCTGTGGAGTCTACCGACAAGGACAAGGCAGTGGCTGCGCTTGCAGTGGCCAACCGCAAGCTCGACAAGGCCGTAAGCAAGGGTGTTCTGCACAAGAACAATGCGGCCAACCGCAAGTCGGGCATCGCCAAGAGGGTCAACAACCTCGGCTGATTGCCCTTCAGTTACACAGCTTCACCAGCGCAGTGGCCGGCCTTCGGGCCGGCCACTGCTGTTTAACCCAGAAGGATGCTCAGTCCAAATCCCAAGCTAGCGGGACCCGCCCAATGCGATGGCTGTCACAGCCCGCTCAACCGCGTACACGGGGTCCCTCGCCTCACCCTTGACCTGGGCGTCAGCTTCGGCAAGGACCTGGATGCAGTGATTCAGGCCATCCGGGGTCCACCGCTGGGCTTCGCGGCGGGCCTGGTCAACCTGCCAGGGCGCCATGCCGAGTTCCTTGGCAAGCTGAGCGGAGTTGCCCCTGACCCCATAGACTTTCGCCACTCCGCGCAGCTTCATTGCGAGCGCAGCGACGAGCGGCACGGGATCCGCGCCGGTTGAGAGGGCATGACGAAGCATGGTCAGTGCCTGTCCGCCGCGGCCTGCGAGCGCGGCGTCTGCCACCTTGAAGCCTGTGACTTCTACCCGCCCCCCGTAGTACTTCTCCACCAGCTCAGCGGAGACTGCGCCTTCGGAATCCGAAGCGAGCTGGTGGCACGCCGCCGCAAGCTCGGACAGGCTCGATCCCACGGCGGCCACCAGGGCACGCACCGCGTCCGGTTCGATGCGCCGTCGTGCGGTGCGGAATTCCGCTGTAACGAAGTCAGCCTTGTCCGAATCCTTCTTCAGGGGCTGGCACTCAACCAGAACGGCCTTCTGCGCTTTCAGCGCATCTAGGAGTTTCTTGCCCCGCGTGCCGCCTGCGTGGTGCATCACGAGCACCACGTCCGGGGCCGGCTGCGGGATGTATTGCAGGGCATCCTGGAGAAACGCATCGTTCATCTGTGCCAACCCGCGCGCTTCGATGATCTGCGTACCGCCGAACAATGAAGGGCTTCCCAGCATGATCAGGGATCCGGGTTCATAGTGGGCGGCATCAAGCCGGACTGTCTCGGCATCCGGTTCCGTTTCCCGCATTCGGTGGCGGACGGCCTCGAAACTACGGCCGGCGAGGTACTCCTCCGGACCGAGCAGCAGGATGACGGGCGCTGGCGTGACCTCGCGCCAGCTCACAGTCACCGATGCTGCGGGGTTTGGGGACACGGATGCGGCTCCTGATCAATGGAGGGATGGGCTGGCTCAACTTTGCCACGGGGACGCGGTGCATCCAACTCATCGCGACGAGTCCAGGTGTATGCCATTGCCCCGGAGCGTGAGCAGGATGGTGCCGCGCAGGTCGGTACGGGCGACGTGTACGCCCGCCGTCTCGAGGGCGTCGAGTATTTCCGGATGCGGGTGTCCGTAATCGTTTTCCCGTCCGGCTGATATGAGCGCAAGCTTCGGCGAGACCGCGTTGATGATTTCAGCCCCGCCATTGCGGGCGCCATGGTGCGCAACCTTGAGGATGTCCACTCCGGAGGCAGCAAGGTGCGCATGTCCTGCAAGGAAACGTGCAGCGGCGTCCTCCTCAAGGTCTCCCGTGAGAAGGATCGTGAGCCCGGGTCCCCCCGCGGCGCCCTCCACCGTTACGAGGACTACTGCGGAAGCGTTGTTCTCTGAATCTGCGGGAGGTCCGGGTCCCGGCCACAGTACCGACCAGGAAACGTTGGCTAACCTGCCTGCAAGTCCGGCAGAAGCCGACTCCGCTTCTATGCCGGCTTTTGAGGTGATCTCAGTCACGACGTCGGGCAGGGAGTCTTCGGATGTGGAGTAGAGCACGCGGCCCACAGTTCGGTCCTGGAACACCCCGGCTATTCCGCCGAAATGATCCTCGTGCAGATGGGTCAGCACCAGCACGTCGACTGTGTTGACGCCGAGACGATCAAGACAGGCGTCCATCGGACCCGGATCAGGGCCGGCATCAAACACGAGCGCGCTGTCCGGGCCGGTCCTGACAGCCAGCCCGTCCCCCTGACCGACGTCGCATGCCGCAACGGTCCAGTCCGCGGAATTCCGCCCGACCGCGCCAGTCCAGACCCAGACGGCGACAACGCCGAGCACGCAGCCGACGGAGACCCAGATTGACATGCGCATCAGCGCACTCTTCAGTCCCGACTCTCCTGCCGGCACCTGCTCCGGCGCGAGCATCACGGAATGCGCCGTTCGGATGACTCGGACCAACGCGGGCCCCCAGACCACAGCCACCAGGACGACGCCGCTGATGAGGGCCGTCAGGACCGCACCTCCCCATCCCCCGGGCCAGGGAATGGCGGCGAGCGGGGCCGCGGCGAAGAACCGTGCGATTTCTGCGACGCCGACCGCTGCCCACCCTGCTGTAGCGGCGAACGGCGCCGCCGCCCAGGGAGCGAGAGCCACCAGAACAACGGCCACCATCCCGGTGATGGTGATGAAGGGAACGAGCGGAGCAGCCGCAATATTGGCGGGCAAGGAATAGGTCGGCAGGTTCGGCTGGATGAGGGCAAGGATGGGTGAGCAGAACAGCTGGGCGGCAAGCGGAACTGCGACCAACTGTGCCGCCCACACCGGAAGTACCGAGGACAGGCGGGCGGCCAGGACAGGGCCGGCGAGCACCAGGCCTGAGGTGGCGGCGACGGACAGGACGAACGCGTACTCGACACCAAGCCAAGGATCTGCGGCCAGAAGTGCGGCTATGGACAGAAACAGAAGGGTCAGGGACAGCCGCCCGCGGCCGGTCAGGACGGCCAGCACTCCGATGGCGCCCATGACGGCGGCCCTGAGAACGCTCGGCTCAGGCCGCACCAGCAGCACAAATCCGACGAGGGCAACCACTCCCGCCGTGGCGGCAGCCCACCGCGGCAGTCGACACCCGCGACAGAGAAGGAACACAAACGCCAGCACATAACTGCAGTTCGCGCCCGAAACAGCTGTCAGGTGGGTCAGGCCCGTTGCCTTCATGGTCTCCACCAGATCCTGCCCGACGGCGGACCGCGCGCCGATGACCATCCCGGGCATCAAGCCGTCGTCGGGAACGGAGGTAGCGGATGACAGCGTGAGGAAACGGTTTCGCAGCCGCTCGACCAGCACTCCTCCTGGTGGCTCGTCCGCCATCAGCGCCGGTGCCGTTGTTGCAATCAGCAGTGCTCCTGCACGTGCGCCCGGCTCGGTCGCGAGCGGCCGCCCAGCCGAACGCACGACGTCACCGTGCGCTACTGCGCTCCATTCCGTACTACCGATCACCATAACCGGCGTGCTGGCCGTGAACCTCGACCCGTTGAACGTTCCTTCCAGAAGCTCCGCTTCGAGGATCCAGCGGGCAGTACCGTCCGGCGCAGCTGTCGACGCCTCGCGGGGGTCCGATACTGCACGTAGCTTCACGGTCAAATGCGCCTCGTCTGATATTGCGGCGGAGAGCGAAGGGGAGGAGCGCTGATACTGGTGTGAGGCAGCGGCAAGGCACACCATCGCTGCCGCGCCCAGGAAGACGAGCAGCACCTGCGCTACGGGTAAATGTCTCCCGCTTCTCACGACGACGACGGCGCAACCGATGGTTACAAGGGCCAGCAGCCCGCCCAATACCAGTGCATCCTGCGCCTCCAAACGGGTAGCGAACGCTGCTGCTCCCCAGGCCGCGAGCGCTCCCGGAAGCAGCCTGAGGTCCCGTGCCGGACTTGCTTGGGTTGCAGCCGGTTCCTTCCGCCTGCGTGCTTCACGGCGCGCGCGCGGACCGGCTGACCGGTCCCCGCGCCGGTCCCCCGGCACACCGGTTGGTGACCGCGCCCCAGCGGCGGCCCGCACCAGATGCTCCCACCGCCCTGCCCTTGCCGATGTCATTCAGACGGTCACCAGCGGCACAAGTGATTCGAGCATCGCGGGGCCGATGCCCGGCACAGCGTCGAGGTCTTCGGGACGTGCAAAGGGACCGTGCTGGGTCCGCCATTCGACAATGCGCTCGGCCAGGACCGGCCCCACCCTGGGAAGTTCCTCGAGTTCCGGAACATCGGCGGTGTTCAGGTTCACCAGCACGTCCTGCGCCCCCTGCTTCGGTGCGGACGCGCCGGCGGGTGGCTGCAGGGGCTCCCCGGTACGGGGAATCAGGATCTGCTGTCCGTCCTGCACCACGGCTGCCAGATTGACCGCTGACAGCTCCGCTTCAGGCAGCGCGCCACCCGCCTTGTCCAGGACCTCGAAAACGCGGGACCCGGCAGCGAGCTCCACTACTCCGGGTGCCTGCACAGCTCCTGCAACATGGACCAGAACGGTATCTGCGTGGGCGGAGCCTGAACCCTGTACGGATGAACCGGCTTCCTGCGTTTCCTCGACGGGCACGGCCTCCGAGGCATCCGCAGAAGCCTCCGAGCCGGCCGTCGGGTCAGCTGTGCCGGAAGCCTGCGGCCTGATCGGCACCACCTCGGCGGGCTTGCTGTCGGTATTGACGAACTGCCAGCCGCCGACAACCAGGGTGCAGCCCGCCGCCACCAGCGCGGCCCGGCGCGTAGCCACCCATCGCCGGTGCGGGCGCCGGCGATCCTCGCTGGGCGTGGCAGGTTCTTCAGCGCCCGGCTGGCGGAATCGGCCAGTACCGTCCGGTGCTGCATGGTCCCGGCCTCCGTCAGTTGCTGCCCGAACTTCTACCGGGTTCTGCCCGGCTCCTGGAACGGGCTCCGCTTCTGCGACCGTCTGCGCGCGATTCAGGTTGAGGACACGGTCCAGCCGGTCCGGGCTGGACACGCGCTCCCCCGTTGCCCAGCGGTGCCTTGCCATGGCATCAGCGTAGGAACATACGCTTTGCCAAGCGGCCCCGCCGGTCGCTATGTGTACAACCCACCCGCAGCGGAGCCTGTGTGGAGTGCAGGATCAGACGCGTTGCGTCAGGAGCGGGTCGGACAGCGCCACCGCAAGGACACCGAGACCGGTGTGCGCAGCCAGGACGGCCGGTAGCGGGGTCAACACGGCATCGGCACCGTCCGGCGCCCGCTCAGCGGCAACCTCGGCCTGCGACCTGTTGCCGAAGTAATGGTATGCGGCGACGCTGCCCGATGGGCGCCGGTGAAGGTCCTCCCTCACCAGTTCCTCAAGGCGCTGTCGGGCTCGTGCCGCAGTGCGCACCTTTTCGAGTGGTTCGATCGCTCCGTCCCGCACAACCAGAAGGGGCTTTACCGCGAGCAATGCGCCGAAAAAGCCGGCGGCAGCCCCGATCCGTCCACCGCGCCGCAGCTGTTCAAGGCTGGGAACGTAAAACAAGACGCTTGTTCCGGCGCACAGGACCGCGGCACGGTCCGCGGCCTCTGAGGCGGTCGCTCCGGCGCGCAGCGCAAGAGCCGCCGCCGCAACCCCGCACCCCTGAGCCATGCCGACGGTACCGCTATCAACCACATGCACCGGGATGGACACAGTGCGCGCAGCCCAGCGAGCGGCGTCGACCGTTCCGGACAATCTGCCCGACAGGTGGATCGAGACAATCTCCTTGGCGCCTTCGCGCTCCAGCCTCCGGTAAACGCTCTGGAAGTGGCCCGGCGACGGACGCGACGTGCGCACCTCCGCCCCTTCCGCGAGAGCCACTGCGAGCGGCTCGAGCAGGTTGTCAGCCCCTTCACCATAATGGCGGCCCGAGATGATGACCGGCATGGGCACGACAGCGACGTTTTCCGCAGGACCGCCTCCCATGACCCATGCCGGCGGGAAGGCGGCGGCGGAATCGGTGACGACCGCCGTCGTCGGTTCCGCCGCCGGTTCTCTACCGACGGCGGCGCGGCCTGCACGGCGGTCAAACCATGCCACGGCGAAATCTCCTCGCCGGCCGGTCAGGCCGGAACGATGTTGACCAGTTTCGGCGCCCGGACAATTACCGTCCGGATGTTCCTGCCGTCCAGCGTTCGCTGGACCTGCGGGGAATCGAGGGCGAGCTCACGAAGCGCATCCTCGGTGATGTCCGCCGACACTTCGAGGCGGTCCCGTACCTTGCCCTGAACCTGGACGATAGCCGTCACAGTGTCCTGAACCAGCAGTGAGTGATCCACAGCGGGCCAACCGGCAGCCGCCACTGACGCGGGGTGGCCCAGGCGTTCCCAGAGATCCTCCGCGGTGTACGGAGCGAAGAGACTGAGGATGATCGCCGTGACCTCAGCTGCTTCACGGACAGCAGGGTCTGCACCGCCCGCTCCTGAATCGATCGCCTTGCGGGTAGCGTTCACCAGTTCCATGACCTTGGCGACGACCACATTGAACTTGTTGTTCTTCAGCAGGTCACCAGCCTCGGCAAGGGTGCGGTGGGTGACCGAACGCAGCGCGCGATCCCCGGATGCGGCATCGGAGTCGCGCTCGGACGTCACATCGGCGCCGAGGCGCCACGCGCGGGCGAGGAACTTTGCAGAGCCCGACGGCGAAACATCCGCCCAATCCACGTCGTCTTCCGGTGGGGAGGCAAAGACCATTGTGAGGCGGATGGCGTCCACGCCATAGCGGTCGAGCTGCTCACCAAGATTCACACCGTTGCCCAGCGACTTGCTCATTGCCTTGCCGCCGTTGAGCACCTGGCCCTGGTTGAGCAGGGCAGAGAAAGGCTCCGTGAAGTTGACCAGCCCGAGGTCGAACAGGACCTTGGTGAAGAACCGGCTGTAGAGCAGGTGGAGGATGGCGTGCTCCACCCCGCCGACATACTGGCCGACCGGCAGCCACTCATTGACCTTTGCGGAGTCGAACGGCACGTCGGTGGCGTGCGGATCGGCGAAGCGCAGGAAGTACCAGGACGAGTCGACGAAGGTGTCCATGGTGTCCGTATCCCGGGTAGCCGGTCCCGAACACTGTGGGCACTGGACGTTGACCCAGTCCGTCGCTGCTGCGAGCGGCGACGTGCCTTTCGGTGCCAGGTCTTCTCCGCGCAGGTCGCTGGGCAGGCGTACCGGAAGCTGCTCATCCGGGACGGGAACCTCGCCGCATGCACCGCAGTGGATGATCGGGATGGGCGTTCCCCAGAAGCGCTGACGTGAGAGCAGCCAGTCCCGCAGCCGATAATTGACCGTGCGCTCGCCGGTACCCTGGGCGGCGACCAGTTCGATGGCCCGCTGGATCGCGGCATCCTTGGGAAGCCCGTTCAGTTCGCCGGAGTTGACCAGCGTCCCCTCCCCCGTGGTCGCCTTGCCGGAGACCGCCGGATCCTCCTCCCCGGTGTCCACCACCATGCGCACGGGCAGATCGAAGGCCCGCGCGAAGTCGAGGTCACGCTGATCGTGTGCAGGAACGGCCATGATTGCACCGGTGCCGTAGTCCGCGAGCACATAGTCGGCGGCCCACACCGGCAGCTTCTCCCCATTCAACGGGTTTACTGCGTAGCGTCCGGTGAAGACGCCGGTCTTCTCGCGTTCGGTGGACTGGCGCTCGATGTCGCTGAGCGTGTTGACGCTCGCCCTGTAATCGGACAGTGCGGCAGCATGCTCGGGGGTCACCAGGTCCGCGGCGAGATCCGCGTCTGCGGCTACAACGAAGAACGTGGCACCGTGGAGCGTGTCCGGCCTCGTGGTGAAGACGGCGACATCGGTAGCCGGCAGGGTGCCGTCGGCCTCGATCGTGAAGGTGACGTGCGCGCCCTCCGACCGGCCGATCCAGTTCCGCTGCATCGCCAGCACACGTTCCGGCCAGTGTCCCGCCAGCGGTTCCATGTCTTCAAGCAGCCGGTCTGCGTAGTCAGTGATGCGGAAGTACCACTGGTTCAGGCTCTTCTTTGTAACGGGACTCCCGCAGCGCTCGCACGCACCATTGACAACCTGTTCATTCGCGAGCACGGTCTGGTCCTTCGGGCACCAGTTGACCGGATGATCCTTGCGGTAGGCGAGCCCTTTTTCAAAGAAGCGCAGGAACAGCCACTGGGTCCAGCGGTAATACTCGGGATCCGAGGTCTGGAGGCGCCGGGACCAGTCGGCGCTGATCGCGTAGCGCTTGAAGGACGCCGCCTGGGTGTCGATGTTCGCGTAGGTCCACTCGCTCGGGTGCGCGTTGTGTTTGATGGCGGCATTCTCCGCGGGGAGCCCAAAGGAATCCCAGCCGATCGGGTGCAGGACGTCGTAACCGAGTTGCCGCCAGTAGCGGGCAACGACGTCACCCATCGCGAAGGCCTCCGCGTGCCCCATGTGAAGGTCCCCGGAGGGGTAGGGGAACATGTCCAGCACATAGCGGCGTTCCCTACTGCCGTCATCGACCGGTGTGAAGGTGTCAAGCTGTTCCCACACAGGAAGCCACTTCGCCTCGATGTCAGCGAAACTGTACGTACCGGCGTCCGGCTCTTCCACCGTGGGATTTATGCTCACTGTTTCTTGCCCTGTCTGTTGACCACTGGTGACCGTCTTCTCCATCCACCATCGCTTCACCGCTCCGAATGGGTGCCCAGGGTTCATGGCAGGCCCCGGACACACAAAAGCCCCTCAACACAGGAGGGGCGGCCGCGCTCGAATGCGCGGCTAGATAAGGAGCAGATGCGCGAACATTCTTCCACCTTAGCGCAGTTTGGCCCCGGCAGTGTTCTTCAGGAGTTACCATATTTCCATTGGGCGCAACTTTCTGTTATCGCACCCAGCATGCCGAGGCGGAATGCGCCCGCGGCTGATCGGCCAGCCACCGCAGGAGGTGGACTGTTCTGCAGGCATTCTGGCCCGTCGTCGTTAGGTAGACGAGAACAATGACACAAACCATTCCCACCGCAGATCCATCGCCTCAGACCCTCGGCGATGATGCGGTTGCCCTGGTGCGGCGTTGGCTGCACCAGGGCACATCCGGTGGTGACGCCCAGCGCACCACCGGAACGGCTCCGGCAGGCAGCACACGCGGATCGAAGTCCGCGCAACTCCTCGCTGAAGTCCTCAAGGACCAGAACGGCCTCGACTTCACGATCGGTTTCGTGGACCGGGTGATCCGGCCGGAAGACCCTGCCGTTGCAGCACGGAACCTTGCCCAATTGGCCCGGAAGACGCCGTCGTTCCTGCCCTGGTACATGAAGGGCGCCGTCAGGCTGGGAGGGGTCATGGCCCCGGTCCTGCCGCGCGTCGTCGTTCCGGTGGCACAGCGTGTGCTGCGGGAGATGGTCGGCCACCTCATCGTTGATGCCCGTCCCTCGCAC
The DNA here is from genome assembly GCF_039530425.1 of Arthrobacter parietis. Classification (NCBI taxonomy): domain Bacteria; kingdom Bacillati; phylum Actinomycetota; class Actinomycetes; order Micrococcales; family Micrococcaceae; genus Arthrobacter; species Arthrobacter parietis. The sequence continues at coordinate 425,594 of NZ_BAAAON010000002.1, read as the reverse complement.
CTCGGCAAGTCAATTGCCGCCCTGCGCGGCGAGGGCGTGCGCCTGAACATCAACCTCCTGGGCGAAGCCGTCCTCGGCGACAAGGAAGCTGACGCTCGGCTCAGCGGCACCCGTGACCTCCTGGCGCGCGACGACGTCGACTACGTCTCCATCAAGGTCTCGTCTGTGGTCAGCACCCTCAACCTCTGGGACTTCGAAGGCACGGTCGAGCGGGTCACTGAGCGGCTGCTGCCGCTATACCGGCTGGCAGCCTCATCCCCGGCTCCGAAGTTCATCAATCTGGACATGGAGGAATACCACGACCTTGATCTCACCGTCGCGGTCTTCAAACGCATTCTCGAAACTCCAGATCTGCGGAACCTTGAGTCCGGGATTGTCCTGCAGGCGTATTTGCCGGACGCGCTCGGTGCACTGCAGGACCTGACCTCGTGGGCGCAGGAGCGGCGTGCCGCCGGTGGGTCCGCCATCAAGGTCCGCCTGGTCAAGGGCGCCAACCTCGCCATGGAGCTCGTGGATGCCGCCGTCCACGGTTGGGAGCCGGCCACGCTGCCGAGCAAGCAAGCCACAGACACCAACTACAAGCGCTGCCTGGACTGGGCACTGCGCCCCGAAAATGCGGACGCTGTTCGCCTCGGGGTTGCCGGGCACAACCTGTTCGATATTGCGCTCGCCCGCACGCTTTCCGTTGCCCGCGGGGTCGAGGACCGGATCGAGTTCGAGATGCTGCTCGGCATGGCTGAAGACCAGGCCGCAGAGGTGCGCAAGGACGTTGGCTCGTTGCTTCTCTACACCCCGGTGGTGAAGCCGGCGCAGTTCGATGTGGCGATCAGCTACCTCATTCGCCGTCTTGAGGAGAACGCGAGCCAGGAAAACTTCATGAGCGCCGTTTTCGAGCTCACGAAGAACGAGGAGCTGTTCGAGCGTGAGAAGCAACGCTTCCTCGCATCGCTCACCGAACTCGAACCTACGGTGCCTCAACCGAACCGTTCACAGGAGCCGGACCGCTTCACCGCAACCGGGCCCGGCGAGTTCCGGAACCAGTCCGATTCGGACCCGTCCCTGCCCGGCATCCGGGAGTGGGCCAACGAGGTTCTCAGCCGTGTCCCCGGTTCCACCCTGGGCGTCGCGCTCGTGGAGGCGTCCCAGCTGGAAACCAACGACGACGTCGACACCGTCATCCGATCGGCGCGCATGGCACAGCGCGAGTGGGCGTCGAAGTCGGGAGCAGAGCGGGCGGAAGTGCTGCGGAGGGCAGCGGCCCAACTCGCTCTCAGCCGGGGGGACCTCGTGGAAGTTTCGGCGAGCGAGACAGGTAAGACCATCGCCGAGTCAGACCCGGAAATTTCAGAGGCAATCGACTTTGCCAATTACTACGCGCTGCTCGCTGAAGAACTCGACACCGTTGAGGGGGCCCGGTTTGTCCCTGCAGCGTTGACCGTGGCTACCCCGCCGTGGAATTTCCCCGTGGCCATTGCCGCCGGTTCCGCGCTCGCTCCGCTGGCTGCCGGGAGCGCCGTCATTCTCAAGCCTGCGCCCCAGGCCAAGCGGTGCGCGGCTGTCATGGTCGAGGCGCTGTGGGAGGCCGGTATTCCCCGCGACGTACTGGTGTTCGCTGACGTCGCAGAAGGGCCGGTCGGGCAACATCTGCTCTCCCACCCCGAGGTGGACCGGGTCATTCTCACCGGTGCCTACGACACCGCGAAGTTGTTCCGGTCCTGGCGGAACGATCTTCCGCTGCTTGCAGAGACCAGCGGCAAGAACTCCCTCATTGTGACGCCAAGCTCCGACCTCGACCTCGCTGCTGCGGATATCGTCCGGTCTGCCTTCGGCCATGCCGGCCAGAAGTGCTCCGCCGCGTCGCTGGCCATTCTGGTGGGATCGGCGGGTACCTCCGCGCGTTTCCGCAATCAGCTGGTTGATGCTGTGGCTTCCCTGAAGGTCGGCTACCCCGAGGACCCTGAGACCGAGATGGGTCCGATCATCGAGCCGGCCGCGGGCAAGCTCAAGGATGCTTTCACTACGCTCGGGGAAGGCGAATCGTGGTTGGTCAAGCCGAAACAGGTTGATGACACCGGCCGGCTCTGGAGCCCAGGCGTACGCACCGGGGTCAAGCCCGGCAGCTACTTCCATATGACGGAATTCTTCGGTCCGGTGCTCGGCATCATGCACGCTGAGTCGCTTGAACAGGCGATCGAGTGGCAGAACGCCAGCGCCTATGGTCTGACCGGTGGAATACACACCCTGAATCCCGAAGAAGTCTCACAGTGGCTTGAATCAGTGGAGGCGGGCAACCTCTACGTCAACCGCGGCATTACCGGCGCGATCGTTCGCCGCCAGCCGTTCGGGGGGTGGAAGCGCTCGTCCGTTGGACCGGGCGCCAAGGCGGGTGGACCGAATTACCTCATCCACCTCGGCAGCTGGGAGCGCGAAGAGCTCCATCCGGGTAACGTTCACGCGCCGCTCAGCGGGCCGGTCCGCCAGCTGCTGCACGCGGCGGAAGTCCCCGACGGCAACCGCGGCTTCCTTGCCCGTTCCGCAGCCGACGATCAGCGTCACTGGGTGCGCACCTTCGGAACGCATGAAGATGTGTCGGCCCTTGGCGTTGAACGGAACGAATTCCGGTACCTGCCGACTCCGGTGACCGTCCGGCTCAACGAAGCCGGCACTATCGGCGACTTCGTCCGGGTGGTAGCGGCAGGTCTGCGCAGCGGCTCGACCATGTCGGTATCGACCCCGGAGCCGCTTGCACCGGCCCTCACGGCGGTCCTGTCAGCACACAATGTCGCCCACCGGGTAGAGGACGACGCCGCGTGGCTGGCTGCCGCCCCGTCAGCGGGCCTGGGCCGGGTGCGTCTCGTGGGCGGCGGCTACTCGGAACTGTGTGCAGCCACTGACGGCGATCCGGACATCGCTATCTACAGCGGTCCCGTCACAGAGGCCGGCCGAATTGAGATGTTGCCGTTCCTGCGTGAGCAGGCGGTGACAATCACGGCGCACCGTTTCGGAAATCCGGACAACGTCTCGGGAGAAGTCCTCCGCTAAACACCCGAACCAAACTCCTCTCGCTCAAACGCAACGGGCGCCTGACCAACTCAGGCGCCCGTTGCGTTTGCGGTAAGGACCGGTAGGTTCCGGCGGCACCTACCAGCGTCCGACACAAAAAAGCGGAGCGGACAGAAACGTCCGCTCCGCTTTTTTTGGTGCTAGGAAGAACTACTGAACGTCCTCATCCACCCAGTCGAAGGTCTTGGTGACAGCCTTCTTCCAGTTGCGCAACTGACGGTCGCGCTCGGCGTCGTCCATCGTCGGGAGCCAGCGCTTGTCTTCGGACCAGTTCGAGGCCAGCTCGTCCGTGTCCTTCCAGAAGTCAACGGCGAGGCCCGCGGCGTAGGCGGCACCGAGTGCCGTGGTTTCCGTGACTTTCGGCCGGATCACGGGAATACCAAGGATGTCGGCCTGGAACTGCATCAGCGCGTCATTGGCGACCATGCCGCCGTCGACACGGAGATCTTCCATGTTGACGCCGGAATCAGCGTTGGCGGCGTCAAGCACCTCGCGTGTCTGGAAGGCGGTTGCTTCCAGGGCAGCGCGGGCAATGTGACCCTTGTTCACAAAGCGGGTGAGGCCCACGATCGCACCGCGGGCATCGGAGCGCCAGTACGGTGCGAAGAGGCCGGAGAAAGCGGGAACGATGTAGACGCCTCCGTTGTCCTCGACCGACTTCGCAAGCTGCTCCACCTCGGGAGCGGTCTTGATGATCCCGAGGTTGTCCCGGAGCCACTGGATGAGTGAGCCGGTGACGGCGATCGAACCTTCGAGTGCGTACACAGGCTTGGCGTCGCCGAGCTTGTAGCAGACTGTCGTCAGCAGGCCGTTCTTCGAGTGGACGATCTCCTCACCGGTGTTGACGATCATGAAGTTGCCGGTGCCGTAGGTGTTCTTGGCACCGCCCTTCTCAAACGCCGCCTGACCGAAGGTCGCAGCCTGCTGGTCGCCGAGAATACCCGCCACGGGAACCTCGCGGAGGAGCTGCGAGCTGTGAACGTTGCCGTAGACCTCGGAGGAAGACCGGATTTCCGGCATCATGGAGGCCGGAACGCCGAAGGTTTCCAGGATGGAGGAATCCCAGCTCAGCGTTTCGAGATCCATGAAGAGGGTGCGGGAGGCATTCGTGACGTCGGTGATGTGCACTCCGCCATCAGCACCGCCCGTAAGGTTCCAGGTCACCCAGGAATCGGTGTTCCCGAACAGGAGGTCCCCGGCTTCAGCCTTCTCGCGGGCGCCCTCAACGTTGTCGAGGATCCACTTGATCTTCGTTCCGGAGAAGTAGGTTGCCAGCGGCAGGCCGACCTGCTGCTTGAACCTCTCCACACCGCCATCAGCAGCAAGCTCGTCGACGATCGGTTGGGTGCGCGTGTCCTGCCAGACAATCGCGTTGTAGACCGGCTGGCCGGTGTTCTTGTCCCACACAACGGCGGTCTCGCGCTGGTTGGTGATACCGACGGCGGCGATGTCATGGCGGGTCAGGTTGGCTTTTGAGAGGGCGTTGCCGATGACCTCACGGGTGTTGTCCCAGATTTCAATCGGGTTGTGCTCCACCCAGCCGGCCTTGGGGAAGATCTGCTCGTGCTCCTTCTGGCCGGAGGAGACGATGTTCCCCTGGTGGTCGAAGACGATTGCACGGCTTGAGGTGGTTCCCTGGTCAATAGCGATGACGTACTGCGGCATTACTTCTCCTCATTGAGTGTACTTCTCGGTTCATTCGGACGGCGATGGCCCAGGATCATCTGTGCCACCGGCTGGTGTGGCTCAGGCTGCGGGAGTCGGGAAGGTGACCAGCATGGCGATCAAGCCGCCAAGCACACCGCCGATGATCGGCCCGACAACCGGAACCCAGGCGTAGCTCCAGTCGCCGCTTCCCTTGCCCTTAATCGGCAGGAACGCGTGTGCAATGCGAGGACCGAGGTCGCGGTTGGGGTTGATGGCGTAGCCGGTGGGTCCACCGAGCGATGCGCCGATACCGACGACAAGCAGAGCCACCGCGAGCGGGCCGAGGCCCGACGGCGTACCGGCGAAAGCGATAATGACAAAGACAAGAACGAAAGTGCCGATGATCTCAGTGACCAGGTTCCAGCCGTAGTTACGAATGGCTGGGCCTGTGGAGAACACTCCGAGCTTGTTTGCGGGATCCGGTTCGGCATCGAAGTGCTGCTTGTAGGCCAGCCAGCAGCCCACCGCACCGAGTATTGATCCGAGCATCTGCGCTGCAAAGTAGGCAAGCGCGGTGACCAGGTTCTTATCGACGCCGGGAGCGAACTCCGCGATGTCGCCATTAGCCCACAGGCCGACAGTGACGGCGAAATTCAGGTGCGCTCCCGAGAGCGCAGCGACGTAAACACCGGCGAAGACCGCAAGGCCCCAACCGAAGTTGACCATCAGGAACCCGCCGTTATTTCCCTTGGTCCCGGCCAGCGCAACGTTGGCCACGACCCCTGTACCTAGCAACAGCAGCATGAACGTGCCGAATGTTTCGGCGACGAATACTTCCAGAGACATCTTTGACTCCTCCATTTATTCAACTGTGGGCCGTATTGACCCCGGTACCGTGATGGTCGCGGCACCGCGTTACTCCCCCCGGCAAGTGCTGCCGTTGGTTCTCAGCCACCCGAGGGCTGCTGAAGGTTGCTTGTAACCTATGCAACCAAACTATGCACACTCACCTTGTGTTGTTCCTGCAACAATCGGCGGGTGTCTTCGATTTCGCCCTTTCGCTCGGCTGCAGTCCAGTCGAGGTAGGTCCCGAGAATGTCGGCGATCTCGTCAATCAGCTCTGCGCTGACGAGTCCGTTGAAGGCCAGCGCGGTCCTTCTGATGATGACATCGGAGATGTGCTGTACCTGTTCTTGAAGCACCATGTACTCGAGCTCACGAGTGGAGACTTCCCGGGTAGTCTGCAGCGGGCGGTCCTCGCCGTCGACGATAAAGGCAGCGACCTCGGCGGCTCTCGTGCCGTAGCGCTCGAGCAGGAGCCGGACGCGCTCCGCGGGCAGCCCTGCTCCATTGGCTTCGGTCCAGGCAGCAATGTCACGTGGTTGCTGCGGGAATCCCATCCCGCCGCCGATCGGCATTGCTGCAGTGGAAACGGTCCTGCTGCGCTGCAGCAGGCCGAGGACCTCGTCCGCGAGATGCTCCGAGAGCGCACGGAAGGTGGTCCATTTGCCGCCCACCAGGCTAAGCATGGGGCGGTTGGCGGTAGTTCCCCGTTCAATGCGGTAGTCCCGGGAAACGAAGCCGGGTTGGGTGTCGTCGTGGCGCGGCAGCGGGCGCACACCTGAGAAGGTGTAGACGATGCTGTCCCGGGTGGCGCGAACAGTCGGGAAGACATGGTGGATCAGATCGAAGAAGTAGTCGATCTCGGCGTCGGTGCAGACAGCCGCGGCATCCATGTCCGTTTCAATGTCGGTGGTGCCGACCAGCACACGGTCCCCCATCGGGTAGATCAGAACGATCCGGCCGTCCGAATGTTCAAAGAAGATCTCCCGGCCGGCGCAGGCCGCCAGCAGTTCCGGATGATCGAGCACAATGTGGGAGCCTTTGGTTCCACCCATGAAACTGCTCGGTTGACCCAGAGCGCTGTTGGTTCCGTCCACCCAGGCCCCGGACGCGTTCACGACGACGTCGGCCTGAACCGGAAAGACCTCGCCGCTGAGCTCATCGCGGAGCACGATGCCTTCGTCACTGCTGCCGACCGCGCTGACGTAGTTGACGGCCCGTGACCGGGGGTTGGCGCGCAGTCCGTCCTGGAGCACGTCGAGCGTGAGCCGCTCGGGGTTGTGGACGGAGGCATCGAAATAGGTAGCCGTGTACTTCACATCCGGCCTCAATTTGGGTAGTTGAGCAAGGGAGGCTTTCCGCCCGATGAACTTATGGCGGGGCACGGTACCGCCTGCCCGCGAGAACGCATCGTACAGTGTCAGCCCGGCCTTGATCAGAACGGCGCCGCGCTCGCGGGGTGCGCCCTGCCTGTGGGTAAGGAACCGGAGCGGGGCGGCCAGGATACCGGAAAAGGTGCTGAAGACCGGGATGGTTGTCTGGAGCGGCTTGACGTAGTGGGGTGCGAGTTTCAAGAGGGCATTCCGCTCCACAACCGATTCACGCACCAGCCGGAACTCACCATTCTCGAGGTACCGAATGCCTCCATGGATCATGTGGGACGAGGCACCCGAGGCGCCCTGGCAGTAATCGCCGCGTTCAATGAGCGTGACGTCAATGCCCTGAAGCGAGAGATCGCGGAACGTACCTACCCCGTTGATGCCGCCGCCGATGATGAGTACGGAGGTCCTTCCCGCCTGCTTCAACTGCTGGACGCTATCCCGTAAAGGACGGTTCTGTTCGACCGACGGCGTCGTCGGCCCGGTGCTGTTCCTCACGGGATGCTGGCTCCTTGACTAGTGGTGCAATACGGTTCTGACCCCTATTCTTTGGAGGATTGGGAATATTCGTCAACAACAGTGCACAAACGTGCACTCACCTACGGAGAATTCAGTGAACACTGCTCCCCCGAACGCCGCTGACCGCGCAAATGCCCGAAATTCCGACGTCACCCAGCCGCGTAACCGCGACGCTCTCCGCGCCGCCCAGATGTACTACCTGCAGGACCTCACCATGAACGCGATAGCCCGTGAGCTGCGTACGTCCCGCTCCACCGTGTCCAGGCTTCTCTCCATGGCGCGGGAAACGGGGCTAGTCCAGATTCAGATCAATAATCCCCTTGACCGGGCACCTGCTCTTGAACGTGAGATCCGCAACCGTTTCGACGTGGAAGCGCATGTGGTTCCCGTGACGGACCTGGTGAGCGACTCTGATGTGCTCGACCGCGTTGCCATCCAGGCAGCGCGGACGCTGGGACCTTTGGTTGACTCCAATGCGATCATCGGTGTGGCCTGGGGATCGACTATCAGTGCCGTCAGCCACCACCTGACACGTAAGGTCACGCATGACAGCACAATCGTTCAGTTGAACGGCGCAGGTAACACGCAGACCACCGGAATCACCTACGCGAGTGAGATTCTCCGCCGCTTCGGCGCTGCCTATGGAGCACGGGTCGAACAGTTTCCGGTTCCTGCCTTCTTCGACCATGCCCACACCAAGACGGCCATGTGGGCCGAGCGCAGCGTCAGGCGCATCCTCGACCTACAGGAGCGCATGACCATGGCAATCTTCGGGGTAGGGTCAATCGGCGCGGGCATTCCCAGCCATGTCTATGCGGGCGGCTACCTCGATGAGGAAGACCTCGGGATCCTTCGCGAGAACCGGGTAGTCGGTGATGTTGCCACCGTCTTCTTCCGCGCTGACGGCTCCTACAGCGACATTGTCCTCAACAAGCGCAGCACGGGACCTGACCTCAGGATGCTCGGCCAGGTCAGTCGCCGCATCTGTGTGGTGTCCGGTGAGACGAAGATCAACGGCCTACGCGGCGCGCTCGCTGCCGGGCTGGCAACCGACCTCATTGTGGATGAACGTTCAGCCCGTGCGCTGGTGCGCCAGGGCTGATTCGACCGGCTCGCCGGTCATGACGCGCTCCCGGCCCCACCTCGGTAGAGTCGGAGGCATGCATACTTCCGGCAAGGTATCGGTCTCCAACGGCGTCGTCATGGACCGGCTGGGTTACGGTCTCTACAAGGTACCGGCGGACGATGCCCACGGGCTGTGCACCCTCGCGCTCGAAGCCGGCTACCGGCTGCTGGACACCGCTGCCATGTACGGGAATGAGGAGGGAGTGGGCCGTGCCGTGCGAGATGCCGTCGACGCCGGCCATGTTGAGCGCGGCGACGTCTTTGTGACGTCGAAGGTCTGGAATGAGGATCACGGCTACCAAGCGACACTTGCCGCGTTCGAGGACTCCCTCAAGCGTTCCGGCCTCGACTACCTCGACCTCTACCTGATCCATTGGCCGTGCCCGGCCAAAGACCAGTATGTCGACACCTGGCGGGCACTCGAGGAGCTCTACTCACGGGGCAGGGTTCGTGCCATCGGGGTATCCAACTTTCAGCGACACCACCTCGAAAAGCTTCTTTCCCGAACGGAGGTGGTGCCTGCTGTGAATCAAATCGAACTTCATCCCTACCTGCAGCAGCAGGACCTGAGGAGTTTCAATGCCGAGCACGGCATCCTCACACAGGCGTGGAGTCCTCTCGGACGCGGGAGCCTGCTCACGAACCCCACCATCACCCACATTGCCGCCAAGCATTCCAGGTCACCGGCGCAGATCATTCTCCGTTGGCATCTGCAAACCGGCGGCGCGGCCGTAGCAAAGGCCAGTTCGCAGGAACGGATTGCTGAAAATTTCCGGCTCTCCAACTTCACGCTCGACACGGTGGATATGACCGCCATCGCCCAGCTCGACTCGGATACCCGGGTCGGTTCCCATCCGGACCTGGTCAACTGAGATGGTGGTATTGAATCGCGCTGCCACGGTGCGGTCACTTCACGTGAACGGCGGCTTGCGGCGTTTCTGGGACTTTCCGCCGGAAGGAGCGGCGCCGGACGCGCCTGCGATCTTCATGGTGCACGGATTCCGCGGCGACCACCACGGACTGCTGCGGATCATCGAAGCGCTTCCGGCCTACCGCGTTCTTGCGCCGGACCTCCCGGGCTTCGGTCAGTCCGAGCCCCTGGACGGGACGCACGACGTCGCGGCGTACGCTGCGTTTGTCCGGAGCAGTATGGACCGGCTTGCCCTCGGTCCCCAGACGGTGCTGGTGGGTCACTCCTTCGGGTCCATCATCGCGGCCAGGGCCGCGGCAGACGCTCCCGGCGCCTTCAGCGCGTTGGTCCTCATCAACCCGATCAGCGCTCCAGCCCTCGAAGGGTCCAGTCGGATTGCCACCCGCCTGGCGGAGCTGTACTACCGCCTTGGCGCAGCTCTTCCCGAGCAGGCGGGACAGGCAGTGCTGCGCAACCGCATCATCGTGCGTGCCATGAGCGAGCTGATGGCTAAAACCCGGGACCGCCCGCTGCGGCGGTGGATTCACGCGCAGCACCGCGCCTATTTCAGTGCGTTTGCCTCCCGGGAGGTTGTCCTGCAGGCATTCACAGCGTCCATCAGCGCGACTGTCCGGGACAGCGCCCGCCGATTGCAACTTCCGGTGCTCCTGATCGCCGCTGAGAGGGATGACCTCGGGACGGTGCAGACGCAGCAGGAGCTTGCGGCGCTGATGCCGGACTCCACACTCGTGGTGCTTCCGGAGGTGGGTCACCTCGTCCATTACGAAGCGCCTGATGCCGCGGCCGGCCACATCGCCGATTTCGTAGAGTCGAGGACCCGATGAAAATCCTGATCGATGCCAGGTTCACCCGCACCGACCACCACGACGGCATCAGCCGCTATGGAGCCAGCCTCATTGAAGCGCTCGCACATCGGCCGGACGCCGAGGTAACCATGTTGGTTCATGACCGTCGGCAATTGGCCCTGCTACCGGACGTTCCGCACGTGATGATCAACAGCCCGCTCTCCCCCGCCGAACTGTTCGTCTCCTGGCGCATCAACCGCCTGGAGCCGGACGCCGTGTTCTGCCCGATGCAGACCATGGGCTCGTTCGGGCGCCGTTACCCGCTGGTGCTCACGCTTCACGATCTCATCTACTACCAGAACCGCACGCCGCCGGGCTTTCTGCCCCTACCGGTCCGGGTTCTGTGGCGGCTGTACCATCTGGCCTACTGGCCGCAGCGGATGCTTCTGAACCGGGCCGACGTCGTTGCCACCATCTCGGCGACCACCCGTGCCCTGATGGAGACGCACCGGCTGACGCGGCGCCCGATCCGGATAATTGGCAATGCCCCCCAATCAGGTGCCGTACCGCGGTCACCGGAACCGGCTCCGGACAAGTCGCTGCTCTACATGGGATCCTTCATGCCCTACAAGAACGTGGAGACCCTGCTGGCCGGGATGGCAGGCCTGCCCGACTACACGCTTCATCTGCTGAGCAGGATTACGCCTGATCGGCGGGCGGAGCTCGAAAGGCTTGTACCCGCCGGAGCAACAGTGGTCTTTCACAATGGCGTCAGCGACCGGGACTACGATCAGTTGCTGCGCTCTGCCACTGCCCTCGTGACGCTCTCCCGGGCTGAGGGTTACGGACTTCCCGTCATCGAAGCCATGGCGGTGGGTACCCCCGTTGTCGCTGCTGATACGCCCATATTCCGCGAGGTAGGAGGAACAGCGGCGTTGTACGTGCAGCCGGATTCACCCGAAGAGTTCACCAGTGCCATCCGAGCGCTTGATGATCCGCTGCGTTGGAAGAGCGCGTCCGATGCCGGTCGGGAACAGGCCCTTAACTATTCCTGGGACACCTCGGCTGAGTCACTCCTCGCCGCACTTGAAGAAGCAGCAGGGCTCCACGACGAACCCGCAGGCGGTGGGCGACGACGTTCACGGGCTCGGCAGCGGTGACTGGCTGGAGCACTGAGGCGCTAGAGTGCCCCGACAGGATCGATCCGAACGTGGACAGGTTCGGAGGTCCGCCTGGCCGAGAGCGAAACCCGGCGCGCCCGTAACGCGCCGACGACCTCTGCGGCATCGCGGTACCGGAAGAACACCAGAGTACGGTGCGAGCCCGCCGCTGACTGTTGGCCCGGTTCCTCCGGGCCTGCCGGACCCGCTGCGGCGCGCACTGCCGTTGGACCGACAACCCTGCACGATGGCGGCAGGTCCACTCCTTCAAGGAAGGCCGCCAGTGACTCCAGGGAACCGGTCAGCGCTGCGTATCGCACGGCCGGCGGCAGCCCCAGTTCAGTGCGCAGTTCGAGCTCACGCGCCGCAGCACCGGCAGGATCCCAACGGACCAGGTGGCCGGCAGCGACGTCGTCATCCGCGGTGACAACCACCACACCGCCTGCCGAGGCAGGACGGGCGAGCACCGCAGCGTTGAACCAGCGCTGGAGGGTACTCTCCAGCGCACGCAGGGACTCCCTGCCCAGAAGCGCGTTCCCGTCCAACAGGACCACGGCGGCGTAGCCCGAAGCCGCCACAGGTTCGGCACCCGGGGTTGCCACCACCACTCGGGGCGAATCATCCACCGCATCGAGAATATGATCGCCGGACGAGGAAACGACGACGGCGCCGGGGAACGCCCGGCCCAGTTCCTCGGCGGTGCGCGCAGCGCCGCTGACGGTGGAGCGGAGCCGGCCGCCCGAACATGTTGGGCAACGCCAGGCGTGATCAGGCCGTCCACACCAGCGGCACGCGACAACCGAGCCCCGGCCGGACTGCGCCAGGGGACCGGCGCAGCGCTGACAGCGGGCGGGTTCCCGGCAGTCCTGGCAGGCCAGGGCAGGTGAGAATCCCGTGCGCGCAACCTGGATCAGGACAGGCCCGCGCTGCAGCCCATCCCTGGCGGCGCGCCAGGCCACCGGAGGAATCCGGACCTGGTGCGTCAGCGGTTCGCGGTCGGTGTGAAAAGTATCGGCCGAGTGAAGGACCCGCGGAGCGAGCCGACGCACGGCCGGACGATCAGCGGTAAGGGACTGTGCCCAGCCGCTGTCGATCAGCCGCTGGGCCTCGACGCTTCGGGAGGCTGAAGCAATCAGCAGTCCGCAACCTTGCAGTTCACTGCGCAGCAGCAGCACCTCGCGGGCGTGCTGGTAAGGGGCGCGTGGTTCACTGTGTGACTCATCATTGTCGTCCCAGAGGCACACGAGCCCCAGGTTCCGCACAGGTGCATAGGCGGCGGACCGCGTACCCACCGCCACTCTGACCTGTCCATGCAGGAGTTTGAGGAAGTTGCGGTACCGGGGGGTGGGGCCGTCTTCGGCGGTAAGCCGGACGAACTCATCCGCACCGATGCGCGCACGAAGTGCCTCTTCAACACGGCCGAGGTCCCGCTGGTCAGGAACAACGACGACGGCGCCACGCCCCGCCGCCCAAACTGCATGTACCGCTTCGGCCAGTTCCACCGGCCACCCGGCCGGCCCGTAGCCTCCGAGTGTCGTCAGTACCGCGCGCGGACTCTCACCTTCGGTCAATCGTGCCAGGAACAACGTGCCGTTGACGTACCGGTCGTACACAGAGGGCTGACCGGCCTGTGCGGGCACATCGGGGGGAACCGTCCCGTCAACTGTGAACTCCTTCTCCACGCGGGCCACCCGCGGAGGCACTGCTGATCGAAGGACATCGCTGACGGAGCCGGCGTAACGGGCCGCCACGGCGGCTGCAAGTGCCAGGATTTCAGGGGTCGCCACCGGATGCGCAGACACCACCCTGGCCAGCGGCAGCAAACGTGCCGGGCTGTCGGAGACGGCAAGCCGTTCGATGATGAACGCCGCATGCTCCCGCCCGGCGAAGCGGACTTTGACCCGGGCGCCAGGGACGGCGGCGTCGTCGTCCAACGCCGGAACCAGGTAATCAAACGGACGGTCAAGATGCGGCAGTGGTGAATCGATCAGGACCCGGGCGACTGGCAACTCGGCTGCGACCGGGGACGTACCGCGCGGAGCCGCCGGTGCGCTGAAGCCCTGCAGCAGCGAAAGCTGCCGTCCATCGTCGGAACTCATCGGTTCGAAGGTAATACCTGCCTACGCGTTGAAGTAGCTCTTGAGCTCGTCGGTGCGGTCCGTGAGTTCCCAGTTGAACCCCTCGCCCTCGCGGCCGAAATGCCCGTGCGCGGCGGTCTTTTGGTAGATGGGCCTGAGCAGGTCAAGAGAATTGATGATCGCCAGGGGGCGGAGGTCAAAAATCTCGTTGATAGCCGAGCCGATTGCAGCCGGATCGACCTGCTCGGTTCCGAAGGTCTCCACGTAAATGCCGACCGGCTGCGCCATGCCGATTGCGTACGCGATCTGGATCTCCGCGCGGCGGGCAAGCCCGGCAGCCACCACATTCTTGGCGACCCAGCGCATGGCGTAAGCGGCCGATCGGTCAACCTTTGACGGATCCTTGCCGCTGAACGCACCGCCGCCGTGACGGGCCATTCCACCGTAGGTGTCCACAATGATCTTACGTCCGGTCAGTCCTGCGTCTCCGACCGGCCCGCCGATGACGAATTCACCGCCCGGGTTGAGGATATGGCGGACGTTTGAAACGTCGAGCTGGGACGTTGCCAGGACTGGGTTGATCACGTGCTCCACGAGGTCAACCCGCAGGGTTCCAAGGTCGACTCCCTGGGCGTGCTGAGAAGAAATGACCACCGAGTCGACGCTGACCGGCCTGTCGCCGTCGTAACCGATTGTGACCTGTGTCTTGCCGTCCGGGCGCAGGTAGGACAGCGTGCCGTTCTTCCGGACATCGGTGAGCTGCTCGGACAAGCGGTGGGCCAGCCAGATGGGCGTCGGCATCAGGACGGGCGTCTCGTCGCTGGCGTACCCGAACATGATCCCCTGGTCCCCTGCACCCTGGGCATCATAGGGGTCGGTGCTGGTGCCCTCCCGTGTTTCGAGCGACCTGAACACGCCTGAGGCGATCTCGGGAGACTGCTGACCAATGGAAACGGACACACCGCAGCGCGCTCCGTCGAAGCCATTCGCTGATGAGTCGTAGCCGATTCCCAGGATGGTCTTGCGCACGATCTCCGGGATTTCGACGTACGCTTCGGTGGTCACCTCGCCGGCCACGTGGACCAGGCCCGTGGTCACAAGGGTTTCCACCGCTACACGGGACCGTGGGTCCGCCGCCAGCAGCGCATCCAGAATGCCGTCGCTGATCTGGTCACAGATCTTGTCGGGATGGCCCTCAGTCACCGATTCCGAGGTGAACAATCGCAAGGGATGGCTAGGCGTATGGGGTGAATTCACGTGATCACTCTACTTGGTCGGATGAGGTCCCCAGCATGGCAGCAACCCGCGCAAGGATGACGGCTGCAACGCTGGTCTTGCTCCCGCTCACGGTCTCCGGCTCCGCGCCGCCCGCGTCCAAAATAGTCACCTCAGTGGAATCCTGACCAAAGACCAGTGAGCGACCCACCCTGTTCAGTATCAGCAGGTCGCAGCCCTTGCGCTGCAGTTTCTGCTGTCCGTGCGCAAGAGGTGTGGCGTCGTCGTCGCCCGTTTCGGCAGCGAATCCGACAATCACCGCAGGAGATTCCAGCTCTGCGCGCTGCTGCACCACTTCCACGAGGATGTCCGGGTTACGAATCAGCGTGATCACAGGGTTCTCACCGTCGTCGCGCTTTTTGACCTTCGTATCCGAGACGGTGTCCGGTCGGAAATCAGCAACGGCCGCAGCCATGATCAAGGCATCCGACCGCTGCGCCAGCTTGAGCGTGACTTCCCGCAGCTCTTCGGCGGTTTCCACGACCGTGAGCTGCGCACCGGGCGGAGGCTGCACTTCCAGATGGGCCGCAATGAACTGCACGGTAGCGCCCGCCTGAAGAGCGGCCGCGGCAAGCGCCACCCCTTGCTTCCCGGAGGACCGGTTACCAAGGAAACGCACCGGATCGAGCGGTTCGCGGGTGCCGCCTGCGGTGATGGTGACCGTGCGGCCGGCCAGCGGACGTGCTGCCCCGGCCGGCGTGCCCGAAGCTGCCCCCAGCGCGGCAGCGAAAATGTCGTCAGGCTCCGGGAGCCGCCCCGGTCCGCTGTCCGCGCCCGTCAGGCGGCCTACCGCCGGCTCCAGAACGACGGCGCCACGGGCCCTCAGCGTCGCAACGTTCGCGGCGGTAGCCGGATGCTGCCACATTTCGGTGTGCATGGCCGGCGCGTACACAACCGGTGCCCGGGTCACCAACAAGGTTCCCGTGAGGAGGTCATCCGCCATTCCGGCGGCTGCGCGGGCGAGCAGGTCGGCGGTCGCAGGAGCGACGACCACGAGATCCGCCTCCTGGCCTAACCGCACATGGCGGACCTGGTCGACGGCGTCGAACACATCGTTGCTGACCCGGTTCCCCGACAGCGCCTCCCAGGTGGCCGTGCCCACAAAGCGCTGCGCTGCATCGGTGGGAATGACCGTCACCTCATGGCCGGCTTCAGTGAACAAACGCAGAAGGGACGCCACCTTGTAGGCGGCGATCCCTCCTCCAACTCCCAGGACGATACGCACGTCGAGTCTTCGCGCTGACCGGCGGAGCGCTTACTCCGACGCTTCCGCCGGTGCAGCTACGAGCATTCCCTCATTGATCTCGCGCAGGGCGATCGACAGGGGCTTCTCATTCAGCTTGGTCTCGACAAGCGGCCCGACGTACTCGAACAGGCCCTCGTGCAGCTGCGAGTAGTAGGCGTTGATCTGGCGGGCACGCTTGGCACCGTAAATCACCAGGGCGTACTTCGAATCCGACGCCTCGAGCAGGGAGTCGATCGGCGGGTTGATGATGCCTTCGGGCTGAGTAGACACAAAATCTCCAATAGTCGCTGGGCCGTAAAAGCCACTGCGCGTTGCGTTTTACTGCGAGTGCGCGGTGAGGCCCATCAATGAAACAAGCTCATCTGCTGCGCGCTGAACATCGTCATTAATCACGGTGTGATCAAATTCCGGTTCGGCAGCAAGTTCCAGTTTAGCGGTTACCAGGCGCTGCTGTTGTTCCTCGGCGGTTTCGGTACCCCTGCCGATGAGCCGCCGGACCATTTCCTCCCAGCTTGGGGGGGCGAGGAACACGAAATTCGCTTCCGGCATACTCTCCTTCACCTGTCGCGCGCCCTGCAGGTCAATCTCGAGGAGAACCGACTTTCCGGCCTCCATCGCTGAATTGACCGTGCGTCTCAGGGTGCCATAGCGGTTCCGCCCGTGCACAACAGCCCACTCCAGCATCTGGCCCGTTTCCACCAGGGAGTCGAACTCTTCCGGCGACACGAAGTGATAATGAACTCCCTCCACCTCACCCGGACGGGGAGCGCGGGTTGTCGCCGAGACGGAGAGTTCCACCTCCGGGTAATTGTCACGGATGTAGGTCGAGACAGTCCCTTTGCCCACAGCCGTTGGGCCCGCAAGCACGGTCAGCCGCGGCTGATTCACGAATACTTCTTTCTCTAGTGGCGGTTGTTCGCCGGGTGGTTCGTCAAATGTTCAACGAGGGCCTTGCGCTGGTGGATTCCCAGCCCGCGAACCCTGCGGGTAGCTGCGATTCCCACTGCGTCCATGATGCCCGCGGCCCGCTTCTCCCCCACACCGGGCAAGGCCTTGAGTAAATCAAGAACCCGAAGCCTGCCGATCGCTTCTTCATGCGTAGAGCCGTTGATGACCTCATCGACCGTCACTTCTCCCGACTTCAGCCGGGACTTCAGCTCCGCCCGGACGGCCCGGGCCGCAGTTGCTTTTTCCCGCGCCAGTGTTCGTTCGCTATCGGTGAGAGGTTTCAGGCTCACTCGGGCTCCCTAGGCAGTTGAAACCGTCGGCCAAGCACCGGCAGTGACGGGTCTGGAGTTTGGGCTTGCACTGAACCTATCTGCTCGGCTGACTGAAAATCAATCCGTTCCGGGCTCAGCGACCCCGGACAGGTCCACCGCGCTTTGCGCCGTGGCGACCGCCTGGCGAAGTCGTGCCGCGTCGGGACCGGAGCTAAGGATCTCCCTGCTCGAGTTGGGCAGGATCACTCCGGAGGCGCCCGCGAAGGTTTCCAGAAGCTCCTGGCGCCCGGCACCCTGCGCCCCCACGCCGGGAGCGAGAATCGGCCCGTTCAGCGTGCCCAGGTCGAGCCCAAGCCGACGCACCGCTGCCCCTGCGGTCGCGCCGATCACCAGACCCACCGAACCCGGGGTGCCGCCTTCGTTCTCTGCAGCCGCTGCCTGGACTATGCGGCGCGCAACCGAGTCCTCGCCGCCCACATGCTGCACGGAAGCGCCCTCCGGGTTGGAGGTGAGGGCCAGGACAAAGACTCCGCGACCCGTCTCACTGGCCGCGGTCAAGGCCGGGCGAAGCGACTCGAACCCCAGGTACGGGCTCAGGGTGAGGGCGTCCGCTGCCAGTGCGGACCCGTCTCGGAGCCAGGCATCGGCATAGCCGGCCATGGTTGATCCGATGTCCCCGCGCTTGGCGTCTGCGATTGTCAGCACCCCGGCCGCGGTGCTGTGCTTCAGCAGCCGCTCGAGGACGGCCATTCCGCGGGAACCGTGCCTCTCGAACAGGGCAACCTGCGGCTTCACGACCGCCACACTTCCCGCGACCGCCTCCAACACCGTCTCCGAAAAAGTGTCCAGCCCGGCGGGGGTATCGGGAAGGCCCCACGCCGCCAGCAGTGAGGGGTGCGGATCGATTCCGACGCACAGGCTTCCGAAACGCCCGACGGCGGCCGCCAGCCGCGATCCGAACGTCACCTTATGCTCCGGCCGGGTCCGGAACGGTCTCGCCCCGGATAGCCCGTGCGTGGTCCTGCAGGCTTGTGACCGACCACTCGTAGGTGCGCAGCGCCTCGATTGCCTGCACCGCCGCGTTGAACTCAGCGACGGTGGTGATGCACGGAATGCCGATCGAGGTTGCGGCAGCGCGCAGCTGGTACCCGTCGCTGCGAGCCTCCCCGCCTGAGGGCGTGTTGAAGACCATATCGATTTCACCGGCGACCACCAGGTCCGCAATGGTTCCCTCGCCCTCTGCACTGCTGCCTTCGGCGACTTTCCGGACAGGAGTGGCCTGAATGCCATTGCGGCGCAGCACATCGGCAGTGCCGCCGGTGGAGACGATCTCGAAGCCGAGATCCGAGAGTCGCTTGACACCCATGATGATCGAACGCTTGTCCCGGTTGGCCACGGAGACGAACACTTTGCCCTGGGTGGGCAGGGCGTTGTTGGCAGCGGCCTGGCTCTTGGCGAAGGCGGTATCGAAATGCTTGTCAATACCCATGACCTCACCGGTCGAACGCATCTCAGGACCCAGCAGCGAGTCAACCACTGTGCCCTCCGGCGTGCGGAAGCGGCTGAACGGAAGCACCGCCTCCTTCACGGACACCGGCGCGGATAGCGGCAGCTGTGAGCCGTCACCGTTTTCAGGCAGGATTTTATAGGCAGTCCTCAGCTGGTGGATGGTGACACCGGTGCCGATGAGCGCGGCGGCCTTCGCCATCTGGACACCCGTGGCCTTCGAGACGAACGGGACGGTACGCGAGGCGCGCGGGTTGGCTTCGAGCACGTACAGCACATCTGTTGCAAGCGCGAACTGGATGTTGATGAGACCGCGGACGCCGACGCCCTCGGCAATGGCGCGGGTTGCTTTCCGGACCCGATCCAGCACATCGGTACCCAGAGTGATCGGGGGCAGCACGCACGCGGAGTCTCCGGAGTGGATGCCGGCTTCCTCGATGTGCTCCATAATGCCGCCGAGGTACAGGTCCTTGCCGTCGTACAGCGCATCGACGTCGATCTCGACGGCATCCTCGAGGAACCGGTCAATCAGGACCGGATGGTCCGCAGTGATTTCTGTCGCGTTGGAGATATAGCGGGACAGGTTCGGCTCGTCATACACGATCTCCATGCCGCGTCCACCCAGCACGTACGACGGCCGGACCAGGACCGGATAGCCGATCTCGTCGGCAATGGCCCGGGCATCCTCAAAGGAGACTGCCGTACCGTTCTTCGGGGCTATCAGTCCGGCCTCGGCCAGGACCCGCGCAAACTCACCCCGGTGCTCAGCCAGGTCGATGGCCTCAGGCGACGTGCCGAGGATCGGGATGCCGGCATCGGCCAGCGCCTGGGCAAGCTTCAACGGCGTTTGGCCGCCTAGCTGCACAAAGACACCCATGACCCCGCCGGTCCGTTCCTCAGCGGCAATCACTTCGAGGACATCCTCCAGCGTGAGCGGCTCGAAGTAGAGTCGGGTGGAGACGTCGTAGTCCGTGGAAACGGTCTCCGGATTGCAGTTGACCATCACCGTCTCATAGCCGGCCTTGCGCAGCGCCATGGTCGCGTGGACGCACGAGTAGTCGAATTCGATGCCCTGTCCGATGCGGTTCGGGCCGGAGCCCAGGATGATGATGGACGGCTTGGCGTGCAGGCCCACCTCGTCCTCTTCGTCGTAGGACGAATAGTGGTACGGCGTGTACGCCGCGAATTCGGCTGCGCAGGTATCTACAGTCTTGAAGACCGGCCGGATGTCGAGCGCATGACGTACGCCCCGCACCACTGCCTCCGGCGTATGCGTGAGGAGGCCAATCTGCTCGTCGGAGAAGCCGTGCCGCTTCGCCAGTCGCAGCGTGTCAGGCTTGATCCCTTCCTGGCGGACGGTCGCAGCCACCTCGTTGAGGAGGACGAGCTGGTCCAGGAACCACGGATCGATACCGGTGGCCTCATAGAGGTCTTCAATGCTCGCTCCTCCGAGGAGTGCCCGCTGCACCTGGGAGAGACGCTCCGTCGTCGGGCGCCTTGCCGCCTCGATCAGTTCGGGGACGTCGAATTCGCTGACCGGATCAAAGGTCAGCTGTGAGCCCTTTTGTTCCAGGGAGCGCAGCGCCTTCTGCAGCGCTTCGGTGAAATTTCGGCCCATCGCCATCGCCTCGCCGACGGACTTCATGGTGGTGGTCAGCGTGTTATCTGCGGCGGGGAACTTCTCGAACGCGAACCGGGGAACCTTGACCACAACGTAGTCCAGTGTCGGCTCGAAGGACGCCGGTGTCTTGCGCGTGATGTCATTCGGGATTTCGTCGAGCGTGTACCCGAGGGAGAGCTTCGTGGCGATCTTCGCGATGGCGAATCCGGTGGCCTTCGAGGCCAGGGCCGAGGACCGCGAGACGCGTGGATTCATCTCGATAACCACGACGCGACCGGTACCTGGCTCAACCGCGAACTGGATGTTGCAACCGCCCGTGTCCACGCCCACTTCACGGATGACCGCGATCGAGATGTCCCGCAGGCGCTGGTACTCACGGTCGGTGAGTGTCAGGGCCGGCGCCACGGTAATGGAGTCGCCGGTATGGACCCCGACCGGGTCGAAATTCTCGATGGAACAGACGACGACGACGTTGTCCTTCTTGTCGCGCATCATTTCCAGCTCGTATTCCTTCCACCCGAGGATGCTCTCCTCAAGCAGTACCTCGCTGGTAGGGCTGTACTGCAGGCCCTGACCCACAATGCGCCGCAGGTCCTGCTCGGTGTAGGCAAGGCCGGAACCGAGACCACCCATGGTGAAGGAAGGGCGGACCACCATCGGGTATCCGAGATCCTCCGCAGCAACGAAAGCTTCCTCCAGGGAGTGAATAATGGCGGACCGGGCCGATTCCGCGCCGCAACGCTCCACGACGCCCTTGAACTTCTCGCGGTCCTCGCCGAGCTCGATCGCAGCGATGTTCGCGCCGATGAGTTCCACACCGTATTTCTCGAGTACGCCGTTCTTGTCCAGGGCGATCGCCGTGTTGAGCGCGGTCTGGCCGCCCAGCGTGGGAAGGATCGCGTCCGGACGTTCCTTCGCGATGATCTTCTCGACCACTTCCGGCGTAATCGGCTCAACGTAGGTTGCGTCGGCGAACTCCGGATCGGTCATGATCGTTGCCGGGTTGGAGTTGACCAGGATGACCCTCAGGCCTTCCTCCTTCAACACGCGGAGCGCCTGGGTGCCTGAATAGTCGAACTCGGCCGCCTGGCCGATGACGATGGGCCCCGATCCGATGACCAGGACGGAGGTGAGATCGGTTCTGCGGGGCATCTAGATTTCTTCCTGCGCGGGGGTGGGAGCTTTGGAGACTTCGGAGGCATCAAGCTTGCCGGAGCCGTCGCCGGAGCGGGCAGCTTCGGCCATGAAGTCGATGAACCTGTCAAACAGGTACGCGGAATCATGCGGGCCGGCAGCCGCTTCCGGGTGGTACTGCACCGAGAACGCCGGCAGATCCAGGCACGCGAGGCCCTCGACGACGTCGTCATTGAGGCACACATGGCTCACCTCGACGCGGCCGAAGCGTTCCTCAGGGGCGGTAACCGGTCCCTCGAGTGGTGCGTCCACCGCGAACCCGTGGTTCTGGCTGGTGATCTCTACCTTGCCCGTACGCCGGTCGAGTACGGGCTGATTGATCCCCCGGTGCCCGTAACGCAGCTTGTACGTGCCGAAACCGAGTGCCCGGCCAAGGATCTGGTTGCCGAAACAGATTCCGAAGAACGGCATCCGCGCGTCGAGAACGTGGCGCAGTAGCGAAACCTGGGCGTCCGCGGTTGACGGATCCCCCGGCCCGTTTGACATGAAGACCCCATCGGCACCGACGGCCACGACGGCGTCGTAGGTTGAATCTGCAGGCAGCACCACTGTGCGCACACCGCGCTGGGCAAAGTGCTTCGGTGTCATGGCTTTGATCCCGAGGTCCAGGGCCGCAACCGTGAACCGTGGCTCGCCGTCCCAACCGTGGTCGGAGGGCTCCACAACGTAGCGTGCGGTGGCGCTCACTTCCTCCGCGAGCCGGAACCCCTCCATGCTGCGCTGGCCTTTCACCTCGGCGAGGAGCTCAGCATCACTGCGTGCGGCGTCCGGTCCGGAGAAGATGCCGGCCTTCATAGCGCCGCGCTCGCGCAGGTGGCGGGTGATGGCACGGGTATCCACACCCTGAATACCGACGACGCCCTGTTCGGTCAGCTCGTCATCGAGGCTTTTCTCGGACCGCCAGTTGGAGGGGCGCCTCGCCGGGTCACGCACAACGTAGCCGGCCACCCAGATCCGCCGGGACTCGGCGTCGTCCCGGTTCACCCCGGTGTTGCCGATGTGCGGTGCCGTCTGCACTACGAGCTGCCGCGCGTAGGAGGGATCCGTGATGGTCTCCTGATACCCGGTCATGCCGGTAGCGAAGACTGCCTCGCCCAGAGCCGTTCCGGGCGCTCCGTAACTGAGTCCACGAAAGGAACGTCCGTCCTCCAGAATCAGAACCGCCTCTGCACCGGCGCCTGCTACTCCCGCGTGTGTTGTCACTGTATTTCCTTGCTCGTGGGGTTGGTGAGGGGGTCAGCGTCCTCAATCAGTGCGCTGATTGCGGCCAGAAGCTGAGTCTTGTCCGCGGAATACCGGGTTCGGAAGCCGGTATCAAAGGTCTGGGAATCCAGGGTCCATGACACAACCACCAAACCGTCCTTTTCAACGAATTTTCCGGCCATGCCGCGCTCGAGCCGAACGTCTGAAAGATTTTCCTTGGCGATGTACACCTCGCTATCACCGGTGCGGTCAAACAGGAGACCGTGCGCATACACGGCTGCGGTCGCTGTTGCCTTATTGCCCAAACCATGGGCTGTGACGCGGTCAAGCCAGTCACCGCCGGTGGTGGTGACCACGTATTGCCCTTCCGCAGCATAGAGCGGTGTCCCGGGATTGCCGGGAAGACCGGCAGGAGCCTGCAGCCCCTGCTGGCGCAGCTGGCGATTGCGCCAGCCAAGGGCCATCAGTCCCACCACCAGCACGATCGCAATCAGTGAGATGACGACCGCGGTTGTTGCTACGTCCACGCTTCATTCCCC
This sequence comes from Arthrobacter parietis, assembly GCF_039530425.1. Lineage (NCBI taxonomy): Bacteria > Bacillati > Actinomycetota > Actinomycetes > Micrococcales > Micrococcaceae > Arthrobacter > Arthrobacter parietis. Next base: position 402,260 of record NZ_BAAAON010000002.1, on the reverse strand, counting down.
TTGTGCATCGGGATGCGGTGTGTTGAGCCGCCCTTCGAGCACGGTCGGATGCCCCGCGAAGAAGGTTGCGACGACGGCGCCTGGCAACTCAAGGCCGGCGAAGGGACTGTTACGGCCCTTGGTAGCCATCTTATGGGGATCGACCGTCCACCGGGCTGCTGGATCCACCAGTGTGAGATTTGCCATCTCGCCAACCTCCAGCGGTCTTCCCTGCGTCTCCACCCTGCCGATGCGCGCAGGGAGAATGGACGTCGCATCGGCAAAACGCGACCAATCCATGAGTCCGGTCTCGATCATGCTGTGCTGCACGACGGACAGAGCAGTTTCCAGGCCCGTCATGCCCATTGCGGCCTGCGCCCATTCGCACTCCTTGTGTTCGGAGGGGTGCGGCGCGTGATCAGTGCCGACGACGTCGATGGTTCCGTCAGCCAGCGCCTCGCGGAGAGCCGTGACGTCGTCGTCCGTGCGCAGCGGCGGGTTCACCTTGTAGACGGGATCCCAGGAACGGACAAGTTCGTCGGTCAGCAGCAGGTGGTGCGGCGTGACTTCTGCGGTCACCTTCACGCCGCGCTGTTTCGCCCATCGGATGATGTCAACCGACCCGGCAGTTGAAACATGGTAGACGTGGAGCCGTGAACCAACGTGCTGCGCCAGCAGGACGTCACGCGCAATAATGCTTTCCTCGGCAACCGCCGGCCAACCCGCCAGCCCGAGGACTGCAGAGACGGCGCCCTCATTCATCTGCGCGCCCTCAGTGAGCCTCGGCTCCTGCGCGTGCTGGGCGACTACGCCGTCGAACGCCTTCACGTATTCCAGTGCGCGCCGCATCAGCACCGGATCTGACACACAGATGCCGTCGTCGGAAAATACCCTGACCCTGGCACGCGACTCCGCCATCGCGCCGAGCTCCGCGAGCCTCTCCCCGGCAAGCCCGACTGTGACAGCACCAACCGGACGTACGTCTACCCAGCCGGCGCGCCTCCCAAGTGCATGAACCTGCTCAACCACGCCAGCGGTGTCTGCCACGGGCATGCTGTTGGCCATCGCGTGCACGGCTGTATAGCCCCCCAGCGCAGCTGCCCGGGTACCGGACTCCACTGTCTCCGCATCTTCGCGTCCCGGTTCCCGAAGGTGTGTGTGGATATCCACCATTCCGGGTAGCAGGATCAACCCGTCGGCATCAAGAACGACGGCGCCGGCAGCTGAAAGGGATCGCCCTCGGTCAGCTATGCGTCCATCTGAAACCAGTACGTCCACACCGGCCTCCCCCGTGGCGATGGTGGCGCCCTTGATCAGGTAGCTGGTACTCATACTGTTATTGCCTCCTGGGCGGGTGTGGGCTGCGCGGAATCATCGCCCGACAGCAGCAGGTAGAGAACGGCCATCCGGACGGATACGCCGTTGCGCACCTGGGCAAGCACGGTTGAACGGGGAGAATCAGCCGCAGCTGAGGAAATCTCGAGGCCCCGGTTCATGGGGCCCGGATGCATGATGATGGTGTCCTTGCCGGCGGAGGCCTCCAGCGCTGCCAGCCGCTCATCGTCGAAGCCCCAGGTGCGGGCGTATTCACGGGTCGAGGGGAAGAAGGCAGCGTTCATCCGCTCGCCTTGAACCCGGAGCATCATGACCGCGTGCGGACCGGTCGCCAGTACCTCGTCAAGGTCGAAGCTGACCCTGCAGGGCCAGGTATCGATACCGACGGGCAGCAGGGTCGGAGGCGCCACGAGGGTCACCTCCGCACCGAGGGTGGTGAGCAGCCAGAGGTTGGAGCGGGCTACCCGCGAGTGCAGAACGTCACCCACAATCGCGATCCGCAGCCCCCGCAGGTCTTCACCGAGGGATGGGCGTCCGGCGATCTTCGACCAGTGCCTGCGGAGTGTGAAGGCATCGAGCAGCGCCTGGGTGGGATGCTCGTGGGTTCCATCGCCCGCATTGATCACGGCGGCGTCGATCCAGTCCGAGGCAGCAAGCCGGGCGGGAGCCCCGGATGCCCAGTGCCTGATGACCACGGCATCGGCACTCATCGCCTCAAGGGTCTGCGCCGTGTCCTTGAGTGACTCGCCCTTGGAAACCGAGGAGCCCTTCGCAGCGAAGTTGATCACATCAGCGGACAGCCGCTTCGCTGCGGCTTCGAAAGAGATACGGGTCCGTGTCGAGTCCTCGAAGAAGAGATTTACGACGGTCCGTCCACGTAGCGCCGGCAGCTTCTTCACTTCCCGCTCACCGACAACCGCCATTTCTTCGGCGGTGTCGAGGATCCGGATAGCTTCCGTTCCCGTCAGGTTCTCGGTCGACAGGAGGTGCTTCATGCCGGTCCTTCAATGACTACTTCGTCGACGGAATCGATTTCGCTGATCCGCACACGAACTTTTTCTGCGGAGGAGGTGGGAAGGTTCTTTCCAACGTGATCCGCTCGAATGGGGAGCTCGCGGTGCCCGCGGTCCACCAGAACGGCCAGACGGACAATTCGGGGTCTTCCGACGTCGACGATTGCGTCAAGCGCTGCCCGGATCGTGCGGCCGGAGTAGAGCACGTCATCCACCAGCACGACAACCTTGTCGTCGATGCCGGAAGGCGGAAGCTTTGTGGGACCGGGCGGGCGGGTGGGGTGCTTGCGGAGGTCGTCACGAAACATCGTGACATCGAGGCGTCCGACCATGCGCTCGGGGTTCACGGTGGGATCGGTGCGCGCGATCTTGCGGGCGAGCCTTTGCGCGATGGGAAAACCGCGGCGGGGAATGCCCAGCAGTACGAGGTCTTCTGCGCCCTTGTTGGCTTCGAGGATTTCGTGCGCGATCCGCGTCAGGGCACGATCGATATCAGCGTCACCGAGGACCGTGCGGAACACGGAGCCTCCGGTGTGAGGGCTGGGTACACTCATGGAACGCGTCCTCCTTCTCCGCCTCACGGGACGGCCTTTAAAGGGTTGGGCTGCGCGTTCAAAACTATCACAGCCGCCCCACCGCCTATCCTGTGGGGATGAGTATGAACGCCGGGCGCCCCTACTCGGAGCCACGTCGGACGGTACAACCGGCGGCACAGCCGCCGCTGGGAATGTGGCAGCAGGTAAGTCCGGGGCCACCGATTCCGTCGCCTGCCCACCCGCCCCCCGGAATGGAATCACTTGGCAGGGAGCACTCCCGTCCGGTGCGCGCCGCCGTCGTCAATGGTTTGCTGCTCGTTTTTGCGGCCCTCATTCTTGGTGGAGTGGCGGTGCTCGTGACGGTGCAGTTGGGGGCGGCTGCACTGGTTCTGTGCGCCGCTCTTGCACTGGTGCCGCTGGCAATCTGCCTGGCCGGCATCCGCTGGGTGGACCGGTGGGACCCGGAACCGCGGGGCGCCCTGACTTTCGCTTTCCTCTGGGGAGCAGGAATGTCGGTGGCTGTCACGCTCCTGCTAGGGCCCGTCGTCACGGCGCTTTTGAGCGTAGGGCTGGAGGGAACGAGTCCCGACATCATCGGTCCTGTCTTCCAGGCTCCGCTGGTGGAAGAAGCAGCCAAGGGTCTCGGCGTACTGATTCTTGCTCTGTCCCGACGCACCCATTTTGACGGGCCGGTGGACGGGATGGTCTATGCCGGAACTGTCGCCGCGGGCTTCGCGTTCACCGAAAATATCCTCTACTTCGGATCGGCGATCACTGACCCTGCAGGGCTCGGCGGACTCATCACGGTGTTTGTGATGCGGGGACTGTTCTCACCGTTCGCCCATGTGATGTTCACCGGTGCGCTGGGAGTTGTCCTCGGGATGGTCGTCGCGAAAGGCCGTGGGAAGGGCCGGCTGCTGGGTGCGTTTGCTATCGGCCTGCTTCCCGCCATCGCCGGTCACATGCTGTGGAACGGCGGCCTGGTGGTCCTGTTCACCGACTTCTTCTCGTTCTATTTCCTGGTTCAGGTGCCGCTATTCCTCGTGGTGATCGCAGTCGTGCTTGGTTTGCGCCGCGCTGAACGGGCAGTGACATATCAGCGCCTGGCGGAGTACTCCGGTGCCGGTTGGCTCACCAATCAGGAGTTGGAAATGGTGGCGGCGCCGCGCGGTCGGTCATCGGCGATGGCGTGGGCGCGGGCCGTCGGCGCGGGTCCTGGTATGAAGCAATTCATCAACACCGGCGTCCGTCTGGCCTTTGTGCGCCAGCGTCTCCGCGCGGGCCACGCGGCCACGCATGATCCGCAACTGGAGGTCCACCTCCTACACGAACTGGAGGCGGCCCGCCGCCGGATCCTCAACGCGGCGTCAGCGCGCAGGGTCTGAGTTCCCGGCGCAGACTTCCGGTCCGGGCAGCTGGAAACTACGCCAGCAGCGTGGGTTTGAGCTGCTGGAGCCTGCCCAGCAAGCCGTTGATGAACGTGGGCGACTCATCGGTCGACAACATGGTTGCCAGCTGCACAGCCTCGCTCACAGCGACGGTGTCCGGAACATCCTCGTTGTACAGCAGTTCCCAGGTGCCGACCCTGAGAATCATACGGTCCACCGCGGGCATTCGATCAAGCGTCCACCCCTGCGAATACGTGCCGAGGAACTCATCGATCTGCGTGCCGTGGGCCATCACGCCTTCGATGATCTCCACCGAGTACCCATTGATGACGGTGTCCGTTTTCTCGCGGCGTGCCTGCAGTGCTTCCAGGGGAGAAACGGACCTCTGCTCGGCCTCGAACAGGATATCCATGGCCCTGCGCCGCGCCTTGCTCCGGGCGCTCACTCGTTGACGCGTCCCAGGTACTCACCGGAGCGGGTGTCGACCTTCACTTTGGTCCCGGTTTCCAGGAAAAGGGGCACCTGGATCTCGTACCCGGTTTCAACGGTGGCCGGCTTGGTGCCGCCGGTAGAGCGATCTCCCTGCAGCCCTCGCTCTGTGTAAGTGATTTCAAGGACCACTGACGGCGGCAGTTCGAGGTAGAGCGGCGAACCCTCGTGCATGGCGATGGTCGCCATCTGGCTTTCGAGCATGAAATTTTCCGCACTGCCCACGGTAGCGCCGGGAACGGTGATCTGGTCATAGTCCGTCGTGTCCATGAACACGAAGTCGTCGCCGTCCTTGTACAGGTACTGGTAGTCGCGGCGGTCCACGGTGGCAGTTTCGATCTTGAGCCCGGCGTTGAAGGTTTTGTCGACGACCTTGCCGGACAGGATGTTGCGGAGCTTCGTACGGACAAATGCGCCGCCCTTGCCCGGCTTCACGTGCTGGAACTCAAGCACATTCCAGAGGTTTCCCTCAAGCTTGAGAACAGTGCCGTTCTTGATGTCATTCGTGGTAGCCACGGATTCTCTTTCGTCGATTCACTGATGTTTGGCTTACGTCGCAGCAGGCGCAGTACCGGACTGTTCAGGAACTGCCCGCCAAAAGACCGAAGACCAGTCTACCCTGCCCGCGGTAACCGGATCAGGAAGCGATTTCCTGGTACGCGGCGAAGAGGAGTGATGTGTCCGGGACCTCAAGAATTCCAGGCCGGGCAACGTCATCGAGCACCACGAACCGCAGCAGATCACCCCGCGCCTTCTTGTCCCGCCGCATGCCGTCCAGGAGCGTTGCCCAGCGGTCACGCCGGTACGTCACGGGAAGGCCAAGCGTTTCCAGGATCGAGCGGTGCCTGTCTGCTGTGGCATCATCCAGGCGGCCAACCATCCGAGACAGTTCCGCTGCGAAGACGAGGCCTACCGAGACGGCGGCTCCGTGCCGCCAGGAATAGCGTTCCGCCAGTTCGATTGCGTGCGCCAGCGTGTGCCCGTAGTTCAGGAATTCGCGCCGGCCGGACTCCTTGAGGTCCTCGGAAACCACAGCAGCCTTCACAGCGATTGAACGCTCTACGAGTTCGCGTACGGCGCCGCTGGTGGGGTCCTTGACCGCTTCGGGGTCCGACTCCAGCAGCTCGAGGATTCGGGGGTCCGCAATGAATCCGCACTTCACAACCTCGGCCATGCCGGTGATCAATTCATTGGCCGGAAGTGTCTGAAGAGCGTCCAGATCGGCGAAAACTCCCGCCGGCGGATGAAAGGACCCGACCAGGTTTTTGCCCTCGGCGGTGTTGATCCCGGTCTTACCGCCAACGGCGGCGTCCACCATGCCGAGCAGGGTGGTGGGCAGGTGCACGACCTTGACCCCGCGCAGCCAGGTCGCGGCAACGAAGCCGGCGACGTCGGTGACCGCACCTCCACCGACAGCCACGATGGCATCGGACCGCGTGAAATCGTTCTGGCCGAGTACCTGCCAGCAGAATGCGGCCACCTGGATGTGCTTGCCTTCTTCGGCGTCCGGAATCTCTGCTGTGACCGCAGTGAATCCATCTCCGGCCAACTGCTCCCGAACGGTATCTCCTGTGGATCGCAGGGCGCGGGGGTGAACCACCAGGACACGCCGGACCCGCTCGCCGAGCAGCGGTGAGAGCCGGTCCAGCAGGCCATGCCCGACGACGACGTCGTAGTTCTCCGCCGCGGAACTTCCCGTGATGCGGATGGCAGTAGGTTCAGCGGTCATGGCCGTTGGTCCTTATCTTCAGTAAGAATGTGGTTTCGCAGGCGGATTTCGAGACGGTCGGCAACTGCTTCTTCGGACGCATTCCGAGTATCTATCACCGTGTCTGCCAGAGCTTCGTAGAGAGGACGGCGCTCCTGCTCAAGCCGCGCCCAGGTCTCGCCCGGGTCCTGGGCCAGCAACGGCCTGCCGGTGTCGCCGCTGAGCCGCGGCAGGACGGTCAAAAGGTCCGCGTCGAGGAAGACCACGAAAGCTGATCCAAGAAGCCGCCGCGTCCCTTCGTTGAGGACCGCTCCTCCCCCGAGGGAAATGACTGTGCCTGGTTCCGCTGCCGTGAGGACCTCAGACACGATGCCGGCCTCGAGTCGCCGGAAGCCCGGTTCGCCGACTTCAGCAAAAATGGCGGGAATCGGGCCATGGCGGTCGACGATCGCTGCGTCCGTATCGACGAATCGCCAGCCATGCCTGGAAGCGATCCGACGCCCGACGGTCGATTTTCCCGTGGCCATGAGCCCGATGAGCACCAGCGGTTTATGGGCCGCCGGATGCATCAGGGCGCAACCGAATTCAGGGACGCCGGGATACTCTCCAGGTATGAATTGACGTTGCGCTTCGTTTCCGCCACAGAATCGCCCCCGAACTTCTCCGTCACGGCTTCTGCGAGGACCAGGGCAACCATGGCTTCGGCGACTACACCCGCCGCGGGCACAGCACACACATCGGAACGCTGGTGGTGAGCCCTGGCGGCGTCACCGGTACTTACATCGATTGTCTGGAGGGCTCGCGGAACCGTTGCGATGGGTTTCATGGCTGCTCGCACGCGCAGGACATCACCGATGCTCATACCGCCCTCGATCCCGCCTGCCCTGTTGGTTGTGCGCCCGATCCGCCCGGACTGTTCCCGCACGATCTCATCATGCGCCGCCGAGCCCCGCCGCCGGGCAGTCTCGAAGCCGTCGCCCACCTCAACGCCCTTGATGGCCTGAATACCCATCAGCGCACCCGCGAGGCGGGCGTCGAGCCGGCGGTCCCAGTGGACATAGCTTCCCAGTCCGGGGGGAAGCCCGTAGGCGAGCACCTCGACCACCCCACCGAGTGTCTCCCCGTCCTTGTGGGCGGCATCCACTTCGGCCACCATTGCGGTTGAGGTTTCGCGGTCAAAGCAGCGCAGGGGATCTTCATCCAGTGCCAGGACGTCACGGGGGCCCGGCAGTTCGGATCCTTCCGGAACGGCGACGGACGCCACACCGACGGTGTGGCTGACGAGCTCGATGCCGAGGGACGACAGGAATTGGGCTGCAACGGCGCCCAACGCTACGCGAGCGGCCGTCTCCCTTGCACTGGCGCGTTCAAGCACCGGCCGCGCCTCATCGAAACCATACTTCTGCATGCCGGTGAAATCCGCGTGGCCGGGCCGGGGCCGGGTTAGAGGTGCGTTACGCGCGGATTCCTGCAGTACTCCTGCATCCACCGGATCCGCCGACATGACCTGTTCCCACTTGGGCCATTCGGTGTTTCCCACCTCGATGGCCACCGGGCCACCCTGGGTCAGTCCGTGGCGGACTCCCCCGACAATCCGCACTTCGTCCTGTTCGAATTTCATGCGGGCGCCGCGGCCATAGCCGAGCCGGCGGCGGGCCAGAGCGGACTGGATAGCCTCACTGGTGATCTCAACGCCCGCGGGCATTCCCTCGATGATTCCGACCAGAGCAGGGCCGTGGGATTCCCCGGCCGTCAACCAACGCAACATACGTCCATCCTGCCACGGCCCAAGGGCGCCGCTAGCGCCGGGGCGCCCCCACCGCGTCACACATCACATTTATGACAGCGGACTCCTCTCGAAAGGCATCCCCGGCGAAGAGTTTCACCTGCTCCACAGCCTGGTAGAGGAGCATCTCAAGGCCCGGAACAATGACGCCGCCAAGCGAGGACCACGCCCGGGCCAGGGCGCTGGGCCAAGGGTCGTAGGCCACGTCGAGAAGTACGCGAGGGTCGGAGTCAATCCGCAGTCCAGCATCGTCTCGCGCTGCTGCCGCACCCAGTGCGCCGGCAAGCTCATCCGCCCCGTGCGGCGGCAGCGTAGAGATCACCAGCGACGAGCTTCCGCAGAGCTCTGCGGCTTCGCTGAACCCGCTGAGCTTCACGGCGATACCGAGCCGCCGACCGAGTTCAGCCAGGGATTCTGCCTTCTGCGGTGATCTGGCGCAGATCTGCGCCCGCTCGACTCCCATGCGTGCCAGCGCAGCGACAGCCGCTGAGGCCGTCCCGCCGCCACCGAGCACCAGGGCCTCCTTCGGGGACCCGGCGCCGGCGTGGCGTACCGCACGGACGATCCCGTCGATGTCGGTGTTGTAGCCCATCAGACGCCGCTGTTGGCCCGTCCCAACAGCGCGCACGGTATTGATTACCCCGAGTTCAGCGACCCCTGGCCCCAGCTCATCCATAAGCGGCAGGGAAGCAGCCTTGTGAGGCATGGTGACAGACAGCCCGCGCCAGGCAGGATTCGCCCTGACCTCAGCCACCCTGTCCTTGAGCGAATCCGGCGAAGTGTCGATTGCCGTGTAACTGCAGTCAAGACCCAGGAAGGCGTAGGCAGCGCTGTGAAGGAGCGGTGATTTCGAATGCGCGATGGGTTGGCCGATGACGCCGGCCCGGTACTGGGCCGGCGTCTGATCGGGAACCACCTATTCGCACCTTCCGACATTGTCAGCGCACCACGCCTGGTACTCCGCGACATATCGTGCATGTTCGGCAAGCGTTTCCGAGAACTTGGTTTCTCCGGAGTCCAGGTTGACGGTTACCCAGTAGTAGTAGGGCACATCGGCTGGGTTGACCGCAGCCTCGATCGCTTCCGCGCTGGGTGACCCGATAGGACCGACAGGCAGTCCCTCGTTGGCGTACGTGTTGTACGGGTTCGAGGTGTCGGCCTTTTCCTCAGGCGTCAGGTTGTAGCTCTTGCGTCCAAGCCCATAGGTCACGGTCGCATCAGACTGGATCAAACCGTTTGTCTCCGTATTGTCCGGGCCCAGTCGGTTCATGATGGCGCCGGCTACCTGCGCGTAATCGGCCTGGCCGGCCTCGGCCTGGACGATGCTCGCGATAGTCAGGATGCGGTACTGCTCGGCTGGGTCGGTGACTCCTGCATCCTCAAGGGCCGCCTTGGTGTTGTCGACCATCTGTTGGATCACTTCAGTGGCGGTTACATCAAGATCGAAGCGGTACTCGCCGGGATAGAGATACCCTTCCAGGCTGGGTGACTGTTCGGGAATGCCGAACTGTGTTGGGTCCTCGGCTAACGCCTCAAATTCCTCACGCGGTATCCCCGTTGACTCGGCCAGGATGTCGAAGACCTCGTTCTGCCTCAAATCCCTGGCCACGGCAGCATAGTGCACCTTGGAATCAGCGTCTGCAAGCAGCGCTTTCGCTGCTTCCTCGGAACTCATCTGGTATTTCAACTCGTAGTCGCCGGGCTGGATCACGCGACCGTCGGCAACAGAGGAAAAAGCGTTGAGGAATTCGTCTGCGCTGGCAACGATGTCCTGCTGCTCCAGACTGTTACCGACGAGCAGCGGTCCGGCGCCGGCGTCGACTGTAAAGGTCACCGACCCTGTTCCCGGGCCCGCGTAATCAGTAACTTCCCCTACACCGAGGAGGCTCCTGAGGAACATGGCGACGGCGACCACTACTCCGACGAATCCAAGGACGACCACCAGCATGACGATGGTCCTGCGCCTCCGGCGGCGTTGGCGCGCTTTGGAGGGCCGGCGGTTGCGGCGGGACGGGAGGTCTGCTTCGAAAAACTGCTCGACTGGCTCGGGGTGCACCGGGTAATGCTCCTCGAAATGATCGTCGGGGTGCTGTTCAGCTCCGTGGTCTGCTGCCGGGAAAGGAGGATGACGATGGCTCACTGCTCCTCTTTCCTCCCACTGTAGGTTTGCGAAATGTCTGACTCCTCAGATGAGGCCGACGGCGGATCAAGACTTCGCCGCCGGTCCTGAACGACCGGCTCCCCCACATCCCGCTCAAGGTTACGTTGCATGTCGATGGCATGTTGAAGGATCTCCACGGCTGCCACCTGATCTACTACCTTACGGTGTTGACGACTGTTCAAGCCAGCCTGCCGAAGCGACCTATGGGCCGAAACGGAGGAGAGCCGCTCGTCGATCAATCGCACCGGCACGTCCATGTGGGCTTCGGAGATCATGCCGGCAAGGGTCGCCGCGTAACTGCGTGCCATGGCCGTTGAGGCGGACTCGGTCCCGCTCAGGTTGCGTGGCAGCCCAACGAATACTTCAACGGCTGCCAGCTCCACAATGTTCCTGAGAAGCAGGCGCAAGTCCCTGTTCTTCCGCGAATCCCGATTGAGAGTGCAGACGGGCGTGGCGATCAGACCGTCTCTGTCACTGGCCGCAACTCCAACGCGAACCATGCCGACGTCCACGCCGATCTTGACCCCTCGAGGGTACTCTCCGAATGCCACGATGGAAGGAGGTCCTGCTACCTGGCCGCCACGGCGGCGCGGATGGACTCCAGCGCCGACTGAACCTTAGCCGGATCGGATCCGCCGCCCTGCGCCATGTCGTCCTTGCCGCCGCCCCCGCCGCCGAGGATACCTGCAGCGGTACGCACCAGCGCACCGGCCTTCACCCCTGCTGCGCGTGCTTCCTCGTTGGTGACGACGAGGACCACCGGACGGTCCTTGCTGACTCCGGCCACAGCAACCGCAGCGGCTCCTGAGCCGAGGCGTCTCCGCAAATCGAGCGCGAGATTGCGGAGATCGTCCGCACTGCCGACGGTGCCGGCATCGTGGATGATTAAGCGCACGCCGGCAAGGTCCTGGGCGGTAGCGACGAGCGAGGCGGCGGCGTTCGACAGCTGTTCCTTCCTCAGGCGCTCCAGTTCCTTCTCGGCTGCTTTGAGCCGGTTCAGGGTTGCGCCGAGGCGCTCCGGAAGCTGCGGGGAGGGCACCTTCAACATTTCCGAGAGCTCGGTAACCAGAGCGCGCTCAGCGGCAGCGTGCCGGAAAGCGTCCATGCCGACGAGGGCCTCGACACGGCGGTTGCCGGATCCCACCGACTGGTCCCCGAGCAGTGTCAACGTACCGATCAGCGACGTTGAGTCGACGTGGGTGCCGCCGCACAATTCGCGCGACCACTCGCCATCGATTTCGACGACGCGCACCCTGTCTCCGTATGCCTCCCCGAACAGCGCCGTTGCGCCTAGTGCCTTGGCTTCATCGAGGCCCATCACCTTCGTTTCGACGGTGTGGTTGCTGCGGATAGCGAGGTTCGAGACTTCTTCGATCTCAGAGCGGGCTGCCGTGCTGATGCCCTCTCCCCAGGAGAAGTCGAACCGCAAGTAGCCGGCCTTGTTGAACGAACCGCGCTGCAGCGCGTCGGGGCCGAGGACCTGGTGGAGCGCAGCGTGGACAATATGTGTTCCCGAGTGTGCCTGTTCACCCGCATGGCGACGTTGACGGTCCACGGCTGCGGTAACAGGCGCACCCTGCGTGATTTCGCCCTCGCGGACAAGCGCACGGTGAACGTTCAATCCCTTGATTGGCCTCTGGACGTCCGTGACCTCCACGGTGAAGCCGTTCCCCGTGATCAGGCCGACATCCGCGGCCTGTCCACCGGCCTCGGCGTAGAACGGGGTCCGGTCGAGGATCAGTTCGATTTCCTCGCCCTGACGCGCGGCGGGAATTGACGCTCCGTTGCTGATGATGCCCCGCACCACAGCCTCACTGGTCAATTCGTCGTACCCGGTGAATACCGTCTCACCAGTTGTGAGCAGCTCGTTGAAAACCGTCATGTCAGCGTGCCCGGCCTTCTTGCCGCGCGCGTCAGCCTGCGCCCGCTCGCGCTGCTCGAGCATCAGTGCGCGGAACCCTTCGGCGTCGACTTTCACGCCGGCTTCCTCAGCCATTTCAAGGGTGAGATCGATGGGGAACCCGTAGGTGTCATGCAGGCTGAATGCGTCCTCGCCGGACAGGTTCCGGCCCGCGCTCTTTGACTCGCGGACGGCTTCCTCGAGGCGGGCCGTGCCGGAAGCGATGGTGCGCAGGAACGCCTTCTCTTCCGCATAGGCGATCCGGCTGATGCGTTCGAAGTCCCGCTCGACCTCCGGGTAGACACCCTTCATGGCGTCCCGGGAAACGGGCAGGAGCTCCGGCAGACACGCCTTCTCAACACCCAGCAGGCGCATCGCCCTCACCGCCCGGCGTATCAGCCGTCGAAGGACGTAGCCCCTGCCTTCATTGGACGGCGTCACACCGTCGGTGATCAGCATCAGGGCTGAACGGATGTGGTCGGCCACGACACGCATCCGCACGTCGTCCTGGTGGTGCGGGTCGTCGTCGGATTCTGCACTGGTGTACTCGCGGCCGGACAGTTCCGCAGCCTTGTCCAATACAGGGCGAACCTGATCGGTCTCGTACATGTTTTCTACGCCCTGCAGCACCATTGCCAGGCGCTCCAGGCCCAGGCCGGTGTCGATATTCTTCTTGGGCAGTTCACCCGCGATGTCGAAATCATCCTTGCTGCGCACGGCCGAGAGCCGGTACTGCATGAACACGAGGTTCCAGATTTCGATGTAACGGTCTTCGTCCGCCTCCGGTCCGCCGTCCCTGCCGTACTCCGGCCCGCGGTCGTAGAAGATTTCAGAGCACGGCCCGCCGGGGCCAGGCTGGCCGGTGTTCCAGTAGTTGTCTTTCTTCCCCATCTTCTGGATTCGTCCGGCTGGGAATCCCACTTCGTCCCGCCAGATGGCGAGGGCCTCGTCGTCGTCCTGGTACACCGTGACCCACAACCGGTCGGCAGCCAGTCCATAGCCGCCGTCTTCCACACTGCTTGTCAGCAGCTCCCACGCCATGCGTATGGCGTTCTGCTTGAAGTAGTCGCCGAAGGAGAAGTTTCCGCACATCTGAAAGAACGTGCCGTGCCTGGCGGTCTTGCCCACTTCCTCAATGTCCGCGGTACGGATGCACTTCTGGATGCTCGTCGCTCGGCTGTAGGGCGGCACCTCGCGTGCAGTCAGGTAGGGAATGAAGGGAACCATACCGGCAACAGTGAACAGCAGTGACGGGTCGCTGGACACCAGGGAGGCCGACGGCACGCGGGTGTGTCCCTGGCGTTCAAAGTAGTCGAGCCAGCGGCGGGCGATCTCTTGGGACTTCATGGGAATCCTTCGGTGTTGCGCGCGGACGGGGCGCAGCGGCGGTTTCGGGTGATTCAGGGATCAGGAACGGTGCTCGGTATCAACGCCTAGCGCAGCACGCAGATCGGTCTCGCGCTCCAGCATTCCCTGCCGGAATACGTCGGCGAAGTCGGCGACGCTGTCGGTCAGCTGCGCGACAGCACGGTTCAGTCCCTCGGGACCGACAGCCGACTTCATCGCAGATACCTTGCGTACCGCTATGACCCCGATAGCGGCACCTGCCGCGAGCCAGAAAACCCTCTTGATCATCAAGAATTCCTCGTCTGTTGTAAGTGCGTCTTGTAGGTGAGGTATCGATCAACGACTACGACGGCGGGAGGCCGGCTTCCGTCTTGAGGCGAATGCGTTGCGCACCCCGTAGGAGAACGCCGCCACCTTGATGAGCGGGGATCCCACTGTGGCTGCGACCAGCGACGACAGCGCGGAGATGTTGGCCGAGGCGTCCGACACATTTGAGGTGATCCCGTCAACGTTCTTCAACTGTTGATGGGTTGTCGACACCGTGCTGGTGACCTCATCGATGAGCGGAGTGGTGCCCTCGCTCACGGACCGGATGGCCTGGCGAAGCTCATCGAAAACCTTGCCAAGCTTCCACACCGGGATGGCAAGCAGCGCGACCAGGATCGCAAAGACTCCGGCGGCAATCAGCCCGGCGATATCTCCACCT
>NZ_BAAAON010000002.1:311364-387781 GCF_039530425.1 Arthrobacter parietis | reverse complement strand
GCGTGCGCCGCGGGCTCTTGGGTAACTGATGTTCAGTTGTACTGCCGACACGCCGAATTCGGCGTTGGATCAGCGGGCGTAGTATTCCACCACGAGCTGCTCTTCACAGGTCACAGGGACCTCCGAGCGCTTGGGGCGGCGGACCAGGCGGGCCTGGAGCTTCTCAATCTGAACGTCAAGATACGCGGGAACTGCCGGAAGCACATCGCGGTGAGCGCCTGCTGCGGCAACCTGCAGCGGAACCATGGTCTCGCTGCGGCTGTGCACGTGGATGAGCTGCCCTTCCTTGACGCGGAACGACGGACGGTCCACGCGTGCACCGTCGACCATGATGTGACGGTGAACCACGAGCTGGCGTGCCTGGGCGCTGGTGCGTGCGAAACCCGCACGCAGCACAAGTGCGTCAAGGCGCATTTCGAGCAGTTCGATGAGGTTCTCACCGGTCAGGCCAGCTGTACGGCGGGCCTCTTCGAAGACGCGGGCCATCTGCGCTTCGCGGATACCGTACTGCGCGCGCAGACGCTGCTTTTCGCGCAGGCGTACTGCGTAGTCGCTGTCCTGCTTGCGGCGGGAGCGGCCGTGCTGTCCCGGTGCGTACGGACGACGCTCCAGGTACTTCTCGGCCTTCGGGGTCAGAGCAATGCCGAGGGCCCGCGAGATGCGGACCTTGCGGCGGGCACGTGTGTTGTTAGCCACGTTTACCTTTCACTGTTTTGCGGCGAAGCAGCTCACGACGGCGAACGCCGCGAGCTCTTTGGTGTCGCTGGCCTCCACGTTCGGAGAGCCGGAAGGGGCCGCTTTTCCGGTACTACAGTCCGCGGGTTCTCACTGGTGCTGCTGCCCAAGGGATCTGAGAAAATTCAGATCTGCGGGTAGCGGGCATGGATGAGCCGCGACTTGCCAGTCAACGCACTATCCTAGCAGTGCTCAGCGGTTCCGAATAATGGCGCGAAGTTTCTCCAGCCGCGCGGAAACTGTCCGTTCGGTACCCCGGTCAGTCGGAACGTAGTAGTCGGTGCCCACGAGGTCATCCGGTGCATACTGCTGGCTCGCGATTCCATGGGGTTCATCGTGTGAATAAACGTACCCTTTCCCGTGGCCCAGTTGCCGTGCGCCGGGATAGTGGGCGTCCCGAAGGTGCGCGGGTATGCCCTGCCCCTTTCCCGCCCGAACATCGGCGATAGCCCGATTGATTCCGTTGTAGGCGGCGTTTGACTTCGGTGCGGTGGCAATATGCACGACAGCTTCCGCGAGGATGATGCGGCCCTCCGGCATTCCAATCAGCTGAACGGCCTGTGCCGCTGCAACCGCTGTCTGGAGCGCAGTGGGATCTGCCATCCCGACGTCCTCCGCCGCGGAGATCATCAGTCTGCGTGCCACGAAGCGGGGGTCTTCGCCGGATTCCAGCATGCGGGCCAGGTAGTGCAGCGCGGCATCCACATCTGAACCGCGCAGGGACTTGATGAAGGCGCTGACCACGTCATAGTGCTGGTCCCCTGCGCGGTCATAGCGCAAGGCAGCGACGTCAACAGCTTTTTCGGCATGCTGGAGCGTGATGCGGACAGGTCCAGGGTGGGCTCCTTCGCTCGCCGATGCCTCTTCCGCTTCCTCGTCTTCATCCTCGTCCGGTCCCTGTTCCGATACCGCGGAGCATGCGACGCCGGCAGCTGCCTCAAGTGCCGTCAGTCCCCGACGGGCATCGCCGGCGGCTAACCTCACCAGGTGCGCCAGCGCATCCTCCTCGAGCGCGACTTCTCCTGCCAGGCCGCGCGGGTCCTCCACGGCGCGTTGCAGCAGTGCACTGATGTCCTCTTCAGTGAGCGGCTTCAGCGTCTGCAGAAGGGAACGGGACAGCAGCGGGGAGACAACCGAGAACGACGGGTTCTCCGTAGTGGCCGCAATGAGTACTACCCAGCCGTTCTCGACGCCGGGCAACAGCGCATCCTGCTGCGCCTTATTGAAACGGTGGATCTCATCCAGAAAAAGAACTGTTGTGATGCGGTGCAGGTCCCGGTTGGACAGGGCTTCATCCATCACCCGGCGGACGTCCTTGACGCCTGCGGTTATTGCAGACAGTTCGACGAATTTGCGGCCCTGACCGCGCGCAATGACATGCGCCAGCGTGGTCTTTCCTGTACCGGGCGGCCCCCAAAGGATGACGGACGTTGGAGCTCCCGTGCGTGCGGCCGGCTCCCCTGCCGCCAAGGTCCGAAGCGGAGACCCCACACCGAGGAGGTGCTGCTGCCCAACCACTTCATCGACCGTGCGCGGGCGCATCCGCACCGGCAGCGGGCTGCGTGGCCGGTTGCGTTCCGTCCCCGAGGCGGTAGCCGGCTCGCCATAGCCGTCGGAGTCGAGGCTGAATAGGTCGTTCACAGTGCCAAGGCTACTGTGAACCTCTGACACCCAATGCCCACAGGTCCGAAAGGAAGCGACGTGCAGGACAAACGGTCGGTGCTGGTCACGCCCGAGCGCCTGGCCGGCTGGGTGCAGCGCTTCGGCGAGCGAAACGGAACTTTCTCTGCAGAACACGCCGATCGCAAGGCCGGCGTTGTGGTCCTGCGGGCCGCAAATGGGTGCAGGGCCGAGATCGCCGCTCCCCTTGCTGTTCTCAGCCGGAGTGAGGTCTTCAGTGAACCGATGCCGTCCGAGCCGCAGCCGGCGATTGAAGCACTGATCCGGGTTTCGTCGGTTCCAGTCACCGTAGGTGTGCTCCTGATCCGGCGCGGCGGCTACGGCGTCGGGATTGCAAGGGAGGGAGCCCTCATCGCTTCGAAGAACGGCACCCGCTATGTCCAGTCACGTACCGCCGCCGGCGGCTGGTCCCAGCAGCGGTTCGCCCGGCGAAGGGCCAACCAGGCTGATGCACTGGTCGATACCGCAGCAGAGCGGGCGGCTGTCCTCTTCGACGCGGACCATCCTGCCTGCCTACAGCCGGGCGGCGACGCAAAGCTTTTCTCCGAGTGCCTTGGGCACGCGAGACTGGCTGCCTACCGCAGTCTCCCCCGCCTGCCTCTCCTGCCCGTACCCGACCCACGCCAGGACGTGCTCCGCCAGGCGGCTGCCGACACGCGGGCGCTGCGTATCACCCTGACCGGCATACCGCCGGCCTAAGCCCTAATGCCTACCGGGTGTGCTGGTCAGACGCTGCCCGCCGGAGCCCCGCGATGGCCTCCGCGGGATCTTCTGCACCATAGACCGAAGACCCCGCCACGAAAACCGTAGCTCCGGCTTCGGCTGCGCGGACTATGGTGTCCTTCGTGATACCCCCGTCGACCTGAATGACAAGCGGCAAATCTGAGCCGCGGATGGCCTCGGCCGCCCGCCGGATCTTGGGAAGCGTCACATCAAGGAAAGACTGTCCCCCGAAGCCGGGCTCCACTGTCATGATGAGCAGCATGTCCAGCTCGCCGAGCATGTCCAGATAGGGCTCGACGGCGGTAGCGGGGCACAGAGCCATACCCGCGCGTGTGCCTGCTGAACGCAATTCCCGTGCCAGCCTGATCGGTGCCCGAGCCGCTTCGGCATGGAATGTGACTGAAGCGGCACCCACGGCGGCATACTCAGGGGCCCAGCGGTCGGCGTCGTCAATCATGAGGTGCACGTCCAGCGGGACGGGACTCACTGCCTGAATCCGTTTCACAACTGGAAGCCCGAGCGTGAGGTTGGGAACGAAGCTGTTGTCCATGACGTCCACGTGCACGGCGTCCGCAGTGGAAATGCGTCCGAGTTCGGACTGCAGGTTGACGAAGTCCGCCGACAGGATGCTTGGGTGAATGCAGCAGGTTCTCAATGTTCGACCTTTCTTTGGGGGTGAACCGTCGGGACTCGAACGCTAGGTTGCCCGTCGAATCAGGGCGAGGAACATGGCATCGGTACCGTGTACGTGCGGCCACAGTTGCGCCGTTGACTCATGGCCCGCGTGGAGTGAACCGCTCTTGCTCACGCCATCCAGCACCTGGCCCGCGTCCAGAAGCACGTAACCGTCCCTGTCGCGGAGGCTGTCCTGAACGACGGCCGTAGTTTCTGCGGGATGCGGCGAGCAGGTGACATAGGCCACCACACCGCCCGGACGAACCGTTTCGAGGGCCTCCGCGAGCAGAGCCCGCTGCAGGGGTCCCAGTTCCGCGAGATCGGAGGGCTGGCGGCGCCAACGGGCCTCAGGCCTGCGGCGGAGCGCACCCAGACCGGTGCACGGCGCGTCGACAAGGATGCGGTCGAATCCCCCAGGGTAGGATTCCCCGATGCTGCGCCCGTCACCCACACGTACGCTCCATACGGCCGGATCCACTGCGGCAAGGGCTTGCCGGACGAGCGCTGCACGGTGTTCGGCTGGTTCGTTTGCTACGAGCCTGTAACCGCGCTGGGCGGCGATCGCGGCCAGCAGGGCCGACTTACCACCCGGACCGGCACACAGGTCAAGCCACTCTTCGCCGTCTTCCGGAGGATGATCAACCTCGACGGCGGCCAGGGCACGCGCGACCAGCTGGGATCCGGCGTCCTGCACTCTGATTCGGCCGGATCGAACTGACTCAAGCCGGCCGACGTCGCCGGCGGCGAACAACGCTGAATCCGCCACCAGCTCGCCTGCGCGGGCACCGGCTTCCAGCGCTCCGTCAAGTTCTCCGATACCCGGCAATGCAACCAGGTTGACGACGGGCGCGGCATTGTCTGCAGCCAACAGGTCGTCGATCTCGACGACGGAACGCCCGTGATTCACGAGGCTTTGCCGCATGGTGCGGACGATCCATTCCGGGTGGCTATGGCGCAGCGAACTGACGCGGACAGGGTCCTCAACCCCCTCTGTGAGCATGTCTAGCCACTCAGCAAAGGACTTGCGGGAAACCTTCCGAAGTACGGCATTGATCAGGGAAGATGGTCCGGCTCCAATGACGGCTCTGGCAAGCCCCACCGTCTGGTCAAGTGCTGCGTGCGGGGGGACGCGCATTGCCATCAACTGGTGGACGCCTAGCCTTAGCGCATCAAGGACAGCCGGATCAAGCTGCGCAAGCGGACGATCGACACACAGCGAGAGGATGGCGTCATACGTGCCCTGACCGCGAAGAGCCCCGTAAGCCAATTCGGTGGCGAAGCCTGCGTCCTGACGGCCAAGGCGATGCTTGCGGATGCTGGTCGGCAGCACGAGGTTCGCATAGGCGTCGTCTGCCGCGACAGCCCGCAGGACTTCGAAAGCCACGAGGCGGGCCGGATCCGCCCGCCGGGTGCGTTCTCCCGGTGCGGTCGCGGAGAACTTACGCTCACCTGACCTGTTGCGTTCGCGTCCCCGCTCATTGCGACGGCTTGATTCTCCGGACCGGTATTCAGGTGTCATTCGAAAATCAGATCCTCTCGGCGAGTTCCGCGGAACCATTCGGCAGCGGCGAGCATAGAACGGCCTGCAGGTTGAACCTCCGTCAGTTGGACCGCATGCGAGCCTGTCCCCACGAGCACGGCCCCGTCCCTTTCACGAACGCGGCCCGAAGGAATCTCTCCGATGTCGGGATGAAGAAGAACTACTCCGAGCTTGACGCGCTGTCCGTCCAGCAAGGTCCATGCACCGGGTTCCGGTGTCACACCGCTGATCCGGCGCTTGATTGCGAGGGCCGGATCAGACCAACGGATTCTTCCGTCGGCGCTCGAGAGCTTGGGAGCGAGGGACACTTCGCCGCTTTGGGGAACAGGGACTGCGCGTCCCTGCTCGAGCGCGGCAAGCGTCTGGGAAAGAAGTACCGCGCCGCTCTGAGACAGGCGTTCCAGGAGGACGCCACTAGTGTCCTCGGAACGGACCGGCTCCGTCACTGTCCCGAACACCGGCCCGGTGTCCAGGCCCTCCTCGAGAAGGAACGTGGATGCCCCCGAGATGTCATCCCCGTTGATCAGCGCGTGCTGCACGGGTGCCGCACCCCGCCAGGACGGCAGCAGGGAGAAGTGGAGGTTGATCCAACCAAACCGGGGTTGTTGCAGCGCTGCGGGTGGAACAAGGCCGCCGTATGCGACGATCACCGCAGCATCCAGGTCCAGCGCCTTCAAGCGCTCAACAACCGGCTCGTCGATACGGTTTGCCTTGATGATCTCCAGACCTGCCTCGGCTGCAGCCTGGGCAACGGGACTCGGCGTGAGGACTTTCTTCCGCCCCACAAGGGCATCCGCCCGTGTGAGCACGGCGGCGACCTCATGGCCGGCCCAACGAAGCTCATTCAGGGACGGCACTGCCACCTGAGGCGTTCCGGCGAAAAGTATTCTCATGCGCCGGCGCCCTGGCTGCCCGGCAGGGACGCTTTCATGCCGAACGCTGATCCGACGTTTCCGGACCGCTTGGATACGGTGTCGAGAGTGACGTCGCTGTAGCGTCCGTTACGGATAGCGCGCATGGCGCTGCGGCGGTCCTCGCCCGCCAGACGATCTATGTAAAGACGCCCATCAAGATGATCGGTTTCATGCTGGAAGCAGCGCGCAAGCATCCCCGTGGCGTTGAGTTGCACCGGTTCTCCGGTCACGCTGAATCCCTTGAGCAGGACCTCCTCGGCGCGCGGAAGTGGGAACCCGATGCCCGGCACAGAGAGGCAGCCCTCCTGATCGTCGGCCTGCAGCCCGCCGGAAGCCGTCAGCCGCGGATTGATGACATGACCTTCTTCTCCGTCAACGGCATAAGTGAAAACCCGCAAGCCGACACCGACCTGGGGCGCCGCCAACCCTGCACCCCGCACGCTATGCATGGTCTCTACCATGTTCTGCACCAGCCGCGCCAGGTCCGGACCGTACTCGGTCACCTGCGCCGCAGGCGTCCGTAGTACGGGATCACCGATCATTCTGATACTCAGAACCGTCATCCGGTTGAACATCCTCATCTGTGCTTGGGAAATTGTCTGCGACGCCATGGACGGGAATGGAAAGCCGCCGACCACGCCCTTCTGTCCAGAATGCCTGGTCAATTCTAGGCCAGGGCGATCCTCAACCCTCCATCGAATGCTCTGGAACCCCGCCCTGAGGCGCGTAGTCGCGGTTCCCTTCCTCTGGGGGACGTCCGGCGCTGCCACTGCCGGTTGAGCTCTCCAACCTGTTGGTCGCAGCCACCCCAACAGCGGCCCGCGGCGGCGGAGGAACGGTCAGGAGCGGGCGTCCCGCGCCGGCCGCATTGCTGCCGGCTTCCCACGCCCGCCGCAGGGCGCAGAACTTGAACCAGTGCTCTTTGAGGACATCCGGATTTGCCCGATGCGCCCGGACTTCGGTCTGGCCGATCGCCACACCCAGCAGAACAGGATCTTCCCCGTATTTCCAGGGTTCCCAGGTGCCTGCATGCGGGTCCACCAACGACTCCTGTGCCTTCATACCAGCAACGAGCTGCATGACTACCTTCTCGTCCAACGGCTTCACCATGCCATCGCGATCCGTGGCGCGGGTCTTGAAATCGACGACGCATAAGCGTCCGGCGATCGTGGCCACCAGGTCAAGGGTCCCGGCATAGCCCAGTTCCGAGTTCCAGACGGTAATTTCGGGTGCGATCGGCTTTACCTGGTAAAGATCCCACCACTCATCGAAACGGGCAGCGAAGGCATCCTCCCCATGCTGGGCAAGATCCGTGCGGGCCTCGTCGAGGCGGTGGGACCGTCCGAGGTCGCGGAGAGCAACCTGCTCACAGTAGTAATGGACACGTGTTCCGCGCCGCGCGGCATCATCACGGTAGCGCTCGGCTGCCTTCGAAGCGTCTTTGATGACTGCCCGCATTTCGCTTGGGTTGCCGAGCGAGGACGCCAGGCGCGGATCCTGTGCAAGGGCACTGGCGGCCATGTATCCGAACCAGCCATCCAGCGAGGAAGTCTGAGCCTGCGAGATGACGGTTGTGATCGAAGGAACCAGGGGATCATCCGTGACGGATCGGGAATACATACGCCCGCGTTCGGTGGCGTGTGCGAGGAGCGGCTCGGTCATGCAACAAGTGTGTCATCCCGGTCCGACACTTCTTCGCGGGTACTCCTGCTCTGGATCGTGAAGTGCGTACTTGATCTGTGCTTATATCGTAGAACTACCCCTTGCAGGGCGCGGCGCTCCGAAGTCCGCTCAATTGGACGAAGCCCGGTTCCTCCGATATTGTTTTTATTCGTTGGAAAGACGCAGGGCACCGTGGGGAAACTCATTTCAGTCCCGGCAAATTTTCTCTGCGGACGTAGCTCAGCTGGCTAGAGCACCACCTTGCCAAGGTGGATGTCGCGGGTTCGAATCCCGTCGTCCGCTCGCAAGTCACTGTATTCGCTGGCTCCGGCTGGTGATCCCGCTTCGGCGGGTCACGGTGGGGTGGCCGAGTGGCTAGGCAGCGGCCTGCAAAGCCGTATACGCGGGTTCGAATCCCGTCCCCACCTCCATACGGTGAATTGCAAGACCTGGGCGATTGGCGCAGCGGTAGCGCGCTTCCCTGACACGGAAGAGGTCACTGGTTCGATCCCAGTATCGCCCACACAAAGCGCCTCCACGGGGGCGCTTTTTCGCGGACGTAGCTCAGCTGGCTAGAGCACCACCTTGCCAAGGTGGATGTCGCGGGTTCGAATCCCGTCGTCCGCTCTCATGCAGCGACAGGACAGGCTTCCTCCTTTTGGAGGGAGCCTGTCCTTGTCCTCGGGTCTGTTCGGCTCAATGAAGAACTTTCAAACCAATAACGCAGCCGACTATCCCAAGGACAAGCAGGACCTTCAGCAGCGAGGCCGCCTCGCCGTCGAAGATCATTGCATAAGTGACCGTCAGGGCAGCGCCGATGCCCACCCATACCGCGTAGGACGTTCCGGTCGGCAACGTTCGCATGGCCCATGCAAGACCAGCCATACTCAACACCAGTCCCACGGCGAAAATCACCGTCGGCCATAGCTTGCTGAATCCCTCAGACTTCCCAAGCGCGGTGGCCCATACGGCCTCAAGCACTCCTGACACAACCAGTACAAACCACGCCATGGTCTGCTCGCTCCTCCAGCGCCGTCTTGTCACTGGCCGGGTACGGCGCACCTCGTCCGGGTGCCTGCTTGGCCGCTTCAGATTCGCACACTGCTGCACCCCCAGCAAGACGGATCACGCTCAGGGCGAAAGCTCAAACCCTTGGCTGGCTCCTCTCTGCTCCTTATGATGATGAAAGTGGGTGGAACAACAGGTTCCACGGGAAAGAAGGGAGGTGTCTGTGTCTGTAGTTGACGGGCTCAAAGGCAGGGCCGGAGAGTTGAAGGACAAAGCAACCGGACTTGAGATTGACGGTCAGGACATCGACCGGCCGGCTAAATCACCCAACGCTTCGGCCTGATAATCAGCCTTTAGCACGACAAGAAGGCGCCGACCCTGCCGAGAGACAGCGTCGGCGCCTTTGTCATCCCGGAAGTCGCGCCGGAAACCTTCGCGGTCGCTTCAGCCGCTTGCTTCCGCTCCCTGGCGGGCCAGGGCGGTCAGGCGGGAAACAGCGCGATAGTACTTCTTCATGTAGCCACCAGACATCATTTCCGGTGTGAAAAGGTCACTCAGCGGCATACCGCTGGCGAGGATCGGTACATCCCGGTCATACAGGCGGTCAGCCAGCACGACAAAGCGCAGTGCCACCGCCTGCTCGGTGATGGTGTACACCTCGTGCCAGGCAACGGCGTCTATCCCATCGATGAGCTGCCGGTACCGGCTGGGATGAACACCCGCCAGGTGCTTGATGAGATCGCCGAAGTTGTCTTCGGCAACCGTGACCTCGTCCGGCAGATGCCTAGCCCGGCGTCGCACCTGCTGTTCGGTCAATGGTGCGGGGGCTTCCGGAAGTCCACGGTGGCGGTAATCCTCGCCATCGATCCGGACCACGTCGAACTGATCCGAAAGAACCTGGATCTCGCGCTGGAAGTCAACGGCCGCGAACCGGCCATCCCCCAGGGAACCCGGCAGCGTGTTCGATGTTGCTGCAAGTTTCACCCCAGCATCCGCCAGCTCCCGCATCAGCCGTGACATCAACACTGTGTCACCAGGGTCATCCAGCTCGAACTCGTCGATGCAGACGAGTTGGTATGTGCTCAGCGCGTCCACTGTACGCCTGAAGGACAAAGCACCGACCAGATTTGTGTACTCCACGAAGGTTCCGAAAGCCTTCTTTCCTTCGCTGGCATGCCAGAGGGAAGCAAGGAGGTGCGTTTTGCCCACCCCGAAGCCGCCATCGAGATAGATGCCTGCGCGGCTCTCCTCGCGCTTTGCCCCGAAGATTTTGCGAAGGCCGCTTGGCTTGGGGGTGTTCACGGCTGCTGCGAAGTGGCGCAGGGCCTTGACCGCGGCGGTCTGCGACGGCTGCCCCGGATCGGGTTGATAGGAATCGAAAGATACGGCTCCGAAGCGCTGTGACGGGAAAAAGCCGTCCAGCAGTTCATCCACAGATACCTGCGGCGATCGTTGGGTCAGGTGCTCAATGGTGGCCACAGATGAGTGCGTCTTTCGTCGGTGATCTACAAGCAGGCCTTTGCGAGCCGTGCTAGGCAAGGATACGTCAGCAGCCGGGCCAGCCCCAGCGGCCCATTCGGACCTCTGACAGCGGGCCGCGTCAACTCCCGTTCAAGGTAGCCGGACCCCTCGTCCAACTTTATATGGCGCCCCGTGACCTGCCCGGAAATAATTGGTAGGACGCGTGGTTAGGTTAGATAGGAAAGAGCTATCACCAACGCAGGAAGGCTCCAACGGATGAGTGTCGCAACAGATTCGAATGAGAAGTTTGCCCAGTACGCCCACCCCGAGCGCCTGGTTTCAACCCAGTGGCTTGCCGACAATCTCGGCACGCCGGGTCTCGTGATTGTCGAATCGGACGAGGACGTGCTTCTTTACGAGACAGGCCACATCGAGGGGGCCGTGAAAGTCGACTGGCATACGGACCTCAATGATGAGGTCACCCGCGATTATGTCGACGGCGAAGCCTTTGCTCGTCTCATGTCCGCCAAGGGCATCTCCCGGGACAGCACCATCGTGATTTACGGTGACAAATCGAACTGGTGGGCCGCTTACGCGCTGTGGGTCTTCAGTTTGTTCGGGCACGAGGACGTACGCCTGCTCGACGGCGGACGCGACAAGTGGATTGCAGAGGGCCGTTCCCTCACCACGGACGTACCCCGGCCCGAAACAACTCAATATCCCGTGGTCGAGCGCGATGACGCTCCCATCCGGGCCTACCTGACTGATGTTCTGGGCCACTTCGGTAACCCGCTGATCGATGTCAGGTCCGCTGACGAGTACACCGGCGCGCGCACCCATATGCCGGCATACCCGGAAGAGGGCGCGCTGCGCGGCGGGCACATCCCGTCAGCTGTGTCTGTGCCCTGGGCACGTGCCGCTGCTGATGACGGAACCTTCCGCACACGGGGTGAACTGGATGCGATCTACCGCGGCGAGGCAGGATTGAATGAAGGGGACGACGTCGTTGCCTACTGCCGAATCGGTGAGCGTTCCAGCCACACCTGGTTCGTTCTTCAGCACCTTCTCGGTTTCGAGAATGTGCGCAACTACGACGGCTCATGGACCGAGTGGGGCAACGTAGTACGCGTGCCGATCGTTAAGGGGTCGGAGCCCGGCGTGGCCCCTGTTCCCGCCCGGCAGCGATAGAACAAACCCAGACTGACTGAAGAAGCCCCGGGGTCACGGTCCCGGGGCAATCGTGAGGATGACAGTGACAACAAGCGCATTACCCCAGCAGCTCGCCGAGATCGTGGAAGATTTCCAGGCTCTGTCCGAACCTGACCGGCTCCAGTTGCTCCTTGAGTTTTCCAGGGGACTGCCTCCGCTGCCGGAGCGGCTCACCGACCACCCTGAGCTTCTTGAGCAGGTTGTGGAGTGCCAGAGCCCGCTCTTCTTGACGCTCGATATTGCCGATGACACCGAAAAATCCGTATCCCTGTTTTTCTCGGCGCCTCAGGAAGCTCCTACTACCCGTGGTTTCGCCGGCGTGCTCCGGGAAGGCCTGGACGGGCTGCCTGCAGCGGAGATCCTTGCTGTTCCGGATGACGTTCCCGAGAGGCTCGGCCTCACACGTGCCATTACTCCCCTGCGCATGCGCGGCATGGCGGCGATGCTGGGGCGGATCAAGCGCAAGATTCGGGAATCAGGGGCGGCTTAGGGCCCGCTTCGGTTCCACGCGGCCGAACACCTCGCGCAGGAGCCAATCCGCTGTCACCGAGTGCCACCGCGCAGGGTCAACGTTCCATTCCTTGGTATGGCGTGCGCGGTAAAACCGCTCGAACGTGACAAACCCGGGGTTGCGCTCGGCAAGCTCAGCGGAGGGTCCTACCGGGACAAACTCGTCATCCTCACTATGCAGAATCAGGACGGGGATGGTCACCTGGTCCGCCCTGGACACCCAGTCCATGCTTTTGAGATCCACCGGTGTAGACAGCCCGGTCACAATCCGTCCGAAGCTGTTCGAGATGAGCCACTGGCCCAGCCTGCCGGCCGGAGCGGGAATACGGTTCAGCTCTGCATGGTGGGTCAGGACATTCATCCAGTCAATCACCGGGCCGTCAAGCACCAACGCCCGGATCCTCGAGCGGTACCCGGACACATCCGCCGCCTGCAGGCAGATTGCGCCTCCCATGGACCAGCCGAACAACACGACATCTTGTGCACCCTGGTCAAAGGCGTACTCCATCGCGGACTCGATGTCCTGCCACTCGGTCATGCCCAGCCCGTATTTTCCGTCAGCAGCAAAAGGCGCTTCGCCGTCATTGCGGTAGGAAACCAGCAAGCTCGTCATACCGAGTTCGCGTGCTGTGTGCACTGCGCGCAGACCTTCGGAGCGTTGCACTCCCCTACCGTGCACCATGATCGCCCACGTAGCGGCAGGATTTTCAGCACGCACCAGCCAGGCGGGCGCGGTGCCGCCGGCAACCGGTACGTCCACGTGTTCGTCTGCGAAGCCGAGGGCCGAAGGTGTGGGGTAGACGGCACCGCTCCACCAGCCCCGTATTGCCGTTCTGATGTCACCCGAGTAGACCGCCTCCACCTCACGCTGAACTGTGCCCTCCCGGGGGACGAACGAACGGATCGCTCCTATCCGGGCATGCCCGCGGCCCTCGTCGAAGTACAGACTGTAGGTGCCGTCCACGGTGGTGTCCTCGTTCGCCGGGAGAATCACTTCCAGGCCTCCGCCCGTCTGTACCACGGCGAAGATCTCCAGGTTCTCGTCTCGTTTCCGCGGTGTAACCACCTCTTTAGCGAAGTGCGCTGCCAAAGCGGAGGCGGCACCAGCGATGACGGAACTGACGGCGACGCCGGAACCAAGTCCGAGGACTGCCCAACGAAGCCATGTCTGACGGTCCGCTTCGGCCGGAGGGAAGCTGAGAGGCATGGCTACATTCTCGCCTACGCGAGCGGCGCAGCAGCGGACTGCCCCCCTGCGTGGAGTGTCGAGCCGCTCCTAGGTGGCGGGTGGGTCGGCGACTACTGTTGGCACATGGAGGAAACAATCGTTGTGCTCGCTGAGGTGCCGTTGACAGCCGCTGACGCCACCCATTTGTCGTCGCTGGTCGATGGAGGTGACTCTACGTACACAGTGGTTATTCCGGAAGACCGGCACACAAACGTGCTCGGGGAGTTCCTCCATCATCTGAGCCTCCTGGAATTCAGCGAGGCAGTGCAGGGACTGTCCCACCGGCCCACCGAGGAGGAGGTCCGTATCTCGGCCGATCAGGCTCTTCAAGGCTCACTTGAGGCCCTGATAGGGGCGGGATTGAGGGCCGATGGTTTCACCGCCCGGGGTAACGCGGTGGAGGCGATGGTCAATGCCGTGAGGGAACGCGGCGCACACCAGGCAGTGGTCATCACGCGGCCGCATGCGGTCGCTGACACCCTTCACCGGGACTGGGCCAACCGCGCTCAGGAGAAACTCGGAGTCCCCGTTCTCCACCTCTATGCGGGCTCGGGATTTATCGGTGACTCCTAGGCGTTGAAGGAAACATGAGTACATCAGAATCACTGCCGCATGTTGACAACTCCCCCATCCAGAAGAGTGATGAGGAATGGCGCCGGGAATTGACCCCGGAGGAGTATTACGTACTTCGACAGGCGGGAACCGAACGTCCCTTCACCGGTGAGTATCACGACACCCATGCGCAGGGGGTCTACCAGTGCAGGGCATGCGGTCATGAATTGTTCACCAGCAACGAGAAGTTCGACTCACACTGCGGTTGGCCGTCTTTCTGGGCGCCGCTGGCCGAAGACAGGGTCCGCTACATCAAGGACCGGGCCCTCGGCATGGAACGGATCGAAGTTCGCTGCGGACACTGCGACTCACACCTCGGGCACGTGTTCGAGGGCGAGGGTTACGGCACTCCCACTGATCAGCGCTACTGCATCAATTCGGTGTCCATGAGGCTCGTTCCGAAGGACTGACGCCCTTCACAGCGACCCACCCAGGCGACAGGGCTACAGCAGTGCTGTGCCTCCCTGAGACCCGAGGCAGTCCGAGCATTAGAGTTCCTTAGGTCGCATCCATTTGAGGATCAGGTGTGCTGTTCCGTTGTTACGCTCGTGGAAACCAACAGCCCACCACCATGAGGAGTAATCGTGACCCAGACCCTCGACTCCCACGTACGGACCCAAACTACTCAGAGCCCGCACCATCATGATGCCTGGTTGGCGCTCAAAAGCGCGGCTGCCTCCCTGCAGAACCTGCAGGCCAAGGATGGATCCATCGCCGATGCGTCGGAGGTGACCGGAGCCGGAACGCACGTAGATACAATCGTGCGGTCCATCAGGGAACTCGCTCCCCTCTTCCCCCATGACGCCGCCTACCACGAAGCTTTGATGGAAGATTTCGGCCGGTGGAAAGCCGCAGGCCTGGGCGCTCCCGATTTTCTCGATTCACTGGTTGAATTCCAGCCTCAGCTGGATCGGGTGGACGGGCGGCAGCACCTTGTGGTCTTCCCGATGTACACGCAGAACGGCAGCTCCAACCGCTTTGTCGAGGCAGTGCTGATCGAAGTAGTGTGGCCCGATTTCATTGCCGAGCTTGAGGCGGGAGAATACTCGAACAAGCTGTTCGTACCGATCCGGTTCCTGGACTTCACGCCGGGCTACGACACAAACTCCGCCGTACTGTTCCCGGAGACCGTCGCTGTGCGGCAGACGCCCCAGTTCACCTGGGGCGCCATCTTCGCGGACCGCGAAGCGGCACGCTTCCGTCGCGTCGTGACCGCAGCCGCAGAGATCACACGCCTGGACTTGCCGGATGAAGCCCGGCAACTCGTCGAGGACCAGCAGCTGGCGGAGGAAACCTTTGTCATGTGGGACCTGATTCACGACCGCACCCACATGCGCGGTGATCTCCCCTTCGATCCCTTCATGATCAAGCAGCGCATGCCGTACTTCCTGTATTCACTTGAGGAACTGCGATGCGATCTCACCGCTTTCCGCGAATCGGTGAGGATTGCAGCCGACGACGACGCCTCCGAGGAGGCCCGCCACCACGCACGCCTCGTGCAGTATGCAGTTATTTTCGACCGCATCTTCCGCTTCGCCATCACCGGCAGCCGGGTGCGGAACTATGACGGCTTGGGCGGACAGTTGCTGTTCGCCTGGCTACACCAGAACCACGTTCTCCACTGGACCGACACCACGCTGACCATCGACTGGGAGGAAGTTCCCGGCGTCGTTATTGCACTCGGCGAGAAGATTCAGCAGCTTTACTGGAGCTCGATCGACCGGCCGAAGATCGCACACTGGCTTGCAGCCTACGAGCTGGTTTCCGAAACAGTGACCCCGCATCCGGCATCAGTGTGGGCCAAGGGAGCCGACGCACTGCCTCTGGAGGGTCCTCCACGCGGCCTGACCGATGCGGTTCTCGATGACGAATTCCCCCTCTCAATGTTCTTCGAGGCATTGGACAAGAAGATGAAGGACGTCATCGCGTCCACCGCGGGGATCACCGGGGCTACCGCGTGACGGAGTCTCCCGGCCTGTCAGGTCTGAACGTTCTCATTGCGGGAGCAACCAGCCAGGCGGGTATAGCGGCTGCCGAAGCCTTCACCTCGGCCGGCGCGCGCGTCATTGCGGTCGGATCAGACTCCACGCGCCTTGAACGAGCGCTTGGCCATCTGTCAGGTGCGGAATTGAGAACCTGTGACCTCGCGGATTTCGCCGCCGTTTTGTCGCTCTCGAACGACCTGCGCGCTGCTGGAACCACCGTGGATGGGTTGATTCATCTGGTAGGCGGCTGGCGCGGCGGCTCAGGCATCGCCGGGCAATCCGACGAGGACTACGATTTCCTTCATCGTTCAATCCTCACCACCCTTCGCAATACCTCGAGGGCGTTCGCCGGCGACCTGGAACGGTCACAGCGGGGCAGGCTTGCGATCGTGTCAGCGTCGGCGGTCGATTCACCTACTGCCTCCAGCGCTTCATATGCAGCGATCAAAGCGGCGGCTGAGACGTGGGTGCGCGCTGTGGGGCGGGAGTTCGCAGCGGCGCACCCGAACGGGCAAGCCCGTGCCGCTGCCTCGATCGTGGTGGTCAAGGCTCTTCTCGACGAAAAAATGCGTGCTGAGAGTCCCGAACGCCGCTTCCCGGGGTACACCCATGTTCGTGATCTCGCCGCGACTCTGGCCGGCCTGTTCGAGCTCGATGCGGCGGCAATCAACGGGCAAAGGGTCAACCCCGCGTCCTGACAACTTCCCCTGCTTCCCGATACGAGATAATGGACCAGTGACTGACACCATCTCCGCTCCCGCCCGTCTCCACGATCCCCAGGTACGCGGCTTCGCGTCGGACAACTACTCCGGCGTGCATCCCGAGATACTCGCCGCGCTGGCAGCCGCCAATGAAGGCCACCAAGTTGCCTACGGGGAGGACGTGTACACCCGAAGGCTCCAGGAACTCATGCGGGAGCACTTCGGAGCTGACACCATCGCCTACCCGGTGTTCAACGGAACCGGCGCCAACGTACTGAGCCTCCAATCGCTGCTACCCCGCTGGGGCGCAGTCATCTGTGCCAAGACCGCGCATATCAACGTCGATGAAAATGGGGCGCCCGAGCGAATCGGCGGGATGAAGCTACTGGCCGTTCCTACACCGGACGGCAAGCTCACGCCGGAGCTGATCGATCAGGAAGCCTGGGGATGGGGAGATGAGCACCGGGCACAGCCGCTCGCCGTATCGATCACTCAAACCACCGAGCTGGGGACGCTCTACACTCCCGCGGAGATCCGCGCCATCGCCGATCACGTTCACGCCAGGGGCATGCACCTGCATATGGACGGAGCACGGATTGCCAATGCGGCAGCCGCTCTCGGCGTGCCGCTGCGCGCCTTCACCCGCGACGCGGGCGTCGACGTTCTCTCGTTCGGCGGGACCAAGAACGGGCTCATGTTCGGCGAGTGCGTTGTTGTCCTGAATCCCGCTGCTGCCACCGGTCTGGAGTACCTCCGGAAGATGAACATGCAACTCGCCTCGAAGATGCGGTTTGTGTCCGCTCAGCTCGTGGCGCTGCTTGAAGACGGCCTGTGGTTGCGTTCGGCGAGTCACGCAAACGCCATGGCTGCACGGCTCACCGCGGCGGTTTCCGGAATCGACGGCGTCCAGCTTACCCAGCCGACGGCGGCCAACGCCGTGTTCGCTACCCTCGCTCCTGGCGTGGCAGACCGAATCCGCGAACACTTCCGCTTCTACGACTGGGACCAGTCGACCGGCGAGGTGCGCTGGATGTGCACCTTCGACACCACCGCCGAAGATGTAGATGCCTTTGCGGAGGCCATCCGACGCGAAACCCGCTCTTCCTGAGCACTCAGGCCGTTGGACAGATGCCCCTGCACCCGGCGTGGCTGCCCGGCCGCGGGTGCGATTGGGGCATAACCTGCGAGAGTGAGTGCAATTGGTGACCTCTCGCAGGTTCCCCCTGAATTCCTGAACGCCCTGGCCGGGCTGAGGCAGGCGAGATGCCGTAATGAACTTCGCCTCGACGAGATTCCGGCTCCTTCCCGCCTTGCGCCCTATGCGGTGGCTCTCGGAGCTGAAGTCCTTCAGAGCGCCCAGCCGGGCCCCCTGCCGGTGCATGGACCTGCACGGGCTGCTTTCGCGGACAATCACGCCGAAGAACTTGCCACCGGCCGCTTCATACTCCTTTATGACCCGGACGGCTCCGAGGTCTGGGATGGCACCTTTCGTATCGTTACCTATATCCGCGCCCAACTCGAACCCGATATGGGCAACGACGCCCTCCTCGGATCCGTGGCGTGGACGTGGTTGGTGGAGGCCCTGCAGACACACGACGCCGGGTATCGGTCCGCGGGCGGCACCGCCACGCGCATTCTCTCCGAAAGCTACGGATCACTCGCCGACCGAGTAGACACGATCGACATCGAGCTGCGAGCTTCCTGGACGCCGGATTCGGACAGTGTCCAGAAACATCTGGAGGCATGGGCGGACATGGTGTGCACTTTTGCCGGTCTTCCGCCGCTTCCTGAGGGAGTTGCAGCGCTCCCGAACCGGCGCCGAAGTTAACCTTCAGTCTCTTCCCGTGCATGCCGACAGCTGCACCGGCGTCGAAATTCCACTTCCCCGGCATCCCCGGACGTGCCCGGCTAGACTGGAATCATCATGACCGTGCAATCCGAGCCTGACAGCCGCGCCCACAACGACGACGCGTCCGGACAGGGCTCCATAGCAGTCCTGCCGCTTCTTGACGAACCCCAGGACGGCGTTCCCTACGTCATCGACACACCGGCAGGTTTGGAGCGCGCCGCCCGTGAGCTCGCCGCCGGCAACGGACCAGCGGCGGTGGATGCCGAGCGGGCATCGGGCTTCCGGTACGGACAGCGGGCTTTCCTCGTGCAGATCCGCAGGGAAGGCGCAGGAACCTGGCTCATCGATCCGGAACCATTTCCTGATCTGCGCATCATCAACGAGGCACTCTCCGGCGTTGAATGGATCCTGCATGCGGCAACCCAGGACCTTCCCTGCCTGTCTGAGTTGGGCATGTGGCCGGACAAACTTTTCGACACCGAACTTGCAGCGCGGCTCGCCGGACTCCCGCGCGTTGGTCTGGCCGCTGTGATCGAACACCTGCTCGGATTCACGCTGGCCAAGGAACACTCTGCAGCGGACTGGTCCCAGCGTCCCCTGCCTGAACCGTGGCTCCGGTATGCAGCGCTCGACGTCGAAGTATTGATTGAGCTGCGCGCCCGCCTTATTGAGTTACTCAGCGAGGACGGCAAACTGCGCTTCGCCGAGGAAGAGTTCGAGTTCATTCGCTCCAGTCCCCCGGCACCCCCGAAAACAGACCCGTGGCGGCGGACGTCCGGGGTTCACCAGATTCGCGACCGACGGCAGCTGGCTGCCGTCCGCGAGCTGTGGGAGGAAAGGGAACTGCTGGCCCAAAAACGCGACGTCGCGCCTGGCCGGCTGATTCCCGATGCCGCAATCGTGGCGGCCGCGAAAGCAATGCCGCAAACGGTCCCCCAGCTGCTGGCCGTCAACGGGTTCCATGGTCGGGCCGCACAACGCGAGGCGCCACGGTGGCTTCGGTGTCTTTCGATGGCACGGACCACCCGCGATCTCCCCGAACTGCAGCTCCCCACGAACGCTCCTCCGCCCCCTCGTGTCTGGTCTGAAAGAGACCCGACGGCAGCAGCACGCCTGCAAACCGCCAAACCGCGGATTGCTGCGGTCGCGGAGAAGTTGACTATGCCGGTGGAGAACCTCCTGACTCCCGACTTCCTGCGGAGGGTGGCGTGGCGTCCGCCCGAGCCGCTCGATCTCGAGTCGATCGCCGCCTCCCTTGCTGACCTCGGCGCACGCCGCTGGCAGATCGAGCACGTTGCCGCAGTGCTCACCGTAGCGTTTCTTGATCCCGACCCACTTCAGCCGAAGCAGCCGAAAGCGCCGAAGCAATAACAGATCGGCATGTTGCGGCACAATGTTACCCGCGAGTAACATAGGCGTCGGATTCCCGAACTCAATGAGGAGCGATTGTGCCCACACCAGCCACAGCAGCACGGCAACAGATCAGGGACGTCGTCTTCGTCGACGGCGTCCGGACACCCTTTGGCAAGGCCGGAGACAAAGGGATTCACGCCGGCACGCGGGCCGATGACCTGATCGTCAAGTGCATCCGCGAGCTGATGCGCCGCAACCCTTCCCTTCCTCCAGAGCGGATCGACGACGTCGCTATCGCCGCGACCACGCAGGCGGGTGATCAGGGACTCACCATCGGGAGAACCGCTGCCCTGCTGGCGGGCCTGCCGCGAACAGTCCCGGGGTTCGCCATCGACCGCATGTGCGCCGGTGCCATGACCGCGGTGACAACCACTGCGTCAGGCATCGCCTTCGGCGCCTACGATGTTGTAATCGCCGGAGGCGTGGAACACATGGGCAACCACCCCATGGGCTCAGGCACCGATCCCAATCCGCGTTTTCTATCGGAGCGTCTCGTGGATCCCGCAGCGTTGAATATGGGCAATACGGCAGAGAACCTTCACGACCGCTTTCCCGCCATCACCAAGGATCGCGCGGATTCCTACGCCGTGGCCAGCCAGACGAAGCTCGCTGCAGCGTACGGGCGAAACCAGATCCAGCCGGATCTCGTTCCCGTCGCCGGAAGGAAGCCGGACTCAGGCTGGACGCTCAGCCAGCAGGACGAGCCACCGCGGCCCGGCACCACTCTCGAGGACCTCGCCGCGCTTCGCACCCCGTTCCGCCCGCACGGGCGGGTCACGGCCGGCAACGCAGCCGGACTCAATGACGGAGCCACAGTCGCGTTGCTTGCTTCGGCTGAGGCCGCACACCAACTGGGTCTTCCTGCAAAGATGCGCCTTGTCGCCTACTCGTTCGCCGGGGTGGAGCCGGAGGTCATGGGCATCGGCCCCGTACCCGCTACCGAAAAGGCCCTGAGCCAGGCCGGCCTCACCATCGACGACATCGGTCTCTTCGAGATCAACGAGGCTTTTGCCGTCCAGGTTCTGTCCTTCCTCGACCACTTCGGCATCGCCGATGATGATCCGCGTGTGAACCGCTATGGCGGAGCCATCGCGGTAGGCCATCCCCTCGCCTCGTCCGGGGTGCGCCTCATGACTCAACTGGCCCGGCAGTTCGAGGAAGACCCGCAGGTCCGGTACGGAATCACCACCATGTGTGTTGGGCTGGGCATGGGCGGAACCGTCATCTGGGAAAACCCGCATCACGCCGACTACTCAGGACACATCACGGAGGAAGCAGCATGAGTTTCGACCGCTTTGAGGAACTGTCCGCGCTGGTGCCGGGCGAGGTCGTCACGCACTCACTCGTGGAAGATGTGCCGATCCCCGGCGGCGCAGGAACCATGGCACTGATCACCCTCGACAATGGGCTGGACCACAGCAGGCCCACCACCCTGGGACCGGCCACGCTCATCGAGTTCGGGCGCACCCTCGAAACCCTGAAAGGCCGTGCGGCGCTAGGCGAGATCACCGCCGTAGCGTTGACAGGGAAGCCCTATTTCCTGGCGGCGGGTGCAGACCTCTCCACAGTCAAGTCATTGAAAGCGTCCGAACATGGCCGCCTGATGGCAGAGCTCGGCCATGCCGCCTACAATCTGCTCGGGTCGCTCGGTGTTCCCAGCTTCGCCTTCATCAATGGAGTGGCCCTCGGCGGCGGACTCGAGATCGCACTCGCTGCCGACTATCGGACGGTCTCGACCGGTGCAAACGGCATCGGGCTACCCGAAGCGTTCATCGGGCTGGTTCCCGGTTGGGGAGGGGTATACCGCCTGCCTCGGCTAACCGGCCCGCGCGCGGCGGTGAAGGTCATGATCGAGAACCCGCTCAGCAACAACCGCACCCTCAATGGGCAGGCCGCCTACGAGATCGGCATCGCTGACGCGCTCTTCGAACCCGCAGATTTCCTCGAGCAGTCCATCCGCTGGGCGGCGGATGTCCTGAAGAACGCGTCAGGCATCCACGACCGCCGCGCCGCCTTGTCTGCATATGATGACGGCGACTGGGAAGCGGCCGCCGCGGCCGGCCGGGCTTTCGTCGAGGCGAAAACCTCGAACGCCGCGCCCGCGCCCGGAAAGGTCCTGGACCTCTTCGAGTCTGCTCGAACCCGGACCCATGCGGAATCTGCTGCGGCCGAATGTGCAGCCTTGACCGAACTGATGCTCACCCCGCAATTTCATGACACGGTCTACGCATTCCTCGATCTAGTGCAGAAGCGGGCCAAGCGCCCGGCGGGAGCACCGGGCCGCTCGCTTGCCCGGCCGGTGACAAAAGTGGGCGTGGTGGGTGCAGGACTCATGGCCAGCCAGCTCGCGCTCCTGTTCGCCCGTCAGCTGAGCGTCCCCGTTGTCCTCACAGACATTGATCAGGCGCGGGTAGACAAGGGAGTCGGCTGGGTCCACTCGGAAGTCGACAAGATGCTGGCGAAGAGGCGTCTCTCCCCGGATAAGGCAAACCGCATAAAGGCACTCGTATCCGGCTCGGTGTCGAAGGAAACCTTCGCCGACGCCGATTTCGTGATTGAAGCTGTTTTCGAAGAACTGGACATCAAGAAGTCAGTGTTCGCAGAGGTGGAGCAAGTGGTCTCGGCTGAATGCGTTCTGGCAACCAACACCTCTTCGCTCTCTGTAGCCGCCATGGCTGAGGATCTCCTGCATCCCGAGCGCGTCGTCGGTTTTCATTTCTTCAATCCGGTGGCCGCCATGCCGCTGCTGGAAATTGTGAAGGCTCCGCGCACCGCGGACGAGGTCCTGGCAACAGCTTTCGCGGTCGGCAAGGAACTCAAGAAAACCGCAGTGCTGGTCAAGGACGCCCCCGCCTTCGTTGTGAACCGGATACTGGGGCGCATGTTCGGCGAAATCACTGCGGCTTTTGATGAGGGAACCGACGCTGCCACCGCGGACAGGGCGCTGCGGCCCATGGGGCTGCCGATGACACCCTTCAAGCTGCTCGCACTGGTGGGTTTGCCTGTGGGTCAGCACGTGCAGGAGTCACTGAACACGGCCTTCGGCGACCGCTTCTACCTGTCCAGGAATCAACAGATCCTGATCGACGCGGGAAGGAAGGGACTATGGGAGCAGGACGACGCCGGCATGGAGGTAGCGTCCGAATCCACGCTCGCGCTGCTCAGTTTCGGCTCATCACCGTCCTCCAGCGAGGAGGTCCTGCGACGAACGCAGGACGCCCTGGCCGATGAGATCGGCCGCATGCTCGCGGAGGAAGTGGTCGCTGCACCGGAGGACATTGACCTGTGCATGATCCTTGGTGCCGGTTGGCCGATGCATCTTGGCGGCATCACGCCCTATCTCGACAGGGTCGGCGCATCGACACGGGTCAACGGGAAATCCTTCCACTGATTCACCTGTACAACCGCTTCGGCGGGCAGTTCTTCTTCTCGGAGGCAACTGCCCGCTCGACGCGGTTGGGGCGCTTCGGCGCCGTTAGGAACTTGCCGGAAAGATGTGCTCGAGTTCTTCGAGGTCAGCCCCGGAAGGAATCCACCGGGCCGCTTCTGCGTTCTGCCGAACCTGCTCCGGCCTCGTTGCCCCGGCGATGACGCTGGCTACGGCGGGACGGCTGGCCAGCCAGGAGAACGCAACTTCCAACTCTGAAAGGGAGCGTGCACGCGCGTAGGCGCTGAAGTTTGCGAGCTGCTCCCAGTCAGCCTGATCGAGCAGATTAGTGCGCGAGTGCGTCAACCGGCTCCCCGCCGGCGCGTGACCCGCCGCGTATTTGCCGGTCAGCAGCCCGTTGGCCAGCGGAAAGTATGGGAGAAGTCCAAGCCCATAGGACTGTGCGGCGGGAACCACCTCCCGCTCGAGCGCCCGCTCGAGTAGATTGTAGTGATTCTGCGCGGATATGAAGCGGCTAGTACCCAACTGGCGAGCCACATACTCCGCCTCCGCGACCTGCCAGCCGGCGAAGTTGGAATGCCCGATGTAACGCACTTTGCCGCTCTGCACGAGCTGGTCCAGCGCTGCGAGCGTCTCGTCGATCGGGGTCGCGGCATCCGGTGCATGGTATTGGTAGAGATCAATCCAGTCGGTGTTGAGCCTCTTGAGCGAGGATTCGACGGCCTTCAGAATGTAGCGCCGTGAACCGCGCGCTCCCCAGTCCGGACCGTTGACCCCTTTGAGGTCCAGTCCGAACTTGGTGGCAACCACCACATCATCGCGGTTTCTCCCCAGCGCGCGGCCAAGAAGTTCCTCACTGACACCGGGAGAGCGTCCGTAGGAATCCGCTACATCAAAGAGGGTGATTCCGGCTTCCAGAGCGGTACTGACGACGGCAGCGGCACCGCGCTGCGATTCTGAGGCGGTTCCGGGCCGGCCCAGATTGTTGCACCCCAGGCCAATCACCGACACGCTCAGTCCTGATGTGCCAAGTCTGCGATATTCAGTCATTGCCCAAGGCTATCAACTCGGTGAGCCGGCCTTCAGCCACACCAGGTTCAGCCGAACCAGATAGAAATTTCCTTCTCAGCAGATTCGACCGAATCAGAGCCGTGCACGAGATTCTGCTGCACCTTCAGCCCCCAGTCCCGACCATAGTCCCCGCGGATGGTGCCGGGTGCTGCCGTTGTCGGTTCTGTTGTTCCTGCGAGCGATCGGAAGCCCTCGATGACGCGTTCTCCCTCAAAGACGGCTGCGACCACCGGGCCGCTCAGCATGAACTCAACGAGTGGTTCATAGAACGGCTTGCCCACATGTTCGGCATAGTGCGCTTTCAGGATCTCCCGGGTAGCGTGCACATACTTCATATCGACCAGCTTGTAGCCTTTTGCCTCGACGCGGGCAAGGATGGTTCCACTGAGTCCGCGGGCAACGCCGTCGGGCTTGACCAGTATCAGGGTTCGTTCAGCACTCATTTTCTTCCTCCGATTGAGATCAGTTGGCCGGATACCCGGCGAGTTCCATCGTTGACTCTACTAAAGGGGTTGCTGGCCGTTGTCGCCTTCGGACTTGTTCGCCTGATCCCATTCAGCCTGTTCGCGGTCCCGCTGGGCGTTCTCCCGGTCGAGCCGAGCGCCGGTGCGGATCCCGTACAGCCAGGTCAACGCGAACAGGATACCCACAAGGAACATCATCGGTTCAGCTATGCCCGTGGCTATGATGAGCACCTGCAGAATCCACCCGATCAGAATTCCGTACGGCTTCGTGAGAAGCGCGCAGGAGACAATGAGCACCGCGCTCAGGGTAAGCCCGACGCCGAGGATCACGCCCACCGGGATGGTGTCCGAGCGCAGGCCGAACACCACCAGCGTGGCGAACAGCACAACGAAGGCTTCGAGCAGGAGCACCGTTGACGCGAACATGACCTTGACCGAGCGCCGCTTCTTCGGCATACCCGGCCGCCACTCGCGCTGCGCTTTCGTCTGGCGAGCCATCTGCGTTCCCCTTACTTCCCCAGCAGCGTGCGGGCTTCGCCCACCACAGTGATTGATCCTGTGACGAGGACACTTGCGCCGCCGAGCTCGGTGCCCTCCTCGGCAGTCAGGACGGCCCACTCGAGGGCATCGTCCAGCCGCTCGGCAACATGGACGCGATTGTCCGCGAAGCCGGCAATCAGCGCCAGCCGCCGCAGTTCCTCCGCCGGGATGGCCCGCGGCGAGGTGGACTGGGTGAGACAGACGTCCTCGAGCACTCCGCCGAGTTCCTCGTGCAGCTCGCTCAGGATCGCTCCTGCATCCTTGTCCTTGAGGACGCCGATAACGAGTACGAGCTTGGTGAATTCGAACGCTTCGTTGATTGCTTTCGCTGCAGCACGGGCGCCGGCCGCGTTGTGGGCGGCATCCACAAGGATGCTGGGGGCGGTCCTTACCAGTTCCAGCCGGCCGGGTGAGGTGACGGCGTTCAATCCATCGCGGACGACGTCGTCATCCAGTTGCCGTGACCCGCCGCCGAGAAACGCTTCTACCGCCGCAACGGCGACCGCCGCGTTCTGCGCCTGGTGTTCCCCGTGAAGTGGCAGAAGCAGGTCCTCATAACGGCCGGCGATGCCCGCCACCGTGAGTTGTTGCCCGCCGACGGCAATGCGCCGGTCCTCCACTCCGAATTCCACTCCTTCGAAACGGAACTCGACGCCGGTATCACGTGCCTTCTCCAGAAGCACCTGCGCTGCATCCGCCGGCTGAGCAGCACTGACCAGAAATCCGCCCGGCTTGATGATCCCAGCCTTCTCCAGCGCGATGTCCCCCGGAGTGTCACCGAGCAACTCGGTGTGATCGAGGGAGATGGGTGTGACGACGGCGACCGCGCCGTCACCCACGTTGGTGGCGTCCGTGATGCCGCCAAGTCCCACTTCAATGACAGCTACATCCACCGGCTCGTCGGCGAAGACGGCAAACGCGAGGATCGTGACGCATTCGAAGTAGGTCAGCCGCGGGTCGCCAGCGGCGTCCAGCTCAGCGTCTACCATCTCCAGATATGGCCGGATCTCGTCCCAAACCCGCACGAACGTCTCGTCCGAAACAGGTTCCCCGTCGATGCTGATCCGCTCCGTTACCCGGGCCAGATGCGGACTGGTGTAGCGGCCCGTGCGAAGATCGTGCGCCCGCAGCAGGCCCTCGATCATCCGCGCCGTAGAGGTCTTTCCGTTGGTCCCGGTGATGTGGATGATCGGAACTGCCCGATTAGGTTCGCCGAGGATTTCCATCGCACGGAACAAGGGAGCCATCCGGGGCTCCATCTTGTTTTCCGGCGCACGGCTCAACAATTCGGCATACACGCTTTCGACCGAGAACTGATCGATTCCCCGTTCGCTTCCGGTTGGAAAGCCCTCAGCGTTCATTCCAGCGTTCATGCCTGCCTCTCCACCTTCACTGATACTCCATCCGTCCCGGAGGTGGCCGCAGTGACGAGTTCCAGTTCGTTTGTCAACGTTTCCTGCTTGACCAGCTCGGCGTGTGCCTCGAGTGCGGACAGGGTCTGGGCGTCCGCCTCCACTGTGGTCACCACCCGGTCACTGATATGGAGATCAGCGTCCCGGCGCGCCTGCTGGATGGACCGGATGATGTCCCGGGCCGTACCTTCCGCTGCGAGTTCGGGCGTGACTTCCGTGTTGAGCACAAGGAAGCCCCCGCCGGGCAGCACCGTCACGGCGGTGGTTGCGCCGGCGTCGTCGTTCCTGTCGACCACCGTCTCGAGGGTGTATTCGCTCGGCTCCAGAGCCAGGCCGCCCGCAGTGACGGCACCGTTGTCGTCCACCAGCCAGTCCCCCGCCTTCGCTGCTTTGATGGCACTCTGGACGTTCTTGCCCAGCCGCGGTCCGGCGGCGCGGGCGTTGATAGCCAACCGCTGCGAGATCCCGAACTCCTCCGGCGAGACATCCGCGGAATCGATCAGCCGGACGGACTTGATGTTCAGCTCATCAGCGATGATTGCCCGGTACTGGCCCTCCAGCTCCCCGGCTTGCGGTGCCACGACGGTCAGCTCGGCCAACGGCAGGCGCACGCGAAGGTTCGCTGCCTTCCGTAGGCGCGATCCCGTGGAGCAGATCTGGCGGGTGCGTTCCATCCGCTCCACCAGTTCCGGCGCTGCAGCGAACAACGACGGCGACGCCCAGTCCGTCAGGTGCACCGAGCGCCCGCCGGTCAGGCCGCGCCAGATCTCTTCGGTGACCAGCGGCAGCAGCGGAGCCGCAACTCGGGTGACCGCCTCCAGGCAGGTGTAGAGCA
Source organism: Arthrobacter parietis (assembly GCF_039530425.1). Taxonomy (NCBI): domain Bacteria; kingdom Bacillati; phylum Actinomycetota; class Actinomycetes; order Micrococcales; family Micrococcaceae; genus Arthrobacter; species Arthrobacter parietis. Next base: position 360,166 of record NZ_BAAAON010000002.1, on the reverse strand, counting down.
CGTCGAAAGCCGCTGTGTCCTCGTCGAAGAACCGCTGCCTGCCGCGGCGGACGTACCAGTTGGTCAGCGTGTCCAGGTAGCGTCGCAGCGACTCGCAGGCGTCGCTGATGTTGAACGCGTCAAGGGAGGCCGTCATGTCCTCCACCAGGTTCCCCGTGTAGGCGAGGATATAGCGGTCCAGCGGGTCCGCAAGGGCCTCGGCGGCCTCGGCCGTCACCGTTCTGGCCTCATAGCCTGCTCCACCGGCGGCGGCATTCGTGTACAGGCGGAAGAAGTGCCACACGTTCCACAGCGGCAGGATGACCTGCCGGACTCCATCCCGGATGCCCTGCTCGGTCACCACGAGGTTGCCGCCGCGCAGGATGGGTGAGGCCATCAGGAACCAGCGCATGGCATCCGAGCCGTCCCGGTCCAGAACCTCGGACACGTCCGGGTAGTTCTGCAGGCTCTTGGACATCTTCTGACCGTCCGAGCCGAGGACGATGCCGTGGCTGATGACGTTCTTGAACGTCGGCCGGTCAAACAGCGCGGTGGCCAGGACGTGCAGCGTGTAGAACCAACCGCGTGTCTGGCCGATGTACTCGACAATGAAGTCGGCAGGGTTGTGGGACTCGAACCAGTCCTGGTTCTGCATCGGGTAATGAACCTGTGCATACGGCATGGAACCGGAATCGAACCATACGTCAAGAACGTCCGCCACGCGGCGCATAGTCGACTGGCCCTCCTCAGGGGACCGTGGATCATCCGGGTTGGGGCGGGTCAGCTCATCGATGAAGGGGCGGTGCAGGTCTACGTCGCCCGCTGCGTTGCGCGGCAGGCGCCCGAAGTCGCGCTCGATCTCCGCCAGGGAACCGTAGACATCAGTACGTGGGTAGTTCGGATCATCCGACACCCAGACCGGGATAGGGCTGCCCCAGTAGCGGTTGCGGCTGATCGACCAGTCCCGGGCGTTCTCGAGCCATTTGCCGAACTGGCCGTCCTTGACGTTGTCCGGGATCCAGTTGATCTGCTGGTTCAGCTCGACCATGCGGTCCTTGATCTTCGTGACCTCGACGAACCAGGACGAAACGGCGCGGTAGATGAGCGGGTTGCGGCAGCGCCAGCAGTGCGGGTAGCTGTGCACGTAGCTTGCCTGCCGCACCAGCCTGCCGCTATCACGCAGCACGCGGGTGATGGCCTTGTTCGCGTCGAAGACCTGCAATCCGACGATGTCGGCCAGGGGGCCTTGTTCGAAGGTGCGCAGGAAGCGCGCGCCCTCGTCGACCGAGAGGATCACCTGGATTCCAGCGTCCTCGCAGATCTTCTGGTCCTCTTCGCCGTACGCCGGCGACTGGTGCACAATACCGGTGCCGTCCGTCGTCGTGACGTAGTCGGCAACGAGGAACCGGAACGCTTTGCGGTAGCCGCCGCGTTCAGGATCGACGAAGTAGTCCCAGAGCGGCTCATACTGCAGTCCGCCCAGCTCCGTGCCGCGGTGCGTTCCGACGACGGCGGCACGCGCCTCTTCAGCGGAGGAATATCCCAGGTCCTTTGCATACCCGGACAGCAGTTCCTCGGCGATGAGGAAGCGGCGTCCCTCCAGGTCCCCGGCTTCCGTCGACCCGCCGGGGATGACGACGTAGTGGATCTCCGGCCCGACCGCGAGGGCCGCATTGGTGGGCAGCGTCCAGGGTGTGGTGGTCCAGGCAAGGGCCTCGACGCCGGCAAGCTCCTTCGACAGGGCGGACTCCCCGGCCGTGATCGGGAACGTTACAGTGACTGTCTGGTCCTGGCGGTCCTGATAGACGTCGTCATCCATGCGCAACTCATGGTTGGACAGCGGAGTCTCGTCCTTCCAGCAGTACGGCAGCACACGGTATCCGTTGTAGGTCAGACCCTTTGTGTGCAGGGTCTTGAAGGCCCAGAGCACCGACTCCATGTACTCGACGTTCAGGGTCTTGTAGTCGTTCTCGAAGTCCACCCAGCGCGCCTGGCGGGTGACATAGTCACGCCACTCCCCCGCGTACTTCATCACCGAAGCGCGGCAGGCGTCATTGAACTTGTCGATGCCCATGGCTTCGATCTGCTGCTTGTCGCTCATGCCGAGCTGCTTCATGGCCTCCAGCTCAGCGGGAAGCCCGTGTGTGTCCCAACCGAACCGCCGCTCAACACGGCGGCCGCGCTGGGTCTGGTAGCGACCCACGAGGTCCTTGGCATAGCCGGTCAGAAGGTGTCCGTAATGCGGCAGGCCATTGGCGAAGGGCGGTCCATCATAGAAGACGAACTCATTGGTCCCGTTCTCACCGGCGTCGCGCTGGTCAATGGACGCCTGAAAGGTGCCGTCCCCGTCCCAATAGGACAGGACGCGTTCCTCGAGTTCGGGGAATCTGGGCGAGGCAGAGCCGGAGACAGCCGGGTCCGCGGCGGAGGCCTTGGGATAAATCTGTGACATGAGGTGTGTCCTGAAGCTGGCGAGGTTCGGCGGGCAGTAACGACCATTCTGCAAGGACGAATCCCCGCCGGCAGTGAAAGCCCGGTGAGTAAATCCGCGGTACCACCTCGCTTGCCTGCCCTACTCCGCCCGGATACGGGCCGAACAGCGCAAGCCGCTTCATGTCTGCTGTTACGGGCTTACCCGTCCGGTTCTACTGACCCGCGGGACGCGAAACTTCATCTGCGGGCGTTCTTCCGGAAGCTCACCGGTGATGGCCGGGTCACAGCTGTTGCACCAATTCTAACCGGCTGCGCTCAATCGGGCGAACCATCCGCCACCTGCACGGCCTCCCGCCGCTCAGCGCCGGCGGACCACCTTGTGCACGGCTGCCTGGGCCAACGGCCGCACTACAATCTCGTCAAGGTTCACGTGATGCGGCACGGACACGGCATAGGCGATAACGTCCGCGACATCCGCAGCCGTCAGCGGCTTTTCAACACCGGCGTACACCTTCTCTGCGGCCTCCTCGTTCCCGAGCCGGTTCAGGGCAAACTCCTCGGTCTGCACCATGCCGGGAAGAACCTCGACGACGCGCACATTGTTCTCAACCTCTTCAAGGCGGAGCGCCCTGGTCATGGCCCGTTGGGCTGCTTTCGCGGCGTTGTAGCCGGCGCCGCCCTCATAGGCAACCAATGCCGCTGTTGACGTCAGGTTCACGACGGTGCCCTCCCCATGCGTCCGCAGCATCGGCAGGAACGCACGAATCAGCTTCATACTGCCGATAACGTTCGCGCCGTACATCCACTCCCAGTCCTCGATGCGCGCATCCGCCACCCAGTCCGCGCCCCGTGCTCCGCCGGCAATATTGATCAGGGTGTCGATGCCGCCTGCTTCGGTGACGTCGCGGACCAGGCGGGCAACGCCGTCGTCGTCGGTGATATCCAGCGCTACCGGCACTGCTCCGGTTTCCTCGCCGAGCTGTTCCAGGCGATCCTGACGGCGGGCAACCGCCCAGACACGCCAACCATCAGCCGTCAACCGGCGCACGGTGGCCTCACCGATGCCGGAGCTTGCTCCTGTGACAACTGCGGCCCTGTTCTTTCTGGAAGTCATTGACCCAAACTAGCCCATGGAGGCCCAGAAGTCGGTGTATCCGGCCAGCATGAAACAATCGATGCATGGCAAACATCAACGAGGGTACAGACACGCCCACACCGGCGCCCATCAACGTTCCCGACAAGCCCGCGCTCGAGGGCCTGGAAGCCGCGCTGAACACGCGCTGGCGCACCGAGGGAACCTACACCTTCAATCCTGAGACGTCGCGTGAGAACGTCTACTCCATCGACACCCCGCCTCCCACGGCATCCGGATCCCTGCATGTGGGCCACGTGTTCTCCTACACGCAGACCGACGTCATGGCGCGCTATCAGCGCATGACGGGCAAGAACGTCTTCTACCCGATGGGCTGGGATGACAACGGCCTGCCCACCGAGCGGCGCGTGCAGAACTACTACGGGGTCCGCTGCGATCCCTCCGTGCCATACAGCCCCGACTACCGTCCGCCGGCTCAGGCCGCGAAGAACCAGCGGGATTTCGACGTAGTCTCCCGCCGCAACTTCATCGAGCTTTGCGAGGAACTCGCCGTGGAGGATGAGAAGGTTTTCGAGAACCTCTTCCTGTCCCTCGGCCTGTCCGTGGACTGGAACCTGACCTACCGCACCATCGATTCAACCTCCCGCGCCGTCTCCCAGCGTGCCTTCCTGGCCAACCTCAAGCAGGGCGACGCGTACCTCGCTGAGGCACCCACCCTCTGGGATGTGACCTTCCGGACCGCCGTTGCGCAGGCCGAGCTCGAGGACCGCGAAGTTCCGGGGGCGTATTACCGCTATCCCTTCGAGGCCGCGGACGGCACCCGGATCCACATCGAAACCACGCGACCCGAACTCCTCGCCGCGTGCGTCGCCCTGGTGGCACACCCGGATGATGAGCGTTTCCAGCCTTACTTCGGTACCACGGTCACCTCACCCCTCTTCGGCGTGGAGGTCGAGGTCAAGGCGCATCCCCTGGCCAAGCCGGACAAGGGCGCCGGCATTGCGATGGTCTGCACGTTCGGAGACCTCACCGACGTCACCTGGTGGCGCGAGCTCGAACTGCCCACCCGCGCGATCGTTGGTCGCGACGGCCGGATTCTTGCGGACACCCCGGACTGGATTACGACGACGGCCGGCCGGGACAACTACTCCCGCATCGCCGGTAAGACCGTCTTCTCCGCGAAGGAAGCCGTAGCGGAGATGCTCAACGAAGCAGATTTGCTCGACGGCGAGCCCAAGAAGATCACCCACCCCGTGAACTTCTTCGAAAAGGGCGACAAACCGCTCGAAGTAGTCACCAGCCGACAGTGGTACATCCGCAACGGCGGCAGGGATGCCGACCGTCGTGAACGCCTCATTGCACGCGGCCGCGAGATCGACTTCCACCCATCGTTCATGCGCAGTAGGTATGAGAACTGGATCGAGGGCCTCAACGGTGACTGGCTGATCTCCCGCCAGCGGTTCTTCGGGGTGCCGTTCCCGGTCTGGTACGCCCTCGATGAGCACGGAACACCTGACTACGAGAACCCGGTCATCCCGTCCGATGACATGCTGCCCGTTGACCCGGCTGCAGAGCCGGCGCCGGGGTTCGACGAAGCGCAGCGGGATCAGCCGGGCGGCTTCATGGGAGACCCCGACGTTCTGGACACCTGGGCGACGTCGTCGCTCTCGCCACAGATTATCGGCGGCTGGTCACGGGACGAGGACCTGTTCGCCAAGGTCTACCCTTTCGATTTACGCCCGCAGGGACACGACATCATCCGCACCTGGATGTTCTCTTCGGTGGTTCGCGCTGACTCGCTGCTCGACTCCGCGCCGTGGAAGCACGCCGCCATTTCGGGCTGGATTCTTGATCCTGACCGCAAGAAGATGTCCAAGTCCAAGGGCAATGTCGTTGTTCCCACGGATGCACTTGATCAGTTTGGCTCGGACGCAGTCCGCTATTGGGCGGCGTCAGCCAAGCTAGGTGCGGACACCGCCTACGAAATCGCGCAGATGAAGATTGGCCGAAGGTTGGCCATCAAGCTGCTCAACGCATCCAAGTTCGTGCTCAACCTTGGCGCCACAGAAGCAGACATCATCTCCCAGGACGCAGCGGCGGTTACCAATCCGCTCGACCGTTCGCTCCTGGCCTCCCTCGATGAGGTGGTTGAACAGGCCACGGCTGCCTTTGAGAAGTACGACTACGCGCGCGCTCTGCAGCTCACCGAGACGTTCTTCTGGTCATTCACGGACGACTACGTCGAGCTCATCAAGGACCGCGCGTACGGTAGCGCGGGAGATTCCGAGAAAGCATCTGTGCTCGCGGCCCTGGCAACAACCCTTGACCGGCTGCTTCGCCTCTTTGCCCCGGTTCTTCCGTTCGCTACGGAGGAAGTGTGGAGCTGGTGGCGCCGCGGGTCCGTGCACCGGTCGGCCTGGCCTGCCGCAGGCATGCTGGCCTCCGCGGCTCTTGACGCCGATACCGGAATGCTCGCAACCGTGGGCGCTGCGCTGGGTGGTCTTCGAAAGGCCAAGTCGGAAGCAAAGGTCAAGCAGCGCACACAGGTGCTGTCGGCGGTCATCAGCGGCTCAGAAGCGCAGGTCCGGCAGCTTGAGGAAGCGCTTTCCGATCTGAGCGCCGCCGGCAATGCGAGCGGCCTTGAACTCCGCGTTTCCGACGGTGACCTTTCCGTGAGCGACGTCCGACTGGCGCCGCCGGAGGAACCCTCGGCCCCGGCCTGACCCTGCCTGGTCCACCATGCAGAAGCCCCTCCAGCCAGGCAATGGCGGAGGGGCTTTGGCGTTCGTTATTCCGGTCTACTCAGCCACGATCTGTCTCAGTCGAAGGAGGGGCTGGACGTGCGGGATCGCTTCAGCTCGAAGAACTCGGGGAATTCCGCCATCATGACCGCGCCGTCGAAGATGCGCCCGGCTTCCTCTCCGCGGGGAATGCGTGTAAGAACCGGACCGAAGAAAGCCGTTCCGTCGAATGCAACGACTGGGGTTCCAACCTCGTCGCCGACCCTATCGATGCCCTCCTGGTGCGATGCCCGCAACTGGGTGTCAAAGTCATCGCTGGTGGCGTACTCGGACAGAGAAGCGGGAAGACCGGTCTCTTCAAGTGCCTCACGGATCACTGCTTCGTAATCGGAGGCGCCGCCATTATGGATGCGGGTGCCCATGGCGTCATAGAGCTTCTTGATGTTCTCCCGCCCGTGTAGCTCGGAGGCGGCGATGATCACCCGCACCGGAGCCCAGGCACGATTCATTAGCTCCTCGTAATCCTCAGGAAGGTCCCGGCCTTCGTTGAGGACAGACAGGCTCATCACATGCCAGTCAACTGAGACCTCGCGAACCTTTTCGACCTCTCCCATCCAGCGGGAGGTAATCCAGGCGAACGGGCACACCGGATCAAACCAGAAGTCGGCCTTTTTTGCGGTCTGGTTGGCAGCAATCATGAACAAAACTCCTAGGCGGACTTGTTACGGCGCTTGGCCACTACGTCATGGGAGATCAGTGTGGGCTCGGCCGATTTGTCGACAACTGCTCCGCTGATGACCACGGTTGCGATGTCTTCCCGGCTTGGGAGGTCAAACATCACAGGAAGGAGGACCTCTTCCATGATGGCGCGCAGTCCCCTGGCGCCGGTTCCGCGCTCGAGAGCCTGGTCGGCGATTGCTTCCAGTGCCTGTGGTTCGAAGACCAGCTCCACACCGTCCAGGGCGAACATCTTTTGATACTGCTTGATCAGCGCATTCTTGGGCTCCGTCAGAATCTGCATCAGGGCCGGCCGGTCAAGGTGCGTGACGGTGGTGATCACTGGCAGGCGTCCAATGAACTCCGGAATCAGACCAAACTTGAGGAGGTCCTCCGGCATGACATCGCCGTAGCTGACTTCCTCGTTTGTGAGCGAACTGAGCGGTGCGCCGAAGCCGATGCCCTTCCGCCCTGCCCGCGAACCAATAATCTCCTCCAGCCCTGCGAAAGCACCTGCAACGATGAAGAGCACGTTGGTGGTGTCGATCTGGATGAACTCCTGGTGTGGGTGTTTGCGTCCGCCCTGCGGCGGCACGGATGCCACCGTTCCCTCCAGGATTTTCAGCAGCGCCTGCTGGACACCCTCACCCGAGACATCCCGGGTGATCGACGGATTCTCACTCTTACGCGAAATCTTGTCGATTTCATCGATGTAGATAATGCCTTGCTCAGCCTTCTTGACGTCATAGTCAGCTGCCTGGATGAGCTTTAGCAGGATGTTCTCTACGTCTTCACCTACGTAGCCGGCCTCGGTCAGTGCAGTGGCGTCAGCAACTGCAAACGGTACGTTCAGCCGCCTTGCGAGGGTCTGCGCGAGGTACGTCTTGCCGCAGCCCGTGGGTCCGATCAGCAGGATGTTCGACTTTGCGATCTCGACATCTTCAGCCGGAGACGCATCCGAGAGGTTAGCCGAGGCGCGGGGCGTGTGGCCCGACTGGATCCGCTTGTAGTGGTTGTAGACAGCCACAGCCAGCGATCGCTTGGCCGGCTCCTGTCCGATGACGTATTCCTGCAGGAAGTCGAAGATTTCACGGGGCTTCGGCAACTCGAATGTACCGAGGTCAGCAACTTCGGAAAGCTCTTCCTCGATGATTTCATTGCACAGTTCTATGCATTCGTCGCAGATATATACGCCCGGGCCCGCAATGAGCTTCCGGACCTGCTTCTGGCTTTTGCCACAGAAAGAGCACTTGAGTAGATCGGTGCTCTCACCAATGCGAGCCATGTGTCAGTCCCCTAACGTGGTCCTGGAGTGTTCCGTCTAGATCTTTGGCCGCTGCCAACTGCTGCAATGGGACGGTCTCCATGCGTCGACTAGGTTCCACTCTAGGCCACTTGGTGCCCCGAATCAGCAATATAGCGCCCGTGGTCTTTCCCCATTTGGAGGGACCACGGGCGCCACTGTCACCAGCTACGGCTTGTTGATCTTCGGCGGTGTGATTTTGCGTGAGGTGAGTACCTCATCCACGAGACCGTAGGCCTTTGCATCTTCGGCGGTCAGAATCTTGTCCCGCTCGATGTCAATGTTGACCTGCTCGGAGGTCTTTCCGCTGTGCAGCGCGAGGGTGTCCTCAAGCCAGGCCCGCATACGCATGACCTCGTTGGCCTGGATCTCGAGGTCCGAAGCCTGGCCGCCCTGGCCGCCGCCGAGTGCCGGCTGGTGGATCAGCACACGGGCGTTGGGAAGCGCAAGGCGCTTGCCGGGGGCACCAGCGGCCAACAGCACGGCTGCCGCGCTGGCAGCCTGACCGAGGCAGACGGTCTGGATCTCGGGACGAATGAACTGCATGGTGTCGTAGATGGCGGTCATCGCCGTGAACGATCCACCGGGAGAGTTGATGTACAGCGTGATGTCCCGCTCGGGGTCAGTGGACTCAAGAACGAGCAGCTGCGCCATCACATCATCCGCGGAAGCGTCATCCACCTGAACGCCAAGGAAGATGATCCTGTCCTCGAACAACTTCGTGTAGGGGTCCTGGCGCTTGAAACCGTAGGGCGTGCGCTCTTCGAACTGCGGAAGGACATAACGGCTTGTCGGCAGCTGGGGAGCCCGGCCGCCGGCTGCGGCCTGGAAATCGTGGTTCATGGTGCCTCCTGTGTGGCAGGTCTATGGGAGTGGGCGTGATGCGGGTCAGTCGCGCTGGGTTCCGCCGCCGCCGGAGACGGATCCGGCATGCGCCGAAATATGGTCAAAGAACCCGTATTCCAGGGCATCCTGCGCCGTGAACCACTTGTCCCGGTCATTGTCCTTGAGGATGGTCTCCACCGACTGTCCGGTCTGCTCGGCGGTGAGTTCGGCCATAACGCGCTTCATGTGCAGGATCAGCTCTGCCTGAATCTTGATGTCAGAAGCGGTGCCTCCGATCCCGCCGGACGGCTGGTGCATCAGGATGCGGGCGTGCGGGGTGGCGTAACGCTTGCCCTTGGTGCCGGAGGACAGCAGGAACTGACCCATCGAAGCTGCAAGGCCCGTAGCCACTGTGACGACGTCGTTCGGGATGAACTGCATGGTGTCATAGATGGCCATGCCGGCAGTCACTGATCCGCCGGGTGAGTTGATGTAGAGGAAAATGTCCTTCTCAGGATCTTCCGCCGACAGCAGGAGCAACTGCGAGCAGATGGCGTTAGCGTTTTCGTCCCGCACTTCGGATCCGAGCCAGATGATCCGCTCCTTCAGAAGCCGGTTGTAGATGTAGTCGTCACGGCTGGCAGGATCAACGGTTGCCATGGTCGGTGTGGTGGATTCGGATGCCATTGCTGATTGACCTCTCACTCAGGTTTTTCTCTCACTGGACACTAACCTGTTTGCGTACTGTTTTGCTCCCGTGCCGTGAGCTGTTCGCTGACGGCGTTAGGAAGCGGGAGGCTTAACGGCAGATGCCGCCAGCAGGGCGCTGACGGCATCTGTTCACGCTAGGTCGAGCTAAGCCTTCGTGGACTCCGCATCCGCTTCATCAGTGTCTGAAGCGGGAGCATCGGACTCGACAGCCGATGCCTCGACTGCCTCCTCGGAGGCCTCCTCAGCCACTGTCTCGCTCTCCGCCTGCTCAACATCTCCGGCCGGGCGAACGAAGTCCGAAAGGTCGACAGTTTCGCCGTTGGTATCGGTAACCACTGCAAGCTCCAGAACCTTGGCCAGGGCCTTGCGACGGCGGACTTCACCGACGATCATCGGTACCTGTCCGCTCTGGTCAAGCATCTGCGCGAACTGGTTTGGTTCCATGCCGTACTGGCTTGCCGACGTAACGATGTAGTCGATCAGCTCGTTCTGGCTGACACCGATTTCTTCCTTCTCGGCGACCGCATCCAGGACAATCTCATTGCGGAATGCCTGCTCGGTGTTCCCGCGAACCTCTGCGCGGTGTTCCTCGGTGTCGTGGTCCGCGCCGGCCGAGTGGCTGCTCTCCGAATTGAAGTGCTGCTCAAGCTGCTCTTCGATGACGGATTCAGGCACTGGAACCTCGACGAGTTCCAGCAGTTTCTCAAGCACCTTGTCGCGCGCTTCCACGCCCTGCTCAACGAGCTTGTCTTCTGAAGAGCGCTTCGCCAGATCAGCACGCAGCTCATCAATGGTGTCGAACTCGCTGGCGAGCTGAGCGAAATCATCGTTGGCGTCAGGGAGCTCGCGCTCTTTCACGGCCTTCACCGAAACCGTAACCTCGGCAGCCTTACCGGTGTGCTCGCCGCCGGCGAGCGTGGTCTCGAAGGTCGACGACTCGTCAGCACTCAGGCCGGTCACGGCTTCATCCATGCCTTCCAGCATGGTACCGGATCCCACCTGGTAAGAGATGTCGACAGCGGAGTCCACTTCCTCGCCGTCGATCTTGGCAGTCAGATCAAGGGTCAGGAAGTCACCGTCGGTAGCGGGGCGGTCCACATCCTTGAGGGTGCCGAAGCGTCCGCGCAGCTCGTCAAGTGACTTCACGACGTCTTCATCAGAAGCTTTCGCAGCCTCAACGGTGACTTCGAGTCCGGAGTACTCCGGAAGTTCAATCTCGGGGCGGATGTCGAGCTCAACCGTGAACAGGAGCTGGCCGTCCTGCGCCGTGGGGTCGGGAACCTCGGTGATTTCCACCTCGGGCCGGCTCAGAGGGCGGATCTTCATTTCCTGGACGGCACTTTGGTAGAAGCCATTGAGGCCGTCATTGATGGCCGTCTCGATGACGTAACCGCGCCCTACCCGCTGGTCAATCAGCTTGTTGGGGACTTTGCCTTTGCGGAAACCCGGAACCTGCACCTGGGTGGCGATGGTCTTGTAGGCAGCTTCGATGTTCGGCTTGAGTTCCTCGAAAGGGACCTCCACGTTGAGCTTCACTCGCGTGGGAGTGAGGTTTTCGACAGCGCTCTTCACAGCCTAGTTCTCCTGAATGATAGGGATCGGTTCTGCACCGGGTATACGTATCCCGCGAAGGATCATGTCTGCACTGTTTGGTGCAGGTTTCTGCACCGTTGAACACAGAGTCGGGGTGACAGGAGTTGAACCTGCGACTTCCTGCTCCCAAAGCAGGCGCTCTACCAAGCTGAGCTACACCCCGTTGAAGTGCAGAGGCAAGTCTACGAAAGAAACCGCAAGGTTGCACATTTTGAGAATTCGACGCCCTTATGGTGTAGTTATATGCGTTCCAGACCAACCCGGAAATCGCACAGCTTGCACTGCGATCCAGTCCTTAGGTTGTCACGGGGATGTAGCTTAATGGTAAAGCCTCAGTCTTCCAAACTGATTACGCGGGTTCGATTCCCGTCATCCCCTCCACCTCCTCCATACCCAGCTCTCCGGCCCCTTCCGCATCTGGATCAGCCTTCCGCATCTGGATCAGGCAGCCTGACAGTATGGACACCAGTACAGCTTGCGAGCACCCATCTCTGCCATCGCCACCGGCGTGCCGCAGATTCGGCATTCCTGCCCGGTCCTTTTGTAGACGTAGTAGGCCTCCTCAGCGGGCACAGCGGAGCCGTTCGCTGCGCCGGGAGACCGATGGTTCGGCGTCGTCGTAATAATGCGTCCTGCACGCACGCCCTCGTTCATCAGTAGAACCAGGTCTTCCCACAGTGCCGACGCGCCAGCATCCCCGAGCGCCGGGCCCGGGAGCCATGGATGCACACGACGCCGGAAGAGCACCTCGGCGCGGTAGACGTTGCCGACTCCGGCGATCACGGCTTGATTCATGAGCGACAGGCCCACGGCGGTGCGGGTCCGCTGTACCCGTGCAATGAATTCCGCCGGAGGAGTGTCCGGGTCCAACGGATCCGGTCCAAGCCTGGCAATGATTGCATCCCGCTCCGCGCCGGTAATGACTTCGCAGGCTGTCGGCCCTCGCAAGTCCGCCCAACCGTGTGCGGAAACGAGCCTCACGCGGACTGCTCCCACGGGCGGTGGTGGGCCGGCATAAACGGCGGGGGCGTCGTCGTCGGCGGTTTCCCTCTCCCCCACGCGCCGGGGTGCGCCGATGCTGGACGCTCCCCGGAACCGACTGTCACCACCGAAGCTCCACGCACCGTACAGACCGAGGTGAACACGCATTACCAGGTCATTGTCGAACTCGAGGAACAACTGCTTGCCGTGTGCGCGGGCGCGGGTCAGGACAGCTCCCTCGATACGTTCCGCGCCTTCGGCGAAACGGCCCTGCGGACTGCTCGCCCTCAGCGCCTCACCGGCGAAGACCGAGGTGAACTGGCGTGCGAGCCGGTGGATGGAATGTCCCTCCGGCACTACGGAAGAATCTCGCCGGTGGTCTCGTAGGCAGCGATCTTGCTGATGCGCCGTACGTGCCGCTCAGCACCGCTGAAAGGCTCCTCCAGAAAGGCTTCGACAATGGCGGTGGCCTCTTCGAGAGAGTGCTGGCGCCCGCCCAGCGCCACCACGTTCGCGTCATTGTGTTCGCGCGCAAGCCTGGCAGTGTCCAGGTTCCAGGCCAATGCTGCGCGTACCCCACGGACCTTGTTCGCAGCAATCTGCTCCCCGTTGCCTGAACCGCCGAGCACGATGCCGAGCGCCTCGACGCCCGAAAGCTGATCGTCAACCACTGCCAGCGCCGCTCTTATGCAGAAGGAAGGGTAATCGTCTTCTGCATCGTAGACGGAGGGACCGTGGTCGATCAGCTCGTGCCCCTTCGCGCTCAGATGAGTAACGAGGTGCGCACTGAGCTCCATGCCGGCGTGGTCGGTTGCAATATGAACGCGCATGTAGGGGTCCGTTCCAGGAAGGTTGCAGGTTTCCCTCCCAGATTAGTGCCTGCCGAGCGGCGGTGCCGCAGCAAGCCCGGCTATCGCTCCTGAACCCTGGAGTCCTAGTTTTCTCCAAGTAGCGAAGTACATCCTTTTCATACATCCAAGGGAAGGAAGACCGATGTCTGTATCTCGGCGACAGGTCCTCACAATGGGGGGACTTGGGGTAATTGGAGCCGGGGCGCTGGCCGTTCCGTTCAGCTCCGTCAGCGCCAAGTCCGCCAGCAAGCTGGCGGACAGTGACATGCCGCTGCCGTACCGCGTACCGCTTACGGTCCCGCCGATTTTGGAGCCCTATGCGGTGGGACGCGCGCCGGACGGTGCGAAGGTCCACTATTACAGCGTCACGCAGAAGGCCGGTCTCGCAAAGATACTTCCACGGCTGACCACGCCGATTCTCGGCTACAACGGAATCTTTCCCGGTCCCACTATCGACCTGCTTCAGGGAACGCGGGCGGTGCTCAAGATCCGCAACCAGCTGCCGCAGGTTCACCCCCGGCACGGGCACACCCTTTCGACGTCGACCCACCTGCACGGGTCAGCCTCGCTCCCCCAGTTCGATGGGTATGCCAGTGACGTGACGCCTCCCGGATTTGCGAAGAACTACGAGTATCCGAACTTCCAGTCGGCTCGTACGCTTTGGTACCACGATCACAACGTGCACACCACCGCGGAGAATGCGTACTCCGGTCTGTCAGCGCAATTCTGCATGCATGATCCTGCGGAGCGCGATCTACTCCCGCAGAACGAGTTCGATGTTCCCCTGACGCTCTCTGATGCCATGTTCGCCGCGGACGGGGGTCTCGCCTATGACGACAACTCCCACTCGGGACTGTGGGGCGACGTCATCCTCGTGAACGGCAAGCCGTGGCCGGTAATGAAGGTCCAGCGACGCGTTTACCGCTTCCGCATTCTGAACGCGTCCATTTCACGTTCCTTCCGCCCGACGCTCAGCACGGGTGAACCTGTTTATGTCGTGGCCACTGACGGCGGACTGATGCCGAAGACGCAGGCGGTTGAGTCCTGGCGCCATGCCGGCGCCGAGCGCTACGAGATCCTGGTGGACTTCTCGGGCTATCAGCCCGGACAGCGCGTGGAGCTGCGGAACCTGTCGAACAAGAACAACGTTGACTACGACTTCACCGATCGGATCATGGCTTTCGATGTCACGGACCAGCCGGTGGACACCGCGGACCACACCTGGAAGACGATCCCCGAAACGCTGGTTTCACACGAAGTGATGAATCTGCGCCCAGCCCGCGATACCCGCGTCCGCAAGTTCCGTGTGAAGAGAGATGACAGCGTCTGGGTCATCGGGGAAGATTCGTGGGCAGACATCATTGCCAGCGGGTATCGCCGGGTATGCGCTGATCCAGGCCTAGGAGACACCGAGATCTGGGAGTTCGAGAACAGTTCCGGCGGGTGGTTCCATCCGATCCACATCCACCTCATCGACTTTCAGATCCTCAGCCGCAACGGTCGTGCACCTTTCTCCTATGAAATGGGCCCGAAGGACGTTGTGTATGTGGGCGAAGGGGAAACCGTTCGCCTGCTCATGAAGTTCGGGCCGCACCGCGGTAAGTACATGATCCACTGCCACAATCTGCCGCACGAGGACCACGACATGATGACCCAGTTCAGCGTGGGCCTGAAGCCGGGCGATGTGGACCTCAACGATCCGATGAAGGCCGCACCCGCTTTCTGGGACGGCGAGTAAGCCCTCCGCCTCGGCATCTCAGTCCAGGCGGCATTCCCGGCAAAGGGAAGGCCGCCTGGACTTTTCTGTGGGTGGATACGGACTGCGGTAGGTGTGCGTGCACAATGGAACGCTCGCGGAGGGACCAGGCTTCATCAGGCACCGCGCACGACGGCGATTAGGCGCCTTCCGCTATCGCCCGGCCAATGCTGCGGCTGCGTGTGTTCCTTGGAGGCCACGGCGAACGTCTCCGGTATCCGTTCCCTGAGTCTGCGTGCAGAGCAGGCCGACGGACGGCGGTGCAGGTGTCCGCTGCCGGTGGGCAGCTCGACAGCCGCGGGGAGGCCGTAGCTTGCGGCTGCTCCGCAACAAGGATCGGGCAGAGCGATCAGACAAGCGAAAGGCCTCCCGCGCCGTATAGGGCGCGGGAGGCCTTTCTTGTCTGGAGCGTGAATCGCCCCGTAGGGGTTTAGAGGATGCTGGTCATTCCGTTCCAGCCGGAGCCGACCTGGACCTTCTTGAGCCATCCGCCGTTCCCGTTGCCGGGGTACAGCCACAGCCTGCCGTCCCGATCACGGGCAAGGACGTCAACGTTCGTGTCGCCGTCGAAGTCGCCCGGACCGACGATGCTGGTCATGGTGTGCCAACCAGTGCCGACCTGAGCTTTCTTGAGCCATCCGCCGTTCCCGTTGCCGGGGTACAGCCACAGCCTGCCGTCCCGATCACGAGCGAGGACGTCAACGTTGGTGTCGCCGTCGAAGTCGCCCGGACCGACAATGCTGGTCATGGTGTGCCAACCGTTGCCGACCTGAACCTTTGCCAACCACTTGCCTGCACCGTTTCCGGGGTACAGCCACAGCCGGCCGTCCCGATCACGGGCAAGGACGTCAACGTTCGTGTCGCCGTCGAAGTCACCCGGGGTCAGGATGCTGGTCATGCCATTCCAACCGGAACCGACCAGGACCTTCGTCTTCCAACCGCTGTCACCATTGCCTGGGTAGAGCCACAGCAGACCCTTAGCATCCCGTGCCAGGACGTCGGGGTTGGTGTCGCCGTCGAAGTCACCCGGAGCCAGGATGCTGGTCATACCGTTCCAGCCAGTACCAACCTGGACCCGCGTGTCCCAGCCACCGGCAGCATTGCGGGCGTACAGCCACAGCTTGCCGTCAGTGCTCCTTGCGAGCACGTCCACGTTCCCGTCACCGGAGAAGTCGTGGCCGTCGATGCCGGCCGGAGTGTTGATGGTGAACACCCATTGCCCGAGTGGACTGATGTTGCCGGCAGCGTCAACTGCAATTGCACGGAGCGTTGTGGTCTGAGCTATTGCGATCGGCGCGGTGTACAGCGTGCTGGCCACCGTAGGTTCAGTCCCATCCGTGGTGAAACGGATAGCTGCGCCTTCGCTGGCGGCGAGAGTCGCTGTCGTCGCTGCGGTGAACGTACCGCCCGGCGTCGTGGTGGTCAGCTCCGGAGCCACCGTATCGATCGTGTACGTCTCCGTAACGATTGACGATGCGACTCCCTGGTTCACCGCGATGAACTGCAGAACCGTGTCCGCGTTGATGGTGATGGGTCCGGTGTATAGGTTGCCATCGGGCTCGGGAGGCGTGCCATCAGTGGTGAAGAAGATCGGCAAATCACCCGGGGTGGATGTCAGCGTCACGGTTTGTGGCGTATTGAACGCCCCTCCCGCAATGCTGGCCGCTACAGCCGGGGCTTCCGGTGGAGTGGCACCGACCGTCTTGCCCTGGACAACGAAGTCGGTCGTCCTCGTTCCGATAATCTCCCGAACCGGCTCGTCGTCGATCGTCAAGACCTTGTGGATCTCGAAATAGTTGGTGTCGTAGGGGCTGCCGACGACGGCGTGAGGTGTACTGCCATCTCCAAGGTAGCCCGCGGGCGCCCCTTCAGTCCACCGCAGGAACGGTCCAATCTTCGCTTCAAGCAATGGTGAGAAGTCACCGTTGCCGTTCATGCTTCCGAGGTCCTCTGTGTAGCGGAGGCTTCCGGTGTCATCAGCGACAACCTGGAACTTCCCGTACGGATGGGTGATCTCGTAGGTGGCGCCGTTTTCGAACACTGCGTCACCCCGAACGCGGATGCGACCGAAAGCGACTTCATCTCCCACCGCGGCGCCTTCGCCCGTGAATGCTGCTTCCAGGGCGAGCGTCAGGCGCACCTCTTCGTCGCCGACCGGCAGGAACGCCTCAGCAGCCCACCAGAAGGACTCACCGGGGAAGTTCCGCGGGAACTGCAGTGGGTCCAAGGGGAACGGCAGTTCTTCGATGATGGGACACAGCGGATCGTTGAGGCACAATTCCAGCTTTACTGGGTCCTGTGCGGCCACGCCTTCACTAGCTGCCCACCCATTGTCCTCAAGGAATGAGGGATAGCCGTGCTGACCGTCTCCGGAAACTGCAACGGGACCTACGGTTTTCAGGTTGTGGATGACGTAGTTGAAGTTCCGGATCTCACCGGCCGTTCCGTCGCCATCGACCGACATAGCCCGAATGAGCGTTGTGCTGGTCACCGGGATGGGCTTGCCGTCGTAGGCGATCGTGGAGCCAAGGGCGACGCCGACGGCATCGTACGTCGGTTCCGAACCATCGAGGGTGTAGTAGATCCTCGATGGTTCGCCCAACTCTGTGGTTCCGGTCAGCGTGACCTGCTGGGGTCCTGCGTGCGGACCGGGCGTTGCGCTCGGTGCTGCCTCGATCCAGGGGCTCGTGGCATCGAGAGTGTAGGTTTCAGTCTGGATGCCGGTCCGCTGAGTCGGCTCGGTCAGGCTGACGGCCATGTACTTCAACACCGTCTTACCGGGGGTGGCGAGTTCTACAGGAGCCACATCCTCATCACCCTCGGATGGTGTCCACACGGTTGCCGTCGCGCTCACGGTACCGTCCTCAGCCATCGGCTCGCTGTTGTCGGTCGTGTAAATGATCTTCGCCTCATCGGGGAAGGACGATTGGATGTTGACCGTAGTGGCCGCCCTGTAGACGCCGCCCGGCTTGTCCACGCCCGCACGTACCGTGGCGATCTTGCCCTGCACTGCAAAGAGGGCTGTCTCAGCAGTTTCCATGCCGGGACCTTCAAGGCGGAAGAGGTTCATACCAGACGGGCTTCCGGTCACTGTATGCGGAATGTTTGGATCACCGATTGATCCGGCCGGAGCTTCTGCATCCCACCGAAGGAATGATCCGATCTTTCCGCTGAGCGGCTCAGTCCAGTCGCAGGGCTGCTGCAGGCACCCGAGATCCTCGGTGAAGCGCACCCGTCCCCGGTCGTCTGCCGTCACTTCAAAGATCCCGTACGGCGTCGTCGCCGTATAGGTTTCCAGCGGTTGGGCTCCATCAAAGCGGATACGCATCCGGGCGAACGCGTTCTGCTGACCCTGAGCAACGTCACCGGCTCCGCCGAACGCCGCTTCCGTGGCCATGATGAGGCGTGCTTCTTCCCCCGTCGATAACGGCAGGGACGCTTCTGCTGAGTACCAGAACGACTCGTCCGGAAAGTTGCCCGGGATAGCCGGTGGCTGTGCCGGATCGAAACCCTCCGCGACCACGGGGCACACAGTGGCGACATCAAGGCAAAGCTCGAGCCGGAGGCCAGTCTTGTCGCCGTACCAATACGGATACCCCGTCTCCGGGTTCACAGGGCCGACGCTCCCTTGCGGGCCTGTTGCTACAGCTGCCGGCAGTATCGCGGTGGACGCCTGCGGAATGGCGCCAGCTGGTGGACCGAAAGTGGACAGGAGCACAACCGCCGTCGCAGTTATACCGGTCCCCCTCCATAACTTGCTTGCGCGCGGAGTTGCCCCTGCCGCAAGGTGTGTTCCGTTCGATTTCATCATCGTCTCCCTGATGGTTTCCGAGTCCCCCGACGAACGAGACCGCTCCCGGGTGAGGCAGAGGTAAAACTTGCCCTAGGGCAACTGTGCCGAGTGGAGCCTGCGATTACCTTGGGCTGGTCATCGTTGCGACGGCCGGCGCCCTGCCCGTCCCCGAGGAAAGATCATGGGAAGGTCACCCGTGCTGCAAGCGGCGCGGGTGACCTTCCCATGATGGAGGCGTAGTGGTTAGAGGATGCTGGTCATTCCGTTCCAGCCGGAGCCGACCTGGACCTTCTTGAGCCATCCGCCGGAACCGTTGCCGGGGTACAGCCACAGCCTGCCGTCCCGATCACGGGCAAGGACGTCAACGCTGGTATCGCCGTCGAAGTCACCCGGACCGACAATGCTGGTCATGGTGTGCCAACCAGAGCCGGCCTGTACTTTCTTGAGCCATCCGCCGGAACCGTTGCCGGGGTACAGCCACAGCCTGCCGTCCCGATCACGGGCAAGGACGTCAACGTTCGTGTCGCCGTCGAAGTCGCCCGGACCGACAATGCTGGTCATGGTGTGCCAGCCGTTGCCGACCTGAACCTTTGCCAACCACTTGCCTGCACCGTTTCCGGGGTACAGCCACAGCCGACCGTCCCGATCACGAGCGAGGACGTCAACGTTGGTATCGCCGTCGAAGTCACCCGGGGCCAGGATGCTGGTCATACCGCTCCAACCACTGCCGACCTGAACCTTCGATTTCCAACCGCTGTCACCGTTGCCTGGATACAGCCAGAGCTTGCCCAGGCCGTCCCGAGCCAGAACGTCCGGATTTCCGTCACCGTCGAAGTCACCCGGAGCCAGGATGCTGGTCATACCGTTCCAGCCGGAACCGACCTGAACCCGTGCATCCCAGCCGCCGACGGCGTTGCGGGCGTACAACCACAGCTTGCCGTCGGCACTTCTCGCCAGCACATCCACGTTCCCGTCACCGGAGAAATCATGGCCATCCAATCCGTCCGGCACCGGCACCGGAACCGGCGTCGGGGTGGGTGTCGGATCCGGGGTTGGTGTCGGATCCGGGGTTGGTGTCGGATCCGGTGTCGGTGTCGGTGTGGGCGCCGCCGCGGTGTAGGTGTAGGTCACCTCATTGGAGACGCCGGCCGGCGTCGTAATGAAGATCGCAACCGGTCCCGCTGTATTCGCTTCGACCGTGAAGGACAGCTCCGTGTCGGACACGACGGTGACGTCATCATCAAGGAATGATGCAGGTCCCATGGTCACCATGGTTGCGTCGGATAGGAAGCCCGCGCCTCGTAACGTGACCACGGTGGTACCTTCCAGCGGACCTGTGTCCGGAGTGATGGACGTGATGACTGGAGGCGCAGCCGCTGCAATGTAGGTCAGATCCACGGTGCCGCTCGTGCCAACCGGAGTGGTGACGCTCAGCGGTGCAATCCCTGCCGGATGGGCCGGCGCATTCACAATGAGCGTTCCTGTGTTCATTACCTCTACGTCGTCCGGAGAAATTACGGTGTCCCCGACGGTGACGCTTGTCTGTCCCCTGACGAATCCCGATCCGAACACCCAGACCTCTTCGCCTCCGGTCGATGCCGTATCGTCCGGATCGAGTTCCTCAACCTCCGGGGCCTCGGGAGCAGGTTCGGCATAGGTGAATTCGAGCCCGTTGGTTGTTCCGGAGGGAGTCGTTGCAGTCACCACTGCCGGGCCGGCGGTGCCTGCCGGAGTAGTGAAAGTGAGTTCCCTGTCGGACACGACGACGACTCCGCGTGCTTCGGTCCCACCAATGGCAACTGTTGTGTCCGCTGTGAAGCCGGACCCTCGGAGCGTCACCGCGTCTCCCCCGGTACTGACGCCATTTGCGGGCAGCAGTTCTTCCGCCGTCGGCGCTTCCGGTGCCTCCAGATGCTCGCAGTTCACGTCTCCAATTGAGATGCGGCCAAGCCAGATTGTAGCGATCTTGCCCACCTCGGGAGCTGACCCGGTGAGCGAGAGGTTGACAGTCAAGCCCGAAGCTGTGGCTGAAGAGGCGTTCTGGGTGGCTGTGGCCGGTAGAACTCTGGCGACAAGTTCAGCGGCTGTCATCCCCGGCACAGTCGCCGCTGCTGCGATCCTCTGCCCTTCCACTGGCACCTCGTCCATGTCAACCGGTGCTCCCAGAATGGTCACATCCTGGGAATCCGTCTCGGCTGCGGGGGAAGTTCCGGGTAGGCAGTCCGCGGAGGAGGCCACCTGTTTTGCCTCTACCGCTGCCACGCCGAACATTGAAACCGACAGATCCTCGACGAGAACCGAGCTGGTTGTTCCTTCCGCGCCTGAAGTCGTCGTGAGCGCAGCGGTACCTGCCACGCTGGCTCCTGTCAGCGCACCGAGATGCGCTGAGAGGTCCGGTATGGCAACTTCGCCCGTCGCCTCGATTGCTGCACCTGCATCTACGTCCAGCAGGATTGAGCGGCCCAACTCCAGCGACAGTTGCAGTTTCACGGCCGACGCATCCGCATCGCCGGGGGCGCCGAGCGTTGGCGTTGCAACCATCGCTGTGCCACCAATCGCGAGCGCCGACGCTATCGCGGTGACCCTCGCAGTGCTCCATCTCGAGGACATATTCACACTCCTATGCAATCCGGACAGCCGCATCGCCAAACCGCCACCGGTGGCGGGACGTTGCACGACTGCGTGCTGATGCAACGGTAAGGAAGGGACCTTGTGAACAGGTTGAGCTCGGCCTTCAACCGGACAGCGCTATCGCCCGCGCAAGGGCAACGGCGAAATGGTGAAGGTGCACCGTTCTGCGTAAGGTGGATCACACCGCGTTACCGCGCGGTACCACTCCCCCACTCTCGGAGGCATCACCTTGCCAGGTATGAACCTGACGCGGGACGAAGCACGCCAGCGCGCGGCCATAGTCAGCGTCCACAGCTACGCCATCAATCTTGACCTGACCCGTGGTGACTCGATCTTCGGGTCAACCACCGTAGTGTCCTTCGACGCCGAGCAGGGTACATCGACGTTCATTGACGCCGTCACCGCATCGGTCCACCGGGTGACGCTCAACGGTGTAGACCTTGATGTGGCGGATGTCTCTGACGGCGTGCGCATCCGTCTGGATAACCTTGCTGTGTCCAACGAGCTCGTGATCGATGCCGACATGCTCTACATGAACACCGGTGAGGGCCTGCATCGCTTCGTCGATCCAGTCGACAATGAGGTGTACCTCTATACGCAATTCGAGGTTCCGGATTCCCGTCGTGTTTTTGCCGTCTTCGAGCAGCCGGATCTGAAGGCGACATTCCGATTCACCGTGACTGCGCCGTCGCACTGGGATGTCATTTCCAACTCCCCCACGCCCCAGCCCGTCGAAGCCGGCTCGGCTGATGAAGGCGGGGCACGCTCCACCTGGGCCTTCGAGCCAACACCGGTGCTCTCTTCCTACGTCACGGCCCTCATCGCCGGGCCGTACCAGTCCGTGCGCAGTGAACTCACGAGCTCGGACGGACGGACCATCCCCCTCGGCGTCTTTGCACGCAAGTCCCTTATGCAACACCTCGACGCCGAGAACGTCTTCGAGCTGACCCGCCAGGGCTTCGAGTTCTTCGAAGAGCAGTTCGGCGCCCCTTATCCGTTCGAGAAGTACGATCAGCTGTTCGTTCCCGAGTTCAACGCGGGAGCGATGGAAAACGCCGGCGCGGTGACCTTCCTTGAAAGCTATGTGTTCCGTTCCCGGGTGACCGAAGCCACCATTGAACGCCGCGCTATCACTATCCTCCATGAACTCGCCCACATGTGGTTCGGTGACCTGGTGACCATGCGCTGGTGGAATGACCTGTGGCTCAACGAGTCCTTTGCAGAGTTCATGTCCACCCTGGCGTCCGCGGAGGCAACGAAGTTCACACAGTCGTGGACCACGTTCGCATCCCTCGAGAAGGCCTGGGCCTACCGTCAGGACCAGCTGCCCTCCACCCATCCCATCGTGGCTCCGATCAATGACCTGGAGGACGTGCAGGTCAACTTCGACGGCATCACCTATGCCAAGGGCGCTTCCGTGCTCAAACAGCTGGTGGCGTGGGTCGGTCAGGACAAGTTCATGCAGGGAGTGCGGGAATACTTCGGCAAGCACGCCTGGTCCAATACCGAGCTCTCCGACCTGCTCGTCGAGCTTGAGAAAGCAAGCGGCCGTGACCTGAAGGAGTGGTCAGCCCAGTGGCTGGAAACGGCCGGTGTCAACACCCTCCGTCCGGAGATCACTTCCAACGACGACGGCGCTATCACCTCCTTCGCGGTCCAACAGTCCGCGGTGGCGGACTTTCCGACGATCCGTTCGCACCGCTTGGCGATCGGTTTCTATGATTTGAAAGGCAACGGGCAGCTTGAGCGCTCGCACCGGGTTGAACTCGATATTGCGGGAGAACGCACGGCTGTCGATGAACTCATCGGGTTGCAGCAGCCGGATCTTGTGCTGCTCAACGACGACGATCTCGCCTACGCGAAAATCCGGCTTGACGACCGGTCGCTGCGAACCGCTACCCGTCATCTGAAGGACTTCAGCGAGTCCCTGCCCCGCACGCTGGTGTGGGCGTCGGCCTGGGATGCAGCCCGCGACGGAGAGACACCTGCACGCAATTACGTCGAGCTGATCCTGCAGAACATCGCCTCAGAGTCTGACTCCTCAGTGGTTCTGGTGCTCCTGCGGCAACTCGCAACCACTCTCGCCCTCTACGTGAGTCCGGCTGACCGGCAGCCAATGGAGATAGCTGCCGCGGACAGCCTGTGGCAGTTGGCGGAGGGTGCTGACGCCGGGTCGGACTCGCAGCTACAGTTCGTGAAGGCGTTCGCCGTTCACGCTCAAACCGGACCACAGCTCGACATCATCGAACGGATCCTTGACGGTTCCGCTGCACCAGAGGGACTCACTGTGGATGCTGACCTGCGGTGGGAGCTATTGACCAGCCTCGTGGTGGGTGGCCGGAAGACCCAGAGGGATATTGACGCCGAACTCGAGCAGGACGCCACGGCCACCGGCGCCCTTGCCGCTGCGCAGGCGAAGGCAGCCATCCCGACCGCTGAGGCAAAGGAGGAAGCCTGGACGGCCATCGTGGAGCGCTCAGACATGCCTAACGCTGCACAGCGTTCGGCGATCGCCGGCTTCACACGGGTCCATGACACGAATCTTCTGGAACCTTTCGCCGGGAAGTACTTCGCTTCGGCGAAGGATGTGTGGGCAAACCGCACGCATGAGATCGCCCAGCAGATTATTGTCGGCCTCTATCCATCGCGACTGACTACGCAGGGCACACTCGCGGCCACTGACGAGTTCCTGGCAACTCTGGATCCGGACCTTGCCTCGCTTCGCCGGCTCGTTCTGGAAAACCGGGACGGCGTGGCACGCGCTCTCAGGGCGCAGGCAGCAGATAAGTAGCGAAGAAGCCGCTGGTTGCACCCGTTGGCCGGTCCGCGCACTGCGGTTATCGGCCAACGGGTGTACTTTGTGGCTATGAACCTCTCTGAGCATCACTATCAGGTACGCGTGGTGTGGACGGGGAACCGCGGTGCCGGCACATCCTCATACCGGTCCTACACCCGCGATCACGAGGTGGCATCAGCCGGCGTCCCCATCATTCCCGGGTCGGCAGACCCGACGTTCCACGGCAATCCCGAACGTTGGAACCCGGAGCAGCTCCTCCTTGCCGCTCTTTCGCAGTGCCATATGCTGTCCTATCTTCATATGGCGGTCAAGAACGGCATTGTCGTGACTGCCTATGAAGATGCGGCCGAGGGAACCATGCGGCTCAACGCTGATGGCAGTGGTGAGTTCACCGGCGTCATACTGAAGCCTCGGGTCACCATCACGGACAGCACGGTCAAACATACGGCCCAGTCAATCCACACCGACGCGGCTGCGGCCTGCTTCATCGGACGATCAGTCAATTTCCCCGTCTTGCATGAACCGGTTGTCATGGTTGGCGGCACAGCGAACCCGGTCACCGAGCTTTCCCGCCAGAAGACCACCGCCTGACCAGCTAATCTAAGCGGCGCAGCGCGATTGCCGCCGGGAACCAGTGTGCGCTCGCGCCTGCCGACGACGGGTAATCTTGAGCTGCCCGACGAGCCCTGAATGTTCCCGGCCGCGTACAGCCCGATGAAAGGTATTCCCATGCAGTTTCTTGACCAGCTCGGTTACGGCGGAAACATCATCGCCGCCGCGCTGATCCTGCTGGCCGCTCTCATACTCTGGCTCATACTTCGCGCGTTGATCAACCGCATGGTGAAGCGTGTGCAGAACGGCTATGAGATGTTCAAGAAACCGCATTTCCAGTGGGCGCAGCCGGTGTTGCGCACACTTGACCACAAGCGGCGAATGCAACGAGCCGAGACCATCGGTGCGCTACTGCGCAGCACGACGGCGGTCACGATCGCGATCATCGCGCTCATGACCGCAATCGAGCAGCTCGGAGTCAACATCGGTCCTATCCTCGCAAGCGTCGGGATCGTCGGTATTGCCATCGGTTTCGGAGCCCGGGAAGTAATCCGGGACGCGTTCCTGGGATTTTTCATCACCATCGAAGATCAGTACGGCATCGGCGACGTCATCGAGGTGGGAGATACCGTCGGGGTTGTGCAGTCCGTCGGACTGCGAATCACACGCATGGTGGATGAGAACGGTGCAATCTGGTACATCCGCAACGGTGACATCATGAAGGTAGGCAACAGGACACAGGGCAACTACGTTCCGCCCGCAGCAGATGACGAAAAGGTGGAAAAAGCCAATGAGCAGTGAAACACCCGGTCCGATTCCCATCCCGTCGAGATTCGGTGAACCGATTGCCCAGTTGACCCCGGTGGGGCCGCGTTTTGACCAGCCGTCTTATACCGACAACTTTTACGAGGCCGTCGGTGGGCATGAAACGTTCGTCCGCCTGGTCGATGTGTTTTACGCCGGCGTGGCATCGGATGAGTTGCTGCGTCCCATGTACCCGGAAGAGGATCTGGGTCCAGCCAAGGAACGCCTCCTGCTGTTTCTTGAGCAGTACTGGGGCGGACCGAAAACCTACGGTGAGACTCGTGGCCACCCCCGTCTGCGGATGCGCCACCAGCCCTTCCACGTCACACCGGCTGCCCGCGACCGCTGGCTGACGCATATGCGCGACGCCGTCGATTCCCTTGAACTTTCACCGCTGCACGAGGCGACGCTATGGGACTATCTGGATCGGGCGGCACATTCCATGGTCAATTCAGCCTGAGGTCTGCAGAGCCCTGCTGCGGTTTAGAGAACAGCGGCCTGGCGTACGAGGACGTGCCCGGTTCCCGTACTCAGGCGCGTCCAACGGTTGTTGGTGAAGATGCTTGCCCGCTCGCCCGGTTTCAGGAAACCGAGGACAAACGCACCAAAAGCTGCCCCTGCGGGCAGATCCGCCGGTGCCTCTGCAACCGGGCGTCCCCAAATGATGCCGCGTGCGTTGTTCACAACGATGGCGCCGGGAGACTGCGGCACTGATTGAGCCACTTCCCGGATACCCTCCGAGGCAGCGGCGAGCAGCAGGTCAGTTGACATCGAGCCTTTCGATTCCCAGCCGGCCCGCGGCGGCAGAACTCCAGCCCAGATTTCAGTGACCGTTGTCGGCGGCACCGGCAGAACGACGTCGTTCTCCGTCATGCGGGCCAGCCGGTCGGACACGGACGCTAAAGCCACCGTTGTGTCCAGCTGTCCCGGTTCCGCGAGCGGAATGGTGCGCAGGCCGAGGACCGTCGGCGTCGCCTCGCCGAGAATGCGGGGGGCGAGGATGCACACGTACGCCGCCAGCACCTTCCCGCTGGCTTGGAGACGGACTGCTCCGTCCTCGGCTGCGCGTGCGCGTCCCACGTAAGTGCGCAGGTCCAGCATCACCTGTGGATCGGCAAGTGAGAGTTCTCGGGACATGGTGGAGGGTTGAGACATGGTGCAATTCTCTCATCCGCGCAGTTGAGGCTGAACGCCGCGCAGTCTAATGTCGGTGATGGTTCCACTGAAGGCATGCTGCCGGATGAGCCGGGAGCCGTCCAGGCACAGCGCCGTGTAGTACAAGGAGCCAACCATCACCATGTCCGTCCAGCCCTCACAGGACCCTACAGCCGCGCTTGTCACCCTTCTCGACCTGGACAGCGCCGCAGGAGCCCAGACGGACGAGGAGATCTTCGTGGCTACTCCGGTGAAGCAACCGGGCAAGCGTGTGTTCGGAGGCCAGGTGCTCGCCCAGGCTCTGATGGCTTCTATCCGCACCGTGGAATCGGCGCGCTTTGTGCACTCAATGCACGGCTACTTCCTGAGGGCCGGCGATGCCGCCCTGCCCATCACCTTCGGGGTACAGCGGCTGCGCGACGGACGGTCATTCTCGGCGCGTCGGGTTCACGCATACCAGAACGGCGTGCCCATCCTGTCAATGATCGCTTCCTTCCAACAACCTGATGAGGGAATCACGCACCAGGAGTCCATGCCGGCCGACGTCCCGGAGCCGGAGTCGCTCCCCTCGACGGCGGATCTCCTGGGACGCTTCGATCATCCGGTCGCGAAAGCGTGGGCCTATGATCGCCCGTTCGACATCCGCCATATCGACTCCCCGCTCTATGTCGAGAACACAGGATCGGATGAACCTGTGAACGCCGTCTGGATGAAAACATTCGGAGCGATGCCCGCAGATCCCGCGATGCATCAGGCGGCTCTTGCGTACGCGAGCGACTACACGCTGCTCGAATCGATCCTGCGCCCGCACGGCCTTACCTGGATTCACCCGGGGATGAGCGTGGCGAGTCTAGACCATGCCATGTGGTGGCATCGCCCGGTTCGGGTCGATGAATGGCTGCTGTACATCCAGGCATCACCCAGCGCTTCCGGTGCCCGCGGGCTGGCGTTAGGAAAAATCTATAACCGCTCCGGCCATCTCGTTGCCACAGTCGCGCAAGAGGGCATGATCCGCGTGCCTGACGACGCAGGCAGCAAGCTGAAGGGTGCCGTGCAGAAAAAGCTGATGGACCAGAAGATGCGTCGCTGGAAGAATTGAGATCCGTGCTTAACTGACTGAGGGAGCGCGCGGTCCGCACGCTCCCTCAGTCAATGTCAGCTCGCTTCTCTAGTCGCGGGTGAGACGCCGGTGTGTCACACGGTGAGGTTTGGCGGCATCAGGGCCAAGCCGCTCAACCTTGTTTTCCTCATACGCCTCGAAGTTACCCTCGAACCAGTACCAGTTCGCCGGGTCTTCATCAGTGCCCTCGTAAGACAGGATGTGGGTAGCTACCCGGTCCAGAAACCACCGGTCGTGCGAGACCACAACGGCGCAGCCTGGGAATTCGAGCAGCGCGTTTTCCAGGCTGGAAAGAGTCTCGACATCGAGGTCGTTGGTGGGCTCGTCGAGGAGGAGCAGATTTCCACCCTGCTTCAGCGTCAGCGCGAGGTTCAGCCGGTTACGCTCGCCGCCGGACAACACTCCCGCCTTCTTCTGCTGGTCGGGTCCCTTGAAACCAAACGCGGACACGTAAGCACGGGACGGCATTTCGACCTGGCCGACCTGAATGTAGTCAAGGCCGTCCGACACTACTTCCCACAGCGACTTATTGGGATCGATCCCGCCACGGGACTGGTCCACATAGGAAATCTTGACGGACTCGCCGATCCTCAGTTCTCCGCCGTCGAGCGGTTCCAGACCGACGATGGTCTTGAACAGGGTGGTCTTTCCGACGCCGTTCGGGCCGATTACTCCGACGATACCGTTCCGGGGCAGAGAGAAGGACAGTCCATCGATGAGGATGCGATCGTCATAACCCTTCCGGAGATCATGTGCTTCAATCACCTGGCTGCCGAGGCGCGGGCCGGGTGGAATCTGGATTTCTTCGAAGTCCAGCTTTCTGGTCCGCTCTGCTTCCGATGCCATCTCCTCATAGCGGGCAAGACGCGCCTTGGATTTGGTCTGGCGACCCTTCGCGTTTGACCGCACCCATTCAAGCTCCTCAGTAAGCCTCTTGGAAAGCTTCTGGTCCTTCTTGCCCTGAATCTCGAGCCGCGCACGCTTCTTCTCCAGATACGTGGAGTAGTTGCCTTCATAGGGGTAGAGATGTCCGCGGTCAACCTCCGCAATCCACTCAGCGACATGGTCAAGGAAGTAGCGGTCGTGAGTGACGGCGAGAACTGCGCCGGGGTAGGCAGACAGATGCTGCTCGAGCCACAGCACGCTTTCAGCGTCAAGGTGGTTGGTCGGTTCGTCCAGCAACAGCAGGTCCGGCTTCTGGAGCAGCAGCTTGCACAGCGCAACGCGGCGCCGCTCTCCACCGGAGAGTATCGACACGTCAGCCTCGGGCGGTGGGCAGCGCAGGGCATCCATCGCCTGCTCGAGCTGGGAATCGATGTCCCAGGCGTCTGCGGCGTCAATGGCTTCCTGGAGCTTGCCCATTTCATCGAGCAGCCGATCGTAATCGGCGTCAGGGTTGGCCATTTCTTCGGAGATCTCGTTGAAGCGCTGGATCTTGCCATAGATTTCTCCGACGCCCTCCTGCACGTTGCCGAGAACCGTCTTTTCCTCGTTCAGGGGCGGTTCCTGGAGGAGGATGCCAACTGTGTATCCAGGGCTAAGCCGTGCCTCGCCATTCGAGGGAGTATCCAAACCAGCCATGATTTTCAGGATGGTGGACTTTCCCGCGCCGTTGGGCCCCACGACACCGATTTTGGCGCCCGGGTAGAACGACATACTTACGTCGTCGAGAATTACTTTGTCCCCAACGGCCTTACGGGCCTTGGTCATTGTGTAGATAAATTCCGCCATAGTCCAAGGCTACGGCGTGAGGACGCCTAGAACATATTCGACGGCGTCCCGTTGGTGCGCCCGGCTGTGGGCTTTTACCGCTGGTCCCCGACGAAGCACCTGCCGCTGGCGAGGACGGGAAGTTGAGTGACTGTTGAAGAGCCATCACGGATGTGCCCGAAGACGCAGGTGTCTCCAAGCGGCACGGCGGCGGTCATCGCGTCTACTTCGAGACCGGTTGGAGTGGTATCAATGGACACCTCGACGGAACGCTGGTCCGCTCCCGCCGCCTCGAAGGCAGCCAGCAGCGCTTCTGCATCCGGGTCATCTGTCTCAGCTGCCAACGAACTCAAGGAGTCCTTGAGACTGGAGGTAAGAGCGCCGATATCGGAGGGATTGGGGGCGGTCGATACTGCAGTACCGGGGCTTTGCGCTGCCGGTGCCATTCGGATAGCCCGGGGTTCACTTCCGGCAGCGCCCGTCCCGCAGCCGCTGGCGCCGATTCCGATGCCCACACACAGGATGCACGACAGCGCAGCCGATCGTACTGTCCTGATGTCCATCCTTGCCCCTCACCGGTCTCCGTATGCAGCAATTCTGTCATGGCGCTGCCGGGAATTCGTCTAGAAGGGCGCCGACGCCAATTCCCGGTCCCCGCCGACCTCCGTCTCCGCCGGGTCATCCGATGGCTCGGGCGACTCCTCAACGGCTGTACCGGGCGCCCCGTAACCGGGTGTGGAAATCTCGCCGGTGGCGTAGTTCACGCCATCGAAACCCTCATCTGCACCTTCCTGCACCGCAGAGTCATTCCGATCTGCACTTGATCTCCGGAAACTGGCTGTGCCGAACACGAGGTCATGCCCGGCTGAATCCGCATCAATTTCAACGGTGGTGCCGCTTTTACCCTCGTCAGTGATCCAGGTGCGAACCCTTAGTTTGCCCGTGACAATGATGCGGTCGCCTTTCTGCAGGCTTACGCCGGCGTTGGTGGCCAACTGCCGGAACATTGACACTGAATACCAGTTGGTGTCGCCATCCACCCACGCGTTGGTCTTCTTGTCGAAGTAGCGATCAGAACTACCCAGCCTGAATTTGGCGATCGGCAGCCCACTACCTGCTACAGCGCACTTGATCTCGGTACCCACAAAACCGCGGATTGTCACATAGTTGCTCATCATGCGTCCCTTCAAGAAAACGAGAACCGACACCGGTGCGTCGGCTGATTCCAGTCTGTGACGGGATCGCTTGCCCAGTGGCCTGTGGATGCGGCTATGTGCGAAAGTGCAGTGCAATTTGTCCGCTGTGGAGGAGATAACGCAGACTAGGAACCGCTAAACTCATGTGGGCAGTTCGCCCGCCAGGCCCCCGTAGCTCAATGGATAGAGCAACGGCCTTCTAATCCGTAGGTTGCGCGTTCGAGTCGCGCCGGGGGCACCGAATCATTCGGGAAAGGTCACTCTCAGTTCGAGATAGTGCTGGCCCGCAACGTCCTGCGAGTACTCTGCCCGGCCAGCGATACCCTCCAGTTCATCAGTCCCTGACCCGGGAATGATGTGTCCGGAACTCGCCGCTGCGTTTCCTTCAGCCAGCCCCCAATGCTGGACGATCACGCTACCGCGCCGCCCAAGAACGCTACCCGTGAAGACTTCTGATGCCACATAACCGGCTCCCCTGTTATTGCCGGCCATGAGCAGTTCAGCAACCGAAGAACCTTCGATGTCTCCGGCGAACTCTTTCGTCGCGCGAACACGCGTCAGTTCACTGTCAGCGCCTTCCACCGAATATGACTCAGGTTCCCACTGCGAGATATCAAATGCGGCCCGGACAACCTGTTCCTGCAGTTCGCTCATCCTTCCAGTATTGCGTCATCAGGCACGCTTCGCATGTTCGCTGGACCGGTGCTTATCGGCTAAGAGGGAGCTGATCCGTTGATCGCGACCCTCGAAAGAGGGTCTTCGTTCGCGGATCCAACAGCACGAGATAGGTCGCAAACGCCACCCCGACCACTGCGGCAATCTGGCGGGCAGTTCCAAGGTCAAGTTCGATATAGGGGAATATGTCCAGTTGGTCGGAGATCGCATAAATCATGAAAAAGGACACCAGAAAGTACAGCACCTTCACCTGCCAGTCATCCCTGATCCCGGTCACGGCAAACAACGGAATCAGCCATACGACATACCAGGCCTGGATCATTGGCGCTAGGAGTACGACGGCGGTGAGCGCCAGCGCCAGCCGGCGGACGAGGTGCGCATGATCCCCCTTGAAAATGAGCCAGGTGATCAGTACCAGCGACACCAAAGTGCCGATCGTGTGGACAACATCCGCCCATGACCAGCCGTCGAAACCGAGGGCGTCTCCGGTCACTGCCACGACCATGCCCAGGAACCCGACCGGTGCATACCAGATCCACACGCTGCCGGGTGTGCTGAGCGCGCCGACCCACCCGAAGCCGAAACCGTTCATGATTCCCAGAATCCAAAGGATTCCGAGGGACATCCCCGCCGTGATGGCCCAGTAGAGGATCTTGCGCGGCCAACTTGCATCCCGGCCTGCCCACATCAGGCCGATGAACGGGAGGAAAATCAGCGTGATCGGCTTGATACCGATGGACAGTGTGACCAGGAGAACCGACGTGACATAACGTCCCTTCGCTGCGAAATAGAGTCCGGCCACTGCAAGGCCCACCATAAGGGAGTCGTTATGGATGCTCGCTACGAAATTGGTCAGGAAGAGCGGGTTGGCAACGGTGAGCCACAGCGCTCGATGTGGATTCACTCCATGCAGTTCTGCGAGTCGCGGCACGTAATAGATGCACAAGGCAACGCCCACGAGCGCCAGCAGGCGAAAGAGCAGGATGGACAGGTCAGGCTGCCCTCCGGTCGCACGGACTATCAGCTCTTCCATCCAGAGAAAAATAGGACCGTACGGAGTTGGGCTCTGTGCCCACAGATCATCCGCTCCGATCTGCAGATAGTTGGAGATCTGGGAATAGCCGTCTTCGTACGGGTTAAGCCCGGCGACCATGACCTGGCCCTGAGCGATATAAGCGAAAACATCCCTGCTGAACAGGGGCAGCGCGAAGCACATAGGGGCAGCCCAGGCGAGGATTGCGGTCAGGATTGTCCGATGCGTCTCCGGTCCCCACCCCTGCAGACGTTGACCGAGCCTCAGCCATGACCTGACCAGGAGCATCCCTCCCAACGCAAGCAGAATGACGGAAAGGACAGCGCCGGCAGGTTCGAACCGCAGCCAGATGATCACCTGCACCTGCCGGAGTTCCCTGGAAGCGAGCGAGAGCCAGCCTACGCCGAACGATCCGACAAGCATGAGCATTGAGCCAATGAAGCCCTGAATGATCGCAATCCTGGGGCGCCCGATGTGCGCGGTCGCAACGGAAGCAGGCGCAGGGGCGGTCATTGCGGGAGGGTCCGATCGTCAGTCTGACAGGGCGGCGAGGAGGAATCGAGGTCGCTCGATTTTAGCATTCACCTGCCCGGACGCCGCCGAACGGTTGTACACATAGACCGGGGTCAACCTATAACCCGGTACATTTGTCGGGTGCCGATAACTAGTGAGCCCATCGTCTGGATCGACTGCGAGATGACGGGCCTGGACTCCGTCGCGGATGCCCTGATTGAGGTGGCAGTCATCGTCACCGACTCTGAACTGAATATTCTCGGTGAGGGGGTCGCCGTCGTCATTGCACCGCCTCCCGGCGCACTGGAGTCCATGGGCGACTTCGTGCGCAACATGCATACCGCTTCAGGCCTGCTGGAAGAGCTGCCGTCCGGAGTCACCATGCAGGAAGCCCAGGACCGCGTACTCAAGTACATCACCGCGCATGTGCCGGAACCGCGCCGCGCACAACTGGGTGGCAACTCCGTGGGAACCGACAGGGTGTTCCTTGCCCGCGACATGCCTCTGGTGGTTGAACACCTCCATTACCGGGTGGTGGACGTGTCCACCATCAAGGAGTTGGCTCGTCGTTGGTATCCACGCGCCTACTTCCAAGCTCCGGAGAAGATCGGCAACCACAGGGCGCTGGGCGACATCAGGGATTCGATCCGGGAACTGCAGTACTACCGGAGCACCATCTTTGTTCCTGGTCCCGGACCCGATTCGGAGACCAGCCGCACGGCAGCGCGGAATCTCACCGCCGGAAGCTAGGCGTCACCGGTCCAGGGCGCTGGGGTTCCGAGTGCCTGGAAAAAGTGGTCCGAAAAGTGTGTAGAATTGTTTGCGCTGCCTCGTTCAGCCCCAGCAAGCCCGCCCCCCGTGCGGTGCACGCTCGGGTTGCTTACCGAGTCGCATGGTGGGTATAGCTCAGTTGGCAGAGCGCCTGGTTGTGGTCCAGGAGGTCGCGGGTTCAAACCCCGTTACTCACCCCATTTCGCCCGCCGGCAGTAGCCGCAGGCTTCCGTGGCCGTCCTGTAATTTCGGGGCGGCCATTGGCATTTCCTCGCTTCGTTTAGAGCTGCGCGAAACGGGGATCAGCAGAAGGGAAAACTGTATGAAACGGGCGTTGTTCGAGGAGGACCACGAACTGTTCCGGGACGTGGCGCAGGAGTTCAACGCACGGGAGATTGCCCCGCACTACGCGCAGTGGGACCGGGAACGCATTATGCCGCGCAGCATGTGGAGCGCCGCCGGTCAACAGGGGCTGCTTGGCCTGGCCGTGCCCGAGGAATTTGGTGGAGCCGGCATGCCCGATTACCGCTTCCGGGTAGTCCTCGACGAAGAGTTTGCCCGGGCCAACCACCTTGGCGCAGCGCTGGCTCTTCACCTGCACGACGACATGGTCCTTCCCCACCTGCTCGCCTACGGCTCGGACGAGCTCAAGCAGCAGTGGCTGCCCGGCATGGTCACCGGCGAAAAGATCACGTCCGTGGCATGGACTGAGCCTGGCGCCGGCAGTGACTTGCGGGGGGTCCGGACCAAGGCCGTGCGCGACGGCGACGGCTGGCTGATCAACGGACAGAAGACTTTCATTGGAAACGGGATCAGCGGTGATGCCTCGCTGGTCCTCGCCCGCACGGATGGCTCCACCGGACGCGGCGGCAGCGAGTCCTTCTCCCTGTTCATGGTCGAGAAGGGTCCCGGATATGAGACCGGGAAGCAGTTGGACAAGATGGGGCTGAAGGCCTCCGATACGTCCGAGCTCTTCTTCGACAGCGTGCGAGTACCGGAGGCGAACCTCGTCGGCGAGGCCGGGCACGGGCTGCGGTACGTGGCCGAACAGTTGCCGCAGGGGCGTCTGGCGATTGCCGTTGCATCCTCGGCCGTGGCGCGGACCATGTATGAGACAACCGTGCACTACGCGAAGGAACGCAATGCCTTCGGCGAGCGGATCATCGACTTCCAGAACACCCGGTTTGAACTTGCGGACATCCAGACCGAGGTCGAGGTTCTGGAAACCTATGTTGATCGGGCCGTCGTGGCGTTCAATGAAGGAGCGCTGGACGCCGTCAGCGCCGCCCGGGTCAAACTATGGGCCAGCGAACGGGTGAAGTCGGTTACGGATCGTTGCCTGCAACTCCACGGTGGCTACGGCTATATCCTCGAATACCCGATCGCGCAGGCTTTCCTCGCTGTCCGTCTCCTGAGCATTTTCGGCGGCACGAGTGAGATCATGCGCGAAACCGTCGGCCGCCATATCGCCCGCTAGCCACCGGAGCAAGGAAGAGTCCCTATGCCTGTCCGTCCCATCACCATCGCCGGCGAACCCGTGCTGCACCGGCGCGCTGTCGACGTCGAACAATTCGACGATGAGCTGCGCTCCCTCATTGCAGACATGTACGAGACGATGGACGAGGCGAACGGTGTTGGCCTCGCGGCACCGCAGATCGGGGTGGGTCTGCGCATCTTTGTTTACGGAATGGCGAATGACGACGACGTTCCCCCTCGTGGAGTCCTGGTCAATCCCACACTGGTCACCACGAAGGTTTCCGGCGCCGAACCGGACGAGGAAGAGTCGGAGGGGTGCCTCTCATTCCCGGGAGAGTCCTTCCCGCTCAAGCGCGCAGAGTGGGCGAAGGTCAACGGGTATGACGGCGAGGGCAACGCGATCGAGTTCGAGGCAACCGGGTGGTTTGCGCGCTGCATGCAGCACGAGTTCGATCATCTGAACGGCACGCTGTATGTTGACCGGCTGAATGCGCAGTACTCGCGGAAAGCAAGGAAAGCCGCCAAGGTCAACGGGTGGGGTCAGCCGGGATTGACCTGGATGCCGGGTGTCGATCCGGACCCATTCGGCCACTAGTCAGCCGGCAGCGGCTCGCGGGCGAGGTCTTCGAGACGGTCCACCGAACGAAGCGATCCGAACAGCGCCACCATTGGAGCTGTAGCAGCCAGCAGTACACCCACCAGCACGGCTGAGGTAATGCCGAACACTTCGGCGAGGACTCCGCCGAGGATGCTGGCGATGCCGAGCATCCCCCAACTGACCATCCTCGTTGCAGCTCCCAGCCTTCCCATCATTGCCGGCGGACAGACACGTTGGCGGAAGCTTGTGCCGACAACGATATTCAGCGCGATCGATACACCCATAACGAACATCCCGACCAGTCCGATCACCATTCCTGGACCCGGAGTCATGATGAGGAGCGACGCGTACCCAAGCACGCCCGGAACCATCGACCACCGCCACACCGGTCCGGAACCCAGTCGCTCGGTAAGCCGTTTGGCGCTTAGCCCGCCTACAGCCCCTCCCACCGACGTTGCAGCCATCAACAGACCGAGCCAGATTTCCGACTCCTGCAGCACCCGGACAACCAACAGCACCATCAGCGAGGCGACCATGCTGCCGCCCAGGTTCCACAGTGCAGCGTTGAAGAGGATTGCCCGGAGCGGCGCCGTGCTGAAGGTGTACCGCAGCCCGTCCATCATCTCCACGAAGATGCGCCGCTCCCGAACAGCGACCGGCTTTTCTTCGATGCGCAACGACGAGATTGCAGCGAGAGAGGCGAGCGACGCCCCCACCTGCACAAGAAGTGTGTTGGAGGCTCCCATCACCACGGTGAGCCACCCCGCGATACCCCTGCCCGCCGCGTCTGCGGAGGCGCCGGACGCGGTGATGATACCGTTCCCCTCGACCAGCTCATCCCCCGAGAGCGCCTGCTGCACCAACGCCTGATCGGCGAGGCTGAAGAAAACCGATGACAAACCGGCTATGAATGCGACAACGAACAGGTGGGTGACCGTAAGCATTCCAAACCAGTACGCAACCGGAAGTGTCGCGAGCGACGCTATCCGTGCCACGAGGGACCAGACAATGACAGGCTTGCGCTTCCAGCGGTCAACCCATACTCCGATAGGCAGGCCGAAAAGCAGCCAGGGCAGGAACGCCATGCCGGCAAGGGCCGCCACCGCAAAGTCGCTGGCCGCGAGCTCAACCGCCGCAATGATCGGCAGGGCGACAGCTGCAACGGCAGTGCCGAAAACGCCTACCGTAGCCGATAACCACAGAGCCCTGAAGTTAGGATTGCGACTCACCAGGGAAGCTCTGGGTGCAGTCGTCTCGGCCATTCCCTTAGCGTAATGGAACGTCTCTGGTGATAAGCCCGGTTGTGGATGACTGGTCGGGAACGGGCCCGCACTCTTGACGAAACACCGCTTCCCACGGATTATGCAGAGCCGGTGGAGCAAAACCTGCGGAAAGTGGATGGGCTGGCCGATACGCCGGGTTCTGTCCTGCGGATCCATGAGGAGCTGCAGTGGCGGCCATCCATCTACGAACGCCGTTGCCGGCGCCCTCCAGCGGCCTACCCGGACACTCGGGCGGGCAGCCCTCAACCGTGTCCTGTCTGGCCTTGCTCCGGGTGGGGTTTACCTAGCCGCTCCGGTCACCCGGTGCGCTGGTGGTCTCTTACACCACCGTTTCACCCTTACCCCCTCTGGGCGAACCAGCGGGGCGGTCTATTCTCT
Organism: Arthrobacter parietis; assembly: GCF_039530425.1. NCBI lineage: Bacteria > Bacillati > Actinomycetota > Actinomycetes > Micrococcales > Micrococcaceae > Arthrobacter > Arthrobacter parietis. Next base: position 322,698 of record NZ_BAAAON010000002.1, on the reverse strand, counting down.
GTGGCACTTGCCTGCGGGTTACCCCGAGTGGGCGTTACCCACCACCCTGCCCTGCGGAGCCCGGACGTTCCTCGGGAGAAGCACGAAAAGCGCTTCACACGCGGCCGCCTGGCCAACCCATCCATTCCGATTCTACGCGCCGGGAGACGCCGTATGTGCCGCGGACCTGGTGTGCAGCATTTCGCTGATCCCTCGACGGTAGAGTGTTGAGGTGCTTATTCTGCTCCCGCCCTCTGAAGGAAAAACGGCTGCAGTCAAAGGGCGCCCCCTCGATCTGGCTTCGCTTGCATTTCCGGGGTTGACTGATGCCCGGTCGGAAGTGCTGGCCGCACTTGCGAAGACCAGCGCCCACCATGACGCACATGCTGTTCTCGGAGTGGGGAATTCCCTCGCGGCGGAAGTACGCCGCAATACCGAATTGCGCCACGTTCCCGCCGCGCCGGCCCACTCCATCTACTCCGGAGTGCTCTATGATGCCCTGGGATACCGCAGCATGACCCCCACGCAAAAGCGAAAGGCGGATTCCGCCGTCGTCGTCGTTTCTGCACTGTGGGGTGCCGTCGGGTTCACCGATGCAGTGCCGGCCTACCGGCTCTCGATGTCAGTTGACCTGCCTGGCACGGGCAGGCTGGCATCCTTCTGGCGGCAACGGCTCCGGTCCGTCCTCGATGAGCGGGCCGGCGATTCACTCATCGTCGACTGCCGCTCAAGCACCTACGCCACCGTGTGGTCCGGAGTGCCGGAGCGAACGGTCGCAGTGAACGTGTTCCAGCAACGCAAGGGAGTGAGGACGGCCGTCTCCCACTTCGCCAAACAGACCCGCGGCGAACTGGCTCGTCACCTACTCACCCGCAGGGGAAAACCGCCGGCGACACCAGAGCAATTACTCCGGGCCGCATCGGAGCGATGGACGTGCGACCTCGTGCCTGCAACCAGTAGGAAAGCGGCTCAACTGAACGTTGTCCTGGCACACTCCGCCTGACTCGTCCTGGTCCGGGGCTATTGCGCGTTCTGGTCCGCAACGAGTTCAACCTCAAACCCCTCTGCGTTCTCCAGGTAGGCTGCGTAATGCTCCCGCCCACCCGCGTAGGGGTGCCGATCACGGAACAGGAGGGTCCATCCATGGCTTCCAGCCCGGCGCGCGAGCAGGTCCACCTGCGCTCGCGTACCGGCGTTGAAGGCGAGGTGATTGACGCCTTGCCGGCGCCGCTCGTGTGGCCCCGACAGGACATCAGGGCCGGCCTCGAGCACGAGGTAGGTACCGTTGCCTGCCCAGCTTGCGCCGTTCTCCCAGCTGTCCTTGGGAAGGAACCCTAACCGTTCGAATAGCCACCCCATACTGCTGCGCGCGGCATTAAGATCCTGAATCCAGATCTCGACATGATGCAGGGTCCCTGACGCTATCCGTGGACCACCGACGTCGGCATTCTCGCCCGGCCTAGAATCTTCCTGCGGGCTCGGGGAGCTCTTGGGCTTCCACTCAACCCCTGCCATTCCTGCATCCATAGCCTCGTTCGAGAGCCTGTCTGCGTCCTTGTTCTTCTCGCGGGGAATCCACTCGTACTGGACGCGGCGGGAATCCACGATGCGGCGGGCCCGCCCGGCCAGCTTCTGCATGTCCGCATGCTTGATCTTCCAGCGTCCGCTCATCTGCTCGACGACAAGCTTCGAATCCATCTTGACAAGGATTCGACAGCCGGAGTCAATTTCATCCGCCAATGTGAGGCCCGCGAGGAGCCCCGAGTATTCCGCCACGTTATTGGATGCAATACCGATGTAGCCGGCTTTCTCCACGAGGATCGCGCCCGTCTTTGGATCACGTACCAGCGCACCGTAGCCCGCATGGCCCGGATTTCCCCGGGAGCCGCCGTCAGCTTCAACGATCAGGAGGTCACGGGCAGGGCCGTCAGGGCTCTCGTCGGTGGCGGAGGGAAATGCGTCGTCGAACAGTGTTCCGGCGGAGTCCTGCACTTTCTCAGCTTCCCCACTCGGACGAACGCACAAGGATGCAGCCAGAGTCGGGGCAGAAGACGACGTCGTCTGCCGCGGCGCGTGAGATGTCGGCGAGATCACCGGGGCTGAGCTCCATGCCTGATCCCTCGGACCGGCCGTGGAAGAGACGAGCCGCGCCGACTCCGCGCTTGGCCAGTGTCCTCTCGTAGATTGCGAGAAGGGCCGGCTCAAAAGAAGCCGCCAGTTGATCGCGTGCGGCCTGGACCTCGGCGCGCTCGGCATCGATCCGGCCCAGTTCCTCGTCCCGAGCCCGCTCAAGTTCCCCGAGCTGACTCCGGACTGTCTCCGACCTTTTGCGGGCATCATCCCGTGCTGCCCTCGCGGCTTCGACCCGCTCCATCACCTCGAGCTCGATATCCTCAAGGTCCGAGCGGCGCCGGGTGAGCGAGGTGACCTCACTTTGAAGCGCCGTGAGGTCCTTCGACGTGCCGGAGCCGCTGTTCAAGCGCTGCTCATCACGCTCCAGCCTTGTGACGACTGCCTGCACGTCATCCTCCGCGCGGGTGAGATCCCGCTCGGCATCCCCGAGGTTTGTGGCTGCAGACACCAGTGCGGACTCGGCGTCCGCTACCTGCGCTGCCAGCGCGACCAACTCAGGATTAGCGCTGACGGTGGCCGCTTGCCGCTGCAACTGATTGAGTTTGGAATCACTGGCCTGCAGGTCAAGAAGCCGTAGTTGTTCCGCCTGAGGTGCTTTTGCCACCGATAGTCCTCCGCCGTCGCCGAATTTCGTTGTCCGTCTACCTTATGGCACGCGCTTGAGCACACCGCGCGTCGGCAATTTTGTGCGGCCTGCTAGCCTTCACCGGGCGTGAGCACAAAATCCCAGGGGTCCGAATTAACGGCACTGACCCGGACGTCAACGGTGAATCCCTGATCGGACAGGACGTTGGACAGCGCGTTCGCCGCGGGCGTCAGCCAGAGCCACTCACTGCCGAAGTGGGACACATCAATAAGGTACGGGCGCCCGTTCACTGCGGCTTCCCGCGCTTCCAGTGCCGGGTGGTGCCGGAGGTCCGCGGTCACGTAGACATCAGCCTGGCTTGCACGCACCTGATCGAACAGGTTGTCCCCCGCCCCGCCGCAGACAGCTACCCGCCGGACAAGACCGTGACGATCACCGGCCACCCGCATTCCGCCGGCAACAGCGGGCAGCAGACCGAAGACCAGCTCCGCAAATTCTCCAAGCGAAGTCACCTCTGCCAGATCGCCGACGCGGCCGATACCTTCTTCAGGCAGCCCATCGGCTGAACCTGCGAGCGGTTCCACATTGGTCAGTCCGAATGCGTCAGCGAGGACGTCCGAAACGCCGCCAACCGCGCTGTCCCCATTTGTGTGCACAGTAACCAGCGCGCAGCCTGCCTCGATGAGCCCGTGGACGGCCGCGCCCTTGGCATGGGTGGCCGCCACCGAATTCACCGGCTTCAACATGAGCGGATGATGCGCAACGATGAGATCCGCTCCAAGTTTCCTGGCATCGCCGACGACAGCCTCCGAGGGATCCACAGCGAAGACAATCGTCGAAACCTCCCGATCCGGACGACCGACAACAAGGCCGACGGCGTCCCATCCCTCCGCCAGCGACTCGGGCCACAATTCTTCGATTGCGAGCAGGACGTCGCCGACAGTGGGTCTCGAGTCACTCGCCTCGTCCACTGCTGGGGAGTGTTCTTCGTCAGCTTCCATAGCCCTAGTTCTACCAGCTTCCAAAAGCCCGGTCAGGCTTCGGCGCCAACTCGCTGTGCCCTGGTGCGGTGCGACGGGAATCATCGCGCTGATCGAAGCATTGTTAACACCATGATGACTTTCGTGCTGGGCGGGGGCTGCTTTTGGTGCCTCGATGCCGTCTACCAAAAAACCCAGGGTGTAACAGAGGTCGTGTCCGGCTATACCGGTGGCCACGACCCCGAACCCAACTACGATTCCGTGTGCTCCGGCATCACCGGTCACGCGGAGGTCGTTGCCGTCACTTTCGATGAGACGGTGGTGCCCGTCGAAGTGATCTTCGGCATCTTCTTTGCTTCACATGATCCGACAACGCTCAACCGCCAGGGTTACGACGTCGGCACGCAGTACCGCTCATCAATGTTCTACCAGGACGCTGAGCAAAAGGAGCTGTTCGAGCGCGCCATCGAGCGGCATCAGGAGGACTGGGCAAACCCGATCGTGACCGAGGTGGTCCGCCTTCCGCGGTTCTACGTAGCGGAGGAGTATCACCAGAACTTCTACGCCAAGCACCCGGAGCAGGGCTACTGCCAGGTGATTATCAATCCGAAGCTTGCCAAAGCCCGGAAATATTACGCTGAATGGCTCATGGCATAGTTCTGCTTCCGGCCGCTGACTAGGCTGAGCACAGTTTTGCTTCAACTCCTTCACCTAACCCAGACAGGAATCTCATGGCACCGATTTACGACGACGTCACCCAGTTGGTAGGACGCACTCCGCTGGTGCGCCTGAACCGCCTGACCGAAGGGCTGGATGCGGAAGTAGCGGTCAAGCTTGAGTTCTATAACCCCGCCAACAGCGTCAAGGACCGCATCGGCGTCGCAATCATCGATGCCGCCGAGAAAGCGGGGGCTTTGAAGCCGGGCGGCACGATCGTCGAGGGCACTTCGGGTAATACAGGTATCGCACTGGCCATGGTGGGCGCTGCCCGCGGCTACAAGGTTGTCCTCACCATGCCGGAGACCATGTCCACCGAGCGCCGGGTGATGCTGCGGGCCTATGGTGCGGAGATCGTTCTCACCCCCGGCTCCGAGGGCATGCGTGGAGCTGTAGATCGCGCGAAGGAAATCGTAGCCGCCAGCGACAATGCCATCTGGGCCCGTCAGTTCGCTAACGAAGCAAACCCGGCAGTTCATCGCGAAACCACTGCCGAGGAAGTGTGGAATGACACCGACGGCAAGGTGGACATCTTCGTCGCCGGAGTCGGGACCGGCGGGACCGTCACCGGCGTCGGGCAGGTACTCAAGGACCGGAAGCCGGGCGTACAGATTGTGGCCGTGGAGCCGGCGGATTCCGCAATCCTCAATGGTGGCGCGCCCGGTCCCCACAAGATCCAGGGGCTTGGGGCCAATTTCGTTCCCGAGATTCTCGATACCTCCATCTACGACGAGGTCATGGATGCCAGCGTCGAAGATTCCGTCCGTGTAGCACGTGCACTGGGTACCCAGGAAGGCATCCTCGGCGGTATCTCCTCCGGAGCCATCGTCTGGGCAGCACTGGAGTTGGCCAAACGTCCTGAAAACGCAGGTAAGCTCATTGTCGCCGTCGTCTGCGATTTCGGAGAGCGCTACATTTCCACCGTACTGTTCGACGACATCCGGGGTTAGTCATTTCTTCAACAGAGGGTGGTTTGTGAGCTTCCTAGCGAGAATGCGAGAAGACCTCGAGGCCGCCCGCGCCCATGATCCGGCAGCCCGAGGGGACGTCGAGAACGGAATCGTGTACTCAGGGCTGCACGCCATCTGGGTACACCGCCTGACGCATCGTATGTGGCGGGTTCCACCGCTACGGTTTCCGGCCCGGATCCTCGCCCAGACGGCACGGTTCCTGACGGGTATCGAGATACACCCGCAGGCTACTATCGGCCGGCGCTTCTTCATAGACCACGGTATGGGTGTGGTGATCGGCGGCACCGCTGAAATCGGCGACGACGTCATGATGTATCAGGGAGTGACCCTCGGCGGGCGGTCCCTGGAGAAGGTCAAGCGGCACCCAACCATCGGCGACCGCGTCACGATCGGGGCCGGCGCCAAGGTTCTTGGTCCGATCACCATCGGTGCGGGCAGCGCGGTGGGTGCCAACGCCGTCGTTGTGAAGGATACGCCACCCGACTCCATCATCACCGGCATTCCCGCGACTTTCCGTCACCGGGACTCCGCACGCGAAACGCTGCCTGCGGTGGATCCAGCCGAGTACATTGACCCGGCCCTGTATATCTAGCCAAAGCTGGCGAGAACGACAAATAGCGCCCCGGCGGATCGGATTGTTCCGCTGGGGCGCTATTTCGTGCTTCAGGTTTCCTAGTGTGTGTCGACGGCTTCGACTTCCGAGCGGTCCTCGCCCCAGAGCGTGTGGAATGTGCCCTCAGCGTCCACGCGGTTATAGGTGTGGGCTCCGAAGAGATCGCGGAGGCCCTGGGTGAGTGCGGCAGGCAGTCGTTTGCGGCGGAGGCCATCGTAGTAGGCCAGGGACGAGGAGAACACCGGAACCGGGATGCCCAGCTGGACCGCAGTTGCAACGACGCGGCGCCATGCGGGAACCGCACCTGCAATGGATTCAGCGAACGCCGGAGCCAGGAGCAGGTTAGCCGGCCTCTCATCTCCCGCGTAAGCCTTCATGATGTCGTCGAGCAGCTCGGCGCGAATGATGCAACCGGCCCTCCAGAGTGAAGCGATCTCGTCGAGCTTCAGGTCCCAGCCGTACTCCGTTGCAGCCGCTGTCAGCATGTCAATGCCCTGGGCGTAGCTGACCAGCTTCGACGCGTACAGCGCGAGACGAACGTCTTCAACGAAACCCTCGGGCAATTCAACTGTGCCCTCGTGACCCTCAAGAATGCCCTGTGCAAGCTCACGCTGACCCCGCTGTGAGGAGAGGCCGCGTGCGAACACGGATTCCGCGATGCCTGAGGTGGGGCTACCGAGTTCAAGTGCCGAAACGACAGTCCAGCGGCCGGTACCCTTCTGGCCCGCTGAATCGACGACGACGTCGACGAACGGCTTGCCGGTGCGCTCGTCGGTGTGGGCGAGGACTTCAGCCGTGATCTCGATCAGGAAGGACGAGAGTGTTCCGGTGTTCCATTCGCTGAAGATCTTTGCCTGGTCTGCCGGCTCAATCCCAGCAGCAGTGCGAAGGACATCATAGGCCTCGCCAATAACCTGCATGTCGGCATACTCAATGCCGTTGTGCACCATCTTGACGAAGTGCCCGGCGCCGTCGGTGCCGATCCACCGGCAGCACGCCTCGCCGTTGTACTTGGCAGAGATCTTCTCCAGCATGGGACCAAGCGAGTCATAGGACTCACGTGAGCCACCGGGCATGATGGAGGGTCCGAGCAGCGCTCCCTCCTCGCCACCGGAAACACCGACCCCAACGAAGTGAAGATTCTTCTCCGCAAGCGCCGCTTCCCGTCGGCGCGTGTCTTCATAGTGTGAGTTGCCGGCATCAATGATGATGTCCCCCGCTTCCAGCAGCGGTTCGAGCTGCTCGATGACGGAGTCCACCGGAGCGCCCGCCTTCACCATGATGAGCACCCGGCGCGGCTTCTCCAGCGAGTCAACCAGTTCCTGGAGGGACTCCGTCCGGATGAAATCGCCCTCGCTTCCGTGCTTCTCAAGCAAAGCATCGGTCTTCTCAACCGAGCGGTTGTGAAGGGCTACGGTGTACCCGTTGCGTGCGAGGTTCCGTGCCAGGTTTGCTCCCATGACGGCAAGGCCGGTCACGCCGATTTGTGCACTCATCAAGTCTCCATCTGCAGGTTGCCCCCGTGGTCAGGGACACATCACTTAGCGACGCCCCTGTGCGCCTTGGCTCTCCCACCCTATTACCGGCGTCATGTTCGAAGCCAGACGGCGCTTCCGCGCTGAGGTAATCCGTCGAAACATTCGTGCATGGAAGCGTCGAGCAAAAAGCACCGGATACGAACAAGAACAGACACGCGAAAAACCCCGCTGCCCAGGCCGCAGGGCCGGGAACAACGGGGTTCTTCTTGGTGGGTCCTACCGGGATCGAACCGATGACATCCACGGTGTAAACGTGGCGCTCTACCAGCTGAGCTAAAGACCCTTGACACGGCGGGGCTGGACTGACCTGCTCTCCACCACGAGGAATTACTGTACCGGATCGACGCTCTGCAATGCCAATCAGCGTCTCGCTGGTCCCACCTCCTCGGTCGTAGCCCCGGGTAAGGCGTCCGCGAGGTACGCCAACGATTCCGAGACGCCGAGTTCAAGCTTCAACGACGCGAAGTCGTCTCCTCGGGTTGCACCCCGGTTGATGATGACAACCGGTTTTGCCTGCTTGGCCGCATGGCGCACAAATCGCAGGCCGCTCATGACTGTCAGTGACGAGCCCGCAACCAGGAGGGCGCCGGCGTCATCCACCATCGCATACGCCCGATCCACGCGATCCTTGGGTACGTTTTCACCGAAGTAGACGAAGTCCGGCTTGAGCATGCCGCCGCACACCGGGCAAGGCGCAACCATGAAGTCGGAGGTGTCGTCAACATCGGCATCTGCATCAGGTGCAACGTCACCGGCGTTGCCGGTGCGCTCGAGGTACCCGGGATTGAGCCGCTCAAGCAGGCCCGCGATGTCCTGGCGGCTGAACAAGGTACGACAGCTCAGACACACCACGCGATCATACGTTCCGTGCAGATCCACAACCTTCGTGCTGCCGGCCGACGAATGCAGCCGGTCCACATTCTGTGTGATCAAGCCGGTCAGCAGCCCCCGCTTCTCCATCCGCACCAGGGCACGGTGGCCGTCGTTCGGGTGCGCCCGACGCAGGTGGTGCCAGCCGATATGGTTACGTGCCCAATAGCGCCGCCTTAGTGCGTCGTCGCCCACGAACTGTTGGTACGTCATGGGATTCCGGGGGACGGAATTCGGTCCGCGGTAATCCGGGATACCGGAATCCGTGCTCAAACCTGCGCCAGTCAGAACAGTGAGGCGCAGATGCGCAAGAAGATCAGCCACCCCACGCAGGCTCGTCAGCTGCGAAGCCGTCAGAGAGCTTGCCGCGGCAGGCTCACCCCGGACGAATCCTGTTGTTCCGAATCCTGGGAGCGACGATGCGTGCGGCAGCGGCGAAGATGTCATCGCGGAGATTCTGCGGTGTGTTGGGAAAGACTGAGGAGAGCGGAACGGTAGGTCTCGAAGGCCCGGCCCTCTCCCAGAGGAGCGTCCACGCGCGAATTGATGAGTCCGGCAGGATCGATGAAGAAAGTACTTCGACGCGCATATCCCTCTGACAAATTCAGCACACGATACTGTTCAGCCACCTCACCGTGCGGCCAGAAGTCAGAGAGGAGGTCGAACCCGTATCCCCTCTGCTCTGCGTAAGTGCGCAGGGCATACCGGTGATCGATCGAGACGGCCAGCACTCTCGCGCTGCGGCTCCGGAACTCCCCCAGATTCGCCTGTAGTTCATCCAGTTCATCGGTGCAGACGCGGGAGAACGCGAACGGGTAGAACACCAGCACGACGGCGGTACCGCGCAGCGCGCTCAGACTGACCGGCTCCCCGTGTTGGTTGGGGAGTTCAAACCCCGGAGCAAGGTGGCCGGGCGCCGGCTGAATTCTCACCTACTGTTTGCGACGGGCCACTAGCCGGGTTGCCGCCCAGTCCCGGGAGACTCCGGCTGAAGACGTGGCATGAAGTCCGGCAGTAGGCGCTGCCTCCTGGATTTCAGACGGCGGGACATACCCGTCCCGGCCCGACTTCGGTGTCAGCAGCCAGACCACGCCGCCATCATCGAGCGAAGTCAGTGAATCCACCAGCGCATCCACCAGATCGCCGTCATCAGTACGCCACCATAGGACTACGCCGTCGACAACATCCTGATCGTCCTCCGTCAGCAGTTCCGATCCGATCTCATCTTCCAGATCCGCACGGAAGTCGAAATCAACATCCTCGTCGTACCCAAGTTCCTGAACAAGGTCGCCGTCCTTGAAACCCAGTTTGCCCGCCACGCTTCCTGCTGTGGCGGCTTCGGCCTCGCTCACTTTTTTCCTTCCGAAAGGCTGCGATTGTCACTGCGATTGTCTCGGTGGTGCCTCTGGCCCCGGATCCACAGTACGTTGATATGCATTATTACCAGCCAACACCCTTAAGCGCCACGCTTCAACCCGCGCTTTCCGCGCCGCCAGCACAACGACGACGGCCCGTCCGCCCGCGCCCGGACCTTCGCCAGCCGGAAACAGCCGGTGAGCAGAGGAAAGAGAGGGGTGTTCGGTGAGGGCGTAACCTGGCCCCACCGGTACCCGTTCAGCTACGCATCAAACAGCCCGCGGGGCTAGAGTGTCACAGTGAATCCATAGGTGCGGCGAACGCCGACCGGATTCTGACCGCTTCGACGAGCAACGGCCCGAAGCACGAAGTCGTAGACGTCGCAGACATAATCTGCGGATTGGGAGGGTTTGGCATGGTTGCTGATCAGGGGATTGTGGGTTCGGGTGTTGGTGGGGATTCGGATCCTGAGGAGACGGCTGAGTGGATTGAGTCCTTTGATCAGTTGATTGATCAGCGTGGTTCTGATCGTGCCCGTGATGTTTTGGGGCGTTTGCTGGCGCGTGCTGGTGGCCGGTCGGTGGGTCTTCCCAGTGTTGTGACTACTGATTATGTGAACTCGATTCCGGTCGATGAGGAGCCTGAGTTCCCTGGGGATGAGGAGATCGAGCGGAAGTACCGGGCGTGGATGCGGTGGAATGCTGCGGTGATGGTGCATCGGGCGCAGCGTCCGGAGATCGGTGTGGGCGGCCATATTTCCACGTATGCGGGTGCGGCGACCCTGTATGAGGTGGGGTTCAATCATTTCTTCAAGGGTAAGGACCACCCCTCGGGTGGGGATCAGGTGTTCTTTCAGGGCCACGCGTCGCCGGGGATGTATGCGCGGGCGTTCCTGGAGGGCCGGCTGACCGAGGAGGATCTGGACGGGTTCCGGCAGGAGAAGTCCAAGGCCGGTCATGCGTTGTCCTCGTATCCGCACCCCAGGTTGATGCCGGAGTTCTGGGAGTTCCCGACGGTGTCGATGGGGATCGGGCCGATGAACGCGATCTATCAGGCGCAGTCCAACCGGTATCTGCAGAACCGCGGGTTGAAAGACACCAGTGATCAGCAGGTGTGGGCGTTCCTGGGGGACGGGGAGATGGATGAGCCCGAATCGCGTGGGTTGTTGCAGTTGGCGGCCAATGAGAATCTGGACAACCTGAACTTCGTGATCAACTGCAACCTGCAGCGCCTGGACGGGCCAGTGCGTGGTAACGGGAAGATCATGCAGGAACTCGAGGCGTTCTTCCGCGGTGCCGGGTGGAACGTGATCAAGGTGGTGTGGGGCCGGGAGTGGGATGACCTGCTTGCCAGGGACACCACCGGGGATCTGGTGAAGATCATGAACGAGACCGCTGACGGGGATTACCAGACCTACAAGGCAGAATCCGGTGGGTTTGTGCGCGATCACTTCTTCGGGAAGACCCCGGCCACCAAGGACCTCGTGGCGGATATGGATGATGCGCAGGTGTGGGGACTCAAGCGCGGCGGCCATGATTACCGGAAGGTGTACGCGGCGTACAAGGCCGCCACCGAGTTCAAGGGCAAACCA
>NZ_BAAAON010000002.1:186020-311203 GCF_039530425.1 Arthrobacter parietis | reverse complement strand
CGACCACCTGCGCATCCCCATCCCCGACGAAGCACTCGAAGCCGACCTCTACAACGCGCCCTACTACCACCCCGGACCCGACTCCCCCGAAATCAAATACCTCCACGAACGCCGCAAGGCCCTCGGAGGGTACCTACCGGAACGCCGTACCAAGCATTCAGAGGTCGCCCTCCCGGGAGACAAGACCTATGAAGTGGCCAAGCGCGGCTCGGGGAAGCAGCAGGCCGCCACCACGATGGCCTTCGTCCGCCTCCTCAAGGACCTCATGCGGGACAAGGAGTTCGGCAAGCGGGTGGTGCCAATCATTCCGGACGAGGCCCGGACGTTCGGCATCGATGCCTTTTTCCCGACAGCGAAGATCTACAACCCCAAGGGCCAGAACTACCTCTCGGTAGACCGCGACCTGGTCCTCGCGTACAAGGAATCGATTCAAGGCCAAATCCTCCACGCCGGCATCAATGAAGCCGGATCAGTTGCTGCGTTCACCGCGGCTGGCACGGCGTACGCCACGCAGGGCGAGCCGCTGATTCCGATCTACGTGTTCTACTCGATGTTCGGATTCCAGCGCACGGGAGATTCCTTCTGGGCAGCCGGTGACCAGATGACCCGCGGGTTCATCATCGGCGCCACCGCAGGCCGTACCACCCTCACCGGCGAAGGCCTCCAACACGCCGACGGACACTCACCCATCCTTGCCTCCACCAACCCCGCCGTCATCACCTACGACCCGGCCTACGGATACGAGATCGGGCACATTGTCCACGATGGCCTCGAGCGGATGTACGGTAACGGCAACGCAGTCTCCGGGGCCGATCCCAACGTCATGTACTACCTCACTGTCTACAACGAGCCCATCATCCAGCCGGTAGAGCCGGAGAACCTCGATGTGGACGGGCTGCTCCGCGGCATCTATAAGCTCAAGGACGGGCATTCCGCGGAGAATACTCCGAGGTCACAGATCCTGGCCTCCGGCGTGGCCGTCCCGTGGGCGCTCGAGGCGCAGCGCATTCTTGCCGAGGAGTGGAATGTCTCCGCCGATGTGTGGTCGGTGACCTCGTGGACGGAGCTGCGGCGTGACGCACTCGCCGCCGAGGAGGAGGCGTTCCTCAACCCCGATGCAGAGGCCCGCGTTCCCTTCGTCACCAAGCGGCTCGGCGACGCACCCGGACCGATCGTGGCCGTCACCGACTACATGAAGGCTGTTCCGGATCAAATCCGCCAGTTCCTGCCGCAGGACTTCGCCACACTCGGAGCGGACGGGTTCGGCTTTTCAGACACACGCGCCGCAGCCAGGCGGTACTTCAAGATCGACTCCCACTCCGTCGTCGTACGCACTCTTGAGCTCCTCGCGAAGCGGGGAGAGGTAGACGCAGACGCTCCGCGCCAGGCAATCGAGAAGTACGCGCTCCTCGACGTCAACGCGGGAACAACGGGCAACGCGGGCGGAGACTCCTAACCCTTTCTGTTCGAGCAGGGTCCGCCGGCATCCATGTGAGCCCGGCGGATCCTGCTCGTATCTTAAGCCGTTCCTTTGTAGCCTTCGTACAAAATGGAGCCTTGGGTGGCAGAGCCGTATGCTCGTTCAATGGCATCGCCCACTCCGCCGCGCGGAACATCCCTGCCCATTCCGGATCCGGCGACGGTAGACCGGCTGCGGACACAGATCGGCGCGCTTTCGACGGCCACCCTGAAACAATTGGATTCTTCCCTTCCCTGGTACCGCAATCTGCGTCCCGACGAGCGGTCCGCGCTTGGCCTGGTCGCCCAGAAGGGCATCGCATCCTTCGTCACCTGGTATCAGAAGCCGGTCTCCCCTGCCTGGGTCCTCAGTGATGTATTCGGGACTGCCCCCACCGAACTCACGCGTTCCATCAGTCTCCAGAAAGCTCTCCAGCTCATTCGCGTCGTCGTGCAGGTAGTGGAGGATCAGGTTCCTGACCTTGCCGCGGACGCCGACCAGTGGCCGCTTCGGGAGGCCGTGCTCAGGTACTCCCGAGAGGTCGCTTTTGCGGCAGCCGATGTCTATGCCCGGGCGGCCGAAACGCGCGGTTCATGGGATACGCGGCTTGAAGCGTTGGTGGTGGACGCCATTCTGCGGGGAGAAAGCTCCGACGCACTGCGCTCCCGGATCGCTGCGGTGGGCTGGAAGTCCCAGGCACCGATCACGGTCATGGTTGGCAGCTCTCCCGCTGAACCGAATGCCATGTTCCTTAATGAGCTACGCCGCACAACAGGCCGGCTGGCGGAAGACACCCTGGTCGGTATCCAGGGGGATCGCCTCATCCTTGTCCTCGGAGGCGTCCAGGACCGCGATAACTCCTATTCCCGGCTGAGCGAGCTTTTCGGACCGGGCCCAGTAGTCTATGGGCCTGAATCAGCTTCCCTCGTTGCCGCCAGCGGTTCCGCCCAGGCCGCCTTCGCGGGGCTCACGGCCGCGCGCGCGTGGCCGTCGGCCCCACGTCCGGTAGCTGCCGACGATCTATGGCCGGAACGCGTCATTTCCGGCGACGAAACGGCCCGCAAGGCGCTGCTGCGAAACATCTACCGCCCTCTTGCCAGTGCGCAGAACGGTCTTGAGGAGACGCTCTCGGCGTACATCGCCCTCGGACATTCCCTGGAAGCTACCTCCCGCGAACTGTTCGTCCATGCCAATACGGTGCGTTACCGCCTGCGGCGCGTGTGCGACATCACGGGGTGGGATCCGCTGCTTCCACGCGAGGCTTTTGTTCTCCAGACGGCCCTCGTCATCGGCCGTCTCTCTCCGCCGCCCAGAGGTGCAGCGGAGCGTCCGTCGACACGAATGGATCGGACGGCATCGTTGTAGACTTCCTACAAAGTGGCTCGGGGAGCTTCGTGCACCCGAACACCCTGCTTCTGACCGCCCATTTGGAAAGCTTGATACGTGCTTGCAATTCTCTGCCCTGGACAAGGCTCCCAGTCCCCCGGATTCCTCAATCCCTGGCTCGATCTCCCGGGTGTACGCGAGCATCTGGCGGCTCTCAGCGAATCCGCCGGTGTCGACCTGGTGCGGCACGGCACTGTTTCTGACGAAGAAACCATCCGGGATACGGCAGTGGCACAACCGCTCATCGTTGCTGCTGGCCTGGTCGCTGTCCGTGTGCTTCTCGGTACTACACCGTTGACCTCCGCCACAGTCGTGGCCGGGCACTCGGTGGGTGAATTGACCGCCTCCGCCGTCGCGGGCGCACTGACCGAGCAGGACGCAGTCGCGCTGGTACGCACCCGTGCGCAATCAATGGCGGCGGCAGCCGCCGCCACGCCGACCGGTATGAGCGCTGTTCTGGGCGGGGAGCCCGCCGATGTCGCTGACACTTTGCAACGGCACGGACTTACCGCTGCGAACGCCAATGGCGGCGGCCAGATTGTTGCGGCCGGCACACTCGATCAGCTGGCTTCACTTGCTGCCGACCCGCCACAGAGAGCGCGCGTAATCCCACTCAAGGTGGCGGGTGCCTTCCATACCCACCACATGGCTCCCGCGGTAGAAGCCCTTGAAGCTCTTCGGCCCTCACTTTCACCCACGGCTCCCCTCGCCACGCTACTTTCCAACTACGACGGCGAACCAGTCGCCTCCGGGGAGCTGAACCTTGATAGCCTGATCGCGCAGATCTCCCGTCCCGTTCGATGGGACCTGTGCATGCAGCGGCTTCAGGACATGGGCGTCTCGGGAGTGCTTGAGCTTCCGCCCGCGGGTACGCTGACAGGGCTGGCGAAACGCGGGATGCGCGGCACAGCCAGCCTCGCAGTCAAAACGCCTGAGGACATCGACAACGCGCGGGACTTTATGGAAGAGCATTCGCGCACCGCTCCCCCGGCGGACGCCCCCATCGTCAAAGGAAACGCGTGACTACACCTACCCTCAAACAGTCCACACTGCGCGAGCACACCCGCATTCACGGCCTGGGCATCTACCGTCCCGAGGTAATTGTCACAAACGAGGACATCTGCCAGTGGATCGATTCGTCCGACGAATGGATCCGTCAACGAACGGGGATCGTCACGCGTCACCGGGCTGACAAGGACACCAGTGTCATCGATATGGGAGAAGCAGCAGCGCGGGCCGCTCTCACGGATGCAGGTATCGAAGCCTCGCAGCTGGGCGCTGTGCTGGTCTCGACCGTCACACATCCGTACGCAACCCCGTCCGCAGCCGCGCAACTGGCTGACCGCCTGGGGGCTACCCCTGCGCCGGCGTATGACATCTCGGCGGCCTGCGCCGGTTACTGCTACGGCATTGCCCAGGCCGATGCTCTGGTGCACGCGGGAACTGCCGATTACGTACTCGTGGTTGGCGTGGAGAAGCTCTCCGATTTCATTGACAACACGGAACGCACTATTTCCTTCCTGCTTGGTGATGGAGCCGGAGCAGTTGTCATTGGTCCCTCGGACTCGCCCGGCATCGGCCCTTCTGTATGGGGCTCGGACGGCAGCAAGCACGAATCGATTCGTATGACGCATTCGCTGCTCGATGTGCGTGAACTCTCTTCTGCGGCGCTTTCGGGCGGCCCGGAAGCGCTGGCCTCAGCCGCGGAATCCGCAATCTGGCCCACCATGCGCCAGGACGGCCCGACCGTTTTCCGGTGGGCGGTCTGGGAAATGGCGAAAGTGGCGCAGCAGGCGCTCGACGCCGCCGGAATCCGAGCAGAGGACCTCGTTGCCTTCGTCCCGCACCAGGCGAACATCCGGATCATTGACGAGATGGTGAAACAGTTGGGACTGCCCGAGCATGTGGCTGTCGCTCGGGATATTGTCGATGCCGGCAACACCTCCGCTGCTTCGATTCCCCTTGCAATGCATCGCCTGTTGTCCGAGAACCCAGACCTTAGCGGAGGTCTTGCCCTGCAGATTGGGTTCGGGGCCGGGCTCGTCTTTGGAGCCCAGGTGGTTGTGCTCCCGTAGTTTTCCACTTCAGCCCGCACCGTGCGGTCTGATCGAATCGATCCGGATACACCGGACTCAAAGAAAAGGAGCCATCATGGCTAGCAACGAAGAGATCCTCGCAGGACTGGCAGAAATCGTCAACGAAGAGACCGGTTTGGCGCCCGAGTCCGTGGAGACGGACAAGTCCTTCACCGACGACCTGGACATTGACTCAATTTCCATGATGACCATCGTTGTCAACGCCGAGGAGAAGTTCGGCGTGCGCATTCCGGACGAGGAAGTCAAGAACCTCAAGACCGTCGGCGATGCAGTGAATTTCATCGCCAACGCACAGTCCTAGTGGCGTGCGGCGGTGGCTTCCTGAAGTCGCCATCGCCGCCTCATCAGGCACATTTTCCACACGGAAACAACGACGCATCAGAGAGTGAACCATGGCACGCAAAGTAGTCATCACCGGCTTGGGCGCCACCACCCCCATCGGCGGCGATGTTCCCACCATGTGGGCAAACGCGCTGAAGGGCGTCTCCGGCGCGCGCACCATCGAGGCCGACTGGGTCGCCGAGTACGAGCTACCGGTCACTTTCGCCGCCCAGGTTTCGACTCCGGCAAGCGAAGTCCTTTCCCGCGTGGAGGCCAAGCGAATGGACCCCTCCACCCAGTTCGCGGTCATTGCTGCGCGTGAAGCATGGCGCGACTCCGGGATCGAAGAGGTTGACCACGATCGCTTCGCCGTGGCTTTCGCTACCGGAATCGGAGGCGTGTGGACCCTCCTGGATGCTTGGGATACCCTCCGGGCCAAGGGACCGCGGCGAGTCCTGCCGATGACGGTTCCCATGCTCATGCCCAACGGCCCGGCAGCAGCAGTGAGTCTTGATTTGGGGGCCCGCGCGGGGGCACATACTCCCGTGTCCGCGTGCGCATCCGGAACCGAAGCCCTTCATCAGGGACTTGAACTGATCCGGTCCGGAAAAGCCGACGTGGTCATGTGCGGTGGCGCGGAAGCCGCTATCCACCCGATGCCGATTGCGGCGTTTGCTTCCATGCAGGCTCTGTCTCGCCGCAATGATGATCCCGAGCACGCCTCCCGCCCCTATGATGTGGACCGCGACGGCTTTGTCATGGGCGAGGGCGCAGGAGCATTGCTACTCGAGGCGGAGGAGCATGCTCTTGCGCGCGGCGCAAAAATCTATGGGGAACTGGCGGGAACATCCGTCACCGCGGATGCGTATCACATCACTGCGCCGGATCCCGGGGGGCTCGGTGCTACCCGGGCTCTGAAGGCAGCGATGTTCGACGCGCGTGTTCAGCCGTCCGATATTGTGCATGTCAATGCACACGCCACATCCACGCCTGTCGGGGACCAGCCGGAGTATGTCGCCCTCAAGACCGCGCTGGGCAACCAGGTGGAGTCAGTGGCTGTTTCGGCTACCAAGTCGCAGACAGGGCACCTGCTTGGAGCATCCGGTGCTGTTGAGGCGGTTATGACCGTGCTCGCCGTCTATGAGCGACGGGCACCGGTTACCATCAACCTCGAGAACCAGGACCCGCAGATTCCGCTGGACGTGGTCACCTCCGCACGCGATCTGCCCTCGGGTGATGTCGTGGCGCTCAGCAACTCCTTTGGTTTCGGCGGCCACAATGCGGTCATCGTGGTGAAGAACGTCTAACCTGCGGGAAGTGACGCAGAGCAGGAATGCGGCCCGGGTACCAACTGGTACCCGGGCCGCATTGCCTCGAAGCGCAAGCGAATCAGTTAGCCGACTTGATGCAGCCAGCGGACTGGAGCTCCCTCTCCGGCATGCCGGAACGGTTCCAGTTCCTCATCCCATGATTCACCCAGTGCAAGCGAAAGTTCGTGGTAGACGGCCGCCGGATCACCGGCACCAGCCTCGTATGCATACCTGATGCGATCTTCGGTGACCATGACATTGCCGTGGACATCGGTGGTCGCGTGGAAGATGCCCAACTCCGGGGTATGCGACCAGCGGCCGCCGTCAGCGCCGGCGCTCTGCTCTTCGGTTACCTCGTAACGGAGGTGCGCCCACCCCCGCAGGGCAGAAGCCAGCTTAGCCCCGGACCCTTGCGCCGCAACCCAGGAGAGTTCCGCGCGGAACATTCCGGGCGCAGCAGGCTGCGGAGACCACTGCAAATCCAAGCGCTGGTCAATGACCGATCCGACGGCCCACTCGATATGAGGGCACAACGCAGAAGGGGCTGAGTGTAGATACAAAACACCGCGCGCCATCACAACAGACATTCCATCCTCCATAGCTGTAGGTACGTCTTCCCCAACGACCTTCAGTTACAGGTGGTAGCGCCTGAGTTGCAGCGTGGCGATGATTTTCAGTGACGTTTCACTGGGGCTCTCAGTCCACGAGTATTGAACTAGCATCATTCTGCCCTATGAAAGCGAACGGCGCCACTGTACTTACCTCCGCAGTATCCATAGCGCCATGGGAAAAATTGCCTGCGGTCATGCCCGAGGGTGAGCCTGCTCGTAACTTCGGCGAAGCCGGTCTACTGAGACATGGGTATACAACTGAGTGGTTGCCAGGCTTTGGTGCCCGAGAAGTTCCTGCACTGCTCGTAAATCCGCGCCGCCGTCGAGCAGATGGGTAGCGGCCGTATGCCGCAGAGCGTGCGGGCCTCTGGCGCCGGTGCCATCGACCGACGCGAGCAATCTTTCCACGATGGACCGGGCCTGACGCTGGTCGAGGCGGCGCCCCCTTGGTCCGAGGAACAGAGCGGTCCCGCTGTCGGGACCGATCCAGAGCCTTCTTCCGCGTGTGAGCCAGTCGTTGAGTGCGTGAGCCGCCGGCACGCCATACGGCACGGTGCGCTCCTTGTCGCCCTTGCCGAGCACACGGACAGTGCGTCGATCGTGGTCGAGGTCGTCGATGTCCAGGCCAACCAATTCACCGACACGGATGCCGGACCCGTACAGCAACTCAAGCACAGCACGGGAGCGTAGCGCTGCGGGGTCGCCTTCCAGCGCCGCCTCTAGGGTGGATGCCAGCAAGGGCTGCAGCTGGGATTCCGACAGGACGTCAGGTAGACCGTTCTGACGGCGAGGCGCTTTCAGCCGGAGTGCGGGGTTGTCTTGCAAGTAACCTTCACGGGTAGCCCAGGCGAGAAAATTGCGGACCGTTGCTGCACGGCGGGCAATGGTTGCCCTGGAGAGCCCGTGCTGATCGAGTGAACCAAGCCATGCCCGCAGGCAACTCAAATCCACCTCCGTGAGATCCGCGATACCCCGCTCGGCCGCGAAAGATGCAAATTCCGCAAGGTCTCCCCGGTAAGCGCGCACAGTGTGGATTGAACGATTCCGCTCCCTGGAGAGGTAGCCGATGAATCCCTCCGCTTCACGGGTGAAAGGAGGTGGAAGGCTATCTCCAGAGAGTCCGCTCATGGCCTCCCTCTCCGTTCTGTCTGTGACGTGCTCCGTCTGCGACGCATGATCCAGCGGGTTCAGTCTGCGCCAGGATGCGTCAGCTCTCAAGGAGGCTCTCCGCCGCGGAGTGCAATTGCCCAGAACAAAGAAGCGGCGCTGCTGGTTGCTCCGTTACCTTCGCGGCAGGAATTCAGGCGGCCGCTCCGGCTGCAACCGTAGCTTCCAGTTCGAGCAACGCA
This sequence comes from Arthrobacter parietis, assembly GCF_039530425.1. Lineage (NCBI taxonomy): Bacteria > Bacillati > Actinomycetota > Actinomycetes > Micrococcales > Micrococcaceae > Arthrobacter > Arthrobacter parietis. Next base: position 302,671 of record NZ_BAAAON010000002.1, on the reverse strand, counting down.
CGTTTGACGGCGACGCCCGCCGCATAGCCTGTGATTGCTCCGCCGGCGCCCACTACACGATGCCCTGGTATGACCAGGGACAACGGATTGGCGCGTACCGCAGCACCAACTGCCCGCCCCATCAGTTCATTGCCCAGACCTTCTGCGATGTCTTTGTAGGTGCGGGTTTCTCCGTACGGAATATCAGCAACGGCTCCCCAGACGGCACGCTGGAACTCCGTCCCGGCGGGCAGACCATACGACAAAGGCTCGGCAACGGTTCCACTGAAGTACCCGCGAAGCCAGTCACTCGTCCTAAGGAACACCTCGGACGCAGCTTCTTCATTGATGGCGGGCGGCTCCTCCGGAGCAGGTTTCAAGGAAGAGCGGTGCTGGGAGTCCGCCTGGATGGGCAATCCAAGCAGAACCGGAGAGGGCTCCGGCGAATGATACTCGTGGTAGACCCCAACGAGCGAGTCGTTCCCGGCCACGAGGACCAGTCCCCCGATCGGACTGTCGATGATCGTGAAGATGTTCATGGTTGTTTCCTCTCTTGATGATTCATTACTGCAGGGTTGCGGTGCTTTGCGGCGGGAATCGCTGACGATTCACCGGGAGCGCTTCCGCCATCCGCCGTCGTCAGTTCGCTGGGCGAGCCCGTCGGTCTCCAGGCGGCCGAGCCCCGCAAGAACGCCGGGAACACTGAGACCGGCGACCGTCGCAAGCTTGTCCACTGTTGAGGACGAGCGAACCGGGAGAGCGTCCAGAAGCAGCAGGTCCTCGACCACCAGTCCGTCGTGCAGCGCCGGCTTGTCCTCACGTTTTTCCTCAAGCTCGGCGAGCAGGGGGCCAGTCAGCTCCGCCACCTCCGCGGCGTCTGTGACACAGATGGCGCTACCCTCCCGGAGGAGCCGATGACATCCAGCTGAATTGACGGAATGGACAGAACCGGGCACCGCTCCGACCGAGCGGCCCAGGCCGGCCGCGTGATGAGCTGTGCTGAGCGCTCCCGAACGCCATCGTGCCTCGACCACCACTGTGACCGAGCTGAGCGCAGCGATGATCCGATTCCGTTGGAGGAACCTGTAACGCGTGGGCGAGGACCCCGGTGGGACCTCCGACACGAGCAGTCCCTCGCGAGCTACTTCACGCAGCAGATCCTCATTTCCGGCGGGGTAGTATCGGTCGATGCCGCAGGCAAGGACGCTCAGGGTCGGCAGCGGGTGATCCTCCCGTGCTGCCTTCAGCGCTCCACGGTGAGCTCGCGCGTCAATCCCATAGGCACCCCCGGAAACGACGGTGTACCCGCGCGCGACAAGACCGGCTGCCAGATCTCCGGTCACCTCCAATCCGTAACTGGTGCTGTCCCGTGACCCGACGACCGCCACTACGCGTTCCTGCGAAGGGATCGGCGCGGGGTTGTCTCCGCGTACCCACAGGCACATTGGTTCTTCAAGCTGAAGATCCGCGAGGGCTTTCGGCCACCAGTCCGACTCGGGGATGAGCAGGGTGCCTCCAAATCTGCGAACCGTTTCCAGATCCCTGAGGGGTGCGAGTGCGCCGACGCGAGTTTGCCAGCGGGCGATCGCCTGGATGAGGACATCCGTCCTCACCCGGTGTCCGCTTGCGTCCAGCACCTCGAGGAACGCGCGGTGTACCTGGGGACCACACGTTGTCGCGCCCGTGGCAATCTGCAGTGCTTCCACGGGTCCTGCCGCGGCCACGAGGGCCAGACCGACATTGTCCAATGGTTCGAGGAGCCGAGCCAGTGCGGCGCGGGCAATCTGCTCGTCGCTCCACACGGAGCCGGTCATGCCGGCTCCTCCTGGGTTCGAAAGAGCAGTGCCGTGGTGACGTCGTCTGCATTGGGCGAGGACCTTCCCGCCAAATCAGCGATTGTCCACGCAACGCGGAGCACACGGTCATAGCCACGCTTGGTGATGGCTGCCTTCTCTATCTTCTTATCCACCGAGACAGTCGCCTTTCGGGTGAGCCGGAGGTCGTTGTGCAGCAGTGGCGCGGGAACTTCCGCGTTGGTCGAAAGCTCCCACTTGCTGAGCCGCTCGTGTTGAGCGGCTCGAGCAGCCGCAACGCGTGTGGCCACCGCAGCGGATGAATCCGCTGTGGCTGTGCCGGAGAAATCCTGCAGGGCGACCCGGTGTACAGCCAATTGCAGGTCGACGCGGTCGAGGAGCGGAGCGGACATGCGGTCGAAGTAGCGCCGGCGTTGCTGAGCTGAGCAGTTGCAGCCGATTCCCTTACCTGTAGCTTGTCCGCAGGGGCAGGGATTTGCGGCGAGAATCAGCTGAAAGCGTGCCGGATAGGTGGCAGTTCCTGCCGCGCGGTGGAGGACCAGTTCGCCGCTCTCCAGCGGTTCGCGAAGCGCATCCAGAATGCGGCGCTGGTATTCCGGTGCTTCGTCAAGAAACAGAACCCCGCGATGGGCGCGGGAGGCCGCACCCGGACGGGGTATGCCGCTGCCTCCACCGATGATCGATGCCGCGCTGGCGGTGTGATGCGGACTTTCGAACGGCGGCCGCCGTTGCAGCTCCCGACAGAATTCACTGTTGCCCAGGGAATGTATGGCGGTAACCTCCATAGCCTGCTTGTCGGTGAGGTCCGGGAGGATGCCGGGCATGCGCTCGGCCAGCATGGTCTTCCCGGCTCCTGGCGGGCCCACCATCATCAGGTTGTGTGCTCCGGCGGCAGCCACTTCCACCGCGAAACGAGCCTCGGACTGGCCGGCTACGTCAGACATGTCCTTCGGTATGACTACGGCGCCGGGCTGGTCTGCCCGCGCTGAAGCCTCGGACAGCTGCGGGGCAGGAAGTTCGACACACGCCGGATCCGCGCCGAACGCCAACGCGACCTCAGCGAGTGAGTCATAACTTCTCACCTCGGCACTCGGGACGAGGGCCGCTTCTGCGGCGTTCCCACTGGAGACGACGACGCTCGTAAAGCCGGCCTCCACGGCAGCCATGACTGCCGGGAGCACTCCACGAATGGGCCGAAGCCGGCCGTCCAGGCCGAGTTCGGAAAGAAACACGGTTCGCCCACAATTGCGCACATCCCCCGCCGCTGCCAAAGCGGACATGACGATTGCGAGATCGAAACCTGAGCCTCGCTTCGGCAACGACGCCGGAACCAGGTTGACCGTGATCTTCCGGCGGGTGAGGGGCAGGCCGGCATTGCGCGCCGCTGCACGAATTCGCTCTCTGGCTTCAGACAGTGAAGCATCCGGGAGCCCGAGCAGAACGAAAGCTGGAAGTGTCTGACCAATATCAGACTCAACTTCAACGATGTAGCCGTTCAATCCCACCAGGGAAACAGCATAGGAGCGGCCGAGCGGCATCAGCTCACCGCCCGCAGGTGCTCGATGACCGGTTCTTCCACGCCGCCATCCACGATCGCTACGGCGTCCACCCGGAAGCCGGAGAACCGGAGGTCGTGTGCCCGCGCCCAGCGCGATGCCAGAAGATACAGCCGTTCCAGTTTGCCCGGGGTGATTGCCTCTAACGGATGACCGTATGCCTCAGAGGACCTGGTCTTGACCTCAACAACCACCAGAGTGGCGCCGTCCACCGCTACAAGGTCAATTTCGCCGAGCGTACAGCGCCAGTTGCGATCAATAATCCGCAGCCCTGCGTCCTCAAGATAGCGCGCCGCGAGGGCTTCTCCCCGTTTGCCGAGCTCGTCCTTGTGTCTCATGAAAACACCTCCGGTACCAGCGTGGATCAACTGACTACCGGCGGCGCTCGGCTACATTCCTATGTGGGCAACTGCACTAAACCTGCCCGGTTGTGGAGCAGGAGTCAGGCCCCCAGTGATCCGTCCTTCGGAAGTGGGATGTCATCGGTCTTGGCCAGCTCCTCGACGTTTACGTCCTTGAACGTGATGACACGCACGGTCTTGACGAACCGGGCCGAGCGGTAAACGTCCCACACCCATGCGTCATTCAGCGTGAGATCGAAGTAGATTTCCCCCTCCGCCGAACGGGCCTGAAGGTCAACGTGGTTAGCAAGGTAGAACCGGCGCTCCGTTTCGACCACGTAGTTGAAGAGGCTGACGACATCGCGGTACTCACGGTAGAGCTGCAATTCCATGTCGGTTTCGTAGTTTTCGAGATCTTCGGCACTCATGACCCCATCATCTCCCAATATCGCCGGCAGCCACGCCGGGACCCGCAATAGCGGTGCCAAGACGCCACGTCCGACGATGTTCGACGCATGGACCCAGCCCGTCAATCGCGGCGCGGTGAGCAGACGTTGCATATCCCTTGTTGACGTCCCAGCCGTACCCCGGATAATCCTGCGCGAAGTCGATCATCAGCCGATCCCGTTCCACCTTGGCAAGGACACTCGCAGCAGCGACGCTCAAGCACTGCAGGTCGGCTTTGATCCGGGTGTGCACAGGGGCATCGCAACTGACTTCGGAAGAAGTTTCTGCGTCACCAAAAAGTGATCCCTGTGAAACAGGCGCCAGCCAGTTGTGGTTTCCGTCCAGGATGACGGCGTCCGGGCGTACTTCGCGTATCACCTGCGACCAGGCGCGGTTGCCTGCGGCGCGGAGCGCCGCCATAAGACCCGTAGCGTCGATCTCCGCAGCTGTAGCATGCCCAACCCCGTATGAGGCCGCCCAGCGTTGGATCTTTGGCACCAGCGCTTCGCGGTCAGGCGCACTCAGAAGCTTGCTGTCCCGCACCCCCCGCAGGCCTTTCACAGTCGTCAGGTCGACCACCACCAGGCCAACAGTCACCGGCCCGGCCAGTGCGCCTCGCCCCACTTCGTCGCAGCCGGCGAGGAAGCGGTGGCCCTCGGCCAGGAAGGAGCGTTCGTAGCGCAGCGTTGGAGCCTTTCCGGTCACGGCGCCGACTGTTCCCGCCCGGTGCTGCTCTGGGGTGCCTCAGGAACGTCAGCGAACACGTCGGGGTAGTTTCCCAGGAAGCCCATTCGGTCCAGCGGCCATGCAATCACGGAAGCCTTACCTTCGATGTCATCCACATCGATGAAACCACCACCGGGCTTGTCAGTGTTGGCTCGTGAATCCGCCGAAGCGTTCCGATGATCACCCATGACCCAGATCTTTCCTTCAGGCACTGTGACGTCGAACGGCACGTCCGACGGGCTGGCACCCGGGAACAGGTACGGCTCGTCTAGGGCTTCCCCGTTGACCGTGATCCTTCCTTCGGCATCGCAGCAGATTACACGGTCACCCTCCAGACCGATGACACGCTTGACGAGATGCTGTTGGGACTCATCGGGCACGAGGCCGACGAAGATGAGCGCATCCTTGAACCAGTTGCTGTCCGTCGTTCCAGCCGCAGGTTCGGGCAGCCAGCCCTGGGTATCGCGAAAGACGACGATGTCGCCGCGCTTGAGCTCGAAAGGCTCAGGCACAAGCTGGTTCACAAAGATGCGATCGTCGATTTCAAGGGTGTTTTCCATCGACCCTGACGGAATGAAGAACGCGCGAAAGAGGAACGTCTTGATGAGGAACGAAAGCAGCAAAGCAACTGCGACGATGATGAGTACTTCCTTCGCCCAGCTGCCGAGGCTGCGGGCGGCTGACCCACCGGAAGCAACCTCTTTGTCCGGGGAGGTGGAACGGGAAGTCTCTGCGGGGTCTCCCGCGCCGTCGTTCGGCGCCCCCGAGTGGGCTTTAGCCATTATTTGCTGTTCCTCTGCTGTGCGTTCGGAGAAAGTCGGGCCGACGATGAAGAATCCGCAGGGCGCGGTATTGCGGTGAAACGGTCGAAAGGCCACAGCACGTGGGTTGCACGGCCAATAACCCGTTCCTGGGAGACAAGCCCGCCGCCTGGTGCGCCCAACAGCCCGCGCGAGTCAAAGGACTCCGAACGGTGATCACCCATGAGCCATAATTTACCCTCTGGAACTGCGACCTCGAACTGCGTATCACTCGGCTCGTCCATGGGGAAAACGTAAGGCTCCGCAATGGCGTTCCCGTTGACGGACAGTCGCCCTGCAGAATCGCAGCACACCACGGTATCTCCACTCGTGCCGATCACACGCTTCACGTAGTTTGTCCCGGAGACGCCGACACCGAAGAAGTGCGCTGCATCCGATATTGCCTGCTGGAGTCCGCCCTCGCCTAGCGGTGCGAACGATCCCCTGCCGTCAAAGACGACGACGTCGCCTCGCTTGATATCGCCGAAGACGTAGTCGGTTTTTGAAACCAGGACACGATCATTTTCTTCGAGCAGCGGCTCCATTGAACCGGAGGGTATGTAGAAGATATCGGCGAGCAGTGCCCTGACGGCGACTACGGCAACACAGACGAAAGCCACGGCACAAAAGGCGAAGCGCCGGCCCGTGATACCGGGCCAGCGCTTCGGCGGCTGCCTGGAGGGTTTCCGTCCGTCGGAAAATTCAGGCATAGACAGGAAGAAAGTTACTTGGCGGTCTTTGGATCGCGCTTTTCCTTGATCTTGGCAGCCTTGCCGCGAAGATTGCGCATGTAGTACAGCTTCGCGCGGCGCACGTCACCCTTGCTGACTACCTCGATCTTGTCGATAACCGGGGAGTGCACCGGGAAGGTACGCTCCACGCCGACCCCGAAGCTGACTTTGCGGACCGTGAAGGTTTCACGAACGCCGTCGCCCTGGCGGCCGAGAACGAAGCCCTGGAAGACCTGAACACGCGTGTTCTTGCCTTCAATGATGTTGACGTGAACTTTGAGCGTGTCACCCGCACGGAAGTCGGGAACGTCATTACGCAGCGATGCTGCGTCCACATTGTCGAGAATATGCATGAAATTGCTCCTGGTGAACGCCACAGGTCCCTCACGTTGGTCACAACGACCAAGACCTGCATGCAGGCAGTTGCCGTTGAAGATTAGATACCGTCATGCCCTTTGGCGCATTCCGGAGTGCCATACTGTTGGCTACGCTCCCCCTGTGGCAGGTGCGTACCAGTTGACACAAGCTTCAATTATGCCACAACGACGGGGACAGCCGGAATCCGGCAACTAGTGCGGCGAGGACGTGGCGGCACGTGCCACTTTCCCCTCCACGACGGCGAAACCGTGCATCGTGAGTACGGCGCGGTCTGCCGCGTCCAGGCCTGCCGGGTCGAGCTTCTCGAGGAGGTCCGGCCGTCGCAGCGCCGTCCTGCGCAGCTGCTCGTCACGCCGGTGACGCGCAATGCGCGCATGGTTTCCGCTGAGGAGAACTTCAGGAACATTCAGGTTCCGCCAGGAGGAGGGCTTCGTGTACACCGGGTACTCCAGCAAGCCATCCGAGTGCGATTCTTCGACGAGGGATTCCGGGTTGCCAACAACTCCGGGCAAGAGCCGGGCCACTGCCTCCACTATCGCGAGCACAGCAACCTCGCCGCCGTTCAACACGTAGTCGCCCAGGCTGAGCGGAAGCACGTCGAACGAACCTTCGGCCCAGTCGAGCACCCTCTCGTCGATTCCTTCATAGCGTCCGCAGGCGAACACCAGGTGGTCTTCCTGAGCCAGTGTCGATGCCATCGCTTGAGTGAAGACCGTTCCAGCCGGTGATGGGACGATGAGGACCGGTCGTTTATTTTCCCGCACTGTCTCAAGAGCCTGTGCCCACGGTTCCGGTTTCATCACCATACCGGCCCCACCGCCATACGGTGTGTCATCGACGGTCCGGTGGCGGTCGGTGGTGAAGTCTCGAAGATTATGGACCTCGAGCGTCAGCAGACCGTCATTCCGGGCCTTCCCGATCAGTGAAAGATTGAGTGCTTCCAGGTACTCCGGAAAAATGCTGACGACGTCGATACGCACTAGTTGCGGTCTGCCTTTCCTTCAGCGTTGCCGCCCTCCGCAGAATCGGACTCTGCCTGGTTCGATCCAGGGAGGTTCAGCTCAAGCAGGCCTTCTGGAGGGGTCAGGACAACAAAGCCACCCTCGACATCGACCTCGGGAACAATCTCCTCGACGAACGGCACCAGAATCTCTTCACCATCGGAGCCTTCGATGATGAGCAGGTCCTGGACCATCAGGGTGCGCAGAGCGCTGACCCGGCCGACGACGGCGTCTCCTACACGCACCTCGAGTCCCACCAGCTCGTGCTCATACCAGGCATCGCCGTCGTCGTCTGAAGTGCCACCGGATTCGATGAAGAGCTTCGCACCTCTCAGCAGCTCGGCAGCGTTGCGGTCCGGAACCTCCTCGAATCCGAGGATCAGGATGTCCTTGTTCCAACGGGCGCTGGAACAGGTGAGCGGTCCCTGAGCTTCCGGCTCCACCCGGAAGACGGCGCCGGGCTCGAACCGCTCCTCAGGGGCGTCCGTGAAGAGCTGAACGGTTACTTCACCCCGAATACCGTGGGGCTTTCCAATGCGGGCGACCTGCAGATCCATGGATTCTCCGGTAGGTAGAGAGCGTGTCGAAACAGTAAAAAGTCCGGCCCCAACGCCTTGAGAGTTGGGGCCGGACTTCAGGCATAGGTGCTGCTGATCAGCGGCGGCGATCGGTATCCACGACATCTACCCGCACCGGCTCGCCATCCGCAAGAGCGGAAATGACGGTGCGCAATGCGCGTGCCGTGCGTCCCTGCCGACCGATGACACGGCCGAGGTCTTCCTGATGCACACGAACCTCCAGAGTCTCACCGCGACGGTTCGACTTGGAGGAAACCTGCACATCATCAGGGCTGTCCACGATTCCGCGGACGAGGTGCTCCAGCGCTTCAGCAAGCAACTTACTCAGCCTCGGTAGCTTCAGCCTCAGGCTCGTCGGCCTTCTTGCTCTTCGGCGTGATTGCCTCGGGAACAATGACGGAACCCTTTTCAGGAGCCGTGAAGGTCTCCTTGGGAGCCTTGGTCTTCAAGGTGCCTTCCTGGCCCTCGATACCCTTGAACTTCTGCCAGTCACCGGTGATCTTCAGGATCGCGGCGACCTGCTCGGAAGGCTGTGCGCCCACGCCGAGCCAGTACTGTGCACGATCCGACTTGACCTCGATGAACGAGGGCTCCTCGGTGGGGTGGTACTTGCCGATTTCCTCAATGGCACGGCCATCACGCTTGGCGCGGGAGTCCATGACGACAATGCGGTAGTACGGTGCGCGCATCTTGCCGAAGCGCTTCAGACGAATCTTTACGGCCACTTGTGTGGTCACTCCTTGTTGATCAAAAGGGCGAACTCCGGTTTCTGCACCCGTGGGGCGGGCCATACGTTTGGGAGCTCTGAAGGACACAACGCACGCAGAGAGAGGGGCTGCGCAGATTGGGTACGAATCCATTGTGCCAGAAGTTGATGCTTCCCGGCGACCTGGCACACGTTCAGCTCGCTGAAACCCTGAGCTTGTTTCGCCACGGGTCGTCGAACCGCAGTTCCTGGCCGGTGTGATGGTGCTCGATACCTGCACTTTTCAAGCGCTCAGCCAGTGCCCCGACTTCATCCGCAGTAGGTACGCGGATAAGGACTTCCCCGAGCCCCAGTGTGTCCTTGCGCGGGCCTGCGCCACGACTGTTCCAGACGTTCATCGCCATGTGATGGTGGTAACCTCCGGCGGAGACGAACAGCGCCTGCCCATGCCAGCCGGCAGTGCGCTCGAACCCGAGGGTACTCACATAGAACTGCTCTGCCGTCTGCACATCCCCCACCTGCAGATGGACGTGCCCGACGTCGGCGGCCGCCTGCTGCTGTTTGGTCACCGACTCCTCTGTCAGGTTACTTTCCAGGTATTGCCTCGCAGGAAGTGGAGCATTGTCCATGACGACGGTCCGCTTTCCTTGGCTGATGGTCCAGTCCCAGGTTTCCCGCGGCTTGTCGAAATACAGTTCGATCCCATTGCCTTCGGGATCAGAGAAGTAGAACGCCTCACTGACCAGATGGTCTGCGCTTCCCACGTACCGGCCTTCTGCGGACTGCGCGACATGAGCCGCGGATGCCACGGTTGCGGCAAGATCGGCGCGGTCCCTGAAAAGCAGTGCGGTATGGAACAGCCCCGCTTCAGTAGGATCGGGCAACTTCAAGCCGGCGGCTGGAGCAAGGTGAATCAGCCGTTCGCCGGCTCGTCCCAAGTACAGCCCGCCGTCGGATTCTGCGGTGTCGACCAGGCCAAGTGCGCTCCGGTAGTAGTTCGCCATCCGGTCAAGATCTCCGACCTTCAGCATCACAGTGCCCATTGCAGTATCCGCGGGAAGCAGGTCGTCGGTCATCATGATTCCTCCAAGTGTGTGGTTCACTCGATCCAACTACTTGAAGCTTAAAGTTATTCCCAGCAACACTGTACGGTCAAGCATCAACTCCCAGTTCAGGGCCTTTTTCCGCATGGTCTCGGATGAACCGGCGAAGGATGGTGTTCCCTTCCTCAGTGTCCTGCGGACGATGCCCTCCGCCAACAACGCGATGCACCGCCCCAGTCCCGGCGAGGTACTCAGCGACCTCTTCGTAGAGCGGCTCCCAACCACCGGTCAGGACGAGGGTGGGCACGCCGGGAACTATAGCGAGCGGAGCCGTCCACGGAGGCGCCTGCATCCTGAGACGCCGGGCGCGGTCACGATCTTCGGCGGTGTTCAGGGGCCGGGGTTCAGAACCGAAAACCGCCCGGGCAAACTCCCTGTTGAAGTCCTCATCAGTCAGCTCGGCAGCGCGCATGAAAAGCGGCTCCACCCGCTCCCGGTGTGCTGCTGTTGCCGGCAGTTCTTTGGTAAGGGACAGGCAGGCCGGCTCAGCCAGAACCAGGGACCGGACAAGATCCGGCCTCTCGACGGCCAACATCATTGCCGACACGGCTCCTTGCGACGCCGCTACGAGATGACCGCCTCGCTCCAGTGCCTCCTCGACGATCTGCTGGTCCGCCTCGAAATCTGTCGGGAGCGGAGCAGCAACAGGATCAAACCCATGACGGCGTACAAACAGGCAGTCGAACTCACGTGCCATTCCGTGCTGTCTGGGCCAGGCAGCTGCACCAAAAGTCCCGGCACCATGTACGAAGACAACGCGATCACTTTTCATGACCTCAACCTAGCTGCCGCCTCCGACAAACCCGTCCGGTTGGCGTTCCACCGTCCCGATCGAACTATTTCCCGAGGAACTTCTCGAAACCTTTGGGCAAGTTCAGTGACGAGGGATCGAAGTTTTCCTGCTGGCCGAAAGCGGCACCGGTGGGCACGGATGTGCGCTGACCGTTCCGACGCGCTTCTGCGGCAGCAGCCTCCTGGGCAGCCTTGGCCGGGTTGCCCGAGCGGGGCTTCTTCTTTCCCTTGGCGTTTGCTTTGCCCTTCCGTGCACCGCCATTGAAGCCGCCGGGACCTGGCATACCGGGCATGCCGGGAATGCCGCCACCGGCAGCCATCTTGCGCATCATCTTCTGTGCCTGCCCGAAACGGTCGAGCAGCCCGTTGACCTCAGAGACGTGGACGCCGGAGCCGCGGGCGATGCGGGCGCGCCTCGAGCCGTTGATGATTTTCGGCGCGACCCGCTCATGAGGGGTCATTGAACGCACGATCGCTTCTACGCGGTCAATCTCGCGCTCGTCGAAGTTCTCCAGCTGCTCACGCATGTTCGCGGCGCCCGGCATCATCATGAGCATCTTCTTCATGGAGCCCATATTGCGGATCTGCTGCATTTGCGCAAGGAAGTCATCGAGGGTGAAATCCTCCTGGTCGGCGAATTTCTTCGCCATCCGGGCGGCCTCGTCCTTGTCCCATGCCTTCTCGGCCTGCTCGATCAGGGTGAGGATGTCTCCCATGTCGAGGATGCGGGATGCCATACGGTCCGGATGGAAGACCTCGAAGTCGGTGAGGGCCTCGCCTGTGGAAGCAAACATAACCGGCTTGCCGGTCACCGACGCCACAGAAAGGGCGGCGCCGCCGCGGGCGTCGCCGTCCAGCTTGGTCAGAACCACACCGGTGAAGTTGACGCCCTCGTTGAAGGCCTGTGCGGTATTCACCGCATCCTGGCCGATCATCGCGTCAATAACGAAGAGCACTTCATCCGGGTTGACGGCATCACGGATGTCCGACGCCTGCTGCATGAGCTCGGCATCGATGCCGAGACGGCCGGCGGTGTCGACAATGACGATGTCGTGGAGCTTGGTTCGTGCCTCGGCGACGCCCTGTCGGGCAACATCCACAGGATTGCCGGTCGACGCCTCGAATTCGGAACTCACACCGGGATGTGGAGCGAACACGGGAACGCCTGCGCGCTGCCCGTTGACCTGCAGCTGCTTGACCGCGTTGGGACGCTGGAGATCACAGGCAACCAGCAGAGGACTATGGCCCTGGCCCTTGAGCCACTTGGCCAGCTTGCCCGCCAAGGTGGTTTTGCCGGCACCCTGAAGACCGGCAAGCATGATGACCGTGGGCGGGTTCTTGGCGAGTCGAAGGCGTCGGGTCTCGCCGCCGAGGATGCCCACCAGCTCCTCGTTCACAATCTTGACGATCTGCTGTCCGGGGTTGAGGGCCTGTGAGACCTCAAGACCAAGGGCGCGTTCCTTGACCTGCGCTGTGAAGGCGCGAACCACCGGCACAGCAACGTCCGCGTCAAGCAGGGCGCGACGGATTTCGCGAACCGTTGCGTCGACGTCTGCCTCCGACAGCCGGCCCTTTCCGCGCAGGTTCTTGAAGGTCGCTGTCAACCGGTCTGAAAGTGAATTGAACACGGTGCGTGAACTGCTTTCCTCGAACTCAAGTGGATTCAACTATCTAGGGTAGCAACTGGGTTCGCTCCAACAGGCAGCAGACAGCTACCCCCTTGCAGTGGCAGGGTGTTAAGGGTGACTACTCATGCGATTGACGAACAGGCTTCCGGACACCAATTCCAGGGGCAGGCCATCAAGACGTTGCTGATCCTCGGCGCCTCTGGCGACCTCACCGGCCGCCTGCTGTTGCCCGGGCTGGCGCGGCTAGTGAGACACGGGAAAGCCGAAGGGATAACCCTGGTCGGAGCCGGCTCGGACGCCTGGAGCACTGAGGATTGGCAGGAGCGCCTCGCCACGTCCTTCGCCGCTGCATCGCCGGATACCGGTACCCGCAACGATGACGGCGCCCTTGAACAGATCTGCGCGGGCAGTACTTATCATCAGGTTGATGTCACAGCGGAGGGTTCACTGGCAGAGCTGATTGCCGGCCTCCAGCCGCCGGTCGCGATCTATTTCGCACTGCCGCCGGCCGTCAGCGAGAAGGCCTGCGCCACACTCGAACCTGAGGACCTCCCGGACGGATCACGCCTGGTGATGGAGAAACCGTTCGGCACCGACAGGGAATCGGCAACCCGATTGAACACGATTCTGGGCCGGTTGGTGCCTGAAGACCACATCCACCGGGTGGACCATTTCCTCGGTAAGGCGACGGTGCTGAACATCCTTGGACTGCGGTTCGCGAACCGCCTGCTGGAACCGGTGTGGAACAGCCTCCACATCGATTCGGTAGACATTGTCTTCGACGAGAAGCTGACGCTCGAAAACCGTGCGCGCTATTACGACGGCGCTGGTGCGTTGAAGGATATGATCCAAAGCCACCTGCTGCAGGTGATGGCTCTCATCGCAATGAATGCGCCCTCGACGCTGCACGAGCGGGACCTGAGGGACCATATCGGAACCGTGCTGAGGGCCAGCTCGGTGCACCCGGATTTCCGTTCCAGTACCCGACGCGCCCGCTACACCGCGGGAAGCATCGACGGGCGCGAGGTTCCAAATTATGTGGATGAGAGCGGCGTCGATCCCTCCCGTGGCACCGAGACGCTCGCCGAAATTGTAGTGTCAATCAACAACGAGCGGTGGGCGGGAGTTCCATTCCGCTTGCGGTCAGGGAAGTCCCTCGGCCGGACCCGCAAGGAAGCAGTGATCACCTTCAAGCCGGTTAACCACCTTCCGGACGGCTTCACAGGAGTGGACTCCCCTACGCGGCTGCGCATCGGCTTCGGTCCGGACACCCTTGAGTTGGACCTTGATGTGAACGGTCCCGGCGACGTGTTCTGCCTGGACCGGGCAACCCTGCAGGCGGAACTGAATGCCTCGGAACTCCTGCCCTACGGTGAAGTTCTTGACGGCGTGCTGTCCGGTGACCCCACGCTGTCCGTACGCGGCGACACGGCTGAGGATTGCTGGCGCATCGTGGAACCGGTGCTGGAGGCCTGGAAAGCAAACGATGTACCGATGGACGAATATCCAGCGGGATCGGCCGGTCCGTCGAACTGGAGCACAGCCGAAGTGGGAGGCGAAAAATAGTGCAGCTATGGCGGGATAGGCCGATCCCATCCCGCCACAGCTGCACAAAACATCCTTGGAACGCTAGAGCGCCGCTTCCCCGCGTTCGCCCGTACGGACGCGGACGGCATCTTCCACCGGGAGGACCCACACCTTCCCGTCGCCAGCCCGGCCCGTGTTTGCTGTTGAGACCAGCACGTCCACGATGTCGGTGACCGAGGCGTCCGACACGAGCACCTCTACGCGGGCTTTCTGGAGGAGGTCGACGGTGTACTCCGCTCCCCTGTAAACCTCCGTGTGCCCGCGCTGGCGGCCGTAACCGCTCGCCTGGCTGACGGTAAGGCCCTGAACGCCGTAGTTCTCCAGGGCTCCCCTCACGCTGTCCAGTTTGTCCGGACGAACAATGGCAGTAACCAGTTTCATGACGTCACCTTCTGCTGGCCGGGATCGGCAACGGAGACCTTGGCAGTTGCGTGGAATGGGTGGAACTGTCCTCCAACGCCGAGCCCTCCGAATTCGTAGGCAGTTTCTGCGTGTTCGGAAAGGTCGACGCCGGAGACTTCGTTGTCTGCAGTAACCCGGAATCCGATGGTCTTGTGGATCGCCAGCCCGATCACGGCCGTCATCACCGCAGACAGCGTTACGGCTACCAGGACAGAGACGATCTGCGCGACAAGCTGACCGCTGCCGCCGCCATAAAACAACCCGCCGCCTTCGCCGTCGACAGGCAGGGCAATGAAGCCGATCGCGATGGTTCCCAGGGTGCCCGCCACCAGGTGCACTGCGACCACATCGAGTGAGTCATCAAAGCCGAGCTTGTACTTCAAACCGACTGCCAGCGCACACACGGCACCCGATACCAGACCCAGCCCGACCGCTCCGATGGGACTGACACTTGCACAGGCCGGCGTGATGGCAACGAGGCCGGCGACGATGCCCGAGGCTGCTCCGAGGGATGTGGGCCGGCCGTCGCGGAAACGCTCGAGGACGAGCCAGCCGACCATTGCTGCTGCGGGCGCGGCCATGGTGTTGACCCAGATCAGCCCTGCTTCTTCGGCAGTACTTGCGGCACCGCCGTTGAAACCGAACCAGCCGAACCACAGCAGGGCGGCGCCAAGCATGACCAGCGGGACGTTGTGCGGCCGGTGTGCCGGGTCCTTGCCGAATCCCTGCCGCTTGCCGAGGATGATGGCCAGTACCAGTGCCGCGACGCCGGCGCTGATGTGGACGACGGTGCCGCCCGCGAAGTCAATGGCCTCACCGACGGTGCTTCCGATAGCACCCTCGGCACTGAGCAGTCCGCCGCCCCAGACCATGAAGGCCAGCGGGCAGTAGACCGCTGTGACCCAGATGGGCACGAAGAGCGACCAGGCGCCGAACTTGGCGCGGTCCGCGATTGCGCCGCTGATCAGGGCCACCGTGATGATCGCAAACGTAACGCCGTAGCCTGCGCCGATCATGTCCTCTGTTCCGATGAGGCCGTCAAGCCCGAAGGAGGAGAACGGATTCCCGAAGAGCTGGGCAACGCCGTCGCCCACCGTCATCGAGTAGCCCCACAGCACCCAGACGATACCCACCAGTCCGACGGCGATGAAGCTCATCATCATCATGTTCAGTGCTGCTTTGGCACGGGTCATGCCGCCGTAGAAAAATGCCAGTCCGGGGGTCATCAGCAATACCAGGGCGGCGGAAACCATGACCCAGACGTGACCTGCTGTCAGATCCATCGTTACGTCCTCTCGCGAGTGGCGGGCACTTCCCGCTGCAGAGAAGTCTTGCAACGACGTGTTTCAGCACGTTGGGAACTGTGTTGCCGGGAGGTTACGCCGGACGCACTGACGTAAAGAGTGCGTGTCCCCGGTGTTTCCGCCGTGTTTCGCGGGTGGAGCGGAACCTTGAACCGCCGTCCTTGGGTCAGTTCAGGAGCGCGTCGACAAATTCCTCGGCTTCGAACGGCGCGAGGTCATCAGCGCCCTCACCCAGACCGATCAGCTTGACCGGTACCCCCAGCGAGCGCTGGATTGCGACGACGATGCCGCCCTTGGCGGTACCGTCCAGTTTGGTCAGGACGATTCCCGTGATGTTGACAACCTCTGAGAACACCTTGGCCTGGTTCAGACCGTTCTGACCGGTAGTGGCGTCAAGAACGAGCAGCACCTCGTCGACGGTGCCCTGCTTCTCAATGACGCGCTTGACTTTGCCGAGTTCGTCCATCAAGCCAACCTTGTTCTGCAGGCGGCCGGCGGTATCGATCATGACGACGTCGACCTCACCTTCGATTCCAGCCTTGACCGCCTCAAAGGCCACGGAGGCAGGATCTGCGCCGTCGACATCTGATTTCACCGTGGGCACCCCGACCCGCTGTCCCCAGGTGGCCAGCTGCTCCGCAGCGGCTGCGCGGAAGGTGTCTGCTGCACCGAGCAGCACGTCCTTGTCCTCTGCCACGAGCACACGGGCGAGCTTGCCGACCGTGGTGGTCTTTCCCACGCCGTTCACTCCGACAACCATCACAATGGCGGGGCGGTCAGCGTGGCGGTCGGTGGCAAGCGACCGGTCCATCGTGGGGTCAACGAGCTTGATCAGCTCCTCCCGGAGCATCCCCTTGACCTCCTCCGGACTGCGGCTGCCCGCGATTTTCACGCGTTCGCGAAGAGCATCGACAAGTTCGGTGGTCGGTTCAGTTCCGAGGTCCGCCAGGAGCAGCGTTTCCTCGATCTCGTCCCAGACGTCCTCATCGATGCGGTCGCGGGACAACAGCGCCAGAAGTCCCTTACCGAGCGCATTGTTGGACTTCGCCAGTCTGGCGCGCAGTCTGGCCAGGCGGCCCTGCACAGGATCTGGAGTCTCGACCGGTACGGTCTCGACGCCGGTGGGGGTGTCCTCAAGATCCCTGAGGTCATCAGGCACGACGACGTCCGGCCCGGTATCGAGGCCGGAGGGCCTCTCCAGAGTGTCGGTTCCGACGCCGCGTGCGGCGGTACCGCCGTCGTCATCCGGGTCCCGCGTGGTGGAGTAGGTACCCGGCGGGGTGCGGCGGGAACGCACCAACAGGGCTGCAAGCGAACCCAGAACAGCCAGGGCGACGACTATGTAAATAACTATCGGGAGGATCTCGTTCACGCTTCCAAGCTTCTCACACGGCCGCCCGGCAGTTGGGGCGCGCAGAAACTGGGAGAATCATGAATCGTGGTTGCTTTCAGAAACTTTCCCCGGCGCACGAAACCCGGCTCCGCCGCTGAAGAACGCCCGCGCCTGCCGCGCGAGATCAAGGTACTCATCGCCGCGGCCTTCGTCATCGCGATCGGCTTCGGGCTCGTTGCGCCGGTGCTCCCGCAGTTCGCCCAGAGCTTCGGCGTGGAGGCGACAGCGGCTGCCGTGATCGTCAGCGCCTTCGCGTTCACCCGGCTTGTCTTTGCGCCCGCCGGCGGCAAGTTGGTCGAACGCCTCGGTGAGCGTCCGGTGTATGTGGCCGGCCTGCTGATTGTCGCGCTGTCGACGGCGGCATGCGCGTTCGCAGCTGACTACGGGCAGTTGCTGGTCTTCCGCGGCCTTGGCGGCATCGGCTCGACCATGTTCACAATCTCGGCGATGGGTCTCATTGTCCGTATTGCGCCGGCTGGGATGCGGGGACGGGTGACGGGCGCCTATGCCTCGGCGTTTCTCCTCGGAAGCATTGCCGGCCCGTTCCTGGGCGGATTGCTGGCCGGGTTCGGCCTGAGGGTTCCGTTTCTTGTGTATGCAGGCGCGCTGCTGATTGCGGCCGCCGTCGTCTTCTTCCAGCTCAAGGACTCCACGCTGGGCACCCGCACGGCAGCTGCCGCCCAGCCGGCCCTCACCGTGCGAAAAGCCGTCCGGGATTCGGCGTACCGGGCCGCGCTCGTGTCCGGCTTCGCAAACGGTTGGGCGTCCTTCGGCGTGCGCATGGCGCTCGTGCCGCTGTTCGCAGCGGCAGTGCTCGGAGCAGGCCCGGAGGTGGCCGGAATCGCCCTCGCCTTCTTCGCCGGCGGGACTGCACTCGCTCTGACAGTCTCCGGCAGGCTGGCCGATTCACTCGGCCGGAAACCGCTCGTACTCACCGGATTGGCCGTCAACGGCGCCGCGATGGCATGCCTTGGCCTCACCACGGATGTGACGACATTCCTCGCCGTCTCAGTGGTCGCGGGCATCGGCGCAGGCATCCTCAACCCGGCACAGCAGGCGGCTGTCGCCGACGTCATCGGCAACGACAGGAGCGGCGGCAAGGTGCTGGCCGCCTTCCAGATGAGCACCGATACCGGAGCCATCTTCGGGCCGATCCTGGCCGGGCTGCTCGTCGATGCCTTCTCCTACGGCTGGGCCTTCGGGCTCACCGGCGTGACGGCCCTGGCCGCTTTCCTGATGTGGACGGCGGCACGCGAGACGCTGGTCGATACGGACCTGTCCGTCAGGCGTCCACCAGCCGCTGGCTGATCACCGTAGACACGCCATCGCCGCGCATCGTCACGCCGTAGAGCGCGTCCGCCACCTCCATGGTGCGTTTCTGGTGGGTGATGACGATGAGCTGGCTTGACTCCCGCAGTTCCTCGAAGATGGTGATGAGCCGGCCAAGGTTGGTGTCATCGAGTGCCGCCTCCACCTCGTCCATCACATAGAACGGGGAGGGGCGGGCCTTG
The DNA here is from genome assembly GCF_039530425.1 of Arthrobacter parietis. Classification (NCBI taxonomy): domain Bacteria; kingdom Bacillati; phylum Actinomycetota; class Actinomycetes; order Micrococcales; family Micrococcaceae; genus Arthrobacter; species Arthrobacter parietis. Next base: position 283,894 of record NZ_BAAAON010000002.1, on the reverse strand, counting down.
AAGATCGCCACCAGGAGTGCGACGGCGGTGAGTGACCTTTCGCCGCCGGACAGCAGTGAGAGCCTCTTGATCTTCTTGCCCGCCGGCCTCGCCTCGACCTCGATGCCAGTGGTCAGCATGTCCTCCGGATCGGTCAGGACCAACCGGCCCTCGCCGCCTGGGAACAAACGACCGAACACGCGCTCGAACTGCTCCGCAGTGTCCCGGTAGGCGGCGGTGAACACCTGTTCCACGCGCTCGTCGACCTCGCGGATGATGTCCAGCAAGTCCTTACGGGTGGCTTTGAGGTCCTCCAGCTGGGTGCTGAGGAACTGGTGACGCTCCTCGAGCGCCGCAAACTCCTCCAGCGCCAGCGGATTCACCTTGCCGAGCGCCGAAAGATCCCGCTCGGCCCGCTTGAGGCGCTTCTCCTGCTCTCCGCGGACATACGGCACGCCCTCACGGATGGCATTGCCGTCGTCGTCCACGGCCACGTGCAGCTCCGCCCACTTGTCCGCCGGCTGCGCGGGGGCCGGAACGGGTTGGTCCGGTCCGAATTCGGCGACCAGGTGATCCGCAGTGAGCCCCAGCTCATCGATAGCCCGGTTCTGAAGTGCCTCGATCCTCAGCCGCTGCTGGGCGCGGGCCAATTCATCCCGGTGCACGGAATCGGTCAACTCCGCCAGCTCTTCCATCAGCGACTCGTTGCGAGCGCGGACTCCGGCGAGCTCGGCCTCCCACGCGGACCGTACCTCGTCAGCAGCGTTCCGGGCGCGGCCGGCACGGTTGACTGAGACGTCGAGGAAGGCCACGGCCTGGTGCGCGGCCTTTCCTACGGCGGCTGCCTTGGCGCTCTGGAGCCGGCGGATCCTGGCCCGCTCCGCTGCCTGTTCCCGTGCTGCCCGCTCCGTCTGCGCCGCACGCTCCAGGGACACTGCCCGACTTGCGGTTGCCCTCAGCTGCTCCTCAGCGCTCCGCAGCGCAAGACGTGCCTCCATTTCCGCCTGACGCGCGTGTGTCGCGGCCAGAGCGAGCATGTCCCGGCTCTGGGTGTCGGGCTCAGCGTCCGCCGGAGCGTCCTGTGCGTGCGCGAGCCGTTGCGCGATTTCCTCAAGGCGGCCCTGCTCCGCGGCAAGGTTTTCCTCGGCCGCTTCCGCCAGGCGTGTCAGCCGCTCGGTTTCCCCTGAGGCGGAGCGCAGGACTGATCCCAGCTGGCCCAGCTTCTCTGCGACGGCAGCGAGCCGTGCATCCGACTCATGCAGCCTCTCCAGCGCCGCGTCTGCCCGTTCCTGAGCCTCCTTCCGCTGTGCGGTGGCTGCAGAAATCCCGAAGCGGGCGCGCTCGTTCCGTTCGGTAGCGATACGAAGGGCTTCGGTTGCCTCATCGACAGCTGCCTGCATTTCCAGGGTGCCGGGCGCCGCGGCAGTGCCTCCCCGCACTGAGACCGCCGTATAGACGTCACCCTCACGTGTCACTGCGGTCAGCGAAGGATGCCGCTGCACCAGATCCGCGGCGTCCGCAAGCGACTCAACGACGACGACGGCAGACAGCAGGGCGCGCACGGCCGCTTCCACGCCGCCGCGGCTGGTGACGAGCGAAGCGGCGGCGCGGGCGCCGTCGGGCAGCGCTTCAGCGCCTGTCTCCTGACCGGCCGGGACCGCGACGAGAAGCTCGACCCGGCCGGCGTCGTCGTCCTTCATACGTTGAAGGGCAGCACCGGCGGCACCGAGCGATTCAACTGCGACTCCCTCGGACAACGAGCCCAGCGCGGCCGCTATGGCGGCCTCGTAGCCCGGCTCCACCGTCAGCAGCCCGGCAACCGGCCCGAGCACCCCGTCCATCCCGGCCGCCAACAGGGTCCTTGACCCGTCTTTGCGCTCCAGGCCGAGACGCAGGGCTTCGACTCGTGCCTGGAGCGCGCCGCGTTCCCGCTCGGCCGACCGCTCCTGCGCCTTGAGGTCTTCCAGCCTCTCCAGCACAGCGTCAAGGGCGGCGCCGGCTTCCTCATAATCGGCGTCCAGGCCCTCTTCGCCTTCCTCCGCACCGGCAACCTGCGATTCGAGCGCAGTGAACTCGCTCTGCGCACGACGACGACGTTCGGCCACCTCGACGACGGACTCGCGGAGCCTGCCCAGTTCTGCCTCCGCCGCTTCGACCCGGGACCGCGCTGCGCCCACCTGACCGGACAGCTTAGCGAGCCCTTCGCGCCGGTCCGAAGCTGCGCGCAGCAGCGACGCGAGGCGCTGCTCCTCGGCGGCGGCCGCGTCTTCCGCCTCGGCGCGCTGCTCGAGCGCGTCCTCAAGCATGTCGGAAAGCTCGGCAACGCGTTCGTGCAGCTCAGTCTCTTCGGCACGGACAACCGCGGCCTGCCGGTCCAACTCAGCGGGGTCACGCCCACCCTCCCCTGCGGTGTCCACAGACCCCAGCAGACGACGGCGCTCCTCGGCGAGGGCGCCGAGGGACCTGAAGCGTTCGCGGGCGGATGAAAGTCGGTACCAGGTGTCACGTGCTGCATTCAGCCGCGGGGTAGCCTCCGCGGCAAGGCCTTCAAGTTCCGCCTGCCGGGACCGCCCGGCCTCAAGGAGGGACTCGACCTCGGCACGCCGTTGCTTCAGTGCAGTCTCGTCAGCAATCTCCTGCTCGAAAGACGAGGTGAGCTGCACCAGGTCGTCGGCGAGCAGCCGCGCACGCGCATCGCGGGCCTCGAACTGCACCTGTTGGGCACGGCGGGCGACATCCGCCTGCTTGCCGAGCGGGGTCAGCTGCCGGCGCAGCTCGCCGGTGAGGTCGGTGAGCCGGGTGAGGTTGGCCTGCATGGCCTCGAGCTTGCGGACCGTCTTTTCCTTGCGCCGGCGGTGCTTCAGTATTCCGGCGGCTTCCTCGATGAACCCCCGCCGGTCTTCAGGGGTTGCGTGCAGCACACGATCCAGCTGGCCCTGCCCGACGATGACGTGCATCTCCCTCCCGAGCCCGGAATCGGAGAGCAGCTCCTGGATGTCGAGGAGCCGGCAATTATTTCCGTTGATTGCGTACTCGGAGCCGCCCGCCCGGAAAAGGGTGCGGGATATTGTCACCTCTGAATACTCGATCGGCAGCGCTCCGTCGGCATTGTCAATGGTCAACGACACCTGGGCGCGGCCCAGCGGCGGCCTGCCGGAGGTGCCCGCGAAGATGACGTCTTCCATTTTTCCGCCGCGCAGCGTCTTCGCGCCCTGCTCGCCCATCACCCAGGCGAGGGCGTCCACAACGTTCGATTTGCCGGATCCGTTGGGACCGACGACGGCGGTGACTCCAGGTTCAAAGTCGAAGGTCGTCGCAGAGGCAAAAGACTTGAAGCCTCGAACGGTCAGACTTTTCAGGTGCACGGGTCTCGGGTCTCCAAAAAGGGATTGTTACCCATAATCTACTGCGTTCACAGCCGGTTTCACGGCATTTACCCACGCAGCTCCACCCGCGTATCTCCGGTGTCAACGTGCCGTTATCTGCCGGAGGAACTAGGCTTTCCTCAGGAACGTTAGTAACCGAAGTATGCTTATCATTTTCAGATTGGCATCCACTGCCGGCAAAGCGCTATCGGTTCCGGTGCAGCGAACAGCGGACCAGCGGACCACCCGCACAGGGAATAGACGGACACGAGGCAGGAAATTTGACCGGTAATTTCAACTTCCGACATCACAACACCGCGCTCCTCGGCGTGGAAAGTGTTGAGGCACCGGTCATCGTCACGTCTGCGGAATTCGATCGCATCCTCTCTCCGGCCCTGAAACGGCTCCGGCTGTCCAAAGGGCTTTTGCAGCGCGTGGCGGGAATCACCGAGCGGCGCTGGTGGGCACCCGGAACGGGATTCGAAGACGGCGCCATCGAAGCGGGCGCCAAGGCCCTCGCATCAACAGGTATCGCGGCTTCCCAGATCGGGCTGCTGATCAACACCTCGGTCTCCCGCACCAATCTCGAACCATCCGTTGCGGTGAAGATCCACAACGGTCTGGGGCTGCCGTCCTCCGCCATGAATTTTGATGTCGCCAACGCGTGTCTGGGTTTCGTCAATGGGATGACCCTGGCGGCAAACATGATCGAAGCCGGCCAGATCCAGTACGCCATGGTGGTCAATGGTGAAGACGCCCAGGCCACCCAGGAAGCCACCCTTCGGCGGCTGAATGAGCCAACGGCCACGCGTGAGAGTTTCATGCAGGAGTTTGCAACGCTGACCTTAGGTTCCGGCGCAGCCGCCGCCATTCTGGGCCCGGCGGATCTCCACCCGGGCTCCCACCGCGTCCTCGGCGGAGTGGCGCGTGCCGGTACTGAGCATCACGAATTGTGCGTCGGAGGTATCGACGGCATGTATACGGACGCACAGGGGCTGCTCGACGGCGGCCTGGAGCTGGTGGTTGACGCCTGGACCGAAGCCCAACAGGACTGGAACTGGTCGGACATGGACCGCTATGTCACCCACCAGGTGAGTACCACCCATACCAAGGCAATCATCGAAGCCGTCGATCTCGATCCAGCCCGGGTCCCCCAGACCTTCCCTCTCTGGGGCAACGTCGGGCCGGCGTCACTGCCCATGACGCTCGCCGCGGAAGCCCAGCGGCTTACTACCGGCGACCGCGTGCTGTGCATGGGTGTGGGCTCCGGCCTCAACACCGCGATGCTGGAGATTGAGTGGTAGAACTTCCCGGCGTCGACCCGTCGTGGTCGGCCTACCTCGACGTGCCGTCCACAGCCGACGTTGATCCGGCTGGAACCATCAACCGGTGGCACTACCTGGACAACCTGGCCTCCGTAACCGGTGATCTCCGCGGCACGCTGCTCTGTGTCCACGGCAATCCCACCTGGTCCTACCTCTGGCGCAGCTTGCTGGCCGCGGGTGCCGAGCACGGTTGGCGGGTCATCGCCGTTGACCAGCTCGAGATGGGCTATTCCGAACGGACCGGACGCGCCCGGCGTCTCGCCGACCGCGTACGCGACCTCGAGGATTTCGTCTCCGCGGTCGGGCTCAGCGGACCTCTAGTGACAGTTGGACACGACTGGGGCGGCGTCGTCAGCCTTGGCTTCGCCGACCGCAATCGCGCGAACCTCACCGCCGTCGTCCTGACCAATACGGCAATCCACCAGAACCCGGGCTCCCCCATTCCCGCGCCGCTGCGCCTCGCTCTCAGCGGCGCCGTGCACCGGGTGGGAACGTCGACAACAACCGCTTTCCTCGATACAACGCTTGCGCTGGCCCGCCCGCGTCTCAGCCGGGATGTACGGGCGGCTTACCGCCTGCCTTACCGGACAGCCGCACGGCGCCGAGGCATCGAACAGTTCGTCGCTGACATTCCCGTTGGTCCCGGGCACCCAAGCCACGCGGAGTTGAGCCGGATTGCCGACTCCATCCGTACACTCGACGTGCCCGTGTTTCTGCTGTGGGGCCCGGCAGATCCGATTTTTTCGGACACCTATCTCGATGACCTGGCGGAACGCCTTCCGCAGGCTGATATACACCGCTTCGAGGGCGCAAGCCATTTGGTCGCTGAAGACCGTGACATCGCCTCGCCAATCTTTGATTGGCTTGACCACCGCACCGAGAACGACGACGACGGCCGTCCCGCCCGTCCCTCCGCAGCGTTCACCCCGCTCTGGCAGCAGATCCACGAGCGGAGCAGCGGTCCGACCGCTGACATGCTGGCGGTGGCAGATATGGGAAGCTACGGTGCGGTGGCCGACTCGCTGTCGTGGAAGGAACTGGAGGACAGGGTCAGCCGCCTCGCCGCCGGCCTCAGCCGGATCGGAGTCAAGGCGGGAAGCAGGGTCAGCCTGATGGTTCCCCCGGGCATTGAGCTGACCACGTTGATTTATGCCTGCCTGAGATTGGGCGCTGTGATCGTGGTCGCGGACGCCGGGCTGGGGGTCAAGGGGCTCAGCCGCGCCGTTCGCGGCACTGTGCCGGACTTCCTCATCGGCATTGAACGCGCGCTCGTCGCCGGCAGGCTGTTCGGGTGGCCGGGCACCCGCGTCAGCGTCGGAGCAGCGCCACGGGCGCGACTCCTCGGTGTGCGTCACCGCCTCGAAGACCTCCTCGCTGGGCACCCGAGCTATGCGGGCGATGATCCCGCCCCCGATTCCGACGCGGCGATCCTGTTCACCTCCGGATCGACAGGACCGGCGAAAGGTGTTGTATACACACACCGCCAGCTGTCGGCGATGCGGGACACTCTCTCTGCAACTCTCAACCTTGCGCCGGGCAGCGCTCTCGTTGCTGGTTTTGCGCCCTTCGCCCTGCTTGGCCCCGCACTGGGAGCGGCTTCGGTTACACCCGATATGGACGTCACCGCTCCGCGAACGCTGACTGCACGGGCGCTGGCCGATGCCGCCGCGGCCATCGACGCCACCATGGTTTTCGCTTCCCCCGCTGCCCTGCGCAACGTCCTGGCCACAGCCTCGGGCATTGTCCCCGGCCGCAAGGATGCCTTGCAACGCGTCAGGGTGCTGCTTTCTGCGGGAGCCCCTATCCCCGTGAACCTCCTGGAGCAATTGCAGCCATTGGTACCCGGTGCCGCACTGCACACGCCCTACGGCATGACGGAAGCGCTGCCCGTCACTGACATACAGCTCGAGGACATTCGCGAGGCCCTGGACAGTTCGGTAGCAGGAGCCGGGAACGGCGTCTGTGTTGGACGAGCGGTACCGGGTGCGGAGGTCAGCATCAGCGCGCTTGACCCCACGGGCACTGCCACCGGTGTGCCCTCGGATTTGCCAGGCGTTACGGGCGAGATCCTCGTGCGTGCTCCGCACGTCAAAGACCGCTATTACCGGTTATGGATCACGGAACAGGCATCATCACGCACCGCGGGCTGGCACCGCACCGGGGACGTCGGGCATCTCGACGCGGACGGACGGCTCTGGGTGGAGGGCCGGCTTGCACACGTCATCACGTCCGCAGACGGCGTTCTGACACCCGTGGGCCCCGAGCAGTCGATCGAACAGTTGAAGGAGGTTCGCCAGGCGGCCGTGGTCGGTGTCGGTCCAACGGGCACACAGGCCGTTGTCGCCGTCGTCGTTCCTGTGGAAGCTGCCGATCAGGCGGGCCTGGCTCCTCGCCCTTTGTCGGATATGGTCCGGGACGTCGTCCGGCCGGGCGGAGTCCGTCTCGCTGCAGTCCTGACGCTGTCCGCCCTTCCGACCGATATCCGGCATAACGCAAAAATCGACCGTACAGCAGTAGCTGCGTGGGCCGGCGACGCGCTCCAGGGGCGTGGGAGGAAGAGGCCGTGAAGGTCCTCGTCACCGGTGCCAGCGGGATGCTGGGCGGCGCGGTGGCGTCCCTGCTCCTGCGCAACGGCCGCGATGTCAGGACCTTCCAGCGGCGTCCCTCCGGTGTGCCGGGCGCGGAGGACCTAGCAGGTGACCTCGCTGACGGTTCCGCCCTTGCGAACGCTGTCGCGGGGGTCGACGCCGTCATTCACCTCGCGGCAAAGGTGTCTGTCACCGGCAATCCGGATGCTTTCTACCGCACCAATGTGCTCGGCACAGCTGGGCTCCTGGCTGCGGCCCGGTCCGCGGGCGTTCAGCACTTCGTGCACGTTTCCTCGCCGTCAGTGGCCCACACCGGAGCGTCGCTGGTTGGCGCGGTTGCCGGGCCGGCTCAGCCGGAGCTCGCCCGCGGATCCTATGCGCGCACCAAGGCGCAGGCGGAGATCCTTGCTCTCGAGGCGAACGACGGCCAGATGCCGGTCGCGGTTCTGCGCCCCCATATTGTCTGGGGACCCGGTGACACCCAGCTGGTAGAGCGGGTACTCAGCCGGGCCCGCGCGGGCAGGCTGCCACTGCTTGCCGGTGGAACCGCGCTCGTTGACACAACCTACGTGGACAACGCGGCGTCGGCCATCGCTGCCGCCCTTGACCGGATGGAGTACATCTCCGGATCCCCGCTGGTCATCACGAACGGTGAACCGCGCCCGATCGGTGAGCTCCTCACCCGCATTTGCTCCGCCGGCGGCGTCCGGGAACCCCGGAGATCGATCCCAGGCTGGGCAGGCAGAGCGGCCGGCAGCGTCGTCGAAAGTATCTGGCGCGCTTCCAAGGCCGACAGCGAGCCTCCCATGACCCGCTTCCTCGCGGAGCAGTTGTCAACGGCCCATTGGTTCGACCAGCGGCACACCAGGTCCCTGCTTGGCTGGACTCCGGAGGTGAGCCTGGACGAGGGTTTTGCACGCCTCGCCGCGCACTATGGCGATTCAGCGTCGCGCATCAGGCACTGATGTTCAGATAACTGACGGTTTGCGATCGGACCCTCAGCCTGCCACCTGTCGCGTTGGTTCATTAAATGCCGCTGGGAAGGACCTTTACAGGTCCTCCCCAGCGACGAGAGACTAAGGCGAAGATTAGACGCGCACGAAGTAGGCGCCCGGCAGATCGCTCAGCGGGTGCTGCATGGTGAGGTTTGCACCATTCATTCCGCTGCTGATGACCTGGCCGTTGCCAGCGTAGACGGCTACGTGTCCGCCCGTGATGACAATGTCGCCCGGTGCAGGTGTGCTAACCGGGGTACCGTAGCCAGCGAACTGTGTGGGTCCGAGGTCGCCCGTACCGAGGGCCCTCTCGAGGAGAACGGTGCAGTCCTGAATAGCACCGGCTGCGAGCTGTGCCCGAGCCGACGCGAGGATGCCTGCGCCGCTGGCGCTGCCCGAGTTGTCTGCAACCTGGATGTTGCTGGAGGCAAGGTTGATGCCCATGGTGCTGGTCTCGACCGGTGCCGGAGCAACAGCAGCAGCCTGTACCTGCACTGCAGGCGCGGCTGCCGGAGCTGCTACCTGAATCTGCTGTACCGGAGCGGGCGCCGGAGCTGCGGCAGGAGCCGGAGCGGCAGCAGCGCTGCCGGAGAGGCTGATGACCTGACCCGGGTAGATGATCGAATCCCAGCCGAGGCCGTTAGCAGCGAACACGGCGTCCAGGCTGACGCCATAGTTCGCTGCGATCGAGCCGAGGGTGTCCCCGGACTGCACGGTGTGGGTCGGAGCATTGACGGCCGGAGCCGGTGCCACGGGAGCCGGAGCAACCGGAGCTGCCGGGGCCACAGGAGCGGCTGCAGCCTGGACGTTGGCCTCGACTGACGGTGCTGGGGTGTAGGTGGTGGTGCCCGCGCTTGCTGGCAGGGCCGCTCCGAACATGATTCCGGAAGCTGCTACAACAACGGCTGCTGGGCGGCCAACGGTGCCGGCGTGTGAGCTGACTGCCTTGGAAACGACCTGCATGGTGCTGGGCGGGGTTGCACGGTGGCGTGCGATATGACGGTTTTTGGACACGGAAATAGCCTCTCCCAATGCCGGCGGAGTTAGCTGTCGGATTCGGATGGGAGCCACCCGGACTACCGGTCTTGGACCGGTGAGTCTTCACCCCTAGGACTTCTGAAGAAGCCCGCTATCTGGTTCCCCCGCTCCTGCCGCAGTGTGTAGCGAACGGACCTTCCGACGGCGGCAGGATTAGGCAATCCACCAGAAGGAAGCCGGGCTTTTGAGCCCGGCGTGTCCATAACGTTACATTCTTTCGGGCTGGATGTCACATTTCAATCACGAGAAACGCCGGTTCAGCCGCGCCGGATTAGATTTTGTACTCGTCCTGCGCGCTTTTGGGGCCGTCCTGATCGCCATTGCGGTGCATGGCTGACTGCGCCTTTTTCAGGGCCTGCTCTGCCTGCGCCTGAACCTCCGGAGCCTTCGTTTTTACCGTCTCCGATGCCTGGGAAACCTTGTCCTGGACCTTCGGGTTGTTCCAGAGCTCGTTGGCCTTCACTTTGATCTGCTCATAGCTTGCACGACCGGCCCGGGCGCCCAGAACGTAGCCTGCTGCCATACCTGCTGCAAAAACCAACTTGTTCTTCATCGCGATACTCCTGACGTGTCGGGTACTGAGATACTGAGATATCGAATCTAGTCAGCTTACTTACTTTTGTCACGTCGGAGCCGCTCACCAGCGTCCGTTACGCGGCCGTGGCTGGCACCTGGGGCACGTGTATGAGGACCGGTTCATGAAGGTGTCGCGCCGGATCAGGGAATCCAAACCATTCTCGAAGCATCGCCGACAGGGCTTCCGCTCCCGCCCGTAGGCGTTCAGCGCGCGCTCAAAGTATCCGGACGCGCCGTTCACGTTTACGTAAAGCGAATCGAAGCTGGTGCCGCCTGCCTCGAGCGCCCGGATCATGACGTCCCTACACGACTCGACCAGTCGCGAGGCTTCTGCACGCCGAAGGGTGTCAGTGGGGCGGGCGTAGTGCAGCTTCGCTGCCCACAATGATTCGTCGGCATAGATGTTTCCGATTCCCGAGACGAGCGTCTGGTCGAGCAAGGCGCGTTTGAGCCCCGTGCGGCGGGAATGCAGCTTGCGATAGAAATCCTCGAAGGAGAATGCAGGGTCCAGCGGGTCACGTGCGATGTGCGTCGCTTCAACCGGCACCAGGGGAACGAGGTCCTCCCCCAGTCCGCCGGGAAGACCATCAGCTGTTGCCACCATGCTCGTGACAAAAAGCCCGCCGAAGATCCGCTGGTCCACGAAACGAAGCTCCTCCGGCACCGGCTGAGGCCCAGCAGCCGGAGACAGCCGAAGGCGAACCTTCAGGTGCTTCTCGTCCGGCTGGGTGCGGTCCTCGACCAGCAACTGGCCGCTCATTCCAAGATGAGCCATGAGCGCAACTGGCGGCCTGCCGTCCGGGAGTTCCTTTGAGGACGCCAGGTCCGGTGACGGCGCAGGCCGGGAGCCGCCGTCGTCATCGGTGAGGGTAAGGGGCAGCCAGAGGAACTTGCCCCGACGCACGGCATCGCTGACGCGGGCTCCGATGAGGTTTCCAATGAAATCCTCGATGCCGAGGGCATGGCGGCGGATTGAACGGGGGTCCAGGACGTCGACCGCCTCGATGCGGCGCCCGCGGACCCAGCGCGCGAGACCCCTGCGCACTACCTCCACCTCAGGAAGCTCAGGCATAACGAGGTGCAAAGATCACGTGGAGTGGCGGAGCTGTGCGTCCGCGTGTGCGAGAGGCAGTTGGTTTACCTCAGGCTGAAGGAGCTTCCACGAGGCAGAGGCAGCCTCTTGCTCGGCCTCCTTCTTGGAGCGCCCGGAACCTGAGCCGTAGGTCGCTCCGCCGATCACCAGGACGGCCTCGAACCGGCGGTCATGGTCAGGCCCGAAACCCGTCACCTTGTAGTCGATAACCCCCATGCGCTGTGCCGCGGCGATTTCCTGGATGCTGGTCTTCCAGTCCGTTCCGGCGCCAAGGGCTGCGGCGTCCCGGAGCACCGGACCGATGATGCGCATGACGAGGCACCGTGCGGTCTCCATGCCGTTGCTGAGATAGGTGGCGCCGATGATGGCTTCCATGGTGTCAGCAAGAATTGAGGATTTGTCCCAGCCATTGGTGAGCTTCTCTCCCTGTCCCAGGAGGATGTGCTGCCCGAGATCGAGGCCGCGGGCAATCTTCGCGAGGGCGCGGGTACTCACCACCGCCGAACGCCTCTTGGCGAGTTCACCCTCTGAAAGATCAGGATTGTCCCTGTAGAGAGCGTCCGTGACCGAAAGCCCGAGGACGGAGTCGCCGAGGAATTCGAGGCGTTCGTTGGTAGGGATTCCGCCCTGTTCATACGCATAGGACCGATGTGTCAGGGCAAGACGAAGCGTCTCGGCGTCAATAGTGACACCGAGACGCTTCAAAAGATCTTCTGAACTCTCCACGCGGCGACGCTTTCGCGATCGAAGCCTCAAGCACCGTAAACCGGTGCTCTTGGCATTTAGACGTCGGCTACCTTGCGGCCCTTGTACTCAAGGAACAACTCAGTGCCGGCGGAATCGGTGACAACCTTGGCCTGGTGGGCAAGGCTGTAAGTGACGCGACCGTTCTCCACCGTCTTCACCAGCTTGGGAGCAACAGCCTTCCACTGGGACCGGCGTGCACGCGTATTCGAGCGGGACATTTTCCGCTTGGGAACAGCCACGACTAACTCTCTTCTCTCTTGTCTGACTCTGTCTTAACTTCTGGTTCCGCTGCCTCAGGGCCGGCGGCCGCACCGGCCAACCCTGTCAGAGCAGCCCAGCGGGGGTCAAGGACCTCGTGCCGGTGTCCGGGGTCATCCTCCAGGCGAGCACCACATTCAGCGCACAAACCCTGGCAGTCCTCCCGGCATACCGGTTGGAACGGCAGCGATGTCACTACTGCGTCCCGCAGCACCGGTTCGAGATTGACTGTGTCATTCTCGACCTGACGCTGCAGGTCCTCCTCTTCATCCTCCGCCATCTCAGGGGCGTCGTAGTAGAAGAGTTCCTGCACATCGACACTGGTGCCGTAGCTGAGCGGGTCCAGGCACCTACCGCATTCGCCGGATACTTCGACGTCAACGGTTCCCGATACCAGGATCCCCTCGTGTACAGCCTCGAACCTCAGGTCCAACTCCATGCTGGAGCCTTCCTGAACGCCGATGAGCGCCACACCAAAATCTTTCGGCGCGGGCACATGTTCTTCGACTGTCCGCATGCTCCCCGGGCTGCGCCCAAGATCCCTGACATTGAAGACCAGGGGCGAACTGAGATCGCTTTTGATGAAAACTCCTGTAGAACATGTGACCGACGAACCATCTTAGCCCGAAACCAAGCCCCGCCCCAAACCCATTCCGCCATGGTCTCGACCGGGATGGAAAAATCTGTTCAGATACGGGTCATTTGGTTGCACATACCACGATAGGTTGGATGTTATGACTCATGTACGCATCCGAGACGCCGCGCAGTTTCTGGGCGTCAGTACCGATACCGTGCGCCGCTGGATCGACGATGGAATCCTGGGCGCTAAGCGCTCATCGGGTGTCCTCTCTGTCGACGGACTGGAGCTCGCACGCCTGGCACGCGATCGCGCTGTCCTTCCCGCAGACCCGCACGGTGTTGCAACGTCCGCCCGCAACCGCTTTGTGGGGCTGGTGACAGAGGTAACCAGCGACAGAGTGATGTCGCAGGTCGAGCTCCAGTGCGGACCGCTCCGGGTTGTTTCCCTGATGAGCAGCGAAGCGGTACGCGAGCTTGGGATAGAGCCGGGCACCGTTGCTGTCGCTGTCATCAAAGCAACTAACGTCATCGTTGAGACATCAGCGGATAATTTCACCTCTCAACCCCGATCAGCCGGCGGCCCCCGGTGACGCGCCGCTTGCGCAGGCTGGTGAGCGCCGTCGTCGTCGTGTGTGCCCTTGCCTCCTGCAGCAACACGGATCCGGCGGCGGATGGCGTCCTCAACGTCTACGCAGCCGCTTCACTCCAGGCCCCCTTTGAGGAAATCGCCACTGAATTCGAAGCCGTCCATCCAGGGCTGAGCGTGCAACTGAACCTTGCGGGATCATCGGACCTGGCGACGCAGATCATCGCCGGGGCGCCCGCCGAGGTCTTCGCCCCGGCGAATACTGCCACGATGGAGCAGGTAGCTGCCGAGGGCCTGCTGGCCTCGCCGTCGAAGACGTTTGCCACCAACGTGCTGACCATCGCAGTGGCAGCGGGAAACCCGCTCGGCATCGAATCTCTTGAGTCACTCACAGAGCCTGGTATTGCCACGGTGCTGTGCGCTCCGCAGGTGCCCTGCGGAGCCGCGGCTGCGGCAGCGCAGGAAGTAAGCGGCGTCTGGCTTGAGCCCGTCAGCGAGGAGGGCTCGGTTACCGACGTCCTTGGCAAGGTCTCCTCCGGGCAGGCCGACGCCGGGCTGGTCTATGTCACCGATGTTGACGCCTCGGGCGGCGCCGTGGACGGCGTACCGTTCGATGCCGCCGCGCAGGCAGTAAATACCTATCCGATCGCAGCGGTTGGAAGCAGCGGGGATTCGGCCTCGGACTTCATTGACCTCGTCCTTGGAGGGAGCGGCCAGGAGATACTGTCCTCCCACGGCTTCGGGAAGCCCGACCAGTGACCGGAGTCTATTCCGGAATGCCGCGCTGGCTTCTTGCGGTCGCAGCGGCGGGTGCCCTGTTCCTCATTGTGCCGCTCGCCGCACTCGTTCTTCGCGTGGACTGGTCCCGGTTCGCAGAGTTGGTAGCCTCCGACTCCTCACGCGCCGCGCTGCTCCTGAGCCTCCAGACCTCAGGAACAAGTACGTTGCTCTGCGTCCTTTTCGGTGTACCCATGGCGTTCGCCCTCGCGCGCACCCGGTTCAGGGGCCAGCGCGTCCTCCGGGCGCTCGTGCTCCTGCCGTTGGTGCTGCCGCCTGTGGTCGGCGGTATCGCTCTGCTCTACACGTTTGGCAGGCAGGGCTTGCTTGGCGAGTCGCTGCGGGTGTTAGGGGTGGACATCGCGTTCTCGACCGCCGCCGTCGTGCTGGCGCAGACTTTTGTCGCGCTGCCGTTCCTCGTGCTGAGCCTCGAGGGCGCCCTGCGCACTGCAGGTACCCGGTACGAGGCCGTCGCTGCGACGCTGGGGGCGGGACCCACCACGGTGCTGCGGCGGGTAAGCCTCCCCCTCGTGGGGCCCGGAATCGTTTCCGGTGCCGTGCTGTCCTTCGCGCGCGCCCTCGGAGAGTTCGGGGCGACGCTGACGTTCGCCGGAAGCCTGCAGGGCGTCACCCGGACGCTGCCGCTCGAAATCTATCTGCAGCGGGAGACTGACCCGGACGCCGCGGTGGCGTTGTCCCTCGTGCTCGTCGCGGTTGCGGTGCTGGTGGTCGCCGTGGCGCACCGGATTCATGAGGGCAGTACACCATGAGCCTGGATTTCACCGCGCGCGTTCCAGCCCGGGATTTCGACGTCCGGTTCTCCCTCGCCACCGGAGAGACGATAGCGCTCATGGGGCCTAATGGCGCTGGGAAATCCACGCTGCTCAGCGTGCTGGCCGGCCTGCTTCGCCCGGACTGTGGCTCGGCCACCCTGGATGGAAAAACCCTGTACGACGACGGCGAGTGGCTTGCGCCGCATACCCGCGGTATCGCCCTGCTGGCGCAGGATGCGCTGCTTTTCCCGCACCTTTCGGTTCTGGAGAACGTTGCCTTTGGCCCCCGGTGCGCCGGCGTACCACGGAGCGCAGCCCGCAAAGAAGCCCACCGCTGGCTTCGAGAAGTGGATGCAGCCGATCTTGCACACCGCCGGCCGGTGAGCCTTTCCGGCGGACAGGCGCAACGGGTGGCCGTTGCACGGGCGTTGGCCGCTGAGCCTGCGCTTCTGCTGTTGGACGAGCCATTGGCTGCACTGGACATTTCGGTGGCACCAATGGTGCGCAGGATGCTCCGACGGGTACTCGAGGGGCGAAGCGCGATCATTGTCACCCATGACATCGTCGACGCTCTGCTGCTGGCCGACCGCGTTGTGATTGTCGACGGCGGGCGGATCGTTGAGGACGGACCCACCAGGTTGGTCCTCGAACGGCCGCGCAGCAGCTTCGCTGCAGGACTCGCCGGGGTGAACCTCATGACCGGCACGACAACGCGCGATGGTCTCCGTACGCCGGGAGGCGTACAGCTGGCGGCGCTGCGGGATCGGGATCTTCCGGCGGGCGAGGAGGCTGCTGCCGTCTTCAGCCCGCGCGCCGTGGCGGTCCACCGGCTCCGACCGACAGGTAGTCCGCGGAACGTGCTGGCCGTGACCATCACTGACCTCGAGCAGCACGGCGGACGCACCACTGTGCGGGCCGATCATCTGAGCGCGGAGATCACCACAGCGTCTGCAGCGGAACTCGACCTGCTGCCGGGGGCAGAGGTGTACTTCAGCGTGAAGTCCGCCGAAGTTGAGATCTATCTGCGCTGAGCCCTCAGCGGCTGTCGGCTTTCCGATCGACAGCATCTTCGGGCGAACCAGCAACCTGCGGCGCACCGGCGTCGTGGTCTGAAGACGCCGGCCCGGTGTGCTCGGTGGAAACCTCCGACAGGAGGTCCCTGTCATCAAGTTCCTCGTTCAGTTCCTCCTGCCGGTGTTCCGTCTCCGGGTCCGGGGTGCCTTCCTCGACGTACTCGACCTCAAGCTGACGATGGACCTTGCTGTTGAGGACCTCTACCTGGTTATCCTCAAGCTGATTCAGGTTGTCAGGAAACGTGTCCTGAGGCTTGATTCGGCTCTTGCCCACTGTGTCCTCTTTTGTCCGCCCGGCACTGGTAGTCCTGATTCTACTGAAGCGTAGGCAATTCAGTGAGCATCTTCGTTCAGCCGCTTGAGCACAGCCTTGGGAACAAAGGGCGAAATGTCACCGCCCAGGCCCGCAACCTCCTTCAAAAGCGTCGACGAGAGGTGCGAGTAGCTTGCCTCCGCCGGTATGAACACGGTCTCAACTCCGGCCAACTGGCGGTTCATTGCAGCCATCGGCAGCTCGTACTCTAAGTCCGCGCTTGACCGCACGCCCTTGACGATCAGGTTTGCACCCTGCTTCCGGCAGAAATCCGCCAGGAGTCCGTCGCCCATGGGCAGCACAGAAACGCCGCGGAGGAATGTGAGAGTTTCGCGGGCAATCTCCAGCCGGTCCTCGAGCTCGAACCGGTACTTCTTGGCGTAGTTGGTGGAGACCGCGACGATCACTTCGTCGAAAAGGCTGGCGGCACGGGCAATAACCTCGAGATGCCCATTGTGGATGGGGTCAAAGGATCCAGGGCAGACGGCTCGACGCATACAACGAATCTACCGCGTGAGAGGAGGGTTTTCAGTCGTGTGTCCCAACCGGAAGCGCGGGTTCGGGATACTGGATGACATGGAATCGAACCAATCCGCCGCGGCAGGACAACTCTCCGGTTGGCAGCGAACCGCCCGGGGTGCAAACCTTCTCTCCCCCGACGGCAGCCTCGGAACCGTTATTTTCGAAGAGATAACGGCGCTCGCCGGACAGCACAATGCGATCAACCTAGGCCAGGGCTACCCGGACGAGGACGGGCCTGAACTCCTCCTGAATGCCGCCCGCGAGAACATCGCCTCCGGTATGAACCAGTACGCCCCCGGGCGTGGGCTCCCCGTGCTCCGGGAGGCGATTGCAGCTCACCAGCAGCGCTTCTACGGACTGCCCGTTGACGCCGAACGGGAAGTTGTTGTGTCCACGGGCGCCACTGAGGCGATAGCCGCGTCAATCCTCGCCTTCGCCGGGCCGGGGGACGAGGTGCTGACGTTCGAGCCGTTCTATGACTCCTACGGTGCCATCATCGGCCTCAGCGGAGCCCGGCACACCACTGCGCCGCTGGTCGGACCGGCGTACCAACCGGATCTGGAAGCCCTTGAAGCCGCCATGAGCGAGCGTACCCGGGTGATCGTGGTGAATAACCCGCATAATCCCATGGGCACCGTGTTCACCCGAGAAACGCTTGTTCGCATCGTTGAACTGGCCGAGCGCTTCGGCGCCATCATTGTCACCGACGAGGTGTACGAGCATCTGACGTTCGCAGCGACACATATCCCGGTAGCCACGCTGCCCGGTGCATGGGAGCGCACAGTCACGATCTCCTCAGCAGGAAAGACGTTTTCGGTGACCGGCTGGAAAATTGGTTGGTTGACCGGGCCTGCTGACCTGGTGGATTCAGTCCGCAGCGTGAAATCCTTCCTCAGCTACAGTTCCGGCACTCCGTTCCAGGGCGCTGTGGCGCTCGGGTTGGGCCTGGAGGACTCCTTCTACCGCTCGATCGCCGACTCCCTCCGGTACAGGCGGGACCTCCTGGGGGAAGGCCTCAGTGCCGCCGGCTTTGACGTCTTCACCCCGCAGGCGACTTACTTCACCGTCGTCGATGCAGCTCCGCTCGGCGTCACCGATGCCGTCGCCCTGGCCAGGCGCATGCCGGAACTGGTTGGTGTGGCGGCAATCCCCGTTCCGGTGTTCTGTCATGAGGCAGGAGCACGGCGCACCCGCTCACTCCTGCGCTTCGCGTTCTGCAAGAAGGAGGAAGTGCTCGCCGACGCGGTACACCGCCTGTCCTCGCTCCGGGAGCGGCTGTGAGCGTGCCGTCCCGCTACCTCCGCGCGGCAGGTGCGCATGCTGAAATTGACATGGATGCCTATAACGACGGCGCCTTCATCCTGAGCATCGGCGGTGCGCAGCAGTCGCACGTCGACCTCGCCGATCCACACAACGTTTTCTATGAGTACCTCCGCCGGATCGCGAACGTCCTTGACGTGTTCAAGCCAGCCGGGGAGCCGATACGCGTCCTGCACCTCGGAGCAGGTGCACTGACCCTGGCCCGTTACGTACAGGCCACCCGTCCCGGATCCCGCCAGGTTGCCGTCGAGCGCGAGCGGGAACTGCTTGCTTTCGTGGTGGAGCACCTGCCGCTACCACCGGGTACCGACTGCGAGCTACTGGTAGAAGACGCGAGCGACACACTCGCCGCCTGCACTGAAGGTGCGTTTGACGCCGTCGTTCTCGATGTGTTCTCCGGTGCCGACGGGGCCACCGAATTGGCCACGCCGGAGGTTTACCGCCTGCTCACCAGGGCGGCCGCACCCGGCGGCGTTGTGCTTGTGAACGTAGGCGATGATCCTCCGCTGACCTTCGCCCGCGAACAGGCGCGCCTGCTGCTGGAGACCGGGTACGACGTCGCGGCGCTGGGCGAGACCGCCATGTTCACCGGGCAGCACGCGGGAAACATCGTGCTGGCGGCGTCAACATGGTGGAACCCGGCGTGGACGGCGCCCCTTGCGGCTGCGGGACCGCATCCGGCCGCACTCCTGACCGGCGCCGACTACACGGATTTCGCCGGTAGAAAGCGCTGATTTACGCGCAGTTTTCATGCGCTAAAGAACCCGTGTCACGGGCCATAACCCGCAGTACCGTTGAACTACTGCACGGACAATTTTCCGATCACCGTTGATGGAGGAATCATGACAACGGAAGTCACTGAAGTATCCGATTGCACCGTTCACACCTGCGCCTTCAACCACGACGGCTGCACCGCGTATGCCATCACAGTCAGCGGCAGTCCCGAGCACGCTTCCTGCGCAACCTTCATCGATACCTCGGAGACCGGCGGCCTGCCGATGGTCCTTGCGCATGTGGGTGCCTGCCAACGCAACGAGTGCGTTCACAACAGCCATCTCATGTGCAACAAGCACGACGTGAAGATCGGGTCCGGTTCTGATCTGGCTGACTGCCTTTCCTACCAGCCACGGTAGCGCCGCTCCGGCATGAATAGTGCCCGTCCCCTGCATCTGTGGCTGCAGGGGACGGGCACTCCTACGTGCACCCACTAACTTCCGCTCCACAGACCACTTCATATGAGAGCTCTCTCATGAATAGCTCACCGACGTCTCATAGCCGGCTGGCTAAATGGGAAACCTGCGGTTCCAGTTGGCTGCGGGGAAAGTTGGATGCAAGCCATGACGGTGAAGGACAGCAGGTCCACGACGGCCGGAGCGCAGAAACGCGGGACGCTTCGCGTGGTCCTGTACTCGCACGATTCCCAGGGGTTGGGACATACCCGCCGCAACCTCGCGCTGGCGCATGCTCTCACCGGCAGCTTCAGGCGGGCAGGCCGGACGGTGAGCGGAGTGCTGGTCACGGGAGTCGCCGCAGCCACCCGCTTCGAAATCCCCGAGGAGTGGGACTGGGTGGTGGTGCCGGGTATCGCGAAGGGCACGGGAGGCTATGAAGCCCGCCACCTGAGTGTCCAGCAGAAGGACATCATCAAACTTCGGTCATCCCTGATCACCGCTGTGCTGCACGACTTCCGTCCTCACCTTGTGGTGGTGGACCGGCATCCGTTTGGAGTGGAGCATGAACTGGCAGAAGGGCTGGAGCAGCTGCGGCGCGAGCGTCCGTCGTGCCGGGTAGTGCTCGGCTTGCGCGAAGTTCTCGACCGGCCCTCGGCTGCACGACGTGAATGGGCCGCACTGGATCTGGAGCAGGTGGACGGGACGTTCGATGAGTTCTGGGTCTACGGAGATCCGTTGGTCCACGATCCGGTGCGCTCCGGCGAAATTCCGGGCAGCCTCGCCCACCTCGTGCGGCACACCGGATACCTTTCCCTCGGCCGTCCGGTCCGGCCTCGTACCGGCGCCACCGGTGTTCCCTTCGTCGTCACGATGGCCGGCGGCGGATCCGACGGTCTTGACGTAACCCTGACCGCCGCCCGCGCCAGGCTCCCGGAGGGGCTCGAGCACCTCATTGTCACCGGTCCCCAGATGCCGAAAGGCGACCGTGCACAGGTTGAGGCGGCGGCCGGCCCCCGCACGCATGTCGTCGGATCCGTGCGGGACGCCCTTGCAGAGATACAGTCGGCGGCGGCTGTCGTCGCCATGGGCGGGTACAACACCGTGTGCGAAATCATGAGCACCACCACCCCCGCGCTGATTGTGCCGCGGGTCCACCCGCGCCGGGAGCAGCTGATTCGCGCACGCGGCCTGGCCCGGCACCGGTTGCTCGATTTCTGCCACCCCGACGAGTTCACCCCGGACACGCTTTCCACCTGGTGGGCGCAAGTGGGCGGGCAGGAGGTTGCCCGCGATGGAGTCAACCTCGATGGACTCGCAACAACCTACGAGTACGCATCCGAGCTCCTGGCCCAGCCGGACGGCAGCTCCGAACGACGCACGGATTGGACCCGTCATGCAGCTGTCTAACGAGGGGCGCGTCGGTTACGTCCTGAAAATCTACCCACGCTTTTCGGAAACTTTCATTGTCACGGAAATCCTCGCCCGTGAAGCAGCGGGCGAGGACCTTGAGATTTTCTCGCTTCGCCCGCCCGTTGACCCCCGCTTCCACCCCGAACTGGCCCGGGTCCAGGCGCCCGTTACCTACGTGGCCCGCCCGCAGAAATTGTCCGAGGGCTGGCCCATCATCGCCGCCGCCCACAACGTGATCCCCAACTTCGCCCAGCGCTTCGCCGCTCTCCTGCCCGATCTCGCTGAATGCGAGGCATCTGAGGTGCACCAGGGCGTCGAACTGGCAACCCGGGTAACTGAGCGGGGAATTACCCATCTCCACGCCCATTTCGGATCAATCGCAGCACGCACCGCCCGCATTGCCTCCGCGCTCACGGGCGTTCCATTCTCCTTCACTGCCCATGCCAAGGACATTTACCACGAGCAGGTTGACCAGGCTGAACTCATCCGCCTCATACAGGCGGCGCACCACACGGTCACCGTGAGCGACTTCAACTACCGGTACCTCTCAACCCTTGCGCCGGCCGCATCGGGCCGGCTCCACCGCGTCTACAACGGGCTGGAGCTCAGCCGCTTCCCTTTCAGGGAATCCGCTCCCGTCCACATGCCCTTCCGGATCGCCGCAGTTGGACGGCTCGTTGAAAAGAAAGGCTTCTCGCTCCTGATTGACGCTGTTGCGGCGCTCGTGCGCTCCGGCGTCCAGGTAGACGTGCGCATAGCAGGAGGTGGGGAGTTGGCTGATAGCCTGGCCGACCGCGTCAGGCTCCTCGGCTTGAGCGACCAAATACACCTCCTCGGCCCCCGCACGCAGAGCGAAGTCATCGAACTCCTGAGATGGGCCGATGTATTCGCCGCTCCCTGCATCATCGGGGCAGACGGCAACGCCGACGGACTGCCGACGGTGCTGCTTGAGGCAATGGCGATGGGTGTGGTCTGCATCGGGTCGGACGTCACCGGGATTCCGGAGGTCCTCGGCGGAATGGACGGCGCCGCCACCGGTCTGCTTGTCCGCGCCGGTAACGTCGAGGACCTGATTCTGGCGCTGCGGACGACGGCGTCCGACTCGTTCGACCGGATGGCAACCGCTCTGGCTGCCCGGTCATTGATTGAACGCTGCTTTGATTCCCGCTCGCAGTCCGCACAACTGCAGCGTTTGTGCGGGACGGCAGCGGCGGAGGCAGATCCTCCCGTCCGCGCAGAGCATCCGTCATCCGTATCGTCGTCGTGCTTCACTTCCCCCGAACTCGAGGCGGTGGTCCGATGAAGCGCATCGCTTATGTGTGCATCGACCCGGGTGTGCCGGTGTTCGGCACCAAGGGTGCGTCCGTGCACGTTCAGGAAATTGTCCGGGCCTGGCGGAACCGCGGCGCGGAGGTGACGGTGTACTGCACGCGGCCCGGCAGCGACGTCCCGGCTGACCTGGCGGACCTCACCGTCGTCGTCGTACCGGTAACCGGGAAAGGGGCAGCCCGTGAGAACTCACAGGCTGCCGCTGCCGCTGAACTCGCCCAGCGGATTCTGGACGACGGCGCGGATGCCGTCTACGAGCGCTACTCGCTGTTCAGCGACACGCTTGCGCGCGTTACCGGTCAACTGCGGGTTCCTGGCTTCCTCGAGGTCAACGCGCCGCTGATCGAGGAACAGCGGACCCACCGGAGTCTGATTGATGAAACCGCGGCGCACGCGGCTTTGCGGGAACAGGTCGGCGCCGCGACCCGAACTGTTTGTGTCTCCGATCCGGTGGCCGACTGGGTCCGAAATCGCGTTGACCCGGAGCACCATGAGCGGATCCGCACAGTTGCCAACGGCGTCAACATCCACCGCATCCGCCCCTCGTCTGAAGCGCCCGGCATGCCGGTCGTTGCATTCGTCGGAACCCTGAAGCCCTGGCACGGGGTGGAAACGCTGATAGAAGCGCAGGCTGCGGGATCGCGCGAGTGGACGCTCCGCATAGTCGGGGACGGCCCACAGGGGGCGGAGTTGCGCGGCCTGGCCGAGAGGGTGGGGGCCGACGTTGAGTTCACCGGCGCAATCGCACCGGAGCACGTTCCAAAGGCCCTCGCCGGATGTTCGATCGCGGCTGCCCCGTACCCACGCGCGAGCCACGGCGACCAGTACTTCTCCCCGCTGAAAATCTACGAATACTGTGCCGCCGGGTTGCCCGTTGTCGCCTCCCGGGTGGGGCAGGTGCCCTACATCATTGACGACGGCGTCACCGGACTTCTGGTCGAACCGTCCGATCCGTCCGCGCTGGCTGAAGCCATTGATGGGCTGGCCTCGGCACCGCTTGCCCGGGCGGCGATGTCCTCCGCCGCGCGGGCAGCGGCGACTGATCGTCACAGCTGGGACACCGTCCTGAACCGCATCACCGAGGAGGTGCCGGCATGACTAAGGCGGTCGTCATACCCGAGAAATCAGCCCTTCGTCGTACGCTGCAGATCCTCAGGCCGCATCTGTCTGGTCAGGGACTGCTCATGGCCGGCGGTGTCCTGGTGCTGCTGTGTGAGGTCGCGTTCCGGGTCCTCGAACCGTGGCCGGTGAAATTTGTGGTGGACGCGGTCACCCGGAGCCTGGGCGCTGATTTTGCAGGCACCGGACCGGAGGCGACTCCCCTGCTGCTCCTGGCCTGCGGCGCCGCCCTCGTCTTTTTCACCGGTATGCGCGCGGTCTGCAACTTCTTCGCTACACTCGCTTTCGCTCTGGTCGGATCGCGGGTTGCTACCAAACTGCGAGCTAAGGTGTTCGATCACGTCCAGTCCCTCTCCGCGCGGTTCCACTCGGTCAATCGCACCGGCGACACGGTCCAGCGATTGGTCGGCGACGTCGGCAGGCTCCAGGAGGTCGCCGTCACGGCCGGTATGCCGCTATTGGCCAACTGCATCACCCTGGTTGCGATGGCCGGAGTAATGTTCTGGCTCGATCCGCTGCTGGCACTGGTGGTCATCGCCGCATGCGCGGGATTCCTGCTCCTTTCACGAATCAGCACGGACAAGATCACTGTGGCTGCACGGCTTACCCGCAAGGGTGAAGGTTCCCTCGCGAACACCGCCCAGGAGAGCCTGGGCGCCATCCGGGTTGTACAGACGTACGGCCTGGAACGGGCGCTGTCCGACCGGTTCGGCAGCAGCAACCAGAAAACTCTCAAGGACGGCGTGAGGTCCCGCCGCCTCGCAGCCGCCCTGGAGCGAAGGACGGATGTGATTGTGGGCGTCGCGACCGCCGTCGTCCTTGCCGGGGGCGGGTGGCGGGTGGTTCAGGGAGCCATGACGCCGGGTGACCTGGTGCTCTTCCTGATGTATTTGAAGACTGCCATGAAGCCGTTACGGGACCTCGCGAAGTACACCGGCCGGATCGCGCGCGCCACGGCGTCCGGCGAGCGCGTGGCCGAACTGCTCGACGAGGCGGTGGACATCACCGACTCCCCTACGGCCCTTCCGCTGGGCAAGGTGTGGGGCGAGCTCGAGTTCCGCCACGTCTCGGCATCCTATGAGGGGCGGGTGGTCCTGTCCGATCTCACCCTATGCCTGCAGGAGGGCCGCACCACGGCCATCGTGGGACCGTCCGGATCCGGCAAGTCCACACTGCTGTCCCTCCTGGTGCGCACTATGGATCCGGAGCGCGGTTCAGTGCGCCTCGACGGCGTGAACCTCACCGACATCACACTCGCTTCCCTCCGATCGAACGTCAGCCTCGTCCTGCAGGAGGCGGTCCTGTTTACCGGCAGTATCCGCGAGAACATCCGTTTCGGGCGCCTGTCAGCGACGGACGGCGAGGTTGAGCGGGCAGCGCACCTGGCGCAGGCCCATGGTTTCATCACCAGCTTTCCCAAGGGTTACGACACGACTGTCGGCGAGCGCGGCGGGACTCTCTCCGGGGGGCAGCGGCAACGTATCGCGATTGCCCGCGCCATTCTGCGCGATGCACCGGTGGTGCTCCTCGATGAAGTGACGACAGGGCTGGACCATGACGCGCGGACCGAGGTTCTCGGCGCCCTGACGACGCTCAGCGCGGGACGAACCACCGTAGCGGTGACCCATGAGGCTTCCGTGGCGTTGCAGAGCGACCGCGTGCTCTGGCTTCAGGACGGGCGGGTGCTGCTGGACGGATCACCGGAGGAGCTGCTGCGTTACCCGCTGTTTGCACGCTGGGTCGAGGAGCAACGCGCTTCCGCTCAGAACCGTACGACCGCAACGGTGCCGGCTGGGAGCGTGCCATGAGCAGCCTGCGCACTCCGCTTGACTCCCACCTCCGATCACTCGAGTTGCTCTTCGATCCGGACGCGCTGAGCTCCCTGTTCAAACGTCCGGTACGTGCCGCTCACCTGCGTTGGAAGCGCGGCAGGTCGGCGGTCGCGCGTCTCCACGATGACGACGGCGGCGTCCGCTGGCTGGCGATGTACAGCACCGATTCGTCGGTGAAGCTGGAGAAAACCTTCCGGCGCGCGCTCACCCAGGATGTGGCGTGGGAGCGCTTCGCACTTGATGACGGAATATTGGCAAGCGGGCCGATCGCGCTGGATCCGCGCTTGTACCCGGTGCTTCGTGGGTTCAGGCGGGCTGGCCTGGAGGTGCCGTCGCCGGGCCTCGGAGTGCTCAAGTACAACCCGTTCCGGCGCCTGGTGTTCAGCGTGGATGCCGCTGGCACCCCGCGTCTCATAGGAAGGGCGAGTGCGGGCGGACACTCTATTACCCACGGAATGCTCTCTGAACTGGCGGATGGCGGGGTGCCCGTCGTCCTTCCTCTCGACTCGGCACTGTTGCCGCCGGGCCTACCTACCTCCAAGCATCTTGAGTACCTGCCGTGGTACGGCTCCGGAGACCTCAGCACCGTCCCGCTTCAGGTTGCGGAACTGCCTGCCCGGTCCGCGGGTAAAGCGCTGGCCCTACTGCACGATCAAGCACCGATCCACAAGACGCACGCGTGGCGGGCACCTGCAGGACGGCTTCGTTCACTCATCCGTGAGAATGCCGAGCTGATACCGGAAAACGGGGGTCGCCTGGAGCGAGTGTCCGCGGAGCTGGAGGCTCTGCTGCGCCAGCCGGGCAGGGCTGCGGTAATCCACGGAGATTTCTCGGCCGACCAGGTGCTCGTGGACGGCAGGCAGGTACGGTTGATCGACTTCGAGTGGAGCACTTACGGTGCCGCAGCGTCGGACCTGGGTAGCTTCGCCGCCGCCGAGGCGCTGGAATCCCCCATGGCCGACGGCCGCAACGTCCTCGGGCTGCCGCGAACGGCTGCCCTGCTCAATGGGTACGGCACCGGGCGTGCCACCGTACATGACTCCGAGACAGTGGCGTGGACCGCCTTTCACCTGCTGAACCGGCTTCGCGAACCATTCCGCGCCTGTGCACCGGATTGGCGGCAGCAGGTCGACCGCCGTCTCACGATGATTGAAGAGGTTTTGTGGTGATGCACATACCGGTTGAGTTGCCGAACGACGGCGGTCCGCCGGTTCGTATCCACCGCGTCTGGCCCCGCAGTGACGGGAGTCTGGTCATCGAAGGCCGGGAACCGCGAACTGGTCGGATCCGTGCCGGCCGCATCGATGCCGAGGGCTGCGCGTCCCTGGTGCCGTTTCGCGACGATCGCGCACTGCCCGGGTTGGATGCCGATCCTTCAGGAGAACTGCTGGTGCACCGTTTGAAGCGGCGCGCCGTCGTGCGCGCCGACGGGCGGTACACGAAGTTTCTTGCGGGTGGGAAGGCCGCCGCTGTCAGAGACGCACATCTGGCGGCTGCTGCCGGGCTGGCTGGATCCGGAGTTGTTGCGCCCGATGTGGTAGCTGCCAGTGAACACAGCATCACGTTATCTGCCGTACCCGGAGTGAGCCTGCACGATCTGGGTAGAGGTCTGGACGCCGGCACTTGGTCGGCTTCCGGTGTCGGCTCCGACCATGGCTCCAGGCCGCTGGACGCGTGGAGCCGTGCCTGGGCACTCTGGGCAGAACGATGGCCCGCTTTCGTCGGCACGTCTATCAGCAACGAACCTTCCATGGCCGCACGGATTCATTCAGCGCAGGATGAAGTCCGCACCCTCGAACGGTGGGTTGGACTGGCAGTCGAGTTCGATGCTCTCGGTGTATCGGAGGACCGACTTCGCCGCGTATCGGCGTCGGTCGGCACGTCCCTGCTCAATAGTTCCTCGCCCGCCGGACTTGCGCACCGTGACCTGCACGACAAACAGGTTCTAGTAGACCCGGGGACCCGGTCGGTGGGAATCATTGACTGCGACACACTTGCCCTCGCTGAGCCCGCGCTCGACCTGGCTAACCTGGCGATTCACCTGAATTTCCGGGAGGCCCAGGGACTGTTGCCTGCTGGCACCGCGACCGTTGGCGGTCACTATATCCACGAAGTGGCCGAGGTCCTGGCGGTACCCTTCCCGCGGTTTGAGGCCTATGCTGCAGCGACAGCTCTTCGGCTGGCCTGCGTTTATGCGTTCAGGCCGCCCTACCGGGACATGGCATCTACGTGGTTCAGTGAGCTTGAGGAGCGTCTTGGCAAACGCAGTTTCCTCTCAGGAATGCCTGCCTGACCCCTCTTCCGAGGTAACGACCGACGTATTGATTAACGCCGGGTAACGGACCTGTCCCGATTAGCTAACGACACGACGACACGACACGGAATGCTCAGCTAGCTGTTCAATACTGGACTCATGGGAACGCAGCAACTCGAGGAGACAGTCAAGACAAAGGCAAGCGGGATTCTGCGTTGGGATTGTGCACCTGCAGTGATAGTGCTGATCGCAGTGGCAGCTTTCTGGATCGGCGGGTCGTTGGAGTGGTTCGAGATGCTCAGCGTCCCGGAGAACGCCGTGGGCAGCGTTGTGTGGCTCTACCTCATGCTTGCCGCGGTCGCAGGATCGATCGTCCTGGGAGGCGGCGCCGTTGTCGATCTGGCGCGGCGGATCAATCGCGGCTCGGAACGGAACCAGTAGCAGCACCGCTCCTCCACACAGCCACCGTAAAGCTACGGGGGGACCGCCTTGTTCCAGAAGGGTGCATGTACTGCACTCAATGCATGCAACGCATCCAGTACATGCACCCTTCTGGAAGGAACACCTATGCCGAGCATCAGTATCCGCAACGTCGATCAACACACGCTCGATGAGCTGAAACGGCTAGCGGCGTCGAATGGACGCTCGCTGCAGGCCGAGCTCAGAGCACTACTCGATCAGTTCGCGGCCTTGCCCTGGGAATCGCGGCTGGCGGACTATCCGCTCTCGATGATGCCGCTACCTCGCTGGTACACCGATATGGCAGATGTGCGGATCGATTTTGCCGGCCTCACTATCAGCCAGCTCCCGCCCCGGCGCTCCCCTTTCCGCATGCTCAGGGAGCCGATTCCCACGGCACTTCCGGGTTCATCGGCGGCCACTCATAGGCGGGTGTCAGCAGCATGATCATTCTGGATTCGGACGTATTGCTGACCTTGATCGGCACGGACAATACCGAAGCCGAGGAATGGGTGAAGCGATTTACCGGCAAACCGCACACGTCCGCAATCGCCGTTGCCGAGGTTTACGCGGCAATTCGCAGATCACCCAACATACTGTTCAGGGAGGCCCGATACCGCGCTATGCACCATGCGCTGGAAGGTGTCCTACAACGCCGGGTACTTCCGTTCGACCACAAGGCGGCTCGCGAACTTGCAGCGCTTGCCCTTGCCCCGCACCCTGACGGCGGGACCTTCCCGCTGGCCACCCTTATTTCTTCAGCCACGGCGCGGGTCCTTGGCATGAAAGTGGCGACAGGACGCCCGGAGGACTTCTTCGGCATCGATGTTGAGCTTGAGGTTCTGAATCTCAAGACCTAACGCGCTGCAGCGGTGGGCGCGGGTACGGCGGCGGCTTTTGGACGTCCGAGCGCCCGATAGGTCCAGCCGGCGTCGCGCCAGGCCACCGGGTCCAGGCAGTTTCGTCCGTCCACGATCGCTGGACGAGCCACCAGTGCACGGAGATCCATTGGATTCAGCGCGCAGTACTGCTCCCATTCGGTCAGCACCAGCACAGCGTCGGCATTCTGGACGGCCTCTTCAACAGAGGCGGTGTAGGCGAGGTCAGGGAAGCGTCGCGACGCGTTCGGCACGGCCTGAGGATCGGTAGCTGTGACCGCCGCTCCCTGAAGCTGCAACTGGGCGGCGACGCTCAGGGCGGGCGAATCACGGACGTCATCGGAGTTGGGCTTGAAAGCCAGACCGAGAACGGCTATCCGTTGCCCGAGCAGCGACCCGCCGCAGACCTCCCGCGCCAGATCCACCATGCGGGCGCGCCGCCGCATATTGATAGAGTCGACTTCGCGCAGGAAGGTCAGGGCCTGATCGGCGCCGAGCTCACCCGCTCGCGCCATGAAAGCGCGGATGTCCTTCGGGAGGCAGCCACCACCGAACCCGAGACCTGCGTTGAGGAACTTCCGGCCGATCCGTGCGTCGTGGCCAATGGCGTCCGCAAGCATGGAGACATCAGCTCCGGTGGCCTCGCAGACTTCCGCCATTGCGTTGATGAAAGAGATCTTCGTGGCCAGGAAGGCGTTTGCGGATACCTTTACCAGCTCAGCTGTCTCATAGTCCATCACCAATCGCGGGGTCCCTCCAGCGAGCGCCTGAGCGTACACCTCATCCAGGATCAGCTGAGCACCACTGGCTGCATCATCCAGCCCGTACACCAGGCGGTCCGGTTCCAGCGTGTCCTTGACGGCGAAGCCCTCGCGCAGAAATTCCGGGTTCCAGGCCAGCGTCACTGAAGGGCATGCCTCGGAGATACGTACGGAAAGGTCGCGGGCAGTACCAACGGGAACGGTGGATTTCCCCACCACAACGTCGCCTGCATTCACATGGGGTAACAGTGCGTCGACGCCCGCATAGACATGGCTGAGGTCTGCTCCGTTCTCTGCTCGCTTCTGTGGTGTGCCGACCGCGATGAAGTGCACAGCGGAGCCGGCCGCATCGGCGATGTCGGTTGAGAAACGCAACCGGCCAGTTTCAAGCGCCTCAGCGAGTAATTCCGGAAGCCCTGGCTCAAAAAAGGGAGCATCCCCGGCACTCAGGGCCGCAACTTTCGCACCATCGACGTCGATGCCCACCACCTCGTGCCCCAGCTTCGCCATGCACGCCGCATGCACCGCTCCGAGATACCCGCATCCGATGACCGATAACCGCATGATGAATGCCCCTAGCTTTCGTATTTCTGGGTCCCGTTTTCGTGTCCTGCAAACACCGTACGGAGGCTGCATGGGGCGCAGATGAACCAGAGATGAGAGTTAGATGAGATCAGGTAGTCAGATCAGTGCCCCGGCTACCGGGGGGACTGAACGGCGGAAGCGTTAGACCGGTTCCAGGTACCAGAGCCGGGTCTCGCCATACTTCTTGTCGGCGAAGCGCTCAATCCCGTCGGGCCAATCCGGCTCCCCTGAGCGCGAGGAACGTTCGAGCACGACGACGGCCCCTTCCGCCAGGTGCGGAACAAGAGTGGACAGGATGGTCACCAGTGGCGCGTCCTCGAGCGGATAGGGCGGGTCCATGAGCACCACATCCCATAGTGCGTCTTCCGGGACCCGATTCAGATAGGTCTCAACCTTCGATCGGTGCACGCGAACGCAGGTCCAGCCAAGGACCTGGTTCATCGCATCGGCGTTTGTACGGCAGGCGGCAGCAGCCCGGTCCGCAGACTCGACAAGGTCCACGGCTGCAGCTCCCCGGCTCGCCGCTTCCACCCCCAGCGACCCAGATCCAGCGAAGAGATCCAGCACATGCGCGCCGGCCAGAACGTTGTAGGCATCCAAGCGGGAGAACAAGGCTTCCTTGACCCGGTCAGTGGTGGGTCGCGTCGCTTGGCCCGGGACGCTGGTCAGCGTAGTGCCACCTGCGGCCCCGGCGATGATTCGACTCATGAAAAAACACTCTAAACCACTAGCAGAAACAGTTTCCGCGTGGTCCAATAAGTGCAGCCGAAAAGCAGCCGCGTTAGCGAAGTGCGAGCGGCGCGCGCCGCTCAAGGGGGACTTGGGGGCTTCTCACGAAAGACAACACATATGAATACTCGTTCCTGCCTGCTCACCGTCGGTGTCTCAGCACTTCTCGCGACAGGCTCGGTGCTTACGGCTGCGCCCGCATCTGCTGCTCCCGGATCGGCTGAATGTCTCACGGCTCAGGCTGCGCTGAAGACACACATCGGAGTCGCATCGGTCGATATCACTCTGGCAAATCAACTTCGCGCCGCAATAGCTACTTTCGAATCACTCGGAGCGCAGCTCGAGCCTCTCTACGTGGAAGCTGACCTCGCCGTGGCCGCTGAACTTGCTGCTCTTGAAGCTGCCGACGCCGCCACTTTCGAGGCGTCGGAAGTAGTCAACGCTGCCGTGGCGCTTCTGACCGCAGCCCAATCGGCCGAAGCTACCACCCTCGCGGAATTGGAAGCGGCAAAACAAGCAGTCCTGGACGTTCCGCCGGGCGACGCTGCCGCGCTGGAAGAAGCTGAGGCTCAGCGCGATCAGGCACAGGCGCGGCACGACATTGCGGTGGCTGCCACCGCTTCGGCCAAGGCAGATGAAGCCGCAGCGCAAACAGCGTTGGAGGACGCCTTCTTGAGGTACGACGAGGCTGAGCAGGCTTACGTGGAGGCTTTCGACGCTGCCTACGGCACTCCGGAGATCCTTGCTCTTGAGGCGCAGGTCGAGACGGCAGCGGCATCTTTCGATGACGCCATCGTCCGCCTCAGTCTGACCGAGGGCTCCAACCCGCAGGACCTCATCGCTCTGGCCGACGCAGTCATCGCTGCTTGCTCGGCCGCGGCGGTAGCTCAGGCGCCGGTCGCACACGCGCCGGTCGCGCACGCGCCGGTCGCCCGGCCAGCCGCTCCGCAGCAGCGTGGCCTGAACATTCAGACCGCAGCGGACGACGCCGGACCCACAGATCCCGCGAACCTCGCCCTCCTGGCCGGGCTGGCAGGATTCGGTGCGGTAACAGCGGCCGGTGCCGTCGTCGTCGTTCGTCGTCGAAGCGCAGGCCGGGCCTAACCCACTCGATGACAGCTACACAGCGTGACGCTGCTGCCCCCGCTCCCCGGCCGCGAATGCGGCTATGGGTTGCGGGGGCAGCAGTGTTGGGCGCGCTCGTTTCCACCACAGCGCTCAGCGGTGCATTTGCACCACAGGCAGCCCCGGAGGAGACGGCGCGCCCCGCAACCATGGCTGCCAGTGCCACGCCCACGCCCGCCCCGGAAGCCAGCCCCAGTCCCACCACCCAGGCAGCCACCACCCAGGCAGCCGCTCCGAAACCTCGTGCCGCCGCTCCGGAGCGGCTGATCGTGGAATCCGCCGGCATCGATGTAGCAGTTTTACCTCTCACTCCCACCTCGGCAGACGAGGCGTCACAATCCCTCGTCCCACCGTTCACCATGGACGGCTACTGGCTTACCTCATTCGGCATGCCCGGGCGCGGATCGAACGACACCACGTACATCACCGGACACAGCTGGGAGGATCGTGAGGCTCCGTTCAACCGCATAAGCACCGATGTGGAGGTGGGGCACGAAATAGTGCTGCACACCGGCTCCGGTGTGCAGCACTACGTAGTCGATTCGATTGTCACTCATGACAAGGACACCCTCAAGGACAGCAATATCTGGGATATCACGCCGAACAGGCTTGTTCTCATCAGCTGTTACACCGAAGATCCCTGGGGCAAGAACGTTGTAGTGACCGCAAGTCCGACGGATTCACCCTAGAGCGAGCCGAACCGGCGCCGCCCTGCATCCTGGTGGAGCAGGTAAGGCTCCGGGTCACTTGATGCTGCGGGCGAACTTGCCAGCCAGCACGCAAAGCCGGCGGGATTCCGCGATTCCATTTCCTCAAGGTACAGCCGCCGCTTCCGCGCGAGCTCTTCCAGTTCCGCCGCTGTCTTGGCGCTGATGACAGCCAGGAAGCTGATTCGCCATGCCCGGCACAGCTGTGCGGAGTTGAGGTGCCTCACCCGCTCGTTGATGTCAGCGCGCTCCACATGTGGCTGGACGCCCGGAAGCGTAGCTTCCGAGCGTCCAGCACCTACCCACCGGAACACGCGGCGAAACCAGCGTT
Organism: Arthrobacter parietis; assembly: GCF_039530425.1. Classification (NCBI taxonomy): domain Bacteria; kingdom Bacillati; phylum Actinomycetota; class Actinomycetes; order Micrococcales; family Micrococcaceae; genus Arthrobacter; species Arthrobacter parietis. The sequence goes on along the minus strand of NZ_BAAAON010000002.1, from coordinate 251,296 downwards.
CGTTCATTGCCGGACGCCGCCCCGGTCAGAGCCCGCGACGGGAATCGTCGCCGTCTGTCTCGATCTCTTCCTTACGCACTTCCTCACTCACGGTCTGCTCGTCCGTGACAACTTCCTTGTCGAGGCGCACCCGCTCCACCGGCACAGCTTCCTTCTCCACGACGGGTCGTTCCTCGTGAAGGGTCACCTCGTGCTCCTCTTCGCTGATGGCGGGTCCATCATGAGCGTCGCCGCGGTTGGCGTCGGTGATCGGCTCACGCTCGACCCGCACTTCCTCCCGCTGGACCGGCACGGTCTTGGTGACGTTCTCCGTCACTACGTATTTGCGGAGGCGGGCACGCCCGGTCTCCTGCTCCTCCGTGCCGACATGCAGCCGTTCCTCGGACCGGGTCATGGCATCATCCGTGGTGGGCCCGGAAGTGTCATGTCCAACTGTTCGGTCACCGCGGTCCGCGTCGTAGCGGTCCCTCTCGCCGGCGCTTGCGATGCCGGGATTGGAGTCACGGAAATCGTCCGACCCGGTGGTGGTGCCCGAGTACGTACCGTGTTCGGCGGCGTCGTAACCTCCACCTGGCCTGTTCAGGGAGTAGTGGCGGTAGAGTTCCTCTTCCTCCGCCTCGCTCAAATTCTGGTCCGGGTCAACCTTAGGTGCGTCCTTGACCTGGTCCTTGGTGTAGGCAATGCGCACATCATCGCCGTCCATGGAAGCGCCCTGCAGCGGCGCGAACGATTCAGACGTACCGAAGAGTCCCGTCTTCACCGTGACCCAGCTGGGCTCTCCTGTGTGGTCATCCACGTACACCTGGCCCGCGGATCCAACCTTGTTGCCGTCCTGGTCCACAACGTTCCCGTTGCCATCAAGAATGCGGTCGATATGTTCCTGCGTGATCATTTTATCTCCTCGAGATTGATTGCAGAGGGCTTGTCCGAAGTATCCGGTTGCACAAGGGTAGGCACATCAGTCGCTTAATTGGAAGCATGCTTATTACTTTTATTGAAAGTCGGCTTACGAAATCGGGTTGAAACCCTGGCCTGACAGGCATCCGGGCAGAGATACAGTGTGTGAACCGGTCCCGGGGTTGCCACAAAATAGCAGCCGATTAGACTGGCAACAGGTTCAGCAGCGAGCCACAGTAAGACCTACTTGTGGGAGTGCCACCTCATGGACGCTCAGTCGCGCTCATTCATTGAGCCACCTCTACTATCTATCCGCGAACCCGGGGATAACGCTCCCGCCTGGACCGAAACCGACGACGATTTCCCCGTCGATCTCTCTTCAGTTCCGGAACGCCGGCTTGCCGAGTTGTGCGACGCCCTCTTCCTTGAGTTGGATTCCGAGATGCCCGATCTCCGAGCCCTGGAGCGCTACCAGGCCGCCTGTGACGAACTCGCCTTCCGTCAAAGCATCTCGGGCATCGCCTGAACGCGCCATTGCCTGAACCTGCGGGCTGCTTTGTCAGCCTACTGATTGTCGCTATAGTTGTTTGTACGGTTCAGCAGCGAGCCTCACCAGCCTCTCGACTGTGGGAGTTCACATGGACCTGCGTTATACCGACCGCTCAACAAGCCTGCGGACGGCAGTCCGCGACAATATGAAGCTGAGCCGGTTCGAGCTGTACGTTGACGGAGACAACGTCGGCTACCTTCAATACGAGAACCGGCAGGGCCAGATCTGGCTGCTGCACACGACCATCGAGCAGCGTTTCAAGCGCGCACGCCTGGATACCTACTTCGTAGGGAACGTGCTCGAAAACCTGCACCGGCGGCGGTTGGCGGTCATGCCGTTCTGTCCTACCGTCCGTGGATACCTGGGAGGTCACCCCGAGTGGGCCTCCCTGATACCGGCCTCCGAGCGCTCCCGCTTCCGCCTCACTCCTGCTTCCAGATCGCGAAAGACGGCGTCCCGCGCTTCCTGATCCAGTGGTTCCGCTTATCCCCGTTCGAGGAAGGCTTCTTTCTCGGCGTTCAGATAGAGATCCAGCGCTTCTTCGAGCTCAGGGTGCTCCGCAAGTGTTGGGTCAGCATCGATCAGTTCCTGTGCGTCCTGACGGGCTTTTTCGATCACCTTGGCATGCTGAATCACTTTGAGGAAGCGCAGTGCCGACCTGCCTCCCGACTGTGATGCGCCCAGGATGTCTCCTTCGCGGCGGAGCTCCAGGTCCTTTTGGGACAGTTCGAAGCCGTCGGACGTTGAAGCGACAGCGTCCAGCCGTTCCCGGCTGGGGTGTGCCGGTTCGAGTTGCGTGACAAGCAGGCAGGTACCCGGGTGCCCACCGCGACCGATCCTTCCCCGCAGCTGATGGAGTTGTGAGATACCGAAGCGGTCCGCATCCATGATCACCATGAGAGTGGCATTGGGAACGTCAACTCCGACCTCAATCACGGTAGTGGAGATCAGGAGACTGATGACGCCGTCATTGAATCCAGCCATAGTGGCGGATTTCTCTGCCGGATCAAGGCGCCCGTGCAGCAGGCCCATCTTCACTCCGGCAAGGGCGGGCACATCCTGCAGGGACTCAAACAGTTCCACAACGGACGTCAGTTCCTGCTTGTTCGGAGGCGCACCTTCGTAGAGTTCCATTGCATCAGCACTGTCAGGTTCCGTTTGCGAGTTGCCGATCTTTGGGCACACGACGTAAACCTGCCGGCCGGCGTCAATCTCCTCCCGCGTCCGAGCCCACGCGCGATCCACCCAGTTGGGATTCTCGAAAAGCCCTACGACGTGAGTCGCAATGGGGGCACGGCCGGCGGGAAGTTCCGTCAGGGTGGATACATCCAGGTCACCGAAAACAGTCATCGCAACAGTCCTGGGAATGGGGGTAGCCGTCATGACAAGCATGTGCGGCGCAGCGGCGGCCTTCGCCCGGAGTGCGTCCCTCTGCTCCACGCCGAAACGGTGCTGCTCATCGACAACAATCAACCCGAGATCGAAGAACTGAACGTTTTCCGACAACAGGGCGTGTGTGCCGATGACAATGCCGGCGTCACCCGATGCGGCTGCAAGCAGCGCCTCACGCCTTTGCGCCGTTGACATGGACCCCGTCAGGAGCACAACCCGTGTCCCGTCCACCGCCCCGCCGAGCATTCCTCCCTCAGCCAGCGGGCCGAGGGTACGAGTAATGGATTGATGGTGCTGCGCCGCAAGCACTTCAGTAGGTGCCAGAAGGGCCGCCTGCCCCCCTGCGTCAATGACCTGCAGCATCGCCCGCAAGGCAACAAGCGTTTTTCCCGACCCAACCTCGCCCTGAAGCAGCCGATTCATTGGATGGGCACCGGCAAGGTCCTTTGCAAGCTCCTCCCCCACCTGCTGTTGGCCCGAGGTCAACGTGAACGGCAGCGAAGCATCAAATTGATCGCGCAACCCACCTTGGATCAGCGGGCGTGACGTTGCCTCCTCTGCGAGGACTTCAGCCCGTCGCCGTGCCAAGGCAGTCTGCAGGACCAACGCTTCCTGGTAACGGAAACGGTGTTGGGCACGGTAGGCATCCTCCACCTCGGCAGGTCGGTGGATCAACTCATAGGCCTGGGTGATGTTCATCAGCCGGTCACGGCGGGCGATGTGCGCGGGAACCGGGTCATTCAGCTGTGAATGAACGAGGGTGTCAAGTACCTTCTCGATGGACTTCTTGATCTGATCACTGCTGATGTGCTCAGACGCCGGATACACGGGGATAGGCACGAGATGCTTGTCCATGCCGGCGTCGTCTTCATCGAGTAGCGAGAACCGTGGATTGGTGAGGGTCAACTGTCCCCGGTAACTGCCCGTTTTTCCGGAGAAGACGGCGCGAGTTCCAACGGTGAGCTGTCGTTCAGCAACATGAGCGTTGAAGAAGGTGACATGCATGGTCCCGAGACTCCCGGCGTCGTCGTCGGTGATAACAACATCCAGCAGTTTGCCCTTGCGCGTCCGCATCCATCGCGAGTTTGCCGATTGCACCCGGGCGACCAGGGTGACGTCTTCATCGAGCGGGACGCCGGACAACCCCGTCAGCTCCCCAGGCGGAAGGTAAGTACGGGGAAAGTGGTTCAGAAGCGCTCCGACGGAGTGAATCTCAAGGCTCTCCCCAAAAACCTTAACCACTTTGGTGCCAAGCAATTTGGGGTCCAATGGTGCGGAAAGCTCGGGCGGGCGCCTGTTCTTCATATACCTTCCTGAAAGCCTTTTTCCTGAGCAGCAGGAACCAGCGAGACGTAGTGTCGAGCTTAGCGCCGCGCTCTGACGATCCCGTTACCCGTCGAAGTGGGTTGCAGGTGACGCGCCGGAAACCCGTTGGGCAATCTCCGCGGCGATCACGCGCAGCTTCACGTTGCGTGCGTTCGAGGCCCGTTGCAGGATCGTGAAGGCTTCATCCTGCGAGCAGCGGTTTTGCGCCATGACGATCCCGACTGCCACGTCGATATGCGTTCGGGACTCCATGGCGCGGCTGCGGTTGTCCGCTTCCTCGCTGTAGTGTGCCATCCGCAACGCCAACTGCAGTCCTTTTGACGCCTGACGCGCGTATGACTCGGCGAAAGTGACTTCCTCGCTCCTGAAAGAACTCGGACGGTAGGAATACAGGTTCATCGCCGCGTGTGCTCCCGCCCCGATGGTAAAGGGGGCAGAAAGAATAGAGCGCAGCCCGTATCCGGAGACCGCCTCTGAATATTCGGGCCATCTGCTCTCGCTAGCAAAATCCTCCACGACGATGGTGCGCTGCTCCTTGGCTGCTGTGAGGCACGGACCCTCCTTGAAGGCGTACTGCAGTTCATCCATGGACTTCGCAGTCTCCGAGTTGTAGGCGACAGTCGCCGCCCGACGGCGGCGCAACAGTGTGATGCCGCACAGCACCGTCTCCTCGTGCCCGCTGACGCTGCGCGCTGAAAGGACGGCAAGTTCGTTGAGGAACTCCTGCATATCCGTGGTGGACAGCACAAGATCCTGCAACTCCTCAAGAAGCGAACGTTCACCCGTCCCCACTGTCTGCGCGGTCAGCCGACCGGGTGCGTCGAACTCCTCATCAGGCTCGAAGGAGACGAGTTCGCCCACGGTTCCACCTTTCAATGGTCCAAACCTCAACTTTCATCGCATAGGATACTTCACTAAGCGCCCTTCGCATCTCCAATGGGTCTCGTACCCCGCAGCGTCTGGCGTCGCCGGTGCCGTCCCACCGGGTCAAGTTACAGAGCGCAGCACTTCGCCGGTGCAGTCGTTCTTTCGGGGTTAGAAGGTCAAGGCATGGACACGTCGTATTGGTCAACAAGCCGCCTGCTGAGCACAGCGGCCCGGCTCAATGAAAACCGTGACAACGAGCGGTTGCGCAGCATCGGCGTTACACATTCCGGTGTGACAATCCTGAAAGTGCTGGCCTCTGCGGGATCGATGAGCCAAGTGAAATTGGCGCAGATCGTGCGGGTTCAGGCGCAGACAGTCGGTAAAGCTCTGGAACGGCTGGAGATGCGCGCGCTGGTCACGCGGCAAAAGAGTGAGTCGGACCGCCGGGTGACTTTCGTCGCCCTCACTCCCGCGGGCCGCACAATCCTCGATGAGGTGCAGCAGGGTGAAGGTGTACCTCTTGGCGGTGCAGGCTATGCGGAAGAAGATTTGCGCGCCGCACTGATCAGCGTGATCAATGCCACCCGTGACAACCTGCTCGCTCCAGGACCGGTGCCCGAGCCGCAACTGGTCGCTTCAGCGTAGTTTGACCTCAGACCCGCGTGCTCAAGGGCCGCTGATCACCCGGTCCCGCCCAGCGAGCACGCCCGTCAGGGCCAACATTGCCATGATGGCTGCAGTCACGAGCAGCGGAAGCGTCCAGTCGCCACTGAGATCACGCAGGCCACCGAACATGACCGGTCCAACCGCGCCGAGGCCATAACCGACGGACTGCGCCATGCCGGATAAGGCTGCGGCCTGCGGATAGTTGACCGTCCGCAGGCTGAAGAGTGACAGAGCGATGACAATGAGGCTTCCGCATCCAATCGCTCCCAGGAGCACCCACAGCAATGTGAGGTCCGGCGCAACCGCCAGCCCGACAAACGTCACGAAAGTGAGTGCGCCGCTGGTGAAGGACATCATTCGCTGGTCTGCACCCCGATGAAGGATTCCGCCGGCAGCAAGGCTGGCGAATACGCTGACAAGAAGAAACACGGACAGGTGCAGCCCCGCCGTTGTCGCCGAAACGCCGCGGCTTTGCTCGATGGTCGGCAACCAGGCCATCAGAACGTAGAAGGCGATTGACTGCAGTCCCATGAACAGCGTCACCTGCCAACCCAACGCCGAAGACCACGGCGACCGGTAGGTCGCCTCGGGTTTTGAAACGCGCACGGTGTCAGAGGCGTGTCTGCGCAGCCAGGGCAGGAGGACTGCCATGGCAATCAACGCCAGTCCCACCCAAATTCCGAGCGCCAGCCGCCATCCGGCGGGCGACGTCTGTGCCACCGGCACGACGACGGCGGCCCCGATCGCGGCGAACGCGGCTTGTGTTGCTGTGTAACTGCCGGTGATCTGGCTGACCCTGGTTGGAAAGTCCCGCTTCACAAGGGAAGGAACAAGGACGTTGAGAAACGCGATGGCGAGGCCTATCAAGGCGGTGCCCACCCAAATCAGGCCCGACACCGGTATGGAACGGAGCACTATGCCTGACGCAAGGATCAGCAGGGACAGCCAAAGCGCCCGATCAAGTCCGAGCCGGGAAGCGAACGCCGGAGCTACGGGCGAAAAGACCGCGAATGCGATAAGCGGCAAACCAGTGAGGAATCCTGCTGCGGCACTCGAGAGTTGAAGGTCGCTGCTGATATTCCCGAGAACCGGCCCAACGCTGACAAAAGATACCCGAAGGTTGACGGCGATGAGCAGAACGCCGATGAAGGCGAACCCGAAACGGGAGGATCGTTCTGTCGCTTTTCGGGTGGCAGTGCGCATCGTGCGGTTTCCGTCCTTCGGTGGCAGGCGGAGCGCCTGCGACGCGCTTCCGGTTCCAGCCTAGCGCCGAACAAGCGGTACCTGCGGCGGATGACCGCGGACCGACGTCAGGACCCGTAACGTTCCTGTTGCTCGAAATACCTCGGTTCCTGGGGGCTGACAGCACCGGCACCGGCGAGCTGGGTCACGGCGATGTGACTGGGCTGCCCCGCTTCTTCGATGTATCTGAGTGCCAGGGCGGCTTCGGGAACGTGGACGTGCACGCGCCAGCGATAGCCCTCCTCGACCTCCGTTACTGCGCTCATAATGACGGAATCTCCCACCTCGTCGAGGTGAAGCCGAAGAGTTGCAGCGTCCAGCGGGCTGAGGTTGATGGTACACATAACCTCGACGCCCTCGGCCGGCATCCCGTTGTGGATGTGCGGCGCCTGGACGTCATAGCCATGAAGGCCGTCAAGCAGTTCGTCCAGCAATTCTTCACCGAGTGAGGCCGCGCGGAGCGCATCCATGATGAGCAGGAACCCCACACCACCGGCATCAACCACTTTCGCTTCAGTGAGTGCGCCAAGCTGGCTCTCAGTCTGCACGACAGCCTCAAGTGCCGCCTCCACTGCTCCTTGCAGAGTCATGGCGAGGGCGTGGTTACTGTCATCTCCCTCGTTGGCCTGGTCCACGGTGGCAGCTCCGACCGATGCGGCCTCAAGCACCGAAAGCATGGTGCCGGGAACAGGGTCACTGAGTGCCGACCAACTGCGGATCTGGGCGCGGTTCAGTGCGGTGGCCAACAACGGCCCCGAGAGACGGGACGCGCCGTGCAGCGGCTCTGCTATTGCTGACAGGAAGACGGCGAAGAGCGTCCCGGAGTTGCCACGCGCATCTTCCATGGCGGCCTGTCCGGCAACCTTCAGCAAGTCACCGAGGTCATGGGTGTCATGATCCGCTGCAGCCTGCGCTGCTGCCCGAACGGTCAGGTAGAGGTTGGTGCCGGTGTCCCCGTCAGCTACAGGAAAAATGTTGATGGCATTGAGGCGGTCGCTGTGGTTGCCAAGGGAGACTTCAGCCTTGCTCAACCATCGCTTCATCGCAGTCGCGTTTGCGGTGATTTTAGTCTGCAAAGTGATCCCATCCCACGTTGGCTGGAGACTGTGACCCGACGGTCACTTCGGCATGTCCGGCCTCTACCGAGCCTACCGCAGTGAATCCTGCCAGCGGCATAACGTTTGGGTTAACGGTGGCCAGCAGCCCATGGTCTTCGCCCCCGCCCAGAACCCATTCCAGCGGGTCCATTCCCAGCAGGCTCGCGACTCCGCGAAGCGGTTCGCCGAGATACCGCAGGGCTTCGGGATCCAGGTCAATGTGTACGGAGCTGGCCGCGGCGATCCTTCCTGCATCACGCACCAGGCCATCGGAAACATCCATCATTGCGGTTGCACCGGCCGCTGCGGCCGCTGGTCCCGACTCCAGCGGCGGACGCGGCCGGCACTGCGCACGAATGAACCCACGTAGTTTCTCTTCCAGCGAACCGTATTCATGCACTGACTCCAACAGCGCCAATCCTGCCGCGGCGCGCCCTACCGTTCCGGCCAGTACGACGACGTCTCCCGGCTGCGCTCCTGACCGCAGCACCGGAGGGCGCCCGTCCAGTGAACCCGTAACCGCCGCAGTGACCGAAATTTCGGTTCCACGCCCCAGGTCACCCCCGACTACTGCACAGGTGGAAGCCCTCAGCTCATGAATTGCCGCCGTGAGGCCGTCCGCTAGGTCCTCAACCCACTCGACCGTTGTGTTCCCGGGCAGTGTGAGACTGACGACGAGGGAGGTGGCACGACCACCCATCGCGTTGATGTCACTCAGGTTCTGCGCGGCGGCCTTCCACCCGACGTCAAACCCGGTGGTGCTGTACCCATTGGGCCAGTGCAGCCGAAAATCCATGTCCTGGACCTGGGTATCGATGGAGATGAGCACCCGTGCGTCCGCAGCGGCAACGATGGCGGCGTCATCCCCCGGGCCGAGAAGCACACTTGGGGGGCTGCCAACAGGGCTGTGAAGACGCGGCAGAATGCGTTCGAGCAGGGCCGATTCGCTCAGCTGGCTGACGGTAAGTGGCATACTTCCACCGTACTTTGCACCCCGCACATTCGGGTGTCGCCTGTGGACAAGGGCAGTCAGCACCCACAGGAAGGGAGCCGCGGGACTAGCCTGCCCTCCGTCGTCGTACCCGTCGGAAGATGAGCCAACCGAGAAAAGCGGCGAGAGCCGCATAAAGAAAAAGGTCAAAGTACTGGGAGTACTGGTCAACAAGGTGGTACTGGGTTCCGAGGAAATAGCCCAGGCCGATGAGCAGCACATTCCACAGCAGACTTCCTGCGACGGTGAAGAGAGTGAACGTGGCCAGCGGCATGTGTTCGGCACCCGCCGGCAGGGAAATCAGGCTCCTGACACCCGGTATCAACCGGCCGAAGAAGACCGCCGAGCGACCATGGCGGTGAAACCAGCGCGCCGCCCGCTCGAAGTCGTCGCGGTCCACCAGCGGCAGCCTGGAGAGCCCGCGCACCACACGTTCCTCGCCCAGCTTCGCACCGAGTAGGTACAGGAGCAGAGCGCCGATGAAGCTACCAAGGGTGGCAAGCGCGAGTACAAGCACCGCGTTCATCTCGCCTCGCTGGGACAGGAAGCCGGCCAGCGGCAGGACGACTTCACTCGGGATCGGAGGAAAGACCGTTTCCAGGAGCACGAGTACGCCGACACCAATCTCGCCGAGCGCACTCATGACATCCGTGATGACTCCGGTCAGCCCTGACTGATCCTGGGCTCCACCCGTACTAGCCTGCGTTGGTGTTGTCCACATACTCCCCCAGTGTTCCCTGATCGAGTGCCTCAGCGATGCGGGCTATTGCTTCCTCATCCTTCACGACGATGGACTGGCCGTCCGGCGAAGTTCCGACTCCCAGATTCGGCAGCGTGAAGAAGACGACGTCCTCGGACCGGACCTGCCACATACCGAGCGCGAGGGAACCGGCGGTCAGCGCGCCGAAGTCCGCATCGACGCTCAGGTAGGGGGATATTTCATTCACGACCCGGCTGAGCTTCACGGGGTTGGTGAAGGTCTCGGCAGTCAACAGTTCGGACATGATGCCCTTGATGAAGAGTTGCTGGTTCTGTACCCGCTGAAAGTCACCGTCTCTGAACGCCTTGCGTTCACGCACGAACTTCAACGCCGACTCGCCGTCGAGCGTGACCGGGCCCTGTTCGAAGAACTCCCCCTCTGTTCCTTCGGACTCGAAAGCAATGGGATTGTCGACGGTCACTCCTCCCAGAGCGTCCGTGAGGCCTTTGAAACCCTCGAAGTCGACAATCATCACGTGATCAACGGGCGCATCAAACATGTTCTCGACGGTCTGGACAACCAGCGGCACTCCTCCGAGCGAGATCGCAGCGTTGATCTTGTTCTCGCCGTGCCCGGGGATTTCCGTCCAGGTATCACGCAGGATTGACATGACATAAACGTTCTCCCGGTCCGCAGGGATGTGCACAAGCATCATGGTGTCGGATCGGGAATCGGTGAATCCGTCTTCTGTTGCCTCCGGCCTCGCGTCACTGCCCATCAGCAGGATGTTCATGGCGCCTTCTGCGGCCGCTGTACGCTCGGGCCGCGTTGACGAGTCCGGAAACGCTGGTTCGATGGTGTTCGTTTTGGTCTCGAACGCTATGGCGAGGCTGATCAGGTAGCCGGCAAGAAGTGCCGCAAGTGCGAGAACGACGCCGAGCAGCACCAGCACGGCCGTGCGCAGCGGCCGCTTTTTCTTCGTGGCGCGTTGCGGAACGGGATCAGTGTAGTCATGCGTGGTCAATACGGACGCTCCCTGCCATAGTTGCTGGCCCTATGCTACCGAGCGGGCAGGAGAGCTCCCTGAGCAACTCCCTCCCCTTGTCCTTGAGTTTTCCCAATCGCTGTGGGACTGTTCACCCATGGTTAGCGAATCAGTGCAGGTCAATGAACAGGCCCGTGCGCCGCTCGGCGCTTCCTACTGGAAGCTATGGACATCATCCGGTCTCTCAAACCTCGCCGACGGTGTGTTCAAGATTGCGCTGCCGCTGCTTGCCATCCAGTTCACGCAGTCGCCCACCCTGATCGCCGGGGTGTCGTTCGTCGCTACCCTGCCATGGCTTCTCTTTGCGCTGACAGCCGGCGCCCTTGCGGACCGCCTGGACCGCCGTCGGCTGATGCTCGTCGCCAATCTCACCCGGGCAGCCTTACCGGCCATGCTCATTGCGGTGATCCTGCTCGATCTCGGCTCGATCTGGGCCCTTTATGTCATCGCACTGCTGGTGGGGGTCGCTGAAACGTTGTATGACACGTCCGCGCAGTCCATCATGCCGCAGCTGGTGCACCGCGATCAGCTTTCACGGGCCAACGGGCGGCTGTACGCCGTTGAACTGACCACCAACCAGTTCATTGGTCCTCCGTTGGGCGGGCTGCTCGTGGCAGCCGGAGTAATCGGCGGGTTCGCAGTTCCAGCCGTCCTGTGGCTCGCAGCCGTGGGTTCACTGTTCCTGGTGCGAGGAAACTTCCGGATCGAACGGGAACAAAAAACGACGCTGCGGCACGACATCGCCGAGGGCTTACGCTTCCTCTGGCACCAGAAGATCCTGCGCACGCTCGCCGTCATGACCGGCACCTTCAACTTTGCCTCGAGTGCGGCCTTTGCCCTGTTCGTGCTCTTTGCCGTCGGACCGTCGTCAGCGATGCAACTTTCAGAGGTCGGCTTTGGAGTGCTCCTCACAACCTCGGCGGTCGGCGCACTTCTCGGCTCTTTCATCTCGGAATGGGCGGAGCGGAAACTGGGCCGGTCAAAGTCGCTGGCGCTGACGATCTTCGGCGGATCGTTCTTTGTGGGCGCGCCTGCGCTCACGGACAACCCCTACATCCTTGGCTTCGTGTTCTTCGTGGGCGGTGTGCTGGTCATGCTCTGGAATGTCATCACCGTCTCCCTCCGGCAGCGCATCACGCCCAATCACCTGCTGGGGCGCGTCAACAGCGCCTACCGTCTCCTCGCCTGGGGCACCATGCCGCTGGGCGCAGCGGCCGGCGGTCTTCTTGCGACGTGGCTTGGACTTCAGGCAATGTTCGGAATCATGGGAGTGCTGACGCTGGCCCTGCTGGTTCTGATGCCGATTGTCACCGACAAGGCAATAGACGCAGCCGACGTCGAATCCTGACTGTTTCTGCGGAACCAAGCAAGGAGGAAAGCGATGCCGAGTGTCGTGGTTGTGGGTCAGGTGGCGAGGGATCTCGTGCTGAGGATCGAAGGGATGCCGGCAGAAGGACGCTCGGTTCCCGTGCAGGAGCGTTCCGAGCTGCTCGGCGGGAAGGGAGCTAATCAGGCGGTCGCGTGCCGTCAGCTGAAGGCAGAAGTGGAACTTGTCGGCGTCGTCGGGGATGACGAGCCCGGCCGCACCGTTACGGGTCAAGCCGCAGCGGACGGTATCGGCGTTGGCGGTGTCATTCGGCGGAAGGGTGCCCCAACCGCCCTGCTCGTGGACATCGTCGAGTCCGGTGGAGTTCGACGCCTCTTTGAAGATGTCGATGAACGGGTGCTGCTGACGGCGGAAGACCTCCGCGCGAGCAAAGAGGTGCTGGGTGCGGCGGACGCCGTGCTCGTTCAACTGCAGCAGCCCGCTCAGGCCGTCTCGATGGCGCTCGACGTCGCTGCATCCGGCGGCGCAATGGTAGTGACGGACGGCGCCCCGCCGGATAGGGAGACGCGTGAGCTGGTACTGCGCTGCGCCGCCGTCGTGCGCGCCGATGCGGAGGAAACCGAAGCACTGCTTGGATGGAAACCCCGCGATCTGGCTCACACCATCAAAGCTGCGCAGTCCCTCGTCGAGGCCGGTCCGCGCATCGCCGCCCTCGCTTGCCCCACCGGCGGAAACGTGGTGGCGTGGGCTGAAGGGCTCGTGGTGCTGCCACTGCTAGATGAAGATCCAGTGGACCCCACCGGCGCCGGTGACGCGTTTGTCGCCGCCCTGGCTATCAGCCTCCTGCAGGACGATGACCCGCGGTCCGCCGCATGGCTGGCAGCAGCAGCCTCCGCGGAGGTAGTTGGTAAGTCCGGCGGCAGACCCCAACTCAACCTCGGTGAACTGCGTGCCGCAGCGCGCCGGGCGCGGGACGTACACGGGTAGGCCTGCCGTGCGGGCCAATCATCAGTACGGTTAGCATTACTGTGTGGCCGACCTTCCGATCGAGACAGACTTCTGGCGGATTACAGAGTCCGCATTCGCTTGGGATGGGCCTGAAGTCGCAGAATCCGTCTTTGCACTGTCCAATGGATACATCGGGACGCGCGGCACCTTGGACGAAGGAGAACCGGGCGTTTTCCCCGGAACATTCATGTCAGGCGTGTTCGAGTTCCATCCGCTCTCCTACCCGGAGGACGGATACGGGCATCCAGACCGGGGCCAGGCAATAGTGGGCGTTGCAGACGGCACACTGATCACGGTGGAGGTCGACGGCGAGCCGCTCGACATCCGGCACGCACCCCTCGAACGGCATGCGCGCACTCTCGACCTGCGCGCGGGAACGCTGGATCGCGAGACGGAGTGGACTACAGCCGGTGGCCGCCGCATGCGGTTGCGCTCCACCCGGCTGGTTTCATTGACGCAACGCTCAGCCACAGCAATCCGTTATGAAGTGGAAGCGGTGGACTCAGCGGTCCAAGTAGTTGTTCGTTCGGACCTGGCTGTCAACCGGACCGCCCGGCAGGTGGATAACCCCGATCCCCGGGTCGGCGAAGCGCTCACGCAGCCCTTCGCTCCTTGCTTCCACCGGGTCTACGAAGTCGGCGGGCTGCTCGTACATAGGACACGCGGCAGCCGGATCGGTGTAGCCGCGATGGCTCAACACGACGTTCAGCTTCCTGCGGGCGCCCACGTTTCCACCTCCGGCAGCCAGGACGAGGTGCTCACAACCGTGGTTGCTGACCTCGAGCCGGGCGAAAAGGTGGCGTTCGTCAAATACCTGACCCATACACGGTCAGCCGATGACTCCCCTACCGACCTCGCCGCCCAAGCGCTCGCGGCGATGAGTGATGCGCGGAGCCGCGGTTGGGAAGGCCTCGCCGCTGACCAACGCGCTTTCCTCAATGGGTTCTGGGACGACTCGGACGTGGAAGTGGACCCCGAGACGGACCTTCAGCTGGCTCTCCGCTTCGATCTGTTTCATATTCTCCAGGCATCGGTTTGCCTCAGTAACGCCCCGATCGGAGCCAAAGCGCTCACCGGACCGGGATACAGCGGGCACACGTTCTGGGACATCGAAGGGTTCGTCGCACCCACGCTGACGCTGCTCAATCCTGACGGCGCTGCGCGGCTCCTTCGCTGGAGGGCATCAACCCTGGATGCCGCCCGCGAGCGCGCCGACGTCCTGGGCGTGAAGGGAGCTTCATTCGCCTGGCGCACGATCGATGGGAACGAGGTCTCGGCATACTGGCCAGCGAGCACTGCGGCCATGCACCTCAATGCCGGCATCTCCCGTGCCTATACCCTGCATGCCAACGCAACGGGACGGCCGCTCACCGAAATTGCCGGCGTGGATGTCCTTATTGAAACAGCCCGCATGTGGGCGTCGACTGTTCATCAGGACGACGACGGGCGCTTCCACCTGCGCGGTGTGACCGGGCCTGATGAGTACACAGGGGTGGTGGACGACAACGTCTTCACGAATCTCATGGCACAGCGCAATCTCACCGCGGCGGCTGACGCTTGTCTTGCCTATACCGAACCCGCCGCACGGCTCGGCGTGAACCAGTCCGAGGTGGATCAGTGGCGCGCAGTGGCCGGTGCCATGTACGTGCCGTACGACGACCTCCGCCAGGTCCACCCGGCCAATGACGGCTTCACGACCTACCGGGAATGGGACTTTGAGGGCCGCCGGGACGCTTATCCGGTGCAGGAGCACTCGCACTACGCCAAGATCTACCGACGGCAGGTTGTGAAGCAGGCGGACCTGGTACTTGCTTTGTGGTGGTGTTCGGAGTCCTTCACCGAGGACCAGAGCGCCCGCAATCTTGAGTACTACGAGCAGCGCACCGTCCGTGATTCATCGCTGTCCGCCGCCGTTCAGTCGG
Organism: Arthrobacter parietis; assembly: GCF_039530425.1. Taxonomy (NCBI): domain Bacteria; kingdom Bacillati; phylum Actinomycetota; class Actinomycetes; order Micrococcales; family Micrococcaceae; genus Arthrobacter; species Arthrobacter parietis. The sequence goes on along the minus strand of NZ_BAAAON010000002.1, from coordinate 236,266 downwards.
TTGTCTGTGCACGGACAGGGCATCTCGACCTCGCCCTCGCCTACCTGCGTGAATCTGCGCTGGCGGACTTGCGGGATGTGCGGGGCGACAGCCACCGCGGCGTGCACCTCGCGGCGATGGCCGGAGCGTGGCTCGCGCTGGTCAGTGGTTTCGGTGGTCTGACAATGGATGATGTGCAACTGCGCCTTGCTCCCCGCCTACCTGCACGGTTGAACCGAATTGCTTTCCGGCTGAGGTGGCAGGGCAGCCGGATCGCTGTCGAGATCCTCCGCTCGGGGACCACAGTGCGGATGCTTGATGAGGATGGGACGGATCAGCAGGTGTGGATCGACGGTCGCCTCTTGCGTCTTACAGCAGCGCAACCGGTAACAGTACCGCTGGTCGAGCCAAGACCAATAACGACGACGCCGCGCCAACCGCCGGGGAGGGAACCACGAACCTGAACACCTCGCTGCCCCTCGCCCTAGGGCGATACTCGGAATGGATGCGCCGATGAGGAAAGTAACGCTTGGGCTGGTTGCCGACCCCGGCGGGACAGCGCTGGAGCGCCCTGCCGGTCTCGTCCACTGCGCGAAACTGTCGTGGCTGGCACCATCGCAGGAGCTCTCGGCTCGAACTTCGACAGCGACGAGGCGATTCGCGAGGCCACCTACAGCAGACGCCAACACGAACGCAGGAAGCTTGCCGATTCCTACGAGGACTGACAGTCCAGTGCCCTCGGGTCCTTGCCGCCTGAAACACCCATAAACTGGGTCAATGCCTCTGAAACCGCGTTCCTTCATGCCGGTCGCCGCTTTACTCCTCGCGGCGTCGCTGAGCGCATGCTCCCCCATTGTCGATGTCGATGCTGCTCCGGATGCGGTCAACCCGGCCTGCGCGAGCGTGATGATCGCGCTGCCCGAGCAGGTCGCAGGCAACGAACTGCGTGAAACCAACAGCCAGGCAACAGCAGCATGGGGTGACCCGTCGCAGGTTGTCCTGCGCTGCGGTGTCCAGATTCCGGGACCCACCACCGATGCCTGCGCGTCGGTGAACGATGTGGATTGGATCATCCAGGAATCCACGGAAAATGACATCTGGACAGCCACCACGTATGGCCGCGACCCGGCCGTGGAAGTTCTCTTCGATCCGAACCAGGTCGCTTCCAGTACGGTTCTGGTTGACCTCGGCGGCGCAGTTTCTCAGGTCGAGCAGACCGAGCAGTGCCTGAGCCTGAATGACACGGTGGACCTGCCCTCGGAAGGTTAGCGGCCGTCGTCGGTCTGCACATTGGCGACTTCCGCGTTATCGAATCGAAACCGGAAGCACCCCAATCCCTCACGGAAGGCACTCCGAAGGCCAGATATGTGGGTTCAAGAGCTGAACCTTGCATTTTCCGATGAGGAGGTAACTCTGATGAAGAAGAAACTAGCTCTGCTAGCCCCCGCCGTAGCCCTCGGGCTCACCACCATGGCAGCAGCACCTGCAATGGCCGATCACGCGGCCGGGTCCTATTCCACGACGTTGAACCAGCTGAACAACAGCGGTGCGTCGGGCACAGCGTGGATCGACGTCAATGGAACTGAGGCCACCGTGACGGTGAAGACCAGCGGTCTTGCCGAGACATTCATGGACGGTCCCTACCCGCACGTGCAGCACATCCACATCGGCGCGCAGGGCACCTGCCCAACCATGGCCGATGACGCCAACGGCGACGGTGTTCTCAGCACCGTCGAGGGCCAGCCTGCCTACGGCTCAATCGGTACCACCCTGTCCCTCGAGGGCAGCACCGGACCTGAAGCCGGCACGGATATAACCGTTGCCCCTTCGGGCAGCAGCTACACCTACGAGCGGACGTTTGAGCTGAACCAGGAAACCCAGGACGCCCTTGCTGCCGGAACGGGCGTAGTGGTGGTTCACGGACTGGATCCGGCAAACCAGCCGGCTGCAGCCACCGAAACCATGAGCGGACTTCCCGGCGCTGAGGAGCTTCCCCTTGCCGCAACCGCACCGGCACTGTGCGGACCGCTTGAGATGCAGCCCGTCGGCGGCGCAGACACGGGTGTGACCGCTTCCGAACCGGTTGCTTCCGATGCGAACGGCACGGGCGTCGCTCTGCTCAGCGGCGGCCTGCTTGCCGCAGCCGGTGGTGCGTACGCAGTTCGCCGGCGCATGGTTGCCGACCGCTAAGCACTCATGAACAACAGTGCTCGGGATCGCCGCCTCCGCCTTACCGCGGGGGCGGCGCTCCTCTTCCTGCCTTTGACCTCCTGCGGTACGGGCGGGGAACCGTCCGGGAACCCGCACACCGCCTCATCGTCGCCCTCCCCGGTGGCGCCGACACCGCCGTCCACACCTTCTGAGGTGCCGTCGTCGTCCGCTGCCGATGCGCCGCCAGAGATGGAGCTGGCGATGGACGCCTCGAAACCGGTGAGCTTCACCATCCCAGCCCTGGACAGGCAGGCGGAAATCATCGAAACAGGGTTGCGGGACGATGACACGCTGGAGGTGCCGCCGGAGCATGAAGGGGCACCGGCGAGCTGGTACAACGGCTCTCCCACGCCAGGGGAGCAGGGACCGGCTGTCCTGCTCGGACACGTGAATTCCACGGCCGACCAGAGCGGGGTGTTCTACAACCTCGAAGCCCTGAAACCGGGAGACCGGATCACGGTGGATCGTGAAGACGGCTCAACCGCTATCTTCGAGGTCTATCAGAGCGAGGTTTATTCCAAGAACGAGTTCCCTACGAAAGCCGTCTACTTCCCGGTGGACCAGGCGGAACTGCGGCTCATCACCTGTGATGACTTCGCGGCGTCGTCGGGCGAGTTTGAGGACAACCTGGTGGTGTACGCGAAACTGGTGGACACGGCCTGACCTGTGTCCTGAAAATGCCACGTCGGAGAGGCCACGCCCTAGACTTGGGTTCGATGAAGACCACCGATTCCACTCCACTGTCCGGTACCCAGTACACCCTCCAGCACGGCGCGTACACGGCGTCGATCGCCAGCGTCGGAGCAACCCTGCGGTACCTACGCCGGAACGACCGCGACCTCGTGGTCCCCTATGATGCCGAGGAGATCCGTCCCTCCTTCCGCGGCGCGGTGCTGGCGCCCTGGCCCAACCGGGTGGTGGACGGCAAGTACTCATTCAACGGCGCGGCACATCAGCTCGCCCTCACCGAGCCTCAGCGCTCCCACGCCATTCACGGCCTCCTCGGGTGGGTGGACTGGACGCTCGCAGGCCAGGCGCCGGCCTCGGTCCGCCTGAGCGCATCCGTTATCCCGCAGAAGGGATACCCGTTCCGGCTTGAGGTCGAAGTGCTCTACTCCCTCGACGACAGCGGCCTCACCACTACGATCACCGCCGCGAATCCAGGCCCGTCAGCAGCACCCTATGGGGCGTCGGCGCATCCTTACCTGGTAGCCGGCGAAGGACTGGTGGACGACTGGACGCTGGAGGTGCCGGCGTCATCGGTCCTCCAGGTGACCGAAGACCGGCTGATCCCGATGGAACTGACCGACGTCGCGTCGTCGCACTTTGATTTCCGCGAGCCTCGCCTCATCGGGGACACATTCGTGGACCACGCCTACACGGGCATCAACTACGACGACGACGCCACCGCCACCGTCTCGGTGCGCGCTTCAGACGGCAAGGGAACGGCCATCACCTTCGACCGTGGCTGCCCCTGGGTACAGATTCACACCGCGGACAAGCCGGATCCAGCGGTCTCGCGGCTCGGCCTGGCCGCTGAGCCTATGACCTGCCCGCCGGACGCGTTCAACTCGGGGACGGACCTGATCGTGCTCGAACCCGGCGCATCCCACTCGGTCGGCTGGCGCATTCACGCACTGTAGGCATCTGCCGGCTAAGGCGCAGAAGTGCAGCGCCCGGTTGAGCTTCGCACGAGGAACTCGGGGCGGAACGAGACAGAGGCCGGAGCATCGTCGTTCACCACTGACTCAATTCCGGCGGCCACAATCGCGGCTTCGTCCCAGCCAAAGGTGGTGAGGGCGGGGCTGATGAGGGGAGCCAACTCGCTGTCGTCGAAGCCCAGAATCGAGACGTCTCGGGGGATGTCCAGATTAAGGGACCTGGCGGCCCGGTACGCGCCGAAGGCGAGCGAATCACTCAGGCACAGCAACGCCGTCGGACGCGCTTTACGGGCAAGGAGGGCCGTTGCCGCTTCCGCTGCACCGGCAACTGAGGACGCCGACGACGCAACGGCAACGCTCATTCCCCTCTCCTGGCCCAGTTGCTGCACCAGCAGCTGCGCCGGGCGGCCGGGCGTCGACGGCAACGACGGCGCAAGAAGCCCGATGGACTGATGCCCCAGTTCGGCGAGGTGTCCGAGTGCGGTGCTGATCCCGTACTCATTGTCGAACAGTACGGTGTGTGCAACCGGCCGGTGCAGGAGCGCGTCCCCGATCGATACCAGTTGAATTCGCTCGGGAACCTCAGCCCAGTAGAGCGCGGATGGATCGACCGGTAGCACTATTGCTGCATCCACCCGGCGAAGCGTGAGGGCGCGCAGCGCGTTCCGCTCGCGTTCAGGGGATGTATCGACGTCGGAGATTGCCGAAAACATGCCTTGCTCGTGCAGCGCCTCAGACAGCATCACCGCCAGGCCCTGACGCCAGAGGTCTCCCAGCGATCCGATGATTGCCACGTTTCCGCTGCGGCCTCCCGCGAGGGCGCGGGCTACCGGATCCGCAGTCCAACCCATGTCCCGGGCGATGCCCTGTACCCGGGCGATGGTTTTCTCAGAGCCACGAATCCCCCGCAGCGCGTAGGACGTGGCTGCTTTGGAAAGACCCGCCGCGAGGGCGATATCACGGAGGGTAGGCCGCCTTGGCTCGTCCATGAACTGGTCCCGGCTGCGCCTAGCGCAGGCCCGTCTTGCGTTCGAGCGCCAGCTCGATGAGTTCGTCGATCAGTTCAGTGTAGGTCAGCCCCGACTTTGCCCACATTTGCGGGTACATGCTGATCGGGGTGAAGCCGGGCATCGTGTTGATCTCGTTGATGATGAGCTCGCCGGCAGGAGTGTAGAAGAAGTCAACCCGGGCAAGCCCCTCGGTGCCAAGTGCGTCGAATGCATGGGCAGCCAGCGCCCGAACACGATCCGTGACATCCGGCGGGAGGTCAGCCGGGCAGCTCAGCTCCGCTGCGGCACCGTCAACGTATTTTGCCTCGAAGTCATACCACTCGTGCTCCCCGGGCTGGACTGCAACCTCCCCAGGCAGGCTGGTGCGCGGCTCATCCAGGCCCCGACCCTGCAGGACCGCGACCTCGATCTCCCGGCCAGTGATCCCGGCCTCGACGATCACCTTCGGGTCGAACTGGCGCGCGGTTTCCACGGCTGCCTCAAGTTCCGCCGGAGAGGCCGCCCGCGAGATGCCCATCGACGAACCCGCGCGGGCCGGCTTGACGAAGACCGGGAATTCGAGCTTCCCGGCACGTTCAAGGCATCCTGAACGGTTGCGTGACCATTCCCGGTCGGTGAGCACCTCGTACGGACCGACGCTAAGTCCCGCGGAGGCAAATACGACCTTCATATAATGCTTGTCCATCCCCACGGCGGACGCCAGAACGCCTGCGCCGACGTAACGGATGTCGGCCATCTCGAGCATTCCCTGGAGGGTGCCGTCCTCGCCGAAGGGGCCGTGCAGCAGCGGCAGCACGACATCCACTGCGCCAAGGCTGCGTGGCATCCGTTCCGTTGCGGTTGCCACGAGTTCCTGTGCTGCACCGCCGTCGGAAGCTGTTGCCAGCACCACGGACTCCGGCGACACCGGAACCTCCGGAAGCACTGTCGAGCGCAGCGACCACTGGGACGGATCCAGGGACACCAATGACCACTGACCGTTCTTCGCAATACCCACCGGAACGACCTCATACTTGCTGCGGTCAATCGCTTCCAGCACGCCTGCGGCAGTCACGCAGCTCACTGCATGTTCACTCGAGCGCCCGCCGAAGAGCACAAGGACGCGGGGCTTCGCAGATAGGGTCACAATCAGCCTTCGGATTTCAGTTCGCGGGCCAGCAGTCGCGGGCCGAGATCATGTACGGACAGGTTGCCCTGAAGTACCGCAACAACACTATCCGTAATGGGCATATAGACCTTGAGTTGGTGCGCGAGATCAAGCACCGCCTGTGCGGATTTGATGCCCTCGGCCGTCTGGTTCATGTGCGCTGTTACTTCATCAAGGCTGAGCCCCTGGCCCAGCAGCCTGCCAGCCGTGTGGTTACGTGAGAGCGCGGATGAACACGTGGCGATGAGGTCTCCCATACCGGCAAGCCCGGACATTGTCTCCGGTTCCCCACCCAGCGCAACGGCGAGCCGCGTTGTCTCGGTGAGACCACGCGTGATGACCGAGGCCTTGGTGTTATCCCCCATCTGCTTGCCCTCGCAAATGCCGACCGCCAGTGCGATGACGTTCTTCACGATGCCGCCGATTTCCACCCCGACCACATCGGTGTTGGTATACGGCCGGAAATATGTTGCCGTGCAGGCTGCGGCAATCCACGTGGCCACTTCGGCATCCGGGCAGGCCACCACAGAGGCGGTCGGCTCACAGCGGGCGATCTCCATGGCCAGATTGGGACCGGAGACAACGGCGATGCGGTCCTCGGGAAGGCCGAGTTCTTCGGCAAGAACCTGGCTCATGCGCGCGTCGGTGCCGACTTCCAGGCCCTTCATCAGCGAAACGACCACTGCATCCGGTGAGATCAACGGCTTCCAGGCTGAAAGCTGCGAGCGAAGGGACTGAGCCGGCACCGCAATGACCACGAGCTCCACGCCGTCAAGGACGGCAGCAGTATCAGTGGAGCAGCTGATGTTGTCAGGTAATACCGTCTCGGCAAGGTAGCGGCTGTTTGTGTGGTGGGTGTTGATTTCATCGGCGATCTCCCCGCGACGCGCCCACAGGCGCACCTGTGTGTCAGCACTCTCACCGGCGTCAGCCAGCACCTTCGCGAACGTGGTCCCCCAGCTACCGGAGCCCAGAACGGCAACGACGGCGGGAGGCCGACGGGTCACTGAGCCTCACCCGCAGGCGACCGGAAGTTTCGACCCGTCTGCTTCTGGTTCTTTGACGCAGGGTCCCACCGCTGGGCCGGCGGTGTTTCGCCGCGCAGCTCGGCAACGAGCTCGGTCAGCGCATCCATGATGCGGGTAGTTGCCGCATCCAGCGTGGTACGGGTAATGGGGCCGCCGTGGAACTCAGAGAGGTCCACAGGCTTCCCCACGAGGACGCGGGACTTCTTGCGCGGAAACAGGTAGAGGCGCTTCGCGTAGCGCGGAAAAACCTCCTGCGCGCCCCAGTGTGCAATGGGAACAACCGGCGCACCCGTCTGAAGGGCCAGGCGCGCAGCACCGGTCCGGCCCTTCATGGGCCACATGTCAGGATCCCTCGTCAGCGTCCCTTCGGGGTAGATGATGATTCCTCCGCCGCCGTCGATCGCCTCTCTGGCGACATCGAGCGAGTGGTTGGCTCCCGCCGTCGTCCGTTCCACCGGCACCTGCAGTGTGGCACGCAACGCGGCGCCGAATACCGGAACCTTGAACAGCGATGCTTTCGCGAGGAAGTGCGGCAGCACCTTGTTGTTGTAGAGGAAATGCCCGATCACAATTGGGTCGATCTCCGTGACGTGGTTGGGGCACACGATGAAGCCGGTGTCGCGTGGGAGGTTCTCGGCGCCTTTCCATTCCTTGGCCATCATTGCATTCATGAGGGGCCGGAGAATGGTGGCTAGAATCGCGAAGGTTGCGCGGGACGAAGCGGGTTCGGTCATGCTGTGTGCGGCCGCGTTCAGCGGCCGATTCCCGCGTCTGCCGTTTCGGCGACGTCAAAATCAGCGCCGAGTCCTTCAAGCTTGTCCTGGAACCGCTCGTAACCGCGGTTGATGAGCTCGATACCGGTGACGCGGGAAGTTCCGTTCGCCGCCAATGCGGCGATGAGGTGGCTGAATCCGCCGCGAAGATCCGGCACGTCGATATCGGTTCCGTGCAGTTGCACAGGCCCGGAGATGACGGCTGAATGCAGGAAGTTCCGCTGGCCGAATCGGCAGGGGACGCTGCCGAGGCATTCGCGGTGCACCTGAATGTTGGCGCCCATGCGCACGAGGGCGTCAGTGAAGCCGAAGCGGTTCTCATACACGGTCTCGTGCACGATCGAGACGCCCTCCGCCTGCGTAAGCGCAACCACCAGCGGTTGCTGCCAGTCAGTCATGAAACCGGGGTGGACGTCCGTCTCCAGAACCAGAGGCGAGAGCTTGCCGCCCGGGTGGTAGAAACGGATGCCGTCGTCATTCACATCGAAGGCACCGCCGATTTTGCGGTATGTGTTCAGGAAGGCGGTGAGGTCCAGCTGGCGTGCACCTTCAACATAGATGTCGCCGCGCGTTACCAGAGCAGCAGAAGCCCACGACGCCGTCTCATTGCGATCGGAGATGGCCTTGTGGTTGAAGCCACCCAACTCGGCCACGCCCTCGATCCGGATTGTCCGGTCCGTCTGCACGGTGATGATGGCGCCCATCTTCTGCAGCACGGCGATGAGATCCATGATCTCCGGCTCAACAGCTGCGCCCTTGAGCTCGGTGATGCCCTCTGCGCGGGTGGCGGTCAGCAGCACCTGCTCGGTGGCACCGACACTCGGGTACGGCAGCTCGAGCTTTGCTCCGTGGAGACCCTTGGGCGCGGAGATCGAGATCCCGCCGGGACGCTTGTCGACCACGGCACCGAAATTCCGCAACACCTGAAGGTGGTAGTCAATGGGCCGGTCACCAATTTTGCATCCACCGAGGTCCGGGATGAATGCCTCACCGATGCTGTGCATGAGCGGACCACAAAAGAGAATGGGAATGCGGGAATCGCCGGCGTGCGCGTCGATGTCCTTCGACGCTGCCATTTTGGCGTTGGCGGGATCCATAGTGAGGTCTCCGGTGACCGGATCCTTGCTCACCTCGACGCCATGCAGCTTCAAAAGGCTGGTGACGACCTCGACGTCCTTGATCTCAGGGACGTTCCTGAGAACCGACGGAGAGTTCCCCAGAAGCGCAGCGACCATCGCTTTCGGTACCAGATTCTTGGCACCGCGGACGGTGACCTTGCCTGCGAGAGGGACACCACCACGGATTGTCAGAACGCTACCCATGAACACCTATTTCCTTCAACGTGTAAGCCCCAACAGCAGATAAGACTCCTGCTAAGCATAGGAGCTACTGTTACCAGACTGAAATACCGACGGCTTGTCAGCGGGACCGTGTTGGTCCCTTCACGGAGTGCAAACAGCCCGGCTCAGTCCGAAATTCCGGTGCGGGACGTGATTTTCCTTGCACCGGTGAACCAGGTCAGGTTCGGGCAGGCAGGGTTGTGGGCTTGAAGCTCGGGCGCACGGCTTCATAAGCGGTGATGGCCTCTTCATGGCGCAGCGTCAGTCCAATGTCATCGAGCCCTTCCAGGAGACGCCAGCGTGTGTAGTCATCGATCTGGAACCCGGCGATGATCGCCCCGCAGGTAACCAGACGTGACTCAAGGTCGACTGTAATCTCGGTGCCCGGATGGTTCTCGAGCTCTTTCCAGATCAGCTCGATGTCGTCCTGGGCCACCTGAGCGGCTACGAGCCCCTGCTTGCCGGAGTTACCGCGGAAGATATCGGCGAACCGCGACGCGAGCACAGCCCTGAAACCGAAATCCTTCAACGCCCAGACGGCGTGCTCCCGGGAGGACCCGGTACCGAAGTCAGGTCCTGCAACCAGCACCGAACCGTGGTTGAACGGCTCCCGGTTGAGGATAAAGTTCTCGTCCTTCCGCCATGCGGCGAACAGCGCGTCTTCGAACCCGGTTCGGGTGATCCGTTTCAGGTAGACGGCCGGGATGATTTGGTCAGTGTCCACGTTGCTCTGCCGCAGGGGAACGCCGATCCCGGTGTGTGTAGTGATCTTTTCCATGGTCTTCTCCTCTTGCCCCGGTCTCAGGCAGCGTGGATGGTGGAGCTGTTTCCGGCCTGCACCGCCGCGGCGGGCGGTACGGGGTCCAGATCGGAAGGCGAACTCAGCGTTCCGCGCACGGCAGTGGCTGCCGCGACGACGGGAGAAACCAGGTGCGTCCGCCCGCCCTTGCCCTGACGGCCTTCGAAGTTGCGGTTCGATGTCGACGCGCACCTCTCCCCCGGCGCCAGCTGGTCCGGGTTCATGCCCAGACACATCGAGCACCCGGCGAAGCGCCATTCCGCACCGAATTCCTTGAAAACCTTATCCAGTCCCTCTGCCTCAGCCTCAAGGCGCACGCGGGCGGAACCGGGCACCACCATCATGCGGATGTCCGGATCTTTCTGCCGTCCACGAATGATGTCCGCTGCCAGCCGCAGGTCCTCAACGCGGCTGTTGGTGCACGAACCCAGGAAGACGGTGTCCACCCGGATGTCCTTCATTGGCGTACCGGCTTCAAGGGCCATGTACTCCAGCGCCCGGCTGCAGGCCGCCTTCTCATTTTCGTCGGCGAAGTCATCCGGAGACGGGACTGCCTGGCTGAGCGAGACGCCCTGACCGGGGTTGGTTCCCCACGTGACGAATGGTTCGAGCTCATCCGCGTCCAGGAAGACCTCCGCGTCGAACACCGCGTCATCGTCGGTTCGAAGCGTGCGCCAGTTCTCGACGGCGGCGTCCCAGTCCTCACCCTGCGGTGCGTGGGGACGACCCTTGAGGTACTTGAAGGTGGTGTCATCCGGTGCAACCATGCCGGCCCGGGCTCCGGCCTCGATCGACATGTTGCAGATGGTCATGCGGGCGTCCATGGACAGGGCACGGATAGCGGAGCCCCGGTACTCCAGGACATAACCCTGCCCGCCGCCGGTTCCGATCTTGGCGATGACAGCCAGGATGATGTCCTTGGACGTAACGCCCGGCTTGAGCGTCCCCTCGACGTTGATCGCCATGGTCTTGAACGGGTTCAGGGAAAGGGACTGGGTGGCCATGACGTGCTCGACCTCGGAGGTTCCAATGCCCATGGCCAGCGCTCCGAAGGCGCCGTGCGTGGAGGTATGCGAGTCTCCACACACCACGGTGAGTCCGGGCTGGGTGAGGCCGAGCTGCGGACCGATGATGTGAACGATGCCCTGCTGCGCGTCCCCCAGCGAGTGCAGCCGGACACCGAACTCCTTGCAGTTGGCGCGCAGGGTCTCTATTTGCGTGCGGCTCGTCACGTCCGCGATCGGCTTGTCAATGTCGATCGTCGGAGTGTTGTGGTCCTCGGTGGCAATTGTCAGATCCGGCCGGCGCAGCTTCCGGCCGGCCAAGCGGAGGCCCTCGAACGCCTGCGGGGAGGTGACCTCATGGACGAGGTGCAGGTCAATGTACAGCAGGTCCGGCTCGGCCTGTCCATTGACAACCTCACCCTTGCGCACAATATGCGATTCCCAGACTTTTTCTGCGAGCGTCTTGCCCATGGCCGGTTCCTCCGCGTGCCTTGATCAGATCTTTCAATAACTGAAGCAGGAGCGTGTCCATGCGCGCCACTCCGAACACTTGCGTCTCAGATAATGAGACGGCAATATCAGTCTATGGACAATTCTAGTGGTGTCGGCGTCATTGATAAAGCGGCTCTTGTTCTGGACGCGTTGGAAGCCGGCCCAACTACGCTCGCCCAACTGGTTACGTCCACCGGCCTGGCACGTCCGACAGTTCACCGGCTCGCCCTCGCGCTGGTTCACCACCGACTGGTCAGCAGGGATATCCAGGGCAGGTTTGTGCTGGGTAGCCGCCTTGTGGAGCTAGCCTCCGCCGCAGGAGAGGATCGGCTGATTGCCTCCGCCGGTCCCGTCCTCCTCCAGTTGCGCGATGCAACCGGCGAGAGCGCCCAGCTCTTCCGGCGCCAGGGAGACGCACGGGTCTGCGTCGCCTCTGCCGAACGCCCGATCGGCCTGCGCGACACCATTCCGGTAGGTACCCAATTATCGATGAGAGCCGGATCAGCCGCCCAGTGCCTCCTCGCCTGGGAAGATCACGACCGCCTTCTCCAGGGCCTCCAGAACGCACGGTTCACGCCCACCGTGCTGGCAGGAGTACGACGGCGGGGCTGGGCTCAGAGCCTCGGTGAACGTGAGGCCGGGGTCGCCTCGGTTTCGGCCCCGGTGCGCGGCCCTTCCGGGCGCGTCATCGCCGCCGTGTCGATCTCCGGACCCATTGAACGCCTCACTCGCCAGCCCGGCAGGATCCATGCCGAGGTTGTTGTGACCGCCGCACTCCAGCTGACCAACGCAATCGGCAAGTCCGCGGAATAACGGAACTTTTGCGGATCTATGGCGACTTCGGATGCTGACCACGTCGCCGCAGCTGCCCGAAATTTCCTGGAACCTGGAGCGCTAGGCTGACCTTATGACCAGATATGCGGTCTTTCTGCGCGGCGTCAACGTAGGCGGCGTCACCATCAAGTCAGCAGACCTTCGGGCAACCTTTGAGGTGCTCCCTGTCTCCGGTGTGAGAACCTTGCTGGCGTCCGGCAACATCGTCTGCAGCAGCGACCTCACAGCGGATGAGCTGAAATTCCAAAGCGAACAATTGCTGCGGCAGCGCTTCGGGTATGAAGCCTGGGTGGTTGTGCTGGACGCCGCCACCGTGGGAAGCATTGTTGAGGACTGTCCCTTTCCTGCGGACGATCCAGACACGCACACCTACCTCACGCTCTTCTCCGACCCCGCCGTGCTGACCGGGATGGTCGAGTTCGGTTTCTCGATCAATGAACCGGTCCAGCCCCTCGGGACCATCGCCGCTGCCTGGCAGACGCCGAAGGGCGGAACCCTGGACAGTCCGCTCAACGCCTTCACCAACCGGGCTGCCTTCAAAAGGGCAACGACCACGCGAAACCTGCGCACGCTACAGAAGGTGCTCGCCGCCCTGCAGGGCTGACTTACCGGCGTGAACCCGCTGCAGCCACAGCGCGGACGAAGCCGTTGTAGCGTTCGATCTCCGCCGCCGCCGGCCCAACCGCCACCGTCTCTGTGGTCTCGCTGATCGAGGCGACCAGCCGCCGTCGTACGCGCTTTCCCCGCCTCCGGGCTCCGAGGCGAGCCAGCCCGGCACACAGAATGCCGATCGCTATGCCTGCTGCCACTCCCCCTACGGCCAGCAGCGTCGGAACGGGAATCCCCTCTACGGTCGGTGATTCCGGAACAGGAAACTGCAGGAATGCCAGCGCTGCCAGCAGCGCCAGCCAACCGATTCCCACCACCATCGCGGCCAGGAAGAGCCATTGCAGCACCCCGGCCACCGGCCACCACCAGGCCCGTGAACCGGAGGCGAAATCAGTGCGGGCAACAGCCTCATCCAGATGCTCCAGAAGCTCCGGTTCAGGGCTCTTCGCTGCGTCGCGAATGGCTGTCCGCCACGGTTCCACCGCACCGGCTGAGAGCTCGTCGCCGAACGTTCTCAACGCCCGGTCAACGGACGCCCGCTGCGCCGGGCCGGGTTCCGGGAGGGACGTCCGGCCGACGAAGTCCTGCACGTCCCCACGCCGGAGGTTGAGGCGCCGCAGCGGATCCGAGCGGAGTCTGCCGAGCCAGCGCGTTACCGGCCACCCCGTGACAGCGTGGGCGTCCCGGCGGTAGGAACGGACGACGGCGTCGATCACCGCATCAGCACCTGTGGCCCCCGCGAGGCGGTCCGAGAGCGCAGCACGCGCCGCTTTCGACGGCGGCGGAAGTTCTGGGCCGCTGAACTTTTGCAGCGATTCAACGGCGACGTCGACGTCCGCTGACAACCGACCGGTCGCGGCCTCCTTCCGGCGCACGATGCTTCTGATCTCTTCGGCGAGGCCACCCAAGCCTGTTCCGGTGAGTGCGGAGACCGTGTGGACTACGGCGGAGCCATGGCCTTCAGCGGCCAGAATCTGTTTCAGCGATCCGGTTACCTGCGTGAGGTCGGATTCCGAGAGCCTGTCAGACTGATTCAACGCAACCAGTATGACGGACTCGTGGGTTGCCAGCGGTTCCAGAAACTCCCGGTGCAGGGCGGCGTCCGCGTATTTCTGCGGATCGGTGATCCACAGCAGGACATCCACCTGCCCTGCAAGACGCTCCACAATCACGCGGTGCCCTAGCTCCGTCGAATCGAAGTCCGGCAGGTCGAGCAGGATCAACCCGCCGTCAACGCCGCCGTCGCTGCTGCCACGTCTGCGGTCGCCGGAAACGGCGAGCAGTTGCGCGCCGTCCGGCATGACGTGGCGGTTGGGCACCTGCAGCCAGTCGAGCAGATCCTCGCTTCCATCCTCGTTCCAGATCACTGCAAGAGGTTCGGCGGTTGTTGGGCGGCGTGCGGCAACCCGCGCCAGATCAGTTCCGGTGAGCGCGTTCAGCAGCGACGACTTGCCGCTGCCTGTCGGTCCGAAAATACCCACCACAGTGTGTGCTGAGGACAGAGACCTGCGCGAGCTCGCCCGGTCCAACACCTCGTAGACGGCGCCGAGCTGATCCTCATCAACCCGCCCCTCAGCCAGCTCCCGGGCTGCGTTGAGCGACTCGAGGCGAACCTGCAGTCGCGAGGATGATCCCTCTCCGCGGTGCCGGCTCACTGCCCACCCTCCGGCAGGGCGCCGTCGTTCCGCAGATCCTCAGCCACTGAGCGCCGCTGCGTCAGATTCACAGCCAGTGCGCGGAGGTCCTGCGAAGTTGGTTCCCCAGCCAGTACGTGCAGCGTGTCGGTGAAGCGCTTCCGCTCTTCTGCGAGCAGCTTCTCGCATCGTTGCTGCAGCTGCATGCGCGCCGTCCGTGTAAGCCGCCGTACCGCTTCTTCGCCGAAGATGGCCTCCAGCAGCTTCTGCCCGACGACGGCGGAGCCGCCTGCAATGAGGACCTCACCTCCCGTGAGGCCGGCAGTGGATGCGAATACAACGATCATGAGCGCCACTGCAACACCGTTGACCCCGAAGGAGAGCATCCTGGCGGCGAAACGCTTGTCTGCACCCTCGGAACGCACCAGGTCCAACAGATCTTTCTGCCACGCACGGATTTCGCGGGCGACGGTGTCGGTGAAATCAGGTGACATGACGGGGGTTCCAGGATCCAGCAGCGCGCGCCCTGCAGGTTCGGCTCGCCATTGCCGCTGGGTGCGGTCGGCAGCCTTCGCCGCTTCCTCGACGATCACGGTCTGCAGTCCGCTTTCAATTGCATCCTCGACGGTTACCGCACGCGGGGGTTTGCCGGTAAGGAATCCGCCGATCCGGTCCCGGATGCGCCCAACCGTGGATTCCAGACCGCGCATGAACTCTCCGGTACCGACGAAGTCCTGCCACCGGGCAAGCACCTCACCGCGAAGCAGGGTGCCGTCCTTGGTCGACTCAAGGACGGCGTCGAGCGCTGCGGCGTATGACTCACGCGCCGCTTCCCCGAGCCGTGCGGCGGTTTCCGCCTGATCGTCGAGGGCATCGGCAACGTTCTGCACGCGGTGCCCGAGTGCCCTCAGCGCACCCTCCAGAGTGCGCCGGGCAATTTCCCGCCGGCCCTCCGCGTCAGCCGAAATAGCACGCAGCCAGCGCTGCAGCGGCTCCACGCTCTCCGGCGGGAGCATGCCGAGCGGGTCAAGCTGTTCTTCGGGAACCACGAAGATAGGAGCATGCCCCAGCTGCTCGGCGGCTAGCAGAGTGTGCAGATCAGCGCGCACCTCCTCCTCCACGCCGTGCGGAACCCGGTCAAGAACAATGGCGAGCAGAATGTCACGCTGCGCCGCTTCCCTCAGCAGCTTCCAGGGGACGGCGTCGGCATAGCGGTTCGCTGTAGTGACGAACAGCCACAGATCAGCTGCCGCCAACAGCTGTGAGGCGAGGCGGCGGTTTTCGTCTGCGATGGAATCGATATCCGGTGCATCCAGCAGGGCAAGCCCGAGGGGGATCATCGTGTCCGGTTGTAGCAGCAGTTGGGCCGCGCTGCCGGCGTCGTGCGTTGAAGGGATGTGGGACGCCGGCACGGTTTCCGCTTCCTCAGTGACGACGACGGCGCGCTGTCTGGTGAGCGAGGGCAGCACGCGGTCATCGGCGAACCAGTGCCCTTCCGCCGGGTGGTGCAGCAGGATCGGTTGGCGGGTAGTGGGCCTGATCGGTCCGGAGCGGGTCACCGGATGTCCCACCAGAGCGTTCACCAGTGTTGATTTGCCCGCTCCGGTGGAGCCGCCTACGACCGCCAGGAGCGGTGCGTCCAGGCTCTTGATGCGGGGCAGGATGTAGTCGTCGAGCTGCTCGGCCGCGGTGCGCGTTTGAAGTTTGGCGGCAGTAGCCCCGGGAGTGTCCAGGGGGAAGGTGAGACGGCTGAGCGTTTCGCGGACACTGCCCAGCAGATCGGCAAGCCCCGCAACATCAGCGTCCGGCAGCGAGGCATTCATGGTCCCATCATGCCAGTTCTGCACGTGTTGTCCGGGATTTGAGGAGTCGGCCGCTTAAATGAGAATCCGCCTCAACCGGAATGGTTGAGGCGGACCCTTGTGTGACCCCAGCGGGATTCGAACCCGCGTTACCGCCGTGAGAGGGCAGCGTACTAGGCCGCTATACGATGGGGCCAGTACTGAGTTGTTTGCCGGTCTCCCGCCAAACGAGCTAGATGATTCTTTCACATCCGATGCTGTGAAACCAAATTGAAGCAGACCGTTCCGCCGAGGCTTCTGTTCGCTCAATTTGTGCTTTTACAGCGCTGGGGTACCAGGACTCGAACCTAGAATGTTGGTACCAGAAACCAGTGTGTTGCCAATTACACCATACCCCAATGGCACTTTCGGGTGATGTTTACCCTGCTTCGCAGCAGGTCAACCCCCTCCGCGCCGAGAAACAACTTTACCGGATCTCCTGCACGATGCGCAAAACGTCGGTCAGGCTGGTGATCCGGTGGCCGCTGAAGCCCTCGTCTTGCCGACTGCGACGGTCCAGCCAGATCCCGATGAGCCCCGCCGCATCCGCTCCCTCTGCATCGACAACAGGGTTGTCCCCAACATAAAGGGTGTTTGCAGGATCGGTTCCGAGCAGCCGCGCACCCTCGAGGTAGATCGCTGCATTGGGCTTTGCGACCCCGACGGCGTCGATTCCGACGAGCGCGGCGACCCGATGCAAGCCAGCTTTGTCCAGCTTTGCACGCTGGTAATCGTGCACGTTGTTACTGACCGCACCGTACGGGATTCCCAGCCGGTCCAGCTCATCGAGGACGGGAACGACGTCCTCATACGGTTCGAAGTGGAGCGGCAGTGTTGCCTCGTATGCTTTGTTCCACCGTGCCGCTGAAGCGCCTTCAAGCGGTTCACTGAGGAACTCGGCCTGGGCGTGCCGAGCGCGGTGGATCCGTTGCTCCGTGAAGCTCAGTTCTCCGGCCAGGAACTGGTCGTAGTAGCCGTGCGGATCCCGGGTGTACAACGACTTGTATTCCGCCCAGTCGGCCTCGGTGAGATGCGCCAGGGTTTCAGCCCCGATGTGGTGCAGGGTGCGCCCCATCGCAGTCTCAAGGTCCACCAGGGTGTCATCGATATCGAAGAGGACCCCCTGAATGGAATGCGCGGTTAGCTCACTGACCACGCAGAGTCCTTATTCGGGCGAGCGACGACTCCTTGCCGAGAATCACCATGGATTCGAACAACGGCGGTGAGATTTTGCGTCCCGACACCGCAGTCCGCACCGGCCCGAAGGCGAGCCTGGGTTTGAGCCCAAGCTCGTCGACGAGGGCAGCGCGCAGAGCCGCCTGGATGGAGTCAGCGGTCCAGTCCCCGATGGGTTCGAGCGCTCCGAGCGCGGCATCGAGAACCTCTTCGTAGTTGGCGGGCAGGCCTTTGCTGGCATCGGCAGCGACCTCCACCTCGCCGTCCGGATGGAACAGGAAGCCGAGCATCTCAGGTGCCTCCCCCAAAAGGGTGATCCTTTCCTGGATGAGCGGCGCTGCCTCAGTGAGAATGGACAGCTCGCCGGGGCTGAGAGTCTGACCGACCAGACCTGCCGACTGCAGGTATGGAACCAGCCGCATCCGGAAGTCCTCAGGGTCCAGCAGACGCACGTGTGAACCGTTGATGGCTTCGGCCTTTTTGACATCAAAGCGTGCCGGGTTGGCGAGGACATCATGGATGTCGAACTTCTCAACGAGTTGGTCCACGGTGAAGATATCCTCGTCAGCGCTAAGGGACCAGCCGAGCAATGAGAGGTAGTTAAGGAGTCCTTCCCGGATGAACCCGCGCTCCCGGTGCAAGAAAAGGTTCGACTCGGGGTCACGCTTGGACAGCTTCTTGTTGCCCTGGCCCATGACATAGGGCAGGTGACCGAAGAG
Organism: Arthrobacter parietis; assembly: GCF_039530425.1. NCBI lineage: Bacteria > Bacillati > Actinomycetota > Actinomycetes > Micrococcales > Micrococcaceae > Arthrobacter > Arthrobacter parietis. The sequence goes on along the minus strand of NZ_BAAAON010000002.1, from coordinate 218,009 downwards.
CGGCATATACCGGGCCACGCCGATATCGATGAGGGCCCGGTACAGCGCAACCTGGCGGGGCGTCGAGGAAAGGAGGTCCTCACCGCGCAGCACATGGGTAATGCCCATCAGCGCGTCATCGACCGGGTTTACCAGCGTATAGAGAGGTGCGCCGTTTGCCCGCACTACTGCAAAGTCCGGCACGCTCCCGGCTGCGAACGTGATGTCTCCGCGCACAAGGTCGGTGAAGGTGATGTCCTCGTCCGGCATGCGTAAACGCAGAACGGCAGGACGACCTTCCGCTTCGTAGGACGCCTTCTGATCCGCTGAAAGATTGCGGTCAAAATTGTCGTACCCGAGCTTCACATCCCGGCCGGCGGACCTGTGCCGCTGCTCGACCTCGTCCGGTGTGGAATAAGACTTGTACAGATGCCCGGCAGCGACGAGCCGCGAGATGACATCCTGGTAGATCCCGCTCCGCTGCGACTGACGGTAGGGAGCGTGCGGTCCTCCGACCTCCACGCCCTCATCCCAGTCGATCCCCAGCCACTTCAGCGCATCGAGGAGCTGCTCGTAGCTCTCTTCGCTGTCACGCGCGGCGTCCGTGTCCTCGATGCGGAAGATCATCTTTCCACCGGTATGTCTCGCATATGCCCAGTTGAACAGGGCGGTCCGGATCAAACCGACATGCGGGACTCCGGTAGGCGATGGGCAGAAGCGAACCCGTACGGGAGTTTCGGGCGTGACAGTGGGGAGATCAGCAGTAGTCATGATGGGCTCAGTCTACTGTCCTGGCTGTTGGCCACGGGGCATTCCTGTCAGCGGCGTACCGGGTTGGACAGCCTGCCGATCCCCTCGATCTCCACGTCATACCTCTGCCCCTCGTTGATCAGGCCCACACCGGCAGGGGTTCCGGTAAGAATGATGTCGCCGGGCAGGAGAGTGAAGGCCTGGGAGACGTAGGAAACCAGCTCTTTCACACCCCAGATCATCTGGCTGGTGGTGCCGTCCTGCATCAGTTCTCCGTCGAGCCATCCGCGGACGGCAAGGTTCTCGGTATCAAGCTCCGTTTCGATCCAGGGCCCGATCGGGCAGGAAGTGTCAAACCCCTTCGCCCGGGCCCACTGGTTGTCAGTCTTCTGGATATCGCGGGCCGTGAGGTCATTGGCGCAGGTATACCCGAATACGACGTCATCCACCCGCTCTATGGGCACGTCCTTGCAGATCCGGCCGATGATGACGGCCAGTTCGGACTCGTAGGAAATCTCGTCAGAGAAAGACGGAAGCACGACAGGATCTCCGGGACCCACAACCGATGTATTGGGCTTGAGGAACATCAGCGGCGCCGGCGGCACCTCGTTCCCCAGCTCGGCGGCATGGTCAGCATAGTTGCGGCCGATACCGATGACCTTACTGCGCGGAATCACCGGCGCCAGCAGCCGGACATCCTCCAGTTTGTGGCGCACGCCCGTCGGCTGTACCCCTCCGTAGAATGGGTCGCCGCTGATGACGGCTACCTCTTCTTCGCCAACGAGGCCCTCAACAAGGCCGAACGCTGGATCATCATTGAGCACAAATCGGGCTATACGCATGAACACAGGCTAGTACAGACCTGGTCAGTAAACGCTAGAAACCGTTCAGAGAACATTGGTCCTCTGAACGGTCCCAGTGTCAAACTTCAGCGGTGATCAGTGAGGCCAATTGTCAATGAGCGTGCCATAGGTGACAACACCCGTCCTCTGTGCGGGCGCGCTGTCGTTGGCGACAGCCGCGGCCCCCCCTCCCACTGCCAGGGCTGCTGTAATCAGGAGAACTGCGGAAAGTCGTTTCATAACGGATTCCTTAACGGTAGGAGTACAGCGTCACTGACACCAGATAAGTTCAGTATACGAAGCATCTGTGATATGCAACACCCCTAACGAGCGGATCTCTTTAGCTTTGCCCGACTCTGTCTCAACCGGAACTTTGCGCATAAACTCAAGGACAGTCACGTCGAGTGCGCCGGGAGTCCCCTGCCTGTCCGACGCAGCCTTTGAATGAGGGGGAAGTGTGGCAGCACAGCAGTCAGGCGAACTCGTGATGTATGAGCTGCGTGCGAGGGAAGCTTGGAGCCAGCGGGATTACCGGACAGCACGGCTTCTCGCAGCTGCCGCGGTAGAACTTGGTGCACATACGGAAGACCACCATGCCTGGTGGAACATGACGTTCCTTCAGGCTGAATGTCTGCGGGAGGAAGGGTCGCTGGAGGAATCCCTCCGATGCGCTGAGGCCTTAGAGGAAAGCAGCCTCACCCTGGAATCGGAAGCTCTGAGCGCACGAGTCCATACCCTGGCTGCCGTCTGTCAGCAGGGTCTGGGACATCTTGATCAGGCTGTGAACAACGCCAGTATGGCGGTGAAAAGCGCTTCAGTGGTAGCCGACTCCCCTGAGCTTCAGATTGAGGCCCATCACGCTCTGATCGCTGCGCTTGCCGAAAGCGACCGGTTGGATGAAGCCTGGAGCACGTGCCTGGACCTTTCAACCCACATTACGCCGGCCATCCACACGCAGACCGCGGGTAAGGCCCATTGGGTCATTGGAAATGTGGCGTTCATGCGCCACCAGGTGGGCGACGGCATCCGGTTCCACGGGCTCGCAGCCGAACAGCTCACTCCAAACAACGACCTGGAGTTGTGGGCTCATTTCAACCGTGCCTCGGCTGCGCTACGCCTCACCGCCGGAGTTGTCGATGCGGAGACGCTTGAGTGCATTGAGCGGGCGGAGATCGCCAGCTCAATTGTTGGCGGCACGGAGCGGGACCAACTCCAGCTTTCTCTCACCAGGGCTCACTGGCTCTTCCTCACAGGCCAACTCAACGCCGCAGTCGAACGCCTGCGGCCAATCTGCACTGAGGGCTCGGCGCTCTCCCGGCAGACAGAGGGAGAGGCAAACCTGCTGCTAGCCCAGGCGCTGTCGGCCCGCGGGGAGGAGCTCGAGGCGTTCGCTCACTTCGAAACCAGTGAACAGTGCTTCGACGACGCCGGTGCACCGGACAGGGCCGCGCACGTCCGCGACATTGTGGCCGACATTCGAAGCTGAAGTTACTCCTGTAGGCATGCAAAAGGCCGTGAAGATCAGCTAATTAGCTTGCTCTCCACGGCCTTTGGAACAATGACGACTAAACAGCCTGGTATGTGCTGTCCGGCCAGTTGCCGCTCTTCGTCGTTGTGACCGTGTCCGGCCAGTTTCCACTCTTGGCAGCTTGAGCAGCCGTGCCGCCCCCAACCAGAAGCAACGCAGTCAGCAACAGAGTTGCGGAGACCTTCTTCATACTTGTTCCTTGTCACTTGATGGACGCAGAAGAACGATATGCCTTCTGCGTTGCACAGCATCCCCAGTATATGGATCGAGTTACGATAATTCAGAGACTTTTGTCTCATCTTTTCCGCAGTTTTTTCCTGCACTCTGAAGAAATGGCAAACTCGATACTTGCCCGAGGGAATATTGGCTAGTCATTCTGACAGAATGATCCGCGGGGACCCATCACAGCACACCGTTGGAGCGAGGCCATGGAGCATACACAGGAACCCGGACAGCACGTTTTCCTGGAACTGCGTGCCCGGGATGCGTGGACTCAGCGAGACTATGGGGCAGCGCGGGAAATTGCCGGAGAGGCTCAACGTGCTGCCGATGCCAACGGGGATGAAAACGCATCTTGGAATATGGCCTTTCTGCAGGTTGAATGCCTGAAGAAGGAAGGCTTTTTTGAGGACGCGGCTGCGACCGCGGAGACGGTTCGAATGCATCCCTTGACCCAGCACTATCCGGACCTGGCCGCCAGGGTCTCGACATTTCTCGCCGACACCCTCGTAGGCATGGGAAATCTGGAGTCGGCAGTAATCGAAGCACGCCACGCGGTTGCTGAATCTGAGCAGGCTTCCGGATCTCCTGATCTTCGGATACGAGCGCAGCACGCACTCATTGCAGCCCTCGCGGAGAGCGACCAGCTTGATGATGCATGGGAAGAGTGCCTCCGCCTGGCTGAACTCATCACACCTGACGTCAACTCACAAACTGCCGGCAAGGCCTACTGGGTCATCGGGAATGTGGCCTATCTTCGGCGGGATGCAGCTACAGGAACTGATTACCACCGGCGCGCGGCCAGTAATCTTTCACCCTCGAACGACCTTGACCTGTGGGCCCGGTTCAATCGCGCTTCCGCCGCGCTTCGCCTGGCCGGCGGCGTTGTGGAGCCTGAGACGCTTGAGTGTATCGAAAGGGCTGAGCTGGCTGCCTCCATTGTGGGCGGAAGCGAGCGGGACAAGCTTGAGCTGTCCCTCACCCGTGCACACTGGCTGTTCCTTACTGCACAGTACGATGCTGCCGTAGAACGATTGAGGCCTATCTGCGACGCGTCTTCCCTTATTGCCAGCCAGACGGCCGCGGAAGCGTACCTGCTGTTAGGGCAGGCGCTCGCGCGGTCCGGCGATGCGCTGGAAGGGCTGTTCCAGCTCGAAAAGAGCCAGGAACTGTTCAGGCAATCAGGTGCCCCCGACCGCGAGGCGCAGGTCGGGAAGCTGATCGACGAGGTCCACCGACGGGCCGAAGCCTAGGCCCCCGGACGTTCTCGCCGCCAACGGCCAGTCAAAGCTTCTCCCCGCCAACGTCCAATCAAGGCTCCAGTTCCTCGAGTACGTCCTGAACCTCATCATTGGAGAACTTACGCCACGGGGACGCATCGGAGGTCTGTAGTGCTGCCTCCGGGCTGTCGCTCCGATTCCACCACTTCGCTTCGAAGACATGGCCGTCGAACAGGATCCGATCGCCCTTCTCATACGTCTTCTCGGCATCCCAGCCGGGGTAAGTTCCTGCCGGAGCAGTCACAACAGGGACCGGCTTTTCTCCGGGCAGTACCGGACCGATCAGCGTCCACGGGGTCTCGGCAGCCTGCAGCACCGGGTTGTCCGGCAGGTCACCCGAGGTCCAGTACTTCGCTGAATACACTTTGCCGCGCCACACGACGCGGTCATCCAACACGTAGGTCGCTTCCTCTGACCAGATCGGGTACGGGCTGGTCTCCGGATCATCAACGACCAGCTCGGGTGTGGGTTCGTCTGTGGTGGGTGCCGAATTCAGGGTCGCCGCGCGCCCCTCGAATCCTGCGCCCAGAACGTCCGCGAACAGCGTGCCGTCCTGCTCAATGCCGCTGCAGCTGTCCGACACGATCTTCGCGTTGCCATAGTTGTCGCTGCAGGTGGCATCACGGTTGAGCGACCACATTGACATCCGCCCAACGCCTGTTTCCAGGGCGAAGGCGTTGAAAGCGGCAGCTGCTTCCAGGTCGAACACCTCCGCCGGGACATCATTTTGACCGATCATGGGCGTCAGCCCGATCTTCTTCCACAGCGTCTGCGGACCGAGGCTGGTGCCCGCCCTGTCATAAAGGATTCCGAGTTGGGCGTGAGTTGCCCGAGCAGCCGCGACTGAAGCGTCCAGCTGGGAAACCCCAGGTTCCCTGCTTCCGCCGTAATCCATGGTCATGATATTCACGCCCGCGAGATCCACGCCGCCCTCAAGCATGGTTGTCACCGCGTCGGTGCCCTGAAGGGTCAAACCCGACGGGGCCACAGGCAGCGTCAGCCAGACGTTGAGTGGCTTGCCATCCGCACGCCGTTCCTCCTGCAACGCGGCCACCGCTTCTGCCCTACGTGCCGCAGCTTCGGAATCGGCCAGGTCCTCACCCTCGATGTCGAGGTCGATTGTTGTCAGGTTGTACCGTTCAACGACGGCACGGTAAGCGCTTGTGAGTTGGCGGACGTCCGTACAGGTCCGGGCCAGCTCATTGTTGATCAGCCCGCCGAACGACACAGCAACCTCGCCGCCATCCTGGATCAGCCGCGCAATTCGGCGGTCGAGATCCAGCTCCGACTGCGCCTCGTCCAGCGAGTACGCAGCACCCCACGATGGGCGGCAGTCCTCGGCAGGATCAGCAACAATGAACGACAACACGACGCTCTTGCCCTGCTCCGAGGCAGGCTGCTCGAAAGGATAGAAAGGCGTTGCGGTGGCATCCACATACCCGGCGAACCACGACCCGCCGTTGGCGGCAGCGCGCACATCCTCGAGCCGGTTCCAACCCACAACAGTGGACGCTACCAGCGTGCCGACGATGGCAGCCAGGACGGTGAGGCGCACAGGCGAAAGCCGGCGGCCGGGAAAACGTTTGGACATGGGTCCCCCAGATACAAGACCGTTCGGACGGGAACGGTGAGCGTATCGTAACGGTGGAAGAGCACTGAATCAAAATGGTGTACTGTTTCGTCCGTCACATCCCGCACACCGATGCCGCTGAGCCGTCACCTCAGCCGGACCGGGATGGACACTGCTGAACGTCGGGCCCGTCACCTGCCGCAGCGACACTCACAGGACTCTCCGTAAGGAATGTCCATCAGATTATTTGGGGGGCGGATGAACCAGCAAGTCTCTGTGCCGGAATCGGCTGTCGGTGCGTCTTCGACGTCCGGCACGGTATCGCGGCGGCGTCAGTGGGGATCGGAGAAGCGGTCCGAACCGCTTTCGATTGTCCATCCGGCACCCTCGCGCCGGAAGGTCGCGCTGGGCCGGTTGGCGATCGTGGTCACAATCCTCGGATGGGTTGCGTATGTCGTCTCGACGATCCTGAGGGAGCTCGCAGAGAACCCGTCGGCCAGCTTCCGATTCCAGCTCGAAGCGGTTTTCTACCTCGTGGTGGTCACCTTCCTGACATTCTCCGCACTGATGTACCTGCTGGCCCGGCAGGGAGCGCTGTACCGTTTCCGCGACCACCGCCGCGTCCCGCGCGGTGAACTCGATCGGCACTTCGCCCGCTACGACGAGAGCATCACTGTTCTGGTGCCGTCCTACGCTGAAGAGCCCGAGGTGGTCCGCGCAACGCTCTGGTCCGCGGCGCTTCAGGAGTTCCCCAACCTGCGGGTCACGCTGCTGCTCGATGACCCGCCGTTTCCAACAGACCCGGGCGTTCTGGCCCGGCTTGAGGCCACGCGCGCACTCGCTGCCGAGATCGAAGGCCGGCTCCTCGAGCCCTCCATGCGCTTCACCAGCGCACTGTCCGCATACCAGGAGCGCCTGGCGTCGGACACGCCGGCCAGCGGTGAACTGCCGCGCCTGATCGCCGAATACGAGGCAGCCGCGGTGTGGCTGGAAACGATGGCTGAGAATGAGACCGTCGGGGATCACGTCGATGAATTCTTCGTTGACCTGGTGCTGATGGGCCTGGCGCGTGAATTGCGCCTGACCGTTCTCGCTCTGACCGCTGCCGACGCCCAGCACGCTGCGCCGGACCCGGATCGAATGGTGGAGCTCTACGTGCGCCTGGCACGCATCTTCACCGCTTCCATGAACACGTTCGAGCGCAAGCTCTACGCCTCCCTCTCACACGAGGCGAACAAGGCAATGAACCTCAACGCCTACATTTCCCTCATGGGCGGGCGTTGGCACAAAGAGAAGGCGGCCAACGGCGTTGTGCTTCGTCCTGCCACAGAACACCACGTCGATGACCTGGAGATCCCAGACTCGACTTACCTGCTCACGCTCGACGCCGATTCCCTCCTGCTGCGCGATTACTGTCTCCGCCTGGTTCACCTGCTGGAGTCACCCGGTAATGAACGGGTGGCTGTCACGCAGACTCCCTACTCCTCGTTCCGCGGTGCGCCTACTCGTATTGAGCGCGTTGCCGGCGCCACGACCGACATCCAGCACATCCTTCACCAGGGCATGACCTACTACGGCGCCACCTTCTGGGTCGGCGCCAACGCAGTCATCCGCAAGCGCGCGATCGAAGACATTGTCGAGGTGGAGAGCGTTGGCGGATTCGATATCAAAACCTACATCCAGGACCGCACAGTCATCGAAGACACGGAGTCGAGTGTTGACCTCGGAACTCACGGCTGGACCCTGGTGAATTACCCCGAGCGGCTCAGCTACAGCGCCACACCGCCGGACTTCGGTTCACTCGTGGTGCAGCGGCGCCGGTGGGCCAACGGCGGGCTGCTGATCCTTCCCAAGCTGTGGAATCAGATGCGGGAGCGCAAACACCGCCGGGAACGGATCCTCGCGCGGGAGATCCTGCTGCGGGTGAACTACATGGCCTCCATCGCCTGGGCCAGTTTCGGTCTGCTGTTCCTGCTCGGCTACCCCTACGACAGCCGCTTACTCAGTCCGCTGGTGTTTATCACTGCGCTTCCCTATTTCCTGGCAATGGGCAGTGACCTCCGGGACTGCGGGCACCGCTTCAGCGATATTTTCAGGATCTACGGATTCAATATCGTGCTCCTGCCCGTGAATCTGGCCGGCGTCCTGAAATCCGTTCAACAGGCGTTCACCGGCGAGAAGATCCCTTTCGTCCGCACACCCAAGGTCAAAGACAGGACAGCTGCGCCGGCGCTCTATGTCGTTGTGCCTTTCCTGATTGTCGCGTACTCCCTCTTCACAGTCTGGCGGGATGTCGTCAGTGAAAATTGGGGCAACGCGGCCTTTGCGCTGCTCAACGCGCTTCTGGCCTTCTACGCCATCCGTGCCTACATCGGCCTGAAAAACTCTGCCGTGGACATGGTGCTGGGCGTGCTGAACTGGCTCCATGTCGCGCCTCGGGAGCCACGGCAGCAGCCGTCACCCGTCATCGACAAGGCACCCGAAGAGGCCGATTGGGAAGCGATCCTCTACCACGGCGACCGACGCCTGAACCGCGACATGCGTCAGGGCAATGACCGCCGCCGTCGTATTTCTGTACGGTAGTTTCAAGAACCGGATGCAGCGCCGTACCCCGGCGCTCCAGCAAGGAAAGTGACGCTCGGCATGAATGCACTCTGGCTGATACCTACCGAGGTATCGGACACCACGGCTCCGGTATCCGTCATCCGCCTGGTTCTGCCGCAGGCCGAGCACATCTCCGAAGAGATAGCTGAGGCTTTTGCGCAGCGTGCCCGTGCAGAAGCCGGCGGCGGCCTGAAACCGATCCTTCTTGACATCACCGGTGTGGCGTCGATCAGCCGCGAGGCGCGCGCCGTTCTGAGCCGCTCCCGCTCAGCATCAGCTATTGCAGTGTTGGGAACGAGCGCGGTGGACCGGGTACTCGCGAATTTCCTCCTGGGAGGCGAGCCTCCCCCGTGCCCCACCCGCTACTTCGGGGACGAGGATACGGCCGTTGCCTGGCTGTTGGAGCGTGCGGATGACCGCTGACGGCGGGGACCCCCGCCTGGCGATGCTGGTCGACGGCATTGTGCGGCTCTCCCGGGGAGACCTCAGCAGCAGGATGACGCCCTCCCCCGTGCGTGATGATGTCGACGCCGTCATCACCGGCGTGAATCTTCTGGCTGAAGAACTCGAACTGGTCTACCGACAGTTCGAAATGCGCGTGGAAAACCGCACGGCAATGCTGCACCAGGCACATCTGGACATGAAGCGGATGGCAATGACAGACGCGCTGACCGGGTTGTCCAACCGAGTGGATCTCGTCGAGAAAATTGAGCAGTCCCTCTCAGGCCAAGCCGACGGCGATCCTCCTCCCGCGCTGCTGCTCCTGGACCTTGATTCGTTCAAGAATGTCAACGACCGCTTCGGGCACGACGCCGGCGACGACGTTCTGCGCGAAGTGGCGGAGCGCCTCCGTGGAGTTGTACGGGCAACTGACACTGTGGCCCGCCTGGGCGGGGACGAGTTCGCGATCCTCGTGACGCAATCAACCATGGAGATTGCGCTCGGAGTTGCCAACCGTACGCTGGAAGTCCTCGCGAAGAGCATCGACGTGGACGAGTTCAGTGTGCATCCACGCGCCAGCATAGGCCTGCGCCTCGCTACCCCGGAGCACACCGCCGAGTCCCTCCTGTATGAAGCCGATACAGCTATGTACGCGGCGAAAAACGAGGGGCGCAGCATCATCAAGACCTTCGAGCCGGTCATGCTTTACGACCGGCAGCTCCGGACGCTGATGGCATCCGAACTGCGCGATGCCATTGGGACGGACCAGCTGTGCGTGCACTACCAGCCGATCGTGAATCTGCGCGATGGTTCGGTCAATGGAGTGGAAGTCCTGGTGCGCTGGAACCACCCGACCCGCGGGATGATTCCTCCCGATTCGTTCATTCCCCTTGCCGAGGAGATCGGCGCCATTTCCGAAGTTGACCGATGGGTCATGGCGACAGCCCTTCAACAGTATGCAATCTGGCGCGCGGCGCTCCTGGTACCCGAGAATTTTCAGGTGCGCGTCAATATCTCGGCAATCGAACTGCGCCAGCTGGATATGGTCGACTTCGTCCGCGGACTTCTCAAACGGATGTCTGTGCCGCCGCCCTCGCTTGTCATTGAGATCACCGAGTCCGCGCTGGTGAGCGGCGGCGAGGTGGAAACCTATTCGCTGCTAAGCCTCAAACAGCTTGGCGTGTGCATTGAAATTGATGATTTCGGCACGGGCTACTCCTCGATCAGCTACCTGCGCAATCTGCCGGTCGACATGGTGAAGGTGGACCGATCCATCCTTCGGGAACCCGCGACAGGCTCCTGGCAGCCCGACTTCGTGGCAGCGGTCTTCCAGCTCATCCGGGCTGCCGGCCTCGGGGCAGTATTCGAGGGCATCGAAACCCAGGAACAGGCCGATTTCCTGAGATCCCTCGGAGAAATCAGCGGACAGGGCTTCTACTTCAGCAGGCCGCTTCCCGAGCCCGCGGTCACGGAGCTGCTGCGCTCAGGAAACGCACTCCCGCTCGGCCCGGCCGTGCAGAGCTGAAGAAACACCGAAGCCCGGCCTTCCTCGGGGAAAGCCGGGCTTGATGCTGATGCGGAGCCGCTACACGAGGCGGGTCATCCAGCCGTGCGGGTCCTCGACCTTGCCTGTCTGGATGCCCAGAAGCTGTTCACGGATGCTCATGGTGACCTCACCTGCCGAAGGATTCGGCGCGCTGATGACCTCGTCGCCGTCCTTCAGCTCGCCGATCGGTGTGATGACTGCTGCGGTGCCGCACGCGAATACCTCCGCGATATCACCGTTGCCCACGCCGTCGCGCCACTCATCCAGCGTGATAGTGCGCTCCTGAACCTCCAGGCCGCGGTCCTTTGCCAGCTGGATGATCGAGGAACGGGTAATGCCTTCAAGGATGGTGCCGCTCAACGCGGGTGTGACCAGAGTGCCGTCCTTGAAGACGAAGAAGACGTTCATGCCACCGAGTTCCTCGACGGCATTGTTGTTGAACTGGTCGAGGAAGAGCACCTGCTTGCAGCCGTGCGCCTCCGCCTCCAGCTGTGCTGCGAGAGAGGCCGCGTAGTTGCCGCCGCACTTGGCCGCGCCCGTGCCGCCGCGTCCTGCCCGTGCGTATTCGCGAGAGACCCAGATTGACACTGGAGCCAGTTCCCCGCCGAAGTAGTTCGCCGCGGGCGAGGCGATCACCCGGTAGGAGACCTCACGGGCCGGACGAACACCGAGGAACGCTTCGGTGGCAATCATGAACGGACGCAGGTAGAGGCTCTCGCCCTCGCGGGTGGGCACCCATTCCTGATCAGCGGCAACCAACTGGCGGAGGGACTCCAGGAACACGTCTTCGGGCAACTGCGGGAGTGCAAGCCGGGCAGCGGAACGGTTGAGCCGCGCCGCGTTGGCCTCCGGCCGGAAGGTCCAAATGGAACCGTCAGCGTGACGGTACGCCTTCATGCCTTCGAATATCTCCTGCCCGTAGTGCAGCACGGCCGCTGCCGGGTCCATGGCGATAGGCCCATACGCCTCCAGTCGCGCATTCCTCCACCCGCCGACGCCTGCCGTGTCGACAGCGAAATCCACCACCGCGGTGTGGTCGGTGAAATGGTTACCGAACCCGGGGTTTGCAAGTATCGCTTCCCGGTCCGCCTCCGACCTCGGGCTGGCCGACGGGTACTGGGCGAATTCCAGCTGCGTAGCTGTCATGGTTCCTCCACGGTTACCTGCCCTCCGCAAGCGCTACGAAAGACACGATCATGCCTGGCGGTGATCCCGAACGGGATACGCACAGACGATCACTTGAGTTAATGGTTCCTAACCAGCTTAGGACACTGCAGCCGCAATCGCATCGCCGATTTCAGCGGTAGTGCGCGGAGCGCCGGACCGGGTGGCGACGTCGTTCTCCACCGCCCCCTCGATCCGCTCTGCCTGCTCACTGAAACCGAGGTGGCGCAGCAGCAGCGCTGCCGAAAGGATCGCTGCAGTGGGGTCTGCTTTCTGCTGCCCCGCGATGTCCGGCGCCGAACCGTGCACCGGCTCGAACATCGAGGGCGCCGTGCGGTCCATATTGATGTTGCCGGACGCGGCGAGGCCGATACCGCCGGTGACGGCTGCCGCCAGGTCCGTGATGATGTCCCCGAAGAGGTTGTCGGTCACAATGACGTCAAAACGCGAGGGGTCCGTCACCAGGAAGATCATGGCTGCATCGACGTGCAGGTAATCGTGGGTAACCTGCGGAAATTCGCCTGCCACGGCCTCCACCGTGCGCTTCCACAGGTGGCCCGCGTGCACCAGCACATTGTGCTTGTGCACCAGGGTGAGGTGCTTGCGGGGCCTCTCGCTCGCCCTGCGGAAGGCGTCACGGACCACGCGTTCAACGCCGTGTGCGGTATTCACGGAGACCTCAGTGGCTATCTCATGGGGAGTGCCCGTGCGCAGGGCTCCGCCGTTGCCTACGTACGGTCCTTCGGTTCCCTCCCGCACAACCACGAAGTCGATCTCGCCGGGATCGGCAAGGGGGCTTGGCACCCCGGGGTAGAGGCGTGAGGGACGGAGGTTGACGTAGTGGTCGAGGCTGAAACGGAGCTTGAGCAGCATTTCGCGCTCGATGAGGCCCGAAGGGATGCGGGTATCTCCCGGGGCGGCACCGACGGCCCCGAAAAGGATGGCGTCGTGGGAGCGCAGGCGGTCCAGTACCTCCTCCGAGAGGGTCTCCCCCGTAGTCAGCCAGTGCTCGGCACCGAGCTTGTAATCCGTCAGGGTCAGTTCCGCATCCGCAGCAGCCGTTGCTGCGCGCAGCACTTTGACCGCTTCGGTAATGACCTCCGGTCCGATGCCGTCACCGGGAATTACTGCCACATTGATGCTGGATGAAGTCATGGGATCAGCCTAGGCAACCATCCCGCATCACGGACAATTCAGTTCCGGATAGTGAGACATACTGCATGGAAGGAAAACCTGAGCCAACGTTGCGCTTCGGCAGGCGCCATCTCTGCGGAAAACCGTCAGGTTCATCCGGATAATCGATCCTGGCGCTGTCACCGCGCAGCGAGTCTGCAGCCTTCCAGGAGTCTCATGAAAGTTCATTACCCCCGCATCCGCCCGCTCACAGCGGCAGCGGCCGCCGTCGTCGTCGTTCTGGCCGTGAGTGCTGTACCGGGCGCTTCCGCAGCCGACAATTCGACGATGACCACAGATCCCGGTCCAGCAGGTGATTTCACGTGGGAAGGCTATAACTGGCTCAAGCGTTCGTGGACCGGAGGTCCGCACTACAACGGCAGTTTCGATCCAGCCAATGTCAGTGGGCCGGACGCAAACGGGAAAGTCAGCCTTGCCCTCACCAATCCGTCGGGAAATGCACCCGTGGCGGCAGAGTTCCAGTCCACCCGTCGCGGCTTCGGCTACGGCACATACAGCGCAGTGGTCGAACGGAACCTGCAGACGCTACAGAAGGAAGTGGTGTGGGGATGCATGTTCACCTATGACCCCGATTCCGCACCGGGCCACAACGAAATCGACGTCTGCGAAGCGTCCGCGTGGGGCGGCGGCGCGGCCTGGGGCGAGTCGCGTCCGGTTCGGCAGGGCCATGGTTACTGGTTCGACGCCACCAAGCCGGCCGGAACCGGCAGCACCGTTGTGAATTTCGATGTCACGCCGGACCCCGTGCTCACTCACCGGCTGGTCTGGGAACCCGGCAGGCTGACTTATGAGACCTTCGCCGGCGAGGGCTACTCCGGCACCCTGCTCAAACGCACTGTCCTGGAGGGTGCCACCGTTCCCGTTCCCGCACGGGAGGCGGTCCACTTCAACCTGTGGGTCACCGGAGGCGGGGGCGGGTATCCGAACCAGGTCCGGCCCGAGCAGGTCACGGTCCGCGACTTCTCCTTCACACCCCGGGCTGCCGAACCGACGCTGCCGGCCATTCCCCTTGCGCCGGCGCCGACCATCACGGGCACCGCAAAAGTAGGCCAGAGGCTGACCGCGAACCCGGGCTCCTGGAGCACCGGCACCGCACTGACCTACCAGTGGTACCGCGCCGGCACCCCGATCCGGGGCGCAACCGCCAAGACCTACACGGTCCTCAAGGCGGACCGGCACAGCGCGCTCACGGTGGCGGTCACCGGCTCGAAAGCAGGCTACGCATCCGCTACCCGCGTCTCTGCTCCTACGGCGCGCGTACGGTAACTCCACCCCTGGGGCGATGTTCACTGCAGTAAGCCGCCCTAGAGTGGGACGTTATGGATGCGCACCACCGGTTAGCCCGCTGGCTACGGGAGAACCAGGAGAAAGTCGACCGCCTTGTGGCGGCAGCGGCCTTCGTCCTCCTGGCGCTGCCGTACGTGCTCCTGGGTTCACCCGTCGAGTTCATGGTATCGGCGGCGCTGGTCATCCCCCTGGCCTGGCGGCGCAGTAGGACCGTCGCGGCTGCTTCGACGGTCGCGGCAGTGTCCATCGGCCAACTCCTGATCAACCAGCCGCCTGTTGCGGCCCAGCTCAGCGTCCTCGTCATGGTGTACGCGCTCGCTGCCTATGCCCCACGATGGGCAAGCCTGGGCGGTGTGGGTGTTGCAGCCTTCGGGATGGTGGCCGGCGTTGCGCAGTTTGGACTGAACCAGTACCAGACCGGCATTGCTGCTCTTCCCCTGTACGCGCTGTACATCTTCTTCGCCGTGGCCGTGGTGCTGTTGTGCTGGGCCTTCGGTGACCTTGCCCGGAACCGCAGGCTCGCGCTGCAGGCGCTGCAGGACCGCGCCCGCCGGCTGGAAATTGAGCGCCAACAGGAACGCGACCTCGCGGCCGCAGATGAACGCAGTCACATCGCCCGTGAGATGCATGACATCGTTGCCCATTCGCTCTCGGTCATGATCGCCCAGGCCGACGGCGCGCGCTACGCCGGTGCCGCGGACCCCGCCGTCGCTACCTCTACTTTGGGCACCATTGCGGAGACCGGCAGGGCATCGCTGCGGGAGATGCGCAGGCTGCTCGGTGTCTTGAGAAACGACGACGACGCCCCCACCCGCCCCCTGCCGTCCCTTGCCGATGTTCCTGATCTGATCGGAACGGTGCGGCAGGCGGGCCTTGACGTCGCGCTGACCTGGCAGGGTACTCCTCGTCGGCAGTTGGCAACGGGCGCAGAACTCACTGTCTACCGGGTGATTCAGGAAGCACTGACAAACGTCCTCAAGCACGCCGGCCCGCGCGCATCAGCGTCCGTTTCGCTGTCCTGGACCGGAAGGGGCCTGGAAGTGGCAGTCGACGACGACGGGCGCGGCGCAGCATCCGACGGCGGGTTCCTTGACGGGAACAACGCTCACCCCGGCCAGGGCATCCGTGGCATGGCCGAGCGGCTGAAACTCTACGATGGGACTGTGGAAACCGGTCCGCGTGACGGCGGCGGTTTCGAAGTCCATGCACTGATTCCCTATACGGAGGCCTGAATGAGCACCCCGTCCTCCACCGCAACCATCCGCGTTGGGCTGGTCGATGACCAGCAACTGGTCCGCAGCGGTTTTTCGATGCTGATCAACTCACAACCGGATCTCGACGTCGTGTGCCAGGCAGGCACCGGCACCGAGGCGGTCTCCGTGCTCGCGTCCACGGCAGCCGACGTCGTGCTGATGGATGTCCGTATGCCCGGCATGGACGGAATTGAGGCAACCAGGCGCATTCTCGCGCAGGCACAGGGATCCGGGCCGCGCATCATCGTCCTGACCACGTTCGACCTGGACGAATACGCACTCGCAGCCATCCAGGCCGGGGCCAGCGGCTTCCTGCTGAAGGACGCGCCGCCCGAAGAGCTGCTCGAGGCGGTGCGGACGGTTCACCGGGGGGATGCCGTCATCGCTCCGTCAACCACGCGCAGGCTGCTGGAACACGTGGCACCGCTGCTGAGGGCGCCGTCCGGAGCCAACGAACGGGCGAAGTCCCTGGTGGGGAGCCTCACGGTCCGCGAGCGCGAAGTGTTCACGCTGATAGCGCAGGGTAGGTCGAACACCGAGATCGCCTCGGATCTGTTCCTCTCGGAGGCGACAGTGAAAACACACGTGGGACACATTCTCGCCAAGTTGGGCGCGAGGGACCGCGTGCAGGCAGTGGTGCTGGCCTATGAGGCCGGCGTCGTACAGCCCTGACCCACTCATCCCGAACCGTCGCCGGTCTCATCCTCCAGTAGGAGAACGGCGCGGCGAAGAACCTCCCGCCGTCCGATCCGCGGTAACCCACGCATTTCATAGCGTGGAGGCATGACACCGAATCTTTCGACGGCCGCCGCGCCGTCCTCCGTTTCCGCCGCAGCGGTTGCTGCCGAATCCATCAACAAGTCCTACGGCCGGGACAACACCACAGTGCACGCTCTGCGCGATGTCTCCGTCAGTTTTCCGAGCGGACGATTCACCGCCATCATGGGCCCCTCAGGCTCCGGGAAGTCCACGCTCATGCACTGCCTCGCCGGCCTCGACACTGCCGATTCCGGCCGGATCCTGCTGGGCGGCACGGACATCACCGGACTGAACGACGCCGAGCTGACGCGGCTGCGACGCGATCGCGTGGGATTCGTGTTCCAGTCCTTCAACCTGATCCCCACCCTTACTGCGGAACAGAACATCACTCTTCCCGTCGCGTTGGCCGGCAGGCAGGTGGATCGCGAATGGCTGCAGCAGATCTGCACCATCCTCGGTCTGACCGACCGGCTCAGCCACCGTCCACATGAACTGTCCGGTGGGCAGCAGCAGCGGGTGGCGGTGGCACGCGCGCTGCTCACCCGCCCGGATGTCATTTTCGGCGATGAGCCGACCGGCAACCTCGATTCCCGTTCGGGAGCGGAGGTGCTGGCCCTCCTGCGGCGCAGTAGCCAGGAGATGGGACAAACCATCATCATGGTGACCCACGACCCGGTTGCGGCTTCCTACGCCGACCGCGTCATCCTGATGCAGGACGGCGCCCTGGTGGGGGAACTGGAACGAAGCACCCCCGACACCATCCTCTCCGCCCTCTCACAGCTGGGAGCCTGACCGTGCTGGCTGTTGCCCTGTCCCAGGTTTCGCGGCATGCCCGCCGCTACATCGCCGTCGGGCTTGCTGTCATGCTCGGCGTCGGCTTCCTTGCCGCCACCCTGATGGTCGGCGCCACCACTACTGCAACTCTTCAGAACAGCATCGGTGCGGAGTACTCCAAAGCCGACCTCGTGGTGACCTCGGCTGACGGCTCCTTGCCGCCGGCAACGGCCGACGCTGTTCGTTCAGTAACCGGAGTCGATGTGGTGCATGCGGAACAGCAGGGGTATTTTGTGCTCCGGGCCGGCACCGCAACAAACATGGCGAATCTTTCCGCGCTGGCACCGCCCGTACTGGAAGGCCTCGTCCTGCAGGAAGGCAACCTGCCCGAATCCGACGGCCAGGTGGTGATTGACGCTGCGTCGGCTCAACAACTCGGTGTGGAAATCGGCGACACAGTGCAGGGCGCGGCTCTTCGCGAGGGCACCCTCGAGGAAAACCTCGCAGCATGGGGTACCGGGCTGACGGTAACCGGGTTCAGCGAACCGTCCGCCCACCCTTTCCTCTCCGGGGCCATCGCGCTCCATGCCGTCCCGTCCCAGGTCGATGAACTGGTTCCGGAGGGTGCAACGACACAATTGCAGCTCACTCTCACGGATTCAGCCGAGGCGGCACAGGTGGGAACCGCCGTCGGCCAGGTGTTGGCGGACGCCGGTGCTGACGCCAGCGTGCTCACCGCAGTCGAACAGACGACCGAGGACGTCGCTGCCCTGTCCGGCGGACAGGACCAACTGACCATCGTGCTGCTGGCGTTCGCCGTTGTCGCGGTGATCGTCACGGCTCTCGTGATCGCCAACACGTTCTCGGTGCTCGTCGCCCAGCGCACGCGGGAACTCGCGCTGCTGCGCTGTATCGGGGCGGGCCGCGGGCAGATCCGCCGCTCGGTCCTCCTGGAAGCCGCGGTGGTCGGCACGGTGTCCTCCGCGCTCGGGGTACTGCTCGCCGCAGGTGTGATGTGGGTGCTCGTGTCCCTTGCACGCACTGTTCCAGGCAGTGAATTCGCCACCCTCGCCGTGCCGGCATCGGCTGTCGTGGGCGGCATGGTGGTTGGAATCCTCATGACCATCGCAGCCGCCCTCGTGCCGGCACGGGCAGCCACCGCCGTCGCTCCACTTGCCGCGCTCCGGCCGGCCGAACACGCCGGTGTCACCACCCGACGCGGCCGGATCCGCCTGGGAATCGGTGTGCTGGCGGTCGTGGCAGGCAGCGCTCTGCTCGCGGTCGGAGCCGCTCAGGCCAACCTGTTGCTGGCGTTGCCCGGAGGTGCACTGTCCTTTCTCGGATTCCTGCTCTGCGCCGGCCTGTTTGTCCCGGCACTCGTCACGGGCGTCGGCCGGCTTGCCTCGCCGCTGGGCGTACCCGGGAAGCTCGCTGCGGTGAACGCAGTACGCAATCCGGCGCGAACGACGGCGACCGCAACGGCCCTGCTTGTCGGCGTCACCCTCGTCAGCATGATGATGGCCGGAGCACAGACATCGCGGACAGCGTTCGATGACGCCCTGGCGCAGAACTACCCGGTGGATCTGGCCGTGCAGCTTGAAGGCGGAGAAGACCCGGATGCTGTGAGTACCCTGCAGGCGCTGGAGGGCGTCGACGCAGTGGTGCAACCCATGCCGGTGGGCCGCACCACAGACGAAGCAGGCGGGCAGACGGTCTACAGTCTCTCGGCAGCCGACGCGGAAGCGGTCCTGCGCTCGGAGACCGCCTACCCGCAGGACGGCGAAGTGGTGATGCCGGACGGCACCGCAGTGACCGAACTCGAAGTGGCCGGGTCCTCAACTACCCGCCTTCTTCCCGTGAAGGAAGCCGAAAGCCGAACGATCGTTCCCCTCATTACGCCGGCCACTGCAGAACAGCTCGGGCAGCTGGAGGCAACGGACACGGGTGGAGTTCTCTGGCTGAAGCTGGACGACTCCCTGGGAACGGGTGAGATCATGCAGCTTCGGACGAGCGTTGTGGACGCCCTGGGCGTGTCCGAGTATCTCGTCTCGGGAGCAGCGCTGGAACGCGCAACCTTCAACCAGATCATCGATGTGCTGCTGCTTGTCGTCACAGCTCTCCTGGCGGTCGCCGTATTGATTGCGCTCATTGGTGTAGCCAACACGCTCTCCCTCTCGGTGCTTGAGCGCACACGCGAATCGGCACTCCTTCGGGCGCTGGGGCTGACCCGGGGCCAGCTGCGCGGCATGCTGGCAGTGGAAGCCGTACTGATCGCCGGAGTGGCAGCGCTGATCGGGATCGTACTCGGAATGCTCTACGGCTGGCTCGGCGCGCAATCGGCGCTGGGCATGGTGGCTGTTGTGACGCCGTCGTTCCCGTGGCTGCAGCTGGCAGGCGTGCTGGTTGTCGCTACCGCTGCGGGACTGGCGGCATCAGTACTGCCTGCCCGCCGCGCGGCGCGGCTCTCCCCCGTCCAGGGATTGGCCGTGGAGGGCTGACCTGCAAGGATTGCTTCACGGTCCGCGCACTCGGGCCGTGAAGCAATCAGGAGGACCGGTGAAGAACCCCACTCGGGAAGAACGGCAATGGCTGTTTCGCTATTTGGAGGACCATCTCCTCGGAGCGACCGGCGGGGTGCGTCTCTTTCAGGCAGCTGCCCAGACCTGGGAGGGCACACAGCACGGGCGCACGCTGTCCCGCCTCCACGACGAGATTGACCACGAACGCAGTGAGCTCCTCACCTCCCTGCGCTCTCAAGGCCACCGTCCGAACCCCGCAAAGATGGTCTTCGCGCATCTCAGCGCTGCCGCCGCCCGCCTGAATCCCCTCAATGTGAGCAAGGCGGAGAACGGTCCGGGGGCACAGCTGGAGCTGGAGGCACTCCAGAGCCTCGTCCGCGGGAAGGAAGCGCTGTGGGAGACCCTCCTGGCGCTGCTGGACGACGGCTGGTCCTTCACCGGATACGACCGCGAGCGCCTCACCCAGCTTGCAGAGCGGGCGCGCGGACAACAGCGGGAAATTGCAGCCATCATGGTGAGCACGGCCGCCGAGCGTTTCCGCGCGTGACCCGCGTTGATTTGTCAGGACACGCCCCGTTAGCCGTCGCTATAGGGGTGTGTCCTGACAAATGAACTAGTCTTCCGCGGGCTCCTCGTACTTCGGGAAAATCGGAGCAGGCGCCGGTAGGGCAATGCCGGGCACCAATGGAGTTGCGATCGCGCTGAAGCGGCGGGCGCCGTCGTCGTTCACGGTGCCCTGGCCCAGAACCGTGAGCAGCTTCGCGGCGCCGTCCGGCATCACCGGCTGCACCAGGATTGATACGATCCGAAGGATCTCCAGGGTCACGTAGAGGACCGTGTTCATGCGGTCGAGGTCAGTCTTCCGCAGCACCCAGGGCTGCTGCTCGGCGAAGTACGCGTTCGTGTCTCCCAGGACCGCCCAGATCGCCTCGAGCGCGCGGGACAGCTCCTGCTTGTCATATGCGGCCCGGCAGGTATCCAGCAGCGTGTTCGCCGCAGCCAGGATGCGCTGGTCCGCCTCAGACAACGACGACGGCGCAGGCACCAGCGAGTCACAGTTCTTCGCCACCATGGACAGGGACCGCTGCGCAAGGTTCCCCAGGTTGTTCGCGAGGTCCGAGTTCATCCGGGTCACGATGGCCTCATGGCTGTAGGAGCCATCCGCTCCGAAGGGCACCTCGCGCAGCAGGAAAAAGCGGATCTGGTCCCGGCCGTACTGCTCCATCCAGTCCTTCGGCGCAATCACGTTGCCCAGGGACTTGGACATCTTCACGCCCTTGTTGTGCAGGAAACCGTGGATCATGACCCGCTTGGGCAGCTCAATGCCTGCGGACATCAGGAAGGCGGGCCAGTAGATCGCGTGGAAGCGGGAGATATCCTTGCCGATCACGTGCACGTCTGCGGGCCAGAACCTGCGGAACTGCTCCGACTCGGTGTCCGGGTAGCCCACCCCGGTCAGATAGTTGGTGAGCGCATCCACCCAGACGTACATGACGTGCTGGGGATTGCCGGGCACAGGTACACCCCAGTCGAAGGTGGTGCGGCTGATCGAGAGGTCGTCCAGACCCCGCTTCACGAAACTGATGACCTCGTTGAAGCGGGATTGCGGTGCGCCGAATTCGGGCTGCTCCGCGTACAGCGCCAGTAGACGGTCCTGGTACGCGGATAGGCGGAAGAAGTAGCTCTCCTCCTCCGTCCACGTCACCTCGGTGTCCGTGTCCTTCGAGTAGCGGATGCCGTCCTCGCGGAGCTCGGTCTCTTCCTCGGTGTAGTACGCCTCGTCACGCACCGAGTACCAGCCCGCGTACTTGTCGAGGTAGATGTCTCCGGCCGCTTCCATCCGGCGCCAGATGTCCTGCGAGGCCGCGTAATGGTCCTCATCGGTGGTCCGGATGAACCGGTCGTAGCTGATGGCGAGGTCAGCGTGGGCAGCCTGGTAGACCGCGGCGTTCCGGTCCACCAGCTCCTTCGGCGAGATCCCCTCTTTCTCCGCGGTCTGAGCAATTTTCATCCCGTGCTCATCAGTACCTGTCAGGAACATGACGTCATAGCCGTCCAGCCGCTTGAAACGCGCGATGGCGTCGGTGGCGACATACTCATACGCATGCCCGATGTGCGGCACGCCGTTGGGATAGGTGATGGCTGTAGTGATGTAGAACGGGGGTTTCTGCGCAGAACTCACCCTAGAAAGTTACCCTGCCGCCGTGGGGTTGTCGCATCATTGCGTTGCCTGGCTCCTGCGATCATGGTTTTCCCATGGTGGGGAGCGAACACTACTTGCATGGCACAGCAACTCGACGACCGCCGCGTCGCCCACCGCGCTTCCCGCCCCCGGCATCGGATGCTCATCCCGGCCGCGCTTCTGATCGGCGTGCTTGGCGGCGCAACCTGGGTACTCACCAACAATGTTGAGGAGGAACCTGCCGCGATGCTGGGTGCATCGGACACTGTGGACGGCGGAATTGCCCGGATCAACGGAATACTCCCGCTCGAATCCGACGGCTGGGTGCCTCCGTCCAACGGGGCTGCCCTTGAGACCGCAGTGCCCGACGGCGCGCATCGCGTCCGCGTGCTGCTCGAACTTACTGCGCTGGAACCGGAAGGCATCGCCTTCAGCGCCGCCGACTACTTCGTCGACGGGCTTGGCACCGGGGAACCGCACGTCATCTGGGCATCCCCGTCACAGCACATCGCGGAACAGGGAGAGACGATTGATGCCACGCTGGTCTTCGAAATTCCGAACAAGGCGCTCGCACTGGTACTCAGTGACGACGGCGAGGCGCGGCTTTCGCTCGGAACTGACCACCACACGGCCGGTCAGTGAGTGGTCCTGAGTAGCCTTAGCGGCTACTCAGGTAACTACCCTGCCGCTACGCCGGGAAATTCGAGTAGTGCCCCCGAATCCTTCGGAATCGGGGGCATTTTTTCGGGTAGGGCCTACTCGTGATCCCCGTTTCTCCAATCCCTAGGTTTGATCTCGTCATCACAAGCACGAAAGACGAGGTCTCGCTCATGTTGCAGTCAGACGCATTTTCACCGGCACATTCGGGTTCCCCCGCGGACGCACCAGGCGTGCCGGCTTTCCTGACCGTCCAGCTGATCGGCTCGCTCCGTATACGGCGCGGAGACACAGTGTTGAACGCCCGGACCCTCGGCGGGCCGAAGCCGCGCCAGATCCTGGAGATCCTCCTCCTGAGCCTCGGCACACCGGTCTCAAAGGACCGCCTGATCGAGGTCCTTTGGGAAGGACACGCACCTGCTGAAGCCCTTCCGACCCTTGAAAGCTACGTCAGCGTCTTGCGCCGGAACATCCAGCCCGGCAGCGGCAAGCAGGGTCCGCTGCGCACCACGACCGGCGGTTACGTGATGGACGCAACCATGGTGGACCTGGACGTCTTCCGCTTCGATCAGCTCCTGCGGCAGGCCCAGCAGAGCGCGCCGGAAGCAGCGCTCAAACTCCTTCACGAGGCACTTACACTCGCCACCGCTCCCCTGCTGGGCGACGAGCTCCTCCCAGCCTGGGCAGAAGACGAGCGGGAGCTGCACAGCTCCCGGGTCCTTGAGGCAACGGTGCTGGCAGCGGAAACCGCCTCAGCGGTCGGTGCAGTCTCCGAGTCGATCGACTGGGCCCAGAAGGCCCTCACCATGGACCCGCTCAATGAACGTGCATGGTTGGCCCGGGTTGCCGGCCTCGAGCGCACAGGACGCTACGCCGAGGGCCTGCAGAGCTACGAGAAGTGCCGGCGTGCAATGGTTCGGGAGCTGGGATGCGCACCCGGACCCGGGCTGAAGGCAGCGCATGCCCGCCTGCTGCAGGCCACTGCAGAGAGCGAAGGCGAACTGTCCGACGTCCTGTCCGCTCTGCTTGTGCTTCACGGCCAGCTCAGCAGGACCACCGCACCGGTGGCTGCAGCTCCGCAGAACGTCCGGCAGTCTCTGCGGGACGCCACAGTCGTCATCAACTCCTTCCTTGTGCGGGCGATGTCCGCAGCGTAGGAGAGTCCCGGTTAGAGGTATCCAAAGAGGGTTTCCCCCCAGTCGGGTGGGAAACCCTCTTTGTGTGTCGGAAAAGCAAGCCGGCGCGTGCTGTTGCATGACACGTGAACCCCGCTGACGCATCGGCACGTCGCCGGCCGTGCTCAGGGGCACTTTGCTACTGCCTGCCCTGGCAGGAGCCCACGCACGAAAGGAAGGACCATGGCGGGGATTCCCGCCATGGTCCTTTCGTCTGGGAGTGGCCCTACCGCATCAGGTGATCAGGTAGTTGCCCCACCCGTTGCCGATCTGCGTGCGGCTTCCAACCCGTCCGGTTCCTGTGCCCGGGTAGAGCCACAGCCTGCCTACGGAGTCGCGAGCCACGACATCGGAACGTGAGTCCCCGGTGAGGTCACCGATTCCCACCAGTGAGTACCCGTTCCAGCCGCTGCCGAACAGTGAACGGCTCTGGAAGCCGCCTCTGCCGTTGCCGGGGTACAGGAACAGGCGTCCTGTGCTGTCGGCTGCGATGATGTCCGAGCGGGCGTCGCTGTTGAAGTCACCGACACTCGCAATCTGGAAGCCATTCCAGCCACTGCCTGCCTGGCTGCGTGACTGGAAGCCGCCTGATCCGTTGCCAGGGTACAGCCACAGCCTGCCGTTGGAATCCCGAGCCACGAGGTCAGACCGGTCATCTCCGTCGAAGTCACCAGGAGCGGTCAGTGTGTAGCCGCCCCAGCCATTGCCGATTTGAAGTCCCCTCACAAGCCCCGCAGCGCCGGTTCCGCGGTAGAGCCACAGCCGCCCGGTGGAGTCCGAGGCGAGGATATCCGCGTTTCCATCGCCGCTGAAGTCGCGGGTGGCAATGATGCTGCGCATCCCCTGCCATCCTGTTCCCATCAGCGACCGGGTCTGCAGCCGGCCTGCTCCGTCTCCCGGGTACAGCCACAGCCGCCCGTTGGGGTCACGGGCAACCAGGTCGGCAATGCCGTCGCCGTCGAAGTCTTCGCGCAGCTCCGGCCGGGTGGGGGTAGCTGCGGCTGACAGGATTGAGAACTCCCCGGCACCCAGTGCGTTGACTGCCCGTACTTGGAACCGGTAGGCCGTTTCATTGGCAAGCCCGGTGATCTCGAGGCTCGTGGCGGTTGCACCCGCTGTCCTCGGCGCTCCCACGGGCTGTCCGTCAGCGCCGAGGACCTGGACTGCGTATCCGGTGATCGCGGATCCGCCGTCGGTATCCGGCGCACTCCAGCGGACAGTCACCGATCCATCCGCCGCGGTCACTTCACCGAGAACCGGAGTTCCGGGGACTGATCGTGGAGTGACGGCTGCCGAGGCTGCAGAAGCTGCACCCTCGCCATGAGCGTTCACTCCAAGGACCTTGAAGCTGTACGCCGTGCCGTTTGCGAGGCCGGTGACTTCCGTCGTCGTCGCTGTGCCGGTGAGCGAAATCGTCTGCACGAGGGTTTCGCCAGCGAGCACCTGCACTTTATAACCGGTGATCGCGGTGCCGGCGTTGGCAGCCGGGGTGCTCCAGGAGAGCGTGGCGATGCCGTTGCCGGCGACGCCTGTCACGTTGGTCGGCGCGTTGGGCACAATGTCCGGGACAACCGCTGCGGAGAGCGGCGAGAAGGCACTCGTTCCCAGTTCGTTGGATGCCCGGACCTGGAAGCGATAGGCCTGACCGTTTGTCAGCCCAGTCATCACCGTGCTGGTTTCATTGCCGGGAACCTGGCGGAGAGCGCCCACCGGTGCACCGTTTGCGTCCACTGCACGTACCTCGTAAGTGGTGACCGGGGAAACCGGTGCACCCCATTCGACTGTGGCAGAGCGGTCGCCTGCAACTCCTGCGGCGATCTCCGGGACACCGGGAGCCTGGGAATCCGCGAACAGGAGCTTCTCGATGTTCCGCAGGGTATCCACGCCGTCGCCGTCACCCAGCGGGGGAAGTGCATCGGGATCATCGCCGAGATGCGTCACCGTGGTGACGCTTCCCGGAGCCCCCGGGACAGCACCCGTCGGTACGGTGGTCACTGTGTAGTTCTGCTCCAGGTCCGAGAAGACCGCAGCGTCCGCATCACCGGCTTTCCCTGCGTTGACGATCTCACGCACAATGACGATGTCTCCCGGATCAACAACACCGGCGAAAACAGCGGCCTGCAGGGTCCGTGAACTGTCAGCCAGGTAAGGCTTTTCAATACTGTCAGTGCTGCCGATTTCCGTAGTCGGGTCGGCGGGATCAGTGCGTACGCTCATCCGGACGCGCAGTTCCTTGTCGCCGTCGAGGATGTCGTTGCCGGACCTGCCCTCGAGCACATCCGAGCCGGCACCACCGAGAATGATGTTGCCCTCTCCCCAGATGCCGCCGTTATCCGTGACACCTGCGGGAAGCAGTTCGCTCAGGCCGGTGATTCTTGCGACTCCCTCGGCGTCCAGCCAGTTCTTGCCGGATGTTCCTTCGCCCTCGACCAGCCGGGGAACAACGTCGTCGCCGCGAAGAACATCATTCTTCGCCGCTCCGGAGAGCCCTTCCACCTCTGCATAACGGTCGCGCAGCACGTCCACGGGAAGCGGCACGCCCAACAGGTTACGAGTCAGGTCCGTGTCCGCCGCCAGGCCGTCGACCTGGTGCGAGGTCCAGTCGAAGCCCGCAGCACCTGCATTGCGCTCGATGCCCGGGTCGGCCAGCATGATGTCGTCGCCGCCTTCGGCATCATAATCATCGTCACCGTTCTG
Organism: Arthrobacter parietis; assembly: GCF_039530425.1. Taxonomy (NCBI): domain Bacteria; kingdom Bacillati; phylum Actinomycetota; class Actinomycetes; order Micrococcales; family Micrococcaceae; genus Arthrobacter; species Arthrobacter parietis. The sequence goes on along the minus strand of NZ_BAAAON010000002.1, from coordinate 191,589 downwards.
GCCCATCAGGACGTCATTGCCGGGTGTGTTCGGATCGTCGAAGAACGGGGCACCGCTATCTCCCATGAGGAGGTCGGCACCGTCCCCGCCCTGGAGCCAGTCGTCTCCTGCGTCGCCGCGGGAGAGGTCGTTGCCTCCGCCTGCAATCAGAAAGTCGTTGCCCTCGCCGCCGAACGAATCGTTGGTATTCGCTCCGCCGTTGATGAAGTCGCTACCGCTGCCGCCGAGAACGAGATCCAGTCCTGGGCCGGCGTCCAGTGCATCATTGCCCGGACCGCCCTTCAGTACGTCATCACCCGCGGAGTCGGTCACGATGTCATTACCCTCGCCTCCGAGGGCGGTGTCAGCGCCGTCGCTGCCTTCGATGACATCGTTGCCGCCGTTTCCGAGAAAGGTGTCATTGTCGACGCCGCCCCAGATGCGGTCAGCTTCTGCGGTTCCGTTGAAGACGCTCTGGCCGTTGATGCCGGCCGGGTCCTCCGAGTTGGTGGTGCGGTAGCGAATGGTGCCGTCCGGCATCCGGATCAGCAGGGCTTCCTCGTTGCACTCGGAACGCGGATCGTCCAGCACCGTGGTGCCGTTGAACTGCAGCCGGCCAAGTTCGAACTTGCAGTCGGAGGTGCCGAACACGTCTGCCTTCAGCGCAGTGGCGCTGGTGTTGCGCATGATCATTTCGGCGAAGGAGTTGCCTTCCAACTGACCCAACAGGTTCATGCCCGGCGTGCGGACCAGGTAGTAGAAGCGGTCGCCGTTCTGCAGGTCCAGCATCTGCTGCTCGAACACGTAGTTGAACGTTGAACCGAGCAGGCCGCCGAAGAGGTTGGTGCGCTCGGCGAGTCCACCGACCCAGAGATCGATCTGGTTCAGGCCGGTTTCCTTGTCAGCCCAGGTACCTACGCCGCCCATGAAGTCCGCGGCGTCTGCGGGGACGGTGCCCTCTGCAGCATCGATCGGCGGGTTCACGATCAGCTGTGCTGCATCCCGCTTGCCCTTCAGCGTGGTTGCGACGGTGATGCTCGGGTGTTGACCATACGCCGCCACAAAGTTGACCAGCGACTCCGGGTGCTTGAGATTCAGGCCGAAATCGATCCAGTTCACGTACGGCTTGAGCTGGCTGTCGTTGGTCTTGTTGTAGATTTCCTTGCGCAGGTTGTTCAGCGACGGAATGCCCGTTTCACGGGCACGGGCGATATTGATGGCGGCCAGGTCCAGCGGAAGTCCAAGCAGGTTGTTCCGCAGGGTGTCGGTAACAAACTCGTCGAGCTCGTTGCCGACCTGGTCTGACATACCCATAGCAATGGATCCGGCTGCGTCTTTAGCTGAGAGCGGCTCGGTGCCGCCGCCGTCGTAGTACATCGGCGGGTTCAGGAAAGCGTCCAGCAGCGGCACATCGTTTGTGGAGCCGTCGGCATTCGTCCGGGACACGGTATCGGTGAGCATCGAGTGACCGAAGCGGTACACGGCGTGTGCAAACTCGGCGCTGATCGCCGGGTCCACGTCGTCGTGATAGGTGGCGAACGGTTCAAGGAGCGGCTGTACCTTGCGGGCAAATTCTTCGAAGGCGAGGTGCTGGTACTCCATTTCGGTCACAAATCGGGCAGCCTGGAAAAGGCGCTCGCCATTCCAGCCGCCCGCTCCGGCAGCGCTCTTCCACTCCGCCAGAGCTGTTACGCCGCGGCTTGTTGTATCGGCGGTGAGGGTTGCCTTGATGTCCTCGAGGAGTCGGTTGTGTTCCGAGTGGAAGACCTGGTGGATCATGGTCAGCGCGACATTCTCATTGACCCGGCCGTCACCGGCGACAAAATGCGCATTCAGCATCTCGTTGTCATAGGTGCTGGTGCTCGGGGCTCCGGGAGGGTTGATGGTGTCGTCAGCATCGGGCAGGAAGTTCGCCTTCGGGACAGCATTGTGCGCGATGTCATCGAGAAAGGATTCGTTCACCCGGAGCGCGTTGGCCGGCACTGCAACCGGAGCTTCGGTGTTGCCCTCGACCATGCCGTCTGCGGTCACGTACTGCGGAAGTCCGCGCTCGGGACCCGGGATGAACTTCCCGTAGGGGTCAACGGCGATCATCGGAACACTGTGCACGTCCATATCGGATAGCTGAAGACCCAACTGACCGGCCGCCTGGGCCTTCAGCATTGCCCAGGTGCCCATGCCGCCGTCGTCGGAGGCCAGCAGCGCTCCGGTGGAGACCGGCCTGCCGCCGGCGTTGTTTGTGTACTCCCTCAGGAAAACCTGGTGGGACGGGTCCGAGCTGTAGGTCTGTGATTGGTCTACCAGTGGGCCGGTGCGGTTGGTCGCCTCGCGGACATCATCCTCCGTGCCCAACTTCCCATCCAGGCCGGGCTGATTGGTGGCGCGGGTGAGGACCATGAACCGCTGGCGAGCGGGAAGATCGTCCGCACTCGGCGTAACGCCGTCGGGCCCCGCAATCAGCGGGTCATCCGGCTGCAGCGGGATGAAAACCGCGCTGCCCGACTTATTGACCATGTCGAGGCCGTGGTCGAAGAATTGTCCGAAGATTGTGAACAACGAGTTGTACGGGGGCGAGAGGCCGACGTCTGTGGTGATGTTCGGGATGAAGAGTGTTTCACCGGCAGGCACGCAGCCCGCCGGCAGCCCTCCGGCGTCGCAGGGCACCACGCTGTCGGCGCCGCTTTGCGTGCGTACCGGGTACTGCGCTGCGGAAACCGCCGCAGGATTCGTAGAGGTCTGGTCCACAATCAGATTGCTGATGACGCGGGGGGCGGCATCGACCACGTTGCCTACGCCGTCGTAGGTCGTGGGACCGGGCTGGCGGATGATGGCGCCGTCGTCGGCATCGAGGTAATCGGGAGTGGTGAGACGGGGGAAGAGACGGTTCGACTCCGCAAAGTCTTCGCGACCTGCCTGGAGGTTGTTGCAGGAGCCATCCACCGTGCGCAGTCCGTAGGAAACCAACGGGCCGGGCACCTGATCAGGTCCGGTACCGAGCAGTGCGCCGCAGGGACCGGTCTCGCTGGTGGTGTTGCGGACATGTGCCTCAGCGATCTTGATCTGGCGCAGAATGAACGCCAAGTCGGACGTCGTGACGGTAAAGCCCTGGCCGACGGGCGCCGCCTGCGCGGGCGCCGCGACCAGTGGCAGGCCGATACCCGTGAGCATAGCCAGTGATGTGAGTGCCGAAAGCGTGCGTCGAAACGGAAAACCTGTGAGCCGCATCTGAGCAGCCGGGTGCTCCTCCGAGGCGTGTTGTGCCTTTCCCATAATTCCTCCCAAGACCTACCGACGGTCTTCCACCGGTGCCGCAAGAGTCCCGTACGAGCGTTATGAATACCTTGGAAGGTGCAGGGTTTCCCCAACCATCCGAGCGGAGGATAACGACTAACGGATGACCGGTTGGAGGACGATCGCATGGGTGGTCAGGAGGCGAGCACCGCACGAACTTCGTCTGCGCGCTGGCCGCGGTACCGCTCGCTGGCGGGACTTATGGCCGTTGTACTCCTGCTCGTCGGCTTGCGGCTTTGGGTGATCGAGCCGCTCTGGGTCTCTTCGCCGAGCATGGAACCCACCGTTCCCGAGGGGAGCATCGTAGTGCTCTACCGGCACGGGGAACCGGCGCCGGGCGCTTTGGTCTCGTTCCGGAATCCCTCCGAAGCGGGTACCGTGCTCAAACGCGTGGTGGCCGTCAGCGGGCAGAGCGTTGCCATTGAAGATGCGTTGCTCTACATTGACGGCGTCCCGGTATCCGAACCTTTTGTCGACCACGCGCTCATAGACGGCACCTACTTCGGGCCCGTCACGGTTCCTCCCGGGCATGTCTTCGTGATGGGCGACAACCGGGCTCAGTCCATTGATTCCAGAGACTTCGGTCCGCTCCCAGTCGACAGCATCGAAGCCACAGTGGTGTGGCCGCTCCCGAACTAATCCTGCAGATCCACCTCACGAGCCACTGATGCGCCGATTGCGTCCTTCAGGCTCTCCAGCGCATCCTGCGGCACGGAGCTGTCCACGGTGAGCAGCGACAGCGCCTGGCCGCCCTCCTTGCTGCGGGCGACCTGCATGCCGGCAATGTTGATCCCGCGCTCCCCCAGCACCCGGCCCAGGGTTCCGATCACACCAGGCCGGTCCTGGTACAGGATCACGAGCAGGTGCTCGCTGATCGGGATCTCGAGATCATAACCGTTGACCCCGACCAGCTTCTGAATCTGCTTCGGCCCTGTGAGCGTACCGGCGACCGAGATCTGGGACCCGTCAGACAGCGCACCGCGGATGGTCAGCACATTGCGGTACTCCTCCGAGGACTCAGTTGTGACCAGGCGCGTGTTGATGCCGCGCTGCTCGGCGAGAACCGGTGCATTGACGTAGGAAACCTGCTCGGAGACGACGTCGGTGAAAACACCCTTGAGGGCGGCCAGTTCCAACGCCTTGACGTCCAACGAGGCGATCTCGCCAGCTACCTCGACCTCGATCTGAGTGAGTGAATCATGGGTGAGTGCGGTGAAGATACGGCCCAGCTTCTCGATCAGTGGGATACCGGGACGTACTTCCGGCGCAATGACGCCGCCTGCGACGTTGACGGCGTCAGGCACGAGTTCTCCTGCGAGTGCCAGGCGGACCGATTTGGCAACGGAGATACCAGCCTTCTCCTGAGCCTCTGCCGTGGAGGCGCCGAGGTGCGGGGTGACCACAACGTTGTCCAGCTCGAAGAACGGGAGATCGGTGCTCGGTTCCTTGACGAACACATCAACTCCGGCGCCGGCAATCTGCCCTTCCTTGAGCGCGATGTACAGCGCTTCCTCGTCCACCAGGCCGCCGCGGGCCACGTTCACCACGTACGCGCTGCTCTTCATCTTCTGAAAGGCTGAGGCTCCCAGCATGCCGACGGTCTCGGGCGTCTTGGGCATGTGGATGGTCACGAAGTCCGACTCCGCAAGCAGCTCATCGAGTGTCACAAGCTGGACCCCGAGCTGGGCTGCCCGCGCTGAGGTGACATAGGGATCATAGGCGAGGATGTCAGTGCCGAAACCCTGGAGCCGGGCTGCAACGAGTGCACCGATGCGGCCAAGGCCGATGATGCCGACCTTCTTCTCGTAGAGCTCGATCCCCGAGTACTTGGACCGCTTCCACTCGCCGCCCTTCAGAGCGCCGCTGGCCTGCGGAATGTGCCTGGCGAGACTGAGGATATGGCCGACGGTGAGTTCGGCCGCGGAGATGATGTTGGAGGTGGGGGCGTTGACTACCATCACACCCGCTTGCGTGGCCGCCTTGATATCAACGTTGTCCAGGCCGACGCCGGCACGGGCGATGACCTTCAGCTTGCGGGCGGCGGCGATTGCCTCGGCGTCCACCTGGGTTGCTGAACGCACCAGGATCGCGTCCACCTCTGCGATAGCGGAGAGCAGCTTGGACCGGTCAGCCCCGTCGGTCTGGCGGATCTCGAAATCCGGTCCGAGCGCATCCACGGTTGCCGGCGAGAGTTCTTCAGCAAGGAGAACTACTGGTTTTTCCACGGGAGATCCTTCGCAGTGCGGTGGGCAGAAGTGTTCCAGATGTGTGTTCAGGAATTTTGTTCAAGTGTAGTTTG
>NZ_BAAAON010000002.1:0-185892 GCF_039530425.1 Arthrobacter parietis | reverse complement strand
GCGGACCGGCGGGATACTCCGCCGGTCCGGCCGTCGCCTCCAGGGTGTCAACAACGATGATCAGCGGGCGACTGAACCTTCGGTGTAGTCGTCGTTGGTCTTGATCCACGAGAACAGCTTGCGCAGTTCGCGGCCCGTTGCCTCGATCGGGTGATCCTCGCCCTGCTTGCGCAGCTTCTCGAATTCGGGCGCACCCGCGTCCTGGTCATCGATGAAGCGCTTGGCGAAGGCACCGTTCTGGATATCCGCGAGAACTTCCTTCATGTTTTCCTTCACCGACGGGTCAATGACGCGCGGGCCGGAGACGTAGTCACCGTATTCTGCTGTGTCGGAGACGCTCCAGCGCTGCTTGGCGATGCCGCCCTCCACCATCAGGTCAACAATCAGCTTGAGTTCGTGCAGTACCTCGAAGTACGCGACCTCCGGCTTGTAGCCGGCCTCGGTGAGTGTTTCGAAACCGTACTGGATGAGCTGGGACGCGCCGCCGCACAGGACAGCCTGTTCCCCGAAAAGATCGGTTTCGGTCTCTTCGGTGAAGGTTGTCTCGATGACGCCCGCGCGGGTGCCGCCGATTGCCTTCGCGTAGGACAGTGCCAGTTCGCGGGCTTTGCCGGACGGGTTCTGCTCAACGGCGATCAGGTCGGGAACGCCGCGTCCCGCTTCGAATTCGCGGCGAACAATGTGGCCCGGGCCCTTCGGCGCAACGAGGGCAACATCCACGTCGGCCGGAGGCTGGATGTAGCCGTAGCGGATGTTGAACCCGTGACCGAAGAACAGGGCGTCACCTGCCTGCAGGTTGGGAGCAATGTCCTCAGCGTAGACGTGGCGCTGGACCTGATCCGGCGTCAGGACCATGATGAGGTCGGCTTCGGCAACGGCGTCGGAGACATTGAGGACGCGCAGGCCCTCGCTTTCCGCCTTGGCGCGGGACTTTGAGCCCTCCTTCAGGCCCACGCGGACGTCAACGCCCGAGTCGCGGAGGCTCAGCGCATGGGCGTGGCCCTGGCTGCCGTACCCGATAACAGCCACGGTGCGGCCCTGGATGATCGAAAGGTCTGCATCGTCGTCGTAGAACAACTCGGTCACTTGTGTTTCTCCTGTGATGTGATTGTGCCGCCCACCTGACGTGGACCGGCGTGGTTGAGGTATTGAGAGTGAAGTTCGCGCTGCTGGCTAGGCGCTCCTGAGCGCCCTGTCACTCATCGATTTGGCGCCGCGGCTGATCGCCAGGGTTCCGGACTGCACTATTTCGCGGATGCCGAACGGCTCCAGCACTGACAGGAGCGCGGAAAGCTTTTCGGCAGTGCCGGTGGCTTCGATGATCAGCGAGTCGGTGGACACGTCAACCACTGAAGCGCGGAACAAGTCTGCTGCCTGGGTTACCTGCAGCCGTGTTGCGGCATCCGCGCGGACCTTGACCAGGATGTGGTCCCGCTGCACGGAGGATTCGGGGACAAGCTCGACAATCTTGATCACATTGATGAGCTTGTTCAGCTGTTTTGTGACCTGCTCAAGCAGGTCCCCTTCTGCCTCTACCACGACAGTTATCCGGGACATCCCGGTTACTTCGGTCGGACCGACGGCCAGTGAGTTGATGTTGAAGGCGCGTCGAGCAAACAGGCTTGCGACACGGGTCAAAACGCCCGGGACGTCCTCGACCAGAACGGAAAGGGTATGACGGGCCATTGTTAGTCCTCCTGCTCCCAGTCCGGGGTCATGTTGCGGGCAATCTGGATGAGGTCGTTACTGACGCCAGTGGGGACCATAGGCCACACCATCGAGTCACGGCTGACCACGAAATCGATCACAACGGGCCGGTCGTTGATGTCCAGTGCCTGCTGGATGGTGGCATCAATGTCCTCATCCCGCTCACAACGCAGTCCGGCGCAGCCGTAGGCGTCGGCAAGTTTCACGAAGTCCGGAACCCTCACGGTGTTGTGCCCGGTGTTGAGGTCCGTGTTCGAGTAGCGGCCCTCGTAGAACAGGGTCTGCCACTGGCGCACCATGCCCAAGGAGGAATTGTTGATCACGGCGACCTTGATCGGAATGTTGTTGATCACACAGGTGGCCAGCTCCTGGTTGGTCATCTGGAAACAGCCGTCGCCGTCGATCGCCCACACCACGCGGTCAGGGTTGCCGACCTTGGCGCCCATGGCGGCCGGAACCGCATAACCCATGGTGCCCAGGCCGCCGGAGTTCAACCAGGCATGCGGCCGCTCGTAGTTGATGAATTGGGCTGCCCACATCTGGTGCTGGCCAACGCCTGCCGCATACACGCCCTCCGGTCCGGTGAGCTCACCGATGCGCTGGATGACGTGCTGCGGGGCGGAGAGCCCGTCTTCGGGCTGGGTGAACCCGATGGGGTAGCTCTCGCGGAGCCGGTTCAGCACCATCCACCAGGCGCTGTAGTCCGGCGCGCCGGAGGCGGCGAACTGCTCGCGCAGTGCCGCGGTGAACTCCGGAATGATCTCTTTCACCGAGCCGACAATCGGTACGTCGGCCGTCCGGTTCTTCGAAATTTCGGCAGGATCGATGTCCGCATGGATCACTTTCGCCCCGGGCGCGAAGCTCGAAAGCACACCGGTTACGCGGTCGTCGAACCGCGCGCCGAGCGTAATCAGCAGATCCGACTGCTGAAGGGCAGTCACCGCGGACACCGAGCCATGCATGCCGGGCATGCCGACGTGCTGCGGATGGGAGTCGGGAAAAACCCCGCGGGCCATCAGCGTGGTGACAACCGGTGCGCCCAGCAGCTCCGCCAGCTCGAGCAATTCTGCTGCCGCATGGGCCTTGACCACACCGCCGCCCACGTAAAAGACGGGACGTTCCGAGGCCATGATGAGCCGGGCGGCCTCGCGGACCTGCTTGGCGTGACCCCGTACCACCGTGCGGTAGCCGGGCAAGTCAACTTTCGGTGGCCAGGAGAAGGACATCGCGCCGACCTGGGCGTCCTTTGCGATGTCCACGAGCACCGGTCCCGGCCGCCCCGTCGAAGCGATGTGGAATGCTTCAGCGAGAACCCGGGGAATGTCCTGTGATTTGGTCACCAGGTAGGAGTGCTTGGTGATCGGCATGGTGATGCCGACGATGTCCGCTTCCTGGAACGCATCCGATCCGATCACGGCGCTGGATACCTGGCCGGTGATGGCCACCATCGGCACCGAATCCATATGCGCATCCGCTATTGCGGTGACCAGGTTGGTGGCCCCAGGCCCGGACGTGGCAATGCAGACCCCCGGACGCCCGGTCACCATGGCGTAGCCCTGGGCCGCATGCCCGGCGCCCTGCTCATGGCGGACGAGGATGTGCCGAAGTTTGGTAGAGGCCATCAGCGGGTCGTAGGTCGGAAGAATTGCGCCTCCGGGAAGGCCGAAGATGTCATCAACGCCGAGTTCCTCAAGGGCGCGGACAATCGCCTGGGATCCGGTCATCTGGGTTGGCGGCACCACGCGGTTGAGCCCGAGCACCGGACTGGCGGGCGCGGAAGGAGCCGCGTTGTCCCTGCCCGGCTGCTGGACCGGTGCCGCCGGAGCGGGTTGTCTGGTTGCCATCAGCGCCGGGCTGATGGGCGATCCCTTGGACATCTTTGAACTTCCTTTGTATCCAGCACAGCTTGATCGCTGCGCAAATGTACTGCGCGAATCTGTTCGGTGGGAACAAAAAAACCCCTCAGCCTGGTGGGCTCTGCGAGGGGTTTGCGCGTGACGTAGACGTACCAGCCGGGCTTTTAGGCCACGCGCTTGGTAACTAGGACTACGGATACGAACTGCATACCTGTAGTTTTCACTCCCTCGCCAGCAGTGTCAACAACACCCGGAACCGTCTCACTATATGGACAACCATTCCAGTTACTGGACACTAACTGAAGACGACGACGCCGGCGCGCAGCCTCCGTCGTCGTCTTCAGTTCCGGTTTCCAACCGGCGCAGATTAGCCGGTGTAGGCGCCCTCGGAGGCTGAATGCACCAGCTTCGCGTACTTCGCCAGCACTCCCCTGGTGTACCGGGCGGGAAGCGGCTCCCAACCGACCCTCCGGCGCTCCAGTTCCTCGGGATCGACCAGCAGGTCGAAGGTCTTGTTCGGAATATCGGCGCGGATACGGTCCCCGTCCTTGACGAACGCAATGGGGCCGCCGTCCACTGCCTCGGGAGCCACGTGGCCGATGCACAGCCCGGTGGTGCCGCCCGAGAACCTACCGTCCGTCAGTAGGAGTACATCCTTGCCCAGTCCCGCGCCCTTGATGGCTCCGGTGATGGCCAGCATTTCGCGCATGCCCGGTCCGCCTTTGGGGCCCTCATACCGGATGACGACGACGTCCCCCGCCTTCACCTCCCCCGCAGCGAGAGCCTGCAAGGCCCCCTGTTCGCGTTCGAAGACGCGCGCAGTACCTTCGAACACCTCTGCGTCGAAGCCTGCGCTCTTCACCACCGCACCTTCCGGAGCCATCGAGCCGTGCAGGATGGTAATGCCACCGGTTTTGTGGATGGGGTTATCCAGGGCACGCAGGATCTTGCCGTCAACGTCCGGCGGATTGATCGCCTCGAGATTTTCAGCGAGGGTCTTGCCCGTCACCGTCAGCACGTCTCCGTGGAGGAGTCCGGCGTCCAGAAGGGCACGCATGATCACCGGCACGCCGCCGATCTTGTCCACGTCGGTCATGACGTAGCGGCCGAACGGCTTGAGGTCACCCAGGTGCGGAACGCGGTCGCCGATGCGGTTGAAGTCATCGAGCGTAAGATCCACCTCCGCCTCGCGTGCGATGGCGAGCAGGTGCAGGACTGCATTGGTGGATCCACCGAAGGCCATCGTGACAGCAATGGCGTTTTCGAACGCCTTTTTGGTCATGATGTCCCGCGCTGTGATGCCTCGTCTCAGCAGGTTCACGACGGCTTCGCCGGACTTTCGGGCAAATTCATCCCGACGGCGGTCCGCAGACGGCGGCGCTGCCGAACCGGGCAGTGACATACCGAGCGCTTCACCGATGCAGGCCATCGTGTTGGCGGTATACATACCTCCGCAGGCGCCCTCACCAGGGCAGATTGCGCGCTCGATGCGGTCGACGTCACCCCTCGACATTTTTCCAGCCGCGCATGCCCCGACGGCTTCGAAAGCGTCAATCAGGGTGACTTCCTTCTCTGTGCCGTCTTCCAGCTTCACCCAGCCCGGCATGATTGAGCCGGCATACAGGAAAACGCTCGAGAGATTCAGCCGCGCAGCAGCCATGAGCATGCCGGGCAATGACTTGTCACAGCCTGCCAGAAGCACCGACCCGTCAATGCGCTCCGCTTCCATCACTGTCTCAACGGAGTCGGCGATGACCTCGCGGGATACGAGCGAGAAATGCATTCCTTCGTGGCCCATGGAGATGCCGTCCGAGACGGAGATTGTTCCGAACTGCATAGGGAACCCGCCGGCCGCGTGAACGCCCTCCTTGGCGCCCTGGGCCAAGCGGTTCAGGGAGAGATTGCAGGGCGTGATTTCATTCCAGGAGCTCGCGACGCCGACCTGCGGCTTGGCGAAGTCGTCATCACCCATTCCCACTGCACGCAGCATGCCTCGGGCAGGTGCCCGCTCCATGCCATCAGTGACCGCACGGCTTCTTGGCTTGATATCCGGTGTTGCCTTGGCTTCGCTATCCACGCTCATGGGTAAAAGTCTAGGCCCGAAAGCAGGTGCGCCCTGCGCGTGTGACCGACCTATTAAGCCCATCTTAGGGGTGTGCTGCGTCACAGGCGGCCGGCGTTCAGCGCGCCCGCCGGCCGAATGGACACCGCTTATTTCGGGTAGGGTGGTCGGCGCGGACCACGTGCGGCCGGCCATCGGCGGCCGCATACCGACCAGCCGTCCCGCGGGCACTTCCCTACCCAGGCCGAAAATGATTCCCCAGTTGCCGCACGCTTCACAGGACGAGCCCGGAAGCGATGCCCTGAAGAACATCCTCCGCGGAATCTTCGACTCCCAAATCCTTAACTACGGCGATTACAACCTCATCTTCGCTGTGAACGCTCGCCGCGAAGGCAGGGACGCCGACGGGACGCGAATCAGCGCACCGAGGTACTACGTCGTCGGATACCGTTGGCAACCCACGGAGATCATGGTGGCTCCCGTCAACGGGCAGACCCTGACCGGCGGCGGCGTTCCAGTCGAATTGAACATGACCAACCTCGCCCACGCCTTTCAGTTGGCGGATGGCGATTACGAGGTGGCAACAAACACCGGCAGGACGTTCCGCTTCGGGGTTCAGCCGGACGTCATTTTCCAGCCTGCACGCCACCAGGAACTCCACCTCGAGCAGGCGGACGACTACGCGGACTTCGAACTGTTCATGCAGACGTTCATCACGCTCGCATAGCCCTCAGACGTCGCGGCGCCCCGCTTCCCACGGTCCCGGCACCACCAGATTGACCGGCTCCCGACCGACGGCGAACGCCTCCAACTGGCGCCGCAGCAGCCGCACGATGCGTGGGAGGAACGCACCGGTATTCCCGCCGTTGTGGGGCGTGATGATCGCGTTTTCCGCACCCCAGAGCGGATGATCCGCGGGAAGGGGCTCAGGATCGAAGACATCGATTGCGGCATGCAGGCGGCCGCTGACCACCTCAGCCGTGAGTGCCTCCGAATCCACCACGGGGCCCCGTGCAACGTTGATGACGAGGGCGCCGTCGGGCAACGCCGCAAGCACGTCCCTTCCCACCAGTCCCCGGGTGGAGTCCGACAGCGGCGTAATGATAATCAGGACATCGTGGTTGGCAGCCAGTCCGAGAAGTTCATCGCTGCCGTGCACCTGCCCGCGCTGGTCGGTACGCGCTGTCCTGCCGACCCTCGTGAGCTCGACTTCGAAGGCATCGAGTCGATTGGCTATTTCTTCTCCGATGCCGCCAACTCCCAGGAGCAGCACTCTGCGGTCTGCAAGGCCCGGGAATCGTTCGGGCTTCCACACCCGCTCCCGCTGGTTCAACACTGCGACGTTGATGCCGCGAAGGGAGGTAATGGCGAGTCCGATTGCCATTTCGGCTGTAGCCGCAGCGTGGACGCCGGCGGCACTGCAGACGGCAACCCCGGCACCTGCCATTTCCGGCACGCCCTCATACCCGGTCGATTGGGTCTGCACCAGTTTGAGCGCGGGAGCTGACTGCAGCTGTGAGCTGAAATCGCCCCTGGCCATATAGGGCAGTACTGCGACGTCGACCTCCCGCAGGTCAGCCCCAAGGGGTTCGCCTTTGAAGTCCCACACTGCGAGGGTGATTCCGGCGGGTGCAGGACTGAGTGCTTCCAGAAGGTATTGGTCAGGCACTGTCACGGTACGGATTGTAGGAGCGGTCATGCGATCAGCGTAGCCGGACGACCGTGGGGCCCATGGACAGCCGTTTTCCGTCGTCGTAACGTGTCTGTCATGCGCACCGCGCAGCAGGAAAAACGGAACGATGGAATCACCCCGGCACTCCGGGGTCTCGCCGCAGCGTTCTGTCTGCTCGCCGGAGTCACCTCATGCAATGCCGGACCTGAGCCCGCCCCCATTGTCCGGCAGGCTCCGACCTCCCTGGGTGCCACCGCCGGTGAACCGGCGCCGTCGGTGTCCGAGCAGCCAATTCCGGCAGTCACCGCGGAGGTGGCAACAGGCTTGGATGTTCCGTGGGCAATGGCGTTGCTGCCGGACGGCAGCCTCATCGTCACTGAGCGGGAAAGCGCGGAGGTGAAACGGATTACCGACGGCGTGGTTGATGTCATCGGCGTAGTGCAGGACGCCATCGACGCCGACGGCGAGGGCGGATTATTGGGCGTTGCCGTGCCGCCGGACTTCACGGCTGACCCCCGCCTTTACTTCTACTACACGAGCACCGACGATAATCGTGTTATCAGCATGGCGTATGGCAACGGTGGCCTTGAAGGCACGGAAGAAGTGCTGACGGGCATACCGAAGGCGAACATCCACAACGGAGGCCGTATCAAATTCGGCCCCGACGGGTACCTGTACATCGGCACGGGCGATGCGTCCAACGCAGAAAGCGCACAGGACAGGGCGAGCCTCGGCGGGAAAATCCTTCGGGTTACTGCTGACGGCGAACCCGCCCCGGATAGTCCGTTCGGCTCTGCCGTCTATTCGCTGGGGCACCGGAATGTGCAGGGTCTGGCCTGGGACTCCGGGGACCGGCTCTGGGCAAGCGAGTTCGGCCCCGAGCGCGATGATGAGCTCAACCTCATCGAGCCCGGCGGAAACTACGGCTGGCCTGCAGTCACCGGGGCTTCGGGTCAGCGCGGTTTTATTGACGCCCAGGTGGTGTGGCCGTCCACCGCTACAGCTTCCCCCAGCGGCATGGCCATCGTGGAAGACGTCGCCTACATCGGCGGTCTACGGGGTGAACGGCTCTGGCGTGTACCGGTGTCCGGAGGTTCCGCCGGCAATCCGGCCAGCTTCCTCGACGGCGCTCACGGGCGGCTGAGGGACACTCTTGCGGGAGTTGACGGCAGCCTGCTCATTGCGACTAATGAAACCAGTGGATCCAGGATCCTGCGGGTGGAGATGCAATAGCTCACACGCAGCGCTCCGATTTCAACTTTCCGTCGCAGTGCTGGTAGGGTTTAGTGCTGTTGCGGAACGCGGTGAGACCGGATTCCGCAGGCACCTCTAGCTCAATTGGCAGAGCAATTGACTCTTAATCAATGGGTTCCGGGTTCAAGTCCCGGGGGGTGCACAGAAAAAGAAATCCTCCCGTTGGGCATCTGCCCGGCGGGAGGATTTCTGCTTTAACTCCAAGAACCGAGCGACCCGCTAATCGTCAATGAGCGCGGGCTCCGGAAGGCCAGCCCGCCGTGAGGCTGCAGGCGCACCATCAGCTTCCCAGTTCCAGCGCGGGGCACCGAGGTCCTCAATGACGGACTGGAGGTGTGACCTCAGTTCACTGGAGACAAGCCCCTCGCCGGCGATGAGCGTACGCTCAACATCTTTCGCTTCTCCGAGCACCCGGCTGCCCGCGGGCGTAATAGAGACTGCATGGCTGCGGCGATCGATGTCGCTGCGCGTCCTCAAGATGTGTCCGCGCAGTTCGAGGCGGGACAGGGTCTTGCCCATGGTTTGCGCCTGGACACGCACCAGCTGGGCAAGATTGGCCTGGGTCATGGCTCCCTGGGTTTCCAGCACGCCGAGCGCAATCACGCCGGCATGAGTGACACCAATGGAAACCAACCGTTCATTCCACGCATGCTCCACCAACCGAGCGGCCGTCGTCAGTAGTCGACCGGTAGGCCATTGCTCGAGATGCGGCATCAGCAAAAACTCCCTTTCACCCCGCGTAGCTCGTGTAGCTTCGCTTGGGGACCTTGAAATCCACCCACATATGATAGCTACTGCTCGGGCCGCAAACCCGGAGAGTTGCACCGCTGATGCACAATCGAGACCGAAAAGAGAGACCAATATGTCAAAACGACTCCAGACCGGGGACCGCGCACCCGATTTCAGGCTTTCGTCCGCGGACGGTTCGGACGTTTCCCTCAGCGACTTCGCCGGCGAGAATGTCGTCGTCTACTTCTATCCCGCAGCAGCGACACCGGGCTGCACAACCGAAGCCTGCGATTTCCGGGACAACCTCGCCTCGCTTGGCGCTGCAGGATACAGGGTCCTGGGAATTTCCCCCGATTCGGAAACGAAGCTCCGCTCCTTCAGTGAGAAGGAGTCACTGACTTTCCCGCTGCTTTCCGACCCGGATCATGCAGTGGCAGAGGCCTATGGCGCGTGGGGCGAAAAGAAGAACTATGGGAAGACCTATGAAGGTCTCATCCGATCCACAGTGGTGATCGACGGATCCGGGCAGGTCAGCCTCGCCCAATACAACGTCAGGGCCACCGGTCATGTAGCCAAGCTCCGCCGCGATTTAGGGATCAGCTAACGCGAAACCGGCAGCTCCGTAAGCGGCATCCGTTGCCCGTGATGGAACCAGTACAATGGACCGTGCGCCGGATCGTTCTGGCCGGCCGGCAGGCCCACGCGCGAGTGGCGAAATTGGCAGACGCGCTGGATTTAGGTTCCAGTGTCTTCGGACGTGGGGGTTCGAGTCCCCCCTTGCGCACTACCAGCTGGAGACGTAATCGGCGTCGATTATCCGGGCCCCCAGGCTTCACGCCTGGGGGCCCGGCTCGTTAAGCCCCAATGCGAAATCACGGCCCCGAGCCGCTGTCAACAATTTTTTCAGCACTCACCCATCCACCTTCATCGCTCAGCCGAATGACCTGTGAGACATCGACACGATGTGTTCGTCCGGAAATTAGACCATCGCGTTTTGCCGTGGGGGTCGGAATGAATGAAGGAGAAATGAAATGGAACTTCTCAAGCGCAGGAATCTCTCCGTATTCGGTGTCGCAGCTGTAGCCATGTTCGGCCTGGCAGCCTGTGGCGGTGGCGATGAAGCAGCCACCAGTGATTCGGAGACCACCGAATCAACCACGACTGAATCCTCAGCACCCGAGATGACCGAGGAAATGACCGAAGAGGCCATGGACCCCGCCGCCAACCTGGTGGGCCCGGGCTGCGAAGGTTACGCGGAGCAGGTGCCCGACGGCGACGGCTCGGTAGCCGGCATGGCTCAGGATCCGGTAGCGACGGCTGCTTCGAACAACCCGCTGCTTACTCAACTGACCGCCGCTGTGTCAGGTGGCATCAACCCTGATGTCGATCTGGTTGACACCCTCAACGGATCTGAAGCGCTGACCGTCTTCGCGCCGGTTGACGACGCCTTCGAAGCGCTCGATGCAGCAACCGTCGAGGCGCTGCAGACCGACGCAGACCTCCTCTCCGGAATCCTTACCTACCACGTCGTTGAGGGCCAGCTGGCTCCCGATGAGGTTGCCGGAACACACACCACGCTCAACGGTGCCGAGCTGACGGTCGAAGGCGAGGGTGACTCCATCACCGTCGGCGAAGAGGGCGCAGCGGTCATCTGCGGTGGCGTTCAGACCGCCAATGCAACGGTCTACCTGATCGACTCCATCCTGATGCCCCCGAGCGAGTAGTCAGTCCCGGGTAACAGGCACGGCAGTCCAGGCGAGCAATCGTCTGACAAAGACTCCTTGATTCGACTCCTCTAATCTGGATCAGGGACACGGTGGGTATCTGCACTCCGATGCAGATACCCACCGTTTTTGTGTGTCGGGCGTGTCGTACGATGCACCGCGATCAGCTTCCCTTCAGTCTCGTGACCTAAACTGGAGATTCCGCCCGCAGTCGTGCCCTACTGCACGCGCGCCCCGAGGAGACCATGCCAGCCAGCCCAACGCACCGCCGTCGTAAGCTGTCGGGACCGTTCCTGCGTGCGCTGGCGGGAGCAGCAGTGCTCGGCCTGACCGCGTGCACTGCAGCCACGCCGGTACCAACAACGACGACGGCGCCCGCCACCAGTGCGGAGCCGGCGGCTCCGGTTGGCGATACCACCACCGCAACGTTCACGTTCGGCACTGCCGCGACGCCTACCGGCCTTGATCCGGCACTTGTTGCAGACACTGAGTCCTACCGAATCACCCGGCAGATGTTGGAAGGTCTCGTCGGAATCGACCCGCTGACCTCAGAACCGGCGCCGCTCCTGGCCACGTCATGGGAGGAACGGGACGAGGGCCGCGCCTACGCCTTCGATCTGCGCCAGGACGTTGTCTTCCACGATGGCGAACCGTTCAACGCCGCAGCGGTCTGCGCAAACTTCGAGCGCTGGTACACGATGCCTCCCGAAACCCGGGTACTGGACGCCACCATCGCGTTCAAGTCCGTGTTCAAAGCCTTCTCTGATGAACCTGAGGAATCCGTCTACGATTCGTGTCAGCCGCTCGGAGAGCACACCGTGCTCATCCGGCTGACCGGTCGCCTCACGTCCTTCATTCCCGCCCTTGCTTTGCCTGCCTTCGGAATGGCCTCGCCAAAAGCGCTCGACGAGCTCAACGCGAACCAGCTGACTGTTGAACGAAATGGCAGGCAACTGTCGGAGTTCGCGCTCAGTCCGGTCGGAACGGGTCCGTTCACGTTCACCCGTTGGTCCGCGGATGAGGTGACCTTGAGCGCTTTTGAAGGTTACTGGGGCACGGCGGGTGAAATTCAGACCGTCACTTTTCGTACCATTCCGAACACAGCTGCCCGATTGCGTGCGCTGCTGAGCGAGGAAATCGACGGATACGACCTCGTGACCGTGGACAACGCCGCCGAGCTCGCCCGGGAGGGCCAGCAGATCCTGCAACGCGATCCATATTCGGTCCTGTACCTCGGGATGAACCAGGACTTTCCCGGCGTCGACGATGTGCTGTTCCGGCAGGCAGTAGCCCACGCGATCGACAAAGATGCACTCATCGAGGGCCGCTTCCTGGCCGGCACCAGCCCGGCCAACCAGTTCATTCCGCCGAAGCTCGGGGTGACCAATGAAGAGATCACCGATTACGAGTACGATCCTGAGCTGGCGAGGGAACTGCTGGACGAGGCCGGGTACAGCGGTGAGCCGCTCCCCTTCCACTATCCCCGCAACGTCTCCCGTCCCTATCTCTCCTCACCGGAGAAGGTGTACGCCGAGCTGAGCCGTCAGCTCACGGCCGCCGGATTCAATCTTCAGCCCGTCCCGACCGAATGGGCCGACGGCTATATCGAGACCGTCCAAAATGACGATAACCGTGCGTTCCACCTGCTCGGGTGGAGTGGGAGCTACCAGGATCCCGACAATTTCGTGGGCGCCCTGTTCGGCAGCTACAGCGAAGAATTCGCTTTCCGTGACAACCAGCTCTTCAGCAAGATTGCCAGGGCAGTCACCCTGCCCAACGGTGAGGAGCGCGTTGCCGCGTACCAGGAGATAAGTGAGAGCATCGCCGTTGACATTCCTGCCGTTCCGCTCGCCTTTCCCATCTCGGCCGCAGTGGTGTCTCCCCGTGTGCTCAGCTACCCCGTAAGCCCGGTCATGCACGAGGTTTTCAACAGCATTGACCTCGCTGATGTTGAACAACCGGTCCCCTGAACCGAGAACTGATTCGGCACCTTGCCAGCCGGGTGAATTCGGCGGAGCACTGGGACGAGGATCACTGCGCCGTGCGGCATTCGGATTTAGGGAACGCCTCTGCCAGAGGCTACGCTTCTAGGGCTAGCGCCCTTGCTATTGGAGACCCATCGTGACTGCTGACAGCCAGGCGGGAAAGCCCGCGAATCACACTGACGTCGTTCTTATCGGCGGCGGAATCATGAGCGCCACCCTGGGTGCGTTCCTCAAGCAACTGCAGCCGGACTGGAGCATCACTCTGTTCGAGCGGCTTGACCGCGCTGGGCTCGAGAGCTCCGACCCCTGGAACAACGCGGGGACCGGCCACGCCGCCCTATGCGAGCTCAACTACTCGCCGGCAGGCAAGGACGGCTCCGTAGACCCGTCCAAAGCCATCGCCATCAACGAGCAGTTCCAGATCTCCAGGCAGTTCTGGGCGCATATGGTCTCGAACGGCCACCTCGGCGATCCGGGCGGCTTCATCAACGCCGTTCCGCATATGAGCTTCGTCTGGGGTGAACCAAATGTGGAGTATCTCCGTCGGCGTTATGAGGCACTCCGCACGCAACCACTCTTCAAAACCATTGAGTTCGCCACTGAGCACGCGGAGATTGCAGAGTGGACTCCGCTCATCATGGAGGGCCGCAGTCCTGGTCAGCCCGTCGCAGCATCACGGGTAACCGGCGGTACGGACGTCGATTTCGGATCACTTACCCGCGGTCTCACAAGCTACCTCGGCGAAAATGACGTTGACCTGCGCTACGGCCATGACGTCATCAATCTTTCGAAGACCTCGCAGAACCGCTGGGATGTCACCGTTCGCAACCGGGCAACCGGGCAAGCGCACACCGTGAACACGCGGTTCGTCTTCATCGGGGCCGGCGGCGGTGCGCTGCATCTGCTGCAGAAGAGCGGCATCCCCGAAGGCCGCGGTTTTGCCGGATTCCCGGTCTCCGGACAGTTCCTGCGCTGCACCAACCCAAAGACCGTGACACGGCACAACGCCAAGGTGTACGGGCAGGCGTCGGTCGGTGCCCCGCCCATGTCCGTGCCGCACCTCGACACCCGCTACGTCAATGGCGAACGTTCGCTCTTGTTCGGCCCCTACGCCGGTTTTTCAACCAAGTTCCTCAAGCGCGGATCACTGCTGGACCTGCCAACGTCGATCCGCCCGTCCAACCTCCTGCCCATGCTGGCGGTAGGCAAGGACAATATCCCGTTGACCAAATACCTGATCAGCGAGGTGCTCAAGAAGCGTGAGGCGAAAAATGAGTACCTCAACGAGTTCCTGCCCGCAGCTGATGGCAACCGGTGGGAACTGATCAGCGCCGGGCAACGTGTACAGGTCATCAAGAAGGCACCCGGGAAGGGCGGCGTTCTGCAGTTCGGCACGGAAGTCATCACTTCCGCAGACGGCACTGTCGGTGCCCTGCTGGGAGCATCTCCGGGGGCGTCGACTGCGGCGCCGATCATGCTTGAGCTCATGCGTCGTTGCTTCCCCGGCCAGCTTGCTGACTGGGAGCCCAAATTGAAGGAAATGATCCCCGGCTACGGCACGAAGCTCAACGAGAATGAGTCGCTTGCCGATGACATCCAGTCAATGACTGACAGGGTCCTGGGACTCAACTAGACCGCGGTGCCGCCAGGACTGGATGCCCGCAGAAGGCAGAACCGATGTTCCGTTTGGCGCAGCTATCCCTGGCGAACCGCGCACTGATTGCCCTCATCACCGTGTGTGCGGCGGTGTTCGGTGTGATCGCCATGGGTTCCCTGAAGCAGGAGCTCATCCCCTCGCTGGAGTTCCCGCAGATCACTGTGGTTTCCTCATTGCCTGGGGCCGGGCCGGAGTACCTGGACAAGCAGGTCAGCGAACCGTTGGAAAGTGCCCTCAGCGGTGTCGAAGGCCTTGAATCGTCTTCGACGACGTCGCGGAACGGCGTTTCCACCGTCAGCTTGATGTTCGCCTACGGTACGGATCTGGACCGCGCCCGAGGGCAGGTGGACCGCGCCATCTCGACCGTACGTTCTGCCCTGCCGGACGACGTTGAGCCGCAGTCGTTGGCCGGAAGCATCAACGACCTCCCCGTTGTCTTCATGGCCGTGTCCTCAGACCGCTCCCTGAGCGAACTGGGCGAGGAACTGACGAGGCTCACGGTGCCGCGGCTTCAAAAGGTAGAGGGTGTTCGCAGCGCCGAGATCACCGGCGGTGCCGAACAGCACATCTCCATCCTTCCCCGCCAGGAAGATCTCGCTGCACAGGGACTATCCACCGGCGACATCATCGACGCCCTCGAAAACAACGGCGAGCTGTTTCCCATCGGCACCCTCGAGGAGGGCGAACGTTCCCTTACGATCCAGGCGGGCAGTCCCGTGCAGTCGCTGGACGACATCCGCGCCCTGCCGATCCTGCCACCGGAAGCCAGTACAGGCGCCACCGACCCGGCAACAATTGGGGAGGTTGCGGAGGTTTCAATAGCCGACGACGACGCCACGTCCATCACGCGTACCAACGGCACCGAAACACTCGCGCTCACGGTAACGAAGGTTCCGTCCGCAGATACCGTGACTCTCTCCAATGCGGTGACTGCCCTGATCCCCGAGCTTGAGGCTGAACTGGGCGACGGCGCGAATATCACGGTGATCTTCGACCAAGCGCCCTTCATCGAGCGTTCCATCGCCGACCTCACAACCGAGGGGCTGCTGGGGCTGGGCTTCGCCGTCGTCGTTATTCTGGTCTTCCTTCTCTCCGCGCGGTCCACGCTGGTGACCGCAGTGTCCATCCCGCTGTCGCTGCTGATCACGTTCATCGGGTTGTGGGCTACCGGCTACTCGCTCAATATCCTGACGCTCGGTGCGCTGACTATTGCGATCGGCCGGGTCGTTGATGACTCGATCGTGGTCATTGAGAACATCAAGCGTCACCTCAGTTACGGCGAGGACAAACGCTCGGCCATCCTCACCGCCATCCGCGAGGTTGCCGGCGCCATTACAGCTTCCACGCTGACCACGGTGGCGGTTTTTGCCCCGATCGCCTTTGTCGGGGATCTGGCGGGTGAGCTGTTCCGGCCGTTTGCGTTGACCGTCACGATTGCGCTGCTGGCGTCCCTGGCTGTGTCGCTGACAATCGTCCCGGTGCTGGCCTACTGGTTTCTGCCGCGGACGCGGATCGCAGCCGATCAGGCAGATCCGGCGTCGGCTGCGACTGCTGCGGCGGAGCAGCGGCACCGCGCTGAGGAAAAGGAGCAGCGGTCCTGGCTCCAGCGGGGGTACCTTCCCATCCTCCGGATAACCCAACACCATCCGGTGTGGACTGTGGTGGCCGGAGCGCTAGTGCTTGCCGGAACAGTGGCGCTGGTTCCCTTCATGCAGACCAATCTCCTGGGCAACACCGGTCAGAACAGTTTCAGCGTCATCCAGCGCCAGCAGCCGGGGTCAAGTCTTGAGAACACCGTTGCCGAAGCGGGGCGCGTGGAGGAAGCGCTGGCCGGTTTCGAGGAGATCCGTGACGTGCAGGTCACGGTCGGGAACGCAGCGGGGGCAGTCGGAGCCCGTTTTTCCGCCGGCGCTTCCACCGCGCAGTTCACCGTGACTACCGAGGAGGACGCAGACCAGCAGCAGCTGCAGAACGAGGTTCGCTCCGCGCTCAACGAGCTTGAGGGAGCGGGCGAGATCTCGCTGTCCAACCAACAGGGTGGATTAGGGACGTCGAGCACGGTGGACATCAATATCACTGCTCCCGAACCGGACGTCCTCGCTAAGGCAAGCGAGGCCGTCGTCGCCGCCATGCAGGGGGTGCCGGGAGCTCGCGATGTGACGTCGAACCTCGCCGCCGCCCAGCCGCAGATCCAGGTGAGCGTGGACCGGAACGCGGCGGTGGAGGCAGGGCTGACCGAGGGCCAGATCGGCGCGCTGTTGGGCGGCAGCATCAGCGCCGTTCCGGGAGGCACCGTCCGGCTCGATGCCACGGATTACCCCATCCTGATCGGTGAGGGAACGGAAATCACCAGCGTGGACCAACTCCGCAATCTCTCGTTGCCGACGCCGGCCGGGCCAATCCCGCTGACGGATGTCGCCACGGTGGAAGAGGTCCAGGTTCCGCTGACGATCACCAGTTCAAACGGCGAGCGGACAGCGCAGGTTTCCATCACGCCGTCCCAGGACAATCTGGGCGCACTGACGGCGTCCGTCACTGAGCGGCTGGACGCCGTCACGCTGCCAGCCGGGGCCACTGCCACACTGGGCGGCGCGTCCGAACAGCAAGCTGATTCCTTCGGCCAGCTCTTCCTCGCGCTCTGGGCGGCGGTGGCGATCGTGTACGTGATCATGGTGGCAACGTTCAAGAGCCTCATCCAGCCGCTTATCCTCCTCGTCTCGGTTCCTTTCGCGGCCACCGGTGCGATTGCCCTGCTTGTTCTCACGGGAATCCCGCTCGGGCTGCCCTCACTGATCGGCATGCTCATGCTGGTCGGCATCGTTGTAACGAACGCGATCGTGCTCATTGACCTGATCAACCAGTACCGCCGGCCGCAGAATGGTTCGCCGGGGCTGAGCGTTGCCGATGCAGTCACCCGCGGGTCCAGGCAACGTCTTCGTCCCATCCTGATGACGGCCCTTGCAACGGTCTTCGCCCTGACCCCGATGGCCCTCGGTCTGACCGGAGAAGGCGGGTTCATCTCCCAACCGCTTGCCGTCGTCGTCGTTGGTGGTCTTGTCTCTTCGACGCTGTTGACCCTGGTACTGGTTCCGGTGCTCTACCGCCTCATCGAAGGCCGGCGGGAGCGGCGTGCTGCGGTGGGTCGTGAACGGGAACAAATCCCGGAGCCTGCTGGTTACGGAGTACAGTAGATGCAAATGCATGTACTTCTAGGAGGAGGAATCCCATGCAGATCGGTATCTTCAGCGTCGGGGACGTAACGGTTGATCCCACCACCGGCAAAGCACCGAGCGAACACGAGCGCATCAAGGCGATGGTGACCATCGCCAAGCACGCCGAAGACGTCGGCATGGATGTCTTCGCGACCGGTGAGCACCACAACCGGCCCTTTGTTCCCAGCTCCCCCACCACCATGCTTGGCTATGTGGCAGCGCAGACGTCGCGGATCATCCTCTCCACCTCGACCACGCTGATCACCACCAATGACCCGGTCAAGATCGCCGAAGATTACGCGATGCTGCAGCATCTCGCCGATGGTCGGGTGGACCTGATCCTGGGACGCGGCAACACGGCGCCCGTCTACCCCTGGTTTGGCAAAAATCCGCAGGACAGCGTGGACCTCACCGTTGAGAACTACCATCTGCTGCGCCGGCTCTGGGACGAGGACGTGGTGACCTGGGAGGGCAAGCACCGCACCCCCCTGCATAACTTCACCTCCACACCCCGGCCGCTCGACGGTGTTGCACCCTTCGTCTGGCACGGCACCATCCGCACGCCGCAGGTCGCGGAGATCGCCGCCTATTATGGCGACGGCTACTTCGCCAACAACATCTTTTGGCCGAAGGAGCACTACCAACAGCTGATCTCGCTTTACCGCGAGAGGTACGCCCATTACGGCCATGGCACACCCGAGCAGGCAATTGTCGGGCTCGGCGGACAGTTCTTCATTCGGCCGAAGTCCCAGGACGCCGTGAACGACTTCCGCCCCTACTTCGACAATGCACCGGTTTACGGGCACGGGCCGTCGCTGGAGGACTTCACCTCGCAGACACCCCTGACCGTCGGCAGTCCGCAGGAGCTGATTGACAAGACGCTCTCCTTCCGGGAGTTCTTCGGGGACTACCAGCGCCAGCTGTTCCTCGTGGACCACGCGGGACTTCCGCTGAAAACCGTCCTGGAGCAGTTGGACCTGTTCGGCTCCGATGTGCTGCCCACGCTGCGCAAGGAATTTGCTGAGCGCACGCCGGCCTCGATACCCGCTCCCCCGACCTTCGAGAACCGGATGGCTGCGGTGTCTGCCCATGCCTGAGTCTCCGGCGACACCGCTGCGCCTCACTGCCGACGCCTGGGAGTCCCTCTTCCGGGCGCAGGTGGCGGTGATGCGCAGACTCCGGCGGGATCCTTCCTTTCAGACGCTCGCCATCGGGGAGTATGACGTCCTTTTCAACCTCAGCCGCTGTCCCACCGGTTGGACACGGCTCAACGAGCTGAACAGCCATCTGTTGATCAGCCAGCCAAGCCTGAGCCGGATGGCTGAGCGCCTTGAGCACAAGGGCCTCGTGCAGCGCAGGCAGGCGCCGGATGATCAGCGCGGTGTGCTGTTGTCACTCACCGACGAAGGCCGTCGCCTGCAGCGCGAGATCGGTTCGGCACACGTGCGTGCCATCCACGCGCTGCTCGGTCCCCTTCTGAACGAAGAGGAAATGGAACAGCTGTTGACCCTGACCACCAAGCTCCGGGCGGGCCTGGAGCACGACGACGGCGCTCACCGGCCGGACTGAGCGCCACTTGTCGTCGGCTTCGTCGGTTTCCGCTCGCTTCGCTCCGCTTTCGGCTGGCTGAATAGCCGGACGGCCGGCCGCTCTACGCTAGCCGAGCTGGACCGGCGAGGTGCCGTCGTCGTCGTGCAAGGTGTCTGCCACAGCGGTGACCTGCAGCGTGTCCAGGGTGAGGCTCCCGCCGACCGTGGAGAGAAACGCGGTATCCGAGGCGTCCCGCCCGGTTGCGATGCGCAGCAGGTTGGTCCGAGGAGCGAGCCCTGTTGCGTCGACGACATGCCACGCTTCGTCCACCCAGGCCTCAACCACCGCATGGAAGTCCATCGGATTCAGGCCGGGAGCATAAACGGACACCAGGCGCGCGGGTACGTCCTTGGCCCGCAGCAGCGCGATCACCAGATGGGCGTAGTCGCGGCAAACTCCTCTGCGGTCAAGCAGTGTCTGCGTGGCACCGTCGGTTGGCCGGGATGATCCCGAGACATAACTGATGTTGCCGCTTACCCAGGCGCGCACAGCGGCCAGCAGCTCGCTGCCGTGCAGGTTTCCGAACAGACTGTACGACGTCGGCAGCAACCGATCGGATTCACAATATCGGCTTGGGCGGACGTACCGGATGAGGTCGGCGTCGTCCTCCTCCGGCGCGGCAGCTGAACCCCGCACCTCGGCCCGGTAGGTCAGTTCGAGCACCGACGGCTGCTCGAGGGTGAGCGTGTGGAGGATCCCGCCATGGCTGTCCCGGATGGGGGTTGGCGCTACCGGTTCTCCGTTGGCCGTGATCTCAAGGACTTCGTTCACCGCTGAATACCCGGAGTTTCGCGCCACCGCTACGGAAAAGGCCATTGAGGTGTTGGCCCGGGTATTTGCGGTGAGACGAGCCGTGACTGATCGATTCATTCCGGTAGCTCCTGGCGGATGTCGATGAGCGGTGAACGGTGCCGGTCTGAAACACTGGCTGTAACACGGTACGACGAGAAAGGCGCCCCTGGTGAATCGCTCTACCACTGACAGCTCCGCAAACCACCGCCTGGACGGCCTGACCGCCGTTGTGACCGGCGCCAACAGCGGGTTGGGGCTACAGACCGTCATCGATTTGGCCCAGCGCGGGGCGTCGGTGGTTCTGGCCTGCCGCAGCGAGGAACGCGGAGCGGCCGCGCTGGAGAGGGCACGCATTGCCTCAGGCAGCGGGTCACTGACGCTGCGGCAGCTCGATCTCGGAAACCTGGAGTCGATACATTCGTTCGCTCGAGACTGGACCGGCCCCCTGGACCTCCTGGTCAACAATGCCGGAGTCATGGCCACACCATTGAAGCGCACGGTTGATGGTTTTGAGCAGCAGTTCGGCATCAACCATCTGGGGCACTTCGCACTGACCGGCCTGCTGTTGGACTTCCTGCGGCAGTCTCCGTCCGCGAGGGTTGTGACGGTCTCTTCCCTGGCCCACAAGCGCGGACACATCGACTTTTCCGATCTGAATTCCGATGCCCGGTACCGTGCCTGGAAGGCCTATAACCAGAGCAAGCTCGCGAACCTCATGTTCACCATGGAACTCGACCGGCGGGTACGGGCGGCCGGTTGGCCGCTGATCGCAGTTGCCGCCCACCCGGGTCTGTCAACGACCAACCTGACGGCCGGGATGCGCGGAGCAGCCGTGCTCGATCTCATGGGCGGATTCTTCCGGATCATGGGCCAGTCGGATGTGGACGGCGCACAGCCTATCCTTCTTGCAGCAACCGGCCCGCACGTTCATGGTGGTGATTACTACGGCCCGGATGGACCGGGCGAAACCCACGGGAACGCCGTGCTGGTAGCTCCGGCTCCGTCAGTCCTCGACGAGGGTGTTGCTGCGAAGCTCTGGGCGGCGAGTGAAGAGCTGACCGGTGTGACGTATGCGGGGCTTCCTGCCGCCTGATCCCTGCCCTTGAACCGAACGCGATAGTAAGCATGCTGCCCGCTGACGTGAGCAAGGCCGTCTCCGAGTAGGTCGCGCTCGCAGAGCTTCACGCTAACGGAGCTTCCAAGCAGGAAAGCGGCGCCAGGTCAGCTCGCAACCTGGAGGGACATGATCATCCGGCGGATCCGCTCGAAGTCCTCCTGATCGAATCGCTTCTGGGCCTCGGCGATGGTCGCAAATGATTCCGTCCGCGAGCCGACCTGCGTCGGATCCAGTGCCTGGAGCTGGATGCCGTCGCCGAAGGCGTACAGGCCGATGTGCCCCGGTCCCTGCACTGTGTTGTTCAGGACACACGCCGCTCCATCGGCTCCGCCCACCATGTCCGTGATCCCATACGAGCTGAAGAACCGGTAGCCCTGGATGAGCCGCACAACAAAGCGCGGCTCGATCGAGCCCTCTGCCTCTGCTGTGGATGGAACATCAACCGGCTCGCTGGTCAGAACGATGTACGGGTTCGCTGCCTCCTCGCCGCATTCCTCGGAGGGCGGGATGATTCGGGTATGCAGCTCTGCCATGCTGGCGCCCTCCGCGTTCGACACGTCGAAGTGCAGGCCTCCCTCGTCATACCCCTCACCCGGATCTTCGATCGGCTCCACCGTCCAGTCCTCGGGCACCTCGAAACTGACAAGTCTCTGTTCGTCGGTGAATGCGGTCCATCCATTCCCCGGCGCCGTCCGTTCCGGGAGCATGGGAAGCGCAACGGGAGTAGGGCTGGCGCTTGCCGAAGCCGGAGCATCATTCGTTGCACTTGCAGCAGGACTGGCAGGCGGCCGGTCGCCGACAACGAAGTCGTCACAGCCGGTGATGGTGGCTGCGACGGCGAGAATCAGCACAGCCCCCAGCGCACGGGACCCGACGGTGCGTTTCATAACAGCTCCTTTCGAATGACCTGATGTCCACTCTATGCAGTGAAGCACACCACTTCGGAGACATCCGCGGCGGGAGCGGCGCAGAATCACCTACATGAAGCGGTTCATCCATACATCCCTGGGATCAGTCGCAGTGCGCATACGCCCGGCCCATTCGAGTGCCCGGATCACACCGAACACCCCGCCATGGGTTCTGCTGCATGGCGCATCGGGCTCATGGCGTACGTTCCGTGAGCTCGTTCGGAGTCCAGTGCTGCCGGACACCTGCGACCACGTCATGATTGACCTGCCGGGCTGGGGAGAATCCCCCGGCATGCTGCCCTTCACGGTTGAGCAGCAGGGCAGGGCCGTCGCCGAGGTCCTGAGGGGTCTCAACTACCGGTCCTGGTACCTCTTCGGGCATTCGATGGGCGCGGTATTGGCGCTGGACATTGCGGCGTCGCATCCGGAAGAAACGCACGCCGTCGTCGCTCTTTCACCAACCGCACTGACAGCCGGCGCCGCCCTGAAGCACCCGCTCCGCCATCCCTCCATGGCACCGCTTCTTGGCATGTTCGGACTCATGTTTATTCTGCGGATACTCGGGAGAGCAGCCCCCTGGCTACTGCGTCGGGCAGAGCGCGCGGGATTACTGAGGCTCGTCCTTGGCCCGTTCTTCGCCGCCCCTTCTGACCTGCAGCGCCCCGTGTTCGCTGACCTTGCGCTCGATGCGCGGCCGGCGTCCTTCATTGCTGCAGCACACGCTCTGAAAAAGTACGACGCCGGCACCTGGCACTCCATCACCGCCCCCGTAGTTCTCGCTCGCGGCAGCAAGGACATCTTCACCCCGCCCGGCGAGCTGCGTTCCCTGGCTGCCCTCATGCCGCATTCACAAAGCGTGGTGCTGAACCGCACCGGACACTTCGCGCAGATAGAAAATCCAGCCGAAACGGCAGGGTTGATGACGGCCTTACGTGCGGCTTCCAAGACTCTGGATGCTCCTGACTGAAGCGACAACCGCGCGCCCGGCGAGCGCAATCTCTGCATCACTCGTTGCGGCCGTCCACGACAACCGCAGTGCTGTCTGGGCGATGTCCGGTCCCAGGCCCAGCGCCAGCAAAACCGCCGAGGGCTCGCTGGCGCCGGCCGCGCAGGCCGAACCGCTTGAGGTCACGACTCCGGCGCGCTCCAGTTCCAGCAGGATCGCCTCGCCGCTGGCGCCCGGAAAGCAGAACGAGGCAATATTCGGCAACCGCTGCTCCCGGTGACCCGTCAGGAGTGCGCCCTCGACCCCCTTAAGTACGGCGCTGATCAGATGGTCACGGCGCAGGATCGAGGCCGCTGTATTTGCGGTACGCTCCTGCTGGGCAAGCTTCAAGGCAGTCGCCATGGCCACCGCACCCGCTACATTCTCAGTACCTGACCGCTTCCCCCGCTCCTGCCCGCCTCCATGAACGAGCGGTTCCAATGGAAGGCGCGAGCGGATGAACAGAACACCACAGCCCTTCGACGCGCCGAGCTTGTGACCCGAGATGCTGAGAGCGTCCACGCCGAGCTCTGCACTATCCAGCGGCAGCCATCCCGCCGCCTGCACTGCATCGGTGTGGAAGGGAACGCCCTGTTCCCGGCAGATCGAGGCCAACGCTGGAATTGACTGCACCGTCCCCACCTCGTTATTCGCGTACATGATGGTGCACAACGTGGTCTCTTCCGTGAGGACAGCGCGGAGAGTCGCTTCCTCCACCAGTCCCTCCGCGGTTACAGGAAGAAGGGATATCCGGAAGCCGTGAAACCGCTGCAGATAGTCCAGCGTTTCCAGGACGGCCGGATGTTCGATTGCGGATGCAACAATATGCTTCCCCTTCGGACGGGCCAGGGATATGCCCTTGATTGCCAGGTTGTCAGCCTCTGTGCCGCCCGAGGTGAAGACGACGTCGTTCGGTTTGCAGTTGAGTTCCCTGGCCACCAGACGGCGTGCGTAGTCGAGAGCGCGCGCGGCCGATTCACCGACCGTATGGGAACTCGACGGATTACCATAGTCGGTGGTGAGCAGCGGCCACATCGCTTCGAGTGCCTCCCGGCGAACCGGAGTGGTGGCCGCAGCATCGAGATAGATCACCGCACGCTCCCGGGAATTTCGCGGGTGGAGCCGGAGCCGTCCTCCCGCGCAAGCGCATCGATATGGATGTCCAACCCGAGGTCCAGTGCCTTGACGCTGTGGGTGAGCGCACCGGACGAGATAATATCGACGCCGGTGCGCGCAATAGCGCCGATCGACTCGAGCCGGACGTTGCCGCTTGCTTCCACCAGCGCGCGCCCCGCGACCTGCTTCACTCCACTGGCCAGATCCTCGAGGCTGAAGTTGTCGAGCATGATCGTGTCGACGCCTGCTGCCAGCACCGGCTCGATCTGATCGAGCCGGTCAACCTCGACCTCGAAATGGACGGTATGCGGCAACCTGGCCCGCACTCCCCGGAGTGCCTCCGTAAGGCCGATCGCACCGCCCTGGGTCAGTACCGCAAGATGGTTGTCCTTGGCCATCACTGCATCGGACAGGCTGAAGCGATGATTGGCCCCTCCGCCGCAGCGCACCGCATGGCGTTCCAGGACGCGCAGTCCGGGAGTTGTCTTGCGGGTATCGACCACGCGCGCACCGGTCCCGGTTACTTCCGCAACAAATCTGCCGGTGAGCGTAGCGATACCGCTCAGTCGCTGCGCCAGGTTCAGGGCGACCCGTTCAGCGGTGAGGATCGACCGGGCGGGACCGGACACCGCAGCAAGCGCAGCGCCGGCGTCGAAAGCGTCGCCGTCCCGCACACTGAACGTGACGCGGATCCGCGGGTCGGTGAGTCGCATGGAAGCCTCGATGACCTGCTTTCCGCAGAAGATGCCTGGTTCGCGCGCTACAACGACCCCCTCGGCGTGTGCCTCCTCCGGAATGAGTACCTGCGAGGTTATGTCTCCCCACGGCGCGTCCTCGGCGAGCGCGGCTGCGACAATGCGGTCGACGTCGGCCGGGGATGGTCTGGCCGGTGTGAAATTCACGGAGCTCTCCTCAGGATGATGGGGCTGCCCTCGGGGGCGGAGGTGTCGGGAAAATCTGCTCGGTAATGCGCTCCACGCGATTCTGCGCGTGCCAGCGCAGACGCTGCGACGAGCCGGGAACAGAGGAGCAGATTCGCGGTCTCCCGCTCCGCGACAGAAGAGCCGTTCGAATGCCAATCGGCGAGTTGCTTCGAGGCAATACGGAGCCCCGCATCCTCGCGCAGGATGGAGACGTGGTCGGACATCACCCGCTGCACGTCAGCGCGGGCCGCGCGTACCGAACCGGGCGCCAGGCTCAGCGCCTCCGCCTCGACCGCCGGCCACTGCATGCGTTCTGCGGCGATCGCTTCCGCAGCCCGCGCGCCGAACACCAGTCCCTCCAGCAGCGAGTTGGACGCGAGCCGGTTGGCCCCGTGCACTCCGGTTCGGGCAACCTCCCCCACGGCGTACAGCCCAGGTACGGACGTCCGTCCTGCGGTGTCCGCCACCACTCCGCCCATCCAGTAGTGGGCAGCAGGGACAACCGGGAGCAAGTCGCGTGTCCAGTCGAAGCCTGCACGCGCAGTCACTGCGCTCAACGTCGGAAACCGCTGAGCGAGGAAGTCCGCACCGAGGTTCGTCGCGTCAAGAAAAACTTCCTCCCCTCCGGTCCGCGCAAGATGCAGTGCGATGCTGCGGGAGACAACATCACGCGGAGCAAGCTCACCGGCAGGATGATAATCAGCCATGAACCGACGCCCTGAGGCGTCCCTCAGCACTGCGCCCTCCCCACGCACCGCCTCGGAAATGAGCGGATGCCCGGCGACGTTCAGCGATGTCGGGTGGAACTGGAAAAACTCGAGGTCAGCCACCGCCGCGCCGGCGCGCCAGGCCGCCGCGACGCCGTCGCCTGTGGCCACGGACGGATTGGTGCTGTGCTGGAAGAGCCCTCCCGCACCGCCTGTCGCAAGCACAACCGCGTCAGCGGAAACTACACGATGGACACCGTTCTGCACGACGACGGCGCCGGTTACCCTCCCGTTGTCCCTGACGAGGTCCGCGGCAAAAGCGTGCTCCCACACGCCGATGCCGGGATCCGCCTGAGCGGCACGGACGAGCGGAGCCGCGATTCCCGCCCCGGTGGCATCCCCGCCAATATGTAGAATCCTTGAGGCTGCGTGCGCGGCTTCCCGACCGACTGCGAAATCACCATCCGCGGTGCGATCGAAGAGTGTTCCAAGATCCACCAGCCTCTGAATCTGGGCGGCCGCCTCCGAACAGAGAATGCGCGCGGCCCGTCGGTCGCAGTGCCCCGCTCCTGCCGCAAGGGTGTCGGCTACATGCGACTCGATGCTGTCATTCTGCAGGCCTAAGCGGCGCTCGCCGGCCTGGCCCGGCTCAGGAATCACTGCAGCAATCCCGCCCTGTGCGTACCAGGTGTTGCTCTCGACAAGCGCGCCCTTGGCCAGAACGGTGACCTGCGCATCAGTTCGCCGGCGCACCTCCAGCGCCGTGTACAGCCCCGCGATTCCGCTGCCGATGACGAGGACGGCGGTCACGGTTTGGCCGCCAGCATTCGCTCAAGCGCTACCCGTGCATCCGACGCCACGTCGGAGTCGACTCCGATTTGATTGCGGACCACTCCTGCGACCAGTCCCTCAAGCACCCATGCCAGATAGCCCGGATGGATCCGGTACATGGTCGAGCACGGGCAGATGACGGGATCCAGGCAGAAGATGGTGTGCTCGGGATGCTCCGCGGCGAGTCTGTTCACCATGTTGATCTCTGTCCCCACCGCGAACACGGAACCCGGCTCTGCCGCAGCGATTGCCTTCCGGATGTAGTCCGTTGACCCGGCTTCGTCAGCGGCGTCCACAACGGGCATGGGGCACTCCGGGTGCACGATGACCCTCACCCCGGGGTAATCAGCCCGTGCCTTCTCGATCTGGTTCACGGTGAAACGCTTATGCACGGAGCAAAAGCCGTGCCAGAGGATGACCTGCGAATCCAGGAGCTCCTGCTCGGTGTTGCCGCCCAGCACCTTGCGGGGGTTCCACATGGGCATCCGCTCGAGCGGCACCCCCATGGCTTTGGCTGTATTCCGGCCCAGGTGCTGATCCGGGAAGAAGAGAACGCGCTGGCCCCGCTCGAACGCCCAGTCGAGCACTGTGGCAGCGTTCGACGACGTACAAACGATGCCGCCGTGGCGGCCACAGAAGGCCTTCAACGCAGCTGAGGAATTCATGTAGGTGACCGGGATGACCGGTTGGCGGCCGGCGTCGTCGGGCTCTGTTCCGAAAAGCTCCTCGAGCTGTTCCCAGCAGTCCGCCACCGAATCGGCGTCAGCCATGTCCGCCATCGAGCATCCCGCGGCAAGGTTCGGCAGAATGACAGTCTGGTCAGGACTGGACAGAATGTCAGCGGTCTCCGCCATGAAATGCACTCCGCAAAACACGATGGCTTCGGCGTCGGGCCGGGTTAGCGCCGCGTTGGCGAGCTGAAAGGAATCTCCCACGAAGTCAGCGTGCTTGACGACCTCGTCCCGCTGATAGAAGTGGCCGAGGATGACAAGGCGCTCGCCCATCGCTTCCTTTGCTGCGAGGATCCGCGCTTCGAGCTCCACCTCACCGGCCCGCTGGTATTCCTCTGGAAGCACCTCCTGCCGCGGCGTTGAAACCGGCGCCGTGTCAGTCATCGAAGCGCCGGGCCCGTAGTCCGGACCCTGATTGGAGACGCCAGGCATGTCGAACTCCCATGGTCCCCTCGCGAGGTCCGGGCTGCAGGTACCACCGCGTGCGCTTGACCGCTCGGCGTCCTGGCGGGACATGAGTTGGATGGCGGTATTAATGCTCGTCATGGTGGTTCTCCCTGATGGAAACGGGCTCCGGTGAGCCGGTGGGTGTTTGGTGGTCTGGGCGTGCCTTCAAGGCGAGGCCGGCAGGGGTTGCCTGACACTGCCGTCCGGGACGGGCCCGGCATAGCGGTAGAGCCGCGGTGGCCGGTGCCGTGTGCCCGTGAGGTGCTCGTCA
Organism: Arthrobacter parietis; assembly: GCF_039530425.1. Classification (NCBI taxonomy): domain Bacteria; kingdom Bacillati; phylum Actinomycetota; class Actinomycetes; order Micrococcales; family Micrococcaceae; genus Arthrobacter; species Arthrobacter parietis. The sequence goes on along the minus strand of NZ_BAAAON010000002.1, from coordinate 157,616 downwards.
GTAGGTTCGATGTGCGGAGTTGAACGGAGCTGCCGACGGAAGTTGGCGGGGTCCAGTTCCTTGTCGAGCACCGCCTCGTATACCTCCCGGACCTGCGCAAGCGTGAACCGTTCGCCCAGAAGGTGGTAGGCAATCGAGCCGTACTCCATCTTGTTGCGCAGCCGCCAGAGCGCGTACTTCACGATTTCGTTGTGATCGAAGGCGAGCGACTCCAACCGGTCCGCGCGGAACCACCGAACGTTCTCGGATTCGCGCGTCAACGCTGCCTCGTCCGGTTGAACCAGCGCCCAGTACACGATCGACACCAGACGCTGCCCCGCAGACCGGTCCAGGCCTCCGAAGGCGTACAGCTGCTCCAGATAACGAGGTGCAAGCCCGGTGGTCTCGAGGAGGTTGCGCGATGCCGCATCCTGGAGCGACTCTGAGTGCGCCAATGGTCCACCCGGCAGCGCCCACTGGCCAAGGTACGGCTGGCGAATTCGCCTGACCAACGGCAACCACAGCGTTGGCCTGCCCGAGGACTCACTCGGGCGCAGGGCGAAGATCACTGTGGAGATAGCCAACGACGGCGGCTGCACGCGTCGTTCGGAGACGTTCGCTGAAGTTGCGCTCATGCTGGCTCTCCCTTCACCCTCCGTACTTATAGTCATCATGACTATAAGTGATTCTAGCGCGGCACCTCGATCGGCGCCGAATTGATGCGCTCCATGACGGACATGCCGGAAGATTCCGGGAATGACAGCGAAGCACTATCAGCCAATTTGCATCCGGGCAGAAGCGGTGACTAAAGTCACACGGGTTGGCCACTGCTGGCCGGGCGGCGGAGATCTGTTCAATGAAGCACAGTTCTCTGCCGCTTTTTCTTTTCGTACGAGTCCCGGCAAGGGACGCTAGAGTTCAGGAAAGACCGCAGCAAGAGCACCGGGGAGGAACTCATGGGACGTCACAGCGATCATCTGGTTGAGGGAACAAACCCGGGATTGAATGTCCTTGTCCACGAGCCCGCGAGCCCGTCAGCACTGCGCCCCATCCTGCTCCTTCACGGGTTCGCCTCCTCGGCCCGGCTCAATTGGGAAGATTCCGGCTGGATTCGTGCCCTTACTGACGCCGGCCGCAAAGTCGTCACCCTCGACCTCCCCGGTCATGGATCAAGTACGGCTCCCGAAGAAATGGACTCCTACTCCCCCAGCCGCATCCGGGCGGACCTGCTCCAGATACTGCTCGATGCACACGTCCACCCCCTCGCCGACGGTCAGCCGGGCAGCGGCGTCGACATCATCGGATACTCGCTCGGTTCACGTCTGGCGTGGGAATTCGGCGCCACGCAACCGGAACTGGTGCACCGTATGGTGCTTGGCGGACCTGGAAGCGGCGATCCGCTGGCGGCGTTCGACCTGGCAGCCGCGCAACGATTCCTGACCGACGGGTCACCCATCGCCGACGAGTCGACCAGCAGTCTGCTTCGGATGGCACGGCTTATTCCGACAAACGACGTCTTTGCACTGCTCACCATGGTAGAGGCAATCAAGCGAGAGCCTTTCGTGCCCCGTGACGCCATACCTCACATGCCGCTCCTCCTGGTGGCCGGAGACAAGGACGAACGAGCGCAGACCATTCCGGAACTGGCGGAGCTGAGCGGTCATGCGGAAATACTCTGGCTCCCAGGAAGAACCCATACCAACGCAGTAACGTCCCGGACCTTCAAGAGCGCGGCCATCAATTTCCTCGCCGCGTAACAATTATTGAACGTTTGAGGCTGCGGCGCGGGGCGGTCTTCCGCATCTCTCCGCGCAGGGTAGAATGTTAGAGGTGATCAGCATGCTTATCACCTGCTCTTCACCCCCATAACTTTTCTTTCTTCCCCGGAGGTCTCACGTGGATGAACTCCTGGCCGAGCGGTACCAACCCATTGAGCTGATTGGTACCGGCGGCGCAGCATCGGTGTTTCGGGCACTGGACCGAAACCTCGGCCGGGACGTGGCAATCAAGGTATTCAACCCCACCACCTCCGATGATGACGATTACCGGCGTCAGCATACAGAGACCCTGTTGCTCTCGACGCTGAACCATCCCGGGCTGGTGACGCTGCATGATGCCGGCCTGCAGGATGACGGCAGCGGCAAGACCACCAGTTTCCTTGTCATGGAACTGGTCGACGGACTGGATCTGCGCAAGCTGTTGAAATCCGGTCCGCTTCCTTCCGAGCACGTGGCTCAACTGGGTGCGGATCTCGCGGATGCGCTGGCCTACATCCACTCGCAGGGAGTCATCCACCGCGACGTGAAACCTGCGAATATCCTGATGTACCACTCCGGGGAGCAGGACACCCGCCTCTACCCCAAACTCACCGACTTCGGCATTGCCCGAATGGTGGAAGCAACGCACTCCACCGCACATGGCGCCACCATCGGCACGGCCAACTACCTCAGTCCGGAGCAGGCAGAGGGTGCGCACGTGGAAACGAGCAGCGACATCTATTCGCTCGGCCTGGTGCTTCTGGAATGCCTTACCGGGGAAAAGGCGTTTCCCGGCCCCGTCGTCGAGGCCGCCGTTGCCCGCCTCCTGCGGGACCCGGATGTTCCTGAGTCCCTCGGCGCCGACTGGGTCAATCTCCTCACGCGCATGACCGCCAGAAATCCGCAGTCGCGCCCTGACGCGCATGAGGTCGCGCTTGCGCTGCGCGTGGGAAGCGACTCCGATAAGGACGGCGGCATGATCCTCAATCTGCCAACACCCAGTGACACTCAGGCAGATACACCCGACGTGATCACGGGCGGAGTGACGACCGGAAACGTTCACATTCCCGAACCGCCCTCACACGCCCCGTCACTGGGTTAGCAGCTTCCAGCGTCAGAAACCGCTCAGTGCCTCACTTGGAGTCCCCGTCCTCATCCGGGTCTTCCTCCGGTTCGAAGCTGCTCGGCTCCTCAGTTGTAGTCGCGCCCACACCGTCCTCGGTGTCGGGTATGGTTCCTTCCGGCTCCGTGCTGGTGGAATCCCCGCTCTGGCGGTCGTCTTCCCGGTCGTGTGAATCATGCGTCATGGTGACCTCCGTAGTTGGAACCGGATTGTTACATCTTCGATCCTAGGGTCATTGATGTCGCCTGCGAAAGGTGCAGCCGCCACCAGGACCGGCGATGTCCAATCACTTGAGAAATTTGGAGGTCCGCCGATCTGCCAGTTGCTTCCCTCCTGTCTGGCAGGTTGGGCAGTACTGGAGCGCGGAATCGGCGAATGAAATTTCACGAACAGAGTCCCCGCACACCGGGCAGGGCTGACCGGTCCGGCCATGAACCTTCATCTCCCGCCGCTTGGAATCCTTCAACTCCTTCGCCGGCTTGCCGTCGGCCGCAGCAATAGCCGATTGCAGGACCGAGTGCATCGCGTCGTGAAGCACCCCCACTTGCTCATCAGTCAGCTTGGATGCGAGGGCAAACGGAGACAGGCGGGCGGCATGCAGGATTTCGTCGCTGTAGGCGTTGCCGATTCCCGCAATGAAAGACTGGTCCCGCAACGCACTCTTCACCTGGCTGCGGTGCCCATGGAGCATTGCCATGAACTGCTCCCGGCCGATGTCCAGCGCTTCGGGTCCCAACCGGCTTACCCCCGGAACCTCCGCCACCTTCCGGACGAGGTAGACCGCTGCTGACTTCTTTGTGCCCGCCTCGGTGAGATCGAATCCGTAGCCTGCTGGTTCCGAACATCTCAATCTCAACGCAATCGGCCCCTTGCCCGGCCGCAGGGCGGTATCCGGAAGCGCGTTAGACCAACGCAGCCAGCCGGCTCGCGCGAGATGCATCACGAGATACACGCCTTCAAGGCTCAGGATGAGGAACTTTCCCCTCCTGTCCACGCCGGTGAAGGTCATCGAGGACACGGCGTCAAGGGGAACCTCGGCAGTCTTCAGCACGGCGAAAGAGCCAAGCTCAACGTTCCCTACCCGGGCTGGTTCACCGTCCTCCGGCACTAATTTGCCGGCCAGGAAGTGGGCCAGTCCCTGTACCTCAGGCATCTCAGGCATGGCACTACGGTACCGCGGGAGGCCTTCGCTGCGAGTGCTGCGCCACGAAACCTCCAAGGCAACAGAGCAGCAGGTCTTCCACTACCGTGTAGGAGGGAGCAGGTGAACGGTGCCGGCTCCGGGCCGGAAGGAATCAGGAACACAAACGATGGTCGGCGCAACCGGTACATCCCCCCGCTCAGCGGGCAGGCCGCTGAACAGGATTCTTTCCCAGGAAGCAATCACCCGGGCGGCTCTCACGCTCATCGAAACCCGCGGGTATGAGGGCTTGACCATGTCTTCCCTTGCCCGCGCTCTCAAAGTGGCGCCGTCGTCGTTATATAACCACGTGGAATCCAAAGGCGACGTACTCATCCTTCTGCAGGACCACGTCATGACTCAGGTGGACGTGTCAGGTTTCGAGTCCGAACCGTGGGAGCAGGCTGTCCGCCGGTTCGCCTGGTCCTATCGCGATGTCTTCACCCGGCATACTCCGCTTATCCCGGTGATCGCCGTACTGCCCGTGAGCGGCGCGCCGCAGACCCTTGCCGTCTATGAGGCAGTGACCCGTGGATTTGAGAAGGTCGGCTGGCCGGAACCTTTGATCGTGCCGGCAATCATTGCTCTTGAGTCTTTTATCTTCGGGTCCGCGTTCGACGCGACGGCCCCGGAAACGATCTTCGAATCGGGAGCTCTGGCAGGGGCTTATCCCCGATTCACTGCTGCCGTGTCCGCGCGCAAGGACCAGGCGAACCAACGGCAGGCGGACGCTGCGTTCGGTCTCGGGCTTGACTCACTCATCACTGGGCTCAAGTCAGCGGCGGCAGTGCATCAGCAGTGACGCCAAATACACCGGCACAAGTTCGCGCAGCTGAACGTATGCGGTTTGTTGAATCAGAGGCCGGACATGCAAAAGGCCGGCTCGGTGGGCTGGGGGAACCCGTGGCGAGCCGGCCTTTCGTGTACCGGACCCGTCAGTCCGGCGGCGGGCCCCTCGTACAAGGCCCGTCTTGATCCTCAGTGTATGAAGGGCCGGCAGCGGACGCCATGGGGAGAACTACCCATGGATTCCACTGCCGGGCGCCGACGTTCCGGCTACTTCGCCTGAGTGTGACCGGAACCGACGTGCAGCGGTACCCCGCGTGTCTCCTTCACCATGGTCACAGCCGCGAACGAGATGGCGCAGAGCACCATGATGTAGACGCCGATCGAAATGGACGAGCCGGTGCCCCTCAGCAATGCTTCCGCAATCAGCGGGGCGAAGGCACCACCGAGAATGGCGCCCAGTGCGTAACCGATTCCGATACCGGAGTACCGCACGTTCGCAGGGAACATTTCGGCATACATCGCGGACATCGGTCCGTAGGACAGCCCCAAACCGATCGTAAGGACGAACAGAGCGACTCCATAGGCGAGGATGTTGCGCGTGTCGATCATCAGGAACAGGGGGATCATCCAGACGAACACGAGCCCATAGCCGATCTGGAAAGTACGCACCCGGCCAATCCGGTCGGAAAGAATGCCTCCGTACATCGTGAAGATCAGCCAGCCGAAGGAGGCAAGCAGGGTGGCGAACAGCACGGGCCCGCCGGGCATCCCCAGCGTGCGCTGGGCGTACGCCGAGAAGAAGGCGATGAGGAGATAGCCTGCCGCGTTGTTAGCAATGAAGATGGCTGCGGTCAGTACAACCTGCTTGGTGTTGTGGCGGAAGAGCTCCTTGAGCGGAACAGATGATTCCTGCTTCCGCTCGGTCATCTCCTTGAAAACGGGGCTTTCCGCAACTGCCTTGCGGATGAAGTAGCCGACAACGATGAGGACCACGGAGAGCAGGAACGGAACCCGCCAGCCCCAGGCGAGGAAATCTTCCTGGGACATGGAAGAGCGCAGCAGGAACAGCACCAACGTTGCGATGATCATGCCAACGGGAACACCGATCTGGGGGTATGCACCCCAAAAGCCGCGCTTGTGAACCGGAGCGTGCTCTACCGCCATCAGGGCCGCACCGCCCCATTCTCCGCCTGCCGAGAAGCCCTGCAGGATGCGCAGCAGCATCAACAGAATCGGCGCCGCCACGCCGATCTGCGCGTAGGTCGGCAGGAGGCCGATCAAGGCGGTGGCCGAACCCATCATCACCAGGGTGAAGACGAGCATGGCCTTGCGCCCGATGCGATCCCCCAGGTGACCTGCAACTACCGCTCCGAGCGGCCGGAAGAAGAAGCTGATGCCGATAGTGGCCCATGAGACCAGCTGCGCCAGGCCCGGACTGTCCTCGTTCAGCGGCGCGAAGTACAGCTGCGCGAAGACGAGCCCCGCGGCTTGCGCGAATATGAAGAAGTCATACCATTCGATGGTGGTACCGACCATGGTCCCCGCGACGACCTTGCGGTCCTCCCGAGACATGCGCTGCCGTGGGGCAGCCGTTGAAGACGTCATTGTTACTCCAGGTGGGACGGACTTTAATTACCGACAGAACGTTCGGTAACTGTGGTTCAGATCATACTCTTCAGGGGCACTACACCGCAGCATTACCGGAAGTCGACGCCTCCTATTGCGCGCCGCTGCCGTTAACCGACCAAACAGGCAGTTGCAGTTCGATAGTTGAACATATCGTTCCGATATAGAATAATATCCGAGTGTGAGCTCCGACACAACACCATCGCCCCAGCATTCGCAGACCCTGTCCCGCGGCCTGCGATCCCTCGAGATTCTCGCGGATGCTCCGCGGGCGCTATCAATTGCCGAGTTGTCAGTGGAGTTGGGCGTCCACCGCTCCATCGCATACCGGATTGTGCGCACGCTGGAAGATCATTCGCTCATCGTCAGGGACGATGCCGGCAAAATCACGTCCGGCCCTGGTCTGGCCGCCCTAGCGCGAGGAGTTTCCCGTGACCTGCAGACTGCAGCGCTTCCTGAATTGACGGTTCTGGCGAACGAACTCGGTATGACCGCATTTGTCGCCGTCTGGGACCGCCACGACTGCGTCACGCTGGTGACGGTCGAGCCGCGCCACTCCAGCGCCGCCGTCGCCCAGCGGCCGGGAACACGGCACGCCTTCAGCGCGGGCGCGCCGGGCATTGCAATCCAGTCGGCGGTGAGCGAGGAGGATTGGGAGCGGCTCGCGCCGGGCCAGCTCTACCGGGAAGAAGCTGCTGCAGCGCGCTTGCAGGGCTTCGCCACCAGCCACGATGAGGTTATCGCCGGCCTGTCGTCCGTTGCAGCTCCCATCCGGCTCGCCGGCGGACTGCCTGCGGCGGTGGCCGTCGTCTACATCCGCTCAGCCCACCCGGAGGCTGAACTCGGTCTGCGGATTGCGGGCAGCGCCCGCACCATCGAGGAACAGCTCAGCTGACTTCCGCCGCGTCAGTCCTGCTGGGCAGCATCACGGTCGACACCACGCCCAACAGCAGGAGTACGACGGCGGCCGCCACCGGAACCGCGAAAGCTTCACGGACGCTCGCCTCCGCCAGCGCTCCTGCTATGGACGCTCCAAGCGCCGTGCCGGCGACAATGCCGCTAGCCAACAGGGTCATCACCGTGCCGACCAGGTGCTTCGGGGCCACGAGTGAGCCGACGCTGAAAATTGTGACCATCGTTGGACCGACCGGGATCCCGAGGATCAGTAGTGCTGCGAGCATGAACGGAATGTCCAGAGCAAGGAGGGGCAGGAAAGCGGCCGCGCTCATCATCGCCGCTGAAGCCACCCACCGCAGTGGGTGGCGGAATCGCTGTGGCCAGTACGCTACCGACAAGGCGGTGAGGGCGGAGCTGACGCCCATGACGGCATACAGCAGGCCCGCCGCCGTCTCCGCTCCGAAACCTCCGGCGAAGGCGATCAAGGCGGTCTGGGTCGAACCGAAGAAGGTGCCCATCATCACCATCCCGAGAACCGGCAACGCCACAAGAAAACCGGTATGCGCTCTTCGCTGGGTCTTCACCTCCGAGCTTCGCGTCCGGGGGCGGCGCCGCAGCGGAATTACCGCCCGTTCCGTTGGGTGCACAGCGAAGGCGGAAACAAAAGCCAGGGTCAGTGCTGCTGCGAGGGCTAGCGGCAGCCAGGGCGCAATCAGGCTCGCCAGCAGTCCCACCAGCGCAGGACCCAGCACGAAGGTCAACTCATCGGCCGTGCTCTCGTAGGAGAGCGCCGTGTCGAGATCCGTTGGTCGTTTGTCCTGGGTCAGTGCCATCCAGCGAACCCTTGCCAATGGACCGATTTGAGGGCAGGTGGCGCCCACGAGGAAGGCAGCAATGAGCGTGGGAAGCAGCCCTGTTTCGATGCCCGACACGCCGCTGACAATGATCGAACCGACGATCGCCACGGTATTGAGTGCGGCTGAGAGCAGCAGGACCGGGCGTTGGCCGTAGCGGTCCGCCAGGAAACCGAGGACCGGCGCGCCCAGTGCAGAACCGACGCCGACAGCGCCGGCTGCAAAACCACCGAAAGCGTAGGAATCCGTGCCGGCTGTCACCAGGGTGAGCGCTCCAACGGTGAGCATCGCCAGAGGCAGGCGGGCAATCAAGCCGAGTGGAAGGAAACCTGCGCCTGCAATCTCAGGTAGCCGGCCGAAACGTCCGCGGTGCGAGGTATCTACTTCAGAGGTTGGTGTAGCCATGTGCACTCCGGGTGCTATGAAACGCGCATCGTCCCTCCTCCCGATGCGCCCAACCCGGTAACACCAGCAATTTTACACTCGCTGCAGCTGATTGACGAAGCGCACGGTAGACCCTGTCCGGCTCTTGGAAACGTGCAGCTGGGCGGGGATCCGCTGCATCAGGTCGGCAACATGGCTGACGAGCCCGACTACACGTCCGCCATCACGCAGGCTCTCCAGGGCGTCCATCACCTGCTCGAGGGAATGCTCGTCGAGACTTCCAAACCCCTCGTCAACGAAAAGCGTCTCGATATCCAGGCCGCCTGACTCCTGCTGCACGACGTCGGCAAGCCCCAATGCGAGCGCCAATGATGCCATGAATGACTCGCCGCCGGACAGCGTTGCCGTATCCCGGTGCAGTCCGGTCCAGCTGTCAATGACATTCAAACCAAGGCCCGATTTTCGATTTCCCGACTTGGAATCACTGTGGACAAGCGAGTACCGGCCGTCTGACATTTTCTGCAGCCGCTCGGTTGCGGCACCTGCAACCTGTTCCAGGCGGGCCGCCAGCACATAGGTCGCCAAGCTCATCCGATACAGGTTCTCGCCGTTGCCCCTGGCTGTGTCAGCAATCGACCGGGCGAGCTGGTGAGCGTGCCGCAGCGGCACGAGCCGTTCCTCAAGCGCTGCTGCCCTGTCCGCATAGGAGCCCATCTGAACCACTGACTGCTCCAGCAGCCCCACCTCCAGGACAGCCTGGTCAAGAAGCTTCGATGCGTCCGCTTCCTCGGTCGCGGCCGACGCAATGTCATCTTCGTTCGGCACGGGGCTGCCGTCCTTCTCCAGAATGGCGGCGGCCAGGTTCTCCGGCCGCTGCAGGTCCCGTTCGATCCGATGAGCAGAATTTTCGGCATCGCGGATGGCCCGCTCCGCGGTTTCGGCCTCCGTGCTGGTCAGCAGCGCGTCGCGGACGGCTTCCGCTGAAGCGAAGTCCGTTATAGACAGGCGTGTCCGCAATGCAGCTTCGGCCTTGTCAAGGTTCTCCTCTGCCTGCTCACAGCGATTCAAGGCAGCGCACACCGCCCCAAGACTCCGCTCCGTTGCTTCGAGCGCCGTGATTTTCTTCTCAACGGAATCGTAAGAACCACGCACGTCAGACAGCTTTGCGGCCAACGCCGCCTGCTGCTCCGCGAGTGCGGCTAGCCGTGATGATTCTTCTGCCTGAGTCCGCGCAAGGTCCGCCTGTTGCTCGTGCAGCCTGGCAAGCGTTGTATCCGCCGCGGTCTTCCGTGTGCTGAGGTCGGTGGCCAGACGGACCGCCCGTTCCGCTTCCGCATGCTCCTGCTCAAGGGACACAAGCGTAGCGCGAAGCTGCCCGGCATCGGCTTCGCCGCTTCTGGCGCGTAGCCCGGCGGCCTTCAACGCGGCCTCGTCGCGGGCCGCGGCGGTCTTCCGCAGCCGGTTCTCGGCTGCATCCTGCTCTTCCCTGGCAAGTGCTTCGTGTTCGCGGGTGACGAGGGACTGCGGATCCGCAGCTGCAGGCGCCGGATGATCCTCACTCCCGCAGACGGGACAGGGCTCCCCTGCATCCAACCGCTCGGCAAGCTCCGCAGCTGCCTGTTCCAGACGCGCCTGGAGTTTCCGCAGCCAGTCATCTTTCGCTGTGAGAAAGAGTGCTTGATGCTCCTGCTGCAGCTCGTTCAGCTCACGCACAGCACGTTCCGCACTGTCCGCCTGCCCCAGCAACTCCAACCGGCTGGCCGCTTCGATGCACTCCGTTGCCAGTTGTCCTTCACGGGCTGCCATCACCTGCGCGTCTTCCAGGCGCGATGTCAGTTCGACGTATTCCCGCCGCAACTGTTCATCTGCTTCACTGCAGCGCGTTGCCTCGGCCTTCTGACGCTCCAGAGCAGTCTCGGTAAGACGAATCCTTGCTGACAGCTGGCTGAGGTCCTTTTCCAGCGGCAGGGCTGCGCGCGTCGCGGCCAAAGATTCACGAACCACCTCGTGAGCACGTTCGAACGTGGCCAGCGACCGCAGGGAGTCGGGATGGAGAACCTCGGGGGCTTCGTGCCGGACTGCGGGATCGGCTTGCAACGGACGTGCTGCTGATTGCAGGCCCTCCCGCAGATTATGCACCTCTGCAGCCGCCTCGTCCCTCGATTGCAGCGCTCCCTGGAGGATTTGAGCGCGTTGGTGATCTGCCAGCTTTGCCCTCAGAGTTCCAGCCCCGACCAAGGCACCCTGGTTAGCCTGCGCTTCTGAAACCAGCTCGCGGAACGTCAGGCGATCCCTGCGCTCCGCCTCAAACCGGGTGCGCCTCTCTGCGGCGGCATCGCGCAGGATCCTGAGCTCGCGGGTCCTTTTCCGACCCTCAGCCACGGCCGCCGTCAGCAGGTCTTGAAGAAGCACGGGATCAGGCGTCCAATCAACGGAGGCACTGCCCTCGTGGCCGGAACCATCCGGTTCTCCTTCCGGGAATGACGCCGGGGTGCTTGACTGCCGGGGTGTCAGGCCGTGGCGCTCAACTTCCTCTGCAGCCCGACTGAGGAGGGCCTCCAGCTCGGTCTCGGCCTCCTGGAGCCGCGCGGATGTCCGTGCGGAGTGCTCTGCCAGCATGTGTTCCATAGTCGAGAACCGGTCGGTTGCGAACAGCCGCTGCAGGAGCTCGCCGCGAGCGGCTGCGTCCGACCGGAGGAAAGCCGCAAACTCTCCCTGCGGCAACATGACGACGCGCGTAAACTGTTCACGGTTCATTCCCAGAAGATTCTGGAGCTCCGCTCCCGCTTCATCATTGCGAGTGGACCGGGTTACCCACTCGCCGGCAACCCTTTCGCGCAGCAAGGTCTTGGCCTGCTCTGTGGTTGTTCCGCTTCCGCGTTTGGACGGCCGGTTCCAGGAAGGGTTTCGGGTCACTTCCAGACGCCGGGATCCCGCCGAGAACTCGCACACCACTTCCGGCGCAAGCGCATCGGGGGCGTGGTCGCTGCGCAGCCGCTTCGCGTTCTGACGTGCTCCCGGAACGGAACCATACAGCGCGAAACAGATGGCATCGAGCACGCTGGACTTACCCGCCCCGGTGGGCCCGTTCAGCAGGAACAGGCCTTGATCGGTGAGGGCGTCAAAATCGATGTGCTGGCGCACGGCAAAGGGCCCGAAGGCCTGTATCTCGAGTCTGTGGATTCTCATGCGCCGCTTTCAGCTGCCCGCAGGGCGTCGATCGTCTCAGCGAACAGGGCTGCCTCCTCGGTGCTGGCACTGCGTTGACGTACATGCTCAAGGAACCCGCAGCAGATGGAAGCATCATCAGCGGCCTGGGCGATCCGTTCACTGTAGGTACGCTCTTCCCCCGCGTTTCGGGACGGTTCGAACGCGAGCACCAGGGTTCCCGGAAACCGTGCCCGCAACCGTTCCATGGCCTGGTGCGGCCGCTCGGCATCGGTGAGCGTCACCTGGCACCACGCGTTTTCTGCCGCTGCGTGCTCCGGCGCAGTGATGAGCTCAGCGATAGGACCGCGCAGGATTGCAAGCTCGCGTTGCGGGGCCCACTTCACCGGCTGGATTTCACCTACCCCACCTTCATCGATGTCTACCAGCCAGGCTCCCTTCGACTGCCGCGCCTCGGAGAAGGAATATGCCAGCGGAGATCCGGAATAACGTACCCGCTCCTGCAACTGCTGCTGCCCATGGAGGTGGCCCAGCGCAACGTAGTCAAACCCTTCGAAGAGGTTCAAGGGCACAACGCCGAGACCGCCCATGCTGAGCTCCCGTTCGCTGTCCGAGCCGACGCCGCCACTGGCGAAGGTATGTGCCATGACGACCGAGTGCACGATTGATTGCGTGCGGCGCCGCCGCAGGTCCGACCTGATCTGATCCAGCGCCGCAGCAGTCACTGCCGTATGCGTGGAACTCTCACAATTAAGCGGATCCGCAACCATCCGGGGTTCAAGATATGGCACACCGTAGACGGCAACCTCAATCCCCTCGTCAATTCTGAAAACGGCAGGGCGCCCGATGTCTTCCAACCGGGTACGGAGGTGGACCCCTCCGCGCTCAATGAGCTTCCCGCCGAATCCCAGCCGCACTGCCGAGTCATGGTTGCCGCTGCTGACCACCACCTGCGCGCCGGCTACCGTAATCCGTTCCAATGCCTCGTCGAAGAGCTCGACGACGTCAACGCCAGGCAAAGCGCGATCATAGACATCACCGGCAATAAGCACCACGTCCACGTTCTCCTCGCGGACCGTCTTCTCCAACTGATCGACGAAAAGCCGCTGAGCCTCGAGCATCCCAACACCATGGAAGGAGCGGCCCAAGTGCCAGTCTGACGTGTGCAATAACCTCATGATTCCAAGCTACCGGCCGTCTCCGACAGTTTCGGACGGCAACGCCGAAGCACCGGTTGGAACGCCGCCCGGACGGTCGGTACGCGCTACGGGGTGCCGTCGTCGTCATGGGTGTCACGGCGGGCTGCCAGCGTAGCGGCGGCTGCCGCGGAACCGGCTGCAGTGTCGCCGGTTTCCGGAGCGCCGTTGTCCCCCGCCGGGGCGGACACGCTCTGCCGGCTGTGGATCGCGAGGTCGAAGCTCCGGTAGAGCAGGCCCGCGATCAGCGCACCGAGCAGGGGTGCAAGCCAAAAGAGCCACAGCTGCTGGACTGCCCACGCCTCGGCGAACAGTGCCGTTGCCGTGGACCGGGCAGGATTGATCGCGCCGTTGTCCATGGGAGCGAGCGCGGTGAGCAAGACGGCGTATCCCAGGCCGATGGCGAAGGGAGCCGCTGCACGTGAAAGTGACCGGCCGGTCGATCCAAGCACTACTGCGGTCAGCAGAGCAGCCGCAGTGACCTCGATCAACAGCACACTCGCGATCGGGAACTGGGTGGAGGAGTGCTCCGCATATCCGTTCGCCGCTGCCGAGAACAGCCCGGCAGTCTGGATGTCCTGCGGGTGCGCGCTGAAAATCACCCAGAACAGGCCGGACGCCGCAAGCCCGCCAAGAACCTGCGCCATGATGAAGGGCAGCACCGACCTCCACGCCAGGCGCCCGGCCATCGCCAGTCCGAGCGTGACAGCGGGGTTGAAGTAACCGCCCGATAGCCGGCCGAATGCGGCGATGGCCGCGGCCATCCCCAGCCCGAATGCCACACCGGGAGCAATGCCGCCCTGCGGATTGAGCATGGTCACGCCCAAGCCGCCCAGGATCACCAGAAACGATCCAAGCGCCTCCAGCAGGGAAGCCGTGATGAGGCCCGGGCCGTTGTCGTCGTACCGAGTGCCCGTGGCGGGCTTTTCCTGGCTGATCGGGTGCATGGTGGTTGATTCCTTCGATGGTGGTGCGTGCTGGGCACGAGGCAAACCCGTCAAGCGTTCCACTCGTATCTGGGCGTTTCCTGAAGGCATCGTGGCAGGGATCGGCTGGGCGGACTGCCTAGACTAGCGGGGTGACATCTTCTGAATGCTTCCCCCCTGCATTGCGCAGCAGAATCACCGGCTCGATCCTGGCCTGTGCACTCGGTGAGGCTGCCGCAGGATCACCCGATGCGTCTGTCTTCGGCGATGCCACCGCACTGACGCTCTACACGGTCGACGGCATGACTGAAGCGCTCGAGTGGGCCAACGACGGCGTCGCAGCCGATGAAACCGCCTGTCTCTGGCTTGCATACCTCCGGTGGCTCGGGACTCAGGGAGAGGCACCGCCGTCGTCCGCTCCCGCTCCTCCTGCCCGCTGGATCGACAGGCAGGACGTCCTGCATACCCGACGGCACTCGGACGCTGCCAGCATCCGTGCGCTCAGAAGCGGCGAGATGGGCAGCCGTCAGCGGCCGCTTGAAACGGACGACGACGGCCCCGGTGCGCTCCAGCGGTCCGCACCCTTCGGCCTCATCGCCAATGTTCCGCCCGCGATGGTCGAGAAGCTCACACTCGATGCCGCAGCGATCACACACGGCAATCCCGCTGCCCGGATTCCCGCAGCAGTCTTCGCCGGCCTGATTCATGCGATCGCCCACCGGGAACTCTCGCTGTCGGACGCTGTAGCCGAAGCTGCAGCGCACGCGGCGGCATTGGGGTCGACCGACCTCTCGGTCCAGCTCACGAGTCCGGATGCCGGCGCGCTCCCGACTGCTTCACCGACTGCCGGAAACATCCTGTGCGAGGCAATCAGGCTGGTGCTTGCCACCGCAACCGACGACGACGCTGCCCATGTGAGCGCTTTCCTCGCCGCTGCTGCGGAGCAGGATGCGCCTGCAGCGCGGGTTACCGGAGCTGTTGCCGGTGCAATCATCGGCGCACTGCATGGACGCGATGTACTCCCTGCCGCCGCAATTGATCAGCTCACGGGAGCACGGGCGGTCGAGGAATTAGCCGGCCGCTTCGCGTCCGAAATGGGCGCATAGGAAAGGCTCTACTGGCTCGTGACGGGCCAGCGTCCCTCGGTCATCTGCAGGAACTCTGCTTCCGAGAGCACTTCAATGTTCTGGCCCCGGCCGTGAAGCTCCATCACGCGTCGTGCCTTGCCCGTTACCCGACCACTGCGCAGATCTGCGGCAACGAAACCGTTCCCCACCACCAGCACTGTGGTCTTGCGGGTCACGGCGCTTGCCGGTTGCGCTCCGAGCACAGCGGCCCGCTGCTTTGCCTGCGGCCGCGGAATCCCGAGGTCGCCGGTGAAGACAACAGTCTGCCCGTACAACGGGTGTGTGGGATCCGCAGCCGGGTTCGGGTCCGGGTTCAGTCCTTCGTCCGGCCAACCTGCCCAGCCGGTGGCGGGCCCCCGTTCCAGCGCCGTACGGGTCGCCTTCGAAAGCTCGGAAATTCCTGGCTCGTAGGCTTCAAGACGGGACAGCTTCAGCCGGTGCCCGGATACAAGCTCCTCGAGCGTCGCCGCTTCGGCGCGACGCGCGATGTCCACCAGAATTCCTGCGCAGGCGCGGGCATCCTCAACAGCGTCATGGTGGTTCACCAACGGCACTCCGGCAGCTTCCGCCACGTAAGGCAGCGAGTAGGAGACAAGGAAGTAGCTGCGGCGCGAGAGCAGAACCGTGCAAGCGTAGTCGTAAGCAGGACCGGCCAGGTTGGACACTTCAAGCGCCGAACGGATAACGCCCATGTCGAAGGCAGCGTTGTGGGCCACTACGACATCGCTTCCAATGAAGGCACCGATCTCCGGGAACAGCTCACCGAAAGTCGGCTGGTGCGCCACCATGTCGGCGGTGATCCCGTGGATGGCGACGTTGCGGGAGTCGAAGTGGTCGTGGCCTGCCGGCGGGCGCATCAGCCACTGCGCTTCCTCGACGATTCGGCCATTGCGGACCTTCGTGAGCCCTACGGCGCAGGGCGATCCGCGAAACCCGTTGGCAGTCTCGAAGTCGATGGCCGTGAACTCAATTCCCACCCGCTCACGGTATCCGGTGGAGAAGCGTAGGCAGTGGAACCGACTCCGCGTGGCGGGGCCGGTTCCACTTCACGGCGGAACCGACTAAGGCTCTGCCCGACGCAGGGTGAGGAACGAACCGCCGGCAAGGGCAAGGGCCAGAACGGCGAGCCAGCCGGCAACTGTTAGCTGCGTCTGCGAACCAAGGAAGGCTCCGACCTCGGGCCAGGCGCTGCGTGAGCCGATCAGGTACAGGATTCCCACCAGCGCAAGAGCCACACTGATTCCGGCGATCAGCAATCCCGTTGCCTGCCAGCGCTTGTAAATTGTGGCTGACCAGAACCCGATCAGGAAGAGAGCCATCATCACGGCGAAGTAGAAGGCTATTGGTTGATACCAGGGGCCGTCCGCAATCCAGTCGAGGGCGAAGAAGCTTCCGCCCACTCCCCAGCCACCGGTCCCCTGCTCCACCAGTCCCAGCAACCAGTAGGTCACGGCGGTGATAAGCGCTATCAGCGAGAAGAGGGACAGGGTGCCGAGAAAGAAGGTGCGCCGGGTGATGCTCAGTCCCTGGGAGAACGGGAAGGTGAGCGTCAGGGACTGGATGCCCAGGGCGAAGAAGTACCACATGACAGCCTGGGATCCGCCTGAGATGCGCACCCCGCCGTCGTTCGGAATGAACGACCAGATGATCAGGGTCAGCAGAAAGGATGCGGCGAGGATGATCAGGGGTATCCCGATGAAGATCCAGCGGTTGGCCAGTTGCATCCGCATGACTTTGACGACGCGGTTCATCGTGCTACCTCCGAGAGGGGCCGGTCCGCGGCCCCGGAACTTGCCGGTGATGCGGACATGGTTCTGCGGACAATGAGTTGCTGCAGGGAAACGGGCGCGAGCTCAAGGCCGAGTTCAGCAGCTTCCCGGGTTTCGGACTCGTTCAGCGTGCCGAGTGCCGTTACCGACGCCAGTGAAGCGAAATTGTCTGCGTGGACCACCTCGCGGCCGCCGAGGAAGGTGCGAACCTTCTCGGCCGAGCCCACTACCGTGAATGCTGATCCGCGGATGGTTTCGGCGTCATCATCCATGATGATCCTCCCCTGATCGATCACGATCACGTGCTCCAGCAGGTTCGCTACTTCGTCGATCAGGTGAGACGACAGGACCACTGTGCGCGGGTGCCGCGAGTAGTCCTCGACCAGGCGGTCGTAGAAGAGCTGGCGTGCAACCGCGTCGAGTCCCAGGTAGGGCTCATCAAAGAACGTGAGCTCCGCGCGGGAGGCCAGCCCGATGATTACTCCTACTGCTGAGAGCTGGCCTCGGGACAGCTTCTTGATGTTGCGGCGCAGCGGAAGCTGGAAATCCGTAACCAAGCGATCCGCAAGTTCCTGGCTCCAGTTTGCGAAGAAGAGCGCGGCGGATTTGAAGGCGTGCTCCGCGGTGAAGGAGTCCGGGTACTTCTGGGATTCGCGGATGAAGCAGATGCGGTTGAGGACGCGCTCGTTCTCGTAGGGATGCTCGCCGAAAACCCGTACTTCCCCGGATGATGCGAAACCCTGGGCGGTAAGGATCGACATGAGGGTGGTCTTACCGGCACCATTACGGCCGAGGAGCCCGTAGATGCGGCCAGGCTCCAACGCGAGGTTGATCCCGCGCAGGGCCTCCGATTTCCGGTACTTCTTCGTGAGGTCGGTGACCTCGATGATGGTTTTCACTGCGCTCCCCCCTGCAGGGCGTGTTCGCCCTGCCTGATCATGTCTGCAAGTTCGTCCGGTTCAATGCCGAGCTTGCGGGCTTCCCTGGAAAGCGGCTGGACGTACTGGTCAAAGAACTGCTCCCGCCGACGCTGGATCAGCACCGTCCGGGCTCCGGTTGAAACGAACATGCCGATTCCTCGTTGCTTGTAGAGAATCCCGTCATCGACCAGGCGGTTGACGCCCTTTGCCGCCGTGGCCGGATTGATGCGGTAGAAAGCCGCAAACTCATTGGTTGACGGAACCTGGGATTCCTCGGCCAGGGTTCCGTCGATGATGTCGCTCTCGATGCGCTCGGCGATCTGTTGGAAGATTGGCCGACCATCCTCGATTAGCATGGCGATCCCGCACGGGGCCCACCGGCCCTGTCGACGGGGTTCGCTGGTTCATTACTCATGTAGCTAACCATATAACCAACGAGGGCAATGTCAAGAAAGGAACAGGTGTGAGTTTCAGGCGGTGGTCAAGAGCGGCAGAACAGGTTCCTCACCGTTGACGCCGAGGCTCCACTCAGGTCGCTTAAACCAATCCGCCTGAAGCCGAAGGTGCACTTGCCTGGTCACCTCACCGGGCCGGGCGACAACCTCCGACACACCGTTCGCTTCATAGCCGAGGCTGCGCGAAACCCCGAGCGATGAGTTGTTCCACTCAGCTGCCTCCGAGAGCGCCGCGACGGCACCGAGGTGATCGAACGCGAACAGGAGTATTGCGGCGCGCATCTCCTTGCCGAGGCCCCTGCCCTGAACAGGCTGCGTGAGCCAGGACCCGCTGTGAACGGTGCGCAGAAGCGGGAAATCACGGGCGGAGACATCCTGCATTCCCACCACCCGGCCCTCAAAGCTCACGGCGAAATTGATTGTCCAGGAACCCGGCTCAACAGAGCAGCGCTGGCGCCACTGGTGCCTGACGGTCTCGCGGATCAACACGTCCCGCGGCGCGTCCGTCCACGGCACACCGAACGGCATCTTCGCCGGGTCATGGATTCCATCCAGCACGGCATCGATCAGCTCCGGCAACTGCTCGTCCCGAACCGGCGTGAGCGACAGCCGCGGCGTCCGGAGTTCCAGACCGAAGAGCGGCCACACGTCACTCAGCCGGGTCATGAGGCTTCGCGCTTGCGACGCACCTTCCGTACCTTGCTGACAATGAAGAAGGCAACCACCAGCACGACGGCGGCAATCACCAGTTTCTGAAAGATGCCCGCATACTGCTCCACCAAATGCCAGTTTTCACCCAGGTAGTAGCCGGATAACACGAAGATAGTGTTCCAGATCAGGCTTCCCGCGAGGGTCAGGCCAAGGAACTTCCACACCGGCATGCGTTCGATACCGGCAGGAATGGAGACCAGGCTGCGGAAAATCGGCACCATCCGACCGAAAAAAACGGCCTTGTAGCCGTGGCGGTCGAACCACGCCTCAACGCTGTCAACATCCTCAAGATCGACCAGGGGGACCTTGGACACCAGAGTCCTCATCCGGTCCCGGCCGAGCAGTACTCCCAGCAGGTAGAGCAGGTAGGCACCCACCACCGAGCCGGCGGTGGTCCAGAAGAGTGCTTCGAACAGGGTGAAATCTCCCCTGCTGGCCGTGAAACCTGCAAGCGGGAGGATGACCTCGCTGGGAAGCGGGGGGAAAAGATTCTCGAGGGCGATCGCCAGGCCCGCACCGGGTGCACCGATCGTCTCCATCATGGTTACCGCCCAGTCAGCGACACCTCCGAGTGTGGATTCATTCCCGGTCTGCAGGGGCAGGTAACTCATGATTGTTCTCATAACCCGGTTAAGTCTGCCCTATCAGGCCGCCCACACTGAAAGCGGCAACCGGGCCGCTGCCTTTGAACGGCCAGTCATCCCAGGAGTTCGACGATCGACGGCAACAGCGCCTCGAACGCCTGCCCCCGATGGCTGATAGCATTCTTCTCCTCCGGTGCCAGCTCGGCGCAACTGCGGTTCATTCCCAGGGGCTGAAGCGCGGGGTCGTATCCGAAGCCGCCCTCGCCCCGCGGCTCACTCAGAAGCGTTCCTTCCAGTTCACCACGCCTCACGACGTCGGTGCCGCCGGGTAGTGCAAGAGCCGCCGCGCAGACGAACCGCGCCTGCCGCCGGCCCTCCGGAATGTCGGCTAGCTGGCTGAGCAGGAGGTTCAGGTTTGCGGAGTCATCGCCGTGGCGGCCGGCCCACCGTGCCGAAAAGATGCCGGGAGCACCGCCGAGTACGTCGACTGCCAGACCGGAGTCGTCAGCGATCGCAAGGATGCCTGTTGCCTCTGCAACCGCACGTGCTTTGAGCAGAGCGTTCTCCTCGAAGGTTGTGCCGCTTTCCACCACATCGGGTGCGCCGGCGGTGACAGCGTCAATCACCTGGGTATCGACGTCGAGCCCCGGTACCTTTCCGCGCAGCAGCGAGCGCAGTTCACGCAGCTTGCCCGCGTTTCGCGTTGCGAGGACCAGTCGCGGCGCAGCGACAGGATGTTCAGACACCGGCGGACTCCCCCAGTGTCTCGCGCTGCATCTGGGCAAGCTGGGACGTGCCCAGCAGTGCGAGATCAAGCAGCGCATCCAGTTCCGCCCGGTCAAAGGGTGCACCCTCGGCTGTGCCCTGAACCTCGACGAAGCTTCCGCTTCCCGTGACCACGACGTTCATGTCTGTCTCTGCGCGCACATCTTCGACATAGGGCAGGTCAAGCATCGGCACACCGTCGATGATGCCGACGCTCACGGCCGCCACGGTGTCCGTCAGCGGGCGGGAGGACTGCGGGATCATCTTGTGTTCCTTGGCGTAGCGGATTGCCTCCGCGAGCGCCACGTAGGCGCCGGTGATAGCGGCCGTGCGGGTGCCGCCGTCGGCCTGCAGTACGTCGCAGTCAAGAACAATGGTGTTCTCCCCAAGGGCCCGCGTATCAATGATCGAGCGGAGGGAGCGTCCGATCAGGCGGGAGATCTCGTGGGTCCTCCCGCCAATGCGGCCCTTGACGGACTCGCGGTCGGAGCGGGTGTTGGTCGCCCGGGGAAGCATTGCATATTCGGCCGTAACCCAGCCCTTGCCCTCCCCCTTGAGCCACCGCGGAACTCCGGTGGTCAACGACGCAGTACACAGCACCCGTGTGTTCCCGAATTCAATCAGCGCGGACCCTTCGGCCTGGTTGGACCAGCCCCGCGTGATGCTGATGGGCCTCAGCTGGTCAGGTGTCCGTCCATCCGCACGGACACCGTTGCTTTCGGAAGTCGATACAGGCGCAGAGTCAGGCTCGGAAGAAGAGGGGGAAGTCATGGTTCCAGTCTGCCAGAGCCGGTTCGGTGCGGGCTATTCACGCCCGCACGCAAACGGTCAGACCAGGTACGAGACCCCGGCAACCGCAACGGCGACATCCCCCGGATAACTGCTGCGTGCCTCTTCCATGGTGAGCACGGCATCGTTCCACACCGGTAGGTGTGTCAGCAGCAGCCGCCGCGATGAGGCAGCGGACGCGACCTCCCCGGCGCGTTTCCCAGTGAGGTGGACGCCACGGATGGCATCGTCCCTGCCCTCGTGGAAGGCTGCTTCGCACAGGAAAATCCCTGAGTCGGCGGCGGCCTCGACCAAACCGTCACATGCGTCTGTATCCCCCGAGTAGGTGAGGACCCGCTTGCCGCCCGGAGCTTCCGGATCCGTAACCTCGATGCGAAGGGCGTACGCCTCGTCCACCGGGTGCAGGACGGGGTAGGGAGTAATGGTGAAGGGACCAACCTGCACGGGAGTGCGCGGCGACCAGGCGCGGAAGTCGAAGTCATCATGCATGCCCGGATCGAGGTCCAGCCCGTAGGCGGTGGCCATCCGGTCCGCGGTCCCGGCGGGACCCCACACGGGGATACGCGGCTGGTTCCAGCCTCCCGGGTCCCAGTGCACTGCCACATGCAGACCGCACAGGTCCATGCAATGGTCCGGATGGAGATGGGTCAGCAGGACAGCGTCAATATCCCGCAGGTCCATATAGCGCTGGAGTGCGCCGATGGATCCGTTGCCGAGGTCGAGCAGGATCCGCCAGGTCTTGCCCTCCTCCTGCACCGTCACGAGGTAACAGGAGGCAGGCGAGTGAGGTCCAGGGAACGATCCGCTGCACCCGACGATGGTGAGCTTCATGGACGGCGGTTCCCGGCAGCGCCAGCGTCCGCCCGGGCCGTGGAAATCATTTCCGGCGTGATCCGAGCCATGCTTCCTGTCGGATACTGCGCGGACACATGGTCGACATGTTCCACGCTCAAGACTTCCGGTCCAAGGAAGCGCCGCGCCAGTTCCTCGAAGCGGGCTGCGTTGCCCGTAGCCACGAAGTGGTGCCGCGGCTGCCCGGATCCGGTGCGCAGGAGATTGTGGGACACAAGCGCGCGGTAGACGTCCTTGGCGGTTTCCTCCGCGCTGGAGACGAGGGTCACCGAGTCACCCATGACGTAGGAAATCACGCCTGTCAGAAGCGGATAGTGGGTGCAGCCAAGAACCAGGGTGTCGACGTCGGCATCCTGCAGCGGACGAAGGTAGCGGGCGGCCGTCTCGAGGACGTCCGAGCCGGCCGTGACGCCCGCTTCCACATAGTCGACGAACGCCGGGCACGCGGCGGAGAAGATATCGAGGTGGGGAGCCGCGGCGAAGGTGTCCTCATAGGCGCGGGATCCAACGGTTGCGCTGGTTCCGATGACGCCGATCCGTCCGGTCCTCGTCGAGGCGACTGCGCGGCGGACTGCCGGCTGGATCACTTCGATGACGGGAATTCCGTACCGGGCGGTGTAGCGCTCACGCGCATCACGCAAAACGGCAGCGGACGCGGAGTTGCAGGCGATGACGAGCAGTTTGACGCCCGAATCCACCAGTTCGTCCATGACACCGAGTGCGTAGGCCCTTACCTGCGCAATGGGAAGCGGACCGTACGGTGCGTGCGCGGTGTCTCCGACATAAAGCACCGATTCGTGGGGCAGCTGATCGATGACGGCCCGGGCCACCGTGAGGCCTCCGACGCCTGAGTCGAAGATGCCGATGGGGGCTTCGGTGGACCTCAGAGCGGCCAGTTCGGCAGCCTCGGAGTCGGCGGGGTCAGAACTCATGATCCTTTGAGGATAGGATGCACCGCCGGAGTTGGCTAAGCAGGAAGGCGTGTCCTTAATCACAGCGCAGCTCCGGTTTCCAGGCGGAAGCCTTCACCAGGACGGTCAATCGGAGGGCCCTGCCGATGACAGAAGAGCCTGCATCAGCCCCTCCTGCACCCACGTGACGAAGTTGTAGACCAGGGCAAGGTAGGACTCAAGATCCTCGGCATCCTCAAGGTCGGCGATCCCGTGCAGCCGGGCTGCATCCTCGTCTGTCTTGATCTCCAGGCGGTCCGCCAGCACCAGCCGGACATCATTGAGGGCACGGGCCAGCACCTGCGACTGGTCGGGATTCAGAACCATCTGCGGGTTCTCGAGCAGCAGCGCCGCCCCGCGCAGCGCACTGACCTTCTCCTCCCGTAGCGAGCGTTCGGTGAGGCGACGGAATTCCAGCGCGCCGTCGTCGTCGTTCCTTACTGCGTCCGGCAGCAGACGGATCACCGCGCTGTCCTCGGGCTTCACCGCCTCGAGGTCGAGGCCGATCAGCGCCGCCAGCGGATCCTCGTCCTCCCGTTTCTCGGTCTCGAGCAACTGCACGACGTCCGCGAACAGGCGCCGGAGCAGCCGCAGCTCCCCCGGTTCGAATTCACCGGCGATACCGCGCCGCGTTTTGCGAAATGCCCTGGCCACTGCTGCTCCCTACGCGTCCGCTGTCTGGAAAGTAGCCCACAGGCCGTACGAATGCATTGCCACCGTGTCACGCTCCGCCTGTTCGCGCGAACCGGTGGAGACAACCGATCTGCCCTGTTCGTGGACTTCCAGCATGAGGGTCCGCGCTTTCGCCTCGCTGTAACCAAAGTAGGTCTGGAAGACATAGGTCACGTAGCTCATCAGGTTCACCGGGTCATTCCACACGATGACCACCCACGGAACGGCGGTGCCGGCTGCCAGGTCTTCTTCCGTCTCCTCAAGCTGGTGGGTTTCGGGAATTACGCCAACACTCATGGTCTCCATTGTAGGTTGGCGCATGGTTCTGCCTGCGCTGCGCTCTTCGAGGCACCCGGAGCGCGAACGGGGCTAGAGTTTTCCTGTGAGCCCACATCGAACCTGGCAGCACCCCAATTCCGCGCTCTACACGGACCACTACGAGCTGACAATGCTGCAGGCCTCCCTCCACTCGGGGGCCGCGCACCGCAGATCGGTCTTCGAAGTCTTCACCCGGCGGCTGCCCGAGGGCCGCCGCTACGGTGTCGTGGCAGGAACCGGGCGCCTGTTGGAGGGCCTGGCGCACTTTCGCTTCGGGCAGGAGCAGCTGGACGCTCTCCGTGCTGCCGGAGTCGTCGATGACACTACATTGGCCTGGCTGGCCGACTTCCGCTTCACCGGAAACATTTGGGGGTACGCCGAGGGCGAGGCATACTTCCCCTCCTCCCCCATCCTCATTGTGGAGGGCACGTTTGCTGAGGCCTGCATCCTCGAGACCTATCTGCTCTCGGTACTCAACCATGACAGCGCCATCGCCTCCGCCGCATCCCGTATGACCGGAGCAGCCGGGTCCCGCCCGTGCATTGAGATGGGTTCGCGGCGCACGCAGGAGGAGTCCGCGGTGGCAGCCGCCCGCGCAGCCATCATCGGTGGTTTCGCCACCACCTCCAATCTCGAGGCGGGACGCCGTTACGGCCTGCGCACTGTCGGTACCGCAGCGCACTCCTTCACGCTGCTACACGATTCGGAGCCTGAGGCCTTCGCGGCACAGGTGGCTGCCCTCGGAAAGGGCACGTCACTCCTCGTCGACACGTACGACGTCGAACAGGGCGTCCGTAACGCCGTCGCCGCCGGTGGGCCGGACCTGGGCGCAGTGCGCCTGGATTCCGGTGATCTCGTGGAGCAGGCCCGCTGGGTGCGGCAGCTGCTCGATGACCTGGGGAACCACCAGACGCGCATTGTGGTGACATCGGACCTTGATGAGTACGCGATCGGGCTGCTCGCCTCCGCTCCCGTAGACAGCTACGGTGTGGGCACGTCCCTCGTCACCGGCTCGGGCGCACCGACCGCCGGCATGGTGTACAAGCTGGTCAGCCGGACCGACGACGACGGCGCTTTCGTCTCCGTGGCGAAGGCGGCCAAGAACAAAACGTCAGTAGGCGGCCGCAAGTATGCGCTGCGACGCCTCAATGAGTCCGGCAGGGCGGTCGCCGAAGTCCTTGGCATCGGCAGCCACCCTTACGACGACGGCAATGACCGCACGCTGCTGCACCAGTTCGTGGCAGACGGCGAGGTGCTCCCCGGGTGGACAGGACCGGAGGGCGTGCAGCGCGCCGTCGAACGCCACCGCCAGTCCATGGCGGAGCTGCCCGGCTCCGTGATGCGACTGCAGCGCGGTGAGCCTGCCATTCCGACCGAATACGAGGAGTCCACATGACACGCGCACTGATCATCGTCGACGTACAGAACGATTTCTGTGAGGGCGGCTCGCTGGCCGTAGAGGGCGGTGCGGGCGTGGCCCAGGCACTCAGTGATTACATCGACGCACAAGGTTTCCACTACGACTACATCGTTGCCACCCAGGACTGGCATATCGATCCTGGTTCGCACTTCTCCGACCAGCCTGACTTCGTGGACTCATGGCCTGTGCACTGCGTTGCGGACCAGCCGGGCGCACAGTTCCATCCCGATCTGGACACCGAGAGCCTTGACGCCGTCTTCCGCAAGGGTCAGTACGAGGCGGCGTACTCGGGGTTCGAAGGCGTCCTGGCACCGGAAGACCAGGTACCTACCGGCGAGCGGAAGATGGATGCAGCCGTCCCGGCCGCGGCGGATGAAGCCGTCTCACTGGACGACTGGCTGCGCGAGAACGAGGTGGACGAAGTGGCGGTCGCCGGTCTGGCCGCGGACTACTGTGTACGGGCCACAGCGCTCGACGCTGTCGTGGCGGGGTACACCACGCGCCTCCTCGTGGATTACACACGGCCTGTCCACGCCGAGCGCCTCAGTGAGGTTCTTGCGGAGCTTGAGGACGCCGGGGTCGAGCTTCTCGAGTGATACAACCGGTCAGTGCGCTTGGGTCAGTGCACGTCGGTCAGTGTACGTCGGTCAGTGTGCTTCGGTCAGTGCGCGTCTCACGTGCGGCCGATGAACCAGTCCTGCAGCTTCTTGAGCCGCCGCTGCAGCTGTTCCTCGTTTGCCTGCGCCACGGCCGGGCCTCCGCACGCCTTGCGGAGTTCCGAGTGCACCACCCCGTGGGGCATTCCGGAACGAGCGGACCACGCCGAGACATTCTTGGCGAGCTGACCGCGCAGCTCTGTGAGCTGGCGGTGGTCCATCACCTCGGGGACCGCGGGCTCGTGCGCGGCAACGGGGCGCCGTCGTCGTGATTGCTGCTCCTGCTGGCGCTGCCGCAGCAGGACGCCCACCTGATCCGCATCGAGCAGGCCCGGGATGCCGAGGAAGTCCAGTTCCTCCTCGCTGCCCATCTCGCCGCCGGTGCCGAACTCTCCGCCGTCGAACAGCACCCGGTCAAACGAAGCCTGGGATTCGAGGGCTTCGAACTTCTGCTTGGTCAGCTCACCGGAGGCTTTCTCCTCACGGTTGGCAGCCTCCATCAGCGCTTCCTCCGGCGCGAAGCCGTCCTCGTTGTTGTCCGGACGGTCCAGTGCGTGATCCCGCTCTACTTCGAGCTGATTTGCCAGCGCCATGAGGTTGGGCACTGACGGCAGGAAAACCGACGCGGTCTCCCCGCGCCGTCGGGCACGGACATACCGGCCGACTGCCTGGGCGAAAAACAGGGGCGTCGCCGTGGAGGTGGCATACACACCCACGGCCAAGCGCGGAACGTCCACGCCTTCGGACACCATGCGGACAGCGACCATCCAGCGCGTCTCACCGGCAGAGAAGTCTTCGATCTTTCCGGACGCCTTGGCATCATCGGACAGAATAACCGTGGGGGATTCGCCCGTGATCTTCTTCAACTGCCCGGCGTAGGCGCGTGCATCATCGTGATCGGTGGCGATCACCAGGCCGCCCGCGTCAGGAACAGCGCGGCGGACCTCTGTGAGGCGTCGGTCGGCCGCCGCCAGCACTGCAGGGATCCACTCGCCGTTGGGATTGAGGGCCGTCCGCCAGGCCTGGGCCGTGATGTCCTTGGTGACGGCCGCCTCACCCAGGGAAGCGGCCATTTCTTCTCCCGCGCTGGTCCGCCAGCGCATCTGTCCGGAGTAGGCCATAAAGATCACCGGACGGACTACGTGGTCCCGCAGCGCGTCACCGTACCCATACGTGTAGTCCGACCGTGAACGGCGGATGCCGTCGGCGTCTTCGGCGTACTCAACAAACGGGATGGCCGCTGTGTCTGAACGGAACGGGGTTCCCGTGAGGGCGAGCCGACGCGTTGCCGGCTCAAATGCCTCGCGGATACCGTCACCCCATGACAGTGCGTCGCCGCCGTGATGAATCTCATCGAGGATGACCAGCGTCTTCGCCGCTTCGGTCTTGGCCCGGTGCAACATGGGCTTGCTTGCGACCTGGGCGTAGGTCACGGCGACGCCGATGAAGCCCTCGCCGTGCCGGCCGTCAGCGTTGCGGAAGTTCGGGTCGATCGACAGGCCAACCTTGGCGGCGGCGTCAGACCATTGGCGCTTGAGGTGGTCGGTGGGAGCAACAACGACGATTCGGTTTACGATGCGCCGTTCCACCAACTCGGTAGCCACCCGGAGCGCGAACGTGGTTTTACCGGCTCCGGGAGTAGCCACAGCAAGGAAATCCTGTGGTGAGTTGGCGAAGTACTTTGCGAGCGCCTCTTCCTGCCACTGCCGCAACTTGGGTGCAGTGCCCCAGGCAGCGCGTTCCGGGTACGCGGGCGGAAGTGCCGGACCGGCGCCGAACAGTGCGTTATTGCTCACTCTTGGGACGGCACCTTTCCTGTGTGGGTTGTTGCTGGGAGGTGCTCCGATTCACCTCGCGCAGCCCTCAACCCGGCCACTATACCGACTACCGCGAACACGCACAGAGCCAGCCAGATTGCAACAAACACCGGTATCTGGCCCGGCGCTTCCGGGTCCCTCAGGAGCGCGAAAAGGCCGCCTGCGCCGGCTGTTCCGACTACTCCGCCAAGCTGGTCGGAGAGCTGCAGAGCCGCCGAGTTGCGGCCCTGCTCGTGCGGTGCAGAGAGCTTCAGGACAAGCACCGATGTGCTGGACAACGTAAGTCCCATGGCAAAGCCGGCAGCGCTCCACACCAAAACGAGCACCCAGAAGGGCACCTCGGCAGCTACGGCCAGCGCAAGGCCGCCGATACACACGGACAGCAGCGAGGCACCGATCACGAGCAGCCATTGACGGCGGAAACTCACCTTGGCCTGCACGAAGGAGCCCGCGCTCCAGCCGATCGCCGCAGCGCTCAACGCCAGACCCGCGGTGGAGGCGCTGAGGCCTCGAGCGGAGACCAACATCAGTGGAACAAACGCCTCCGCGCCGAAGAAGGCGACGGTCATCAGCCCGCGGGTTGCGATGACGCTCGGAAGACCCGGTGCCAGCCGGACCGTGCCGGCCGGCAGCAAGCGGGGGAAGGAAACGGCCGCGGCCGCCAGCCCCGCGACGCCCAACATCACCAGGAGCCAGGCAGCAACAGGATCGGCGAATCCGTCAGAGGCGATTTTGGTCAGTGCGAACTGCGCCGCAAAAACGCCGCCCGCCAGCAGTAATCCAGTTCCCGCATTCCTGCGTGCAGCCCTGTCCAGCGGCTCCGGCGAACCTGCCACTTTGAGCCGTTCTGTCCGCGGCCAGACCAGGAGGAATGCTGCAACGATGACAGGCGCCACACCAAGGAAGACCCAACGCCAGCTCGCCTGCTCTGCGAGGACACCGGCAACGTACGGTCCGATCAGCGAAGGGACGACCCACGCCGCCGCAAGCCAGCCGAAGACCACCGGCTGCATCCGCTGCGGATAAGCCTTGGCAATGATCACGTAGACGGCAACGATCATGAAGCCGCCGCCAAGGCCCGACACTGCGCGTCCGGCAGTCATGATCCAGAATGCCGGCGCGCTCCCGGACACCGCCAGACCGGCGATCATGAGGCCCATGCCGACGGCAAGTGCAGGGCGGGGTCCACGCCGGTCGCACCAGATCCCGCCCAGGACGCTGCCGAGCAGCGAGGCGGTCAGATACATGGAGAACGCGAGTCCGTAACTGGATACGCCGTTCAGTTCCGCTGCGACGGAGGGCATCGCCGTCACCACCGCCATGGCCTCGAAAGCGGCACAAGTGATGATGGCGATGACCCCGATTGTCAGGGGCCGCAGTGATGCCGACATCGCCCCGCTGCGCAGAGCCTGAGGGTGTGACATGGATTCCTCACGAGCATGCGAACGTCCGCCGGGATATGCCCGGCGGACGGATGGGAAAGGTGGCTAGGACTTGTCCCCTGGCCGCATCGAGTTATAAATTTCCTTGCATTCGGGGCACACCGGGAACTTCTCAGGATCCCTGCCCGGGGTCCAGACCTTGCCGCACAGTGCAATCACGGGTTCGCCGGAGAGAGCGGATTCCATGATTTTCTCTTTGCGTACGTAGTGGGCGAACCGTTCACGATCGCCGGGCTCAACTTCTTCACGCAGTTCTTCGCGTTCGATTGTGGCTGTGGACGTGCCGGAGTCCCCCGGCGCTCCGTGCGGGCTGTCGTCAAACGGGTCTGCAGGCATACTCATTCTTCCATTCTACTGCGCGGCACCCGGCACCCGCCCGGCCTACTTGTTGACGCTGACAGCCTGTAACAATTCCGGTCCGCGTTTGTCATACCAGGCTCCCCCAAGGCGGACACCTCCGATCAGCACTGCCGTCCCGAGTACCACTCCGGCGAGTAGTGTCAACCATCCGAGCACTGCGTCCCCAGTGACAAGATAGGCGATTGCGAGTGCGATTTCCGGCAGCAAAAGCACCATCAGGACCACCCAGCCGATCGCCTGGATGGCCAGCATCGAGAATCCCGTGCCGGGCGGTGTCTTGAACGGGCTTTCTCCCGGAAGCGGAACATTGTAGGTATAACGTGCCGAGAGAACGCTGGAGAAGCCGGCTCCCGTCAGCAGCGCTCCCAGGCTCAGCCCGAGCATCATGGGAAGATCCGCGAGCGATTCGCTCAACCAGAGCGGAACGATGGTGAAAACCAGCACCACGGGCAGTGCGAAAACCATCAGGGCGAGCACCCGGCCCGCGCGGTCGGCCGTGCCGCTGATTCCCGCCGAAAGGTGTAGCCAGAACGCCGTGTTGTCATATGAGATGTCAGCCGAAATGGACCAGGCGAGCAGGAACGCTGTGATGGGGCCCAGATAGTTGAGCAGGGACAGGTCACCGGAATCTCGGCTGATGAACCAGAGCAGAATCGGCAGCAGCGGCACAACGATGACGGATGCCGCATACCGTGGGTCGCGGATCCAGTAGGTGAAGGCCCGCGCTGCCACCGCGCCGGTCGGCGTTCCGGGAAAGCGTGCGAACAGGCCGAGGTTACCCGCCCCTTTACGGGTGACCGCGTTATAGGGCGGCGTAACCAGTGCATGGCTGAGGCTCTTGTGCCAGAGGTAGGCCAACCCGGCGATGGTTCCGATACCGATGCAGAAACGCGCCACCGCAGTCAGCGCATCCCCGGCAGCGAGGTCGGCTGGAACGGCAACGAACACGCCGAGCGGCGTCCACGCGAGGATGTCCGCAAGCTCCCCCGCGAACTCCGGCGAGTTCTGGAAGCCGGCAGTGATCCCGGCGAAGATCGGACCGAGAAGGATCAGCGGAATGATCGCAACCGTCGAACTGAGGTCCTTGAAGCGCCGCGAGGAGGAAAGCGCCGTGCCCGCCGTCGTGATCAGGCGGGAACCTACGATACACAGCAGGACAGCGCAAAGCGCGCAGACTATCGCTGCAACAGCTGCTGCCGGATACCGTATCCAGGTCAGCGCCAGGGTGAGGAACGCAACGAGGGTCACGATCCCGGGGATGCCTATCACCCCGCCCAGGGCGAGGCCGGCCATGAGCTGGCGCATGGGTACTGCAAACGTGACAAACCGGGCCGGGTCAAGCGTCATGTCCACCCCGGAGGCAACGAGAGGAATCACCAGCCAGCCGAGAACGGCGGCGGATCCGCCCAGCACAGCGACGGTCCGCATCAGGTCGAGGTCGAGCGTACCGAGGACGATCAGCCCCGCCACGATCAGTCCGAGCAGACCAAGACCGTAGAGACCACCGAGAACGACGCCGACCAACTGCCAGGTGCTGCGACGAAGGGAATTGCGCAGGAGTAGAAGCTTGAGTTTCAGGAGGTGCGCAACCACGACAACCCCTCCGCGGTGTTCCTGCCTCCGACAAGCTCCACGAACCGGTCCTCCAGGCTCGCGCCGCCGCGCACAGCATCGACCGTCCCCGCCGCCAGCACGGTACCGGAGGCGATAACCGCCACATGGTCACACATCCGCTGAACCAGGTCCATGACGTGACTCGACACGATGACGGTGCCGCCGGAAGCCACGTAAGTAGCAAGGATGTCCCGGATATTGGCCGCTGAGACCGGATCGACGGACTCGAACGGCTCATCGAGCACGAGGAGTCTTGGTGCATGGACAAGTGCCGACGCGAGCGCAATCTTCTTCGTCATGCCTGCCGAGTAGTCCACGACAAGCGTTCCTGCGTCCTGTGCGAGGTCGAGCGCCCGCAGGAGGTCTGCCACTCTTCCAGCGACCTCGTCCCGGTCCATCCCTCGAAGCAGGCCCGCGTAGGTGACCAGCTGTTCACCGGTCAGGCGGTCGAAGAGCCGGACGCCGTCCGGCAGGATGCCCATCAGCCGTTTGGCGTCCAACGGGCTTTCCCACACATCGACGCCATGCACCCATGCCTGCCCGTAGTCAGGGCGCAGCAGTCCCGTAGCCATCGACAACGTTGTGGTCTTACCGGCGCCGTTCGGTCCGACGAGCCCGTAGAAGGAGCCTGCCGGAACATCAAGGTCAATGCCGTTGACTGCAACCTTCTCGCCGAAGCGCTTCGCAAGTCCGCGCAGCACCAGGGCGGGCCTGCCCGCCGACGTCGAGCCACCGGCGGGCGGCTGGAGCGGTTCCTGGGCAGGCGGTGGCTCAGAAGGAGAATGGGAAGTCATACGTCAACGCTAACAACGGCGTCGGCGCTTGTTCGTCATCCGAAAGGACTAAAAACGGACGCACGGCGAGGATGGAGCAGGCGATTAGAACAGCGCCCTCGCCAGTGCGCTCCGCGCCTTGTTCACCCTAGGGTCAGTAGGACCGACGATGTCGAACAACTCAAGGAGGCGAACCCGCGCGGACTCCCGGTCCCCACCGGCACTGCGTGCGATGAAAGTGGTCAGTCGAGCAAACGCATCTTCGACATGTCCGCCCGAGAGGTCAAGATCCGCAACAGCGAGCTGCGCTTCGAGGGAATCGGGAGCCTCCGCCGCTGACGCGCGAACAGCGGTGGCGTCAGCGTCCTGAAGCCGCTGCATGAGCTGCACCTGGGCGAGCCCTGATTTTGCATCGGTGTCGGCCGGCTGCTCGGCAAGCGCCTTGCGATAGGCCGCGGCAGCTGTTGCGTAGTCGCCTGCTTCGATGGCGTCGAACGCTTCCTGATGCAGCGGCGGCAACGGCTCCTCGGCCGGCTCCCCGGTGGAAGTCGGCTCCTCGCCCGGAGAGTCATTGAGCGAACCACTCACGCCATTGGCCTGTGCGACCTTGAGCAGCTCGTCCACGTAGGTTCTGATCTGCGGTTCCGCGAGCGGGCCTTCGAACAGGGGTACGGGCTGCCCCTTGAGGACGCCAACGACCGTGGGGACGCCCTGCACCTGAAAGGCCTGCGCAATCCCCGGCTGCGAATCGAAGTCCGCGCGCGCGAGCAGGATCCTGCCTGCCTGTTCCACTGCAATAGCCTCAAGGGCGTAGAGGACCTGCGCCGAATGTTCGCTCCAGGACGCGCTGATCGCAACGATCACCGGCACCTGCGCAGACAACTGCACCAGCTGCGGGAAAACCTGCTCCGTTACGTCGACGATGTACGGGCTACCGCCTGCCGCTGGACCTGCGGAACCGGGGCCTTCAGCGGCGGGACCGCCCTGGCTTCCGGCCGCTCCGCCAGCCGACTGCGCTCGGGCCTTCAGTGCGGAAAGATCGACGGCGCCGCGCAAATTCATGGACGATGGCGCGGGGCCGCCCGGGATATTCGGAATGCTCATGCTTTCACCTTATTACTGGGGCTGGACCCATGGGCAACTCACGCCCATGGCAATGGCGGTCGTCAACGCAGTTCAGCGGAAAGGAGCTGCTGGGCAGCACCGATCACAGTAATCTTCTTCTCGCTGCCTGCAGCCGGGACGTACATCATCACCGCTTCGCCATACCGGACGTCGATGCCTTCCTCGGTGGACTCCTCGCCGGTGAGCGTCTCATAGACCGTTCCCTCCAGTGCGATCGAGTCGCCGGGGCCTTCCGGAACGCTGCTGTAAGTGTGCTCGAGGTATCCGAATACCATCGCTCCACCGTCACCGGTGGAGATAGCACTGGTGTGCTCGGCAACCGGCTCGTGGGTGAAAGTGATCTCGGCCGAATCATTCCCGGCGTCGGCTACAACGTCGGATTGGAAAGAGGTGATCGCGTCCGCGAAGGAGTTGGGTTCGAACGTCCCCGCGTTGCCGCCGTCCGGACTGGTCAGATAATCGGCGATTGCAGCAACCGCGTCCTGAGGAGAGGCAACGAGGTCCTCTCCGCCGTCGACCGGTATTTCCTGGAGCCCCTCCGGCGATCCCGCCGTAGGGAAGGTCGTGCCCGGCAGCATCTGGATAGAGGAGGTGAGCCTGTAATTGGACCGGGGATCCTCCTGGACAAGCACGAGAGCCTGCGGCACCGGGTTCGACTCCCCCTGCGTCAGCGCGACGACGGTGCGCGGCCAGTCATTTCCTGTGGGGATCATGCTCGCGAGTACCGGATCCGCAGCTACCGGCGTGGGTGCCGGCACATCGTCCGCCTGCGAACGGACGGAGTAGTTTGCGGTTCGCAGAGTTGCGGCGGCACCTGCGACACGCTGCTCAAGCAGCGTAGCGTCCGCGGCAGCGTCAGCCTCTGTCACGGAGGTGGCTACTGTTGCGAGGATCCGGTCCAGCTGGCTCTCGAGGAGAACCGGGTATTGCGTACCCTCTGCTTCCTCGGCCGGCGTTGCTTCCTCGCCCGGCGCTGACTCGCCCGGCGTTGCAGATTCGGATTCCGACGCAGTACCCACGGCCGTACCTGTCAAGCCAAGCGCGGCGGCCAGACCCAGTGCTGCCAACGGACGGACCTGGTGAGCAGAAAAGGCGGTTCCACGGCCTTGGCGGTGCGCCTGCTGGCGTGCGTAGGCGCGGGAGCCGACGGTGGCCGGTTCCCGCCGGGTCTTGCGCGGCTTGATGAAGGCAAGTGCGATCCCGAGAACCAACAGCAGAGCGCCGAGGATGAGTAACGGAACCGCCCAGGGAGTCGCCGTGTCGTTGGGGCTGGTGATTGAGACAGCAGTGGGCGCAGGATTTTCGCCGTCAGCAGCGATCAGGATGGACCACTCACCCTCCCCCGGGTCCAGCCAACGATGGGTCAAAGTACCGTCAGCGGTCTCCTCGCTTGTCCACAGATCAGACCCCGAAGGGTTCGGAACCGACTCTACGCCCTCCGTAAACTCAGTGAGCAGTTGATCCTCTCCTACGCCCGTGACCGTCAGGTGTGCTGCATCCGCCACCCAGGCATCGACGTCGGACGCCCTGCCCACGGCAAGAGTGAACGTGCCCTCCGACTGGACCGTGATGTCCATCTCGCCGTCGTCTGCCTCCTTGGCGCCGGCATCGATCACTGTGACCGGACCGCTGCGAACGTCTGCGGGGACGCCGACCGTTACCGTCTCCGACGGCGCCCACCACGTGAGCTGACCGACACCCAGTACGACGAGCAACGCACCGATCACCATGATCGGAGCAGCAAGAGGAAAGCGCACGCGAGAAACCTAACGTTGGATTGAGTCAAGCCCGAGCATTACCCCGAGAATCGGACCAGATCCCATCGTAACGAAAATGCACCCAGCGGACCCGTCGGCCGCCGACGCCTGCGAGGACCCCCTTGACAACGCGCGGCGCCGCCCAGGAGTTTCCGGCGGAGGGCCCGCCGCTCCTGTTACTGTTTCGCTAGTCATGCATCCGGCGCTGCAGCGCCAACAGGCAAATGAAAGCGGACATACGTGAGTGAACCCGAAGACGTGCCGATCAGCGAGCCGCTGCCTCGCCCGGTATCGTCAGTGAACTCCGCGCCGGAGGCTCCCCGCGTAGAAGAACCTGCACCGCGCGTCGAGGTGCGCCGGCGGGGGCTGGGCTTCGCCTTGGCACGCCTGCGGCACCTGGTGCCCGTGGCGCAGCCCCGGCCGCGGTTCGAATTCCCGCCCGAACGCGGCGAGGAGGTGCCCGTCGACGAGTCAGTCAGCATCAGCGACGATCGCCTCAAGTTCGGTGGCCCGCAGCCGCGATCGATGCGCCAGCATCCAATTCACTTCGGCTTCATGGCGAGCGTCGGTGCAGGGCTTGCGCTACTGGCATACTTCATGATTACCAATGTCGGCCAGCTTCTTGTCTGGATCGGCGCAGCGCTTTTCATAGCACTCGGGCTCGACCCCATCGTTCGCTGGCTTGAGAACCGAAACGTGCCCCGCCCCGCCGGCATCACTTTGGCCTTGGTGATGCTTGTTGGCATCATCGTGGGTTTCTTTGCGGTCCTGATCCCGACGATTGTCTCGCAGACCGCCCAACTGGTCGAACGCGCGCCCGGTTACGCGCGGGAGTTCCTGGCGTCCGACTTCTTCCAGACGGTTGACCAGCAGTTCGAGGTACGGGAACGCGCAACCGAGGAAGTCAACAGGTTCTTCGCCAACTCGGAAGCGGTCGGCGGCATCTTCGGCGGGGTTCTGGGTGTGGGCACCGTAATCCTCAACAGCCTGTTCGGCGTTCTCGTGATTCTGGTGCTCACGCTGTACTTCCTCGCCTCGCTGCCCGCGATGAAGAAATGGGCGTACCGTCTTGCTCCCCGCTCGCGCCGGCCCCGGGTCGAGCGGCTCGCCGAGGAGATCACCCGCAGTGTGGGCAACTACGTCATCGGCCAGGCCTGCGTGGCCTTGCTGAACGCAACCTTCGCCTTCATCTTCATGACCATCGCGGATGTGCCGTTCTCGGTACTGCTTGCTTTCGTCGTGGCAATGCTCGCATTCATACCGTTGGTCGGCGCGGTGATTGCCGCCGTCGTCGTCAGTCTGGTGGCGCTCACCGTGGGCTGGCAGACCGCAGCGCTGTTCGCAGTGCTGTACGTTGCCTATCTCCAGGTAGAGGCGTACTTCATCTCTCCGCGGATCATGCAGAAGGCTGTGGCGGTACCCGGCGCGATCGCCGTCATCGCGGTGATTGCGGGCGGGAGCCTGCTCGGAGTGCTCGGCGCCCTCATCGCCATTCCGTTGGCAGCCGGCGCGATGCTGCTCTTGAAGGAAGTCTTCATTGCCCGCCAGGACAATCAGTAGCGGCAGAACCAGCTGCCGAAGGCGCTAGTCAGCCCGTGCCGTGGGTCCGTTCCATTCTGTTGCCAGGGCAACAGGCTTACCGAGTACGACGGCGGCGACCTCCTCCAGTATGCGGCTCACGTACTTCTCCCCCACCCACAGGTGCTTGGCGCCGTCCACCCCGGTTACCCGGGCCTGCGGCACCCGGGCGAAGCGGCTAACCGCCTCCGGCGGCTGAAGGTAGTCGTCGTGCTCGGGAACGAGGACAAGCAGGGGCAGCTCCGCTTCCGCCCAGGAGTCGAGATCTGCGTCCGTGGCCCTGTGCAGCGGCGGAGACAGCAGGACGGCGCCCTCGATATACTCGGCGACCGGCTCCCTCGCCCCATATTTCAGGCACAGCTCTGTGCCGAAGCTCCAGCCGACCAGCCAGACGTTGGTCAGGCCCTCGTTGACGACCCACTGCACCGCAGCCTGCAGGTCATACTGCTCCAGGCCGCCGCCGTCGAACTCCCCGTCACTGCACCCCCGAGGTGAGCAGGTGCCCCGGGTGTTGAATCTGAGCACCGCGATGTCCGCCAGCGCCGGCAACCGAAATGAGGCCTTCCGGTA
Organism: Arthrobacter parietis; assembly: GCF_039530425.1. NCBI lineage: Bacteria > Bacillati > Actinomycetota > Actinomycetes > Micrococcales > Micrococcaceae > Arthrobacter > Arthrobacter parietis. Next base: position 120,713 of record NZ_BAAAON010000002.1, on the reverse strand, counting down.
GATGTGGGAGTCCATGAAACCGCCTGCTGTCGGCAAGGGATGCAAAGTCACGAGCGTTGCAGCCGGGACCCTACCCACAGGTGCGGCAAACTCGCCCACCAGCGTCTTGCCATCCGCCGTCGTCAGTTCGATATTTCGGCGGTCAGCAGGCAAGACCGTACCCGCCCTGATTTCGGCCGGTTCGGAACTTTCGGAAAACTGGTACGCGGGCTCTGAGCTGGTCACCTGATCCAGTCTACTTACCCCGACCGGCGGGTACGCCAGCACGCCAGATGCCAGTGCCGCCGGTCGGCCAGCGCAGTCTCGGCTCCGAACAGCGAGTCTTCCTGCCACGCCACCAGATGGGCGACGCCGGGTGGAATGTCCCGGTGGCAGCCGGGGCACAGATAGTGCTTGGAAGCGTTCTGTTCGGTGATTCGCCGCACCGACCAGACGCCGTCACGACCGGATTCCCTCGTGGGAATGCCCGCCCTGGCCCGCTCCAGATCGAGCTCCGGCGCCTCGGACCACTTGCGGCGCGGCTGGGCGCGCGACTTCCTCGGCTGGTTCGAACGGGGCATGGATCAAGTCTGCACCGGGCGCCCTGAGAACGGGAAACTGCCCTGGGGCGGGTAGTGTGCACAGGGTGCGTTTAGTCATTGCCCGCTGCTCCGTCGATTACATCGGACGCCTCCGCGCCCATCTTCCCCTCGCGACCAGACTGCTCATGGTCAAGGCGGACGGCTCGGTTCTGGTCCATTCCGACGGCGGCTCCTACAAGCCGCTGAACTGGATGAGCCCGCCTGCCACCCTGAGGATCCTCGAGCCGGCAGCCGAGGATGCCGAGCTGGGGGTCACCGAAACCTGGAACGTCCAGCATGCCAAGAGCGATGACCGCCTGGTCATCAGCATCCATGAGCTACTGCATGAAAGTTCGCATGATCTCGGCGTGGACCCCGGCCTGATCAAGGACGGCGTCGAAGCAGACCTGCAGCGGCTGCTCGCGGAGCAGATCAGCCTTCTCGGCGACGGCTACTCGCTCATCCGCCGCGAATACATGACCGCAATTGGTCCGGTGGATATTCTTGCCCGGGACGGCGAGGGCCGCACGGTCGCCATTGAGCTGAAGCGCCGTGGCGATATTGACGGTGTCGAACAACTCACCCGGTACCTCGAACTACTGAACCGCAATCCGCTGATGGCTCCGGTTAAAGGCATTTTCGCGGCACAGCAGATCAAGCCCCAGGCGCGGGTGCTGGCTCAAGACCGGGGAATCGATTGCCTGACACTTGACTATGATGCAATGCGCGGTGTTGACGATGCGGATTCGCGCCTGTTCTAACCGCTGTCCGGATCTGGGGGACCGCGGTGACGGTTTGAACCGCTTACCGCAATCCTGAGCATCCGGATATTCGAATTCCCGCTTAACAATCGGTTTAATCGTCGGAATGTCCGTTGACCAGCCCATACGGCTATGTGATGCTTATTTCAGTCTTTGTGTACGTGGTTTTCATGCTCGCAAGACAGGTTGCGAGCGTGAAGCTTGTCGTAGGTGCAGGGTCGTTCTTGTCCTCGATGGAATTCACGCGAAGTAACTCGCGGTCGGCATACAGTGTGTCGATTCAGAAATATGTTCCATTATGAGGAGAAATATAAATGGCACAGGGAACCGTCAAGTGGTTCAACGCTGAAAAGGGCTTCGGCTTCATCACGCCGGACGACTCCGAGGGCGATGTCTTTGTTCACTACTCCGAGATCCAGACCGGAGGATTCCGGAGCCTCGATGAAAATCAGCGAGTACAGTTCGAGATCGGCCAGGGCGCCAAGGGTCCCCAGGCTACAGGCGTCACCGCGCTGTAACTCGAGTTGAAGCACATAGTTTGGGCCCCCACTTGTGCGGGGGCCCAAACTATTTAACTGGTTCCTGCTGCCCTGCCGTGCACGAACATCAGCGCCACGTACCGATGCCTATCACCGGGCCTGCTTCCAACCAGGAGGACAAACCGGCATAGACGTCGAACTTCATCGCGAGAAGCACCTCGGTCCCCTCGTAACTCAGCGTCACCACTATTGCCCCCGGCTGGATACGGGCCTTTTCCACCTCAGTGGGCTGACGCCAGCCTTTCAGTTCGAGCGAGCTGCGTAGGTACCGCTGACGGGGTCGTGGGCTGAGCGAGACCAGCCGTAACCACTCAAGGTGCTTGTCTGTATAACGACAAACCCCCATCCGCCAGCCCTTGCTCGGGAGGCGAATGGAGGCGTCGAAGGTTCCCAGCGCGGTGCGCAACTGAAAGCGGCGCAGACAAAAAGCACCGACCATGAAGACCAGCAGGGCAAAGAGCGCAGCAAGCGAGATGAACGTGATACCGATGCCGTCCATCAGGCCTTACGCTACTTAGCGTCTGCGGTCACTGAACCGCCGATCCTGGCATTGTCGGCAACAATAACCACACGGTTGCTGTCCACTGAAAAGAAGCCGCCATCAACGCCGACGATGAGCCGTTCGCCGGAGACCGGCTGGATGGCGAGCTCTCCTTCTGCGAGGATCGCGAGCACCGGAGAGTGTCCGGGAAGGATCCCGATCTCGCCGTCAGCAGTGCGGCCCTTGACCATGGTCGCCGCGCCGGACCACACGAAGTGGTCCGCCGCGACGATTTCGACTTCGAGTTCAGCCATGGAGCTTACTTTCCGCTCTGCTCTTGAATCCGTGCCCACTGACGCTCGACGTCGTCAAGACCGCCGATGTTGAAGAACGCCTGCTCGGCAATGTGGTCGAGATCGCCGTTGGCGATGGCGTTGAAGCCCTCGATCGTGTCCTTGATGCTCACGGTCGAGCCCTCGACACCGGTGAACTGCTTTGCCGTGTAGGTGTTCTGCGACAGGAACTGCTGGATGCGGCGTGCGCGCGAAACAACAATCTTGTCTTCTTCGGACAGCTCATCGACACCGAGGATGGCGATGATGTCCTGGAGTTCCTTGTTCTTCTGCAGGATCTGCTTGACGCGCACAGCGGTGTTGTAGTGATCGTGACCGATGTACTGCGGATCGAGGATCCGCGACGTGGAGGTCAGCGGATCGATGGCCGGGTACAGACCGCGTGAAGCGATCTCACGCGACAGTTCCGTGGTTGCATCGAGGTGCGCGAACGTGGTGGCCGGGGCCGGGTCCGTGTAGTCATCCGCCGGCACGTAAATGGCCTGCATCGAAGTGATGGAGTGGCCCTTGGTGGACGTGATGCGCTCCTGGAGGAGGCCCATCTCATCTGCCAGGTTGGGCTGGTAGCCCACGGCCGACGGCATGCGGCCCAGCAGGGTCGACACCTCGGAACCTGCCTGGGTGAAACGGAAGATGTTGTCGATGAAGAGCAGCACGTCCTGCTTCTGAATATCGCGGAAGTATTCCGCCATGGTGAGTGCGGACAGCGCAACCCGCAGGCGCGTGCCTGGCGGCTCATCCATCTGACCGAAGACAAGGGCGGTGTCCTTCAAGACGCCGGCCTCTTCCATTTCGACCCAGAGGTCGTTTCCTTCACGGGTACGCTCACCGACGCCGGCGAAGACCGAGGTACCACCGAAGTTGCGTGCCACTCGGGTGATCATTTCCTGGATCAGCACCGTCTTGCCCACTCCGGCACCGCCGAAGAGACCGATCTTTCCACCCTTGATGTAGGGGGTAAGAAGGTCAATGCTCTTGATTCCGGTTTCAAGCATCTCGGTGGAGCCCTCAAGCGAGGCGAAGGAGGGAGCCTTGCGGTGGATTGGCCAGCGCTCGGTGATCTCCAGCTGCGATTCCTCGACGTCGAGCGGCTTGCCCAGAACGTTGAAGATGTGGCCCTTCACGACGTCTCCGACGGGAACCGAAATGGCAGAGCCGGTGTCCTGAACGGTGGTACCGCGCACCAGGCCGTCGGTCGCCTGCAGGGAGATCGCACGCACGAGATTGTCGCCTAGATGCTGCGAGGTCTCGAAGGTGATCATGCGCGTCTCACCGTTGAGGGTCACCTCGGTGGTCAGCGCATTGTAGATGGCGGGAATGGCGTCAGCCGGAAACTCAACGTCGACAACCGGGCCGATGACACGGGCTATGCGGCCGGTCGCGCCGGGGGCAACTGAGTCCGTACTGTTCTCAACAGTCTGGGCAGTCATCTCTCTCACTTCATTCAGTAGATGGCGTGGTGCTAATGGTAGTGCGGTTGGGAACCCCGTGGGGTCCGCGGAGGCCGGGGGGTCAGGACGCGCTTAGTGCGTCCGCACCTGCCACGATCTCCGAAAGCTCCTGCGTGATTTCCGCCTGGCGGGCGGTGTTGCGAAGGCGCGTGTACTTTTTGATCAGTTCGGTCGCGTTGTCGCCCGCCGACTTCATGGCACGCTGGCGTGCTGCGAGCTCGCTCGCAGCCGCCTGAAGCAGCGCTGCGAAGATCCGGGACTCGATGTACCGCGGAAGCAGCGCATCAAGAACTCTTTCGGGTTCCGGCTCGTACTCGTACAGGGGAAGGATGTCCGACTCGCTCGCTGCTTCCTCTTCGACAACCTCAAGCGGCAGAAGACGAATGACCGTCGGTTCCTGGGTGACCATCGAACGGAAACGCGTGTAGACGACGTGGATCTCGTCAACACCACCGTCCTCGAAGTCGGTTCCGAACTGCTCCAGAAGCACGGCGCCAACCTCACGCGCGGTCTCGAACTCGGGCGCATCCGTGCCGCCCGTCCAGACCTGCTCGTAGGGACGACCGCGGAAATCAAAGTACGCCTGGGCTTTCCGGCCGATCAGATAGGTCTTGACTTCCTTACCCTCCTCGCGGAGAAGCTCAAGGAGAGCTTCCGCCTGCTTCAGCACAGTGGCCGAGTAGGAGCCCGCCAGGCCTCTGTCCGAGGTCATGATGAGCACTGCCGCCCGCCGGATCTGCTCCGGCTCGGTGGTCAGTGGGTGATCAATCTCGGACTGCGACGCAACAGCGGAAACCGCACGGGTGATGGCATTGGCATAGGGCAGTGACGACGACACGCGGGCGCGTGCCTTGCCAATGCGAGAGGTGGCGATCAGTTCCATCGCCTTGAAGATCTTCCGCATCGACGTCGTCGACACGATCTTCTGGCGGTAGACCCGGATCTGGGCTCCCATACTTGTCCTTTCCTTCGTAGTCCCTATGAAAGGAACTACGGTTCAGGCATCGGGCGTTCGCGCGGTGCGCGCGAACGCCCGCGCCGTTAGCGCTTCTGCTTGACGATCTTTTCCTGGTCCACGGAGCCCTCATCGAGTGGGCTGTGTTCCTCGTGGCCTGCGACAAGACCATCATGACCTTCGCCGAAGAACCCCTGCTTGAAGTCCGTGATGTGGGACTTGAGCTCATCCACAGTGGAGTCTTCGAGCTTATTGGTCTGCGCCAGCGTGGTCAGCACTGAGGACTTGTGGCGCAGGTGCTCCAGGAACTGGGACTCGAACTTGCGGATGTCCTCAACCGGTACATCGTCAAGGTACCCATTGGTGCCGGCCCAGATCGAAACGACCTGCTCCTCCATGGGGAACGGCGCGTACTGGCCCTGCTTCAGCAACTCCATGAGGCGTGCCCCGCGGGTCAGCTGCTGACGGGAGGCAGCGTCCAGGTCCGAAGCGAACATGGCGAACGCCTGCATGTCACGGTACTGGGCGAGATCGAGTTTCAACGTACCCGAAACCTTCTTCATTGCCTTCACCTGCGCGGCACCGCCCACGCGGGACACGGACACACCGACATCAACGGCGGGCCGCTGGTTGGCGTTGAACAGGTCTGACTGAAGGAAGATCTGACCATCAGTAATGGAGATGACGTTGGTCGGGATGTAGGCCGACACGTCGTTCGCCTTGGTTTCGACCAACGGAAGGCCGGTCATCGAACCTGCGCCCAACTCGTCCGAGAGCTTCGCGCAACGCTCCAGCAAGCGGGAGTGCAGGTAGAACACGTCGCCCGGGTAGGCTTCGCGTCCTGGCGGGCGGCGCAGCAGCAGCGACACCGCGCGGTAGGCCTCAGCCTGCTTGGAGAGATCATCAAAGATGATCAGTACGTGCTTGCCGCCGTACATCCAGTGCTGGCCGATGGCTGAACCCGCGTAGGGAGCAAGGTACTTGAAGCCGGCCGGGTCCGAGGCAGGCGACGCCACGATGGTGGTGTACTCCAGGGCGCCCTTGTCCTCCAACGTCTGGCGAACGGCCGCGATGGTCGAAGCCTTCTGGCCGATGGCGACGTAGATGCAGCGGACCTGCTTCTGCACGTCTCCGGATGCCCAGTTGGCCTTCTGGTTGATGATGGTGTCGACGGCGATGGCCGTCTTGCCGGTCTGGCGGTCACCGATGATGAGCTGGCGCTGTCCGCGGCCGATCGGGATCATGGCGTCGATGGCCTTGAGGCCGGTCTGCATCGGCTCGTGCACCGACTTGCGCTGCGTTACGCCCGGCGCCTGGAGCTCAAGTGCACGACGCGCCTCTGCCTTAATCTCACCGAGGTCGTCGATCGGCTGCCCAAGGGGGTCAACCACACGGCCAAGGAAGGCGTCGCCCACGGGAACGGAGAGAATCTCTCCGGTCCGGTGTACTTCCTGACCTTCTTCGATACCGGTGTAGTCACCGAGGACAACGACACCGATTTCACGGGTGTCGAGGTTCTGGGCGAGGCCCAGCGTGCCGTCTTCGAAACGCAGCAGCTCGTTTGCCATGACCGAGGGAAGTCCCTCTACCCTGGCGATGCCGTCGCTCGCGGATGTTACGCGGCCAACTTCGACCCGCTCCGCGTTTCCGGGTTCGTAGGACGCCGCGAACTCGTTCAACGCATTACGGACGTCGTCGGCGTTGATGGTCAATTCGGCCATCTGCAGTCCCTGCTCTCCTGTGTTGTGACCACCGCCGGTAAGCGGTGACCGTTTTGTTTTCGTCTGTAGTCGAAGCCCGCGAGCTTCAGCGTTGCCTTGTCCGCAGCTAAACGGCCATCTTTCGACGGAGTTCGGACAGACGGCTTACCGCCGTGGCGTCAACCACTTCGTCTCCCACCTTCACGCGAACGCCGCCCACGAGGGACGGATCCACGCTGACATTGACCTTGAGGTCTCGCCCGTAGAGCGCATTCAGCCCTGCCTGGAGCCGGGCCAATTGCTCGTCCGACAGCGGACGGGTAACGCTGACGGTAGCAATCCAGCGCTCCTGGCGCAGTGCAACAAGCTCGACAAAGCGTTCAACCAACGCCGACGGCCGCAGGCCACGCGGCGACAGAACCGCCTGACGGATCAGAAGCCTGGCTTCATCTCCGGCCGAGGGAACGAGCTTCAGCGCAAGGGCCACTTTCGCTGATCCTTCTGCCTGGGGTTCAGACAATGCGCGCTGCAGATCGTGGTTCGAGCCAACGACGCTCAGGAATGAGAAGAGATCGTTCTCAAGTCCCTCGAGCCCTCGGATTCCCTGTCCCCTGTTTTCGGCCACCGCAATAGCGACGGTTGCGGCGAGCGCTTCCAGTGCGTCACCGATGTCGCGGGGCTTGGCCCAGCGGCGGGCAACGAGGTCGCGAACGATGTCCGACGCCTCCGGCGAAATCCGTCCAGCGAACAACCGCGTGGACAAAGCAACCTTCTGCTCGCCGTCGCGATTCGGGTCAGTGACGGCGCGGCGGAGCCCGGCGTTCGAATCGAGTGTGTCCAGCACACCGAACAATTCCTCGGCCAGCGTCAGCGATGCTGTGCCGAGACGAGGCTCAAGTTCCTGCCGCGCCGCCGTGAGGGACTGGCTTGATACGCCTGCCATTATTTGGCTGCACCTGCGCTCTGGGTAGCGGACTGCGCCTCCAGGTCAGCGAGGAAGCGGTCGACAACGCGTGCAGAGCGCGCGTCATCAGCCAGGGACTCGCCGACAATTCGGCTGGCCAGATCAGTGGCAAGGGTTCCGACGTCAGCCCGCAGTGAGACAGCAGCTGCCTGACGGTCGGCCTCGATTTGTGCCTCAGCCTGCGCGGAGATGCGGTTCGCCTCGGCGACTGCCTTCTCCTTGAGCTCAGCCAGGATCTGGGCGCCCTCAGCACGTGCTTCCTCGCGGATGCGATTCGCCTCGGTGCGAGCGTCGACCAGCTGCTGCTTGTACTCCTCGCGTGCCGCGTTGGCCTCAGCCTGTGCGGCCTCCGCCTTTGCGATGCCACCCTCAATGGCTTCAGTCCGCTCTGCAAACGTCTTCTCAAACGCCGGCATGACGAACTTGATAACGATGTACATCAGTACAGCGAACCCTGCGACCGTAACCAATAGTTCCCATAGGTTCGGTGCGAGGGGACTTTCAGCTGCAAGTATGACTGCGCTATCCATGTTGTTTCACCCGTCTTTCTACCACTAGTCCGTTTGGTCAGCCAGCGACTCTTCTAGAGAACGAAGGCGAAGACCAGACCGAGGATTGCGAGGGCTTCGGTCAGTGCCAGGCCAAGGAATGCGATTGGCTGCAGTACACGCTGCGCCTCCGGCTGACGAGCAACACCGTTGATGTACGCGGCGAACACGAGGCCCACACCGATACCACCGCCGATTGCGGAGAGACCGTAGCCTACGAGGTTGATGTTGCCGTTGATAATGCCTTCCATTTTCTTCCTTTCAAGATGCCGCGCTATGCCGGCAGGTTGGTTGGGATCATCCCCAGCGGGGAAGACTTTTGTTAGGTATTAGTGGGCGTCCGCATGAAGGGCGCCCTCGATGTAGATCGCGGCCAGCAGGGTGAAAACGTAGGCCTGGAGAACCATGATCAAAGCTTCGAGCATGTACATGGCAACCGCGCCGCCAAGAACCAAAACTCCGGTTCCCTGCAGGAGGATGTTGCCGGACAGGGTCATGAATTCGATCGCGCTGCCGGCCAACATCACGATGAGGTGACCTGCCAGCATGGTTGCGAACAAACGGAGGGAGTGGGTGACCGGACGAACCAGGAAGTTCGAAATGATCTCGATCGGAACTACCAGCGGCATGATGTACCACGGCACTCCGGAGGGAACCACGGCGAGCTTGAAGTAGCGCAGGCCATGCTTCTTCACGCCGACGGCAATCCAGAGGATGTAGAAGATGGCCGCGATCGCGTACGCGCTGCCAGGGTGGGAGAAAGTGGGGATTTGAAGCAGCGGGACCGCACCGAAGATGTTGTTCACGAGGATAAAGAAGAACGCGGTGAAGAGCCACGGCACATACTTCATGTACTCGCGTCCGCCGATGATGTCCTTGCCGATGGAGTTACGCACGAAGCCGTACGCGGCTTCTCCGAGGAACTGCATCTTGCCCGGAACAAGTTGACCACGGCGGGAGGCTATATAGAAAAATGCGCCGATGAGGATGACCGACAGGATGACCAGCAGCATCTGCTTGCCGAAGCCTGGCGCGAACCAAACGCCATATTCACTATTCCAGGGAAGAATGTTCGGCGGGTGCGCTTCTTCAATCGTGGGTGGGACAAAGCCCTCTTCAGTGGTGGTTTGAGCGGGGAGCGCAAGCGCGATCAACGCGTTTCCTCTCTGCAGTGTCCATCGTTGGGCGGAGTTGGATCGGGCACAGCGTTACTGCTCCGACGCATGAAGTTATGGGACATTACTCAGGGGAACCTTCCTCCGGACCGCTCCTGCGTTCCGGCGTTGATCCAGGACCGGAGGAGTTGGAACGGGTGAGGTTGTGCTTGTGGGAGAGATAAAAGCCGCCCACTGCACCCAAGAGGCCTCCTGCGAGCACGATCCAACGCGTCCCCAGGAGACTGTCCAGCCCCCAGCCTATCAAACTCCAGACTATGATCCCGCCAATGATGTAGCTGAAAACAGCTATTCCATCGTTGTACCCGGCTTCGCCGTAGCGACCGCGCGCGTCAGCCTCTGGGCGCTCATCGCCCGAGCCCGAGCCGGTGCTGGAGGCTCCTTTACGCACGTCCATCAACCGCCTGCGTTCCGGACGACCCGGTCGAGTCACAGTCGTTGTAGAGCTGGTGGCGCGCCTTGGCAAAAACGGTGACCTCGACAATCTGCCAAAGAACTACTGCTCCCACGGCCGCACCGAAAAACCAGGTGCGTTCCAGCCAGGAGGGGACACCGACAAAAAACAGGACAGCGGCAAAGCCGACCACCTTGATGGCGTAAGTGACCATGAAGATTCCGAGGGCGCCGCTGGGATTCGACCGACCGACGAAATGGCCGATGAGCAGGCTCAGCCCGAAGAAGAGTGCCACCACGGCGTAGCCGAAGAGCACGCTCGCGGCCCCGCTCCCCCCGTTCATCGCGAATGCGATGGCGGTGGTGATGACCAGCGCCGCCCCCGTGACAGCGAGGCAACGCAGCAGGATCCGCAGCCACAGGGACTCAGTGGGACCAGACGCGGAGGCACGGGACACACTGGCGCGCGGTGCGTCGGGTGTGCTCATGGGGTTCCGTCCATCGAGGGGTAGGTTGGGCAGGCGTCTCAGCCCGGCCGGTCCCTGAAATTCTACAGCAGATAGAAATCGATCCCGCTCTTAGTTGCTTTTCTCAACCGTCAGCCGGAATCAGCCGTCGTCGGGCAAGGAGTTTCGGCGAGTAGATGTACAGCGCGACGACGGCGGCCGCGAACACTGAGCAGACGATCGCCAGTGGTGCCGGTGCCGTAGCGAGGACAAATCCGGCCGCACCGACCAGTGCAGAGCACGCGGTGACCACAAGCGCTGACTGCACGTGGGTGAGTCCGACGTCGGTCAAACGCTGGTAGACATGCTCGCGGTGCGAGGCGTACCAGCGATCCCCCGCTCTCACTCGCCGCAGGAAGGTGATGAAGGTGTCGGCCAGATAGATCAGCACAGGAGACAGCAGGTACTCGAGGTAAACGCCCGCCAGCAAGCCAGCGACCGCCATGCCGGCGATGGACGCGCCCAGCAGATAACTGCCGACGTCGCCGAGGAAAACAAAACCCCGCCCAAGATTCCAGGGCAGGAATCCAGCGAAAGCTGCAGCAACCACAAGTCCAGCGACTGTAAGCCAGAACTGGCCCACGAGCATGCCGGCTACCGAGTAGAACACGCCCACCAGGACGCCATGGAGGCCGGAGATACCGTTGATGCCGTCCATGAAATTGGCGGCATTCACGTAGGCGGCCACTGCAAGCGCGCCAATCGGCACCCACCAGTAGGATTGCCCGATCGTCCATGCAAGAGCAGTGGTTCCGACTGCTCCGATCGTCAACTGGATCAGCGCACGCAGCCGGATCGACAGACCCCGGTAGTCTTCGATCCAGCCGAGTACGGCCGCCGCTGAAAGGATTGCCAGGACGATGAGCACCACTGAGCGGTCTACCGGGACCAGGCCGGTCAGCAGGGACAGAAGAAGCCCGACGACGATCCCCACTGCGACGGTGATGCCCACTCCCCGGATAACCACCGAGGTGTGAGAGGACCGTTCATTGGGGATGTCGAGCACGCCCAGCTTCTGCAGGATCGGCTTCAGTCCAAACGGCAGGACCAGGCTGAGCAGCAGGGAGGAACCGACAACAACCCAGAGCAGCATGGTCAGGCCCCTTTTTCAGCCGGAGGTTGCATGCCCTCGGAATAGGCCTCGATGCCGCCCTTGACCTTCCAGTCACGCAGGTCGAGCATGCCCGGATCAAGTGCCGCTACCCGGGTGTGCGAAATCTTGGGGTGGAGGGGGCGGGCGTCGTCCTCGTCGATCCCCACAAGGTCTTCGTGTAGTTTCTCGCCTTTGCGCAGGCCGGTGAAGACTATTTCGATGTCCTTCCCGGACATTGCGATCATCCGCTGGGCCACATCCAGAATCTTCACCGGCTCCCCCATGTCGAGGATCAGGACTTCCCCCCCGCTGCCGATTGCTCCCGCCTGAATGACGAGCTGGCAGGCTTCAGGGATGGTCATGAAGAAGCGGGTCACCTCGGGGTCGGTGACAGTGATCGGTCCGCCCACCCTGATCTGCTCAGTGAATAGCGGCAGCATCGATCCGCGGCTACCAATAACGTTGCCGAAGCGGACGGACACGTACCTTGCGCCCGCCGCGCCGGCCGTCCAGGCCGTCAATTTCTCAGCGACGCGCTTCGAGTGACCAAGAACGCTGGTGGGATTGGCGGCCTTGTCCGTGGAAATGTTTACGAAGTTGCTGACACCGGCCGCTTCGGCTGCCCGCAGAACGTTGAGCGTGCCAAGGACGTTCGTTTTCCACGCCTCTTCCGGATACTGCTCAAGCAGGGACACGTGCTTAAGCGCCGCCGCATGGAAAACCACCTCAGGTTTGCGGTCTACGAAGATTGCGCGCAGCGTGTCTGCTTCCCGGATGTCGGCAAGGACTGTGTCCCTGCCCGTCAGCAGTCCCCTGCCTGTCAGGGAGATCTGGGTGGTCTGAAGTCCCGTTTCGTCACGATCAAGCATGATGAGTTCCGCTGGCCCGAACTCTGCGATCTGGCGGCACAGCTCGGAGCCGATGGAACCGCCTGCACCGGTCACCAGAACCCGCCTGCCGGCGATGTAGCCCGCCACCTCGTCAGCGCGGATATCCACCGGACGCCGGCCGATCAAATCCTCCACCGCCACTTCACGGAAATCGGTGAGGCCCTTCTCTCCGCCTCCAGCGAGCATCTCGCGCAGCGGCGGCAGCACGAGTACGCGTATGTTAAGCCCAGTGACGAGGTCCGAAACGCGCCTCACCTGCGCCGCTTCAACATCGGAAAACGCAATGACGAGGGCGGTTGCACGCGTGCGCCGCGCCATCTCGGGCAGATCTTCGAGGCGGCCCAGTACCGGAACCGTGGCGAGCCGCAGGTGCTTCTTGGCGGGATCATCATCGATCAGGCCGACCGGAAAGTAGGGGGACTCCCGATCCTGCATCATCCGGGTTACCAGCGACTTGCCGAGGAAGCCTGCCCCATAGATCAGGGTCCGCTGCGCGTCGTCGCCGGGTTTGGCCTTGCTCTCCACATACATACGCTTCAGATAGCGGGTTGACGCCATGAAGATACAGGCAAAAGGGAAAGCGATAATAGCCACGCTTCGCGGGATCTGGATGACGCTGATGAAAGCGATGCTCACCAGCAGCAGGATCACAGAAACAATCACCGTCACGATCACCAGCAGACGCGCTTCGTGGAAGCTACCGAACGCATAGCGCCCCCGGTAGAGGGCGAAGCTCATCCCGACAACCAGCTGGGAGATCACTGCAACGGCGCAGAAGACGACTGCACCCGGCACATTGATCTGGGTGACCAGCAGCTCCAGGCGAAGGATCACGGCCAGGAAGACAGCAACAATCCACGCGAAGGAATCAAAGGCGTACTGGGACCACAACCACAGGGCCGGCTTGTCTGTCCTGCCGGCGGAGTCGTCCTGATTCACGCGAGCCGCGGAATTCTGGTTATCCGTCTGTGTCATGATTCCTTTGGATGGGCGGTTGGCGTAGCGTCACGCCCCCTTCGATCCGGCGCGAAAAGGCCGTCCGGGCCGTGTAATAGACTTTCCCTACCCGAGAATACTAGCCCGACTGATGCGTGCTCCCTGTGACCGATCACCGCGAGCTGAGCGTTGCGGAGGCTGGCCGAAAGGACCGTTTTGCAGGAAACCGTGGCTGTAGCGGCAGTGACTTTCGACAGACCGGATGACGTACAGACACTTCTCGAAGCGCTCGCACGGCAAGATCACCCGATCGCATCTGTGGCACTGGTTGACTCGGGCACACAGGACGTCTCTGCCCTGGCTGAACAATCCAGCGCTCCCGTGAACTACATCCGGTCCGCCACCAATCTGGGCGGCGCCGGCGGTTTCTCCCTCGCAATTCTTTCCGCGATGGCGAGCGGCGCCGAGTGGATCTGGATCATGGACGACGACGCCCACCCTGAGGACACCGCTGTCCTCAGCAAACTGCTTGAGTCCGCCCATCTGCGCAACCTTGACGTCGTCGTGCCCCTGATCGTCGCACCGACCGATTCCACCCGGCTCTCCTTCCCCTTTCGCATCCAGGGGCGCACCACCCACGATCGGGATCAGGTGGAGAACCTTGGCTTCATTCCGGACATTGCCCAGTTCTTCAACGGAGCGCTGATCCGCGCCGACGTCTTTTTCCGGGTCGGGCTGCCGGATCTACGCCTGTTCATCCGCGGCGATGAAACTGACTTCATGCTGAGGCTCCGCCGCGCCGGCATCCCCTTCGGTACGGTCACCACCGTTGCGCTCAGCCACCCGCCGGGATGGGCTGAAGTGCAGCACGTCATCGGCGACCGGCTCCATGTGCTGGTTCCGGAAACACCCTTCAAGCGCTTCTACTTCTTCCGGAACCGCGGACATCTCACGCGTCGGTACATCCGTGTGCGTTCCTTTGTAGCGGACGTGGTGGGGTACCCGGTCTACTACGTCCGCAGGGGTGATATCCGCGGGCTTGCCTCCTGGGCCCGTGCCTACGCTGCAGGAATGCGTGGGCGAAGCTTCGGCCCTCCCTCCGACTTCGGGTTCTGATTGATGACCGCGCAGCCGTCCGTCACCGTGGTGGTGACTACCTTTAACCGCGCCGGCTACTTGAGCCGACTGCTGGATTCTCTGGGACAGCTCGATCCGGCGCCTGCCGCCGTCGTCGTCGTTGACAACGCCAGTACCGACTCCACCGGTGAGGTACTGGAAGCGGCGGCCGCCTCGTTTCCGGTCCCGCTGACGGTTCACCGGCTGGGAGTCAATGCCGGTGGCTCCGGCGGCTTCTCCGCCGGTGTTGAGCGCGCGCTGACCGACGGCGCGACCTGGCTGTGGCTGATGGACGACGACGTCGAAGTCCTGCCCGGCGCGCTGGCCGCCTTTTCCCCGTGGCTCGAACACTACAGATGCTTGCACGGCCGGCGCCTGGACCACACCGGTGAACCTTTCTTCTGGCAACACCGTTTCAACCCGTTCCTTGGCGTGCACTTCCCGATTCCCGGCAACGTCTTCGCTTCTTCTCCGGTTTTCCGCACCAATGTGGCGTGCTTCGAGGGTGTTCTCCTGCATGCGGGCGTCGTCCGCGAGGTGGGACTGCCTGACCCGCGGTTCTTCATCAACGGCGATGACACCACTTACGGCTGGCTCATCTCCCAGCGGGAGCCAGTTGTCTACATTGACGAGTTCGTGCTGCGGAAGGCCCGCCCGCAGAAGCAGATCGACCTCGGCCTGCGGCATCTGAACGATTCGAGCAACCTGGGACGCTACTGCGGAATGCGGAACCGCGGGCATCTCGCAAGGTATTTGATGGAGTACGGGCAATTCAACCGCGTCGGATTCGCACTGGGAACAGCCCTCACCGCAGCGAAGGAACTGGTACGGCTGATCGCGGTCGAGCATACTCTTTCGGGCGTCGGTTCCCTGTGGCACGGGTGGCGCGAGTCGCGCTTTGTCCTGCGGGATCCCGACTGGCTGCCGATGCCGGCGCTGACTCCCCGGGCAACGGGCGCTGCCTCATGATCTGGTCCGTCGTCGGCGGCAGCGGCTTCGTCGGGAGCGCAGTCCTCAAGGCGCTCACGGAGGCAGGTGAGGAAGCAAGGCCGGTCAGGGCACCGCGCGTCAGTGCATCAGCAGACACACCGGCACGGGTACTCGCGGAGGCTGACCGGCAGGCCGCCGTCGTCGACCGCCTGGCGGCTGAACTCGCCGGTTGCACCGTGGTGGTCAATGCGGCAGGCGCCGCCGCACCGCGCAGTCCCGGCTCACCGGAGCTGACCGGCGCCAACGCCCTGCTCCCCGTGCTGCTCGCCCGCGCGTGCGCCGCGGCGGGGGTTCATCGGCTGGTGCACCTCAGCAGCGCGGCCGTGCAGGGGCACCGTCCGGTCCTCGACGAATCGCCGGACACTGCACCCTTTTCCCCTTACTCTCGGAGCAAGGCGCTCGGGGAACAGGCGCTTGGACTCGGCCCCTTCGGCACGCTTGAAATTGTCTCGGTGCGCGCCACCTCCGTCCAGGGCCTTGAACGGCCGACGACGACGGCACTGGCCCGGCTCGCTGCCTCACCGCTGGCATCGGTCGCCTCACCCGGCACCGCACCCAGCCCGGTCTCCTCGGTCGACGCGCTCGCGGAGCTTGTCCGCACGGTTGGTCTGCATCAGGGCCAGCTTCCGGAGGTGGTGCTGCAGCCCTGGGAAGGGATGACCGTGCGCACGGTGCTCGAGGCCACCGGAGGCACTCCCCTGGTTCTTCCGGCATTTCTCTGTCGGCTCATCCTGCGCACGGGATACGGGGTATCCGCACTTCTGAAGGAACGCCTGCACGGGTCGATCCGGCGCGTTGAGCTGATGTGGTTCGGCCAGGATCAGGTTGCCGGCTGGGTTGCCCGGCAGGGCGTCGCCCTTCCTGCCCGCGTCAGTTCGATCCTTGAGGAGGCCGGGGCTCGTCGACGCGGTCCTCGCTAGTGGGCTGGCTTTCAGCGGGCGTCGCGTCCGGCGGGCCCGCAGGTTCTTCTTCCGTGCCGCGTTCCTCTTCCGCGCTCCCGTCCTCTGCACCGGCGTCGTCACCGGCGGTTCCACGTACGACCCCGGGAACCACAGCGCGCAGCTCTTCGAACGAAATCACGCCCTCGCGAACCACGACGGGCAGATCTCCGGTGGTATCCACGATGGTGGACGCACCGGCGTCGGCTGAGCGTGCACCGTCTTCAAGGTAGACCTCCACCGCGTCTCCCAGCTGGGCATAGGCATCAGCCGCGGTAGCAGCCGCCGGCTGCCCCGTGCGGTTCGCCGAGGAGACGGCGAGCGGACCCGTCAGGATCAGGAGGTCCAACGCAACGCGGTCGTTCGGCATGCGAAGGGCCACAGTGCCGAACGTGTCCCCGAGGTCCCAGGTGAGCGAAGGCTGGGCATGACAGATGAGGGTGAGGCCGCCCGGCCAGAACTCCTCGGCGAGCCTGCGGGCTTCAAGGCTGATGTCGGTTGCCAGCCCGTCCATGGTCTGGAGGCGTGGAATGAGAACCGGCGGCGGCATGCTGCGGCCGCGGCCCTTGGATGCGAGCAGCGTGGCAACGGCTTGCGGTGTGAAGGCATCCGCGGCAATGCCGTACACGGTGTCGGTGGGAATCACCACGCACTGCTTTGCGGCAAGCGCACGTTGGGCACGCGCAATTCCCTCACTGCGTTCGGTGGAGTCGGAGCAATCGAAGGTGGCACTCACGCCAGCCATCCTTTCATTTACAGCACGTCGGTTCGAATTGCCGATGTTGCACGGTCCCGCTCAGCAAGGTCCTGGTGCGTGCAGACAGTCTTCCACGACGGGTCTGCGCCCAGTATCCGCATCAGTGCTTCTGCCTGCACCTCGGCGTGTTCCATCACGAAATAACCGCCGGGCTTCAGGAGGCGCACGGCCGCAGCTGCAGCGGCCAGGGGTAGGCGCAGCCCGTCGGCACTCCCCCCGAACAGTGCAATCTCCGGGTCGTGCTCAGCAACTTCGGGGTCGCGAGGAACCGCATCGGTTGGGATGTAGGGAGGATTAGATACGACGACGTCGAACGTTCCGTTCAGTTCGCTGAGCGCCGTGGCATAGTCGCCGTTGACCAGGGTGACACCGTGCGGCTTCAAATTGCGCGCCGCCCATGCCAACGCCAGCTCGCTCAGTTCAACCGCATAAACGTCCGCGTCGGGCACCTCCTGCGCAATCGAGCCTGCTATGGCGCCGGACCCGGTTCCAAGGTCCGCCACGCGCGCCCCGGAGATACCCCGCGCCGCATCAATGGCAAGCTGGGCAACCGCCTCCGTCTCCGGGCGTGGAATGAAGACGCCAGGTCCCACTGCAACCTCCAGACCGCGGAAGTACGCAATGCCCGTGATGTGTTGAAGCGGCACCCGCTGGGCCCGCTCGGCAACGAGTTCGCCGTACCCCTCCGGCACCGCAGCCCCGATCAAGGCGAGGGCACGCACCCGACCCACACTCTCAGCCATGAGGTGCGCGGCGAGGAGTTCCGCGTCGACCCTCGGACTCGGCACACCTGCCTCAGCCAGCGTCGACGCAGCTTCGCGCAGGGCATCCGCCAGCGACTCCATGCTGTGCCGACTCTCCTACGCGTCGTCGCCGATGGCGTCGAGCCGGGTCTGTTCGTCCAGTTCGATGGCGGACTGTACTACCGGTTCGAGCTCACCATTCATGACGGCGTCGAGGTTGTACGCCTTGTAGCCCGTGCGGTGATCAGCGATGCGGTTTTCGGGGAAGTTGTAGGTGCGGATCCGCTCTGACCGGTCCATGGTGCGCACCTGGGACTTGCGGATGTCAGAGTTCGCGGCGTCGATCTCTTCCTGCTTGGCAGCGAGGATGCGAGAGCGCAGCACGCGCATGGCTGCCTCCCGGTTCTGCAGCTGGGATTTCTCGTTCTGCATGGCAACGACGATGCCGGTGGGAAGGTGGGTGATGCGCACGGCGGAGTCCGTGGTGTTCACCGACTGGCCGCCGGGCCCGGACGACCGGTAGACGTCAATCTTGAGGTCGTTCTGACTGATTTCCACCTCTTCGGGCTCATCAACCTCGGGTAGTACCAGTACTCCGGCTGCCGAGGTGTGAATCCGCCCTTGCGACTCCGTGACCGGAACGCGCTGCACCCGGTGAACTCCGCCCTCGAACTTCAACCGCGCGTACACGCCTTCGGCAGGGTCATTCGATGATCCCTTGATGGCCATCTGGACATCCTTGTACCCGCCGAGATCGGATTCATTGGCGGAAATGAGCTCGGTCTTCCAGCCGCGGGATTCGGCGTACCGGGTGTACATCCGGAGGAGATCGCCGGCAAACAGCGCGGCTTCGTCTCCTCCTTCGCCACCCTTGACCTCGATGATGACGTTGCGGGAGTCGTTGGGATCACGCGGGATCAGCAGCCGTCGCAGACGTTCCTGCGCGGCAGCCAACTGTTGCTCAAGCTCGGGGATCTCGGCAGCGAATTCAGGGTCCTCGGCCATCTCACGGGCGGCTTCAAGATCATCTTCCAGGGCCTGCCACCGTGTGTGCGCTTCCACGATGCCGCTGAGTTCGGCATAGCGCCGGCCAAGCTTGCGAGCCAGGGACTGGTCTGTGTGGACGGCCGGATCAGACAGCCGGACCTGCAGCTCGGCGTGCTCATCGAGCAGGCCCTGAATGGACTCAAACATGGCGGACACAACCTTCAGTATCGGATTCGAGCGGTGGTGGGTGGCTTAACGCGCGAAGCCGTTCGAGACATGCCGGCCGGCATGTCTCGAACGGCTACTCAACTAATCGTTGTCGCTTTTTGATCCAAGCGTGGTTTTCTGGACCTGCATGAGGAACTCGACGTTCGACTGCGTCTCCCGGATCTTGTTGGTGAGCAGCTCGAGTGCCTGCTGCTGCTCCAGTCCGGAAAGGACCCTGCGAAGCTTCCACATGATCTTGACCTCGTCCGGCGAGAGCAGGTTCTCCTCGCGCCGGGTACCCGATGCGTTGACATCGACCGCGGGGAAGATGCGCTTGTCCGCGAGGTTGCGGGACAGTCGCAGTTCCATGTTGCCGGTGCCCTTGAACTCTTCGAAGATCACTTCATCCATCTTGGAACCGGTCTCCACCAACGCCGTGGCGAGAATGGTCAGCGAGCCGCCGTTCTCGATATTGCGGGCTGCACCGAAGAAGCGCTTCGGCGGGTACAGGGCCGCCGAGTCGACGCCGCCGGAGAGAATACGGCCCGAGGCAGGTGCTGCCAGGTTGTAGGCGCGTCCCAGGCGGGTCATCGAGTCAAGGAGTACAACGACGTCCATTCCCATCTCGACGAGGCGCTTGGCGCGCTCGATCGAGAGTTCGGCAACGGTCGTGTGGTCGTCAGCCGGGCGATCGAAGGTAGAGGCGATGACCTCACCCTTGACGGTGCGCTGCATGTCGGTGACTTCCTCGGGACGTTCGTCCACGAGCACCATCATGAGGTGCACTTCCGGGTTGTTCACCGTGATGGCGTTGGCAATAGCCTGCAGGATCAGGGTCTTGCCGGCCTTCGGAGGCGACACGATGAGTCCACGCTGGCCCTTGCCGATCGGCGCCACCAGGTCAATGACGCGCGGACCGATCTTCTTGGGCTCGGTCTCCAGGCGCAGGCGCTCGGAGGGGTAGAGCGGAACGAGCTTCGCGAAGTCCACGCGGTCCTTCAGCTCTTCAGGGTTCTTGCCGTTGATGGAGGTCAACCGGACGAGCGCGTTGAACTTCTGGCGGGTGCTGCTCTGGCTCTCGCCCTCGCGCGGCGCACGGATGGCACCGACTACGGCATCGCCCTTGCGCAGCCCGTGCTTCTTGACCTGGGCAAGAGAGACGTAAACGTCGTTGGCTCCTGGCAGGTAACCGGAGGTGCGCACGAATGCGTAGTTCTCGAGGACGTCCAGGATGCCTGCAACGGGCAGCAGGACATCGTCATCGGTGACCTCGACGTCGTCGACGTCCGGGTTCTGGTTGCTGCGCCCCCGACGGCGCTCGTTGCGGTCGCGGAACCGGTTGTTGCGGTCATCCTCGCGGTTGTTGCGGTTACGGTTGCGCCGGTTGCGGCTGTTGCCTTCGTCGCGGTCGCCGCGGTTGTCCCGGTCACGGTCATTCCGGTTGTCCCGGTCGCCACGGTTGTCACGGTTGTCACGGTCGCCACGGTCTCCGCGATCATTCCGGTTGTCCCGGTCGTTCTGGTTATCGCGGTTGTCTTCGGTTGAACGGCGATCGTCATTGGAGCGTCGCTCGTTGCGGTCGCGGTTGCGGTCGCGGCGGTCATTGCGCCGCTCGCCCTGGCTATCCGAACCCTCGGAGTTCTCAGCATTCTGCTGCGCGCCCTGCTCGGCACCGTCGGTCTCAGATGCTTGCGCACTGCCCTGTGCCTCAGACTCGGTGCGTCGCCCACGGCGCCCGTCCCGGCTGCGGCGGCCTCGATCCGGAGTTTCCGAATCAGCTGCGGAATTCTCCTGGACGGACCCGCCCTCGGACTCGGCCGCGGAGCCCACAGCCTGATTGCCCTGCGCACTGTCAGAGGCAGCCTGCTCCGTCTTTACGACGCCGTCGCTTCCCGCCCGCCTATTACGGTTACGGGTGCGGGTTGGCCGCTCGGCAGGCTCAGCTGCCTGCTCCTGCGATGCAGCACCGGCACCGTTCTGTGCAGCAGCGTTGCCTGACGAAGACGATGCATTCTCGTGTGCCGGAGCCTGTGCAGACGTCGCCTTGGGGCGGTCTGCCACTGCCGAGCCGCGCTGGTGGTCGGAGATTGCGGCCACGAGGTCACCCTTGCGCATCCGCGAACCTACGGTGATACCAAGCTGACCGGCAAGCGCCTGCAGCTGGGCGAGCTTCAGTCCGGCAAGCCCGGAACTTTTGGAAGCTGGTGCGCCGTTCGTTTCGGCGGCTTGGGTATCCACGCCTGTCGGCAGGTCAGTGGTTTGAGTCACGAAGGATTCCTTCCCCCTCGTCGGGCGATCCATCTCTGATGTGGATCGCGGTTTTGGTTTGCCCGCCGCCAAGTCAGAAGAGTTGGAAGCTAAGGTTTCGGTGCTGGCCGGATGCTTTCCGGCGTGGCCGAGCGTGCTGGAGACCTCGAGCCCCAGTGCGTAGCAGTCACGATGTGACTGCTGCCGCATCAGGTTCTGGGAGGTACACCTGAGATTGAGCCACTGCTGACACACAGGCAGTTTCACGACGGTCACAGAAGATGACGGCCAGATCAACAGAAGCACATCTGAATACGGAACTGTCTTCGTAAGATCGGTGCGTGATGAACGTCAACGATTCAAGCAGGCAATTACCGTTGGTGCACCTTCACTTTAGCACCTTCTGTGTCCACGTTCAGCCGTAGAACACGCCAGTCAATACCCTCATCCGCACCGACGACGATGCGCTGGACCGCCTCGATGACCGCGGCTGCCTGGTCCTGACCCACGGCAAGCGTCATTACTGTAGGCCCGGCGCCGGAGATCACCGAGGCGAAGCCCTCGGATCGCAACGCCCGCATCAGTGTGGCACTGTGCAGCATGGCCTGGGCGCGGTAATCCTGATGCAGCAGGTCCCTGGTCCCATCGAAGAGAAACTCGGGCGAGTTTGTCATCGCGTGCACCAGCAGGGCGGCGCGGCCGGCGTTGGATGACGCGCTGTTATGCGGTACGGAAGCGGGCAACAGGGCACGCGCTGCCTCTGTCGACAGTTCGCTGGCGGGAATGGCGACAACAGGCACTACATCAGGATGCACCGGGAGGATGGTGCTCTGGTAGGCACGACCCGTTTCCCACGAGACCGCTAGTGAACCCAGCAGCGCCGGTGCCACATTGTCCGGGTGTCCCTCGAGCGTGGAGCACAGTTGCAGGACAGCGCGCGCATCCATCCGGGCGGACTCGGGAAGAATCGCGTTGGCCGCCAATACGGAGGAGACGATTGCCGCCGCGGAAGACCCGAGGCCCCTGCCATGGGGAATCACGTTCCGTGTCTCGATTTCCAGGCCGGGGCTGGCGAACCCTGCACGCTCCAGCGTGCCGAGGATAGTTGCTGCAACCAGGTGCGTCTCGTCCCGCGGCAAGGACTCCTCGCCCTCTCCGGTGACCGTCACCGTCGTCGTGCCGGTTTCGGTGGTCCGGACACGGATGGAATCGTAGAGCGTCACGGCCAGCCCCAGGCTGTCGAAACCGGGGCCGAGGTTGGCGCTGGTTGCCGGGACTTCCACCGAAACCTCCTGCCCGGACGCAACCATGGCCTCAGTCATGGCCGGCGCTCCGCTAAGCATCTGCCCGCTGGCCCACGTGCGAGTCCGCCAGGCCCAGCGCCCCTGCAACGCTGACGACGTCGAACTCCACCTTGGTGGGCTCAACGTCAGAACCGTCCGCCGCCTTGAGCGCCCACTGCGGGTCCTTGAGGCCATGCCCCGTGACTGTAATGACGATGGTCTTGCCCTCCGGGACGTCTCCGGCTGTGTGCTTCTTGATCAGGCCCGCAACGCCGGCAGCCGACGCCGGTTCCACGAAGACGCCCTCACGGGACGAAAGCCAGCGGTGCGCCTCGAGGATCTCCTCATCGGTCACCGCCTCGATGAGCCCGCCCGATTCATCCCGCGCGGTGATGGCCTGGTCCCAGGACGCCGGATTGCCGATGCGGATGGCGGTGGCGATGGTGTCCGGCTCAGTCACGGGGTAGCCCTTCACCAGCGGCGATGCCCCTTCGGCCTGGAAGCCCCACATGATGGGGGTGCGAGTCGATACCGCGGGCAATTCCCCTGCTGTGGGAGAGGTATAGGGCTGCGAGTACTCCTTATAGCCCTTCCAGTAGGCGGTGATGTTTCCCGCATTGCCCACAGGCAGCAGGTGATAGTCGGGGGCGTCGCCCAGGGAATCAACAACCTCGAAGGCGGCTGTCTTCTGGCCCTCGATGCGTGCAGGGTTCACGGAATTCACGAGGAACACCGGGTAGGACTCCGCCAGTTTCCGGGCCACATCGAGGCAGTTGTCGAAGTTGCCGTGCACCTGCAACAGCTCTGCGCCGTGGGCTATGGCCTGGCTGAGTTTGCCCATGGCGATCTTGCCGTCCGGCACCAATACCGCGCAGGTCAGACCGGCCTGCGTTGCGTAAGCCGCAGCGGACGCCGAAGTGTTGCCAGTGGAGGCGCACACGACGGCCTTCGCCCCGGCTTCAACAGCCGCGGTGATGGCCATGGTCATGCCCCGGTCCTTGAAGGAACCGGTCGGGTTCATCCCCTCGACCTTCAGGTACACGCTGCAACCGGTGAGCTCCGACAACGCCGGTGCGTGCACCAGCGGCGTTCCACCTTCACCCAGCGTGATCACGCGCGTGGACTCCGTCACCGGCAAACGGTCAGCGTACTCGCGGATAACCCCGCGCCATTGGTGAGCCATCAGAGTCCCTCTACTCGGAGGACGGAGGTCACTGCATTGATGACGTCCAGGTCCTGGATATGTTTCACAGTTGTTGCCAGCGCGGATTCGGTGGCCCGGTGTGTGACGATGCGCAGTTCCGCGCTCGCCGCCCCGACGTCGCTCGCCGGGTGGATAGTCTGCCGCATGGTCTCGATCGAGACGCCGTGCTCGGCGAAGAGTTGCGCGATCCGAGCGAGCACGCCGGGCTGGTCCGCCACGTCCAGGCCGATGTAATAGCTCGTGTTCACCATGTCGATGCTGAGCGCAGGGACGTGGCCCGTCGTTGTTTCGGTTCGGCCCGGACCGCCAAGCACCATGCGGCGGGCGGCGCTGACCACATCTCCGAGGACGGCGGAGGCGGTCGGTGTTCCGCCGGCTCCCTGGCCATAGAACATGAGCTCGCCGGCGTTCTCCGCTTCGACGAAGACCGCGTTGAACGCTCCGCGCACCGCGGCGAGTGGATGCTCACGCGGCAGGAGGGTGGGGTGCACGCGGACGCTGACGCCGTCGTCGCCCGCTTCATCCTTCAGCAGCTCCGCAATGGCGAGCAGTTTGATGACGTAGCCGGCGTCCTTGGCCGCAGAGATGTCCTCCGCCGAGACGGAGGTGATGCCCTGGCAGTGCACGTTTTCCAGCGCGAAGCGCGTGTGGAAGGACAGGGAGGCGAGGATCGCCGCTTTGGCAGCGGCGTCATATCCCTCGATGTCCGCCGTGGGATCGGCCTCGGCGTAACCGAGGCGCTGCGCGTCGGCCAGTGCATCGGCGAACTGGGCGCCGGTGGAGTCCATCTGGTCCAGGATGTAGTTCGTGGTCCCGTTGACAATACCGAGGACGCGCGTGATGCGGTCTCCCGAGAGGCTGTCGCGGATCGGGCGGAGAATGGGAATGGCTCCGGCGACGGCGGCCTCGTAGGACAGCTGGACGTGCGCCGCGTCCGCGCGCTCGTAGAGGGTGGGCCCGTCCTGGGCGAGCAGTGCCTTGTTGCCGGTGACCACGGTGGCTCCGTGGTCGATCGCCCGCAGGATCAGGGTGCGGGCGGGTTCAATTCCGCCCATGAGCTCAATGACGATGTCCGCTCCCTCCACCAGGGATTCCGCATCCGTGGTGAACAGCTCCCTGGGGAGCTCGGCCTCACGGGGTGCGTCGATGGATCGCACCGCAATGCCGGTGAGCTCCAGGCGCGCACCGATGCGGGCGGCCAGGTTGTCGGCGTCCTCGAGGAGGATCCGCGCAACCTGCGAACCGACGTTTCCGCAGCCCAGCAGGGCCACACGCAGTGTGCCGTCGGAAACGGTGGTGTGGGGGGCATTCATCAAATCGATCAGGCTCCTGCTTCCAGAGTTGCTCGGTCGTTTCCCGTCTTGCGCAGCACATCGCGCGAGAGGAGGTCTTCTTCGGTTTCGCCGCGCACGATGATGCGTGCCTCGCCGTCCTTCACTGCGACCACAGGGGGTCGGGTGAGGTAGTTGTAGTTGCTGGCCAGCGACCAGCAGTAGGCGCCTGTTCCCGGCACCGCAAGCAGGTCTCCATGCGTGGTGTCGCCGGGCAGGTAGACGCTGCGCACAACGATGTCACCGCTTTCGCAGTGCTTCCCGACAACGCGCGAGAGCACCGGCTCCGCTGCGGAGGTGCGTGATGCAACCACGGCCGAATAGTCGGCGTCGTACAGCACCGGGCGAGCGTTGTCACTCATTCCGCCGTCAACTGAGACGTAGCGGCGGGGGTGGGAGGCGCCGTCGACGTCCGCCTGCACCGTCTTGGTGGTGCCGGCGGTATACAGGGTGAAGGTGCTTGGTCCGGCGATGGCGCGGCCGGGCTCGATCGAGATCCGCGGCGCCCGCAGACCGTGCGCAGCGCACGCCTCACCGACGACGGCGGCCATTGCCTTGGCGATGGCCGCGGGCGAGCGCGGGGTGTCTTCCTCGGTGTAGGCGATGCCGTAGCCCCCGCCCAGATCGAGTTCCTTCAGTTCGACGCCGTGACGGTCCCGGACCTCGGCGAGGAAGCCCAGGAGGCGGCGCGCCGCCAGCTCGAACCCGGCGGACTCGAAAATCTGTGACCCGATGTGGCTGTGTACTCCGAGCAGGCGGATGCAGGGGTGGTCCAGTGCCGCAGCTACGGCTTGCGCCGCTGGTGATTCCGTGCCCGACGACGACGGCGCCAGCGACAGCCCGAACTTCTGGTCTTCGTGCGCGGTGGCAATGAATTCATGCGTGTGCGCGTGCACACCAGGAGTGAGCCGGAGCATGACATTCGCAGTGGCGCCGCGGGCCTGGGCGAGCGCGCCGACCCGCTGCAGCTCATCGAGGCTGTCAACCACGATGCGGCCAACCTCGAGATCGAGCGCACGGTTCAGCTCGGCGTCGGACTTGTTATTGCCGTGCAGCGCGAGTTGGCGTCCCTGCAGGCCCGCGCGGAGCGCGACCGCCATCTCACCGCCGGACGCGGTGTCCAGGCGCAGGCCCTCCTCCGATACCCAGTGGGCCACCTCCGAACAGAGGAACGATTTGCCCGCGTAGTAGACGTCCACTCCACCGCACAGGTCACGGAACGCAGCGTTGAACGCCTCCCGGAAATTCCTTGCCCGTGTGCGGAAATCTGTTTCCGAGACCACGTACACAGGGGTGCCGAACTTCTCAGCGAGTTTGGTCACAGAAACACCGTCCACGGACACGGCGCCGCTTCGCGTCCTGGTGACCGTGGATGCCCACAACGCCGGGTTGAGCTCGTTGGCGTCAGCCGGGTAGGTAAGCCAGCCGGGAGCCAGAGGTGAGGCAGGCATGCTACATCCGTTCCGGCGCTGAGACGCCCAGCAGATCGAGGCCGTTGGCGAGCACCTGCGTCACGGCGTCATTCAGCCAGAGCCGGGTGCGATTGGTGTCAGTGACCGGCTCATCGCCCAAGGGCGTCACGCGGCAGGCGTCATACCAGCGGTGATACGCACCGGCAATGACCTCGAGATGCCGTGCAACCCGATGCGGCTCACGGAACTTCGCGGCCTGCGCGACAACGGCTGGGTAGGAACCGAGGTGGGCAAGCAGCTCGCTGTCCGCCGGCTGGTCGAGAGCACCGGCGTCGAACGCCGAGCGGTCAACTCCGGCGGCGGCAGCGTTGCGTGCCACGGCGCAGGTTCGGGCGTGGGCGTACTGCACGTAGAACACCGGATTTTCGTTGGTGTTCTTCTTCAGCAGCTCCGGATCAAGGGACATCGCCGAATCAGCGGGAGACCTGCCGAGCGAGTACCGCAGCGCGTCCGCTCCCAGCCAGTCGAGGAGATCGCGGAGTTCGATGATGTTTCCGGCGCGCTTGGACAACCGGGCACCATTCACCGAAACCATCTGTCCGATGAGCACCTCGATATTGGCGTCCATGTTGTCTCCGGCGCAGGCGGCGATGGCCTTCAGGCGGCCGATGTAACCGTGGTGATCGGCACCGAGCAGATAGATCTTCTCGGTGAAACCGCGGTCCTTCTTTGAGAGGTAGTACGCGGCATCCGAGGCGAAGTATGTCGGCTCGCCGTTGGCGCGGATGAGGACGCGGTCCTTGTCATCGCCAAAATCGGTGGTGCGCAGCCAGACCGCACCGCCGTCGTCGAACACGTGGCCCTGCTCGCGCAGCCGGTCCACCGCCTGTTCAACAGCTCCGCCGGAGTGCAGGCCTGTCTCGGAGAAGTAGACATCGAAGTGGACACGGAAAGCCGCCAGGGTCTCCTTGATGTCATCCATCTGCGCGCGGTAGGCAATGTCCCGGATCACAGGCAACGCTTCGTCGTCGGGCAGGTCCGCGACCTCGGGGCGCTCAGCGAGCACCGTGCGTCCGAGATCGGCAATGTACTCACCCGGGTAGCCACCCTCCGGCGTCGGCCGGCCCTTGACGGAAGCCAGCACGGACGCGGCGAAGTTGTTCATCTGGGTACCGGCATCGTTGATGTAGTACTCCTTGGTGACGTCCGCACCGCTCGCGATCAGCACGCGCGCAAGGGAGTCACCGAGGGCAGCCCAGCGGGTGTGCGCCAGATGCAGCGGGCCGGTGGGGTTCGCAGAGACGAATTCCATATTGATTGTGTGGCCTGCGAGCGCGGCGTTGGTCCCGTACACCGGGCCCGCCTCAACGATGTTCCGCGCCAATTCCCCGGCGGCGGCTGCGTCCACACGGATGTTGAGGAATCCCGGACCCGCGATTTCCACGGAGGCAACGCCGTCGAGCGCGTCCAGGCGGCCCTTGAGCAGTTCCGCGAACGCACGCGGATTCATTCCGGCCTTCTTCGACAGCTGAAGCGCGATATTGGTGGCCCAGTCCCCATGCTCGCGGCTCTTGGGCCGCTCAACCCGCACCTCTGAGGGCAGCTCCACATCGATCTCGCCGGCAGCGACGGCGTCTTTCAGGCATGAGGAGATTGCGGAGGAGAGTTCTTCGGGAGTCACTCATCCAGCATAACGGCGCGGGTCTAATCCCCCGGATTCTGTGACGGACGCCTTACTCGGGGTTCATCCATACCGTGGCCCATCCGGAGTACCGCACTGAACCGAATCAAGTTCGCTAGCGTTGTACTTCGAGCGCAGACCGGCCCCAGCTGCGTCTGAAACCAAGGAGATTCTGTGACCCCCGCCGTAAACAAGCCATACCAGCGCTGGGCCCTGACGGGGCTCGCCGCCGTTTCCCTCCTGGGGTCGGCTGCCTGTGCTGCCAGCCCGACGCCGGCACCGGGCGCAGGTGGGGATGCCGCCAACGCGGCAGAACCGGACACCGCGGGGTCCGCAACCGGCGACTACGCCGACGGCACGTACTCGGCCACCGGCTCCTACCAGACCCCGGGTGGTGAGGAGGAGATCGGAGTAACGATCACGCTTGCATCGGGCAGTGTCAGCGACGTACA
Organism: Arthrobacter parietis; assembly: GCF_039530425.1. NCBI lineage: Bacteria > Bacillati > Actinomycetota > Actinomycetes > Micrococcales > Micrococcaceae > Arthrobacter > Arthrobacter parietis. Next base: position 92,060 of record NZ_BAAAON010000002.1, on the reverse strand, counting down.
GACAGAGCCGATGCCGAGCAATCCCACCACGGAGCTCTACCAGGGCAAATTCAGCAGCGGCATCGCGGAACAAGTCGTCGGAATGCCGCTCAGTGAACTGAACGTTGACAAAGTGTCCGGATCATCCCTGACCAGCGGCGGATTCAGCGACGCCATCGAGCAGATCAAGGGCGAAGCCGCGCAGTGAGCCCCGCGGGCCAGTGGCAGCGGTTCAGCTTCGACGCCATCGGCACCGCCTGGCACATCGACACCCCTGCGGAGTTGTCGGCGAACGCGCTCGCCGTCGTCGTCCTTGCCGTTGAACAGTACGACGCCGTCTACTCCCGTTTTCGACCCGACTCACTCGTTGCGGCGCTCGCCGGGGGCGGCAGCATCACCCTTCCGCCGTCCGGTGAGGCGCTGGGCGATCTCTACCGGATGCTCTACCGGCTCACGACTGGCGCCATGTCTCCCCTGGTGGGAGGGTCCCTTGAACAACTGGGGTACGACGCCGGCTACTCCTTTGTGCCGCACGGCGGACCTGTGCCGGCGGCTGTCTGGGACGAGCAGTTCGAGTGGAGCGGGAGCACAATCCGGTCCGAGCGCCCGGTGACCCTGGATGTCGGCGCGGCCGGTAAAGGACAACTCGTTGACCTCGTGTCCACAGCACTGCACGACGCCGGCTACCCGGAGCACACCATTGACGCCGGCGGGGACATGCTGCACCGGGGGCCCACGCCGCTGCGGGTCGCCCTGGAGCACCCGTACACCGCTGATTCGGCGATCGGCGTGGTGGACCTCCAGGACCGCGCGCTGTGCGCATCCGCGTCCAACCGCCGCCGCTGGGCGGACGGCCTGCACCATGTCCTTGATGCCACAACCGGGCAATGCGTGGATACAGTGGTGGCTACCTGGGTACTGGCTGACGACGCGATGGTTGCGGACGCTCTCGCCACTGCCCTTTTCCTTGTTCCACCCGAGGTACTGCTGGCCGAGTTCGACTTCGACTACGTCCGGATCAGCTCCGAGGGACGCGCGCAGTATTCCCTATCCCTGGCAGGAGCGTTGTTCTAGATGGCCGGACGGCTGAAGTGGCTTAGCAGGTTCGACACGTTCCTCGGCCGCGCCACCATGTATCGGCTCGTACTGATCCTGCTGCTGATCCTGGCGGCGTACGCGTTTATCCTCTCTGCCCTCGGGCTTCTTGCCTTCACACCGGCGGAACTCGGCGTGACCTTTGCCACCGCTGTTATCACCTCGTGGGGCGGCACGCGCGTCATGGCGATGATGCTTCGTGCGCGCCCGCACACGGAATCCTCAGTCATCACCGGCCTGCTGCTCTTTTTCGTGATGTTCCCCTCTGACGACGCCAGCGGTGTGGCCGGAATTGCGCTGGCGGGGCTCCTCGCGTCCGCGTCGAAATACCTCATCGTCGTCCGCGGGCGGCACATCTTCAATCCGGCCGCGTTCGGAGCAGTGGCGGTAACGCTGCTGGGCCTTGGCGCCGCAGCCTGGTGGGCAGCCAATCCCGCCATGCTGCCGCTCGTGCTCCTCGCCACGCTCCTGATCCTCTACCGGACGCGGAAACTTCCGATGGGAGCCGTCTTCATCGTCCTCGCCGTCGGCATCCTGGTGGTGCGCCTCGCCGCCGGCGGCACTGATCCTGCCGCTGCCCTGCAGTTGGTCTTTGTGTCGTACCCCGTGCTTTTCCTGCTCGGTTTCATGCTGACCGAACCGCTGACCCTCCCGCCCCGGCGCTGGCAGCAGTTGCTCGTTGCGGGCGTCGTCGCAGTAGTACTGGCGCTGCAGATCAGTATCCCGCCGGTGTTCCTCGGGCCGGAGTACGCCCTGCTGATCGGAAACGCCGTCGCTTTCGGCATGGGCCAGCGGCGGCGCATCCGCCTGCGTTTCGAGGGATCGCGGCAGTTGACCCCGACCAGCGCGGAGGTCTCCTTCATTCCGGACAAACCCGTCCGGTTCGAACCCGGCCAGTACATGGAACTCACCCTTCCGCATGCGCGGGCGGACCGGCGCGGCTTCCGCCGCATCTTCAGTATCAGTTCAGCGTCCGACGACGGAACGGTCCGTTTTGGCCTGCGCCTCTCGGACCCGCCCAGTTCCTTCAAGGCAGCACTGCTGAATCTCAGGCCCGGCGCTCACGTCGATGCAACGAGTGTTGCGGGTGACTTCCTCCTTCCTGCCGATCCGTCAGTGCCGCTGATGCTGTTCGCAGGAGGTATCGGCGTCACGCCGTTCCTCAGCCAACTGCGCTCGCCTGCAGGAGCAGAACGCGACATCATCCTCATCTATGTTGTGAGCGCGCCGGACGAGCTCGGCTATGTCGACGAGCTGGCCAACTTCCGGGTGGTGCTGTTTTGTCCCGGAGAGCCGGGACCACTGCCCGCTGCCTGGACGCGCGGCGGCGGAAGCTTCCCCAGCGCCGATGAACTGCGCTCCCTTGTTCCGGACCTTGACCGGCGGCGCGTCTATCTGTCGGGTTCCCCGAGTACTCTCGCGCGGGCCAAACCCGTCATCCGCGACGCCGGCGGCAGGTCCATCCGAACCGACGCTTTCCTCGGTTACTAGCGCTTTTCCGGCACTGCCGGCAGGGGTTTCGTTCCGCCAACTTTTCCCTGCTAAGCTTCATAAGTCCCTTTCGACCAGCGGTTAACACCGGTTGGCCGTGCCCTCGTAGCTCAGGGGATAGAGCGTCTGCCTCCGGAGCAGAAGGTCGTAGGTTCGAATCCTATCGAGGGCACTTTTCGTAGCTGCCGGGCTCCCGGCCAGAGCGCACCACCTAGACTGATCCCACGGACGAGTTACGCGGGAGGCCTTGATGCAGGTGCGCAGATTCGCCGCAGTGCGCGCCGAACCCCTCCTGCTTTTCGGCATCCTGACCTTGCTCCTTGTTATGGTCGCGGCCGGTTTCGTTGGCTCGCTGAGCGCTGTGGCTCCTGATCTGGAGCTGAACAATGGCGCCCTTCTTCCCACCGCTGAGCCCACCCCCTCCAGCACGGAGTCTGCACAGGACGAGTCGCGGGAGCTTCCTGATGCAACGGGTTCCTCGCTGCCTGTTGTGATCTTCACGATCGTTCTGCTCGTCTGCACCTTCTACCTCGTTTCCTTCCTGGTATCCCTTCGCCGCGAGAGGTTGCCGTACGCGGACCAGGTTGACTACGTGCATGATTCCAGCGCTGCCGGGAGTCGGGAGGCTGACCGGGGCGTCGTCGTCGACGGTCTCGCGCGCGCCGAAGCAGAACTGTATGGGCCAGCCGATTCGAGGAACGCGGCCGTTGCCTGCTGGCTCGCGCTTGAGCGCGCAACTTCGGCTGCCGGCCTGCCGCGAATACGCCAGGAAACGACGTCGGAATATGCCGGGCGGGTACTCACGGCTTTCAGCGCACCGGCGGCCCACGTCGCTGTTCTGCGTCGCCTCTACGACCGGGCCCGGTTCGGCGTCAACGCCGGCGCCCGGATGACTGAAGAAGACCTTGACAGCGCACGGACGAGCCTCGCTGCCATCAGTGCGGCCGTCAGTAATCATGATCCGGCAGCTCGCCGGAACGGCCGGCCAACGCTCCGCCCTTCGGTACGGAGGGATTACCCGTGACCGCGGGACAGTGGAGGGTAGCCGCCCTGCTTGTGGTGCTCGCCCTCGCGTCCTCGATCTTCCTCACCCTCGATCCTGCGCACGCCGCGGTCCTGGTGACAGCGGCATTCACGGCCGGTGCGGTGAACGGCATCCTTGACAACCTTGACGCCGATCGCCTGCCTGCCTTGAGCACGCGGCCGCGGTCGAAAGGTTTGGCCGAGGTGCAGGCACTCGAATTTTCGCTGTCCGGCTCCCGATCCGGGCTGGGCGCGCGCGCGGTCAACCAGTTGGCCGACGTGGCAGCTCGAGTGCTTGAATCGCGGCGGATGGACCCTTCCACCATTGGAGGACCGCTTGGTACCCTCCTCGCTGCCCGGCGGGGAACGGACCCGTCAGCCGTGATTGACACAGGGGTGTTCGACGCCGCAATGGACCAGCTGGAGCAGCTGGTCCTGGCGGGTCCGGGCCAGCTGCCCGATTCCCGCCAGGTCCCCCAACCACCGAAGGATTATCTATGACGCGAGGCCTCCCGCCTGAAGAAGCCGCAGCTCGATGCGGGAACGTCCTGAGCGAGATCGGAACCGTGGTGGTCGGAATGGACACCACGCTCAAACTCACACTTGGAGCGGTTCTCGCAGGCGGGCACGTCTTGTTCGAGGACCTGCCCGGACTCGGCAAGACGCTCGCCGCAAAAACCATGGCGCAGGCTTTGGGACTGGAATTCCGACGACTGCAGTGCACGCCGGACCTGCTGCCCTCCGACGTCACGGGTTCCTCCATCTTCGACCCGGCCGAACGCCGGTTCGACTTCGTGCCCGGTCCCGTCTTCACCAATCTGCTGCTGGCGGACGAGATCAACCGCACCTCACCCAAGACGCAATCAGCACTCCTGGAAGCCATGGCCGAAGCCCAGGTGTCGGTCGAGGGCCGCACCCTTGTCCTCGATCAGCCATTCCACGTATTCGCTACTGCTAATCCGATTGAATTCGAGGGCACTTATCCCTTACCCGAGGCGCAGCTGGACCGGTTCCTCATCCGTGTCGACGTCGGCTATCCGCAGCCGTCGGCCGAGCAGGACATCATTCGCCGCCGCCTCGCCCGGGGCACGGAGGCCACCGCTGTACGCACCGTGCTGAAGCCCGGCGAACTCCTGGAGCTTCAACGGGCGGTCAACTGCGTTGACGTCGATCCCGATGTCGTTGACTATGCGGTACGGGTCACCGCCGCGACCCGCACGCACGATGCCGTCGATGTGGGAGCCTCCCCTCGCGGTTCACAGGCGCTGGTCCTGCTGGGGCGTGCGTTGGCGCTCATGGACGGCCGGGCGTTTGTCCTTCCCGAGGACATCAAGCTGGGAACCAAACCCGTACTTGCACACCGGTTGACCCTGACGCCCGGTTCATGGGCACGCGGCATACGGGCAGTGGACGTCGTTGCAGAAGTTGTGGACCGGGTGGCTACTCCAACCACCGCGTCGGCCCATGAGCGGTAAGGGCGGCTTCCGCCCCGGAGGTCAGTGGAGTCTCGCCTCGATCACCATGATGGTGTGCGTCGTCGTCGGGCTGTTCATGGGCCGGCCAGACGTCGTCGTGCTTGGTCTTCCCCTCGCTTTTGCCGCCGCCTCAGGGTGGAGCGCACTCCGGCCGCCGCCGGCCGGGCAGGCACGATCCTCCGCTGGTATGGAGGCAACGACGTTCGGGATCGAGCCGGACCCTGGAGAGTCCGACGAGGGACGCCGCACCTTCCGCGTGGCCTCCGGCGGTCCAAGCGGCATCGCGCTGATTCAGGCCGCTGCCGCGGGAGGTCCAGCTGTCTCCGCCCTTGTGCTTCTCGGCGGGCCATTCGCTGTTTCGGTTCCCGTTCCGCGGTCAGGCCGAGCGAGGGTGCTCACGGTCGGGGCGGCCGCGCTGACCCTTGACGGCGTCATGCGTCAGGAGGCCCGGGAGCTTGAGCCCGTGCGGCTGACCGTTCTGCCGCGGGTTCGCGAAGCCAGGCTGCTTCCGCTGCCTCACCGTCTGCAGGGCCGCACCGGCGAGCATACCTCTCGAAGCATCGGAGACGGCGGGGAGCTTCGGAGCATTGACGAGTTCCGTCCCGGGGACCAGCTGCGACGCATCGACTGGCGGGCAACGGCCCGCCAGTCAGCGAATGAAGACCGCCTCTTCGTCCGCCGCTCCTACGCCCGCTCCGAAGCGGGCGTCCACCTCGTTCTGGATACGGCACACGACTATCCCGCCCTGCTCCGCGCCTGGTTCCCGCTGCGCACTGAACCTGTGAACGCGCTCAGCTCGCTCCACCTCGCGCGGGAAGCAGCAACACTGCTCGCCGCGTCCTATCTTGCTGCGGGTGACCGGGTAGGGCTGAACGATCTCTCCGCCAGGCATTGGCCCGTGCGGGCCACGGGCGGGCACCGGCAGCTTGAACTGATCCGCACCCAGCTCGCCCTGATGACGGCGTCCGGACGGCCCGAGCAGTCCTCACGCGATCCCGGCGCGCCGGCAGGTTCCCTCATCTACGTGATGAGCACGTTTACTGACGAGGAACCGGCGAGACTCATGGGGTTGTGGCAGGCGGCAGGTCACCGGGTCATCGGTGTGGACATTCTTCCAGCGCTGGAAGGCAGCGCCGTTTCCCCTTCCGGCCGCCGGGCCTCGCGCCTCGTGCTGCTAAGACGCCGCGAAGTGATGAATGCTCTGGCGGTGTCCGGGATGGCGGTTCTTGGCTACCGCGGCGGAGGATCGATCGCCGCGGGCGGCGCGTTGGACTCGATTCCCGGACAACTTCCCCTCGAAACGGGGTTGGCGTCGCTGCGTCGGCCGACCGGGAGCTACCGGTCCGCGGTAGGCGGACCGGTATGAGTGGCAGGTTGAGTACACGCCCGCCGGAGGCCGACCGATCGCTGAATATCGGCCCCTCATTTTCGGCGGGTTGGCTGCGGATCTTCGCCTTCGCACTGTCTGCCGTGCTCGGTCTGTCGCTATGGCAGAACACTGCCCTGGTACTTCTGCCGCTGGCTTTCTTCGCGGCTTCGGTGCTGGTTCCATTCGTCCTGCTACCTCTTGGATCACTCCTGTTGATCGTCGGCAGCTATGCGGCGATCGTTCCGAGTGGATCCTGGGCGGTCTTCCCTTATGCCGCCGGACTCCATCTGCTTTTCGTGTGTTACGCCCTGCTGCTCGGCATCCCGCGACGGACAGACCTGAGCACAGCGGCGGCGCTGAAGTTCCTTGTTCGCGCCGGGAAGATTCAGATGCTTGTGCAGCCGGCGGCGGCCGTCGCCCTGCTCGTGCAGGACGCCGGAACTCAACCGGTGCTCGTCACTATCGCCTGCATTGTCCTGGCAGCGTGGACGTTCTGGCTGGTCAGGACGTTGCGGCGAATCTAGCATCCCTGCCAAGTCCATGCGCCCAAAGGTCCCGCAGCAGCGCGATCTCGGCAAGATGATGGATCATCTCACGGTTGATGTGCTGTATGAGCGCAGCCATGGGAGCCTCTGCAAACGGACCTTCGGCAGGTCCCACCGGCCGCTCCAGGGCATCGGGTGACAGTGCGGACACAGCACTGTGCCAGTGCGCGTACATGCCGTCCAATTGTTCGAGAGCCGCGACAGCTGTACCCGGGTACTCATACGTTTCGTAGCTGACCGGCACACCGCCGAAGTGCGACTCCAGCCGCCCTCCCAGCACGCCGACCAGGATGTGGCCAAGCCGCCAGGCAATGGTGGTGACTGGAGCCGGCGCCGGTTCAGGAACGGCAAAGTCGATCGTATAGTCTCCGCTGCCGACCTGCAGCGGTGCTGTGCCCGTGCCGCGCGGCCTCACGCTCCAGCTACCGGGTACGGGCTCCCAGAAGTACTCGTCATCACCCAGCCCTTCCAATCGTGGCCGCGCGTGATTCTTCCAGTGCCATTGAAGCTGGTCTGTCAGCTCCCTGCGAATGTCCATTGGTATTTCCTTCCGTGAGTGGGGACCATTCCAGTGTAGAAAGCATTGCGGACAGCAACTGTCCGCATGGATCGGTACCGTGGTGTCATGTTGGAAACCTCGGCGCGGCTGCTGCAGCTTCTTTCCCTGCTTCAACTCCGGCGCGAGTGGACTGGGCCTGCCCTCGCGGAGCGGATGTCCGTCACCGAGCGCACCGTCCGCAGGGACATCGGCAAGCTGCGCACTCTCGGTTACCCTATTCACGCTTCCCCGGGCATCGCCGGCGGATACCAGTTGGGCGCGGGTGCCCAACTGCCTCCGCTGCTCCTCGATGATGACGAAGCCCTCGCCGTTGCCATCGGCTTGAGTGCCGTCACAGCGAGTCCTGTCTCGGGCCTCGGTGAAGCGTCGGTGAGAGCCCTCACCAAGTTGGAACAGGTCCTTCCCGGCAGGCTACGGCCGAAGTTCGCCGGACTGCGCACCGCCGTCACCCGGATGGCTGCGGTCAGCACACCGGTCAATCCGGAAGTGCTCACTGCTTTCTCAGCCGCCATTACGGAGCGTCGGGTGGTGGTCTTCCGGTATGAACGCCATGACGGTGAATCTTCCCGCCGGGTCGTTGAGCCGGTTCGTCTGGTGGACACCGGCCGCCGGTGGTATCTCGTGGCGTGGGACACCGGCCGGCAGGACTGGCGGACGTTCCGCGTGGACCGGTGCCGGAGCGTGCCCTCGCCGCGGGCTAGATTTTCCGGACGTCCCCTTCCTGCCAGCGATCTTGCCGGCTACGTGCAAAAATCCATCACACGGTCGCCGTACAGCCATGACGTGGTGGTTCGGATTCACGCCTCTGTTGCAGATGTCAGCCAGTTGGTCCCGCCCAATATCGCTGAACTCGAGGACGACGCCGGACGCACCATTATGCGGTTCGGCGCAGATTCGCTCGAATGGCCTCTGATGCATGTCGCGGCTCTGGGCTTCGATTTTGACATCCTCGAACCTCTCGCACTCCAGGAACACGCCATCACCGTTGCCGCGCGGCTGATCCACGCGGCCGGACCCACCGCCCACGCCACGGCGCCCGGTGACGGTCATGGACCAGTTTCACGTTCGTCATAGGCTGGATCCGGCACACAAGGACAGGAGACCACCATGGTTGAAGCAGAGCACGCGGAGACGACGGTCGATGAGGTAATGGCCGAGCTTGCCGCGCTCGAGGACCCGAAGATGCGCGCGGTGAACCTCAGGCACGGCGATGACCACGGAGTGAACCTCAGCAAGCTGCGTGCGCTTGCCAAGCGCCTGAAGACGCAGGAGGTGCTGGCCTCTCAGCTCTGGGAGACAGACGACACCGCAGCGAGGCTCCTCGCGATTCTGATCTGCCGCCCCAAAACACTCCGACCGGATGAGCTGGATACGATGCTGCGCACGGCACGCGCACCCAAAGTCGAGGACTGGCTCATCAGCTACGTGGTGAAGGAGAATCCGCACGCGGAGGATCTGCGCCTCACCTGGTTTGCTGATCCGGATCCGGTGGTCGCCGGCGCAGGCTGGGCGCTGACCGCGGACCGGGTGGCGAAGAACCCCGATGGGCTTGACCTGCCGGGTCTTCTGGATGTCATCGAGACGGAGATGAAGAACGCACCGGACCGCCTGCAGTGGGCCATGAATACCTGCCTGGCCCAGATCGGGATTGCACACCCCGAACACCGCACCAGGGCGCTGGAGATCGGCGAGCGGCTGGAGGTGCTGAAGGACTACCCGACCTCCCCCGGCTGCACCTCGCCGTTCGCACCCGCATGGATCAACGAAATGGTGCGTCGACAGGAGGCCGGATAGGGCAGCCGGATGGCTCCGAGTAAACTTTGAAGCAATCATGTCGCTGACAATCACTTACCCTGCCCAGCTCCCGGTCTCGGAACGGCGGGCAGACATTATGGCTGCCATCGCGGCGAACCAGGTCACCATCATCGCCGGCGAAACGGGCTCGGGAAAAACCACGCAGATTCCCAAGATGTGCCTGGAACTCGGCCTTGGCCGGTCCGGAATGATCGGCCACACCCAGCCGCGCCGCCTTGCGGCCCGTACCGTTGCCGAACGCATCGCCGAGGAACTGGGCGTCAGGCTCGGGGAGGAAGTCGGCTACCAGGTCCGGTTCACCGGAGAGGTGGGTCGGAGCACGCGCATCAAGCTGATGACGGACGGTATCCTGCTCGCCGAGATCCAGCATGACAAGCTACTGAAGAAGTACAGCACCATCATCATCGACGAGGCCCATGAGCGCAGCCTCAATATCGACTTCATCCTGGGTTACCTCAAGCGCATTCTACCCAAGCGTCCCGACCTGAAGCTCATCATCACTTCGGCCACCATCGATCCGCAGCGCTTCGCAAACCACTTCGCGGCGGATGAGGCTGCGCCGGATAAACAGCCAGCGCCTATCATCGAGGTGTCCGGGCGGACCTACCCGGTGGAGATTCGTTACCGCCCGCTCAGCCAACCCGCCGGTGACACAGGGTCTGACGCTGAGCTCGGCGCACAGGACGAGCTTGAGGAAGACCGCGACCCACTGGACGCTGTGTGCGACGCCGTTGACGAGCTTGCCCGCGAAGCGCCCGGCGACATCCTGGTCTTCTTTTCCGGCGAGCGCGAGATCCGGGATGCAGCCGATGCACTCCGCGCACGTGTGCAGGTGAACCCGCGGCTACGTGGCACGGAGATCCTGCCCCTCTTTGCCCGCCTCTCCCTGCAGGAGCAGCACCAGGTCTTCAAGCCGGGCGGGACTGGACGGCGCATTGTCCTCGCTACCAATGTCGCCGAAACGTCACTGACCGTTCCCGGGATCAAGTACGTCATTGATACCGGAACCGCCCGCATTTCCCGGTATTCGCACCGTACTAAGGTGCAGCGGCTGCCTATTGAGCGGGTGTCGCAGGCCTCTGCGAACCAGCGGTCCGGCCGCTGTGGCCGCGTATCCGACGGCATAGCGATCCGCCTCTACTCCGAGGAGGACTTCGAATCCAGACGCCCCTTCACGGATCCGGAAATTCTCCGTACCAATCTCGCTGCGGTCATCCTTCAAATGACGGCCATGGGAGTGACCCGCGGACCGAAGGACGTCGCAGCCTTCCCCTTTGTGGAATCACCGGACTCAAAAGCAATCAACGACGGCGTCACGCTCCTTCGCGAGCTCGGCGCGCTTAGCGCGGACGGCAGCATTTCGCCGGTGGGTCGGCAACTGGCCCAACTGCCCGTTGATCCGCGGCTCGGGCGCATGATCGTTGAGGCCGGGCGCCGCGGCTGCACCAAAGAGGTCATGGTCCTGGCTGCGGCACTCACCATCCAGGACCCGAGGGAGCGTCCGCAGCCGGACCAGGCTGCGAAGCTCCAGAGTGCAACCGAAAAACACCGCCGGTTTGCGGATGAGAAGTCAGACTTCACGGGATACCTCAACCTGTGGCGGTACCTGCAGGAGCAGCAGAAGGAACTGTCCTCCACCCAGTTCAGAAAACTGTGCCGCAACGAATTCATCAATTACCTGCGCGTACGCGAGTGGCAGGATCTCTTCGCTCAGCTGCGGCAGCTCGCGAAGCCGCTGGGGATCACACTGGCTCCCAGCGCAGTGGATCCGGTGGGCCGCCATGATGCGATCCACATCAGCATGCTGTCCGGCCTGCTCAGCCACATTGGCCTCTATGATCAGCGCAAGCGCGAATACTCAGGCGCGCGCGGCACCCGCTTTGCCATTTTCCCGGGCAGCGCGCTGTTCAAGAAGAGCCCTGATTGGGTGATGGCCGCGGAGCTGGTGGAAACTTCCCGGCTATGGGCCCGTGTGGTGGCAGCGTTTGATCCTCTCTGGGCCGAGGAGGTGGCGCCGGATCTGGTGAAGCGCAGCTATAGCGAGCCCCATTGGTCCCGCAAAATGGGCTCAGTCATGGCCTATGAGAAGGTCACCCTCTACGGCGTACCGATTGTGCCCCAGCGGCGCATCAACTATGGCCGCATCGACAGGGAGCTGGCCCGTGAGCTCTTCATTCGCCATGCCCTGGTGGAGGGCGACTGGCGCACCCATCACAAGTTCTTCCACCGCAACAAGGCGCGCATCGCCGAGATCGAAGAGATGGAAAACCGGATGCGCCGCCGCGACCTCATGGTGGACGACGAAACACTGTTTGCCTTCTACGATGCCCGCGTGGGGCAGGATGTGGTGTCCGAGCGCCACTTCGACAAGTGGTGGAAGCAGACACGCCAGGACCATCCGGATCTGCTGGACTTCAAGCCCGAGGAACTGCTCAGCCGCGATGCCGACCTTGACGAGACGGCATTTCCGAAGACATGGCACCAGCAGGGCTTTGACCTGCCGCTCCGTTACGAGTTCTCCCCCAACATCCCGGGTGCCTCGGACGGCGTCACGGTGCAGGTGCCCATCCTGTTCCTGAACCAACTGGAGCCTGCCCCTTTCCAGTGGCAGATTCCCGGGTTGCGCGTCGAACTTGTTGCCGCGCTCATCAAATCGCTGCCCAAGCAGGTGCGCAAGAATTTCATTCCCGCACCCGACGTCGCACGGAGCGCCGTCGATGCCCTGCACGCCGATTTCGATCCGGGCAGAGACGCACTTGAGCCATCGCTGGAACTGGCCCTGCGCAGGTTGAAGGGACACATCATTCCCCCGGGGTCCTGGAACCGTAATGCCCTGCCGCCGCACCTCTTGATGAGCTTCGAGGTGGTGGACGGGAACGGCCGCATTCTGGACGAAGACAAGGATCTGCAGGCGCTCCAGGAGCGGCTTGCCGCGCAGACCCGGCGGGCAATCGCCGAATCACTCGGGGCCACCCCTGGATCTGTTCAGCGGATTTCGAAGGCAGCAAGCCGAAAGCAGGAGGCAGCGCCGTCGTCGTCACCGTCAGCGTCGCCAGCGGCCACACCAGGCATCAAGGAGGTCAGCGGCGCAACCGCGTGGACTTTCGGAACTATCCCGCGGGACGTTTCCAGGCTTGTCGGCGGTCACCGGGTGACCGGGTATCCCGCGCTCGTAGCTGAGGATAACGCCGTCGGACTCAGGGTTTTCCCCGACGCCGCCGGGCAGGCAGCTGCCATGCGGGCGGGTGTTATCCGCCTGCTTGCGCTGCGGGTTCCTAGCCCAGCGCGCTACGTCCTTGAGCACCTGAGCAACGCCGAGAAGCTCACGTTCAGCCAGAATCCACACGGCAGTGTCGCGGCGCTGATTGAGGACTGCGCCATCGCGGCCATCGACAAGCTCACGCCCGAGGAGCTGCCGTGGACCGTCAGCGAGTTCGATGCGCTGTACGAGAACGTCCGCGCCGAACTCATCGATACCGTGTTCATCGTTACGGCAACGGTTGAGAAGATCCTCGCAAGTGCACGCAGGATCGAAAAACGACTGAAAGGCACCACGAGTCTGGCGCTCATCACCGCACTCAACGATGTGAAGAGCCAGCTTGAACAGCTCGTCTTCCCCGGCTTTGTCGCAACGACCGGATACGCGCAATTGACCCATCTGCCGCGGTATCTTGCCGGCATCGAAAGGCGGCTCGAGAAACTGGAGACCAATGTCCAGCGCGACGGCGTGAATACCGCAGCAGTGCAGCGCCTGGAAGACGAGTACGACGACGCCGTGGCCGCAGTGGCTCCAAACGGACGGCCCGTGCCGCCGGCGTTACGACGGGTTCGCTGGATGCTCGAGGAACTCCGGATCAGCCTGTTCGCCCAGGAGTTGGGAACCGCCTACTCGGTCTCCGAAAAGCGTATCCGGACAGCTTTGGGCGAAGCACTCGCCGCCTGAGAACCGGGAAATTTTGCGCAGCTCCGGCGGGTTCGGCACCCCTCGAACCCGCGGAAGCTGCACAAACTTCCGGTTGAGGGTTCAGTCAGGGACGTTGTCGCCGAACCCTGCGCTTCGCAGGCCCGCGCGGAGCCGTTCCGCATTTTCGTCGAGCTTCGCCGGATCGGGATTATGGTCCACGTTGTGTACGTCAAAGTCAGCCGGGCTCTGCGTCGGCCAGATGTGCACATGCACGTGCGGAATTTCGTAGCCCTCCATGAGCACTCCGATGCGCCGGGAGTGAAAGGCTGACTCCTGAACTTTGGCAATTTTCTGCGCCACATCCATGACCTTGCCGAGCAGGTCCGGGTCCAGGTCCACCCAGTGCGCAACCTCGTGGCGTGGCACCACCATGAGGTGCCCGTCAGTGATGGGCTCTATGGTCAGGAACGCCACCACGTCCTCGTCCTTCCAGACGAACCTGCCCGGGATTTCCCCGGCGATGATCCTGGTGAACAGCGTGCTCATAAGTCCTCCTTCAGGGATCCGGCATCAAGCACGAAGCGGTACTTCACGTCGCCTGCAACCATGCGGTCATACGCGGAGTTGAGCTGGTCAGCAGAAACGAGTTCTATATCCGATGCCACCTGGTGCTCGGCACAAAAATCAAGCATCTCCTGGGTTTCTGCGATACCGCCGATGAGTGAGCCCGCGTACTTGCGTCTCTTCCGGACCAGCAGTCCCGGGTCAACGGCGGGCATCGGGTCCGCCGGCAGCCCGAGCTGGAATAGTGCACCGTCCAGGCGAAGCGCGCGGATCAGGGGGTTCAGCTCATGAGGCGCCGCCACCGTATCGATGACGACGTCAAGCGTGTTGGATACGGCTGCCATGGCGTCCGCATCCCTGGACAACACCACGTGATCCGCTCCCAGTTCGCGTGCGGCGTCCATCTTGCCGGACGAGGTGGTGAAGACCGTCACCTCCGCCCCCATCGCCTTGGCGATCTTCACCGCCAGATGTCCGAGGCCACCGAGCCCGACGACGCCGACAGCGTCACCTTTCTCCACGCCGAAGTGGTTCAGCGGCGAGAAGGTGGTGATCCCGGCGCACAGCAGCGGCGCAGCGGCGGCTGGGTCCATGGACTCCGGTATCCGGAGAACGTAGCCCTCATTCACGACAATCGAGGTCGAGTAACCGCCCTGGGTGACTTCACCGTCACGCCTTCGGTCCGGAGTCCCGTAGGTAGCGGTCATTCCGTTGACGCAGTACTGCTCCAACCCTTCCGCACAGCTTCCGCATTCGCGGCATGAGTCCACCATGCAGCCGACTCCCACCCTGGCGCCGACCGCAAAGGACGTCACGGATGCCCCGACCCGGGTGACCCGGCCTACAATCTCGTGGCCGGGCACCAGGGGGTAGCGGGCAGTGCCCCATTCGCTGCGGGCTGCATGGACATCCGAGTGGCATAGTCCGCAGTATTCGATGGCGATTTCGACGTCGTCGTCCTCAGGTTCCCTGCGTTCGACGGTTGTGCGTCCCAGTCCGCTGGAGGCCGAGGTGGCAGCGTAGGCGTGTGCGATGCTCATAACGGCTACTCTCTCACGGGCGAACGCCTGCAACCGAGCCCGTCCGGTGCAGGATCAGGGACCGGTGGCCACCGGCAGATCCGCACGCTGGGACCACTGAGACCATGAGCCGGGGTAAAGCGCCGCTTGATAGCCGGCAACCTCAAGCGCGGCGATCTCGTGCGCAGCAGTGATACCGGAGCCGCAATAGACGCCAACCTCTGCTGTCTCGGTAATGCCGAGCGCAGCGAAACGCCGGCGCAGTTCCGGCGGCGGCAGGAATGTGTTTTCCGCCGTGAGGTTCTCGGACGTGGGAGCGCTGGAGGCACCGGGAATGTGCCCGGCCTTCGCATCGACCGGCTCGGTCTCGCCGCGAAAGCGTTCAGACGCCCGGGCATCAAGCAGCACGCCGTTCCCAGCCAGAGCGAGAACGCCGTCGGCCGTCGTCAGGACCGGCATGTGTCCGGAACTCAGGGTGACTTCGCCCAGGCAGTGCTGCTCCTCGCCCCGCTCCGTCTCATACCCGGCCGCCTGCCACGCATTCAGTCCGCCATCGAGTAGATAGACGCTGGTGAGGCCCGCATCGCGAAGCAGCCACCAGAGGCGCGCTGCCGAAAGGTTCCCCGTGTCGTCATAGGCAACAACCACATCGCCGTCGTTGATGCCCCACTGACGGGCCGCCTCCTCGAGCGCGGCCGGTTCGGGCAGCGGGTGCCGTCCCTCCGCTGCTGATGGACGGGAGCACAGCTGCGTTTCAAGGTCAACGTAGACGGCGCCGGGAATGTGAGCTGATCGGTACTGCTCGTGACCGTGGGGGTTGCCCAGCGTCCAGCGAACATCCAGCAGGACGGTCTGCTGACCGGAGGTCATCCGGTTCCGCAGCGCCTGCACGTCCATCAGAGTCTCCATGAAGATCTCCTTATGAATGTGTGACCGGTGGCACGCCGGTCACAGGTGTGAGCCAAGTTCACCACAGCTCCGCGGTCCCCTCCAAGCCGGCGGCGCACACCTGGTGACCAAGCGGGCAGGGCTCTGGTCCTGAAGGGCGTCACGGGGTACAAAAGGGTAATGACAGCTTCACTGGTGCTCGGTCCCATGCTCCGGTATGTCGATGAAACCTCGGCGACGCTATGGATGGAAACCAGTGCAGCCTGCACGGTCGAGTTGCGCGCGGATGGAAAGACGTGGACCGCTGCCACGTTCGGCGTCCATGGTCATCACTATGCGCTGGTCGAGGCGGAGCATCTTCCGCCGGGCACCACCGTGGAGTACACCGTAGACATAGCCGGCGAGCGCGCATGGCCGGAACCTGCCTCTGAATTCCCTGCACCGTCCATCCGTACGCTTCATCCTCAGGGGCGGCTGCGCCTCGCCTTCGGCTCATGCCGGACCAGCGTCCCGCATGACGCGCTCGGCAACGCCGGCCACGGCGTCGACGCGCTGCGCGCCTTCGCCCTGCATCAGGCCCTCCACAACGACGACGGTGCCCGCCCCGATCTGATCGCCTTCCTCGGCGATCAGGTCTATGCGGATTCAACGAGTAAGGAGATGCAGGACTTCATCCGTTCACGGCGCTCCCTTGATGATCCGCCGGGTGAGGAGCTGAAGGACTACGAAGAGTATACCCACCTGTACAAACTCGCCTGGTCCGACGACGCCAACCGCTGGCTGCTCTCCACCGTTCCCAGCGCGATGATGTTCGACGACCATGACATCCGCGACGACTGGAATGCCTCCCTCACGTGGCGGGAGAAAATGCACGGCACCTCCTGGTGGCAGGGCCGCATCGTTGCCGGACTAGCCTCCTACTGGGTATATCAGCACCTCGGGAACCTTTCTCCGGTTGGACGCGCCGACGACATTCTCTGGCAGAGAATCCGCGCCCATCAGGGCCCTGACGAACTCGATCTCACCGCGGACCTCGAAGCTTTTGCCGAACGGGCAGACGCCGAGCCGTCCAGCTACCGCTGGAGCTATTGCCGGGACATCGGGGACGTGCGGATCATCACTGTCGATTCACGTGCGGCACGCGTGCTCGATCCTGGGCAGCGCTCCCTTCTGGATGATGCCGAACTCGCCTGGCTGGACGAACACTTCCAGGGCGGAGTGCGGCACTTGATCGTTGCAACCTCGCTTCCGTTCCTCCTCCCGCGCGGGCTGCACCATATCGAGTCATGGGACGAAGCCCTGGCAGAGGGTGCCTGGGGGAAGCGGGGGTCGCGCATCGGCGAGGCGCTGCGGCAGGCACTGGACCTTGAGCACTGGGGCGCGTTCCAGCGCAGCTTCAAGGTGGTCGCGGACCTCGCGACCGAGGTGGCTGACGGCAAGCGCGGGTTGGCACCCGAGACCGTGACCTTCCTTTCCGGTGACGTGCACTTTTCCTACATAGCAGAGGTTGAACGGTCCTCGGGCAGCCGGATCATCCAGGCCGTGTGTTCCCCGATCCGCAACCCGCTCCCCCGCGCTCTGCGCTTTGCCACAGTGGTGATGTCCTACGGCGTCGCAGGCCCGGTGGGAGCACTGGCTGCCCGTTCCGTGAAGGTGCCGAAGCCGCCCTTCTCCTGGAAGAGCATCAGGGGTCCCTGGTTCGACAACAACCTGGCGGTTCTTGAAGATACCGACGACGGGTTGAGCCTGCGCTGGGCAACCGGCGCCACTGACGGCGATCCGCGCGCTCCGCAGCTGAAGGAAGTTGCAACCTACACCGTTTCACCGCGCAGCCCGGAATCGCGGAAGTCGCCGGATGGATGATGCCCGAGGCTCAGAGCTCGACGCTCCGGCCTGGATCCAGGTGCTCGAAGTCCGTCCCGTAGTGCTTCCCCAGCCGGGAGACGTGCCCCTCGACCATCGCCAGTCCGGTCCCGTTCAGCAGTGCGTCATGAATCTGGTGCGCCCTCTCTGCGCGGACTGAGGTGACGAAATCAATTACCTCAGCCGTCTTCGACCACGGGGCGTGAACCGGCACGAGGAGCGTCTGCACCTGCACGCCGTGAGGAACGATGAACGAATCGCCCGGGTGGTAGAGGGCACCGTTGATCAGGTAGCCGATGTTCCTCACCACCGGGATGTGCGGATGGATGAGGGCGTGTTGTCCGCCGAAGGTCTGCACCGTGAAGCCCGCGATGGTGTAGCTGCGCTCCGGTTCGACTGAGTGCACGCGCGCGGCCGCGCCGTCATCGTCCAGCGCCTCCCTCAACTGGGCAGCGACGCCCTGGGGTGCATACACCTCCAGTAGTGAGTCGGCGCGGATGGCAGCGCTGATTCGTTCCCGGTCGAAGTGGTCGGCATGTTCGTGGGTAATCAGGACCGCCGCCGCGCCGGACACTGCCTCCTCGACTTCGGAGAAGTTCCCGGGATCCAGGACAAGAGCTGTCCCGTCCTTCTCGACCCGGACGCACGCGTGGGTGTACTTGGTGAGCAACATGCGCCCACACTACCGCCGTCGCGACGCTCCGTCTCCGGTTCCGCGCAACCGATAGGGACAACGGCCGGTGCTACCCTTGACCCGGGTTCATTCCGGAGCATCGGTCCGGAAATCCACTGCAGATTCCGAGAGTGAGGTGACCTAAGCGGACATGCCAGCTGAAGCAGGCCAGCCAACACGCAAGGGCTCGGAACAGCGCGTCACACGGCAGCGCCGGGCAGTCAGCGCAACCCTCGATGAGCTGGACGACTTCGTCAGCACTCAGGAGCTCTACCGCAAAATGCACGAGCGCGGCGAGTCGGTCTCGCTGGCAACCGCCTACCGGATCCTTCAGTCAATGGCCGACGACGGCCTGGTGGATGTGCTGCGGAACGGCGAGGGAGAGGCTGTCTACCGCCGGTGCGCCGTCGAACATCACCACCATCACCTGCTCTGCCGCAGGTGTGGACGGGCAGTGGAAATCGAAGCGCCGGCGGTCGAGCAGTGGGCTGCCCGCATGGCGCAGGAGCACGGGTACACCGAAGTTGCGCACACGGTTGAGATTTACGGGCTGTGTCCGGAGTGCAGCGCCGCAAAGGCTTAGGCGGGCTGGACGGCCCGGGATTCCGACGCCGTCGCCTTCTGTGCGCGACGCCAGCTGATAGCTCTGCACACCAGGTAGATCACGAAGGAAATGGTGGTCACGTAGGGACTGATGGGGATCCCTCCACCCAGCGCCAGCAGGATCCCACCGACCACCGATGTGCACGCGAATGCGACGCTCAACAGCACCACCAGCCGCGGTGACGAGGTGACCTTGAGCGCTGCCGCAGCGGGAGTGATCAGCAGCGCGAGCACCAGCAGGGCGCCCACCACCTGGATGGACAGCGCCACGGAGACTCCAAGCAGGAACATGAAGATCAGCGAGAGACCGCGCACCGGCACACCGCGTGCCTCTGCAAGATCGGGGTCCACACTGGCGAAGGTCAGCGGACGCCAGATGGCGCCAAGGGCAACCATGACGACGACGGCGCACCCCGCCAGGAGCGTCAGTTGAACCTGGTCAACTGAGACGATCTGCCCCGTGAGCAGACCGAACTTGTTGGCCGCCCTGCCCTCGTAAAGGGCCAGGAACAGGATGCCCAATCCGAGCCCGAACGGCATGATGACGCCGATGATCGAGTTACGGTCGCGCGCCCGGATGCCCATCAGTCCAAGCAGGAGCGCGGCGATCACTGAGCCGATCAGCGAGCCGAACACCACATTGGCCCCGATCAGCAGTGCGAAGGCAGCTCCGGCGAAGGAGAGTTCGGCAATGCCGTGAACTGCGAAGGCAAGGTCCCGCATCATTACGAAGGTGCCGATCAGGCCGCCCAGCAGGCCCAGCACTGCGCCGGCCCAGATCGAATTTTGCACCAGCGGCAGGAGTTCGCTGTAGTTGTCGAACGTGAAAACGGCCTGGAGCATCTCCTCGAACGTCATTGCTGCGCTACTTCCGCGTGGTGGTGGGTGGTTGCATCCGGCAGGCCCACGACAACAATGCGGCCGTTGTTGTGGATAACGTCCACCCTGCTGTCGTATAGATCGGACAGCACTTCGCTGGTCATCACGTCCTGTGGCCTGCCCACACGGAACTGTCCGCCTGCCAGGTAGAGGACGCGGTCAACATAATCGATGATCGGATTGATCTCATGCGTCACGAAGACAACGGCGGTGTTGTGCTTACGGCATTGATCATTGATGAGCCGGCTCACCGCCTGTTGGTGGTGGAGGTCCAGTGAAAGCAACGGTTCATCGCACAGCAGTACCTGCGGGTCGGTAGCCAGCGCCTGCGCGGCACGCAGGCGCTGCTGCTCGCCGCCGGACAGTCGCCCGACCGGCGCATCCGCATACGACGACGCGCCCACCTTTTCCAGGAGGGCATCCACGGTTCGCCGGTAGGATGCGCCGCCTCGGCGAAAACCCCAGCGGTGCCCGTCCACTCCCAACCCCACCAGGTCCCTCGCACGCAGGGGGGTCTCCGGCGCAAATGACTTCTGCTGCGGTATGTAACCGAATGCCCGGCTTCCACGGTGCAGTGCGTGGCCGTTCACGGTGGCTGTCCCCGAGTCCAACTCCTGCAAGCCCAGGAGAACCCGCAGCAAGCTGGTTTTCCCCGACCCGTTGGGACCAAGCACAGCAAGGAACTCACCCGGCCGGATGTCCAGCTCCAGGTCATGCCATAGGCTCCGGCGACCAAAAGAGAGCGAGGCTGAGCGCAGGCTCACCACGGGGTGAGCGGCAGCATCGCCGTCGTCGTCGGTGACCATGAAGTCTCCTAAAGCCGTGGGAGGGAGGGTCTTGGCCAATTCTGTCAGGACTTCAGGGCTTCAGCGATGTTCTCGACGTTGGCGCTCATCCAGGAGAGGTAATCCTCGCCCTCCGGAAGCGTCTCAGTGAACTGAACGACCGGCACGGACGCGGCCTCGGCGGTGCTGCGTACCGCCTGTGTCTGCGGGCCTTCGGTTTGCTCGTTGTAGGCCAGGAAGGCAACGGACCGGCTCTGAACGAGTTCCTGCATCTCGTTCAGCGCCGCAACGGGCACATCGGCCCCCTCCTCGATGGCCTCCGTGTAATCGGCGGGGGTGGCATCCTTCAGCCCGGCGGCCTCCAGCAGGTAGGCGGGAACGGGTTCGGTTGCGGCCACGGTCCTACCGTCCGCCTCCGAGGCCAGGGCCTCGGCCTGGCCCTGCAGCCCTGCGATTTCCTCTGCGAATGTGTCCGCGTTGCTCTCATAGGTGTCTGCATTAGCCGGGTCCAACTCAGCGAGCTTTTCCCCGATAGCATCAGCAAGGTCTGCCATGGCATCGAGGTTGTACCAGACGTGTTCGTTGAAGGATCCGTGGTCATGCTCGTCCTCCGAGTGCGCCTCCTCCTCCGCGTGGGCTTCATCCTCGGGAGCTACGCCCGAAATCCCGACGGCGCTGAGCACGTAGTCATGATCCATTTCCACCGAGTCGGCGAGCTGGTGAAGGAAGGGATCATAACCTCCGCCGTTTTCCACCAGCAGGTCGGCTTTGGACACAGCGAGTTTGTCCTGCACTGTCGCCTCATAGGAGTGCGGATCCTGGCTAAGGCTGTTGACGATCGCCGTCACCTCGACGTTCTGGCCACCCACGGTTTCAACGATGCTGCCGTAGACATTCGTGGAGGTCACAACCTGCAGGGCTCCCGACTCTGCCGTCTCTCCGGCGCTGCCGGCGTCCTGTCCGCAGCCGGCCAGAGCCAGCGGAAAAAGGGCTACAGCGGTGAGCGCCGCCGTCGTTCGCGCGGAAATGCTGCGCATGAAGGTCCTCGATCTGTTCCAGGGGATAGCAAAGCGGTTCAAGTGGATGGACCAACTCTAACCTAAACGCGAATCATTCGCATTTCGCGTCCGGTGCCGCCCGCTCGCAGGAGGAGGGAGCCGAAGCGCTCGCCTAGCGTGCTTCTGTGGTGCCGAGGTTGACGCCTTCCTGAAGCGATTCGCCGGTTCTCCTCAACCCCTGGTTCTGCGTAGCATCGCGGATTTCGCCAATCAACTGCTCGATGACGTCCTCCAGAAAGAGAACACCGCGCGCCTGGCCGTCCTGCGTCATGACACGAGCGAGGTGGGATCCAGTGCGCTGCATGGTGGCCAGCGCGTCCTCGATCTCATCGTCCATGCTCAGGTTCGCAAGCGCGCGAACCTTGTTCTCCGTAATAGGCCTGGCGTACGCCTGTTCCGGCATGGACATGACATCTTTCAAGTGCATATAGCCGGTGAGATTGCCGAGTTCATCCACCAGCACAAAACGGGAGAACCCGGTGCGGCCGACCGCCCGCTCAAACTCCTCGGGAGTGGAATCGGTTCCGAGGGTAACCAGCTCATCCAACGGGACCATGACTGTCCCTGCTGTCTGCCCTGAAAACTCCAGTGCGCTGCTGATCAGCCCGGCGTCGTCATCCACGAGCCCGTGGCGCGTCGATTCCTGCACAATGGACTGCACCTCTTCCAACGTGAAGGACGAGGTCACCTCATCCTTCGGCTCGATGCGCAGGGCGCGCAGGATGTGGTTGGCGGTCCAGTTCAGGCTGGAAATCACCGGGTGCACAACCTTCGCTACCATAACCAGCGGCGGCGCGAGGAGCAGGGCAGCCTTGTCAGCTACCGATACCGAAATGTTCTTCGGCACCATTTCGCCGAACGTCACATGCAGGAACGTCACGAGCGCCAGCGCGATACCGAATGCAATGCCGTCCGCAAGGCCTCCCGGCAGACCGATCGCCTCAAGCGGTACCACCATCAGATGGTGGATGGCAGGCTCGGCCACCTGAAGAATGAGCAGCGAACATACGGTGATGCCCAGCTGCGCGCAGGCAAGCATGAGCGAGACGTGTTCCATCGCCCAGAGCGTAGTGCGCGCCCGCTTGGACCCCTCCTCCGCGAGCGGTTCGATCTGGCTCCGGCGTGCGCTCATGATCGCGAATTCCGCACCGACGAAGAACGCATTGCCGATCAACAGAAGGACCAGCCAAAGAATTCCTGCCCAGTCGCTCATCGGATGCCCCCTACTGACGAGGCGCCGTCGCCGGACTGCCCGGATTCCGCGGGCTCGACCGGGAGGAA
Organism: Arthrobacter parietis; assembly: GCF_039530425.1. Lineage (NCBI taxonomy): Bacteria > Bacillati > Actinomycetota > Actinomycetes > Micrococcales > Micrococcaceae > Arthrobacter > Arthrobacter parietis. The sequence goes on along the minus strand of NZ_BAAAON010000002.1, from coordinate 69,192 downwards.
GCTGATGCGGTCAATGCGGCGCCCATCCATGCGTTCCACCTCAAGAATTCCACCGGGCACCTCCACGCGGTCACCGACCTCGGCGATCCGGCCCAGGACAGACATCATGAAACCGCCGACCGTCTCATAACCTGCTTCATCGGGCACCGACAGATGCGGGACCTGGTCGCTGACCTCGTCCGGGCGCATGATTCCGGGGAAGAACCAGTTCCCGGCGGCGCTTTGCAGTACACCGGGCTTGAGCTTGTCGTGTTCATCTGCCACCTCGCCGACGATCTCCTCGACCAGGTCTTCGAGCGTGACCACACCAGCCGTGCCGCCGTACTCATCGAGTACTACAGCGAGCTGCAGGTTGGCCTCCCGGAGCTCACTGAGCAGGGAATCAAGATGCACCGTCTCGGGAACCCGGAGCACGTCGGTCATGATGGTGCCGGCCGGAAGTTCGGCGCGTCTGGACCGCGGCACGGCGACCGCCTTCTTCACGTGCACCACCCCGCGGATGTCGTCCGGCGATTCCCCGATCAGCGGGAACCGGGAGTATCCCGTTCTTCGTGCCAGATCAACGACGTCGGCCACAGTTTCATCGGATTCGATGGTCGCCATCCGGATCCGCGGCGTCATGACGTCCGCTGCTGTGCGCTCGGAGAAGCTGAAGGTGCGAGCGAGGAAGTTCGCTGTGCCCTGATCCAGGGTTCCCATTTCTGCCGACCGGCGCACGAGCGAGGACAGCTCTGACGGTGACCGCGCTCCCGAAATCTCCTCTTTCGCTTCCAGGCCGAACAGGTGCAGGACCCGGTTGGAAAAACCATTGAGGACAACGATTGCGGGTTTGAAGATTGCCGTGAAGAGGAGTTGCGGGCGTGCGAGTGCCCTGCCGACTTTGAAGGGCAGGGATATTGCCATGTTCTTGGGCACCAGCTCACCGATGAGCATCGAGAGCAGCGTCGCCAGGACCATCGCGAGGATGAGTGAGATCGAAGACCGCGCGGTGTCCGGGACACCGAGGGCAGCCAATGGCGACTCGAGAAGACGCCCCACTGACGGTTCCATGACGTAACCGGTCAGCAGGGTGGTCAGCGTGATGCCCAGCTGACAGCTGGAAAGCTGGGTGGAAAGCGACTTGAGGCAGCGAAGCAGCGGCTCCGCGCGCTTGTCGCCCTCGTCGACTGCCCGCTGGACGTAGGTCTGATCCAGGGCGACGAGTGCAAACTCGACGGCAACGAAGAAGCCGGTGCCGAGGATCAGCAGCAGGCCGATGGCCAGGTAAAACCACTCCATTAGCTGATCACCGCCAGGGTGAGCCTGGATGCGCCGGTTCCAACCGGCGCGCCGGGTTTCGGGGGTTCCGCCGGTTCGGAGGAGTCATCCAGCTGGGTGACGTCCGTCGACGGGGAAGTCCCGCACGTGGGCTCTCCTAGAGGGACGGTAACCGCGCCGGCCGCACTGACTGCAGCTGGTCCGCTTACCGCGGACCGCGAAGGGGGTAGGTGATGGGCATGGAGACGGGGATTGCCGGCACTGGATGGCTGCGCTGCGCGTCGGATCAATGCTGACTGTCGCTGCGCGCGCGCCATGGTCCGGCCCCTAGAAGGACTGTCCATAAGGTTTCCAGTTTACAGCAACAGCACCGCAGCTGACACGGAAACGGGCAGTGCCGCCGTCGTGGTTTTACCAGCTCTGCTGCAGCGGGCGGCCTTCCTCATAGCCCGCCGCCGACTGCACGCCGACAATGGCGCGTTCGCGGAATTCAGCGAGGGAGCGCGCGCCCGCGTAGGTCATTGAACTGCGGACACCGGCAGTGATCATGTCCAGCAGGTCCTCCACACCGGGGCGGGCAGGGTCGAGGTACATCGTCGAGGTCGAGATGCCCTCCTCGAACAAGCCCTTGCGTGCCCGCGCAAAGACGTCATCGCGCTGGGTCCGGTTCTGCACTGCGCGGGCGGAGGCCATGCCGAAGCTCTCCTTGTACTGTCGGCCCTGGCTGTCCGTCTGCAGGTCCCCGGGGCTTTCGTAGGTACCGGCAAACCAGGATCCGATCATTACCTGGCTGGCCCCGGCAGCCAGCGCCAGGGCGACATCCCGCGGGTATCGGACTCCACCGTCCGCCCAGACATGCGCACCCAGCTCTGCGGCCGCCTGCGCACATTCGCGGACGGCAGAAAACTGCGGACGACCAACCGCGGTCATCATCCGGGTGGTACACATGGCGCCCGGACCGACACCTACCTTAATGATTGACGCGCCTGCTTCGACGAGGTCGCGAACGCCGTCGGCGCTGACCACGTTGCCGGCGACCACCGGCACGGATGGATCGAGCGACGCGACAGCCTTGAGCGCATCCAGCATCTTGCGCTGGTGACCATGGGCGGTGTCCACCACCAGCACGTCCACGCCGGCAGCAAGCAGCTCGGCTGCCTTGGCGGCGACATCTCCATTAATTCCGACCGCCGCTGCGACGCGCAGGCGCCCCTCGTTGTCCGTGGCCGGCTGGTAGATCGTGGAGCGCAGTGCCCCTTTGCGCGTGATGACACCCGCCAGCTGTCCGTCCCGCGTGACTGCCGCGAGGGAAGCGCCGGCAGCATCGAGTTCTTCGAAGGCCTGCTGCAGCGCGGTGTCACGATCCTGGGAGAAACGCGAGGCGTCGAGCGTGAGCGCACTCCGCATCACCGACTCCAGCGAGGCGAACCGGTCCACTCCCTCGCAGTCAGCTGCGCGGACCATTCCCACACAACGGTTGGCGTCGTCGACGACCATCACGGAGCCATGGGCGCGCTTATTGATCAGGTGCAGCGCATCAATCACAGTGTTCCCGGGCTGCAGCTTCAGCGGGGTTTCGAAGACGAGGTCGCGCTGCTTGACCCATCCGGTGACTTCGCTGATGACCTTCGTGGGGATGTCCTGCGGCAGTACGGCCAGTCCGCCGCGCCTGGCCACGGTTTCCACCATGCGGCGACCGGTAACGGCCGTCATGTTCGCAACGACCAGAGGGATGGTGGTTCCCGTTCCGTCGTCGCTCGCGAGATCGACATCGAACCGTGAGATCACTTCGGATGAGGACGGAACGAGGAAAACGTCCGAATAGGTAAGGTCAGTTGAGGGCGTGTTGATGAAACGCACGGGAGCTCCTGCAGTCGGTTACACAAGCGAGTGTATGCCGAATCCGGCACCTGTCCGGGCACATGGCGAGCCATTGGAAAAGCTACGCGGGGGTAAGCCCCGGAGATTGGCTTGTTGCCTGAAACTGTCATTAGACTGAAGGGCAGGTCAACAGGGTCAGGCGAGCGCCGATTGGAACCTTCTGCGGATCTTTTTGGGCCAAAGGGCAACTCATGGAAGAGGGCGTATAACAAGTGCCACAACAACCCAACCACCGTCTACCGGAAGAATTCGGCGGGAACGAATGGCTTGTGGATGAGCTCTATGAGCAATTCCAGCAGGACCGAAACTCGGTAGACAAGAAGTGGTGGAGCCTTTTCGAATCGTTCGAGTCGGACAACACCGGCTCAGACAACGGGCGGCATTCAGCCAAGCGTTCGTCCGGTTCGGACCCAAATCCGCCTACGCGGGAGCTACCCGTTGTCCAGGCGGAACAGGATGCTCCGAAGGCGTCGGGTGAATCCCCCGCTGCAAGCCAGGAGTCCGGAATGCCCCCGGTGCCCAAGGAAGAATCAAAGAACAAGAACTCAGGTGAGCCGGCAGCCTCGGCGAAGCCGTCGGGTGAGGCCAAGCCGGCCGCCAAGGCTGAACCGAAGACCGAAACCAAGCCGGAAAAGGCTCCCATTCCCGCCCAGCTCCCGAAGTCCGAGCTGAACCCCGAGATGGATGAAGACTCAGTCACGGTGCTTCGCGGGCCCGCCAAGGCGATCGCCACCAACATGGATGCCAGCCTTACGGTGCCCACCGCCACCAGCGTGCGTGCCATTCCGGCGAAGCTGCTCATCGACAACCGCGTCGTGATTAACAACCATCTGGAGCGTGCGCGGGGCGGCAAGGTCTCCTTCACCCACATCATCGGATACGCGATCATCCGCGCGCTTGCCCAGTTCCCGTCGCAGAACGTGTATTACGACATCGTGGACGGCAAGCCCGCCGCCGTGCAACCGGCTCATGTGAACTTCGGTCTGGCTATCGACATGCCTCGCCCGGACGGCAGCCGGCTGCTGGTGGTGCCCAACATCAAAAAGGCGGAGACGCTCAACTTCTCCGAGTTCTGGCACTCTTACGAAGATCTCGTCAAGCGGGCGCGCGGGGGCAAGCTCGGTGCGGACGACTACGCCGGCACTACCGTTTCCCTTACCAACCCGGGAGGAATCGGGACCGTGCACTCGGTCCCGAGGCTCTCCAAGGGGCAGGCCTGCATCATCGGAGCCGGCGCACTGGAGTACCCGGCGGCCTTCCAGGGCGCCAGCGAAAAGACACTTGCCCAGCACGCCATCAGCAAGACAATCACCCTGACCTCCACCTATGACCACCGGGTCATCCAGGGTGCGGGCAGCGGTGAGTTCCTGCGGATCGTGCACCAACTTCTCCTGGGCGAGCAGAACTTCTACGATGAGATCTTTGAAGCGCTGCGTATTCCGTACGAGCCCGTCCGCTGGAGCGCAGATATTCAGGTTGATCCCATGGATGAGATCAACAAAGTTGCCCGAATCCAGCAGCTCATCCATGCCTACCGCGTACGCGGACACCTCATGGCGGACACCAATCCGCTGGAGTACGTGCAGCGCAAGCACGCGGATCTCGATGTACGTACCCATGGACTTACGCTGTGGGACCTCGACCGCGAATGGCCGACCGGCGGCTTCGGCGGCAAGCCTGCCCTCAAGTTCCGCACCATCCTCGGTGTGCTCCGGGACGCTTACTGCAGGACCACCGGTATTGAATACATGCACATTCAGGACCCTGAGGAACGCCAGTGGTTCCAGGACGAGCTTGAGCATTCATACTCCAAGCCCAGCCGCGAGGAGCAGCTGCGCGTCCTCCACCGCCTGAATGCCGCTGAGGCGTTTGAAACCTTCCTGCAGACAAAGTTCGTCGGCCAGAAGCGGTTCTCACTCGAAGGTGGTGAGTCGCTTATTCCGCTATTGGACGCAATCCTTTCCGACGCCGCAGACGACGGCCTTGATGAGGTCGCGATCGGCATGGCCCACCGCGGACGCCTGAACGTCCTCACCAACATCGCCGGAAAGACCTACGCCCAGGTTTTCCGGGAGTTTGAGGGTACACAGGATCCGCGCTCGGTCCAGGGTTCCGGTGACGTGAAGTACCACCTCGGAACGGAGGGCACCTACACCTCGGACAGCGGCAACGAGACCAAGGTCTACCTTGCGGCCAACCCGTCACACCTCGAGGCTGTTGACTCGGTGCTTGAGGGCATTGTCCGCGCCAAACAGGACCGCCTGGACCAGGGAGATACCTTCCCTGTCCTGCCCATCCTGGTTCACGGCGACGCCGCCTTCGCAGGCCAGGGAGTGGTGGCGGAAACGCTGAACCTCTCCCAACTGCGCGGGTACCGCACCGGTGGAACTATTCACATCATTGTCAATAACCAGGTCGGCTTCACCACCTCGCCCACAGCATCCCGCTCGTCTGTCTACTCCACGGACGTGGCAAAGATGGTGCAGGCACCGATCTTCCACGTAAACGGTGATGATCCGGAGGCCGTGGTCCGCGTAGCACAGCTCGCCTACCAGTTCCGTCAGCGGTTCAACAAGGACGTCGTTATCGACATGGTGTGCTACCGCCGGCGCGGTCACAACGAGGGCGACGACCCCTCGATGACCCAGCCGATGATGTACAACCTGATCGAGGCGAAGCGTTCGGTGCGCAAGCTGTACACCGAGGCCCTCATCGGTCGGGGCGACATCAGCCAGGAAGAAGCCGAGCAGGCTTTGCGCGACTACCAGGAACGGCTGGAGCGGGTCTTCGCTGAGACCCATGCAGCCCAGACCTCCCCCATCCCGGTAGTCACCAAGGATGCAGCGGCCGTCTCCGACATCGAGCGCCCTATCGCGCAACGCGGAGACAACAGTGTCGGAGCCCCGGCAAGCACGGCAATCACGGCGGAGACGCTCGCGCACATCGGCAAGGCGCACCTTGCCTTCCCGGAGGGCTTCACGGTCCACCCCAAGCTCAAGGCCCTGCTTGAAAAACGCGAGCAGATGTCCCGCGAAGGCGGAATCGACTGGGGCTTCGGCGAGATCGCAGCGTTCGGGTCGCTGCTCATGGAGGGCGTCCCCGTGCGCCTTGCCGGGCAGGACTCCCGTCGTGGGACGTTCGTGCAGCGGCACGCAGTGTTCCACGACCGCGCCAATGGCAACGAGTGGCTACCGCTTGGTGAACTCAGTGAGGGGCAGGCCAAGTTCTGGATCTATGACTCCCTACTGTCAGAGTATGCGGCCATGGGCTTCGAGTACGGCTACTCGGTGGAACGCCCTGACGCGCTGGTGCTGTGGGAAGCGCAGTTCGGCGACTTCGTCAACGGCGCGCAGACCATCATCGACGAGTTCATCTCCTCTGCCGAGCAAAAATGGGGCCAGCGTTCGTCGCTGGTGCTGATGCTCCCGCACGGTTATGAGGGACAGGGACCGGACCATTCGTCGGCGCGCATAGAGCGTTTCCTGCAGATGTGCGCTGAGGACAACATGGTGGTAGCCAACCCCACGACGGCGGCATCGCACTTCCACCTGCTGCGGCGACAGGCCTACACCCGCCCCCGCAAGCCGCTCGTGATTTTCACGCCGAAACAGCTGCTGCGGCTCAAGGCTGCAGCGAGCGCCGTCGAGGACTTCACGCAGGGCAGCTTCAAGCCGGTCATCGAGGACACCGCGGGGCTCAACCCGTCGGACGTCACGCGGGTCCTGCTGGTATCCGGTCGGCTCTACTATGACCTGGCAGCAGCGCGGCAGAAGGCGGACGACACTTCCACCGCCATTCTGCGGGTTGAGCAGCTGGCGCCCCTCCCGGTCGATGCGATCAAATCCGCGATCGCCGCCTACCCCAATGCTGACCTGGTGTGGGCGCAGGACGAACCGGCCAACCAGGGACCGTGGCCCTTCATCGGCCTGAATCTTCCCCAGCATCTGGACCGCGGGCTGCACCTGGCCTCCCGTCCTGCTTCAGCCTCGACGGCTACCGGATCCGCGAAGCACCACGCGGTGGAGCAGGAGATCCTCATCAAGAAGGCTTTCGACCGCAATCCCTGAGCCTTCAGCCCGAACGTACTATGGGCAGGGCCTGTCGGGACCCTGCCCATTGGCGTTCCCCGCACCAGGTCGCAGCCGCGGCTTGACGGCCCGACGAGTAACAACCCGACAAGCAACCAGAGGGAAAACGTGGAACAACGCAGAATAAGGCTTGCCGCTGTGGGAGACGAGCTGCTGGCAGGACTCGGTGATCCACGCGCGCTCGGTTGGCTGGGCCGGGTGCTGGCGCGAACAGCACCGGATAACGCAACGCTGGAAACGTTCAGCCTTGCTGCGCCCGGCGAGGGCACGGAAGCGCTGGCGGCACGTTGGTTGGAAGAAGCTTCCCGCAGGTTCTCGGACAGTACCGAGAACCGGCTGCTGATTGCGCTCTCGGATCGGGACCTTGACCTCGACCTTTCAACGGCACGCAGCCGGCTCAACCTTGCCAACATCCTCGACGGCGCAGCACACATGAGCGTCAAGGTGCTCGTTGTTGGACCGCCGCCCGGGCTGGACGCCGAGCGCAACCGCAGGCTCGCTGACCTCTCAGCGGCGTTCGCTGACGTGACCACCCGACGAAAGCATGTCTATGTGGACACTTTCACTCCCCTGCACGCGCACGAACAGTGGCGCTCGGACCTCGCTGCCAACGGTGGCGGACCAGGGCAGTCAGGCTACGGCCTGATGGCCTGGCTTGTCCTGCACCGCGGCTGGTTCCAGTGGCTGGAGATTCCCGCGCCCGCCTGATTCATCAGGCCCTCTCAGGGTCATGATTCCGCAGGAAGCGCGCCTACGCTCCGTGGTCGAAGACCACCTTGCCGAATACCTCTCCGGCCGCCATGCGCTCGAAGCCTGCCCGCGCGTCCTCCAGCGGATGCACAGAGTCGATGACCGGACGCACGCCGGTTACCGCAAGGAACTGTGCGAGGCGTTCCAGCTCGTTCCGGGTCCCCATCGTGGAACCCAGGACACGCAGCTGCAGAAAAAACACACGGTTAAGGTCCGCTGACGGAGCGGGGCCGCTCGTAGCACCGCAGGTGACCACAGCGCCGCCCGGCTTCAGCGCTTTCAGGGAGTGCGCCCAGGTGGCTTCCCCAACGGAATCGAACACCACGTCCACCCGCTCCGGGAGGCGGGCACCGGCGTCGAACACTTCGTGTGCGCCGAGCTTCCTCGCCCGGTCCTGTTTCCCGGCGCTGCGGCTGGTAACCCATACCCGGTAGCCCGCCGCGCGCGCCAGCGCGATGAGCGCGGTGGAAACCCCTCCCCCGGCGCCCTGTACGAGGATGGTCGAGCCCGGTGCTGCCGGCGACGTGGTGAACAGCATTCGGTACGCCGTCAGCCAGGAAGTCGGCAGGCATGCGGCCTCCTCGAAACTGAGATCCGCAGGTTTGGGTACGAGGTTCCGCTCCGGCACCCACACGAAGTCCGCCATGGTGCCCGGATAACTTTCCGACAGTAGTGAACGGCGGGGGTCAAGGGTCTCGTCGCCCTGCCAACCGGAAGCGGAAATGACACTGTGCACGATCACCTCGTTGCCGTCGTCGTCCACTCCCGCGCCGTCGCAGCCCAGAATCATGGGCAATTTGTCCTCGGCGAGGCCAATGCCGCGCAGTGACCAGAGATCGTGGTGGTTCAGGGCTGAGGCACGCACGCGGACCCTCCGGAAACCTGCCGGTGGCTCGGGTTCGGGGAGCTCACCCATCCGCAGGCCGTCGAGCGGGGATTGGGCGGACACTGACTCGGCATACACTGCGCGCATTCGGCGCTCCTTCGCTAGGGACCGGCTGAGAGACGTTCCGCTCCATCCTAGGCAGGTGCTGCGGCGCATATGGGTTGCAGCGAGCCGGCCTGCACGTTTAGGTTCGTGCCGCCTGCGTGTGGGAGACTGGAGGGCAGTCCGGACCCATGTGGTCGATCGGCAAAGCCACAACAGGCAACATAAGGAGGCAGCCATGAGCAAGCGTGCACGTAAGCGCCGTGATCGCAAGCGCGGCGGCGCTAACCACGGTAAGCGCCCCAACACCTGACATCACGGTCATAGCAAACAGAAAGCCCCCGCACGCGTGCGGGGGCTTTTCTGTTTGCTATGGCCACACCGGCCGTCCGGCCTAATGATCCACTGTTTTGATCTGGCTGATGCGGTCGAGGATGCTGGCCTTCAGCTTCGCCGGTGCAACCTCCGTACAGGAGCGCTTCACCACTGACCGGATCAGGCATTCCAGATCGTGTTCCTGCGCGCATTCCGGGCAATCCTCGAGATGATCTTTGATCTCGACGAGGTCTGCATGCGAAAGGGCGCCGTCGAGGTATTCGTAGAGCCGCTCGATCCGCGTGTCATCGCAGTTGCCGAGGCTATGGCAGTCGCTCATTTTCCGCCCTCCTGTGTAGTTCCACCATCAGCGGTGGACGCGCGTACCGAACTACCCATGCCGCGCTCATGCGCATACTCGGACAGCGACTCGCGCAGGAGCTTGCGTCCTCGGTGCAGCCGTGACATGACGGTGCCGATCGGGGTGTTCATGATTTCTGAAATTTCCTTGTACGCGAAGCCTTCGACGTCCGAGAAGTAGACTGCCAGCCGGAACTCCTCCGGAATTGCTTGCAGGGCCTGCTTCACATCGGAGTCCGGAAGATGATCCAGCGCCTCCACCTCGGCCGAACGCAGACCGAGGGAGGTGTGCTCCGCTGCTTTCGCCAACTGCCAGTCCTCAATGGTGTCCGAGTGGGACTGCAGGGGTTCCCGCTGCCGCTTGCGGTACAGGTTGATATAGGTGTTGGTGAGGATGCGGTACAGCCACGCCTTCAGGTTGGTTCCCGGCTTGTACTGGTGGAACGCGGAGAATGCCTTGGTGTAGGCCTCCTGAACCAGGTCTTCCGCGTCTGCCGGATTACGGGCCATTCTCATGGCAGCCGAATACAGTTGGTCCACGTACTGCATGGCGTCCCGCTCGAACCTCGCCGTGCGATCAGCAACGGATTCGGTGGACAGGTCCAGTTCCTCGTCTTCGGCTGGGGTGGGCCCCGCCGCGGCTGTGGTATTCATTGCTGCAAAGTCTACGCGTCCGCGGGTTTGCCGGCGCTGCGCCGGACCGGCCGGCGCATCAATGTGGATGCGCGGGATGTGGCCCCGCACCGATGTTGCTGTGCCCATCTGCTCCTCGTATCCGTTTACTGCGTGTTCATGTATCTCCAACCATGGGCAGCAGGTGAATATTCCGGTGCACACGCGGCGGCCGGATCGCCTCGGTCCGCCAAAAGTGCAAAACTAGACATATTCATCCACGGTTGTAACTGACTTTGTTCGCCAAGTAGATCCGGTGCCGCCCACGGTGCTGGAAGCCAGGAGGCATTGTGACCCTTGTTCGCGTATTCGCCCGCCCATTGCTTGCCAGCAGCTTCGTCCTCACGGGCATTGACCGCCTCCGGAATACCGAGGCCACAGCTACTGCCCTTCGTCCCACCCTTGACCGCATCAACAAGGCGGTGCCCGCAACGGCCTCGGCAACGAGCAACGAACAGCGTGTCGCGAAGGTGCTCGGCGCTGCCCATCTCGGTGCGGCGGTTCTGTTGGGGATCGGGCGCTTTTCCCGCGTCTCTGCTCTGGTGCTGGTCGCCACGTCCACGCTGAACGCCGTTGTTGAGTTCAACAGCGCGGATTCGTCCACGTCCAAGACCCGCAAGGACCGCCGCAACCAGCTCCTCAAGAACCTGTCGCTGATCGGTGCTGTGCTGCTCGCCGCCGTGGACACCAACGGCCGGCCGAGCTGGGCCTGGCGTGCAGAGCATTTCGCCGAGGATGCGCGCCGTAATGCCCTGGCCCTCAGCCATGACACCCGCAAGAGCATCAAGAAGGCGGAGAAAGCTGTACGCAAGACCGCTTCGGAAGTCACGGGCAGCTAAGGAGCATGAGCGCGCTGTCCGCCGCACCGTCCGCCACATCCTTTTGGCCGGCACCGTACGCAGCCGGTCCCGTTGATGCAACAGTGGAGGTCCCGGCGTCGAAGTCACTGACCAACCGGTACCTTATCCTCGCTGCGCTTGCGGACGGCCCGAGCAGGCTGCGCGCACCGTTACACTCGCGGGATTCCCTGTTGATGGTGGAAGCCCTTCGGTCGCTGGGTGCCACGGTGGAGGAGCTCGACGGCGACGGCACGTATGGCCCTGACTTGCTCGTTACGCCCATTCCGCCCGACGCGTCCGGGGATGTGAGCGTGGACTGCGGGCTGGCCGGCACGGTCATGCGCTTTGTTCCTCCGCTAGCGGCGCTTCGTGCGGGGCGCACCTCGTTTGACGGTGACCCTCACGCCCGCAAACGCCCGATGGGCGCGGTCATCAGTGCTCTCCGCGAACTTGGAGTACAGCTCGAGAACGACGACGGCTCCCTGCCCTTCACGGTCGCAGGAACCGGAGCGGTAGAGGGCGGCACGCTGGTGATAGACGCGAGCGCCTCGTCCCAGTTTGTCTCTGCGCTGCTGCTCGTTGGCGCCCGCTTCACGGACGGCCTCAACCTGCAGCATGTGGGCAAGCCGGTGCCGAGCCTTGACCACATCGCCATGACGGTTGCAGTGCTGCGGGAGGCCGGCGTCGTCGTCGACGATTCCATTCCGAACTCGTGGCGGGTGGAGCCGGGAACCATCAGCGCGTTCGATGTGCGCATCGAGCCTGACCTCTCCAATGCCGGTCCGTTCCTCGCCGCTGCCCTCGCTACCGGCGGCACCGTGCGTGTGCCGCACTGGCCTTCGGACACCACTCAGGTCGGAGCGAAGTGGCTGACCATACTCCCCCTGCTGGGCGCCGAGGTTGAGCTGACCGATGACTCCACTCTGGTGGTCCGCGGCACCGGGACGATCACCGGCGCCGAGTTGGCCGACACCAGCGAGCTGGCGCCGACCGTCGCTGCGCTGTGCTCGCTCGCGCGGACACCGTCGGCATTGTCGGGCATTGGACACCTGCGCGGGCACGAGACTGACCGGCTCGCCGCCCTCGTCGCGGAGATTACCCGCCTTGGCGGTGATGTCGAGGAGACCGTTGACGGCCTGGTCATACGCCCGGCTCCGCTGCACGGCGGTCCTTTCCACACCTATGAGGATCATCGGATGGCCACGGCCGGCGCCATCCTGGGGCTCGCAGTGGACGGCGTGGAGATTGAGAACATTGCGACCACCGGCAAGACCATGCCCCAGTTCCCCGAGCTGTGGAAGGCACTCGCTGCCACCGCTGGTCCGAGCGGCTCTCGGTGACATCCGCCGGGTCGCGCCGCGGGACCGCTTCCTGGGATGAATCCGATGTTCGGATCCGGCCGAACAAGAAGGGTTCCCGGCCACGCACGAAGGACCGCCCGGCTCATGAAGATGCGGTGACCGGACGAATCATCACGGTGGACCGCGGACGCTATACCGCGGTTGTGGATGAGGACACCAACGCAGAGCGGGTTGTCATTGCCGCCCGGGCACGGGAACTCAGGCGGTCCCCCGTCGTCGCCGGAGATCTGGTGGCGCTGGTGGGAGATGTCAGCGGTGAACCGGACACTCTCGCCCGGCTGGTCCGAATTCAGGAAAGACGCACGCTGCTTCGCCGCAGCGCGGATGACACCGATCCCGTGGAACGCGCTGTGGTTGCCAATGCCGACCAGTTGGTGATCGTGGTTGCGGCCGCGAATCCGGAGCCGCGCACGGGGTTCATCGACCGCGCGCTGGTGGCCGCCTACGACGCCGGTATTCAGCCCCTCCTCTGTGTCACCAAAGCAGACCTGAAGGATCCGTCGGATCTGCTGGCGAACTACGAACATCTTGACCTGCTCATCATCACCAGCCAGACTGCGTCCACACCGGACGCGGTGGAAACCACATCCGCTACCGGCGCCTCAGCGCTCCTCGCGCCCGGCGCCGTCGAGCAGTTGAAGGAGCTTTTGGACGGCAGAGTGAGCGTACTGCTCGGTCACTCCGGCGTGGGCAAGTCGACGCTGGTGAACGCGCTCACCGGAGCCAATCGGGCGACGGGCGGAGTGAACGCGGTCACCGGGCGGGGGCGCCATACCTCCTCATCGGCTTATGCCCTCAAAGCTGCAGACTCAGCACCCGGTACGTGGATTATCGACACTCCGGGCATTCGTTCCTTCGGCCTTGCCCATGTCGAGGCCGACCGCATCCTCGCCGCCTTCCCGGATCTTGCACCCGGCACCGAGGACTGCGAGCGGGGCTGCCGCCACGATGCCGCCGCCGTCAACTGCGGACTGGACGGCTGGGTCGCGTCGGGCGCTGCCGGCGAATCCGGTCCGGTGCGCCTGTCTTCGCTGCGCCGGCTTCTCGGGGCGGGCGTCGAACCTTCCCAGGGTGCCAAGGAGCTGGGGATGCAGTGAGTGATGTGACTACGGCGCCGATTGCCTGCTAGACTGAACAGAGTTGTTGTGTTGCGCACGAATGTTAAGCCTTGATTTCTCTCCGGAGTTCGAAAGCTTTTTTTGCAGGCGAAATGAACACCGCGACAGGAACCCCGAAGTACGGGGGGATCCTCACACTCAAGGAATAAAAAAATGGCAACAGGTACAGTCAAGTGGTTCAACGCTGAAAAGGGCTTTGGATTCATCGCTCCTGACGACGGCGGCGCTGACGTTTTCGCTCACTTCTCCGCAATCAACTCCGGCGGCTTCCGCTCGCTTGAGGAGAACCAGAAGGTCAGCTTCGAGACCACCCAGGGCCCCAAGGGCCCCCAGGCTGAGAACATCTCCGTTCTCTAAGTCTCCGTTCTCTAAGTTTCAGCGCTTCAAGATCTAGCGCTTCAAGAAAGGGGACATCGGCTTCGGCCGGTGTCCCCTTTCTTGCGTTTAACAGCACACCGTTCAATGACACCCGTTCCTGTGCGTGCGTGAACCGATCGTAGCCCAGCGCTGAGCGCGTCCGCATCGGGACCTCCCGCATCTGTGCACCCTGACCATATAGGTTGAAAGTATGAACCTCCAGAGCTACAACGATGACCTCCGCCTTGCCCATGTAATGGCCGACTCCGTAGACGACCAGACCATGTCCCGGTTCAAGGCGCTGGATCTGGCGGTCGAAACCAAGCCGGACTTCACCCCGGTCACGGATGCGGACAAATCGGCGGAAGAGGCTATCCGCGGGCAACTCTCGCGTGCGCGTCCGCGCGATGCCGTACTCGGTGAGGAGTACGGCAGCAGCGGCGCCGGCTCGCGGCGCTGGATCATCGATCCTATTGACGGAACCAAGAACTTCGTCCGGGGCGTACCGGTATGGGCTACCCTCATTGCATTGGTGGACGAGGGCCGGCCTGTCGTCGGTGTTGTGAGCGCCCCCGCGCTCGGAAAGCGTTGGTGGGCTGCAACGGGCACCGGTGCGTTCATGGGTAAGTCTCTCGCGGCAGCCAGCCGGCTCCGGGTTTCGAGCGTATCCCGGCTGGAAGACGCCTCGCTCTCCTACTCGAACCTGTCCGGCTGGAAAGAGCGCGGCAACTTTGACGAATTCGTATCGCTCACCGAATCCGTGTGGCGTACACGCGCCTACGGTGACTTCTGGTCCTACTGCCTTGTCGCCGAAGGCGCTGTGGACATCGCCTGCGAACCTGAGCTGAACCTGTATGACATGGCCGCGCTGGTACCCATCGTCACGGAAGCCGGCGGTCGCTTCACGTCACTCGAAGGCTCCGACGGACCCTTCGGAGGCAACGCGCTGGCAACCAACAGCACACTTCACAATGATGTCCTGAAGCGACTGAACCCCTCGCTGGACGATCTGCTTCAGGAAGGTACCGGCGTCTGACGTGGTCGCTTAACACCAACGCGTAACACAAGGACCGGATATTCCCGGCCTGCTTTAGTCTGGATTCCTAGGTCACGAGTGTCAGCGTTAAACCCCGGTTTGCTGGCCGGCAACCCTCCTTCCGCGGCGGGGTGCCCCGGGTGACGACCTGGCCGGGCCAGAACGTGGTTCGGCAAGCGCGGGGCCTGGTGAAGCAGGTCCCCTGAACCTACGTGGGGTACCTCCTGTGAGCAACGCACTTCTTGAGAACGAACTCTCCGCTGCACCGCTGGCGTCCGTGATGGGCGCTGAGCTGCAGGCGCCGCTGGTGGACGGCACTGCCGTCCGTTACGTCAACCTGGACTATGCCGCTTCAACGCCGGCGCTGCAGCAGGTCAATGACTATGTGCAGAGCGTGCTTCCCTACTATGCGAGTGTGCACCGGGGCGCCGGGTACGCATCGCAGATCTCCACCTCGCTCTACGAGAATGCACGAAGGACTGTGCGGAACTTCGTCGGCGGCCGGGAAGATGATGCGGTCATCTTCACCCGCAACACCACCGATTCGCTGAACCTCCTGGCTGGATGCCTGCCGGAGGACGGTGAGGTCCTCTACCTCGACGTGGAACACCATGCCAATCTGCTGCCCTGGCTGCAGCTTCCCCATCGCGGGCTGGTCGCCGCGGGAACCATCGAGGAAACGCTCGCCGCTGTGGAAGAGGAATTGGCATCCGGAGGAATCAGCCTGCTTGCTGTAACCGGTGCGTCGAATGTCACCGGAGAAGTTCTGCCCATCGGCCGGTTCGCAGCGGCGGCTCATGCGCACGGCGCGCGGATCGTCGTCGACGCGGCTCAGCTCGCTCCCCACCGGCGGCTGGATTTGCTCCGCGACGGTATCGACTACGCGGCCTTCTCGGGCCACAAACTGTATGCGCCTTTCGGCGCGGGCGTCCTGGTCGGTAGAGGCGACTGGCTCGATTCCGGAAGGCCCCACCTCGCCGGAGGCGGCGCAGTGAAGACTGTGAAAGTGGACTCGGTGTCCTGGGCAACCGGTTCCGCGCGCCATGAGGGCGGGTCACCGAATGTGCTCGGTGCAGCCGCGCTGGCGAAGGCAACAGAGGCCATCGCTGGGTTGGATGAACCGGCCTGGCTTGCGCATGAATCAGAGCTGCGGGATGCCCTCGTGGAAGGGCTCTCCAACCTTCCCGGCATAGCAGTTCACCGCATCTTCGCTGACAGCACCGATGCGATCGGCGTAGTGAACTTCTCTGTCCACGGTTACGACGCCGGGCTGGTCGCCGCATATCTGTCTGCAGAACACGGGGTTGGACTGCGGGACGGGAAGTTTTGCGCTCATCCGCTGCTGAAGCGGCTGGGCCTGCCGTCAGGTTCGCTACGGGCGAGTTTCGGGCTCGGATCACGGCAGGACGACGTCGACAGGCTGTTGACCGGTTTGCGCTCGCTTCTTCGGGATGGACTGGGGACTGACTATGCGGTCGACGCCGGGCGCTGGGTGCCCGCGGTCGAGACCCGCCCTTTCCCTGACTGGGCTCCGCCCACGCCGGGAACTGCCGGCGCCGCGCCCTGCACAACCGACTGAGCGCTGCGACCGCACTTCCTCGGCACGACGCCGCCTTCAACCGGGTGCTTTAATTGACGGGTTCCGTACCCGTCATGCGAGGAGTTCCCAACATGGGTGTTGGAGGTCCGCGCCTCGCCGAACACCGCCGTCGTGAATTGGCGCGGGGCTACCTGCAGGAAAGTGACCGCTACGAGCGCGTGCGTCCGGGCTACCCCCAAGACAGCGTGGACTGGCTCATACCCGCCGGAGCGTTGCGCGCAGCAGACGTTGGCGCCGGCACCGGCAAGTTCACCCGGGAGCTCATCCGCCGCTGCCCGGAGGTGACAGCTGTTGACCCATCCCTGGACATGCTTGCAGTCCTCGGACAACAACTCCCGCGCGTAGCCAGAGTGCAGGGAACTGCCGAGGCATCGGGACTCGCAACGGCGAGCGCTGATGTACTCACAATTGCCCAGGCCTGGCACTGGTGTGATCCTGCTGCGGCAAGCCAGGAGGCCGCACGTGTGTTGGCACCGGGGGGAAGATTCGCGCTCGTCTGGAATCAGCTGGACGTCAGCGTTGCCTGGGTACACCGGCTCTCCCGCATCATGCATGCCGGAGACGTTTTCCGGCCGAGCTACCGCCCTATGCTTGGTCCGCGCTTTTCGGAGCCGGAGTCTAGGGTCATTCCATGGACGCAGGTTCTTCCGGTCTCGGACATCGTGGAACTTGCGCGCTCCCGCACCTACTACCAGAACGCATCAGCCGGTGTGCGCACCAAGGTGGAAAACAATCTGTCGTGGTACCTGCACGATCACTTGGGGCACCAGCCGGACGCAGTCCTCGAGCTGCCGTACCTTACCTACTGCTGGCGGGCCGGCCGGCTTTAGCCCTCAGCGTCCGTCCCGTTCGTTTCCGGCCCGGAATCTGCACCCTCAGCCGGGTCCTGTGAGTGAGTGCCTGTGTCGGCGGGATTCTGAGCGCGATCCCCCTCTGCCGGCTGTTCAGAGTGCTCGCGCGGCACTTCCTCGTGTTGTGGTTCTTCGCTCATAACCCGACCTCCTGATAGTGGTCCTGCCGTGCCCTGCCGGCAACATACCGTTAGGCCCACCATGCCCTGTCGATTGCTCTCCTGTCGAGTGCCGTGGCTCCGGCTGCACAGGAGCAGTGGCGGCAGCAGCGTGATCGGGCTATATTTTCGGTATGCCGAAACTTCGGATTCAGGTACTCCTCATCCTGACAACGTTGGTGCTTGCAGGCTGTGGCACCCCACTTGTGGAGCGGACCAGTTCACACAAGGACCCGCGGCCTGTTGTACTGACCACCTTTTCCGTTCTCGCGGACCTCACACGCTCGGTGGCAGGTGAGCATATCCGGGTTGAATCGATCACCAAGATCGGAACCGAAATCCACGGCTACGACCCCACTCCCTCAGACCTCGTCGAGGCTCAGGACGCGGATCTCGTCCTTGACAACGGCCTGGGCCTGGAGCGCTGGTTCGAACGTTTCGTCCTGTCCATCGATGCGCCGCATGTGGTGCTTTCCGAAGGCGTGGAACCCGTTGACATCCGTTCCGGCGATTACCAGGGACTGCCCAACCCCCATGCCTGGATGTCCCCGAAGGCGGCGCAAACGTACGTAGACAACATTGTTACGGCACTGTCAGAGCTTGATCCCGCACATTCCGGAGACTACCAAGCCAACGGCGCCGGCTTGAAGCGGGAACTCCAGGGCATGCTGACCGCTCTGCAGAATGCGTTCAGCACTGGTGAGGCAACGCCGGCTCTGGTCACGTGTGAGGGTGCGTTCTCCTACCTCGCGCGGGACGCCGGAATCAAAGAAGCCTTCATCTGGCCTGTCAATTCCGACACCGAGGGAACCCCCCGGCAGATCAGCGACGTCATCTCCTTTGTTCAGGAGCACAACGTGCCCACAGTCTTCTGCGAGTCCACCGTCAATCCGTCCGCGCAGCAGCAGGTTGCACGAAGCACCGGCGCTGAATTGGCCGGTCCGCTTTATGTGGACTCGCTGTCGGAGGGGAACGGACCGGTCCCCACGTTCCTCGACCTGCTCCAACACGACATCGACCTCATCGTTGAAGGACTGACCCGATGACCCTGGCAACCAGCGAACAGCCGGCCATCGCTGTCGAAGGTTTGGGCGTCCGCTACGGAGACGTGACTGCGCTCCACAGCGTGAGCTTCACCATCAACCGTGCCCAAATCTGCGGACTGATCGGGGTGAACGGCTCAGGAAAATCGACCCTCTTCAAGTGCCTCCTGGGGTTGGTGACGGCGCAACAGGGAACGCTCTCGCTCTTCGGCCGAACGTCCACGGCAGCCCGTAAAGGCAAGCTCGTCGCCTATGTTCCGCAGGCCGAGGACGTGGACTGGGACTTCCCTGTCTCCGTCGCCGATGTCGTCATGATGGGGCGGTACGCTCACATGGGTCCCCTGCGGCATCCCTCACGGACTGACCGTGCCGCGGTGACGGAGGCGCTGGAACGGGTCGGGTTGTCAGAGCTTCGCCACCGGCAGATCGGGGAACTCTCCGGCGGACAGAAGAAGCGCGCCTTCGTTGCCCGCGGAATCGCCCAGGACGCCCAGCTCCTTCTCCTCGATGAACCATTCGCAGGCGTAGACAAGGGCAGCGAGGCCACCATTGTGGAGCTCCTCCGCGAACTGAAGAATGAAGGCCGGACTGTGCTGGTGTCCACCCATGACCTCGCCGGCCTGCCCCGCCTGTGCGACCGCGCAATCCTCCTGCACCAACGGATCCTTGCCGAAGGAACCCCCGATGACGTGCTCACCCATGCCAACCTCGCGCGCGCGTTCGGGCCTGCGGACACTCTTGACTCAGCGGTGGCGCCTACCCGGGCAGGTGCCTAGATGGATCCCGTCATATTCCTCCTTGAACCGCTGCAATACGGCTTCCTGACCCGCGCTCTGTTGGTGACGCTGGCGGCTGCCGTAGTCGCCTCGGTTCTATCCTGCTGGCTCATCCTGATGGGCTGGTCCCTGATGGGTGATGCCGTTTCCCATGCGGTGCTGCCCGGGGTCGCGCTCGCCTACATCGTCGGTATTCCGTTCTCGATCGGCGCCTTCATTTTCGGTGCCGGTGCCGTTGCGCTGATCGGCGCTGTGAAGTCGACCACCAGGCTGAAGTCCGACACCGTGATCGGTGTGGTGTTCACCGCTCTTTTCGCCGTGGGACTGGCCATCATTTCGCGAACGCCCTCGCAAGTGGACCTTATGCACATCCTCTTCGGCAACGTTCTCGGTGTCACGGACGGTGAGCTGTGGCAGGTTCTGATCCTTGGTGCGTTGACCCTGGTGATCGTGCTGGTCAAGCGGCGGGATCTCACGCTGCTCGCCTTCGACCGCACGCATGCACACGTCATCGGGCTCAACACCAAGGCGCTGGCTGCGCTCCTGTTGGGATTGCTCGCCCTCAGCGTGGTGGTGGGGCTGCAGGCTGTCGGTATCATCCTCGTCGTGGCCATGCTGATCACGCCTGGCGCCACTGCTTTCTTGCTGACACGCAGTTTTGACCGGATGCTGATACTCGCTGTTCTGATCACTGCGACCGCCGCGGTCTCCGGCATCTACGCGAGCTACTACTTCGACATCTCAACCGGGGCCGCAGTTGTACTTGCGCAGGCACTCGCGTTTTCAGTTGCCTACATCGCGGCGCCCCGGACTGGCCTCATCGCACAACTGAGACAGCGACGCCGGCGGGCCGGTTCACCGGCAAGGCAGGCTGTCTGACATGGCGTCGAAAGTGAGCACACCCGGCAGCGAATCCTCAAGTGTCCAAGACTATGTGAAGACCATCTACGCGCTCTCTGAGTGGCATGATGAGCCCGTGACATCATCGCGGCTCGCCGCCCGGCTGTCGGTTGCCAACTCGTCGGTCTCCGAAATGATCCGGAAGCTGGCCGAGCTCGGGCTGGTGAACCACACACCGTACCGGCCCGTCGAACTCACTGCTGACGGTCGCCGCCTGGCCCTGGCCATGGTTCGGCGGCACCGGCTGATCGAGACGTTCCTGGTACGCGATCTCGATTACCGCTGGGATGAAGTCCATGATGAGGCGGAACTGCTGGAGCATACTGTCTCCGATACCTTCATCGACCGGCTCGACGCCCGGTTGGGCTTCCCTTCCGTTGACCCGCACGGTGATCCGATTCCGACGGCTGCGGGGGCGATCACGCTTCCCGACGCATTACCCTTGGACAGCTTCGACGATGGCCACTCCGGACGGGTTACCCGGATCAGCGATGAGGACCCACAGCTCTTGAGGTTCCTGGCGGCCGAAGACATCGGTATTGGTTCTCCGGTGGAAGTGCTGGGCAGGGCTCCCTTCGGAGGTCCGCTTCAGGCGCGCGTCGGCACCGGGACCGGTGCCCGGGACTTCAGCTTCGGTAAGGAACTCACCGGGGCCATCTGGGTCGAGTCAGTGGGCCGACACGCCGGCTGTAGCTTGGTGCCATGACCGCTCAACCGGATGCCCTTCCTGCACCTCTCGGCTGGAAGGTATGGACCGCCGTCGCCATGGGAGGCTTCGCAGGAACCGAGGCACGATATCTGCTCGGCCTGCTCTTTCCCGAGCCGCCCGGCGCGTTCCCCTGGACCACGCTCGCGATCAATGCGGGTGGAAGTTTCCTGCTTGGCTGGCTGACCGAGCGCTGGGCAGGAACCCGCGGGCCGCGGGAGTTGCGGGCGGGGTTGGGGCCGGGCCTCCTTGGGTCATTCACAACCTTCTCCGCGGTTTCGCTTGCCGCGGTGATCGAGCCGGCGCTGATGGTGCCGTACGTCGGGTTGTCGCTCGCGCTCGGTGTATCGGCCGCTGCCGCCGGAATCATCGTGGGGCAGAGGCGGGCGCCATGATGACTGCGGCTCTGGTGGGCCTTGGAGGAATGGTCGGCGCGCTGCTCCGCTTCGCCGTCGACACCGCGTATGAAGCGCTCCGTGCACGACGGCGGCACCGGTCTTCGCTGGTGCCACCCTTTCCCATGGGAACGCTGGTGGTCAACATTCTTGGATCGGGTGGAATCGGCATCCTTTGGGGACTGCTGCTGAACTCTGCACTCAGTAGCCCCGTCTACACCGCGCTCAGTGCGGGGCTGGCCGGTGGGTTCACCACGTTCAGCACCTTCACTGTCGCGGCTGTTCTCCTGTGGCGGGGCAGGAGGCGGGTGGCCGCCGTCGTGCATGTGCTTGCAAACACCGGCTGCGGGCTGGCCGCGGCCGCGCTGGGACTTCTGATCATCGGCACAATATGACGCGGGAAAACACAAGTACAAAGCTGGCTGACTAGACTGAAGTGGATCCTTGAACGCATCGAAAGGCGCTCCATGACCACGCTGGGAATCGAAGAAGAGTACCTCCTGCTCCATCCCGAATCGGGGTTGCCCGTCTTCAATGCAGCGGATGTCCAGGCACTTCTCGAATCCGGCGGCGCAGTCAGCGGCGAGGATATCCAACGCGAATTGCTGAGCTGCCAAATCGAAACCGCAACGCCGGTGTGCCATACGCTCACCGAAGCGGAGGAGTCGCTGCTGAATTTCCGGCGGCAACTGGCGGCAGCGGCGCGGAAGTCAGGAGTTCGGGCCAGCGGATCGGCAACGGCTCCCCGCATCCAGGAGGGGTACCCCGAGCTCACTGATAAACAGCGCTACCACGAACTGAAATCGAGCGCCCGCGGGATCGTAGCGGACCAGTTCGTTAACGGGCTTCATGTGCACGTGTCCATCCCGGACAAGGAAATCGGTGTACAGGCGCTCAACCGGATCCGACCCTGGCTTCCCATCATCACTGCGTTGAGCACAAACTCTCCGTTCTGGCTTGACCGGGACAGCGGCTTCTCCAGCTGGCGGACGGTGCACTACCGTCGTTGGCCGGTACAGGGCATTCCGCCGATTTTCGCGGATGCTGCGGAGTACGAGCGCCGGATCGAACGCCTCGTGGACACCGGCGTCATCATCGACCGCGGGGTTCTCACTTGGGTTGCCCGGCTCTCCGACAGCTACCCCACCCTGGAGGTTCGCACAGCAGACGCACAGCTGGAGGCGCAGGACTCCGTGCTCATCGCCGGCCTGGTGCGCGGCCTCGTCAGCACAGCGGTCAGCGATGCCCTGAACGGCACGCCGTATCCGGATCCCGACGCCGAGTTGCTGGATGCGGCACAGTGGCAGGCCGCGCGCCAGGGGCTGAGCGACGTCGTCGTCAATCCACTGACCGGAAAGCTGACGCCCGTCCGTGAACAGATGGACCGCCTGCTCGAGTACGTCGGCACGGCACTGGAGGACGCGGGCGATTCCCACTGGATTGAAACCGGCCTCAAGACGGTGTGGGAGCGCGGTACCGGCGCTGTCCGCCAGCGCCGCGCAATGGAACAAAGCGGTGTCACCGGGCTGATTGACCTTTACACCGAGACGCTGATCGCCGAACGCTGAACGTTCAGTCGCCGATCACGCCCCTAATGGCGAAGCATTAGGGGCGTGTCCTGCCGAATCAACGCCGATCACGCAGTGCGGAGGATCCGCACTTCCCAGGGTCGAAGCTCAGGCGTGGGTTCGTCGCCGTAATTGCCGAGGATCAGTGTTCCGCCGCTGACCTGATCCGCTAGCTCTGCGTCGTCGGGGAGGCTCAGCGTGTCACCCGAGACGTTGCCGACAATGAGGAGCGACCCGCCGCCCAGCGTACGGGTGAAGGCGTAGAGGGTGGGATGGTCTTCAGCGAGCATCACAAACTCGCCGAGACGGACTACCTCGTCCTTGTGCCGGAGTTCGATGAGCCGCTGGTAGAACCGGAAGACCGATTGGTCGGCTGCGCGGTCCGTGTCCGCATTGACCGTCGGATAATTCGGGTTGACCGCAATCCAGGGCGTACCGCTTGTGAAGCCTGCCTGCTCCCCCGCCGTCCACTGCACGGGCGTGCGGGCATTGTCCCGGCTCATGATGCGCAGGTTTCGCAGCACTTCCGCCGGTTTGTGGCCCAACGGACCTGTGGCCTCGTAGAAGTGGTTGATCGACTCGATGTCACGGAAATCCTCGACGCTCTCGAACGGAGCGTTGGTCATACCGATTTCCTCGCCCTGGTAGACATACGGCGTCCCGCGGTGCAGGTGAAGCAGCGCCGCCCACAGGGTGGCGGATTCGTAGCGAAAAGCCTCGTCATTGCCGAACCGGGAAACCAGGCGCGGTTGGTCGTGATTGTTCAGGTACAGGCTGTTCCAGCCTGTACCGGCCAGTCCCTTCTGCCAGCGGTTCCATGAGGTCTTGAGATCACGAAGGTCCAGTCCCTTGTAGTCCCACTTGCCGCCTGGCCCATGATCGAGGCCGACGTGCTCGAACTGGAAAACCATGTCAACCTCGCGGCGGGCAGGATCAGTGAAGAGCTTCGCCTCGTCGATGGTGACACCTGGCATCTCGCCGACCGTGATGAGCTCGGCTTTCCGCCCCTCGAAAACCTCGCGGTGCATTTCCTGCAGATAGTCGTGGATGCGGGGTCCGGACACGAAATACTGGGAGCCGTCGCCCCACAGTTTCCCGGGCTGCACCGGGCCGTCCGGCAGCGCAGGGTCCTTGGAGATGAAGTTGATGACGTCCATCCGGAAACCGTCCACTCCCCGGTCGACCCACCAGTTCATCATCTCGTAGACAGCCTGGCGTACCTCCGGGTTCTCCCAGTTCAGGTCCGGCTGCTCGGGTGCGAAGAGGTGCAAGTAGTACTGGTTCGTGGCGGGATCCAGTGTCCAGGCCGGACCGCTGAACGCCGAGCCCCAGTTGCTCGGCTCGGCGCCCTTCTCCCCCGTGTCAAAGCCCTCCCGTGCGTCCCGCCACCAGTACCAGTCCCGCTTGGGATTGTCGGTCGACGACGCCGATTCAACGAACCACGGGTGCTCGTTCGATGTGTGGTTCACTACGAGATCCATCACCAGCTTCATCCCGCGCCGGTGCACGCCCTCAAGGAGCTCATCGAATTGCTCGAGCGTGCCGAAGGTCGGGTCGATTCGGCGGTAATCGCTGATGTCATAGCCGTTGTCGTGCTGGGGCGAGGAGTAGATCGGGGAGAGCCACACGACGTCCACGCCGAGTTCCGCGAGATGGTCGAGTTTGCTGATGATCCCGCCAAGGTCCCCGATTCCGTCTCCGTTGGAGTCGGCGAAGCTGCGGGGGTACACCTGATAGACGACGGCGCCGGTCCACCAGGCGGGTTCGGTTTCAGGACTGTTGGTGGTGCTCATTTGGTTGATCCTCTCATCACACCGGAGATAACCCATCGCTGTGCGAAAAGGTACACCAGAAGCAGTGGCGCCATGGCCATCAGGTAGGAGGCGAACGCCACGGAATAGTTGGTGTTGAACTGGCCCTGGAAGACGTACTGGGCCAGCGGCAGGGTTTGAGCCGACGGGTCGGAGAGGATGACCAGCGGCAGCATGAAGTCGTTCCAGGCCCACAGGCAGGTGAGAATTCCGACCGTGGCGTTCATCGGACCAAGAAGCGGAAAGATGACCTTCCAGAAGACCGTCCAGGTGCTGGCGCCGTCGGTGATCGCCGCTTCCTCGAGCTCCATCGGGATGGACCGAATGTACGCGACGTAGACGAAGATATTGAAGGAGAGGCCGTACACCGTATAAAGCAGGATCAGGCCGAGCTGATTGTCCAGCCCGAGCAGCGCAGTCTCCTTCACGACGGGAAGCATGATAATCGGGAAGGGTACAAAGAGCGCTGCGATGAAGTAGAAGTACAGCCCCTTGAAGAGCTTCCGGTGCATGTTGCGGGCAATCGAATAGGCCACCATGGAGTTGGTGAGTAGGGTCAGCAGCACTGCCCCCACCGTGATCAGCGCGCTGTTCATCAGCGCCTGCGGGAAGTCGGTGAGGGTCCAGGCTTCGGCGAAGTTGCTCCAGGCCGGAGTGCCGGGCAACCCGAATCCGGAACCGCCCAGCTCATCGGGAGTCTTCAGGGCCGTCACCACCGTGAAATAGAGCGGAATGAAGATCGTCAGCGAGAGCACGGAAACCAGCGCGGTCAGCCACCAGTTGATCTGACGCCGATCGGGACGGTGGACGCGTGAATCTCGGTCGTTATTCCCGAGGGCACTTCGCTCGGCGGAGTAGGCAGTTGCAGTCATTAGAACGAGGCCTCCCTACGCTGCAGGATGCGCAGCTGGATGAACGAGATAGCAATGATGACAAACAGGTAGATCACTGCGTTGGCGGTCTGGTATCCGTATTCGCCGCCCTGGAATCCACCCCGGTAGATGAGCACGGAAATCGACTCCGTGGAGGTGCCCGGTCCGCCTCCTGTCAGGGAGATGATCTGGTCGAAGACCTGCAGGAAGTTCTTCAGCGACAGGACCATGTTGATGGTGAAGAACGCACCGATCAGCGGGAAGGTGATGGTGCTGAACTGCTTCCAGGCCGAGGCGCCGTCAAGCGACGCCGCTTCGTAGAGCTCACCGGGAATGGTCTGGAGGCCGGCCAGGTAGATGATGATGTTGAAGGCCGCCGCCTGCCAGACCGAGAGGATGACGACACCGATCCACGCCGTATCCCCGCTGGCCAGGATGCTGCTCGTGAGCGCATTGATTCCGAGCGCTTCGGCGATGGCCGGCACGGAGTTGGAGAAAAGGTAGTTGAAGACATACCCGACGATCAGGATCGAGAGGATGTTCGGAATGAAGAAGATTCCGCGGAATCCCGTCTTGAACTTGATCCGGCTGTTCAACGCCATGGCCACCGACAGAGCGATGATGTTCACTGCGATGGTGGAGACGATGGCGAACAGGAAGGTGAATCCGTAGGCGTTCAGGATCCGTTCGTCACGGAACAAATTGATGTAGTTGCTGAGTCCGATGAAGGACCACTCGCCGTAGCCTGCGTAGTTGGTGAAGCTGTAGTAGATGCCGGTCAGCACCGGTACGGTGTGAAAAATCAGGAACAGCGCGAAGGCCGGCAGCACCATGATGTAGAAAGCGCGTGGCAGCTTCTTCGCGGGCCGGGACAGGGTGGGAACGCTCATGAGCGTGCCTCCTCACGGGTGATGGTGCGCTCGGCAATCTTGTCCCATTCGTTGTCCATCCTCGCGAGGAAGCTCTCGGTGTTTCCGCTGAGGATGAATTCCTGGAGGTAGGCGGGCAGTGGAAGGCTGGGCGGGATCTGGTGGTCGATGAATCCGATGATTCGGCCGCTCTCGAAGTACGGGGCCAATCCTTCGAGGGCGGGATCCGTGTTGGAGGGGCTTTCACTCAGCGTCGAGAACGTGCTTTGCGCTTCCGAATACCGTTCGACGATGTCAGGTGACATCATGAACTCGACGAAGCGGCGCGCTTCTTCCGGATGCTCAGTGTCCCGTCCAATTGAAAGTCCGACGTCGACACCTGAGACCACGACCGTGTCCTGCGGATCGTTGGTGGCCGGGTACGGAAACGTACCGACGTTGACGTCGGGGTTCGCGGCTCGGATGGGCGGTATGGCGTAGCTGCCCTGCAGGTACATGGCGGATTCCTCGTTGGCGAAGGCTGCGTTCCCTGCGTTGTAGTCCCGGCTGGGCGAGTTTTCCTGACTGTAGGAGAACAGTTTTGAAACCTTCTCCATGGCTTCTTCGTACTCAGCAGAGAATGAAGTCTCGTCCTGCCGCAGCGCATCGTAGAAACCCTCCGGTTGGAGGGCCCCGCCAAGGTTGACGAAGGCGGGGCTTACGGTCCACCCGTCCTTCAGCGTTGTGTAGAACGGGGTAACACCGTTTGCCTCGAACATGTCGGCGAGCGCCACCAGTTCATCCCAAGTTCCCGGCACCTCGGCACCGTACTCCTCGAAGATGTCCTTGTTGTAGATGATCCCGCTTGCATTGTTCGCGAAGGGCAGCGCGTTGATCTCCGAGCCGTCGCAGCTTCCGAGCTCCTGCACGATGTCCTGCACCGCGGGAAGGACCGTCTGAGCAGAGGGCATGTCCGTCAGGTCGGCGAAGACGCAGGCCTCGGCGAGCAGCCCATAATTCCCGTTTGCGTTCAGCGTCAGCACGTCCGGGGTCTTGTTCTTGACCAGCAGCGTGCGGATTGCCGTGTCGGCGTCCGGGACATGGTTCTGGACTACGTCGATATCGGGGTTGGCAGCTTCGAAATCGGCGATGATTTCCTCGAAGTTGCCCACCGCCTCGGGTTTGAACTGAAAGAAATCGAGGGTGACGACGTCGTCGTTCCCGCTGGCGGGAGTGCAGCCGGACAGCGTCAGCGCCGCCAGGGCCGCAGCCGCCGCCAGTTTCCTTCGTGTAGCGGAATGCTTCACGAATCTCTCCTTAGGATGTGTGGTGTCGCTCTGGTGTCTGTGCCCGGACTTCGATGAGAACGGACTGTTCGGGGAAAAGTACCGGCGCCTGGACGCCGAGTGCGCCGAGAAGCCGGCCGCTCATGGCAAGGGGTGCGCCATTTCGGGCGGCTTCGACCCAGGCAAGGCCGGATTGGCCCTGGTCCTCGTAGTCGAAAGCAGCCGGTGTGATGCTGTAGGTCGTCATGGGATCAAGGCCGGGAAAGGTGATTCGGCCGGGTGGGTAGGATGCGCTTGAGCCCGTGAGCGAGTAGCCGTACAGGGCGCTTTGCTTGTCGCTCGCAACAACGCCGCGCAGGTCCATTGACGGGTCCGGGAGATCCGCGTGCACGGTCGTCCCCGTGTGGAGGACGTCCCGCCAGCGTTTGTGGAGGTCGATCCAGGAACCGAGCCGGCCAAGTTCTTCGGCCGTGAGGTTGGAGATGTCCCATTCCACGCCGAAGTGACCGAAGATCGCTGTAGCTGCACGAAATGAGAGGGTGTGCGTGCGCCCGGTCGAATGGGATCGGGGACCGCCCACATGCATGCCCGTCAGCTCAGGCGGAACCAGGAGCCCAGTGTGTTTCTGGTTGACCAGCCGTTCGATGGGGTCGATGCAGTCGCTCGTCCAGATGCGGTCGGTGTGACGCAGGATCCCCATGTCCACGCGTGCGCCGCCTGAGGCGCAGGACTCGATCTCCAGCCCCGGGTGACGTTCCTTCAGCTCGGCCATGAGTCGATAGACGGCCTCCACATTGGAATGGACGACGGCGGCACCGCTCGTCGCGTCTGCGGCTTCCAGCAGGTCGCGGTTATGGTCCCACTTGATATAGGCGATGTCATTGGTTCTGAGCACATCATCGATGCAGGTCAGGATGTAGTCGTACGCCTCCGGGATCGACAGGTTGAGCACCTGCTGCTGGCGGGCGGCGACCGGCAGTCGGCCCGGCGTCTGGATGATCCACTCCGGGTGATTGCGGGCAAGCTTCGAGTCCGGGTTCACCATCTCCGGTTCGAACCAGAGCCCGAACTCCATCCCCAGGGAGCGCACGTGATCGATCAGCGGGGTAAGGCCATCGGGCCACACTGTTTCATCGATGAACCAGTCCCCCAGACCCGCGGTGTCATCGCGGCGTCCGCTGAACCAGCCGTCGTCGAGCACATAGCGTTCGATGCCCGCCTGGGCAGCCCTGTCTGCAAGTGCCTTCAGAGTGGGAAGGTTGTGATCGAAGTAAACGGCTTCCCAGGTATTGAGCGTGACCGGCCGCGGCCGGTCGGGGTGTTCCGGCCGGCCGCGGAACTCGGTGTGGAAGCGGGATGCAAGTTCATTGAGCCCATCGCCCCAGGAACCGAATGCATCCGGGGCCGCATAGGTGGCACCGGGAGCCAACGACATCTCCTGGGGCAGCAGGAGCTCACCGCACGCGAGGAATCGATCACCGGACGGCGTCTGCTCCACAATGTACTGGTGGTTCCCGCTCCAGGCCGTATGCACGGCATGCACGCGCCCGCGTTCGAAACCAAATGCTCTCTCCCCCGCTGCAACGAGCAGGGTTGCGTCTGCGCCGGGGCGGCCGCGCCTGCTCTCGCGGTGATAAGAGCCGGTGGTGAGGTTGTGGCGCTGGGGCGATCGTTCGCGCAGATGGCGCCCGGTGTGGTCGAGGACTTCCTGCGCACTGTCGGGAAGGGGAAAAAAGGCGAGGAGGGAACGCACCTCATACTCCTCCGTTCCAGTGTTTGTCACGGCAAGCCGCTGGCGGAGAAGCCCTGCGTCCGTAAGGGTGAGCTGTATTTTCAGGGCGAGGCCGGCGTCGTCGTCGTTCGCCGTGATGGTGAGTTCGTTTTCGCCGGCGGTCAGGTCCGTCACCTGGAAGGCAGGGGTCAGGAATCCGCTGCCGCGTTGCCCGGTGAACCCAGCGGTGCCCTGCCAGCCGTAAGACTCCTGAGGAATCAGCGTGAGGCGGGCAGGGGTGTCAATACTTCCGGATACCCGCTGCGGAACGGAGGCCGAGGCAAGCGCCGCCAGTTCGGCAGCCGGGCACTCACCGAGCGCCGGCCCCCAGTACAGGATGGACGGCAGGCCGGCGGTGGAGGTGTCGACGACGACGCTGGTGCCGCCGCGGGCGAGATGGATAGGGCGTGGTGAATGCATGCAATAATTTTTACCGTAGAACTAAGTAAGTGTCAATCATCACATTGTGCGCCGAATCCGCGTGTGACAGATCCAGAAACAACGATTATATTTTCGTTATGGAAACTACTCTCCGGTGAAAGGTACGCTCATGAACGTGGTCGCGTCCCTCTCTCCTGACAGCCCCTCCCGTCTGCTTGCCAGGGAGGTCCTGATCGGCGGTCCGCTGTCCCGCGGCGAATTGTCACGGCGTCTTGGCCTCTCTGTGGCGAGCCTGACCCGCCTGAGTAAGCCGTTGATCGAAGCCGGGATCCTGCAGGAGGGCCGCGAAGTAATTGAAGGCGGAGTCGGCCGTCCCACCAGGCCACTTGAGGTGCCCGGCGGCACGCACCGGTTCATCGGCATCAAACTCACCGGTACCGCCGCTTCCGGCGTGGCAACGGACCTGCGGTGCCAGACAGTTGCCGCTGCCGAGGAACCGCTTGTCAGCCACGCTGTCTCCGACGTCGTTGAAGCGATTGTCTCCGTGGTCGGCAGGCTGAACGACGGCCAGGTGGCGGACGGCATCGGGATCAGCATCGGCGGCAAGGTCAGCGACGACGGCACGGTCCTGCGGGCACCCTTTCTGCAGTGGCGCGATGTACCGCTCGGTTCCCTGGTTCAGGAGCGAACCGGCATCCCGGTCACCGTGGAGAACGACGTCGTTGCCCTCACCGTGGGTGAGCAATGGTTCGGGGCGGGCAGGGGTATCAGCAACTTTGCGGTACTTACGGTGGGGGCGGGCGTGGGCTACGGCCTGGTGATCAATGACAGGGTCATTGCCCCCGTTGATGCCGGGCTCGGCCTCGTCGGGCATTACCCTGTGGACTCCGCCGGCCCACTGTGCAGGGAGGGTCACCGTGGATGCGCTGGGGCTGTGCTCACCATGGCGGCCATCAGTGGCCAGGTGCGGATGGCCACCGAGGAGGAATGCACCTACGAAGAGGTCCTGCAACGGGCGCGAAGCGGAGAAAGGCTCGCCGCGCTGGTGGTGAAGAACGCGGGCACTGCCCTTGGTGTCCTCATTGCTGCGGTAGCCAACCTCACCATGGTGAATCTCGTGGTCCTGTCCGGCGAGGGCGCGGCTCTCGCCGATATTGCAGCCGAGGAGATCAGGGCGTCAGTCCACGAACACCGGGACCCCGAGGCAGCGCCGGTGCACCTGACACGTGAACCGACCGACTTCGGCCAGTGGGCTCGAGGCGCCGCAGCGGTGGCAATCCAGAGCTCGATCCTGGGCCCGAGACGCTGACCTAGCGCCCCTCGTTTCGTCTGGTGAGGCCTACGATGAGGCAGATCAGTCCGGTTGCCAACGGCAGCAGCGTGTATAGCGTGTGCGTTCCACCGACGTAGCTCATGATGAAGATGTAAATAAATGTCGCGATGACTAGCACCAGACCCACCGCGATCAGCGCACGGCCGCGGTGCGGAGGCGGAAGCGGGGGCAGCCACGACGGGCGGCCGTTCACCGAACTCATGTGTTCAGTGTACGTTCGCGGGTCCTTGAGGTGGTTCGTGTGCCGAATCAGCGGAATAGGTTGTAGTCGCTCCAGCCGGATCCGACAATCGATCGGGCCGCCCAGCGGCCGGCGGCGAAGGGATAGTAGGCGAGCCGGCCGTCGGTGAGCCGGGTCATCAAGGCCTGCCCGCCGGACTGGTCGAACCCGGGGAGGGAGCCCATGGAGTTGACACTCCGCCACCCCGTGCCGATTGTCCTGCGGGATTCCGACAGGAACTGACCTGTCCCGTTGGAACGGTACTGAATGAGCTTTCCGTCAGCCTTCTTCGCGAGGATGTCCATGCGGGAGTCGCCGTCGAAATCAGTCATGGTCAGGTAAAGACCATTCCAACCGGTACCGATGCGCGTCCGCGGGCCGAGCACGCCGCCTGACGGGTTCGGGTAGTGCCACAGTGCGCCCTGCGGATCGTAGGCAACGATGCCCGGATACCGATCTCCGGAGCGCCACTTGCCGACCGTCACAAAGTAGCTGCCCCAGCCGTTGCCGATTGTCTGCGCCGGCTGGAAGCCTCCGCTGGTTATTCCGGCATAGTGCGTCAGCCGCCCATCCTTCCACTGCGCAACCAGGTCAAGCACCCCGTCCTGATTCCAATCAGTGACGAAGCCATTCTTCAGCGCGGACCACCCGCTGCCGATCCTTGCCCGCTGGGCGAATCCGCCCTTTCCGTTCGATGGATAGTTCCAGAGTGTGCCCGCAGCATCAGCAGCGACGACATCGGCAGTACCACGGATAGACGGCGGGAAACCTGCCGCCCACCAGACGGCCGCGTTGGCGTCGACGGTACCGGTGCCGCAGCCGTTGGCGCAGGCGCGGGTCAGCGGCCGGGTGGAATCAGCGAGGATTCGTTCGATGTCTTCCGGGCTCAACGCCGGGTTGACCGAAAGCATGAGCGCTGCGACGCCGGCAACATGCGGTGCAGCCATGGACGTTCCCTGCATGTACCCGTAGGCCTCGGCCACCGGTGCTGTCCTTCCGCTGTTCATGGTGGAGAGGATATTTTCAGCTCCGGTGCTGCCGTCTCCGCCTGGCGCACTGAAGTCCACCTCCGGGCCGAAGTTGCTGTAGCTGGCGTGGTTGCCGGCTCGACTAGTAGCGCCGACGGTGATCACGTTGTGGCAGTTCGCGGGCATCACGTTGGTTGCGGGCTGGGATTCATTGCCCGCAGCGGCGATGATGACGGACCCCTGCTGCACCGCGAAGTCAATAGCCTGCTGCAGATACGGGCTGCATACTTCCTCTGCTCCCAGGCTCATGTTGACGACCCTGGCGGGGTGAGGGTTCGCCGGAAGCGTGTGCGAGATTCCGTTCTCGGTCCAGGCGACCGTGCCGCCCACCGCCCATCTGATGGCATCAGCGGTGTCGCTGAGGAGCCCTCCGCAGGCTCCCATTACACGCAGAGGAAGGAGTTTGGCCCTATAGGCCACCCCTGCCATTCCCTTGCTGTTGTTACCCATTGCGGCCGCGATACCTGCCACATGCGTGCCGTGCCAGGATGATTCGGTGGGTTCCGCGCCAGGTTCCGGGTCCAGACAGGCATCGCCGGGATCGCTAGGGTCGGCATCACGCCCTGTGTTGCCGTCAACGGCGATTGCCGGATCCGCAACGAAGTCATAGCCGGGCAGCACGTTAGCGTCCAAATCAGTGTGAGGGGTGATTCCGGTGTCCAGGATTGCGATTGTCTGACCGGCCCCGGTTGACCGGTCCCACGCAGCCGGGACACGAAGGCCTGCCGGCTCGCCGAAAAGGTTCCACTGGTCCCTGAAGCCGGGATCGTTGACCCCGGCGAGCGGCCGCATGAGCACATCCTCCTGGACATGCACAATGCCTGGCAGTTCGTTAAGTGCCGCGACAACGCCGTCCGCAGCCACGGTTGATACTTCACCATCGGCTTTGACCACCACGGCGCCGTCCGCCGTCTCGCGGACCTCCCTGACGGACAGGCCGAGATCCTTCGCCAGGCGACCAAACGCGTTCGCCTTGGCGCCTTGCACCGCAGCGGGGCCGTCCTCGAAGGTGATGATGAAGCGCCCGGTGGATGCCGTCGCCTCCGATCCTGCCGTGGCGGGGGCCGCCACGACCTCATCGGGGAGGACCTTCGCCGGGATAGGCGAAGCTCCGGCCGACGGCGCGACCAGCAGGGAGCAGGCGATGGCCGTCGTCATCGCGGCGGGAAGAAGAGCGCGAGAGCCGGAGCGCAGGAAAGGCATATGAATCCAGGCGGTTGTGAAGCGGGACGGCATGAGGTCAAACGTACAGAAACACGCCGCCTGCCGTGACGAACCTGTGGATATCTTTCCGATCAGCAGGACTGAATGCTGCGAAAGGCAGAGAAAAAGCCCCGGCGAACCGGGGCTTAGTCAGTGGAGATGGCGGGAATTGAACCCGCGTCCGATGCAGTGTAGTCAGGGCTTCTCCGGGCGCAGTTTGCGTCGGTTTTTCTCAGCTCCAGCCATCATGCAAACAAGTGGCTGCCAAGCTCAGTTGCATAAGAGTCCCCTTGGTTCCTGCAACGAAAACCAAGAGCAGTGGCCCTCTAAATGACGCCAGGATCCGGGTCGAGAGCATACCCGGGCTGACGGACTAGCTCGGCTGCTTAGGCAGCGAGAGCGAAGTCAGTGCGCTTTTGTTCGGCACTTATTGTTTTACAGAGAGCGTTTACGAGATAACTCTGTATCCTCGGCCCGCTTCACCTGTCGCGACTAACATCGTCGAAACCTGTCATCCCCATGTTCAATTTTCAAGCAGCCATTCTACTCGCTGTCTCCCCGGGTTGCTCCGGGATACCTAGTCTAACGCAACCACTTCCCGAATCATTCCGGAAGTCCCGAAAACCGGCAGCGGATGCTAGAACCTGATTCCAAGGATGACGATCTGCGCCTGCCACAGCATCAGGACAACGAAGGAAACGGCCACGAACGCCAACCCCAGAGCCGCCAGCGCCGTCGTCGCTGCCTGCTTGCGACGGAAGCTCCACCAAAATACGGCCATGTTGAGCAGGATCAGGATCGGAGAGATCCACACGAGGATCTGTGCAAAATACACGTAAATCAGGAAGAAGAACGGAATCAGCGACAGGAACCCAGCGGGAACTACGGCGAACAGCAACAGCAGGTTCACGATGGCTCCGACCGTCACCCACCAGGGGCGCTTGTACTTGAGCTCGGACTCTTCCTCGGCCTCGTCGGGTTCCTGGGCATCCCAGAAGACATCGCTCATGCCCCAAGGTTCCGTTCCCGCATGGCGCGCTGCGCTTCGCGGCTGTCCTGCTGCTCACGCAGCGTCTGGCGCTTGTCATACTCCCGCTTACCGCGAGCAATACCGATCTCCACCTTCGCGCGTCCGTTGAGGAAGTACAGCTGCAAAGGCACGATGGTGTATCCGCTCTCGCGGATCTTGTGGGAGATCTTTGTGAGCTCTTCGCGGTGCAGAAGGAGCTTACGACGCCGGCGTGCAGCATGGTTGGTCCAGCTGCCCTGCGTGTATTCGGGGATGTGGATTCCCTCGAGCCAGAGCTCGTCATTGTAGAAGATGGCGAACCCGTCAACCAGGGACGCCCGGCCGGCCCTGAGTGACTTCACCTCGGTACCTTGGAGGGCAATTCCTGCTTCATAGGTGTCCAGCACCTGGTAGTCGTGCCGGGCCTTCCGATTGGTGGCCACTACCTGACGGCCACTTTCCTTGGGCACGGTTCAACTCCTTCAATAGTGCGGTGCGCTTCAAGACTGAAGGCGAACAACGCGTCCTAGTCTACGGCGTTGGGCCGGACCTGCGCTGTGCGCGTCCACAGCGCAGGTCCGTTCGCCGTATCCAAGTGCTAGAGCAGGCCCATCGGGTCAACCAGACTGCCGTTGAGCACGGTCTCGAAGTGCAAATGGCAGCCGTTCGAGTTGCCGGTGGTACCCGTGTAACCGATCAGCTGTCCGGCGCTCACACGCTGTCCCGGGCCCACGAGGTAGCTCGCCAAGTGGTAGAAGTTGGTAGCCAGCGCGTTGCCTCCGACCACGCCGTGGTTGAGCACAATCCGGTTGCCGGCACCCGGAAGGGCGTTGGAATCCGCGTACCAGACTTCGCCGGCCGCCGGGGCATACAGCGGGGTTCCGCAGTTCACCCCGTAGTCAATTCCGGTGTGGGTGTAGCCGCCGGAGCCATTGAAATCGATGGTGCCCAACGGAGTTGGACGCCATCCGTAGCCGGAGGTGATCGGGCCGCTCACGGGAGAGCGCAGCCCGAAAGCCGACGGGCTGGACGCCGGCGGCGGAACGATTACGGGCGCAACCGGCTTCGGGACTATCGGGGCAGGTACGACGACGGGAGGCGGTTTCGGGCGATTGGCGGCTGCCGCTGCTTCCGCTGCACGCCTGTTTGCCTCCGCTGCCTCTGCTGCCGCGCGGCGGTTGGCCTCCGCTGCCGCCGCTGCGCGTCGCTCATTCTCGATTCGTGCCCGCTCCTCGGCCTCGGCCTTGAGCCTGGCCTCTTCCCGCTTGCGGGCTTCTTCGATCAGCCTGCGTTGGCGTTCCGCTATGTCGACCACGACCTGCTGGTGCGCCTCTTCGACTTCGGCGAGCTTTGCCTCGATCACCGGCTTCTGCTTCTGCAGCTTCTCGGACAGCGTTGACGTGTCGGAGATGAGTTTGTCGACCTTTGCCTTCTCGGCAGCGGCTTCATCCCTGGCAACCTGTTCCGCCGCGAGTGCAGCCTCGGCCTTCGCCTTCAGGTCAACGATCTCCTCTTCAACCGCGACCAGCCGCGCCTGCGAGTTCACGTTGGTGGCGTTTTGCTGCGCCATGCGCTCGAGGGCGGAATTCTGGTTACGGAGTGCCTGCTCCACGAGCTCCATGGATGCGAAGCCATCAGAACCGTTGCTCCCAAGCATCAGCGAGAGGCCAGTCGGCACTCCCCCGCTCTTGTACGCCTGCGTCGCGATCTGGCCAATCACCTTCCGGGTTTCAGCCATCTCGGCTTCGTCCTGCTTCAGCTGTTCGGTGAGCTTGTTCTTGGTTTCCTGCGCCAGCTGCACCCGCTGCGCGAGGGCGTTGACCTCGCTCGTTGCAGCTTCAACGCGACCCTGCGCATCCGCAAGCGACTGCTGCGCACCCGGGAGCTGACCCTGGTACACCTTCAGCTGGGCGATGGTTTCAGTGATGTCCTCGTCGAGGTACTCGATCGACTGCTGAACTTCAGCGATCTGCTCCTCGAGGGCGGACTTGCGGTCCTCGAGCTGATCAGCGTGGACGGGACCGCTCAACGTCAACGTCAGACCGGCCACGGCGGCCAGCGACAGAGCAGTCAGCGTCTTGAACGCCGGTGGGCGGGGAATCCAACGAAGCGAACATAAGTTCACGCTGCGCATACAGTCTCATTTCTCACAAGAACCTACCCTAAACCTTCAAGTAGCGTCTGAGGGTTAGGAGCGATGAAGCGCCTGCCAGCAATGCACCCAGGAGGAACAGTGCAGGAACCACGAGCAGAAGCTCCTGGGTGGAGATGAAGCCCATCTGCGGATACTCCCGGGACAGCCATTCCCCGCCGTAGCGCAGAACAGCCCAGAGCGTCCCCGAAGCGATGGCAGCTCCCAGAATGGCGGCGATGACTCCCTCAAGAACGAAGGGGAGCTGGATGATCGCCTTACTTGCGCCGACCAGACGCATGATGCCCGTCTCCCGTCTTCGGCTGAACGCCGAGAGACGAATTGTGGTTGCAACCAGCAGGATGGCACCAACGCTCATCACTACGGCAATACCCAAGGCGACGAGCGAGGCGATATTGATGTAGCCGAAGATCTCCTCGAGATACTCGCGCTGGTCGCTAACGATATCCACCCCTGGTTCAGAGGAGAAAGCCTCGCTGATGACCTCGTACTTTTCCGGGTCGACGAGACCAACGCGGAAGGACTCCGGAAGCTGATCGGCCGTCACGGCCTCCACGATCGGCGAGTTTGCGAGCTGTTCACGGAAGTGGACCAGTGCCTGATCCTGCGACTCGTACTCCACTGTGTCCACATAACTGCTCAGTTCGGGCGAGTTCAGCTTCGCTTCAATGGCACTGCGTTGCTCATCAGTAACGGGGCCCGATGCGCAGCTCTCCGAGGTGGAGTTCTCAACGCAGAGAAACACGGCCACCTGCACGCGGTCATACCAGTACCCCTTCATCTGGTTGATCTGCAGCTGCAGCAGCCCCGCCGCGCCCACGAAGGTGAGCGAGATGAAAGTAACGAGCACCACCGAAACCACCATCACGAGGTTTCGTCGCATCCCTGAAGCGATCTCCCCAAGTACGAATGCGAACCTCATCCGGCAGCCGCCGTCGTCGTCGTTTCTCCGATGTAGATGCCCTGCGCATCGTCGCGGACCACGGAGCCGTCCCGAAGTTCAACGACGCGTTTGCGCATCGTGTTCACGATGTCGTCGTCGTGGGTTGCCATCACTACCGTGGTGCCGTTCTGGTTGATCTTGTCGAGCACCTTCATGATGCCCATAGAGGTGGTCGGGTCCAGGTTCCCGGTGGGCTCATCCGCAAGCAAAATCCCGGGCTTGTTCACGATCGCACGGGCAATGGCCACACGCTGCTGCTCGCCGCCGGAAAGTTCATGCGGCATGCGGTTGTTCTTGCCTTCGAGGCCCACCGTCTTCAGCACTTCCGGGACGGTTTCGCGGATCACGGCCCGGCTCTTCCCGATGACCTGCATTGCAAAAGCCACGTTGGCGAAGACGGATTTGTTGGGCAGCAGCCGGAAATCCTGAAAGACGACGCCGATACCGCGTCTCAGCCGCGGAACGCGCCAGCTCGGGATATTGGCGACGTTCTGCCCGGCCACATACACAGCGCCGCGTGTTGCCCTGTCTTCTTTGAGCACCAGGCGGATGAACGTCGACTTACCGGAGCCGGATGCGCCAACCAGAAAAACGAACTCGTCACGGTCGACATCAAGGCTGACACTGTCCAGTGCCGGCTTCGATTTCTGGTCGTAGACCTTGGTAACTTGCTCGAATCTGATCATGACTACTCTGCGCCCACATAACACTGCCGGTACATGGGCATGGGTGGGGAAAGGGAGACCGGCCTTCTCGACTATAGGCAGCAGTTCCGCGCTGCGGCAGGCACCATCACGGTGTGTCGCGGATCCATAACGGGCGGCATCGTGCCGAACAGCGCCGCCGGCTCACTCTCCGCTGTTGCGGTTGTTGGCGCGCCAGCGAATTCCCGCGTCGATGAAGTCATCGATCTCGCCGTCGAACACTGCGGACGTATTGCCCACCTCATGCTCGGTGCGCAGGTCCTTCACCATCTGGTATGGATTCAGCACGTAAGAACGCATCTGGTCTCCCCAGGACGCCTTGACGTCACCGGCATGCGCCTTCTTCTCTGCATCTTCCTGCTCCTTCTTGAGCAGGAGAAGCCGGGACTGAAGAACCCTCAGTGCCGCCGCGCGGTTCTGGATCTGCGACTTCTCGTTCTGCATGGAGACGACGGTGCCCGTGGGAATGTGCGTCAGCCGAACTGCCGAGTCTGTGGTGTTGACCGATTGGCCGCCGGGGCCGGATGACCGGAAGACGTCAACGCGGATTTCGTTGTCAGGAATGTCAATGGAGTCAGTCTGCTCGATCAGCGGAATCACCTCGACCGCCGCAAAGGAGGTCTGGCGCCGGCCCTGATTGTCGAAGGGGCTGATACGCACCAGGCGGTGGGTACCTGCTTCGACGGACAGGGTGCCGAACGCGTACGGGGCCTTGACCTCGAAGGTAGCTGACTTGAGGCCCGCTTCTTCGGCGTAGGACGTGTCGAGCACCTGAGTCGGGTAACCGCGGCGTTCCGCCCAGCGGAGATACAGGCGCAGGAGCATTTCCGCAAAATCTGCGGCATCCACTCCTCCGGCGCCCGAGCGGATGGTGACGACGGCTTCGCGTTCGTCCCACTCCCCCGCGAGAAGTGTGACGACTTCGAGGTCATCCAGCGCCTTGCTCAGGGACGTTAGCTCCTTCACGGCCTCGACGCGAGACTCTTCGTCGTCCTCATCCTGCGCCAGTTCGACGAGGACTTCGAGGTCATCAATGCGCGCGGTCAGCTTGGCCAAGCGGTCGAGTTCGGTCTGCTTGTGGGACAGCCTGGAGGTTATTTGCTGTGCGGCGGCAGGATCATCCCACAGGTTGGGTTCGCCGGCCTGCTCGCTGAGTTCGGCGATTTCCGTCCGGATCGCCTCGACGTCCGTCACTGCCACGATGGAGTCGTATTTTGCACGAAGGGCGCGGATCTCCGCGGAAAAATCAATAGCTGCCATGGTGTTTCAAGACTACGTCATGGTCCTGCGGTCGGAGTTAACGGGTCAGGTCCGCTCGCGCATCAGCCGTCGCGGCAATAGGGATGCCGGCTGGAACCAGAAAGTTCACGATCGGCGGATGAACGACGGCGGTCAGAACCACCCGAGCGGTTTGCGAATCCGGTGCTCCTGTCGCAGGGTCCAGGTTCAGGTTATTGAACCGCGCCGGCGCGCCCGACCGCTCGAGGTAGGCGGCCGCTGCCCGCGAGACCGAGTCGCTCTCAAGTTCCGGTACTGGTTCCCCGCCGCCTGAATCTATGGAGGCGACCGAGAAGGTATCGGCTGCGCTCAATGCCGCTCCGTCCGCTACCGATAGCAGCTTCTTGTGCTCGATGTAGACGGCGGAAACCGCGGTGACAACCGCAACCACCAGGAGCGAAAGCAAAATGTACCCGATAATCAGAACAGTGATTTGCCCCTGTTCGTCATCATCCTTATCCACGTTTCGGTCCGGCGGCATCATCCGAAACGCTCCACGAGCTGGGTTGCGCTTGAATCGACCGTGGCTGCTGACGTGTTGAGGCCGGGCATCGTGGGGATCAGCGGCAGCGGAACCCTCAGATCGACGGCGACGGTGACGCTCGACCCGGGCTCCAGGCAGGTGCCTGCGCAGGTAATCGTCACCGCTGCGTCTTCGGGTGCGAATCCGAAATCGTTGATGGTGAACTCCACAGCCTGTTCAGCGCGGGCATAAGCCTCCTCTGGGCTATCCGAGTCAACGAAAACCTTGGCTGCCTGGTCGGCAGCGCCAACGACGGCGAATGACGCCCCCTGCACTGAGCCCACAGTCAGCACGAGGTAGACAACGGGCACCAGCAAGAGCAGACCAAGGAAGGTGAATTCGAGAACTGCGCTGCCGTCGTCGTCGTTGTCTTGCCAAGCTGCGCGGACGCGCTCAGGAAGGAAGCGCAGCATGTCCGTTGACCTCCATGGTTCCGGACGGACCAATCAGCCCGATCACGGGAATCGGAGCGCGAACCGTGACCTGAAGGACGGCAGAGCCGCCCCGATTGACCCGGCTCACCGACACGTCCTGTGCGTAGGCGCTGTTGATCGCATCGGCGATGAGTGAACTTGTGCGCGCTGCTGCATCCGCTGGTGAGCGATCGGCGAGAGTGCCGTAGCGAGCACCGGAAGAGGCCGCGTCGATCAGCGTGTTTCGCACATGAAGTACGAGCGTGAGTTGAACGATCGCAATGAAGATGATCGTCAGCAGGCCGCCGATGAGAGCGAAGTCGACCGTTGCGGCGCCCCGTTCATTCGGGTGCCGGTGCCGGTTGTCCATGCCCGAGGAGAGGAGAGTCACCGCGTTATGGACTGACGCGGTTGATCGCCTCGTTGAACAGTCCCTCCAGCGCCGGCGATGCAATAGCCAGAAGTGCGGCCACCAGGACGGCTGACATCAGCGTGATCATCACCCACCCAGGCACGTCACCGCGCTCGGGGTGGTCCGCAGTGTGCGTGAGGTGCCCACGGATTCGGAGGAGGGTCGTCGTGAACAGAAAGCGTGCGATGAGGCGGTTACGCATGCTGGTTCCTTTCTTTGAGGTGATTAGAGTCCAAGGTTGATCAGGGCAATACCTGGGTAGACGGCAAACAGAACGGTGAGCGGCAAGACGCCAAATACGAGGGGCACCATCATGGCGATCTCCTTTCGTCCGGCAGATTCCATGAGTTCCCGCTTTGAGAGGTCCCTCACGTCCTGCGCCTGGGCGCGGAGTACATCGGCGAGCGGTGTTCCCCTCTCAACAGCTACGCTGATGCCGTCAACGAACCGTACGAGCGGCGCCAGTTGGGTGCGGTTGGAGAAGTTCTGAAGGGACTGCATCAAGGGCGTTCCGGCTCGGGTTTCGGCAAGAACGCGTGCGAATTCTTTGGTCAGCTCACCGTGGCCTGTCCTGCAGATACGTTCCAGTGCGCCGGTAGCGCTCTCGCCCGCGCTGACGGCGAGGGCCATCAACTCGGCGAGGCTTGGGAATTCTGCGAGGATGCGGCTTTCCCGCTTCCTAATCTGTGCACCGAGCAGGTAATCGCGCAGGAGATAGCCGCCGGCAGCACTGCCGAACACGATGAGGATCGCGAGCATTACGTTGAAACTGCCGGAGGCCGCCAAAGTGAGAAGGATTGTTGTCGACGCGGCAAGCCCGATGCTCCCCCAGATGATTTGCTCGGCACGAAAGTCGAGGACGGATTGTGAGCGGCCCGCCTGCTCCAGCCTTCTCGCGAGAACGGACGACGCCGGGCTGAACCTGTTGAGCCAGGTGACGGCGTCGCGCGCCACTGGCCGGATGATTCGTTCCAGCGGTCCAAAGGGGGTAACCGTTTGGGCATGCAAAAGTCTTGAGCTCACGTCTACAGACTTCAGTTGGGGAGCGATGCGCTCAACGAACCGCGGCTGACGCATGATCGGCAGCCGGACGAATATCAGCCAGAGCCCGGATCCCAGGCATGCGCCCACGAGTGCCGCCAGTGCAAACTCCATCAGCTCAGCACCCGCTCGTCATCAGGCAAGGCGCCGATCCGCAGCATAATCCAGTAGCAGAACGCCGAAACCAGTAGTCCCCCGATGAGCACTACCGCGCCACCGGCTGTGTTGTACGCCGCGACGGCTTCAGGCCGGGTCGAGAGCAGGGCCAACACGATCCATGGTGCTGCCACAGCAAGCCTGGCGGCATTTACGGTCCAGGATTGGCGTGCCTCAAGCTCGCTTCGGGTTCTTGCGCTGTCACGCAGGAATTCCGCGAGGGTGCCCAGCAGCCTGCCCAGATCGGTGCCGCCGACCTCGCGGGTGAGGCGCAATGCCTCCACGATGCGGTCGGCCACAGGATCGGCCAGCCGGTCCTTCAGGCGATCGAGGGACTGATCGAATTGTCCGCCGGATCGATAATCGCCCG
The DNA here is from genome assembly GCF_039530425.1 of Arthrobacter parietis. Classification (NCBI taxonomy): domain Bacteria; kingdom Bacillati; phylum Actinomycetota; class Actinomycetes; order Micrococcales; family Micrococcaceae; genus Arthrobacter; species Arthrobacter parietis. Next base: position 26,479 of record NZ_BAAAON010000002.1, on the reverse strand, counting down.
CAAACTCTCGGAAAGCCGGCCGTAATTCCTCCGGCCCCTTTACGCCTAGCTGCATCAGTGCTTCGGGCAGGGACAAGCCGGCGCGGATGGCGGATCGAAGGTGGTCTACTACATCAGGCCACAGCTCCCGCAGCGAGGCTGTGCGCTTGCGCGCGCGCCAGCGGACCAGCATGACCGGCAACAGCCCGCCGAAGATCGCGAAGCAGGCCGCTATGGCCGGCGTGCCCGTAAAGACGAAGACAAAGAGGAACACAAAGAGGGCCGCAATCCCGCTGGCTGCCAGCAAACCGCCCGCTGATACGCGCTCTACGCCGGCCCGCAGGAGCAGTTCCTCCACCTTGCCGGCACCACGCCGGGCCTTCGCAGGCCGCGGTGGGACCGCCCAGGTCGACCACCAGATCAGCAACAGTCCGGCTCCGAGTGCCACACCGACTGCAACGGTCATGATGGGCTCAGGAGCGAGGCGACGGTGTAGCCGGCGGCCGCGAACTTCTCCTCGGCAGGCATGCTCGAAGCGGTGGCATGCAGCTCACCATCCGCTCGTTTGAACAAGGTCGAGGTCTCAATCACACCGTTCTCGACGCGGCGCCCCAGTGCAACGATCTCCGCCACCCGCCGTTGCCCGGATCGCTCGCGAACGCAATGCACCACTAAATCGATGCAGGAGGCAACCGTCGGCACCACGAAAGCGCTGGAGATGTTTGCGCCCGCCAACAGAGGCAGCGTACAAATTTTGGTCACTGCATCATGGGCACTGTTGGCATGCACGCTGCACATTCCAGGCAAGCCCGAATTCAGAGCGATGAGCATATCGAGACTTTCAGCTTCCCGAACTTCACCGACGATGAGCCGATCGGGACGCATGCGGAGTGCCTCCTTAACGAGGCGTCGCAACGGTATTTCGCCATGACCCTCAAGGTTGGGCTGCCGGCACTGCAACCCCACGACGTCACGCAAGGGAAACTGAAGCTCGAAGATTTCCTCGACAGTCACGACCCGTTCGCGAGAGCCGATGCTGGCTCCAAGGCAATTTAGCAGTGTGGTCTTGCCTGCCTGCGTCGCACCGGAAACGAGTATGTTCAGGCCGCTTGCCACGGCGGCGTTGAGGAACTTGGCGGCCTGCGGCGTCAGTGACCCCAGTTCGACCAGATGCTCAAGGCGCGTCGCACGAGAGATGAACTTTCGGATGTTGACTGCCCAGTGGCGTCGGGTGACATCCGGTATCACGACGTGCAGCCTCGACCCGTCGGGCAGGGAGGCGTCGACGAACGGCGAAGAGAGGTCCAGCCTTCGACCGGACGATTTCAGCATCTTCTCAACGAGGTCGCGGACCTGCTGTTCGGTGAGAGTCAGTGATGTAAGCTCCGACTCGCCTGCCCGCGCGACGTAAATTTCCGAGGGCGAGTTAATCCAAACTTCTTCAATGGCTGGATCGTCGAGCAGCGGCTGTAGCGCGCCGTAGCCGGCCACAGCGTCGAAAACATGGCGCCGGGCTTGCTCCAGTTGGCCCAGCGGCGGCAGCGGACCGACGAGCGATCGTTCGTCGTAGTCATTAACCGCAGCCTCGACAAGCCGCCGCACTTCCGGCCCCTGCAAGGACGGATCAAGACCACGACGACGGATGAGTTCTCTTACCTCATCCTCAACAATGCGCACTGCATCCATAGTTTTCCCCAAGGATTCGGCATGCAGGAGGGAGGCGCACGCCGGAGACTGTCAGACTGGTAACGCACGATCGAAGGTTTGTTTCCCTGCCTCAAAGCGTAGGCCACGGCGAAACAACTTACCTAGCCCGATGAAGCGACCTGTGGACAACCATGCTTCAAGTCGTCACATCTGTCCCTCTTCATAAGTAACACGCAGGTACCCTTTCCTGGGAAACGCCCGGCCCCTGCCGGGGCTTGCACTATCTGGAGATTTCCCTTGATAGCTTCCCGCGCCTCGAAAACGTTCGCACTCTCCTCGCTGGTCACTCTTGGCCTCCTCGCCGGAATGACGCCAGCGGTCGGAACTGAAACGCCGACGACGACGGCCACGGCTCCGGCGGAAGTAGCCACCGCTTCCCCGCCGGCGGCTCCGGCGGCTCCTGCGAGCGAACCCGCGGATCCCGTAGAGGAACCGGCACCATCGCCAGCGGCCTCGCCTTCGCAGTCATCAGTGGCACCAGAGGCGCCCACTGCTCTTGATTACCGAAACAACTCCGACCTGCTCGCGGACCTCATAGGAGAACATGGGGCAAGCATGGGACAGGGCATCGAGCGTCTGGAAGTGACGGGAGATGCGCAAAAGCCGGCACCCCGTGAGGATGCTTCCCCGCTCAGCAACGGTGCTGACTCAACCGATTCAGTCGAAGGCGCAGCAATGGCGCCCCTTGCAACCAACTACTGGCAACCGTCGTCGGGCGTCCTTGGTGTCGACGTCAGCAGCCACCAAGGCTACGTGGACTGGGACGGCGCATGGAACTACGGCTCACGTTGGGCCTATGTGAAGGCGACAGAAGCGCTTGTCTACAAGAACCCTGAGTTCGCTCACCAGTACAACGGTTCCGGCGGCCGCGGAATGCTCCGCGGTGCCTATCACTTCGCCATTCCGAACGTCTCGAGCGGTGCCGCCCAGGCGAATTATTTTGTGGCAAATGGCGGTGGCTGGAGCGCGGACGGGAAAACCCTGCCTCCGCTCCTGGACGTTGAATACAACCCTTACCCCTCGCTGGGGAACACCTGTTACGACATGAGCGCATCGCAGATGGTCACTTGGATCCGGGACTTCTCGAATCGGATGGTGACCCTCACCGGCCGCAAGCCGATGATTTATACAACTACCGACTGGTGGAACCGGTGCACAGGCAGCAGCACGGCCTTCTCGGACCATGCGCTTCACGTGGCCTCCTACAATAACTACGGCGCAGGCACTTTGCCCGCCAGCTGGGATTTCTACAGCGTCTGGCAGTACACGAGCGAGGGACCGGTTGTCGGCGACTGGAACCAGTGGAACGGATCCTTCACCAGCCTCCAGGCTTTCGCGCGAGGCGGCAGTGCTCCCACAGCCGTATCACCCAAGCCGTCGGTGCGGGCGCTAGCGGATATGGTGGCAATCGATTCGTCCGGGCGGTTGTGGAACTACCCGGCCAACGGCGAGGGTGGGTTCGGCACACGATTCCAGATTGGGCAGGGATGGGGCAGCGCCAAGTCCATCAATCCCGTGGACTGGAACGCCGACGGCACGATCGACCTGCTTGCCCAGTGGAACAACGGAACTTTGAACTACTACGCGGGTAAGCCCTCGGGCGGGTTCGAAACTCCCGTCCAGATTGGATCTTCGGGCTGGCAGGACATCAGCATCGCCGTCGGACCGTGGGTCAAAGGCCAAGGCATCACGGTAGTCGGCGCCCGTTCTGACGGCACGCTGCACTACTGGCCACATACCTCAACGCACCGGCTCGGCAGCGCCGTGAAAATCGGATCCGGCTTCACGAACATGGCGATCGTCATGGCGGATCAGAACCTCGACGGACGCATGGACCTTCTTTCCCGCGACTCCAACGGCAACCTGCTGCGCTACACCGGCAGCGGAACCGGAACCATCGTCTCAGGCTCACGAACTGTGGTCGGTAACGGGTGGGGCGTGATCGACGCCATCAATGTTGTCGACGGCTTCAACGGCACCAACAGCCGGGGGATGATCGGGCGCAACACGGCCGGCAACCTCACCTACTACCCCTTCACCACCAACGGCTTCGGACAAGCAACCAGCGTTGGGTCAGGCTGGAGCACCTACACCATCGCTGGCACTGACTTCACGTCGACTGCCCCTGTGCCCACTCCGGAGCCGACGCCGACACCTGAGCCAGACCCCGCGCCTGCACCAGCGCCCGCCCAGCCGTCTGTGCGTGCGCTCGCGGATATGGTGGCTATTGATTCAAGCGGCAGGCTCTGGAACTACCCAGCCAACGGGAAAGGCGGGTTCGATGCGCGGTTCCAAATCGGCTCGGGATGGAGCGCAGCCGCGTCCATCAATCCCGTGGACTGGAACACCGACGGCACCATCGACCTTCTCGCGCAGTGGGACAACGGAATCCTGAACTACTATGCGGGCAAACCCACGGGTGGCTTCGACTCCCCTGTTCAGATAGGTACCGGCTGGCAGGGCATCAGCATAGCCGTCGGTCCCTGGGTTACAGGACAAGGCACCACGGTAGTCGGCGCCCGCCCCGACGGGACCCTCCAATACTGGCCGCATACCTCAACCCATCGGCTAGGCAAAGCAGTGAAAATTGGATCCGACTTCACGGATATGCCCATTGTCATGGCAGATCAGAACCTCGACGGACGCATGGACCTGCTCTCCCGCGACTCCAGCAACAACCTGCTGCGCTACACCGGCAGCGGAACCGGCAGCATCATTTCGGGCTCTCGGACCGCCATCGGAACCGGATGGCACACCATCGACGCTGTCAACGCCGTGGACGGCTTCAATGGAAGTACTAGCCGCGGCCTCATCGGACGCGACATCACAGGCGACCTTACCTACTACCCCTTCACCACCAACGGCTTCAGCCAAGCCACACCAGCCGGAAAGTCCTGGAGCACCTACACCATCGCCGGAACTCCGTTCAATTGATCGGCACAGGTTCACGGCGGGGGAATCACCGACCCCGATACCCGTGCCCTGCCTGTGGCTAACGAACGCGATGTACGGATGGCTGTAGCTACCGGGTAGGCGGTGAGAAGTGGCTGTGCAGGACTTCCCACCGCACGGCTTTTACGCTCTTTCTATTCTTGAACGCCGCACCAGCATCGACTGAAATATCCTAGTACCCTCGGCCGCCGTAAGACCCTTGCGGAAACGGTTTCGAGTACGCTGATGGACGGCATGAAAAACCTATTAGAAATATTGCGCCCTCTTTTGGCCACGCTCCCCTCAGGCAGCCGCCGCTTCCTTCTGGGCTACGGAATCGCTAGCGCATGTCTCGCCGTGCTGGACATGGTTGCATTGGGAGCGGTTGCGCTGATTCTTCCCGCCCTCGTGAGTGGAGACTCAGTCGTGCTCCCCGTCGTCGGTGACGTTTCGGGCGTGATTCTGCCTATCCTCCTCGGGGTTTGCCTATTGATCGTCCTAAAAGGAGTCCTGGCAGTCCTGCTGCTGCGGATGGCTACCGCGCGGTTCGCGCAGCATGAAGTTTCGATCGGTGACCGCCTCTTCGCCTCCTATCTTGCGTCCCCTTGGGTGAACCGTCTAAAGAAAAATTCCAGCGAACTCGTTCGTATGGTCGACGTTGGCGTAGGAATCACGGTAGCTGGCGTTCTCATTCCCGCTATGACCTTGTTTGGCGAATTCGGGACTCTTTTGGCCGTTATCGTAGTGCTATTTGTAGCCGAGCCGATCATCGCGATCGTGACACTTCTTTATCTCGGTTTCGTTGCCTTCCTGCTCGCCCGCGTCATCTCTCCTATGTCGGTTCAAGCTGGTCGAGAGAACCGCCAGTGGTCGGGTAAAACCGTCACGATGCTCACCGAAGCAATGAACACCTTGAAGGAATTGACCCTGGCAGGCAGGGCTCCTGATGTTCAGGAGCGGGTCAATATGACCCGGACCAAAAGCTCAAGGGCTCGCGCAAGGTCTATCTTTCTGAGTCAGGTGCCCCGCTACGTCCTTGAAACTGCATTGATCCTAGGATTCGCGCTGGTCGGAGGGGTTGGGCTGATAATGGATGGCCCCGAGGGAGCAGTAAGCGCGGTCGGCCTATTTGCTGTTGCCGGCTTCCGACTCGTTCCATCACTCACGCGCCTCCAGGCAGTCCAGTCTCAGGCAAACTCAAGCGCTTCTTTCGCCAATAACGTCATGCACGACATTCGGGAAGGCGACGCACTGCTCGCGGCGCGCGTACGTGATCGTCCTCAACAGAAGCTGGACTCCGGGAGAGTTGACATTAAGCTGCGAAACGTCAGCTTCACTTATCCCGGGGCTGAGTCTCCCGCCCTGAATCGTGTGAGCATCTCTATTCCGGCTGGAACACACGTCGCTTTCGTGGGAAGCTCCGGTGCGGGAAAATCCACGCTAATAGACCTTCTGCTCGGACTAATTGAGCCTAGCGAGGGGCACCTGGAAGTGGGTGGCGTGCGAATGGACTTCGTTCTTGATGATTGGCGCAAACGCATCGGGTACGTTCCGCAAGAGGTATCCCTATTCGATGCGTCTGTTGGCCAGAACGTAGCGCTCACGTGGAACCCGTCCAATGTTGACAGGCCCAAAGTCGAGACGGCACTTCGACGCGCCCAGCTGCTGGAGACGATCATTAGTCGCCCTGGCGGAATCGACGCTGTGGTCGCTGAAAGAGGCCACTCGCTCTCGGGCGGTCAGCGACAGCGATTAGGGATAGCGCGCGCTCTTTATGACAACCCGAATGTTCTTGTGATGGATGAGGCAACGAGCGCGCTGGACACGGCGACGGAGGCAGCAGTAACCTCTGCAATACGAAAGCTTCATGGTGAAGTTACCGTTATAACGGTAGCCCATAGGCTCTCAACCATCAGAAACGCCGATATTGTCTTCTTCATGAAGGACGGGCGGGTCGACGCCCAGGGATCGTTCGACGAGGTAGTTGCCAAAGTTCCGGATTTCGCGCGACAGGCAGCTCTGGCAGGTCTAAGCTAACTCGCCATAAATGGTTGCGAGCTGATTCACAACTGCATCCGGTGAGTGATGTTCGTTCACCCATTGACGGCCCTGAAGTACGTTTGCAGTTCCCACGGGGTCCTGCATGACGGAAGCGACCTCAGCGGCAAGACCATCCGTGGTTGGTGCGCTGATTACCGGCACAGGATCGGGGTAGAACCCCGGCTCAAGACGCGCCACCAGCGGAACCCCGATGGCAACGCTCTGAAGCTCGCTCATAGCTAGGATTCCCGACGTTTGACCGACGACGCAATGAGCTTTCGACAGCCACCGCAGATAGTGCTGCTTCGACATCCGAGGAATCAATTCGACGCCTCGGCGGCGCGCTTCCTGAGCACCATTGCCCCATTCCAGGCCTTCTAGGCGAACTTCAGGTCCCAACGCTCGACGAATTGCTGAAAGAAGCTCCAATTGCTGCTGTCCACCCTTGGAGTCATCCCATCGTGAGGAAAAGACGACAACCGGCGCTCCGTTTGGATCCCAGGCTGGCAGCTCGCCCAAATTTACGGGATTGGGGAGATAAATTGCATCACTTCGCGCTCTTTCTGCATGGACCTTGAGGTCTGGAGTCGAATACAACACGACTTCCGCGTTGTCCGCGCCCCATTGTATTCTGCCGCGCTGCAGGGGATCGTAGTAGAAGGTTCGGATGTCCGTTCCATGATAGTGAACGATAAATGGTCTACGGGGCCACTTGGCGAGCACATCCAACCTGGTGCCGAAATGGATATGAAGCAGATCAGCATCAAAACTTTTCAGCCAGCGGGTCGCAGTCCACTTCGCTATGCTCGCAGTCCGCCCAAGGGAGCCCATCGTGCTCGCGTTATCGAGACTCGTGTCCCGTGCCGGAAGGAAGCGCCAAGGCCGGCCCATCGCACGGCCGTACTGAACGAGAGTTGCTCCGACGTCAGCGCAATCGTAGAGGTGGAGCGCTGTTGGTTCCTCGCCGGCGGCAGACATATTCCGAACTTAGCAGAGGTTTGACGCCAGAAAACAAGCCAGCTGTAAAGTGGTTCATGCCCCAGCCAAATGGAGAGGACCCAATGACCGTCGGAAAACGCCCGCACCTCTTATATGTTGCATGGGGTTTCCCTCCCTCGCGAAGTGCAGGGGTCTACCGAGCGCTGGCGACCGCTAATGCTTTCGCGCGGAGCGGGTGGGAAGTAACAGTCCTTACGGCAAGCCGTGAAGTGTTCGAGTATCAGACGGGCACAGATACCGAACTGGAAAAAGCTGTCGACCCCACGATCCATGTAGTACGGGTGCCGTTCAGCTGGATTCGTGGAGAGCCCGATCTATCAAACTGGTCTAAACTCCGCGTGGCCTCCAACCTGCTGTGGACGCATTTGCGCGCACGGAAGGACTGGCTTGAGTTCCCCGAAGCAGTGTATGGCGGTTGGCGACGCGAGCTGATCAATGCCACGAATATAGTTCATAAAGAGAAGCCAGTGGACTTGGTGATTGGCTCCGCCAATCCAAATGTGGATTTCCTCCCGGGCTGGCACCTACACAGGAAGTCGCGTGTGCCTTACGTCATGGATTATCGTGACACTTGGCATCTCGACGTCTACGCGGATAGACGAATCGGGTCCCCGCGCTCCCGCTCGGTGCGAAGAGAACGCCAACTACTCAAACAATCTGTAGAAGCTTGGTTCGTGAATGGTGCAATTTGTGATTGGCACGCGCGGGAATACCCGGAGAACTCGAAGAACTATCATGTCGTTGCGAATGCATTTGAAGAAGAGTTCGCTTCAAATTTCGTAGGACTACAGTCCCCCGCCAAGGATGCGCTTGGCGATGGGCTCGTCTTCGGCTATCTCGGTACAATCTACGGCCCTATGCCTCTCAAAGAAACACTGGAAGGCTGGCGAAAAGCCAGGCAGAAGTCACGGCTCGTTGCGGCATCCCGCCTCGTTATCAGAGGAAGGCTAGGTCATTTCACGGAGCCTGACCCGAAGGTCCTCGCCATTTTGAGTGAATACCGCAATGACCAGGTTTCCTATGAGGGACCGGTGAGCAAAACAGATGTTGCTGCCGTCTATAAGCAGTTCGACGCGCTGCTTCTAATTCTTGGACGTAGCAAATATGTTACGAGCGGGAAGGTCTTCGAGTATGCCGCCACCGGGCTGCCGATCACATCGCTACATCACCCAGAGACCGCGACTACTGAGGTATTGAGCGGGAGAGAGGACTGGTTCCCAATGCAAGAAGTCAATGCTGATGAAGCTTGCAGGGTATTGCTTGCCACAGCGGAACGGGCGGCTGAGATGACCGCAGCTGACTATGCAAAGAACCAGCAGTGGGCACTGCACCTCTCCCGTGGGAAGCAACTAGAGCAACCGATCAAGCGCCTCGCGGAAATTGTCAAGAAGGACGGAGATCAGTGCGTTCCTCCGCTCGAGTTCTCGTCCTCATCGGAGTCAGACCACATATCGTAACCACACCGGCGCTCGATTGAGATTCGTCCGATCGGGGTGGTTGTGAAGGCACCCGAGAACTAGGGGATGAAGACCCGTGTGTTTGAACGAGTTCGGTCTGACCCGGAAAAGTTGCGAGCGTGGGTCAAGCGGGAGATTGAGAGCGCTTAAGGCCTGTCACGATGAGCAGCGATGCTAGGCGGCAGACAGCACGCAGGTGCGCAACCATGACTAACCATGCGTTCCAAGCTGGAGGCTTCCCCAAGAGAGCCGTCCTCCGGATGATGCGCGGCGCAAATTCATAGAAAGAACCCCTAATCACTTTGGCACTCTATCCGCCAGCGCCGGAGACAGGGCCGGCTGGAGCAACTCGTCTTTACCTGCCGCGGAACTTGTAGCGTTCTACCCAACGTCACCCCGCAGGTCTAGATCGCACCTTTGGATGAGGGCAACCGCTGACGAGGGCTGTCCTACGGACGGACCGCGCCAGATTGAAACGGGTAGTCACAGCCGTCGTGGAGCCTGAAGCACGTGCTGGACGAATCACTGTAGAGTTTGATTGCTCACCGATGAATTGGAGAACGCTGCATGACAGTCGACGAACGACCGCACCTTCTTTACGTCGCTTGGGGATATCCACCCTCACGTGGTGCGGGCGTTTATAGGGCACTGGCCACCGCGAACTCCTTCGCACGCAGCGGATGGAGAGTTACCGTCCTCACAGCGAGTCGAGAGGTTTTCGACTACCAAACGGGGACCGATGGCGAGCTTGAGAAGACCATCGACCCAGGAATCGCCATCGTGAGAGTTCCCTTTAGCTTGGAGAGAGCTGAACCTGACCTATCGCAGTGGTCACGAGCCCGAATGACATCAAACCTTCTTTGGTCCTATATCCGCGCGCAGAAGGATCGCATCTCTTTTCCCGAACCCGTATACGGCGGATGGCGTAGAGCCCTCGTCAATGCTACGGATCGCGTTCATCAAGAGAACCCGGTGGATTTGGTCCTCGGCACCGCAAACCCAAACGTCGATTTCATTCCTGGTTGGCACCTTCATAGGAAGGCCGGTGTGCCATATGTTATGGATTATAGGGATGCTTGGCACCTAGACGTTTTCTCAGGCGAACGAATCGGCTTGCGCCATTCAAGGTCCGCACGATTAGAAAACCGATTCCTAAAGAACGCGACAGAAGCGTGGTTTGTGAACGTGCCGATTCGAGACTGGCACGTCCAGGAGCATCCAGACCTTGCGGATAAGTTTCACGTTGTTGCGAACGCGTTCGACGCCGAATTCGCATCCCAATTCAAAGACATGGAACGGCAGACGGGCATCCATCAGAGCCGTAGTTTGGTCTTCGGTTATCTTGGAACTATATACGGCCCTATACCGCTAAAAGAGGCGCTCGACGGCTGGCGAATGGCTCGGTCACAGTCAGACCTCATCAGCAGATCGCGCCTGGTATTTCGCGGAAGGCTTGGACATTATTCCGAGCCGGACCCGAAAGTTCTCAAGTTGCTCGAACATTATGCTGGGGATAGTGTGTCTTACGAAGGGCCCGTCAGCAAGACAGAGGTCGCAGCTGTATATGCACAGTTCGATGCGCTGTTGTTAGCCTTGGCCGGAAGCGAATACGTAACAAGTGGCAAAGTCTTCGAATATGCAGCAACCGGCCTTCCTATTGCTTCAGTGCATTACCCTAAGAGCGCCGCTAGCACTATCTTGCAAGATCGCAATGATTGGTATCCTGTCAAGGAAGTCTCCGCACAAGCTGCATGTGAAGTGTTTTTGCAGACGGCGGAACGCGCGGTACATATGACTGCAACCGATTACGCCAAAAATCAAAATTGGGCGTCCCACCTTGCGCGGGAAAGGCAGCTTTCACCGCGGATACAGCGCTTAGAAGAAGTTATTGGAAAGGACTGAGCCTCGTGAATCCGCCCCTTCGAGTTGTAGCTATCGTTGGATCTGCAAGCGATCCAGAACAATTATTCCGCTCGGCGCTCGGTGAGGAGGCCTTGAATCAAGCTCTCGCTAAGGCGACCGGCCGGCAGATCGAACTTGAACTCATTAGTTGGTTGCCTTCCTACGAAACCAACCGAAGCATCGTTATCGGTAAGTCAGATCGCAGCAAACCACCTCTTGACCAATTTCTTGCATTGACGCCTTCAGTTAAACTCCACGCCTTTCTTCAGAAGTTCCCGGTCGGACGAATGATCAACTCCCTCGGTCCACTAGATGAGTCAAGGGTATTTTGGAGGGCAGTGCAGCGAGATGATTCAGCTATGTCTGTTCTTGGCTCAGCAGACGTCCTCGTCGCCGTCGATTTGACGGCTGTGAGGACGGCTTGGAAAATGCGGCGCAGGAACTCTTCTAGCCAGGCGTACTTCGGTCTTAGTTCTACTCTGAAGATTCTCGCTACAAAGTTTGCCCTCTAATATCCTCGTAATGGCCGGCGAGTTCGGCGCAGCTCACGTTCAAGCTGCGTTCTTCAACGGCGAACTTCCGCGCTGCCGAGCTCATTGCCGCATACGAGTGCGCGGGTAACTGAATGATTTCTCTGATAGCCTCGCCAAGATCGTCTATATGACCTTCCCTCACAAGCAAACCGGTGCTGCCCGGCACCATCATCTCGCGGAGCCCGCCGGAGTCATTGGCAACGACCGGAACTCCACAGGCCGCGGCCTCCAGTGCAACCAGCCCCGCCGCCTCGCGGGCACCCTTATACATGCGGCTTGGAACAACTAATGCACGCGCCCTACGCATCCAATCCCGCACTAATTCTTTATCTTGAGGGCCAACCAGTTCGATATGCGTGAACTCAGCCGCCGTTTGTCGAACCTCAGCCCTCAAATCACCATCCCCCACTATGACGAGCTTATGCGGGGCGCTCTTGTTCACCGCGCCTGAAGCGGCTATTAGGTCACGTATACCTTTACCTTCGCTAAGCCCACCTACGAACAGCAGCATCGGCTTTTCGCCGAGCTCTGAGCTGCGGACTTTCTCAGCCGGAGTGAAGTAGTCAGTATCGATGCCCTGGTAATGCACCTCCAATTTGCGCGGATCCAAACCCGCTGCGATGGCTTCGGCCGCAAGGAAGTTACTCACGGCGAGGAGCTTCCTACTTTGCTTGTTCGCAACTCGAACGTTGTAATGGTGCCATCGTGCCATCGCCGTGGATGGCGGCCGTTGTAAGGCGAAAACATCGGCCCCGTGAAGGGTGGTTACCAGCGGGACGCGTGTGCTCATGGCTACGTGTGCAGCAGCGACGGCCCAAGTACCGAAATGCTGATGGATTATGTCGGGATGAAACTTCTTGACTCCTCCTACCATGCTTGGGATAAACCCGGGCATGACAAGTTCGCGCCTCCGAAATCCGAGCTGGCGGAGCGGTACATAGTCATTAACCGGAACCGAAGAGTCTGTGCTTAGGTCCGCGACCAGGCAAAACACCTCGAACTGATGCAAATCGCTCATTTTTTCGGCGTGTGTCAGGGCAAAGTACGTAGGAGGAACCCGCAGCGTTCCCTTGGTCACTGCAACTCTCACGCTTGCGACTCCCCCGCTGAGGTGGCGATTGTTGAGCGGACCTTACGCATTGGGTTGGGTGGGATTGTTCGACCGCTGTCCGCTCTCCCAGGGGCGCGTCGCTTCATCCAGCGCCACACGGCGGGCCAGTTTAGTGATTGACGCTTCCGTGTGTCTGAAACGTTGATGCGTTGTGGACATGTAAACAAGAAAGCTGACGATGAATGCGTAGAGAACGAGGTCGGTGCCACGTCCAATGCCGAGGACATGAGCTGTGGCGGAAAGCAGCGAAGGGAGGAAGATGGAGAGAGCAGCGGTCAAGGCGAAGAGAAGAACCATGATTCTGCGAACAGCCATGTGCTTGGCATTTGAACCACCTCGGATGAGCACCAGCGAGACAGTAACGACCGCAAGAACGAGCAAAATTTGCACAACGATTAACACGTTAGATCACCTAAACAGTAAATCAGCCATAATATTGACAGAATTAAGGAGCGACTGCCCCTTCGATTTTGAATACTCTGTATAGATAATTTGCACTGGGTGTTCCGTCCAGCGTGGGTGTAACAGTGCAAGTAATTGCACAAGTTCGGAGGCATGCGCCATGCGGTTCTGCGTCAAATGAATGTTGGAGGTAATGCCCCGAGAAAATGCGCGCAGCCCGTTGTGCGCGTCTGTGAGGGGCATGCCTGTAGTCAGTCTCGTCTGCAACGCGGCGGTGCGCAAAACCAACCGCTTCAACCAGCCTATATTGGTCCGGCTGTCAAGGAACCTCGAACCTAGCACAACGTCGGCCTCACCGGAGTGGATCCGAGCGACCATGGCCATGGCGTCGTCCACCCGGTGCTGGCCGTCAGCATCGAATGTCACCACACTGGTCATCTCGGGATCCGACAAAGCGTACTCGAAACCCGTCTGCAAAGCGGCACCCTGCCCAAGATTGACTGGGTGTTGAACGACGACGGCACCCGCCTCGTGGGCGGCTCTGGCCGAAGTGTCCGTGCTGCCGTCATCCACACAAACCACGTGCGGAAAGTACGGGAGCAGACCCCGGACGACATCGCCAATTACCGGTGCTTCGTTGTAGAGAGGAATAACGATCCAGGTGCGACTCACCGAGCAAGTATCCCATAGTCGAGTGGACGCGGAACAACGCGCAACAGTGCTCAAACGTGTTTGTCAGCACTTCGCGATCCGATATAGCTCTGCTTCACCTACGCTGCGCACCAGCTCAAACCCGGATTCAGCTGTCACATCGTCAAACGCGGGGTATTCAAATGCTTCTTCAAAGTCGAGGAGGTAATCGTCGCCAAAGTCGAGCACATACTCGATCCCCAGATTTTGGGCGGTGCTGCAACTGTCCGATCCCTGGACCGCAGCATCCAGCGTCTGCGCTACCATGGCGAGGTCATCTCCCGGGGTGTCCATGTGATACTGCGAAACGGGAATACCTGTATAGGCATAGGCTAACGCACCTCCGTTCCAAGGGTTCACCCCAAGGACTGTGTCTTCAGGAACGAGCTCTGGAAGCTGCTCAATGAGCTTCCTCTCGTCAAGAGACAGGACATCAGCCTTGGCATTCTCGAAGCTGTACGCCCGTTTCGCATTCGCCACCGCGTCGTCGATCGCGCCTTGAAACGAGGTGGCGCAGAGTATGACTAGGAACGCCATCACGGAGGCCGAGACAACAGCTCCGGCGACCGGTCTTCGCACCCCTCTCCCTGCATCCGTTACTCGGCGAACTGCCCAATCGCGCAACCATAGGAAACCCGCAACTGCGACCACTATGCTCACCATCGGCGTCAACGCGGCCAGCCGCGGAGCGTCCTGGTACCAGGATCCGATGAAGAACATACGGATCGGCCCGGGCGGGACCGATGCGGCAACAACGTAGAGAAAAGCAGGAACCACGAAAACGAAAAGGAGCCATACTCTCCTCTTATCGGAAGCCAGTACCACCAGGCCCCCGGCTATGGCAGTAGCGGTGAACCAGTTGGTAGCGGTAGCGCTCACGGAACCAGTGAGCACTGCGCCCAGTGCGGCGCCTCCCGTGGTGAACGGCTCCCGGTCATCGAAGGATAAAAGCAACTGCCCCCACACGAGCAGATAAGTGATGCCGACGACGATCAGCACTCCAGTCTTTCGCCACAGTGCGACATCCCGTGGGGTTCGAGCCGGCCGTGCCCACATCCACCAAATCCACAGACCGATGGGGACGAACATCGCCAAAAGAGCGACCAGTCCGTTTGGCTGCGCAGTGACCAACCCTGCCAACACGATGCCGAGCAGCACGGTGTGGCTCGACCAATGCCACTGGTCTACCGGTTCCAATACCAGCCGCGAGACATGAATCAGAAGTCCAAGTGCTACGGGGAGAATGCTGTAGGACAACATGTTGGGAAATAGAGTCCCATACTCGAACAGGGCGAGCGGGAAGGCTGGAAAGACCGTGGCCAGCACTGCCGCGGTCAGCGCGGCCAGATTGCTTCTCCCAACCACACTCCTCACAAGGAACATGCAGCATAGAGGCCAGACAAGCGCGGCGATCACGATGTTCAACATATTCACGCTCACTGGGATGCCGAGACCAGCCAGCTGCCCAACCAGAGCAGCGACGGAGTGCCACGCAGAGGGATAGATTGCGATGTCGCGATCAGGCGAAAGCATTCTGCCCAGGTTGAGAGTGGAGGCGTTCCCTGTCTCAACAATGTAGCGCACCGCGTTGAGGTGAAAAACGTCGTCATACCGCTGCGCGATGTGATCAGGCCGGTCCATCGCAGTCTTCACCTGCAGGGCGATTACCAATGCCGCGAGAAAGGCGCCAGCGATAGTGCCGAGCCAGCCGTTGGACCTTGGCTCCGGATCTCGCTTTGGCCTGCGCTCTTCCTTCCCTTGCCCGGTGAAACGCCGGCGGCACGCCCGCACGATGAGGTAGACCGCTGCTGCGCCCGGGACCACGCACAAGAGGAGCCATGCTGCAGACCACTCAACTCCGAGAAGCGCTCCTAAAATGCCGGCTATCCCGACAGCTCCTACCCCGAGGGCCGGTGCTGCGGTCACTAATGACGGCCCACGTGCTCCGCCGGCGAGAGCCAACAGAACGCCTGGAACAAACAGACAACCAAGAGCCGCTCCGAGCGCGGGAACGGCAGCCCACCATGTCACCGCGCGCGCCTAACCCTCACCACGGAGAATGGACACAGCTCGGCCCACCGGCCCGTCGAACTGTACCTCGCCATGATTGAGCAACACCCCCCGGTGGCAGATCTGGGAAACCAGATCAAGATCGTGACTGACAACAACCAGCGTCTTTCCCGCCGCAGCTAGTTCCCTAATCTTGGCGATGCACTTCTTCTGAAACGGCTCATCTCCGACGGCAAGAATCTCGTCTACAAGGAAGACTTCAGGATTGGTGTGTACTGCCACGGCGAAAGCCAGGCGAAGGTACATACCTGACGAGTAAAACTTCACTTCCGTATCAATAAATTGCCCAATTTCCGA
This sequence comes from Arthrobacter parietis, assembly GCF_039530425.1. NCBI lineage: Bacteria > Bacillati > Actinomycetota > Actinomycetes > Micrococcales > Micrococcaceae > Arthrobacter > Arthrobacter parietis. The sequence goes on along the minus strand of NZ_BAAAON010000002.1, from coordinate 10,361 downwards.
GAACTCCACTATGGAGTCGAATCGCTCCCTGATTTGAGCTTCCGTCATTCCGAGGATAGCCCCATTGAGAAAGACGTTGTCCCTCCCGCTCAGATCCGGATGAAAGCCTGCACCCACCTCGATCAGCCCCGCCACCCGCCCCCGAGTCCGAACATCCCCTGTATCGGGCAGCATGACCCCGGAAATGTGCTTCAGGAGCGTGCTCTTACCTGAGCCGTTCAAACCTAGGAGGGCCACGGACTCACCTTCCTCTACCGTAAGATGGACGTCACTAAGCGCGTGAAACCGCTCGGAGAGATCACCCTTGCGGCCCTTTACAAGCCACACAAACGCTTCCTTGATCGACCTGGTGTGCCTCAGGACGAACTGCTTGGATACTCCCCGAACTTCAATTGCTGTACTCACTTATAGCTCCTGGGCAAAACGGCCCTCGAGCCGACGGAAGGTGTACTGCCCCAACAGGATCACCAGCACTGCGAGTATCGCGGCCACCGGTACCCACAAACTGAAGAAATCGGGCGGCACTAGGGTCCCGGCGTCCGTCACGGAACCGGTTGTGGGTCGCCAAAAAGCGAAGTGGAAGAGCTCGACGGCGATGGTCAGCGGGTTCAGCAGGTACAGGGTGAGAAATACTTCACCCAGTGCATCCCGGACCATAGTCCATGAGTACAGCACCGGCGACGCCCAGGTGGCGATCATGAGGAGCATATCGACGAAATTTTCGGAATCCCGGAAGTAAACGTTTGCCGCGCCAAAAAACAGACCCAGCCCGGTTGCAAGGAGTGCCACAATTGCGAAACCGCTTAAGGCAGCGGCAATTTCCAGCAATCCCGGCCTCCATCCCGTGAAGACGCAAGCGATGAGCAGCACAACAAGTTGCGGCACGAAATGCACCGCCGACACCCAAACTGAGGCCACAGGGAACAGCTCACGCGGCAGATAGATCTTCTTGATCAGGCCGCCGTTCCCAACGATCGATCTGGATGCGTTGCCTAATGCCTCATTGAAGAAGTTAATGAGAACGATCCCAGAGAACAGGTAAATAGGATAATTCTCCGTACTTCGATTCATGCCCAAGAAGACTCCGAGCGCGAACCAGAACACGATGAACTGGACACCCGGCTTCACATAGGACCAAAGAAGCCCCAGCACAGAGCCCCGATAGCGAACCTTCAGTTCCTTTGCGACCAGCAGCTTGAGAAGGAACCTCGAACGAAGCACGTCCTTGAGACCACGCCCGAGCCCGGGCGTGGCCAGCTCAGCACTCAATCTTGCGGGTTCTTCCGGGAATGCGCATCAAAGGTCTGCTTCCATGCCTCAAATGACGTGATGCTCGTCAGCTCGTTGCGGTACGACTCTCTCAGACGTGGCCACTCACGAAGAATCTGGGCATTGAGGCTGGCGGCTTCCGCAAGCATGGAGCGCAGTTTACGGGGATCGCGCTGATACCAGGAAGCTCCCGTTCCCTCTGCGTTGGAAACGACTGCGCTGTCATATTGAGACATTCGCCACCATTTGTTGTCCTGATGCGCAATAAACGCCTGCGGGCGTTCCTTGCTCGACGCGGCGATTGGCTTACTGAGCTGGCGGACGATCGTCTTGGCGGCCCACGGCATCAGCTGAAAGTAGGAGGGTGCCTTGAACCCTTGCCCATGCCGAGGGGGTTTGTCCATCTTCGGACCGGGAAACGCATCTGGATCATTGCGGAACTGCGAATCTGGGTACTCGCTTGCCATCGACCTGATCTCCGGCAACTTGGTCGCGAGAATGGAGTGCAGCTGCTCGGGCCCCTTGAGGACGTCGCGCATCGCCATCAAACGTCCCATGGCCGTGTAGTACTGCATTGAGATCAGGTGTTTGATGTCCATGTACCCGGACTCCCGGACTACGCGCCCACCCCGGTCATACGGACTGTGGAGCAGTGCCGCGATCATGCGGTTCCGGGTATGAAAGTACGCCTGCCAACCGACCAGATCGTCCTTATCAATCCAGGAGACATGCCACACGCCGGCTCCCGGCATGGACACAGTCGGGTAGCCCGCGGCCTTGGCCCGGAGGCCATATTCCGCGTCATCCCATTTGATGAATACAGGCAGCGAAAGCCCTATGTCCCGAATGACAACGGTAGGGATCAGCGCCATCCACCAGCCGTTGTAATCCACATCAACACGGCGATGAAGCCATGGGGTCTGCCGGAGGTTGGAACGGACGAAGTCGTGTCCCAACGTCTGATCGGAGAGCGGCTGGTCCGGCTGAAAGCGCCAGGGATTGACGATTTCGCCGAAGGTGTGGAGGACAGTCCGGTTGTAGAGGTCGAACATGTGCCCGCCGACTATCGTGGGACTCTTACAGCGGTCGGCGAATGTGAGCAGGCGCGAGATGCTCTCCGGCTCCACCACGATGTCGTCGTCAAGCAGAAGCGCGTAATCGCTTCCGTTCTCCACCGCCTCGTACATGCCCCGCGCGAACCCTCCGGATCCCCCGAGGTTGTCCTGATCAATGATTCGAAGCTTACCCTTCAGCGCCGTGCGAACCTCATCAAACCCGGGCTCATCCGATACTTTCTGCGTCCCCTGATCGACGACCAGAATTTCCTTCAGTTGCTTGAGGTTGTCCGGGTGATTCGCCAGGATCTGAAGGTTATTGAGGCAGAAATCGGGTTTGTTCAGAGTGGTGATTTCCAGCGTGACGGACCCCGCTTCACGAGGTTCTTCATGAGCGAGCCACTGCGCAGACTCAAGAACGAAATCTTCGGCGCCCGCAACGAGATCGAACCAGTACCACCCGCCGTCGCCGAATGGCTTCAGGGAGAGGTCGAAGTGAGTGTTGGCCACGGCATCAACCCGCTGTGTCTCGACATGTTGCAGGGAACCACGCGCGTTCGACCGGTAGACGCTGATACTGCCCGAACCGGACGTTGTAACCGCGAGGCGCACATCATCGACTGTGGTCCATTTGCGCCAGTAACTGGCTGGGAATGCGTTAAAGTAGCTCGCGAAGGAGACCCGCTCCCCCCTGCGGACAAGGGTCGAATGGCGAGATCGGAAATCCTCGGCGTGGATCTGCTTCGCATTGCTGAAACTACTGAATGCAGCTCGTTCGTTGGACACGCTCCCGTCCATGGTGTTCAGCTGGATGCTGAGAGCACTGCCCGTATCAATGTAAAGCGGCGCCGTGTCAAGGTTGCTCTCACTCGGCAGAATCACCCGCTGAAGAATCTGCCAGCGCGCGCTTTCCTTTTTGCTACCCGTCGGTGCTGCCGCCGTCGTCGTGCTCATAGGTCCACGCCTCCACTCTCAAACCGTGCGCCACCATCGAAGTGAGGCTTGATCTTGTTGTCGAACATCGATAGCGCCGCCCCGATGGCCATGTGCATGTCGAGATACTTATAGGTGCCGAGGCGCCCGCCGAATAACACCAGCTCTTCCCCTCGCGCAAGCTCGCGGTAGGCAAGCATCTTCGAGCGGTCGGCCTCTGTATTCACCGGGTAGTACGGCTCATCGTCCTTCTCGGCAAACCGGGAAAACTCCCGCATAATAACTGTGGCGTCCTTGGTGTAATCACGCTCAGGATGGAAATGCCTGAACTCGTGAATCCGCGTGTAGGGAGCGTCTTCGTCGGGGTAATTCATCACGGGACAGCCCTGGAAATCTTCAATCGGCAGGACTTCTTCCTCAAGATCAATCGTGCGCCACGACAGGTCGCCCTCGACATAGTCGAAGTACCGGTCCACGGCACCCGTATAGATCACTGGCACCTGACCTACAGCGGCCCGACGCGAATATGCGTGTCCGTCGTCGAAGAAATCAGTGTTCAACTCGACGGTGATGTTTGGATGCTCAGCCATGCGTTCAATCCACGCCGTGTAACCGTCGACGGGCAGGCCCTCGTACTTGTCGTTGAAGTACCGGTTGTCGTAGGTGTAACGGACCGGCAAGCGGGAGATAATTTCCGCCGGTAAATCTTTGGGATCGGTTTGCCACTGCTTGCCGGTGTAGTGCTTGATGAAAGCTTCATAGAGCGGGCGTCCAATGAGTTGGATGCCCTTGTCATTCAAGTTCTGCGGGTCGGTGCCAGCCAGTTCACCGGCTTGCTCCTGAATCAGCGCCCGAGCCTCTGCCGGTCCCATCGATGATCTGAAGAACTGATTGATGGTACCTAGGTTGATCGGCATGGGGTAAACCTCGCCTTTGTGGCTGGTGTACACCTTGTGCTGGTAGCTGGTGAACGACGTGAAGCGATTGACATACTCCCAAACTCGCTCATTCGAGGTGTGGAAAAGGTGCGCACCATACCGGTGCACCTCAATGCCGGTCTGCTTCTCGTTCTCGCTGTATGCGTTACCGCCAATGTGATGCCGGCGGTCGAGGACTGCAACTTTCAACCCTAGTTCTGTTGCGGCCCTTTCGGCGATCGTTAGGCCGAAAAAGCCCGATCCGACGACGACGAGGTCAACGTTCACGAATTCTCCTGGGTCGGTTTTGGTTGCGTGCAAGCGACACACACCCGCGGGTCAAGGTTACCCGACCGCCCCGGAAGAAGCGCATCGCAGGAGTGCCACAGTCTAGAGTTGTGAACATGCGCCCCAAAATACTCTGCATTTCCTTTTCGGAGATAACGGCGGATTCACGAGTCCTTCGGCAACTCGATCTGCTGGCCGAATTCGGCGAAGTAACAACCCTTTCCTACGGTAGCAAGCCTGCAGCTGCAGCCGACCACCTCGAAATAGACTCAGGATTAGCCTCGCTCCCTCAAACACCGCTGGGAGTAGCTCTTCTCACCGTCAGATGGCATTCGAAAGCAGAACTGGCGGCACCTGCAGTGCAACGGGCGCTCGCATTGGTTAAAGATCACAACTTCGATCTCATCGTTGCGAACGAGGCAAGGGCGCTACCGTTTGCACACCACATCGCGGGTGAAACACCGATATGGGGTGACATGCACGAATGGGCGCCGGAAGAAAGAGTGCAAGTCCTGTCGTGGAGGCTTCTGGTCGCGCCGTTGATGGCTCGTGTCTGCAAGAAGTACCTGCCACGAACCCAAGCGATCACCACAGTCAACGAGTCAATCGCGGTGCTCTACAAAGAGAATTTCGGGAGCCCGACCGAGATCGTACGGAACGCACGGCCTTTTGTTGACCTCACGCCCCAACCATTGAGCGATTCCGTGATCCGTCTGGTGCACAGTGGAGCCGCCGTACCAGGACGGAACCTTGAGGGCATGATTGAGGCGGTCCAGCAGCTCGGGACTGGATACACTCTCGACTTCTACCTGATTGAGGCGAGGGATAACGGAAGATACCTGCGCCGCATTCAGCACCTCGCAGCGAACTCCAAGCGAATTCGCTTTCATCCTTCCGTTTCTCCCGACGAGCTGCCTGAGGTACTTAACAGTTACGACCTCGGAATCTATAGTCTTCCGCCGCAAACACGGAACCAAGCTTTGATGTTGCCCAACAAGTTCTTCGATTTTGTTCAAGCGAGACTGGGTATCGTCTTTAGTCCTTCACCAGAGACATCCCGCCTCATCCAGGAACACCATGTAGGTTCGGTCACTGAAGATTTCTCTCCTGCATCCCTGGCTGCGGCAATTCGATCACTCTCACGAGATCAGATCTGGACGTACAAACAGAACACTGACCGTGCAGCGCAGGCGCTGAGCTCCGAGTCGGATAACGAAATTGTCCGTGGCATTCTGCGACGGCTGTTGCTCGACGGAGCCCGGCCTGCGAGCCGGTAAAGTGAGTGGCATGCGTATTCTCAGCGTGGTCGGCGCGCGCCCCCAATTCGTGAAGCTCGCTCCCATCGCCACTGCGCTGCAGGGCAAGGCTGAACACCTCATTGCCCACACCGGACAGCACTATGACGAGTTGATGTCCGATGTCTTCTTCCAGGATTTGGGCATTCCCGCCCCGGACTTCAACCTGGCTGTCGGGTCCGGGCCGCACGGGCGGCAGACCGGCACGATGCTGGCAGGGCTGGAAGAGGTGCTTGAGCAGGCACGGCCGGACTGGGTCCTCGTGTACGGCGACACGAACTCAACCCTCGCTGCGGCGGTAGCCGCTGTGAAGATGCATATCCCGGTGGCCCACCTCGAGGCCGGTCTGCGGTCATTCAACCGTCGGATGCCGGAAGAACACAACCGCGTGCTGACGGACCACGCCGCGGACCTCCTGCTCGCCCCCACCGAAGTGGCAATGGCCCATCTCGCCACGGAAGGGCTGGCGGACCGCAGCGTCCTGGTCGGCGACGTCATGACCGACGTGCTCTACCTCACCCGGGATGCAGTCAACGCAAAACAGGAACCGCTTCCCGCTGGACTGGTTACGGGCGGATATTACGTGAGCACCATCCACCGTCCGGATAACACGGACGCCGCCGGCCGCCTCGCCGCAATTGTCAGCCAGCTCTCGGAGCTGGATAAGCCGGTGCTTCTCCTGGCCCACCCGCGCCTGCGCACCCTGGCCGGCGAGCACGGTATCTCCCTGGACCACGGTTCCCTTCGGTCAATTGCCCCGCTTGCCTATCCGCAGCTCATCAACGCCGTCCAGAACTCGGCCGGTGTCGTGACTGACTCGGGCGGGCTCCAGAAGGAGGCCTTCCTCCTGAGGGTGCCCTGCACAACCGTGCGGCCGGAGACCGAATGGGTTGAAACAGTCGAACTGGGATGGAACACGCTGATTTCCGCTGACCTGAGCCAACTGGGAGCTGCGGTTAGCCGCCCCGCCCCGGCCGCCACGGATGCCAACCCCTACGGCTCCGGAGAAGCAGCCCACCAGGTAGTTGCCGCCCTGCTTAACGGGTCAGCCTCTTCCTGATCCGCAGACCGACGGGCTGCCCGTGCCCCTATCTGGCCCGGGCGGCCAGGACGGCCCGAGCGGCACGTTCCCCCGCCGTCCGGAGGGAAGCGTTCTCCTGGACCCAGGTGACGCGCGACTGTTTCCCGTCGTCGTCGTGCCCTTCGAGGAGCCGGCGCATGGCTGCCGCGACATCAAGCGGGTCGTAGGAAACACTCTCGCCCAGATCATTCCCGGCCACCATGTCGGCGCAGTCGCCGGCACCGGAATAGATAACGGGTATGCCGCATGCGGCTGCAGCGTAAATCTTTGTGGGCTTGGCGAAGTCGTAGCCTTTCCCGGGGACAATGCTCACCAGCGCGCCTGCTGCCCCACGGATCCAGGCGGCCGTCTCTGCCGGAGACTTCACACCGCCGAAAGTGACGCGGCCGGGGGCTACACGCTCAGCCAGTTCCCGCAACGCAGGCTCCGACGCTCCCTGACCGAGGAAATACAGCCGGACATCCCGTCGGTCCTCAAGCAGAGTAAGCGCATTGATGAAGATTTCAGCGCCCTGCCACTCCGACATTGTTCCGGTGTAGACGAAATACGGGTGTCCAGGCTGCTGTTTCGGCCCTTCCATGGCAAAGGTTTCGGTGTCGATGCCGTTTCCCACAACGCTCACGCGCTCGGCGGGTACGCGGAACTGCGCCAGCTGCTCAGCCACGCCGTCGGAGATCGCCAGAATGTGGTGGGCATTCCGCAGGACCACGCCCTCGATCAGCCGCATCACGGAAACCACCGGTGAGGAGGCACCCATCGCGATCACTGCGTCGGTCCAGACATCAGCCGCGTAGTAGACATACGGACGTCTCCTCAGCCAGGAAGAAACGGTAACCATCAACCCGGTAGTGGGTGGGGGTTCGGAGACCACCACATCTGCACGGCTGAAAACGAGCCGGAAAAACAGCGGAACGTCAAAGCTCAGATACTGGATGTACCCCCGAACATTTCCCCCGCGGTCCCGCAGTACCGGCCAGCGGGAGACCCCCTGCTCCGCGGAGTGGCCCGTCGGTGGGAGCGTGGTGAGCACCCTCGCCGATGCGCCGTCACGCTCAAGTGCGGCAACGAGGGCTTTCAGTCGAAAAGCGGCGGCACCGACTTCCGGCGGGTAAAGCCGGGTGGCTAGGATGACCCGCGCATTCACGCGGTGACGTCAACCATCTGCCCCGTCCGGGCAGAGTCGATCATTGCTTCAGCGACCCGCAGAGTGTTGAGTCCCTCGCGCATGGTCACGACATCGTTGCGCTTGCCCAACACAGCGTCGCGGAAGGCTTCATGTTCGGCCTTCAACGGCTCGCGCTTCGTGAGCGCCAGACGGGTGATGTTGCCCTCGCTCACGCCACGGAAGTTCGACACCGCTTCCCATTCGGTGTTGATAGTTCCGTTTTCATAGAAGGTCAGGTCGGCCGTCAAAGTATCAGCGACGAAAGCACCCATCTCCCCCGTCACCACCGTTAGCCGCTCTTTCATCGGCGAAAGCCAGTTCACCAGATGCGAGGTGATGACGCCGTTGGCGAGTTGGCATGATGCCGTGACCATGTCCTCGTGTGGGCGCCCCGATCGCGTGCTCGTCCGGGCGGAGATCGACTTGTAGGGCGACTGCGCCAGCCAGGCGGTCAGGTCGATGTCATGGGTGCCTAGGTCCTTCACGACGCCGACGTCTGCGATCCGCGAGGGGAAGGGACCCTGACGTCGGGTGGCCACCTGGTACACATCTCCAAGATCGCCGTTTTCGATGCGGGATCGCAGGGACTGAAGTGCCGGGTTGAACCGTTCGATGTGCCCGACCGCGCCGACCAGACCAGCTTCCTCGAAAGCCTCGGCCAGCTTTACGCCGCCCTCAATGGTGGAAGCGATCGGTTTCTCCACCATGGTGTGCACTCCCGCAGCTGCCAGGGTAAGCCCGACTTCCTCATGCAGACCGGTGGGCACCGCGCACACGGCCATATCGATCCCTTGCGCAATCAGCTCATCTACAGACCCACACAGCGGCAAGTCCCCAGCGACGCCGTGCGGATCGCCGTAAGCATCCGCGACCGCCACCAGTTGAACGCCGTCGAGTTCGCGCGCGACGCGAGCGTGATGACGGCCCATCATTCCCAACCCGATGATGCCTACGCGAAGATCCGCCATTATGCGCCTGCTCCGGCGAGCTTGTTCACGGCCGTCACAATCCGGTCCAAATCCTCTTCATCAAGTGAAGGGTGCACCGGAAGCGAGAGCACCTCGCGTGCCGCGAGCTCCGTGTTGGGCAGGTCCTCGGTCCGGTCGAAGGACGGTAACCGGTGATTCGGAATCGGGTAATAAACACCGCTGCCGATGTTGTACTCATCCTTCAAAGCCGCCGCGAAGCCGTCCCGGTCACCGGAGATACGGATGGTGTACTGGTGGTACACATGTTCGGCACCCTCTGCCACCGCGGGTGTTCCGACCCCTTCGAGGTTCTCGTTCAGGAACTGCGCGTTCGACCGACGCTGTGCAGTCCACCCGAGAACCTTGGTCAGCTGAACACGCCCGATCGCAGCGTGGAGATTGGTCATGCGCGCATTGAATCCGACCAGTTCGTTCTCGTACTGACGCTCCATACCCTGGTTCCGCAGCAGTCGAAGGTTCCGCTCGACCGTGGCGTCACCGGTGGACACCATGCCGCCCTCGCCCGAGGTCATATTCTTCGTCGGATACAGCGAGAACATGGCGAAATCGCCGAAGGTGCCGACCTTTCGGCCGTCCAGCGCAGCCCCATGAGCCTGCGCAGCATCTTCGAACAATTTGATGCCACGGGCGTCAGCAAGTTCCCGGAAGGCGACGACATTCGCCGGGTGCCCATACAGGTGCACCGGCATAATCCCCTTCGTCTTATCGGAGATCAGTGACTCCACATGCGCGATATCCAGGCAGTAGTGGTCGAGCTCAATGTCCGCAAACACAGGCGTCGCGCCGGTCAGCGCCACCGAATTCGCGGTTGCAGCAAACGTAAAGGAGGGAACGATGACCTCATCACCCGGTCCGACACCTGCGGCGAGCAGACCGAGATGCAGCCCGGACGTACCCGAGTTCACGGCAACAGAGGCCCTACCGTCGAGGAGAACGTCCGAGAACTCCTTCTCGAACTCGGCAACTTCGGCGCCCTGCGCCAACATGCCCGAGACGAGCACGGCATCAACAGCAGCACGCTCCTCATCTCCTACGATCGGCTTCGCTGCCGGAATGAATCCTGTGCTCATTTCTGATCCTCTACTGGTGCCAGTGTGCCGTGTGCTTCGCTGTACTTCTCGCCGGTCTCGGGGCAGACCCACAACCCGTCCTGTTCCTTGAGCGGGTGACCGGCCTTACCTACCCAGCCGAGACGGCGCGCGGGTACTCCTGCCATCAGCCCGTAAGCGGGAACGTCTTTAGTGACGACGGCGCCGGCAGCCACTGTCGCCCACGCCCCGATAGTCACCGGAGCAACACACACCGCACGCGCCCCAATCGAGGCACCATCCTCGATCGTGACGCCGACCGGCGTCCAGTCGTGCGCGCT
>NZ_BAAAON010000001.1:1680197-1701002 GCF_039530425.1 Arthrobacter parietis | reverse complement strand
CACCCCACCAGGGCGAGATGACCAGCAAATCAACCAATCAAAAAACAATCGGTATCAACAAACATGGCACACTATTGAGTTCTCAAACAACAGAAACACCCGGCGCCAAACACAACCCTCAAGGCCGCATCATCGCTCCGGAGCAACTTTTCAAACTTACCCACCAAACCCCACCCCGTCAAATCCTGCCTTCATTCACAGTCCGCTGCGATCAGAAACGAATCTGATTCCTGCGAATTGTGGATGTCGGCCTGACCCGAAGTGATCGTCGGCGCGGATATAAACTCTAGCACCCCGGAAGCGCAGTTGTAAATCCAGCTTCCGGGGTAGCGGTTCGGGCTAGATGTGGGCTGGGGTCAGATAGAGAACTCCCAGCGGCGGAACCCGCAGATCCGCGTACGCGGGCAGCCCGTTATGCGCTCCTTCTACCGCCTCAACCGGGCCGATGTTCCGTACTCCAGAACCGCCGAACTCCTCGGCATCAGTGTTGAGCAGCTCGGTCCACTGCCCCGACCACGGCATTCCCACCCGGTAGCCCTCGTGCGGCGAACCGGAGAAGTTCGCAACGCAGACAAGAGGATTTCCCTGCGTGTCCCACCGGATGAAGGACAAGGTGTTGTGGGCGCCGTCATTCTCGTCGATCCATTGGAATCCTGAAGGATCGTTATCACGCGCATACAGTGCCGGCGTCTGCCGGTAGATGGAGTTGAGAGACCTGACCATCTCTTGCACGCCCTTATGCGGGATTGTGTCCGACAGCCACCAATCCAGTCCGTACTGTTCGGACCACTCCGACTCCTGGGCAAACTCGGTACCCATGAAGATCAGCTGCTTGCCCGGATGCGCCCACTGGAAAGCTAGATATGCGCGGACGTTGGCCAGCTGCTGCCACCGGTCGCCGGGCATTTTCCGAAGCAGTGAGCCCTTCCCGTGCACGACCTCGTCGTGGCTGATCGGAAGCATGAAGTTTTCGGTGTAGGCGTACACCATGGAGAAGGTAGCTTTGCCGTGATGGTGCACACGGTTGATCGGATCCTCGGCGATGTACTGCAAGGAATCATGCATCCACCCCATGTTCCATTTGATTCCGAAGCCCAGCCCGCCCTGTGAGGTTGGACGGGTAACGCCATCGAAGGCCGTTGATTCCTCGGCGATCATCACGATGCCCGGCACACGCTTGTAGGCGGTCGCATTGACCTCCTGGAGGAAAGAGATTGCCTCAAGGTTTTCACGGCCGCCAAACCTGTTCGGCTGCCATTGACCGTCCTCGCGTGAATAGTCCAGGTACAGCATTGAGGCGACTGCATCGACTCTCAACCCGTCGATGTGGAATTCTTCCAGCCAGTACAAGGCATTGGCCACCAGGAAATTACGCACTTCCCGTCGACCGTAATCAAAGATCAGCGTGCCCCAGTCCGGATGCTCGCCCAGCTGAGGGTTGCCGTGCTCGTAGAGAGTGTCGCCGTCGAACCGGGCGAGAGCCCATTCGTCCTTCGGGAAGTGGGCCGGCACCCAGTCCATGATGACGCCGATACCCGCCTGGTGCAGCTTGTCCACAAGGTATTTGAAGTCGTCCGGGTGCCCGAAACGGGCGGTCGGCGCGAAGTAGGACGTCACCTGGTAGCCCCATGACCCGCCGAACGGGTGCTCAGCGACCGGCATCAGCTCGACGTGGGTGAATCCCTGCCACTGCAGGTACTCAACCAGTTGTTCGGCGAGCTGCTTGTAGTCCAGCCCCAGCCGCCAGGACCCAAGGTGCACTTCGTAGACGCTCATCGGACCGTTGTGTGGATCCTTGGAAGCGCGATCCTTGATCCACTCGTCATCTCCGAATACGTAGCGGGACTCCACCACCCGGGACCCGGTAAGCGGCGGAATTTCCGTGCCTCGTGCCATGGGATCGGCTTTTTCACGCCATTGCCCGTCACGACCAAGGATTTCGAACTTGTAGCGGGCGCCCGCCTCTGCTCCCGGAACGAAGAGCTCCCAAATTCCGGAGCTACCGAGCGACCTCATAGCGTGGACCGAGCCGTCCCAGCCGTTGAAGTCGGCCTTGACCCGGACCGACTGGGCATTCGGAGCCCATACAGCAAAGCTGACCCCAGCGATGTCACCGAGCGCGGAAGCGTAGCGGCGTACATGAGCACCCAGAGCCGTCCACAGGGTCTCGTGCCTTCCTTCCGCAAGTAGGTGCATATCGATTTCGCCCAGAGTGGGCAGGAAGCGGTAGGCATCGTCGACCATTTGGGGAGCGCCGTCATACACCACTTCCAAGCGGTAGTCCGGGACGTGTCCGGGCAGCTCAGGTTCAACAGTGCCAACCCAGATGCCGTTGTGTTCATGGCTCAGCTCGGTCCGGCCACTGCCGGTCACCACAGTGACGCTCTCCGCGAGCCGGCGAAGGGTGCGGATGGTTACGTGCCCGTGTTGGTCCAGGTGGGCTCCGAGTACTGCATGCGGCTGGTAGTACCGCCCTTCGGACACCTGCTGAAGGACATCCGGATCCACCTGGATAGGATCACCGGAAGGTGCGGTGGCGACAGGCTGGTCCTGCGCCGCCGCCGTCGCGCCCGCATCCTCAGGGGAATCCTGATTCGATGCTTCTTCTTTGGCGGACCCGCCGCCCTTGAGCATTCGTCGAACTGCTGACACGGGTACGTCCACCCAATCTGGTCGGTTTCTCAATTCGTACACCACCTCGTAGAGTGCCTTGTCAAGCCATAGCGCACGGAAAAGGGAGCCGGCGCGATCGACCGTTGTTCCAGCCTCACTGGAATAGCCGTCGAGGAAGGCAGTCACTGAATCCGTTGCCCAGACCTCAGCGGCCGATGGCGAGACTACCGCTTCGTGTACGCCCACTCCTGCCGCGTACTCCAAAGAACGCACGAGCCCGACGACGTCGCGCACAGGGACATCCGGCACGCTTCGTTCGGATGCCGGCCGCAGCGGTTCACCTTCAAAGTCGAGGACGAGCCATTTACTTCCGCGCGTTGCAAGAATCTGCCCTAGGTGCAGATCCGCATGGATGCGTTGAAGTTCGGGAAGTTCTTTCAATCCCTGCACTTCGCCGATGACTGCCTGGATCTGCTCGTCGTATGGTCCTACGGTGGCCCCAGCCTCACGCCACGCCCACTCGATACGGCTGGCCAGGGACTGCCGAAACTCAGCCGACTCCTGTTCGGTTGCGGCGCGGCTCCCGAAGGCCTGTGCGAGCTGATTGTGGATGCGTGCGATGACCCGTCCGAGCTCACCCGCCTCCGTGGTGAACGGTTGTCCCGCTTCCAAGGCGGTGACGGCCTGCCGCCAGGCATCCTTGCTGCCCGGAATGAATTCCCGAAGCACGCTGAGATGCCCGGTGACCCATTCATCAGCGGACCTGGTGTCCTGCCAACTGCCCATCACCCAACCGAAAGTCTGCGGTACGTCGGTTGATCCGGCATCGGTGAGTTTTGCGCTCACCAGGACATCAGGGCTCTCCCCGGCTGCGAGGACCCGGAAGAATTTCAGGATGGTCGGCGTCCCACCGGAGGAAATGACCACGGAGGTGTTCGACTGTTCGCCGCCGAGCACCGAGATATCAGCCGACGCAGGGACGCTGGGAGAGGAACCGAAGTCGCCGAGTGAGGTTGCCCTGGTTCGGCCGTCATCCGTGCCGCCCTGAGTCCGGATGAGCTCGAGCCACGCGGCAATGAATACGGGATCATGGGTGCCGTCGTAGACGTACCTGCGTCCCAGTTCGGCGTGGTCGGTCTCTCCGAGCAGCGCCGACTCCGCCCCCTTGAGGGGCTCCGACCGAAAAGTAAGCGGCACATTGACGACGTCCAGCCGTCTTCCGGACTCAACCGCAACGAGATGCACCTCCAACCCCACTTCATCCGCCGGGTCCTCCAACCGGACACCACCGGCGCGGCTCAGGGATATCTCCCTGCCTTTCGAAGGGAACCAGCGCTGGGTGGGCATCCAGGCCGTGAGCAGTTCGGGAACGGATGACGTCGATACGGCCATTACTGTACTGCCTTCGAGATAGGAATTACGGGCATCGCTTCGGTATGCGGAGAGGCCACATTGGAACTGGCCGAACGCAACCGCAGCCAGTAGAAGTCATGGCTGCCCAGCGTCAGGGTGAGATCGCCGTCATCGCCGAACGCCGGGAACGGGGTACCGCCGAAGAGATCACGCAGTCCCCTGCCCGAGTACTCCGGCAGGTGCAGCCGTGCTGCTACCGGATGCTGCGACAGGTTGAACACGCACAGGATCACCTCCGGCTGCTCCCCTTCAGGGTTGTCGGCCGGAACTTCACGGATGAACGCGAGCACCGGCTCGGCCTCAGTGGGTACGTTGCGATAAGAGCCAAGACCGAACGCGGGGTGGGATCGCCGCACCGCGAGCATCTGCCGCATCCAGTGGAGCAACGAACTCGAGCTTGCGAGCTGCGCTTCGACGTTCACATGGTTGTAGTGATAGACGAGCGATTGAACCACCGGAAGGTAAAGCTTGCCGGGATCGGCGGTCGAGAAGCCCGCGTTCCTGTCCGGGTTCCATTGCATGGGCGTTCGGGAGGCATCGCGGTCCTCAAGCCAGATGTTGTCTCCCATGCCGATCTCATCGCCGTAGTACAGGAACGGGCTGCCTGGCAGGGAGAGCAGCAGTGCATGGATGAGTTCCACTTCCGCCCGCGAGTTGTCCAGCAGCGGCGAAAGACGACGCCGGATACCGATATTGGCGCGCATCCGGGAATCAGGTGCGTACCAGCCAAGCATCGCTTCGCGTTCCTCGTTAGTCACCATCTCCAGCGTGAGTTCATCATGGTTCCGCAGGAAGGTTCCCCACTGGGCACCGGCCGGGATGTCAGGCGTCTCGGCCATCGTCTCGATGATCGGGGCTGCTTTCTGGTCCCGCAGGGCGTAAAAGAGCCGCGGCATGATCGGAAAGTGAAAGCACATGTGGCACTCTGCGCCTTCTTCGTCACCGAAGTACTCCACAACCTCGTCGGGCATCTGGTTTGCTTCAGCGATGATGACGCGTCCGGGATAGTTCTCGTCCACCATGGCCCGTAGTTCCTTGAGGAAGGTGTGAGTGGCGGGAAGGTTCTCGCAGTTGGTTCCCTCCTCTTCGAAGAGGTAGGGAATGGCATCTGCCCGGAAGCCGTCAATCCCCTGGTCCAGCCAGAACCGCACGACGTCGAACAGTGCCTCCGTCACCTTCGGGTTCTCGAAGTTGAGGTCAGGCTGGTGGCTGAAGAACCTGTGCCAGAAGAACTGCCGGCGGACTGGATCGAAAGTCCAGTTGGACTCCTCCGTGTCAACGAATATGATCCGGGCGTCCTGGTACTTCTCGTCGGTGTCGCTCCACACGTAGAAGTCGCCGTACGGCCCGTCCGGGTCTGTGCGCGACTCCTCGAACCACTGGTGTTTGTCGGAAGTGTGGTTCAGCGGGAGGTCGATGATGACACGAACGCCACGTGCGTGCGCTTCGGCCACCAGCCGCTTGAAGTCGCTCAGGCTGCCAAACTCGTCGAGCACATCATAGTAATCCGCGATGTCATAGCCGCCATCACGCAGCGGGGACTTGAAGAACGGTGGAAGCCAGAGGCAGTCGACTCCGAGCCACTGCAGATAGTCGAGTTTGTCGATCAGGCCGGTGAAATCCCCGGAGCCATCGCCGTTCGCGTCGGCGAAACCTCGAACCAACACTTCATAGAACACGGCCTTGCGGTACCAGTGCGGGTCATGTGCAAGGCCTGGGGCATGCAGCTGAAACGGATTCGCCACTAACGAGTCCTCCTGACGGAAAGGATGTGAGCCGGTTCCACGTGAGCATCCAGCCTGACATAGTTGTGTGCTCCCCACTGCCAGCTTTGGCCGGTGATGAGGTCATCCACCCAGAAGGTGCCATCCTCATTCCAGTCGCCGTCCGCAAGACCGAGGGCACCGAGGTTGAGGGACACGGTGGACTCCCGTGCGCTGTGCGGATCAACATTGACGACAACGATGAGTGTGTCCTTTTCCTGGCCATCCTCCCCCAGGCCTTCCTTGTGCTTGGAGAAAACCAGGGTGGCCTCGTCCGTGCTGCTGTGGACCGTGAGGTTCTCGAGATCACCGAGTGCCGGATGGGAGCGGCGGATCTCATTCAACCGCGTAAGGAAGGGTGCGAGGCTTCGCCCCTGAGCTTCGGCGGCTTCGTAGTCACGGGGACGGTACTCGAACTTTTCATTGTCGATGTACTCCTCCGCACCCGGCCGGGCAACGTGTTCGTATAGCTCATAGCCGGCGTACACACCCCAGAGCGGGCTCGCCATGGAGGCAAGAACGGCCCTCACCTTGAACGCTGCCGGCCCACCGTACTGGAGGTACTCGGTGAGGATGTCCGGTGTGTTCACAAAGAAGTTGGGGCGGAAGAACGCCGCAGTGTCCCGGCTGACCTCGGTGAAGTACTGCTCCAACTCCTCCTTGGTGTTGCGCCAGGTGAAGTAGGTGTAGGACTGCTGGAAGCCTGCCCGTCCGAGGGCATGCATCATGGCCGGCCGCGTGAACGCCTCGGCCAGGAACACGACATCGGGATGTTTCCTGTTCACCTGCGCGATGAGCCATTCCCAGAACTGCACCGGCTTGGTGTGGGGGTTGTCCACGCGGAAAATACGGACGCCGTGGCTCACCCACAGCAGAACTATGCGCAGCACCTCGTTGTAGATGCCGTCCGGATCATTGTCGAAATTGATCGGATAGATGTCCTGGTACTTCTTCGGCGGGTTCTCGGCGTAGGCGATAGACCCGTCCACGCGTGTGGTGAACCACTCGGGGTGTTCCGTGACCCAGGGATGGTCAGGCGAAGCCTGCAGCGCAAGGTCCAGGGCCACTTCAAGGTTCAGGTCGTGAGCCCGCTGGACAAAGGCATCGAAGTCCTCGAAAGTTCCCAGATCCGGGTGGATGGCGTCATGACCACCCTCCGGACCGCCGATTGCCCACGGGGAACCGGGATCCCCCGGCCCTGCGTTCAAGGTGTTGTTCGGGCCTTTGCGGTGCGTTTTACCGATCGGGTGGATCGGGGGGAGGTAGACGACGTCGAAACCCATTTGTGCAACAGCGGGGAGCCTTTGGGCTGCGGTGACGAAGTTTCCCGAGGTCCACTCTGCGGCGCCGGGGTCATAACTGGCGCCTTCTGAGCGCGGGAAGAACTCGTACCAGGCGCCCCGACCGGCAGCCTCGCGCTCCACGAGGATCGGGTACGCGCGGGACGGCGTCACCAGAGCCCGCAACGGCTCACGCTCGACCGCTGCGCGAATGTCCGGGGCGTGCCCGGCGGCGAGACGCTCATCAATGGGCAACTCCCGGTTCCGGAGCCGCTCCGCGGTGGCGAGGAACAGGTCCTTCTCCGGCGCGGGCCGGGAGGAAGACTGGGAGGTGAAGAGCACCGCCCCCTCTTCGAGCATCAGCTCGACGTCGACGCCCACTTCAATTTTTATGGTGGCGTTATGGTGCCAGGTTTCATACAGATCACTCCAGCCCTCGATCAGGAAGGAATGAAGCCCGACGGCGGCTGGCCGGAGCCGGCCTTCATAGTGATCCGTTCCCATCCCGAGCGGCGCCAGCCGTACCCGCTGCACTTCCGCGCCCTGTGGGTCGAGCAGTACTGCCGATACACCGAGTTGGTCGTGGCCCTCCCGGAAAACCGTTGCTCCCACCACAATGTCGGATCCCGGTACGGCCTTCGAGGGGAACAAGCCGCCCTCGACCACCGGAGACACCTTGGTGATGGGAATCCGTCCGAACCGTAAATCTTCGCTCATGGATGCGCCTGCCCTTTTTCGTGTCGCCTCGCTCGAAGTGGTCACAGACTAGACGTTATCCATTATCGCGTCAGATTGCTAAGGCGACTTTCTAAAGGGGACAAGTGTTGCACTTCACATTGCAAGCGTTTACGCACATGAGGGGCCAAGACGTACTCCGGCTCGGAAATGTACGCTAACCTACCCAACGTGAAGGCAATCCGTAGGTTTACTGTCCGTACCGTTCTTCCGCCGAGCATCGCTCCCCTAGGTAAGCTGGCTGGCAATCTGCGCTGGTCCTGGCATTTGCCTACTGCGAGACTGTTCCATGACATCAATCCCGAGGCGTGGGAATCCAGCGGCCACGATCCCGTCCAGTTCCTCGGATCCATCACCCGGGAGCAGCTGAAGCGTATTGCCGTGAACCAGGAACTGGTGTCGCGGATTCAGGATCTCGGAGCTGACCTGGAGCAGTACCTGTCAGAGCCACGGTGGTACCAATCGCTCGGTGAGGACGCACCCAAGTCCATCGCCTACTTCTCCCCCGAGTACGGCATCAGCGCTGTGCTTCCCCAATATTCCGGCGGCCTCGGCATTCTGGCCGGTGACCACCTCAAGGCGGCATCCGACCTGGGCGTGCCGCTGGTCGGTGTCGGGCTTCTTTACCAAGCGGGCTACTTCAAACAGTCCCTCTCCCGCGACGCATGGCAGCAGGAAACCTATCCCGTCCTCGACCCGGACGGACTCCCCCTTACGCTCCTCCGTGAGGAGGACGGCGCCGCTGCAACGGTAGTGCTCCCGCTTCCCAACGGGCGTGAGCTGCGCGCCCACATCTGGAGGGCCGACGTCGGGCGCGTTCCGTTGCTGCTCCTAGATTCCAATGTTCCAGGCAATGACGAAGCGGCGCGCAACGTCACCGACCGCCTGTACGGCGGCGGCGGCGACCAGCGTCTGCAGCAGGAGCTGCTGCTGGGTATGGGCGGAGTGAAGGCACTGCGCATCTTCGAGCGGCTGACCGGGCTTCCCGCCCCCGAGGTCTTCCACACCAACGAGGGACACGCCGGGTTCCTCGGCATTGAGCGCATCCGCGAGCTCATGGACTCCTCCAATGAGCAGCCGATGTCCTGGGAGGAAGCTCTGACAGCCGGCCGCGCATCCACGGTCTTCACCACACATACCCCGGTTCCGGCCGGTATTGACCGATTTGAACGGGCACAGATCCAGCATTTCTTCGATGCTGGGCTGGCGCCTTCCGTTCCCACCGAGCGTGTCCTCGAACTGGGAGCAGAAAATTACGACGGCGGTGACGGGTCGAAGTTCAATATGGCGGTCATGGGCCTGCGGCTGGCGCAGCGCGCCAACGGTGTTGCCAAGCTGCACGGCGAGGTGTCACGCGAAATGTTCTCGGGACTATGGCCGGGCTTCGACTCCCGGGAAGTTCCCATCACCTCGGTGACGAACGGCGTCCACGTACCCACCTGGGTGGACCCCCTCATCGCCGACTTCGCACGGGAGAACTTCGGCGCGGAATCCGTGCTGGACCCGCAGTGGGCACGCGTGTATGACGTTGAGGACGCCGACATCTGGCGGCTGAGGCGGATCATGCGCTCCAACCTCATCGATGATGTCCGCTCCCGGTTGCGGTCTTCCTGGAAGAAGCGCGGCGCAGCCGACGCCGAGCTGGCCTGGACGGATAGTGTCCTCGACCCGGACGTGCTCACCATCGGATTCGCGCGCCGCGTACCCACCTACAAGCGGCTCACCCTGATGCTGCGCGATGCAGACCGCCTCAAGGCGCTTCTGCTGCACCCCACCAATCCCATCCAGCTCGTCATCGCAGGAAAGTCGCACCCCGCAGATGAGCAGGGCAAGCGCATGATCCAGGACCTCGTCCGGTTCACTGACGACCCCGAGGTGCGCCACCGGATTGTGTTCCTGCCGAACTACGACATCGCCATGGCACGCACACTGTTCCCGGGTTGCGATGTGTGGCTCAACAACCCCCTCCGCCCGCTCGAGGCGTGCGGGACGTCCGGGATGAAGTCAGCCATCAACGGTGGGCTCAACCTGTCGGTGCTGGACGGCTGGTGGGATGAAATGTACGACGGCGACAACGGCTGGGCAATCCCGACCGCCAACAACGGTGCCTCCGCCGACGAGCGTGACGACATCGAGGCAGCAGCCCTGTATGACCTCATCGAAGAGCAGGTGGCTCCCCGCTTCTACAGCACGGTCCGCGCACCGGGCGTAAGCGCTGCCGGTCCCTCGTCACCGTCCAGCGACGGCGTCCCGCATCAGTGGGTGTCGATGATCAAGCACACCATGGCGAAGCTGGGCCCTGCGGTTTCCGCCGAGCGCATGCTCCAGGACTATGTAGGCCAGCTGTACCAGCCCGCCTGCCGTGCAGGACGACTGGCAGTCCGCGACGGCTACAGCTCGGCGAAGCAGATGGCCTCCTGGCGTTCGAAGATCAAGGACGGCTGGTCTGCCGTGCAGGTTGAACACGTTGACTCGCTTGGTGTGTCCGAGGAACCACAGATCGGAGACACGCTCACCGTCAACGCCTACGTCTCGCTGGGTAGCGTAGGGCCCGAAGACGTGTCGGTGGAAGTGGTCTACGGCCGCGCCTCCGATAGTGACGACCTGAGCGAGGTAGCCGTAGCGGATCTTCAGGTTGGCGAGGATCTGGGCCGCGGACGGTTCCTGTTCAGTGGAGAGATTGTCATTGACCACTCCGGCTCGTTCGGGTACACCGTCCGCGTGCTGCCCCAACACGAGAGCCTTGCTTCCCGGGCTGAACTTGGACTCGTGGTGAACGCCTAAACGCGATAGACAGTTACTGAGTTCGCCGCCGCGGTGTCCGTTTCTCCTCCACAGAGACGGGCACCGCGGCGTTTTGCGTTGGCATCCGCTGTGGTGAACCGCAGCTCGAACATCTGGTTCTGACTCTCGGGGAAACCCAGCCCATGCAGTGCTGCTGCCGTGGGAAGAACCAGGCTGCGGTCCTCCAGATGTCCATTGACCACAATCAGACCGTCGACGTCCCCGCCGGGCGATCCAAGCAGCAGCTGGACGGTCCGGCACTCAGGATCCGACCATTGCTCCTGGCGCATCGGCTCGCCGTCCGCGTTGAACCAGAGCAGGTACGAGGTATCTTCCCGCGCGGGGTATCCGGCGGGCTGCTCGGTGAGGAACTCCCGGCGGATACGCAGCAGTTCGCGTGTTGCCGTGAGCATGCCGCGAGCGTCCTCGTTGTGGTTCCAGTGGACCCACGCCAGTTCATTGTCCTGGCAGTAAGCGTTGTTGTTCCCATGCTGGGTGCGGCCGAACTCATCGCCGGCCGTGATCATCGGGACCCCGAGCGCGAGCAGCTGCGTAGCCATCAGGTTCCGGGCTGTGAGGGAACGGGCGGCAAGAATGGCCTCCTGCTCCGTTGGTCCCTCGACACCGTGGTTGTAGCTGCGGTTGTCGTTGTGTCCGTCGCGGTTGGCCTCGCCGTTGGCCTCGTTGTGCTTCCGGTTGTAGGCCGTCAGGTCCGCCAGAGTGAAGCCGTCGTGGGCGGTGACGAAGTTGATTGAAGACACCGCCGTCCGACCGGACCGGCCGAACACCTCGGCTGAGCCGGCCAGACAACTGGCCAGGCGTGCCACGGTGCCGCCGCGCCGTCCCTCGGCCAGGGCCGCCTGGTCCGACAGCCAGAAGTCGCGGGCGGTGTCCCGGAAGCGGTCGTTCCAGTCCGCCCAGCCCTGGGGAAAGTTTCCCGTCTGCCAGCCGTTGTAGCCGACGTCCCACGGTTCAGCAATCAGCTTGACACCGCTGAGCACGGTGTCTGCGGCGATGGCGATCAGCAGGGGGTGCCGCGGCGTGAACTGGTGGCTTTCATCCCGGCAGAGGGCGACGGCGAGGTCAAAGCGGAAGCCATCGATCCCGAACTCGTCGACCCAGTACCGCAGAGAGTCCAGCGCGAACTGAATTACGCGCGGTTCGGTGAAATTGACCGTGTTTCCGCAACCGGTGGTGTCGAGGTAACGGCCGTCGTCGTGGTGGCGGTAGTACTTCATCTCACTCAGCCCGCGCCAGCAGAGTGCGGGGCCGCCCTGCGGGCCCTCGGCGGTGTGGTTGTAGACAACATCGAGGATGACCTCGATCCCGGCCTCGTGGAGGAGCCGGACCATGCCCTTCAGCTCGTCCTGCACCGCTTTTGGTCCAGCCTCGCGTGCGGCCTCAGTGGCGTACTCCGGGTGGGGCGCGAAAAACCCGAGCGTGTTGTAGCCCCAGTAGTTGCTCAGCCCGAGCGGTTCCAGGTGGGGCTCATCAATGTGGAAGTGGATCGGCAGGAGCTCAACGGCTGTAACTCCAAGCTCCAACAGGTGCCGGATCATTGCCGGATGAGCCAGGCCCGCGTAAGTGCCGCGGAGCTCCTCAGGCACATCCGGGTGCAGCTGCGTGAGACCTTTGACGTGCGCCTCGTAAATAACGCTGTCCCTCCAGCGGGTACCCGGACGGCGGGATGAGCCCCAGTTGAACGCCTGATCGACCACTACGGAGAAGTAGACCGGGTTTTCATCCACCCGGACGGTGTCGATGGCGCGGCCGTACGGGTCCAGCAACAGCTGCGATGTGCCGGGCTCACCCTGCAGCGGCGCATCGTCAGGCCAGAACGCGTACCTGGAGGATTCGCCCATCCCCTCCACCAAACCGTGGTGAACCCCGTCCGTGAGTTCCGGAAGCACAACGGCGTTCCAGCTGCCCTGAGAGTCCTGATAATGAACCGCCACTGTATCCAGGTCAGGTGCGTACACGGCCACGTCGAACAGGTTCGACTGGTTTCCGGCGCACCGGCGGACCCCCAGCGGGAAAGCTTGGGAACGTTGGGTGATCTCGGTGGTCAGGCTCATAGGGGGAATTCGTTTCCTAACGGGCTTCGGCCGCCCGCTGACGCGAGATTTCATAGAGACTGATGCCCACAGCCATAGAAGCGTTCAGAGATTCCATGGCGGAGTCAATCGGAATGGACACGATTTGGTCGCAGTTCTCCCGCACCAGCCGTGACAGGCCCTTGCCCTCTGAACCCACCACCAGGCATACAGGCTCGACGCCGAGGGTGATTTCCGGCAACGAGACGTCGCCATCCCCGTCCAGCCCCAGAACAAAAATGCCCATGTCCTTGAAGGATTTCAGGGTGGAGTTCAGGTTGCCTACACGGGCAACCGGTACCCGCACAGCCGCTCCGGCACTCGTTTTCCAGGCGGAAGCCGTCACACCGACCGAGCGCCGTTCCGGCACAAGAACGCCGTGGCCGCTGAACGCGGACAGCGACCGGATGATGGCGCCGAGGTTACGGGGGTCAGTGATGCCGTCCAGCGCCACGAACAGCGGCGCCTGGCTGATGTGCCCCTTCTTCCATTTGGCGATGGTCTCGCTGGCGAGGTCGAGGCCGTCTGCGTATTCATACGGCGGAATCTGCAGCATCATGCCCTGGTGAACGGAGCCGTCCGCGAGACGGTCCAGCTCAGGCTTACCCGTTTCCATGAGGGGAATGCCGCGCTCTGTTGCTAGCTTGAGCGACTCACGGACGCGGTCATCCACGTCGATCCGGATGGCGACATACAGTGCCTTGGCAGGGATGCCGGCCCGTAGCGCTTCCACGACGGCGTTCCGCCCGGTGACGTACTCTTCCCCCGGCTTTGCCTTGGACCGGCCGGGAGCTACCCTGCCGGCAAGCCGCTTTGCGGCGGAGCGCTCAGCCAACTGCTTGCTCTTGTGCGACTTGTGGTACGGGCGGTCTTCAGCCTTGGGCGTGGGCCCCTTGCCCTCAAGCGACTTCCGTCCGTGGCCGCCCGTGCCGATGGTGGGACCCTTCTTGGTCTTGCGGATAGCACCAGGACGTCCGTGGGGGTTGGCCATGGGGAAACACCTTCAGATAGGGGACTTGCGTCAGTCCAGTTTACGCGGGCGGATGCCTGGTCCCTCCCCTGCCGATTTTCGGGACCGTCAGTCGCGGGAGAGGCTCCAGCGCGCACCGTCCGGAGAGTCCTCGACCACGACGCCGGCTCCCGCCAGTGCGTCCCGGATGGCATCCGCCCGGGCCCAGTCCCTGGCTGCGCGGGCCGAGGCGCGTTCGCTGAGCTGCGATCGGATCAGGGCGTCGAGGGCTCCGTGTTCCGGGCTCTCCCGGTTCCCTTCGGCCGACCTCGCATCATCAAGCCCCAGCGCAGCGGTCATGGCGGTGACTGCGGCTGCTGCCCGGGCGGCGCCGTCGTCGTCCTTGTTTGCCAGCGCCGAATTGCCGGCACGCACCGTCTCGTGGAGGACAGCGAGTGCGCGGGGAACATTCAGATCCTCGTCCATGGCCTCGGCGAAGGCCTCCGGTAGGTCCTGCCACTGCGGCGCGCTCCCCGCGTCACTCGACTTTGCTGTACCCGCCTTCGCAAGGAATCCGTCAATGCGTTCGACGGCGGCAGCAGCCTCCTGGAGCGACGTGGGCCGGTAGTCCAGAACGGAGCGGTAATGCGCCTGGCCCAGGTAGTAGCGAACTACCCTGGCGTCGGCGAGCTGCAGCATCTCATCCGGGCTGATGGTGTTACCCACCGACTTGGACATTTTCTCGCCCTCGTAGGTCACCATCCCGTTGTGCATCCAGAACCGGGCGAAGGCATGCCCTGCGGCCTGCGACTGCGCCATCTCGTTCTCGTGATGGGGGAAGCGCAGGTCCAGGCCGCCGCCGTGGATGTCGAACTCGGCGCCAAGGTACTTGGTCACCATCGCAGAGCACTCAAGGTGCCAGCCGGGACGGCCCGGGCCCCACGGACTGGGCCACGCCGCCGTCTCCGGTTCGCCCTCTTTCCAACCCTTCCAGAGAGCGAAGTCACGTGGGTCTTTCTTGCGGTTGCTGAACTGCGCTTCGACATCCGGCGCGGCCTGCATGTCATCAACGTCCTGGTTGGTGAGGCTGCCGTAAGCAGGCCAGGACCGCACATCGAAGTAGACGTCACCTGAGCCATCCGCAGCCGGATACGCATGGCCGCGGTCGATGAGTTGCCCGATGAGCTGGTGCATTTCCAGGATGTGCCCGGTGGCGCGGGGTTCATAGGTGGGCCGCTGCACGCCGAGGGTGTCATACGCCTTAAGGAACTCCTGCTCGTAGCGGTAGGCCAATGCCCACCACTCTTCGTTGGGCACAGCGTCCGGATCTGTGGGCACTTCCTCGAAGGAGGCTTTGGACTTGGCAAGGATTTTGTCATCAATGTCCGTGACGTTCCGGACCACGGTCACCGCGTAACCGCGGATACGCAGCCAGCGGGTGAGCTGGTCGAAGGCGATTGCGGAACGGACGTGCCCCACATGCGGCATCCCCTGGACGGTGGCCCCGCAATAGTAGACCCGCGCTTCCCCGGGATGTACCGGTGTGAACTCTCGGATTACTGCCGTTGCGGTGTCATAGAATCTCAGGCTCACCGATCCAGACTACCGAATCGGGCTGCACCGGCCGGCAGCCGCCGGCGAAGTGTCAGAGCTGAACGACGACGGCGGTGGCGATCGCCGCTATTCCCTCACCACGGCCGGTGAAACCCAGTCCGTCGCTGGTGGTTGCCGAGACGCTGACCGATGCTCCGATCGCCGCAGAGAGGAGCGCTTCCGCTTCCGGGCGGCGGGGCGTGAACCGCGGACGGTTCCCAACCAGCTGGACGGCGACATTGCCAATTTCAAAGCCAGCGGCGCGAACAATCCGGGCGGCTTCCGTTAGGAGCAGGACGCCGGACGCACCGGCATATTCGGGACGGTCGGTGCCGAAGTTGGTGCCGAGGTCGCCTGTTCCTGAGGCAGAGAACAGGGCATCGGCTGCTGCGTGCGCAACGGCGTCGCCGTCGGAATGGCCAGCCAGCCCGCGCTCGCCCGGCCATTGAAGCCCGGCCAGCCACAGCGTCCGCGGCTCGTCATCGGGCGCAAAGGCATGGACGTCGATGCCGATACCGGTGCGTGGAAGATTAGCGCTCACTGCTGCTCCCCTGCGTGTTCGCGAGCCCGGCGCACAAGCGCTTCGGCGAGCATCAGATCAAGGGGCGTAGTGACCTTGAAGGCCTCGGGGTGGCCCTCAACTACACGAACAGGCACCCCGAGTGACTCGACTAGCATCGCGTCGTCGGTGATGTCGGCATCGCTCGTTTCCGAATGCACACGCCGCAGGAGCTGCAGAGTGAATCCCTGCGGCGTTTGGATCGCCCGCAGTCCGGCGCGAGCTGGGGTAGCCGCAACCCAGCCGTCACTCACGCTCTTGATGGTGTCAGCTACCGCGACACCCGGAGTGACCGCTTCTGCGCCGTCCATGAGCGTCTGCAACACACGCCGGAATACTTCTGGTGGCGTCAGTGCGCGAGCCGCGTCATGAACTAGCACGTACCGGACCGTTGAAGGGAGGGTGGATAAGCCCGCTCGCACTGATGCCTGACGTGTCACGCCCCCCTCAACTACGGTCACCGATGGCCCGCCGGAGTGATCAACTACTGCCCGCAAAGTATCGTCGCCAGGCGGGAGAACAACGCACACGTGGGCATCAATTCGAGATGCCAGACATGCTCGGAGGGCGTGCTCCAAGATGGTGGCGTCGCCGATACGCACTTGCGCTTTGGGAACGCCCATTCCGAGGCGGCTACCGGAACCAGCCGCAACAAGAACAATGGCTTGCTTAGGATTCACCACTTACCAGACGATACGCCAATAGTTTGCCAAGCACGCAGAGCGTAGTGCTTGTGTGCTCGCAGGACCATAGGTCGGAACCTCTGGTCCTGCCATAGTGATTTGCTTCGCCGGCGCGGGCGTGCGGTTGTTCCTAGCGGTTATTGCCATCTTCGCTGCCTTGGTCTCCGCTACCACGCCTTGGATTATCGCCGCTTGCGCGGCTAAGGGAGTGTCAGGTTGGGTGTGGCACCGCGAGCTATCTCGACGAGCGCGAACTTGAGAAAATAAGCACTGCTGCTCGCAAGGATCCTCGCTCAGGATTGTGTGCGAAGGCCCCTTGCGAGCAGCAGCCCGGCCATAAGAAAAGGACCGCAGCTATGCGGTCCTTTTCTTTCCTGCTAGGAAGCCAGTACCTCGTCGAGTACCGTAGCTGCCTTCTCTTCGTCTGTTTTCTCCGCCAGGGCCAGCTCGGAGATCAGGATCTGGCGAGCCTTCGCCAGCATCCGTTTCTCACCGGCAGACAGACCGCGATCGTGATCGCGGCGCCAGAGGTCCCGAACTACTTCGGCAACCTTGATGACGTCTCCCGATGCGAGCTTCTCCAGGTTTGCCTTGTACCGGCGTGACCAGTTGGTAGGCTCCTCCGTGAATTCAGCCCGGAGTACGTCGAAGACGTGCTCAAGACCTTCCTTGCCCACAACATCACGTACGCCGACAAGGTCAACGTTCTCTGCTGGAACTTCAATGGTCAGATCACCCTGTGCCACCTTGAGCTTGAGATACATCTTCTCTTCGCCCTTGATGGTGCGCATCTTGATCTCTTCGATCTTCGCTGCGCCGTGGTGAGGGTAAACAACTGTTTCGCCGACCTCAAAAACCATGTGGATAAACCCCTTTCCCGCAGATCAGTTTATCACGAAAACGACACGCCGATGACGCGTTTACGCAGGTCAGCGGGGAGAAGAGCGACCAATTGGCTATCATTCCGCTCTTGACGCAGAGCAAAATTGGTGCTTGTGAGGGTGCTTCCACCGGTCACCGGCGGCTGATGAACTTCGTTGAAATCCAACAATCACCCTCATTGCCGATAGGCTGTTCACCAGTGTTGTCCGTCGGTCCGCGCGACCATACCCACAGGAGTTAGTGCCGTGAACAGTGCCCCGAAGAAACGAGTACAGCTGGCAGCTGCCGGAACCGCTGTGCTGGCTCTCCTTGGAGCAACCGGCTGTTCCGCAGTGAATGAGCAGGCCACCACCATCGAGTACTCCGCCTCGGACGGAATCGTGGACCGCGTGGGCCCCGTGCTTCTGCGCAACATCCTCATCATCACGTCGGATGAGGGCGAGCCGGGAACCCTGCTGGGTACTCTCTTCAACGAGTCAGACTCCCCCGTCCAGGTGACGATTGACGGCGAGAATGAAAACTCGCAGGTCACCATCGACGCAAACGGCAAGTATGTCTTCGAAGACGAAGTGGGCGACGACGGCATTCTGGAAGGCATCAGCGAGATTCCTGGAGCGCTGGTTGACCTCGAATTCACCGTGAACTCCGAGAGCGAGAGTATCCGGGTGCCGGTCCTCGACGGAACGCTCGAGGAGTACCGCGAGTTTGTTCCCGGCGGTTACACCCCGCCGCCCACCCCCATCGAAGAAGTTGTTGAAGAAGAGGAAGAGCTTTAGGGCTCGTACTTGTAGCCCAGCCCCCGCACCGTCACAAGGTGCCGGGGGCTTGAAGGATCCGGTTCAATTTTTCCGCGCAGACGCTTCACATGGACATCGAGTGTCTTGGTGTCCCCCACATAGTCCGAGCCCCACACCCTGTCAATGAGCTGCCCGCGGGTCAGCACACGCCCGGAATTACGCAGCAGCATCTCGAGCAGCTCGAACTCCTTCAACGGCAGCGAAACCTGCTCCCCGCTGACACTCACAACGTGGCGCTCCACATCCATGCGGACCGGCCCAGCCGCGACAGTGCTTGAGACCAACTCTTCCGGCTCACCCTGCCTGCGCAGCACAGCGCGCACCCTGGCCACCAGCTCCCGTGATGAGTAGGGCTTGGTGACGTAATCATCGGCACCCAGTTCCAGTCCCACGACCTTGTCAATCTCTGAATCCTTGGCGGTCAGCATGATGACCGGGACGCTTGAGCGCTGCCGCAGCTGGCGGCATACTTCCGTACCGGAAAGGCCTGGCAGCTGGAGGTCGAGGAGGACCAGGTCCGCGCCCCCGCGGTCGAACTCCGTCAGCGCATCAAGCCCGTTGTCCACGACGACGGCGTCAAAGCCCTCCTTGCCCAGCAGGTAGGACAGGGGGTCGCTGAAGGATTCTTCGTCTTCAACGATCAGGATGCGGCTCACGCTTTCACTCCTTGATTCTGGACACTGCTGCCCTTGTCATTGCCGGCACTTTCGTGCCTGCTCTCCTGCACCGCGCCCGCGGTGACACTCGCCGCCGGCCCGGCGCCGTCGTCGTCGGCTGTTTCCATCTCCGGCAGACGGACGGTGAACGTGCTGCCCTGGCCCTGCTGCGACCACACCGTCACTTCACCGCCGTGATTCGACACCACATGCTTCACGATGCTCAGCCCGAGGCCCGTGCCGCCGGTCTGCCGTGAACGCGCCGCGTCGATGCGGTAGAAGCGCTCGAAGATCCGCTCCTGCTCCTCGGGAGTAATGCCCAGGCCCTGGTCCGTAACGGAAATCTGCGCCAGGCCGTCGCGTGAGCGCAGCCCAACACCCACCCTGGTTCCATCCGGCGAATAGCGGATGGCATTGTCGATCAGATTCCGGAAGGCGGTCATGAGGAGGTCCGGGTCTCCGTAGACCGGTGCGTCGATCTTTCCGCCGACCACGATGTCGATCTGCTTGCTCTCGGCGGGAAGCTTGTTGCGGTCCACTGCTTCGGCAATCACCGCATTGATATTGACGGCCTTGCCGCGGCGGACGACGTCGGTTCCCTGGAGCCGTGACAGCTCGATGATGTCCTGGACCAGGGCTGAGAGCCTGCCTGATTCCTTATGCATCCGTTGGGCGAACCGGCGGACGGCCACCTCGTCGGAGGCTGCATCATCAAGGGCTTCGGCGAGGAGGGAGATAGCACCGACGGGTGTCTTCAGTTCATGGGATACGTTCGCGACGAAGTCATTGCGGATCTCCTCGGTGCGGGTGATCTCGGTGCGGTCGTCCGCGAGGATGAGGATGTATTCCTCGCCGAGGGCCGCGATGCGGGCATGCACAATGATGGTGCCCTGCCCCAGCGGGCCGCGCGGCAGTTCCAGCTGGCGCTCCTCGATGACTCCGTCCCGGCGCACCCGTGCGGTGAGGTCAAGGAGTTCGCTGTGCACGATGGTGTGGCCGCGGACCAGACCGAAAGCGTACGCCGCAGGACTGGCGCGGACAACGCCGTCGATCCCATCGACGATGACATACGCGCGGCCCACGACGGAAAGGACATCAGCCGCCCCTTTGGGGAGCACCGGCTCGTCACTATCAAGGCGGGCACGGCGTTGCGCCTCGCTGGCCCGGAACGCCAGCATGCCGGCCACGCCGATGGCGAGACCGACCAGCCCGGCCACGAGCATCAGCAGTACAGGATCCACGGATCCAGCTTAGGCCGTGAATGCGCCTAACCCTGCTGATCCGGTGGCTTTGGACCGGTGGTTCAACTAACGTTCACCTAAAGATGCGTAACAGTTAAGGGGCAGCTGAAAACGTGCTGAACAGGACTGCGCATCTGCGCCCGTTCAGCACCTCAAAGGGAAAGGACGCCCACGTGCGTAAGGTTTTTCAGGCGGAGCTTCACCAAATCGGCGAAGAACTCATCGAGATCTCGAAGCTGGTTTCGGAGGCCATGCAGAAGGCCACCACAGCGTTCGAGGCAGCGGATACAGAGCTTGCACAGGAAGTCATCGCCGCGGATGCACGCATCGACTTCCTGCAGAACGACCTCGACGAACGCGCGATTGACGTACTCGCCCTCCAGGGACCGGTTGCAAGTGACCTGCGCATGATTGTGGGCGCCCTGCGAATGAGTGCGTCGCTTGAGCGGATGGGCGATCTCGCCCGGCACATCGCGCAATTGGCCCGCCTGCGCTTCCCGGAGAATGTGATTCCAGAGAGCATCCGGCCCACCTTCGTTGAGCTGGCGCAGCTCGACATTGCGATTGCCAACAAGGTCACCGAGTTGCTCGAAACGCGCAACCTCGAGCTGAGCCTCGAGATCAACACCCACAACGCGCGGATCAACGAGCTGCACGCGGGCGTCTTCAAGGCGGTTGCCGCTGCTGACTGGAATGCGTCCGCTCCTACCACCGTGGATGTCACCCTTGCCAGCCGGTACTTCGAGCGTTTCGCCGACCACGGC
>NZ_BAAAON010000001.1:1300444-1680061 GCF_039530425.1 Arthrobacter parietis | reverse complement strand
CGGCGGCCCGCTTCCTTTGCGAGGCGGGCCGCCGTCGTGGGTGGGTGCTGGGCGTCGCTCGGCTGCTAGTGCTTGGCCTTGCCCTGGTTGGCGACAGCTTCAATTGCGGCAGCGGCGGCGTCGGCGTCGAGGTAGGTACCACCGGCCTTGACGGGCTTGAGGTCCTCATCCAGTTCATAGACCAGCGGGATGCCGGTGGGGATGTTGAGGGAGGCGATGTCCTCATCACTGATGCCGTCGAGGTGCTTGACGAGGGCACGGAGGGAATTGCCGTGGGCGGCGATAAGGACGGTCTTGCCGGCCTTGATGTCAACACTGATGTCCGATTCCCAGTACGGCAGGAACCGCTCGAGGACGTCCTTTAGGCACTCGGTGCGCGGAAGATCATCGCCGAGGTCCGCGTAACGGGGGTCATTGGCCTGGGAGTACTCGCTCGAATCGTCGAGCGGCGGCGGCGGCGTGTCATAGGAGCGGCGCCACTCCATGAACTGCTCCTCGCCGAACTCGGCGAGGGTCTGGGCCTTGTCCTTGCCCTGCAGGGCACCGTAGTGGCGCTCATTGAGGCGCCAGTTGCGCTTGACGTCGATCCAGGTGCGGTCAGCCGCCTCCAGCGCGAGGTTGGCGGTGATGGTGGCCCGCTTCTGGCGCGAGGTGTACACGATGTCCGGCAGGAGGTCATGCTCCACCAGGAGCTCGCCGCCGCGGACGGCCTCCTTGCGGCCCAGTTCCGTCAGCGCCACGTCCACCCAGCCCGTGAAAAGGTTCTTTTCATTCCACTCGCTCTGGCCATGGCGCAGCAGGATCAGTTTGTAAGAAGTCATGGATCCAGTCTGCCGTATTTGGCCAGCTGGGGCACATGATGTGCTGCGGCAAGCGGTTTCATTACCCGTAACCTTGAACGGTGCCGATACGACAGCCCGCGAAGCCCGTTGGGGCGATCACACGCGGCACAACCAACCCGAACCGCCTTCGGCGCATGGACCGCTGGCTGGCCGGCCCGCAGGCGTGGCGCATCCGGACAGCGGAGGATCCGCTCGTGGTTGACCTCGGTTACGGCGCGACGCCGGTCACGGCTGTTGAACTCTTCACCCGCCTGCGTACGGTGAGGGATGACGTTCAGGTGGTCGGTGTGGAGATCGATCCCGGGCGCGTCCGCGCTGCGCTTCCGCTTGAGCGGCCGGGTTTGAGCTTTGTCCAGGGCGGGTTCGAGTTGCCGTTGCAGGGCCGGCGTCCCGTGGTTGTCCGAGCGTTCAACGTGTTGCGCCAGTACGGCGAGGATGAGTACCTGGCGCATTGGGACCGGGTACGGAGCCGGCTGTCGGAGAACGGGCTCTTTATCGACGGGACCTGCGATGAAATTGGGCGCCGGTCCACCTGGGCGGCGATCAGCGTGGACGGCCCGTCGTCGCTGAGCATCTCGCTGCGGTTCGGCGGGTTCGGGGTGCCCTCGGATGTGGCTGAGCGTCTGCCCAAGGCCCTGATCCACCGGAACGTTCCCGGTGAACGCGTGTTCGACTACCTGCAGGCGCTCGACCGCGCGTGGCTCGACGCGGCGCCCATGGGCTCCTTCGGAAACCGGCAGCGCTGGCTGGGGATGTGCTCGGCGATGTCCGACGCCGGATGGCCGCTTCTCGACGGCCCGTCACGGTGGCGTCTGGGCGAGATTACTGTTGCCTGGGACGCGGTTGCTCCTCGGTGAAATGAGGGCTGGGCCTACCAGGGGCCGTACGGCCCGCTTCCCTGGACCTCGCTCACCGCAGGCTTCACGTCAGCGAGGTACACGCAGGCGGCAATAATCGCAACGAGCTGCAGAAGTCCGAACAGGCCGAAACCGCCGAAGTACGCGGTGAGCGCCCCGATCGCTGCAGAGCCCGCAGTCAGGCCGAGCCAGAAACTCTTGGTGCGCTTGAACGTGGCCTCGAAGGAGGCGGGCTGGCGCCGGGCACAATCGACGAGGGCCCACAGTTCAATGGCGAGCGCGAGGTAGCCGAGAACACGAAAGAGCCACAACTCGGTCAGCAGCACAATTTCCACGGATTCAGCCTACCGGGTATTCGCCGCTGAGGAGAGTGCCGCATTCAGGTCCGACCAGAGATCTTCAACGTTCTCAATGCCGACGGACAGCCGGACCAGCGCCTCAGGCACCGTTGTAGGCTCACCGGGCTGGCGCCGTCGTCGTTCAACCAGCGATTCAACGCCGCCCAGCGAGGTGGCGGGCAGCCACAGGCGGACCGCTTCGACCAGCGCGTCAGCGGCTTCTCTGCTGCCAAGTTCGATACTGATGATGCCGCCGTAGCCCTTGAGCTGTGCTGTGGCGCGCTCGTGGCCGGGATCGTTGGGCAGCCCCGGATAGCGAACCCGTTGGACGGCGGCATGCTGCTCGAGTCTGACGGCCAGTTCCAGCGCATTGGCCTGGCTGCGTTCCATCCGGAGCGCGAGTGTGCGTAGACCGCGGAGGGCCAGCCACACCTCGAACGGCCCCGCGATGGCACCGTGAAGTGTCCGGTAGGAGGTCAGCTGGGAGCGCAGCTCAGGATCGGAGGTAACCAGCGCGCCGAGGACGACGTCGGAATGGCCGGCCAGATACTTGGTGACGGAGTGAAGGACGACGTCCGCACCGTAGTCCAGCGGCCGGCACACCAGCGGGGTGTTGAAGGTGTTGTCAACGACGACGGCGGCACCGGCTGCGTGGGCAGCGTCCGTCAGCACCGCGGTTTCAGCGACCTCGAGCATCGGGTTGGTGGGACTTTCGAGCCACAGCATGTCAGCGCCGTCGAGCTGTGACAGGACCTGCTCGGTGTCAGCAATGTCGACCTGCCTGACCGAGAGGCGGCCGCGCGCTTCCTCTGCGAGCGCGAGCGAAACCGATCCACCATACGCGTGGCGGGGAATGACCACTACTCCCCCGGTGGGCACGAGCGAGAGCGCTGCGGCTGCGGCACCGAGTCCGGAGGCGAAGGCGAGCGCCGGAAGCGCGGCACCTTCCAGCTGCCCGAGGGCTTCCTCGAAGGGATCCCAGGTGGGGTTGGACATGCGCGCGTAGATGCGGTCGGACCCGGTGGGCGGTGCGGTTTCGTGGAAGGTCGATGACAGCACAATGGGCGGGTTGACCGGGGAATCGTGCTCACGGGGCGGGCGGCCTGCGGCCACAGTGAGGGTATCCGGGGCAAGGTCCGCGTGCTGGGTCATTGGATCAGGTTAAGTTGCCGAATGATGCGGGCGGTAATCCAGCGCCGCGGATGACGCGCGCGCTGAAGATAGCCGGTTGAAACTATCAACTCTGAGTTGGCAGTTGCCCGGCACGGCCGGTGGATCGATTCTATGTGTTCTCCACAGGCTGCGCGGGCTGTAGGGCTGAGTCGGTAGGCTGATCCAGTGACATCCCAGACTTCCCGCCCTACCCGCGGCATGTTCATTGCCTTCGAGGGCGGAGACAGCGCCGGCAAGTCCACGCAGGCCGCGCGCCTGGCGGAGTCTCTTCAGGCCGACGGCCAAACGGTGGTGCGCACCCGCGAGCCCGGTGGTACTGAAATCGGTGAGAAGCTGCGTTCCCTGGTGCTTGATCACGGGCACGGGCACATCGACGCGCGGACGGAAGCACTGATCTTCGCCGCTTCGCGTGCCGCCCACGTGCATCAGGTGATCCTGCCCGCTCTGGAGCGCGGCGACGTCGTCATCTGTGACAGATACATCGACTCCTCCGTTGCCTACCAGGGCGTGGGACGGGGCCTCGGGGCGGAGAGCGTGCTGGAGATCAACCTTTGGGCGGTGGAGGGGCTCGGGCCGGATCTGACGGTACTGCTCGATGTTGACCACGTGGAAGGCCGCAGCCGCCGAACCTCCACAGCGGCGCAGGAAGACCGCATGGAATCGGAGCCGGACTCCTTCCACGAGCAGATCCGGGCGGCTTTCCGCGACCAGGCGGCGTTGAATCCGGAGGCGTATCTGGTGCTGAACGCGTCGGATCCCGTTGATGTGCTGGCAGCAACGATCGTGGGCGCCGTACGGGAGCATCTGGCATGAGCGTCTGGACGTTCCTGACCGGTCAGGCTGCCGCCGTTGAACAACTGCGCCGCGCCGCGGCCGCTGAGCAGCCGAACCACGCCTGGCTGTTCACCGGACCTCCCGGCTCCGGACGCTCCAACGCCGCACGGGCTTTCGCCGCCGCTCTGCTCTGCGACCGCCCGCTGCTGGAGGAACGCGGTTGCGGGGAGTGCAAGGCCTGCACGACGGCGTTGGCCGGCTCGCATGCCGACGTCACCAATGTGACCACCGAGAAAGTCACCATCAGCATCGATGAAGCCCGCGAGCTGGTGCGGAAGGCGCAGGACAAGCCGTCAACGGGCCGCTGGCGCGTCATCATCGTCGAGGATGCGGACCGCATGCAGGAGCGCAGCACAAACGTCCTTTTGAAGGCCATCGAGGAACCGCCCCCGCGCACGATCTGGCTTTTGTGCGCACCAAGTCCCGGAGACGTGCTGGTGACCATTCGCTCTCGCTGCCGCTCGGTCAGCCTGCGCGTTCCGCCCGTTGACGCTGTCACGGACCTGCTGGTGCGGCGTGACGGGATTGATCCGATCATCGCCGAGGCTGCGGCCCGCGCTGCCCAGAGCCACATTGGAGTGGCGAAGCGCCTTGCCACGGACAGCGATGCCCGCGAGCGGCGCAACCAGATAGTGCGGCTACCCCTCAACCTGCGCAACATTGCCGGCGCCATGAGGGCGGCTGCGGATCTCGTGAAGCTCGCTGAAGCCGAGGCGCAGAGCTCCTTCGAGCAACGCGACGCCGAGGAGAAGGCCGCGCTGCTGGTCTCCCTCGGTGCGCCCGAGTCCGGCACTCTCCCGCCCGCCATCCGTGCGCAGGTCAAGCGGCTGGAGGACGATCAGAACCGGCGGGCCAAGCGCTCCAAGAACGACTACTTCGACCGCGCGCTGACCGATCTCACCTCGTTCTACCGTGACGTCCTCATGCTGCAGCTCGGCACCTCCGGATACCTGGTCAACGAGCCGTTGCGGCCCGAGCTTGAGCGCTATGCCGAACACGGCACGCCGGAAGAGACCCTCAAGCGCATCGACGCCATCAACAAAGTGCGCACGCGGATCGTTGGAACAAATGTTGCCCCCCTGCTGGCCATCGAAGCGATGGCCGTCAGCCTGCTCCCAGAGAAGGAACTTTCCGCGTGACCCACTCCCAAACCGCGCGCCGCTCACCGCTGCGTGCGCTGGCAGGTGCTGCCGCCGTCGTCGTTGCTCTGGTGCTTTCCGGGTGCACTGCGGGCCCCGAGACCGGCGCGACGACGGCACCGGCGGAGGTGATCGGTGAAGTTCCGGAAGACCTCCGGGAGTTCTACTCGCAGGAGGTTGTCTGGGAGGAGTGCGAGGAGGATCTCGCCTGTGCCACAGTCGAGGTTCCGCTTGATTACAGCGATCCGGGACGGGAATCGCTCGAGATCGCGGCTATCCGGCTGGATGCGTCAGGGGATGCGCAGGGCTCTCTCCTGGTCAATCCGGGAGGGCCGGGAGCTTCCGGCTATAACCTGGTCCGCGACTCCGCTGAGTTCATCCTCAGCGATCGGCTGCGCCAGTCCTACGACGTGATTGGGTTTGACCCCCGCGGGGTCAACCGGTCTTCTGCAGTGAAATGCCTGACGGATGAGGAACGCGACGAGGCCCGAACCGAGACGATTCCGGCGGACGCCACCGATGCGGAGGCACTCGAGATCCTCGAAGCGGACTCAGCGGAGTACGCCGAACTGTGCGCCGAGCGCACCGGTGAGTTGCTGGGCTACATCGACACCGTCAGCGCCGCGAAGGACATGGACATCCTGCGGGCCCTTGTCGGTGAGGAACAGCTCGACTATCTCGGGTTTTCCTACGGCACCCAGCTAGGCGCTGCGTACGCAGAGCTGTTCCCCGACAATGTCGGGCGATTTGTGCTCGATGGCGCCGTAGACCCTTCCCTGAGCTCGGCGGAGATCACAGCCGGGCAGGTCGCGGCGTTCGATGAGGCGCTGCGCAGTTACGTCGCAGACTGCCAATCGCAGAGCGAGTGCCCGCTTCCCGGTGATGTTGACGAGGGTGTGGCTATTGTGGATGCGTTGTTCGAGTCCGTTGAGGAGAGCCCCATGACGGCTGCCGACGGGCGGCTGGTCACCATCGGGACGTTCTTCCAGGGCTTTGTGCTTCCGCTGTATGACAGCGCCAGCTGGCCCGCGCTGACCGCCGCGATCGATCAGGCGCTGCAGGGTGACCCCACGGAATTCCTCCGCTTCGCTGACCTCGGCGCAGAGCGGGAGCCCGACGGCGATTACCTCACCAACGCGTCCGCGGCCTTCACCGCGGTGACGTGCCTCGACTATCCAATGCCGGCTGACCCAGCGGTCATGGAGGAACAGGCGGAAGCGCTCGAAGCCTCATCCGCGGTTTTCGGTGAGTACCTGAGCTACGGCGCGCTCGCCTGCAAGGAGTGGGCGCACGAACCGGTGCTCGAGCCCTCCCCCGCCAGCGCACCGGACGCGCCGCCGATGCTCGTGATTGGAACCACCGGAGATCCAGCGACACCCTACGAGTGGTCGCTGGCCCTCGCGGACCAACTGGAGTCCGCCGTGCATGTGACCTGGGAGGGGCAGGGGCATACCGCCTACGGCCGCTCCGGCGAATGCATCGAGTCCCTCGTGGATGATTTCCTGATCGACGGCACCGTTCCGGACGACGGCGTTCGCTGCTGATTTTGACCGGTGAGCTTATGCTCTTATACAGTTATTCCTTGTGGAATGAGCCTTTGCAATAGCGAAGTTCACCCGCATCAGCCTCCTTAGCTCAGTCGGTAGAGCGTCTCACTCGTAATGAGAAGGTCGCCAGTTCGACTCTGGCAGGAGGCTCTTTTTGTGCCCTCATTCTGCGGCAGCCTCCACGAATAGTCTGGACCGGAGGGTCATGACCGGTGCGGCTCCGCGCGCTCCGCGGACAGCACCCCGGCCAGAAGGATGACCAGCAGCCCTGCGAACGGCACCACCAGGAGTCCTATACGCAGGCTCAGCGAGTCAGCGATCAGGCCGACGACGGGCGGTGAGACCAGGAAGCCCACCCGCATGAGCCAGCTGATCACGGTCAGACCGGTTCCGGGCCGCAGCCCGCGCAGTTCATCGGCGCCGTGCATAGCGGCGGGAACCAGCGTGGCAACACCAAAGCCCGCGAGGCCGAACCCGATGATCGTTCCGGCGACGGATGGGAAGGCAAGGGCGGCTCCCATACCGAGGAACACAATCACGCCGCCCGCCCGGGCAACAGCGCGTTGCCCAAAGCGGTCCACGAGCCCGTCGCCCAGCAGTCGCCCGATGAACTGTGCGCCCACCATCGCCACAAAACCGAGGGCAGCGATGCTGACGCTGGCGTCCAACTGCCCCGAGAGGTAGACCGCCGCCCATGTACTGCCGGCATCCTCGACCAGCGTCCCGCCAACCGCGATGAGCACCAGCGCAGCAAGTGTGAGGTATGGGCCGGTCCGCCGCGTCTTAGGCGCGCCCCCGTGGACATCGGGTCCCGGAGACACCACCGTCCGCTCGGCAGGCTCCGGACCTGCCAGAAGGAACCGGTAGGCAGTCAACACGGCGGCAACGCAGAGTGCGCCGGTGACTGAGAGATGGATTCCGCGCGGTACATCGAGTGCAACCGCCAACCCTCCCATCAGCCCACCGGCAACAGCTCCGATCGACCAGACGGCATGGAAGGAGTTGAGGATGGACCGGCCGTACAACCGCTGGACCCGCAAACCATGTGAGTTTTGAGCTACGTCGGTCACCGCATCCATTGCACCGGCAAAAAACAGCGCACCCGCCAGGGCAATCCAGGTCGGTGAAACACCGGCGATCAATACCCCAACCGCAACGAACAGCGTCCCGGCCACCGCCACCCTGGAGGAACGAAACCGGCGGATTAGGGTTGCCGCGGCCAACCCTGCAATCAGGGCGCCCAGCGGAAACGATGCGATTGCCAGCCCGTACTCCGCGTTACCGAGGCCAAGGTCCCGCTTGATCTCCGGATAGCGCGGCAGGAGGTTGGCGAAGATGGCGCCGTTGGTGAAGAACAGCACAGCCACTGCGATCCGTGCGTTTCGCGCGTCCCGCGGAACGGCTACGCGCTGCTCGGTGGTCATTGAACTCATGATCGTCCTTCTTCGAAATGGTTCTGGTGATCGGGGCGCGTTCAGCGCGCGGGCACATCAGTGAGGAAGCGGCGAATTGCCCGTTCGGTGCCTGTCCGGGAGCGGGGCTGCTGGTCGAGGCTCACGTGAATGAACAACCCTTCAATGAGCGCATCCACTTCGAATGCCGCGGTTGCATCCATGTGCCGCTCAAGGACGGCGCGGCTCTGCCCCATCCAGTCGTGGGTGATCCGCCGGAAGTCCGGCTTTCGCGCAGCCAGCGTGTACAGCTCGAGGGTGAGGACCACATCTTCGGGACTCTCGCTGAGGCCGTGATGCACAAGATCGGCAATCGCAGCCACCAGTTGGTCGGTGCCGGACACAGCTGCCAAGCGGTCAGCAAAACGCCGGGCGATGCGCTTGGCGTAGCGCGTGAACGCCTCGCGGAGCAGCTCATCCATGTCTGCGAAGTGGTACGTCATGGATCCGAGCGGTACATCGGCATGCTTGGCCACCTTGCGGTGCGTGGTTCCAGCCAACCCATGTTCGGCGATGGTTGCCAATGCGCTGTCGATGATCCGGTCCCGCCGGTCCGGATCATGCCGTCGCTGGTTCATGGGGTTAGACCGTCCGGATCACGCGGGCAGGATTCCCCACGGCGACGACGTTCGCCGGAACATCCTTCGTGACGACGGCGCCGGCACCAATGACGCTGTTCTCACCGATCGTGACTCCCAGCAGCACGATAGCGCCGCCACCGAGCCAGACATTGTCCCCGATAGTGATGGGAAGCGCCGCTTCGAGCTTGTCGCGCCGAGGCTGCGGCTCGACCGGATGCGTGGGAGTCAGCAGCTGGACGCTGGGGCCGATCTGGCAGTCCCGGCCGATGACAATGGGAGCGACGTCAAGCGCGGTGAAGTTGCAGTTGATGAAGGTCCCGGCACCGATGGTGATGTACGTGCCATAGTCCACGGCAAGCGGCGGCCGGATGTGTGCACCTTCGCCAAGCTGACCAATAAGGGATTCAAGGATCGGCCGGGCGGAGTCCACATCCTGGGCGTACGCCTCGTTGTAGTCGTGGGCCAGCTTGACTGCCCTTTGGTGGCCGGCAGCGAGGTCGGGATCGTCGGCGATGTACAGATCACCGGCGAGCATCCGCTCCTTGTTCGTTCTGGAATCACCCTTGAAATAGTTCTGCATGTGTACAAGCGTACATACTATCTGGACGCTCGTACACATCGGTGTCGGCCGCGGGTCCAAGCAAGCGCTCAATCGGCGGGAATAACGCAAGCCGGCACCGGCAACGCAAGGGAATACACCTGCTCAACGTGACCAACGCCGTCCACGCGCAGCACATCGAGCGTTGACGAGTACTGGTTCGCCGCCACAATGAAGTCCGCGCCATCATCACTGGTGGGTACCACCGCGAAATGCCGCGGCCATGCGCCGCCGATCGGTGAGTCCGACAGATGCCTGAGCGTTTGCCCGTCCTCCACCGCAAACACGGCCAGGACATCGGGCCCTCTGGTTGCTGCGTACAGCAGGTTCCGTGTGGCCGGGGAAACTCCGACATCGATGTGCGAGGGCTGGCTCGGCTGCCCGGAGGGCACCGGCGTTGCAAGCGCGGCCACGCTCGAGAGGATCGATCCACTCCCGTCAGAGGCCAGGACATGCATGCGGGAGTCCAGTTCTCCGACAACGACGACGGCGCCGCCCGGCAGCGCTGCCTGGTGCCGTGGGCCTGTGGCCGGCGGCAGCACGGCCGCAAGGCCGTCCGGCCCGGACACAGTGAATCGACGGATCTCATCAGTTCCGAGGTCACTTACCCAGACGGACCCGTTGCCGGTGTCATGAACAAAGTGGGCGTGCGGCCCTTCCTGCCGTTCACTGTTGGGTCCCGAACCGGAGTTCCGGTACACGGCAGGCATTCCCGTCGGCTCGCCGTCGTCGTTCAGGTCCAGGCGGCTGACCACGCCATCACCGTAGTTGGCAACCCACAGTGCGTCGTTGAAGGCGAGGAGGTGACACGGGAACGAGCCACCGGTCGGCACTGTGGCTTGAAGTAACAGGTTTTCGCCCTGCACGCTGAACGCGCTCACTTGGCCCTGCTCTGTCTCCTGGACTGCATAAAGCATGTTTCCGGAAGGGTGGAGTGCGAGGAAAGATGGCGCCGTCGTCGTCGTAATGAGGTGATCGCCGCTCAGTGCGCCCCTGCGCCGGTCCAGGGTTACACGCCAGATGCCTTCACCGGATCCCGGCTCGGCGCCGTCGCTCGCGTAGGTCCCGATCAGAAGGTTCACAATGTCGCTGTCCATGGGCACTATTGTTCCCACAAAACGGTGCAGGCACTGCATGCGTTGAAAGCAACGCATGCAGTGCCTGCACTAGTTTGAATGACCTACCGCCGCGGCGATCGAGTCATTCGAGTCAACCGGGGGAAACGATCAGGCGAAGTCAGCCGTTGCGGGATTGGCGCCGATACGGCCGCTCTCACCCTTGTCGAGGCCGTTGATTGCCTCAATGTCCTCTTCGCTCAGCGAGACCTCGAGCGCACCCCAGTTTTCGATGATGCGCGACTCCGTCACCGACTTCGGGATGACAACGAGCCCGAGTGCGAGGTGCCACGCAATCACAACCTGCGCCGGAGTGGCGCCCAACTTTTCTGCGATACCGGCGAGCACCGGATCCTCAAGCAGGCCCTTGCCGGAACCGAGCGGGGACCAGGACTCGTGGAGGATTCCCTTGTCCGCCTCGAAGGCGCGCAGTTCGGCCTGGTTCAGGTACGGGTGGGTCTCGACCTGGTTGATTGCCGGCACGACGCCGGTTGCGTCAATGACTTCCTGCAGTGCTTCGACCGTGAAGTTGGAGACACCGATTGAATGGACGCGGCCGCGCTTCTGCAGTTCAACGAGCGCCTTCCACGTGTCCACATACTTGCCCTGCTTCGGCTGGAGCCAATGGATCAGGTAGAGGTCGAGTGTTTCGAGGCCCAGCCGCTGCATGGACTCCTCGAATGCCTGGAGGGTGCTCTCATACCCCTGATCGGCGTTCCACAGCTTGGTGGTGATGAACAGTTCCTCGGGGCTGAGACCCGAGGCTTCAATCGCGCGGCCTACGCCTGCTTCATTGCCGTAGATCTTCGCGGTGTCGATGTGCCGGTAGCCGGCCTTGAAAGCTCGTCCGACGACGTCCTCTGCCGTTGCGTCATCGACCTGCCACACGCCGTAACCCAACTGGGGAATGGTGCGGCCGTCGTTGAACGTCAGGTTTGGTGAGGTACTCATATATCCCTTTCGAAGAATGTTGCTCTTGTCGAATGGTGCCAACCTTCACTCGACGGCAAGTATTCCGACAGATTGCTATTGACGTAGCTATTGGCCGGGTTCTGACAATAAGCGTTCAGCTTCGATGACGTCCTCAGCGACTACTTCCGCCCGGCGCCGGACGTTCTCCAGTCCGGCCGACGCGACACCCCACCGTTCGCCGTCCAGGCGGGCCATCGCGGCCGCCTCCGCTGTGGTGGCCAAGGCGTTGCCCGCGCGGGACAGCGCACGGTGTACCTGGAGAAGGGCCCCGGGGATGTCCAGCCCCTCGCTCGGATGCTGAGCCTGCGCGGTGACGCAGCACTCGCGCACGCGCGGCAGCAATTGGGCAAGCTGATTGGCGAAACCCGCCAACTCGTTATAGACGGCGTCATCCTCAACGCCCTCAAGAATCTGGTGGTACCGGTCAAGCCCGCGCCGAAAGCGGTCATGCGCGCGCCGCCACACTCCCGTACCAAGCTCCGCGTCATCCTTGCGGCCCTGTCGGGCCGCCGCAAAAAGTGCCACGCGCGTCTAGAGGTACTGGCCCGGACCGTGAGTGTCCGGCATCTGGGGGGAACCGGGCCGCACTCCGGGAGCGCGTTTCGGTTCACCGTCATCGCCGACCACCACGCCCGGAGCAAGAACGGTGCCGGGCGGCAGTTGCTTCAACTGCAGTTGCGCGGCCAGCTGCTGATTGGCCATCTGCTGAGCGGCAAGCGCGGTTTGGATACCGTGGAAGAGACCCTCCAGCCATCCGACCAGCTGTGCCTGTGCAACGCGCAGTTCGGCATCGGTCGGAACAGAGTCTTCCGTGAACGGAAGGTTGATCCGCTGCAGTTCCTCGACCAGTTCCGGTGCGAGTCCGTCCTCAAGCTCACGCACGGACCGCTCATGGATTTCGGCCAGTCGGCTGCGCCCGGCGTCATCCAGGGGAGCGCTGCGCACCTCCTCGAGCAACTGCTTGAGCATGGTACCGATGCGCATGACCTTGGCGGGCTCGTCCACCAGTTCAGTCAGTTTGGTGCCCTGCGCCTTCTCACTGCGGGA
Source organism: Arthrobacter parietis (assembly GCF_039530425.1). Classification (NCBI taxonomy): domain Bacteria; kingdom Bacillati; phylum Actinomycetota; class Actinomycetes; order Micrococcales; family Micrococcaceae; genus Arthrobacter; species Arthrobacter parietis. Next base: position 1,667,567 of record NZ_BAAAON010000001.1, on the reverse strand, counting down.
GCCGCCGTCGTCGTTCTGTTCCGGAAGACCACGCCCCGCGTCCAGTTCTCCGGACAGGACCGGGCTCTCTTTCGACGCATGCTCGGGAGTGCCGTTGTGGTGCTCGGGCTGCTGTTCGGTCATAGCAACATGCTCTCATGCGGCGCGTATGCCGAAGCGTTTCAGTCGGCCTCGTCCCGGTGCGCAAGCTCCTCCTCGCGGCCCTCCTTGTACTCGCCCCCGGGGCTCACCCCTGGAACACGCTGGCCTGCGTTGAGCTGCCCGGAGGTGAAGTGACTTTCGGAGAATTCGGGGCCGCCGTCATTTTCATCGGAGGGAGTGTTGACGTCTTCACGCAAGTGCTCGTCCTCGGATTCAGCGCCGGGTCCGGATGCGCCGATGTCTTCACGAAGGTGTTCAGGAAGGTTCTCAGTCATCACCCCAGCAAACCACGCGCAGTTCGCGGGCGCTAGGGAGTTTTGCGCAGATCAGGCGTGTTCGCCCCCGGTCAAACCCGCCTGATCTGCACTATATTTCGGCGTTCAGTGTGTCGGGTCGTCCCGGCCGTCACGGGAGTTGGATCCCTCGCTGAGGCTGGAGTGCGTGTCCGTCCGTGGGTCAGGCCCGTCATTGGCGGTGTCGTGCGGATTATTCTTCACGCCGTCGTTCACCTGGTCGGCGAGGTTCTCTGCCCAACTCTCGGCGGCACGCTCCAGACCGGACTCCTCGTCCTTGCCGTGCGTTGCGCCGTCCGGCTTGCCGTCTGCCCTGTGCTTGGCCATGGTTCCTCCTTGGAGTTCAGGTGAAAGCAAGCTTGTCACACCGCCCGGAATCCACAAAGCAGCCTTAGTGCCCCCGTCTGCGCTCGGCATCGAATTCGCCGCTCACGCCAAATGAGCGGTTCTAAAGCGTCAGAAGTACTTTTCCAGTGTGCTGCCCGGAGTCGAAATACTCATGCGCCTGAACCACTTCTGCGAGCGGAAAGGTGCGGTCAACGGGCACGGAAATGGACCCGTTAGAGATGAGCGGCCAGACGTTCTCGCGTACCCCGGCCATAATGGACGCCTTCTCCTCCACAGGCCGCGAGCGCAGCGTGGTTCCCGTCACGGACGCGCGCTTTCCCATGAGCGAGCCGAGGTTGATCTCGGCTTTTGCACCGCCCTGCAGTCCGATGACCACAAGGCGGCCTCCTATCGCCAGGGCCTCAACGTTGCGGCCGAGGTATTTTGCGCCAACAACATCGAGAATCACGTCAGCACCGCGCCCATCGGTAGCTGCGTCCACCTCGGCAACGAAATCCTGCTCCCGGTAATTTACGCAGACCTCTGCACCCAGTGACCGGGCGAAATCGAGCTTGTCGGCCGTTCCGGCGGTCACGATCGTACGGGCACCCAGGGCGCGTGCAAGCTGGATAGCCATAGTCCCGATACCCCCGGAAGCACCGTGAATGAGAAGGGTTTCGCCGTTGCGCAGACCCGCAACCAGGACAAGGTTGGAGTAGACCGTCGCAGCCACTTCGGGTAGCGCGGCGGCGGCCACGAGATCCACGCCTGCGGGCACGGGCAATACCTGCCCGGCGGACACTGCCACCTGTTCGGCATAACCGCCGCCCGCAAGGAGCGCGACGACGGCGTCGCCCGGCTGGAACCCCGACTCCCCCGGGTCAGCGATCCTTCCGGAAACCTCAAGGCCCGGATACTCGGAGGCACCGGGAGGCGGCGGGTACACACCCAACCGCTGCTGCACATCCGCGCGGTTCAATCCGGCTGCGACGACGTCGATGAGCACCTCACCGGCCTGGCGACCGGGCGGCGCCACATCGGCCACCTGAAGAACGTCCGGTTCACCGAACCCGCGAAGCACTACTGCTTTCATGATTTCCCTTTCCGGACCTCACCCTGCTGCCTGGAGTTTTGTGCAGCCTGTTCTGCATGAAACACTATTCCCCGTATGGAAGGTTGTCCGAGCGGCCGAAGGAGCTGGTCTTGAAAACCAGTGGACGGTAACCCCGTCTCAAGGGTTCGAATCCCTTACCTTCCGCATCGAGCTGAGCCGTGCTCACCAGTTGCACCCCGTCCTGATGGACAGGGTGCAACTGGTTTAAGGTCCTTCCGGGCGCTTCGAATCCCATCGGGTAGGCTCCGGAAGTGCCAAGTCTCACTTCAAGGAGCCTTCAATGACGACTGCCGCTCTCCGGCGATTTCTCCTGCCTGCTGCCCTGATAGCGGCAGCAGCAGTGACCGGCTGCACCGCCGGGAACGACGACGGCGCCTCACCTTCCGAACTCACCTCGGCAGCGAGTAGCGAAGCAGCGGAGGCGCAGAAGGCCTCGAGCGTCACGGCGAACGACCTGCAAGAGGGTCAGTGCGTGACCGATTCCGGCACCGCAGCGGAGCCGGACATTCAGGTAATCCCCTGCGACGAACCTCACGCGTTCGAAGTATTCGCGACAACCGAGCTGGATGAAGGCGTTTACCCCGGGCTCGGGGAAGCGGACGCTCAGGCGCAGGAGTTCTGCCGCGGTGAATTCGCTGCGTTCGTCGGCGTGGAGTATGACGCGTCTGCCCTGGAACTCCAGTACTTCTACCCGGTCGAGTCGGAATGGACTGACGAAGGCGGCCGCTCGGTGATTTGCCTCGTCGGCAGTGCCGGCGGTGAGCCCTCAACGGGAACACTCCGCGACTCCAGCCAGTAGTTCCCAACAGCAAGTACTCGTGCTTGAATGTGCAAGGCGCCTGATGTGGTCTACATCACTACGAAGTGGTGAATATTAGGACGCCGACGTCCGGCACCACCGGGCCGACGATGGGAAACGCGTTGATGGTCTCAACCCGGCTGCTCTGTTCTCCGCGAGGTAACCACCCGTTCATTGCGGCGTGCTTGGCTTGCCGCGACCGGAATGTCACCGGCAGATCCTATTGTCACTTTCGTGGCCAGTTCCGCCGAGGCTCACTGCCGAAGCAGGCATCACTCGCGGCCGTAATCCGGCCAAAAGCAAGGAGAAACAGGACGAATGAAAAATTCGTGGAGGGGCGCGCTGTGCTCAGCGCTTTCGGTCGGGCTCATTGCCTCACCGATGGCGTTCTCGCCAGCCAGCGCAGAGGAAACCGTCGACGCCCAAGCGGGCGCCGGCGTCGTTATCAATGAGGCGTACGTCAACGGGGGCAGTGCCAACGCACCGTTCACGCACAAGTTCGTAGAACTGATCAACACCACCGATGCGCCGGTGAGCCTGGACGGCTGGTCGCTCCAGTACCGTTCAGCGACGGGGGTAGTTGCTCCGACCGGCGTTGCGCCGCTGAAGGGAAGCATCCCGGCAAACGGAAACTTCCTCATCCAGGCGTCCAGCAACGGCTCTGTTGGCGCAGCACTTCCGGCGGCTGATGTGACCAGCTCGCTGAATATCAGCGGGAGCAGCGGGACCATCGTCCTGTCCGATCAAGCTACTGCTGTCAGCAACCTGCCTGTCGGCTCTGTTGTGGCCGCGCCCGGCGTCGTTGACCTGTTGGGATACGGAGAGTCCAACACCTTCGAGGCCGCAGGCGAAGAAGGCCCCGGCGGCACCCGCAACCCGCTGTCGATGAACCGCGCAGGCGGAGTTGACACCGACAACAATCTGACAGACTTCACCGTTTCCGAAACCGTCACTCCCACCAATGCCGCTGGTGAGACGGCCGGAAGCGAACCCGAGCCAGAACCGGAACCGCCCACGCCGGGCGAAGTGATCCCCATCGATCAGATCCAGGGCACGGGTGGAGCAACGCCGTATGGAGGGCAGGTTGTCACCACCCGCGGCGTAGTAACTGCCACTTACCCCACCGGCGGATTTGATGGCTACTACATCCAGACCCCCGGGACCGGCGGTGACCTCGGTGCGGATCATGCCGCCTCTGACGGCATCTTCATCTACTCGACCGCCACGGTTGCTGACGTTGCTGTTGGTGACCTCGTGGAGGTCACCGGCACCGCTGGAGAATACTTCGGCCTCTCACAGATCACCGTCCTGGCCGGCGGAATGACCAAGCCCGGGGAGCCCGCGGAGGCTGTGAAGACCGCCTCTATCGCGTACCCCGCGGATGATGTCGCGCGCGAAGCACTCGAGGGAATGCTCGTGCAGCCGACCAACGACTTCACGGTCTCGGACAACTACTCACTGAACCAGTATGGGGAAATCACTCTTGCCGTCGGGGACAGTCCCCTGGTGCAGCCCACGGAAATCGCTCCGCCGGGAACGGCCGAGAATGCTGCTGTCTCCGCTGACAACGCTGCCCGCCGGGTCAAGCTCGACGACGGCGCCACCACCAATTTCCTCAGCAGCGCCAACATGGACCAGCCGTTGCCCTACCTCACACCGGAGCAGCCGGTGCGGGTCAACTCATCGGCAACTTTCACCTCGCCAGTGGTCTTCGATTTCCGCAACAGCTCCTGGAAGTTCCAGCCGCTGACCGCTCTCACTGCTGTGAACTCCGCCGAAGTTCAGCCCGTCGTGTTCGAGGGCTCACGTCCTGACGCACCGGAGAACGTTGGCGGCAACGTCAAAATTGCGTCCTTCAACGTGCTGAACTACTTCACCACCACAGGTGACCAGCTCAGCGGGTGCACGTACTACGAGGACCGCGACGGCAATCCCGTCACCGTCCGCGGCGGCTGTGATGCCCGCGGCGCTGCGAATGCAGAGAACCTGGAGCGCCAGGAAGCGAAGATCGTTGCGGCGATCAACGGGCTGGACGCGGACGTGGTCTCCCTCGAGGAGATTGAGAACTCGGCCAAGTTCGGCAAGGACCGGGACGCCGCCCTTGCCACGCTGACTGCCGCGCTCAATGAGGCTGCCCCCGGTGTGTGGGACTACGTCCGTTCACCGGACGCTTTGCCCGCCATCGAGAACGAGGACGTCATCAGGACCGCGTTCATCTACAAGAAGGCGGTTGTGGAGCCCGTTGGCCAGTCCGTCATCCTCGATGACAACGTCGCCTTCTCAAATGCCCGCAAGCCCCTGGCGCAGTCCTTCAACATTGTCGGCGGTGATGACTCCACCAGGTTCCTCGCCATCGCAAACCACTTCAAGTCCAAGGGATCAGGCAGCGGCGAAAACGCAGACCAGGGTGACGGACAGGGCGCGTCCAATGCCGACCGCGTTGAGCAGGCAACCGCTCTCGTCGCCTTCGCTGAACAGCTGAAGACTGAAGCGGGCACAGACAAGGTCTTCCTTGCCGGTGACTTCAACTCCTACTCGGCTGAGGATCCCATGCAGGTCCTGTACGAGGCCGGCTACATCAACCAGGGCGCCAAGACTGATGGATACTCCTACGTCTTCTCCGGACTCGTTGGTTCCCTTGACCACATCCTCGCCTCCCCCGCAGCAGACGCGGCGGTATCCGGCGTGGACGTATGGAACATCAACGCGGTGGAATCCGTAGCGCTTGAGTACAGCCGCTACAACTACAACGCCACCGACTTCTACGCGCCGAACCAGTTCCGGGCGAGTGACCACGATCCGGTGATAGTCGGTCTGAACCTGGCACCGGCGGACACCACGACCGAGCTCAACCTCATGGGCATCAATGACTTCCATGGGCGTATCGACTCGAACACCGTGAAGTTCGCTGGAACCATCGAGGAACTGCGCGCCCAGTACGGCGAGGAGAACTCGCTGTTCCTCTCCGCCGGAGACAACATCGGAGCATCACTCTTCGCCTCCTCGGTTGCACAGGACCAACCAACCATCGACGTCCTCAACGCTCTGGATCTTCGCGCTTCGGCTGTCGGTAACCACGAGTTCGACGGCGGTTTTGCGGACCTGGCCGGTCGTGTGGCCGACGCCGCGGAGTTCCCGTACCTGGGCGCCAACGTGTACCAGAAGGGAACCACCACGCCTGCCCTGCAGGAGTACGAAATTGTGAACGTGGGCGGTATTGATGTTGCCATCATCGGTGCCGTCACCCAGGAAACACCTTCGCTGGTGAGCCCTGACGGAGTCGCCGCTCTCGACTTCGGCGATCCCGTCGAGGCCGTAAACCGCGTGGCGCAGCAGATCGAGGACCAGGGTCTGGCCGACATCATCATTGCCGAGTATCACGAGGGAGCCGGAGACGGCGCCGTCGAGGGTTCCACCATCGAGGCAGAGGTGGCCGCGGGGGGCGCGTTCGCTGACATCGTCACCGGCACCTCGCCGCTCGTCGACGCCATCTACACCGGCCACACGCACAAGCAGTACGCGTGGGATGCACCTGTACCCGGCGCGGAGGGCGAAACCCGTCCGATCATCCAGACCGGCTCCTACGGCGAGTTCATCGGCCACATCACCCTCACCGTGGATAACGCTACCGGCGAGGTCAAGTCGTATACGGCGCAGAATGTTGCACGCACGGCCACTGACCCGGCTGCGCTGGTAGCAACCTATCCGAGGGTCGCCGAGGTCAAGACGATTGTTGACGCGGCGCTCGCCGAAGCAGCAGTCATCGGCAACCAGCCCGTTGGATCCGTGACAGCGGACATCACTACAGCCTTCGTCAACGGCAAGCGTGATGACCGGACGTCCGAGTCAACGCTCGGCAACCTGATCGCTGACTCACTGCGGGACTCGCTCTCATCCGCTGAACGCGGCGGAGCCGAGATCGGTGTCATCAACCCCGGCGGCATGCGGAACGAGCTCTACTACGGTGAGGACGGCGTCATCACCTACGCCGAAGCGAATGCGGTACTGCCGTTCCTCAACAATCTGTGGACGGTCACCCTGACCGGTGAGCAGTTCATCACGATGCTGGAGCAGCAGTGGCAGCCGGAAGGCTCCTCCCGGTCCTTCCTGGCGCTCGGGCTGTCGGACAACGTGTCCTACACCTACAACCCGGATCTTGCAGCCGGCTCCCGCATCACGTCGGTCACGATTGACGGCGCACCGCTAGACCCGGCTGCAGAGTACCGGATCGGCACCTTCAGTTTCCTGGCGCAGGGCGGCGATAACTTCACCGTCTTCCAGCAGGGAACCGACGTCCGTGACTCGGGACTTGTAGACCGCGACGCCTGGATCAGCTACATCGAGCAGAACAGCCCACTGTCCCCGAGCTTCGACCGTCGCTCAGTGATCGTGAAGAATGCACCGGCCACCGTCACGGCTGGTGACACTGTCACCTTCGACGTTGCAAAGCTGAACCTCACGTCGCTAGGCAGCCCGATCAACACCAGCGTGTCGGCGAGCTTCGTCGACGCCGCCGGCAAGGTCACCCAGCTGGGCACCACGCCCGTCACGGACGGCGCGGCGCAGGTCACGGTCACCGTTCCGGCAGCAGCACCGGGAGCGGGGAGAATTGTTCTGGTGGCCAAGGAATCCGGCACGACGGTGACCCTTCCGGTCACCATCGAAGCGGTTGCCGGCGCAGAGTGCGTCGCCCCGGTCAAGCCGGAGCGCGGTCCTGGCGCCGGGCACCCGAACAGCTACGGCAAGGCCATGGCCGAGTACCGCAAGTGCCTTGCGGATGCCCGTCGCGGCTAGATTTCGTCGCGACTACTAAGGCCTTGGTGAACTAATGAAGAAGCGCTCCTCCGTCCAGCGGAGGAGCGCTTCTTCGTTCAGCGCCATGTTGTCGGAAAGCTCACGTCAATAGCGGCACCCGTCAGGCAAGGATTGCGCGCGCGATGTCGTCGGCGTCCCGCAGCGTACGGCTGCCGGCATCGAGGGAGGCGCCGGCTTCCGCGGCGATCGCCGTCCCCCACTGCACGGAACTCAGCTGCAGGCCGAGGACATAGAGGTTCTCCTGTGCCAGACCATTGGCGCCGATTGCCCGGTACGGCGGCTTGCTGACATCGATTCCGGGAGACACTTCAGGCACGCCATCTTCCGACATCATGGTGCGTGCCCGGACCAGGCCGTCCTCCAATAGCCGGCGAAGCAGGACCGACCGGTTCTGTGCCACACGGTTAGCCGGCATCATCGCCTCAACGAGGACACCGGCGTCGTACTTTCTGCCCTCCACCCAGGGTGAGGAAACAGTGAACCGGCCAAGGGCGGCATCCAGCTCGAACCGCGGCGCAGGGCCCGCAAAACGGACGATGCCCGCGCGAGCCAGCGCTGCCAGTTGCTCGATACGCAGGGCCGGCGGCCCGCTGGCAAGGCCCTCGACGAGGGGCTCGAACCATCCGCGCAGTTCCGCAGTCCATGACGCCTCGGTGAGACCGCCGTCGGCCACGATCCCCTTGATGACGGACCGGCCGGCGTTCATGGCTCCGATCGCCATTTTCAATGGGTCATTCTCGCCGCGGTCGGAACCGGCGGCGTCCTCTTCCAGATAGTCGAGCACGGCACGGTTGTACTCCTCCTCAGAGGCAAACCGTTGCCGCCAGAAGGGCCGGGCGAGCGCTTCCAGATTCAACCGGTCAGCCGGAGCCACCGTTCCATCGAGGAGCTCCTCCAGCCGTCGGCGCCAGACATGATCGGCGGCATCCAGCACCTCCTGAAGCGAGGGAAGAAAAGTATCTGGCAAACCTGCTGTGCGCGCCAGCGTCCCGTAGTAAGCCCAGACAGCGTCCCGGTGCAGCAGCGGCCACAGGTCGTGATCGAAGCCGGGCTGGATTCCCTCAGCCGCGAAGCTGGATGCGCGGGTAGGTGTGCAGTAGCGGAGCTGGATGCTGCGCGGCACATAGCTGTCCAGCTTTGCCTTGGCACGGTAAGGGGTGCCGCGACGCGACGCGGCGACTACCAGCGGCTCACGGCCTGAAGGATGGTAATCCAACGCCCGCCCTGCCGGCAGACCACTGGATACGAAGCTTCCACCCCTGCCCTCGGTGAGGTGGGTGATGATGTCGAAAAAGTTAAGGCCGAGCCCGCGCACCAGCACGGGTTTGCGCGCCGGCAACCGGTTCCAATCCGCGTCTGCGGGTACGTTCGGCGGCCAGTACTGCAGGCCGAGCCGGGCCGCGCCGTCGCGCAGCGCTTCCTGTTCCGGATTGAGTTGAGCGGGCAGATGGCCCAACGCAAGCACGACGGCATCACTGACTACCGTGCCGCCCTCACTCAGCCTTACCCGGAAACCCGCAGTCAGCGGCTTCACGTGTTGCGCCTCTGACCGGTGGACCACTACCTCGAAGCCGTCCCCAAGGGCCGCGGTCAGCGAGCTGTAGATCCATTCCAGGTAGCGGCCGTAGAGGGCGCGGCTGGGGAAATCAGCGGAGGTGAGCGACTGGAGTTCCTTCCGGTCATCGTCACTGAGACGATCGTCCGGAGAGTCCGCCATCAGCTGGCGCCAGTCGTCGAAGGACAGCGGAACAAGCGATGGCGCCCGTTCCGCAGCAGCCTCACCCACCGGCACCACCGTGGGAAACAGCGCCGGGGTGTTCATCAGGAAATGCCGTGACTGATCGGTACGCCACACATGGCCCGGCCCTGGCTCGTAGGGCTCGATCAGGTGGACCGCGATGCGCGTCCGGTTGGCTTTGGGCAGGGCCGCCCAGTTGGCTGCCAGACGTTCGAGTACGGAGGTACCACGCGGACCGGCGCCAATGATGGCTACCGTCACCGTCCGCGTTGTTTTCATCCGTCTAGATTATCGGCCGCGCAGCATCCGCCGGTTCAACCGGATGTCCGGCGCATCCGGTCAGCTTCGTCCCACATAGGCGGCCAAGTGCTGGCCCGTGAGGGTGGAACCTCCGCCAGCCACCAGTTCTGCCGGCGTTCCCTCGAAAACGATCCTGCCGCCGTCGTGCCCGGCACCGGGACCAAGATCGATGATCCAGTCAGCGTGCGCCATCACTGCCTGATGGTGCTCGATGACCAGAACCGACTTCCCGGAGTCGACGAGGCGGTCCAGCAAACCGAGCAGCTGCTCGACGTCGGCCAGGTGCAGACCGGTGGTCGGCTCATCGAGAACGTAGATGTCTCCCTTTTCGCCCATCTGGCTGGCCAGCTTCAGGCGTTGCCGCTCACCGCCGGAGAGCGTGGTGAGAGGTTGGCCGAGGCTGAGGTAACCAAGACCGACGTCGGCCAACCGGTCGAGGACCTTGTGCGCCGCCGGGGTGCGGGCATCACCCTCACCGAAGAACGCGGTGGCATCCGACACGGGCATCGCAAGTACCTCGGCAATGTTCATTCCACCCAGGGTGTACTCCAGCACAGATGCCTGAAACCGCTTGCCCTCACAGTCCTCGCACGTGGATTCCATGGTGGCCATGACCCCAAGTTCGGTGTAGATAACGCCGGCGCCGTTGCAGGTGGGGCACGCGCCTTCCGAGTTGGAGCTGAACAGCGCGGGCTTGACCCCGTTCGCTTTGGCGAACGCCTTGCGGATGGGCTCAAGCAGGCCGGTGTACGTGGCGGGATTGCTTCTCCGCGATCCTCGGATGGCTCCCTGGTCGATGACCACGACGCCGTCCCGCTTGGCCACCGAGCCGTGGATCAGTGAGCTTTTGCCTGATCCGGCCACGCCGGTGACAACACACAGCACACCGAGCGGAATGTCGACGTCCACGTTCTGCAGGTTGTGCGTCGACGCTCCCCTGACCTCCAGCGCCTTCGCCGCCGGACGGACAGTGTCTTTGAGCCTGGCCCGGTCGTCGAGGTGGCGACCGGTGATGGTGTCGGATTTTCGCAGTCCCTCAACGGTTCCCTCGAAGCAGAGGGTCCCGCCCTTCGTGCCTGCTCCGGGTCCCAGGTCGATGACGTGGTCGCCGATCGTGATGGTCTCCGGCTTGTGTTCAACGACGAGCACCGTGTTCCCTTTGTCCCGCAGCTGAAGCAGGAGCCGGTTCATCCGTTCGATGTCGTGCGGATGGAGACCGATGCTGGGCTCGTCGAAAACGTAGGTGACGTCGGTGAGTGAGGAACCGAGGTGGCGGATCATCTTGGTCCGCTGCGCTTCGCCGCCGGAAAGCGTGCCAGCGGGCCGGTCGAGCGAGAGGTAGCCCAGGCCGATGTCGGCGAAAGAATCGAGAAGGTGCTGCAGCCCCTTGAGGAGCGGCGCCACGGTGGGTTCTTTGAGATCGCGCAGCCAGTCGGCCAGGTCGCTGATCTGCATCGCGCAGAGCTCGGCGATGTTCTTGCCGTTGATTTTCGAGGAGAGCGCCTCCTTGGTGAGACGTGTCCCTTTGCATTCCGGGCAGGTCTGGAACGTCACTGCGCGTTCGACGAACCGGCGCACGTGCGGCTGCATCGCCTCAGGGTCCTTGGAGAGCATCGACTTCTGGATCTTCGGGATGATGCCCTCATAGGTGAGGTTGATTCCTTCGACCTTGATCTTGGTGGGCTCCGCGTACAGCATGGTGTCGAGCTGTTTCGCTGTGAATTTGGCGATCGGCTTGTCCATCGGCAATCCCATGCCCTCGAACAACCTGCCGTACCAGCCGTCCATCGAGTACCCGGGAACTGTCAGCGCGCCGTCGGCGAGCGTCTTCGCGTCGTCATACAGGGCCGTTCGATCGATGTCATTGACGTTGCCCATCCCCTCGCACCGCGGGCACATCCCACCCAGGTAGACGGCCTGGCTGACAACACTCTTTTCCACCCGGCCGCCCTTGTCTGTCGACATGACGCCACTCGCCTTGCGGGTTGGAACGTTGAAGGAGTAAGCCGTGGGCGGACCGACGTATGGGGATCCGAGCCTGCTGTAGAGGATGCGCAGCATGGCGTTGGCATCGGTGGCCGTACCGACGGTTGAGCGCGGATTGGCGCCCATCCGCTCCTGATCAACGATGATCGCGGTGGTTACCCCCTCGAGCAGATCGACGTCGGGACGCGCAAGCGTGGGCATGAATCCCTGCACGAAGGCGCTATAGGTTTCGTTGATCATCCGCTGTGACTCCGCGGCGATCGTGGCGAAGACCAGTGAGCTTTTGCCGGATCCCGAGACCCCCGTGAAAACGGTCAGCCGCCGTTTGGGGATCTCGACGCTGATGTCCTTCAGGTTGTTTTCCCGCGCACCCTGCACGCGGATCAGGTCATGGGTGTCGGCAATGTGCATGGCTCTATCCAATCAGGTAGGGCAAGCAATGGGCAGGCCCTGATTGATCAGGCAATGAGCACCCACGAGGCAGGTTGCCTAAGATAACGGTATGACGTCCACCGTGCCTGATCCCATCCCTACCAGCGACGACGAATTCCTCTGGCTTGAGGATATCTACGGCGAAGAACCCCTCCAGTGGGTGCGCGGCCAGAATGCAGAGACGGAGGATGTTCTGGTCAACGACGCCTTCCTCGCAGACGAACAGCGCCTTCTCGAGGTTCTTGACTCCACCGACCGGATTCCGATGGTCGTAAAGCGCGGTGAGCACTACTACAACTTCTGGCGGGACAAGGAACACCCGAAGGGGCTTTGGCGGCGGACCACCTGGGACAGCTACCTCACCGATGCGCCGGAGTGGGACACGCTTCTCGACGTCGATGAGCTGGCGACTGCCGACGGTCAGGAGTGGGTTTGGGGCGGCGCGATGTTCCTGCGTCCGGCTGACGGCGATCCCTACCGGCGGGCACTGATCGCCCTTTCACCCGACGGCGGGGACGCGCAGCGCTACCGTGAGTATGACCTCGCTGACCGCTCCTTTGTGAAGGGCGGCTTCGATATTCCGGTGGCAAAGAGCAGGATCAGTTGGGCCGGGCCGGATGCGCTGCATGTCGGCACGGACTTCGGGCCGGGATCTATGACCACGAGCTCCTACCCCCGCACTGTGCGCACCCATCGGCGTGGTGAACCGCTGGACGCTGCGCAGCTCTACTTCGAGATCCCTGAGAACTCGATGATGGCCGCAGTGGCCCATGATCAGACGCCGGGCTTCGAACGCGATATCGCCGCCCACATTATCGACTTCTACTCAAGCCGCACCTACCTGCGCCGCGAAGAGGAGTGGGTGCACATCGACGTCCCCGACGACGTCAATGTGTCGCTGCACCGCCAGTGGCTGCTGCTGCGGCCACGGACCGATTTCGAACTCGACGGCGTCACGTACCGCGGAGGCTCGCTTCAGGCGGCCCTTCTGGAGGACTTCCTCGCCGGGCGCCGCGGACTGACAACCGTCTTCGAGCCGGATGCGCACACTGCCCTGCAGTCCTGGAGCTGGACGAGGGACTACCTCCTGCTCAACCTGCTCAGGGATGTTTCTTCGGAAATCCGCGTGCTCAACCCTGCCGATTCGTGGACGGCCGAACTGCTGGATGCCTGCCCGCCCCTGCACTCGGTGGATGCGTATGCGGTCGATGACGAGGACGACGACGCCGGTAATGACTACTGGCTGGTTGCCACCGGCTTCCTCACTCCCACTACGGTGGTGCGCGGCACCATCGGTGGAGCGCACGCGGAAGTGAAGGAGTCGCCGTCGTACTTTGATGAGTCCTCCTTCACCGTCTCGCAGCACTTCGCGCAATCCAGTGACGGCACCCGGGTTCCCTACTTCCAGGTGGCGTCCAAGGACCTGGTGCTCGACGGCGGCAACCCTACGCTGCTCTCCGGCTACGGAGGATTCGAACATGCCATGACACCCGCGTACAGCGGAGTGACCGGGCGCGGCTGGCTGGAACGCCGGACCGAGGACGGCCGGTCCGGTGTGTACGTGCTGGCCAATATCCGGGGCGGCGGCGAGTATGGGCCCGCCTGGCACCAGGCGGCGCTGCACGCCAACCGGCACCGGGCCTACGAGGATTTCGCCGCGATCGCCCAGGATCTGGTGGACCGCGGAGTGACCCGGCCGGAGCTGCTCGGCTGCACGGGCAGGAGCAACGGCGGGTTGCTGGTGGGCAACATGCTCACCAAATACCCGCACCTCTTCGGCGCCATCTCGTGTGGTGTCCCCCTGCTGGACATGAAGCGGTACACCAAACTCTCCGCGGGCTACTCGTGGATTGCCGAGTACGGCGATCCGGACAAGCCGGAGCAGTGGGAGTACGTTCAGACGTTCTCGCCGTATCACCGGCTGCAGAAGGGGACGGCGTACCCGAAGACCCTGATCTGGACCGCTACGAGCGATGATCGGGTGGGCCCGGTGCAGGCACGGAAGATGGCCGCCCGGATGAAGGCGCTCGGGGTGAAGAACGTATGGTTCCACGAGGCGCTCGAGGGCGGGCATGCCGGAGCCTCCGATAACCGCCAGGCGGCGCGCATGCACGCCATGTCCCACGAGTTTGTGTGGAAAGCGCTGACGGGCAAGCTGTAGGGCCCGCGTTATTTTGCTCTTGCCCTGAGGTTCTGGGTAGTCTTGGGTGGCTAGTAATAGCTGCTGGAGACGTGCCAGAGCGGCCGAATGGGCTTCACTGCTAATGAAGTGTGGGCCTAAAGCCTACCGGGGGTTCAAATCCCCCCGTCTCCGCGTTTCGAAAAGGCGCCTCGGTCCTGGACCGGGGCGCCTTTTCCTTTACACGAACGTGTCTGCTGAACGGTTAGGCCTTCAGTGCGAGGACAAAGGGAAGCACTTCCTGGGCGCCTGCCTGCCTCAGTGCCCTTCCGGCGACTGTGAGGCTCCACCGGCTGTCCGCCAGATCATCGACCAGCAGCACCGGGCCGGGATTCGCCGCGAACCAGGCACGGCCTTCGTCCGGTACCGCAAACCTCTCCCACACCGCTGCGAGACGGAACGCACTGTTGCCGCCGGAGCTGCCGCTCGGCCAGCCCTGCGGCAGTTGAAGTGCCCCCAGGTGAGGGATTCGGCCCACGCCGGCCAAGCTTTCGGCGAGCGAACGGATCAGCAGAGCGCGCCGTCGTGAGGGCATGCTGACCACCGCCACCGGTCTGGTGTCCCACTGCCATTCTGCGAGCACCCGCACACAGGCCTGCACGGCTGCCGGGTCCAGCGCGGCGTCTTCGGATGAGTCCGCAAGGAGTTCCCGTACCCGGTTCCCCCAGCCGAGGTCAGTCATGCGTGCGAGTGCACGTCCGGCGGAGACCTGCTGGTCCGCGGGGATGCGTCCCTTGACGGGGACACCGAGCTTGTCCATCCCGGATGGCCATTGGCTCCTGGGTTCCAGAAGGACACCGACCCTGCCGAGCGCGCTGGCGGCACTCTCCGAGGCGTCGTGTGACACCTCATCCGAGAACCAGGACCCGGCACAGTTGTCGCAGCGGCCGCAGGGCGCAGCCAGCGGATCATCGAGCGCGGCAGCGAGGAATTCCATCCGGCAGCCACTGGTATTTTCATAGTCGAGCATTGAGTTCTGCTCTTGCACTCGGGCTGCGGAAATGCGCGAATACCGCTCGCGGTCATACTCCCAGGGCCTCCCGGTGGCCTGCCAGCCTCCGGTCACCTTCTGCACCGCACCGTCCACGTCAAGCACCTTCAGGAGAAGCTCGAGCGGCGATCGCCGCACGTCCACCCGGGCTTCGAGGGCCGGTGTGGAGAGCACCGTTCCTCCTGCCAGTTCCGCCAGGATCCGCTGCGCCTTGTCCTCGGCGGGCATGGACGAGGTGGCGAAGTACTCCCAGATCTCGCGGTCCTCATTTCCTGGAAGCAGCAGCACATCCGCGTTGGGGGTTCCTCGGCCGGCGCGGCCCACCTGCTGGTAATAGGCGACCGGAGAGGACGGCGCGCCAAGGTGCACCACGAACCCGAGATCGGGTTTGTCGAAGCCCATGCCGAGGGCACTCGTGGCGATCAACGCCTTCACCTCGTTGTTCTTGAGTGCCTTCTCCGCCGCTTCACGATCCGCCGGGTCTGTTCGGCCGGTGTAGGCCAGCACGGAATGGCCGCTCTCCCGCAGGAGGCGTGCAGTGTCTTCAGCTGCAGAGACGGTGAGGGTGTAGATGATCCCGCTTCCAGGCAGATCATTCAGGTGGGTCAGGAGCCACGCGAGCCGTGAGCGGGGGCTGGGAAGGCGCAGCACGCCGAGCCGCAGCGACTTGCGGGCAAGTTCTCCGCGCAGCGTGTAGACAGCGGTTCCGTCGGTGCCGAGCTGATCTTCGACGTCCTTGACCACGCGGGAGTTGGCGGTGGCCGTGGTTGCAAGCACGGGCACGCCCTGCGGCAGCGTGGTGATGAGATCGCGGAGGCGCCGGTAGTCCGGCCGGAAATCATGACCCCAATCAGAGATGCAGTGGGCCTCGTCAATCACCAGCAGCCCGGTGCGACGGATGAGTTCCGGCAGCTGGTTCTCGCGGAAGGCCGGGTTATTCAGCCGCTCCGGGGACACCAGGAGCACGTCCAGTTGGTCCGCGTCGAGCGTGGTGGTGATCTCTTGCCACTCGGTTTGGTTTGCCGAATTGATGGCAGCGGCCCGGACACCTGCGCGCTCGGCGGCAGCCACCTGGTCCCGCATCAGCGCGAGCAGCGGAGACACTATGAGGGTGGGTCCCGCACCCATGGCGCGCAGCAGCAGGCTCGCAACGAAGTACACGGCGGATTTCCCCCACCCGGTGCGCTGCACCACCAGGGCCCGGCGCCCACCACTGACCAGCGCCTCGATAGCCTCGAACTGGCCCTCATGAAATGCGGCGTCCTCGCGCCCCACGAGTGTTCGAAGTATCGCGAGCGCCTGCTGGTGGAGGGTGGTTGTTTCAGCCATGCGCCCCAGTATGGCAGTTGGTACTGACGCATTCGGCGGGCTTCGGCGCAGTGTGGACAACCGTCGTCGTCCATTACTCCCCAGCCTCCGGACGGCCGAAGCCAAGCGGTTAGACTTTCCAGCGTGAACACAACCATCGATCTGTCCGCATCGTTCAAAGCCTATGACGTACGAGGGATCGTCGGTGAGACCATCACCACGGAGTCCGTCCGGGCAGTGGGCGCCGCCTTCGTTGATGTGCTGAAACTGTCCGGGGAAACCGTCCTGGTTGGCGGCGACATGCGCCCTTCCTCGCCGGAGTTTTCCGAGGCCTTCGCGGAAGGCGCTACCACCCGCGGCGCAGATGTGGTGTTCCTCGGTCTGATCTCCACTGATGAGCTCTACTACGCCAGCGGCAGGTACAACGCCGCAGGCGTCACCTTCACAGCCAGTCACAATCCCGCCCAGTACAACGGTATGAAGATGTCCCGCCCCGGCGCAGTCCCGGTGTCCTCCGAGACGGGCCTTGCGGAGATCCGGGAGCTGGCGGAGAAGTACCTTGCCGAAGGCACCATTCCGGCAGGCGAGCGGCGTGGCTCCACTTCCTCACGGGATGTACTGAAGGATCACGCCGAGTATCTGCGTTCGCTGGTGGATCTCTCGGGCAGCCGCCCGATGAAGGTTGTTGTGGATGCAGGTAACGGCATGGCAGGGCTCACTACGCCGGCAGTGCTTGGGGCCGAGTACCTGGACGCTTTGCCGTTCGAGATCATTCCGCTCTACTTCGAGCTGGACGGCACCTTCCCCAACCATCCCGCCAATCCCCTCGAGCCGGAAAACCTCCGCGACCTGCAGCAGGCAGTGGTCAGTAACGGCGCGGACATCGGGCTCGCTTTCGACGGGGACGCGGACCGGTGCTTTGTCATCGATGAGCAGGGCAACCCGGTTTCGCCCAGCGCAATCACGGGCATGGTGGCGCGCAGGGAGATCCGCCGTGCGCAGGCTGCCGGCGAGCAGGAACCCGTGATCATCCACAATTTGATCACCTCACGCGCCGTGCCGGAACTGGTTCGCGCAGAGGGCGGCCGGCCGGTGCGCACGCGCGTGGGCCACTCCTTCATCAAGGCCGTCATGGCAGAGGAGGGCGCGGTCTTCGGCGGCGAACACTCGGCTCACTATTACTTCCGTGAGTTCTGGAACGCAGACACCGGAATGCTCGCAGCCATGCATGTGCTCGCCGCGCTCGGCGAACAGGATCAGCCGCTGTCCGAGCTCGGCCGTGAATACGAGCCCTACTTCGCCTCCGGCGAGATCAACACCCGGCTCGACGACGTCGCTGCCGCGACCGCGCGCGTCCGGCAGGAATTCGAGAACGACGGCGTCACAGTGGACGAGGTTGATGGCCTCACCTTTACTGCCGACGACGGCTCCTGGTGGTTCAACCTCCGGGCGTCCAATACGGAGCCGTTCCTGAGGCTCAATGCGGAAGCCGAAAAGCCTGAGACCCTCGAAAGCCTCACCACTGCGGTTCTCGAGCAGATCCGGCAGTAACTGCCCTTCTTAAGTCAGTGTGGCCGGCCCCCCGTTGGAAGAACCGGCCACACTGTTACGGACTACTCGGCGCTACGGCTTACCCGCCGCTAGACCGCGAAACGCTCCTTCAACCGCTGCAGTTCTCCGGATAGCTCCGCGGGCAGTGACTCCCCGAACCGCTGGTACCACTGCTCGATGCCCTCCAGCTCGGCAGCCCACTCGTCAGCATCCACCCGGACCGCCTGCTCAACGTCAGCGGCGGTGAGGTCCAGGCCGGTGAGATCGATCGCGTCCGGCGCCGGCACGTACCCGATCGGGGTCTCAACGGCATCGGCCTGGCCCTCGAGCCGTTCGATGATCCACTTGAGCACCCGTGAGTTGTCACCGAAGCCCGGCCACGCAAAGCCGCCGTCCGCGGTGCGGCGGAACCAGTTCACGAGGAAGATCTTCGGCAACCGCGTCTGGTCTGCCTGGCCGCTGACTTTCAGCCAGTGGCTGAGGTAATCACCGGCATCGTAACCAATGAAGGGCAGCATCGCCATTGGATCGCGGCGCACCCTGCCAACCGCTCCGGCAGCGGCGGCCGTGGTCTCCGAGGACAGGGTGGAGCCCATGAAGATGCCGTTGGTCCAGTCGCGTGACTGCGTCACGAGGGGGACGGTGGTCTTTCGCCGGCCGCCGAAGAGGATCGCCGACAGTTCAACGCCCTCAGGGTCGTTGAATTCTTCGGCAAGCATGTCGATCTGGTCGATCGGCGTGCAGAACCGGGCATTGGGATGGGCAGCCGGGTTGTCCGAGGAGGGCGTCCAGTCGTTGCCCTGCCAGTCCATCAGGTGTGCTGGCACGTCCTCGGTCATGCCCTCCCACCAGACACCGCCGTCGTCAGTCAATGCAACATTGGTGAACACGGAATTGCCCTTGGCGATGGCACGCATGGCGTTGGGATTCGTGTCCCACCCGGTGCCGGGCGCCACGCCGAACAGGCCGGCTTCGGGGTTGACCGCCCGCAATTCGCCCTCTTTCCCGAAACGCATCCATGTGATGTCGTCTCCGAGTGTCTCGACCTTCCACCCCTCAATGGTCGGGTCGAGGAGGGCGAGGTTGGTCTTGCCGCAAGCGGACGGGAAGGCTGCGGAAACGTAGTACGTCTTGTTCTCCGGAGAAGTGAGCTTCAGGATGAGCATGTGCTCAGCGAGCCAGCCCTCGTCCCGGGCCATCACCGAAGCAATGCGAAGGGCATAGCACTTCTTGCCAAGCAAAGCGTTTCCGCCGTAACCGGATCCGAAGGACCAGATTGAGCGCTCCTCCGGGAAGTGCACAATCCACTTTTCCTCGTTGCACGGCCACGCGACGTCCTGCTGCCCCGACTCCAGCGGCGCACCTACGGAATGAAGGGCCGGGACAAACTCGGCATTGAGTTCGGTCAGCCGGTCCAGGACCTCGGTACCGATGGTCGCCATGATGCGCATGGAGGTCACTACATAGGCGCTGTCCGTGATCTCGACGCCGAACTTCGGGCTCTGCGCATCGAGGTGGCCCATGACGAAGGGGATTACATACATGGTCCTGCCGCGCATGGAGCCGGCGAACAGGCCGCGCAGCTTCTCCTTCATCTTGTCCGGGTCCATCCAGTTGTTGGTGAATCCGGCGTCCCGCTCGTTCTGCGAGCAGATGAAGGTCTGCTCCTCGACCCGGGCAACATCGGCCGGGTCGGAGAACGCTGCGAAAGAGTTGGGGAAGAGCTCGGGATTGAGGCGCTTGAAGGTGCCGGCGGAGACCAGCTCATCGCTGAGCTGTGCGTTCTCCTCAGCGGATCCGTTGACCCAATACACCCGGTCCGGCTGCGTCAGCGCGGCAGTCTCCTCGACCCAGGCCAGCAGTTCCCGATGAGTTGTAGGTGCAGCCATTACTGCATCGTGCTCAGTCGCTCGGTCAGCAAGCAACGGCTGCCGCACAGAATCGCCCATGTCTCGTCCCTTCGTTGGGTGGGTGGTGTGTATTGATGCTAGGGGCGGTATCAGCGCGGATTTCCGCCGTCGAAGGCGTACTGTTGGTCCTGCGAACGCGGTGATCCGCGCAAGTACGCGGTTTTACCTAACTCCTCACCCTGCTTAGTGTGATAAACGTCACGTAGACCGGTCTAGCCCGCTCTGCGGCTGTAATCGAGCACTTCCGCCAATTAGCATTAGGTTCCGAATGGCTGTAAAGTTATCTACGGCCAAACGGCCATGGAGAAGTCATTCACAACGGCTTTGAACTGCGTGCGTAGCTCAACGGATAGAGCATCTGACTACGGATCAGAAGGTTGGGGGTTCGAATCCCTTCGCGCGCACCACTGAACAAACCGCTCCGGGCAACCGGGGCGGTTTTGGTTTAACCTCTCCCGTTCTTCGGAGCTTGCCCCACCGCATCTCCGGTGCCAAGCTCAGGACCATGAGTGCCGAGCAGACCACTGACGTCATTGTTATCGGAGCCGGCGCGGTGGGCGAGAATGCTGCCGCCCGTGTGATTCAGGGAGGGCTCTCCGCCACCCTCGTCGAATCGGAACTGGTGGGCGGCGAGTGTTCCTACTGGGCCTGCATGCCGTCGAAGGCACTGCTGCGGCCGGGTTCCGCCCTGCACTCCGCGCGCGCGGTCGCGGGCTCACGTGAAGCAGTCACCGGCACCCTTGATGCCCAGCAGGTACTGGCCCGCCGCGACGAATTCACCTCGCACTGGGATGATTCCTCGCAGGTCGAATGGGTGGAGAAGACCGGAATCACACTGGTCCGCGGCCGCGCCCGCCTCACCGGCGAGCGTCGGGTCGAGGTGACCACCGACGACGGCGCCACCACCCTGGTTGCGCGCCACGCCGTCGCTCTCGCTACGGGATCCGCGCCGACCATTCCTCCTATCGACGGTCTTGACGGCCTCAACTTCTGGGGTACGCGGGAAGCGACATCTGCCAAGGAAGTGCCGGAATCGCTCGCAGTGCTGGGCGGCGGAGTTGCAGGTGCAGAACTGGCGCAGGCCTACGCCCGGCTTGGTTCAGCGGTCACCCTGATCGCCCGGAGCGCGCTGCTGGGCAGCTACCCGGAACCCGCGGCGCGGCTGGTGCAGCAGGGCCTGGAGCACGACGGCGTTACCCTCCACCTGAACACCGGCACCGAATCGGTTGCTTACGATGGCGAACGCTTCCGCGTGAGCCTCGCCGGCGGAACCGTTGTGGAGTCAGAGAAGCTCCTCGTCTCCACCGGCCGCCATCCTGCCCTGGCAGGTCTCGGTGTGGAGGAACTCGGGCTCGAACCACGGCGGCTGGACACTGATGACTCCGGCCAGGTCAGCGGCCATCCCTGGCTCTACGCAGTGGGCGACGCCGCCGGGAAAGTGCTCCTCACGCATCAGGGCAAATACGAGGCCCGGATGACCGGGGATGCGATCGTTGCCCGCGCGAAGGGCGAGTTGCAGGGGCCGCCGGAAAGGTGGGGGCCGTTTGCAGCCACCGCGGATTCGTACGCCGTCCCTCAGGTTGTCTTCACCGATCCGGAAATCGCCATGGCGGGCCGGACACTCGAGACAGCACGCAAGGACGGGCTGAACGTCAGCGAGACGTCACTGGAGCTGTCGGTTGCCGGATCTTCCCTCCACGCCGACGGCTACAAAGGTTGGGCGCAGATGGTGGTGGACGATGAACGGAAGGTCCTGGTGGGCGTGACCTTCGCCGGACCGGACGTAGCCGAACTCCTGCACGCTGCGACCATCGCCATTGCCGGTGAGGTTCCGCTGCACCGCCTCTGGCACGCCGTGCCCGCGTACCCAACGATCAGCGAAGTGTGGCTCCGGCTGCTTGAGAGGTACGGGCTTTAAGCGCGGCGGACCACGAAGTTGCTCACCTCGGCGTCACGCCCGTCCAGTTCCCCCCACTGCGAGGCATGACTGAGGACGGTGAGTCCCGCAGTCGGATAGTGGCTGGCAAGGTCAACCACAGCGTCCT
Organism: Arthrobacter parietis; assembly: GCF_039530425.1. Lineage (NCBI taxonomy): Bacteria > Bacillati > Actinomycetota > Actinomycetes > Micrococcales > Micrococcaceae > Arthrobacter > Arthrobacter parietis. The sequence continues at coordinate 1,645,638 of NZ_BAAAON010000001.1, read as the reverse complement.
CATCGGAGTCCACAGACGCGAGCCGCATGGCGAGGTTCTGGATGCCGGGCAGGTGCCCGATCACCAGGACGCTTGTTGCGGTGTCCGGCACCTGGTTGATCACCGCGAGTATCTCCGTGGCGGTTGCCGCATACAGTTTCGGCTCGAGCCGGGGAGTCGGAGCCTTCTCCCCCAACTCCTGGCACACCCAGATGCAGGTCTGGCGCGCGCGTAGTGCGCTGGACGTCAGAATGAGGTCCGGCAGGGCGTCGTGCTCCACCATCCACCGCCCAATCAGTGGCGCGTCCCGGTGTCCCCGTCCGCTCAGGGGCCGCTCATGGTCCGGCACATCCGAATGCCAGTCCGACTTCGCGTGCCGCAGGAGCATCAGGCGCTTCAGATGGTGGGAAGACATTCCCTCACCCTACTTGGAAAGCGGCACCTTAGATGGAGTACTCCGGAGCAGCCCACACCACAACTTCAGGGTGCTCATAGAAGCGGTAACCCTGCCCGCGAACCGTGCGCACCGTGTTGGCCAGACGGCCAAGCTTCGAGCGCAGGCGGCGGATGTGCACGTCAATGGTGCGCTCATTTGGAACCTCATCGGCGTTGCGCCACAACCCGCTGAGCAGTTCCTCACGGCCAACTGTCCGCGAGGCATTTTCGACCAGGTAGTTAAGGAGTTCGAACTCCTTGAAGGTCAGGTTCAGAATGTCACCGTCGAGGTGCACCTCGCGCCGGGACAGGTCAATCAGCACTCCGGTGGGACGTGGAGCCGGGGGAGGTGTGGGCTGCTGTTCGGTGCGCTGACGGCGGTTCACCGTAGGGTCACCCAGCGCCTGCCGGACAACATCAATATCGGTGCCGACGGCGTCTGCCGGAGCAAGCGCGACGGCGGCGTGGCTCTGTGCGCCGGGGACGAGTGTGCGGACGTAGGCCCGCACGTCCTGTGCCAGCTTGCTCAGCGTGGTGTCATTCTCGGCAGCGGTGTCCTCGTCCAGTGCAACGTAGAGAACGAATCCACGGGCGGTGGTGTCCGCCGTTACCGCCTGCGGTCCAGGAATCCCGTTGGGAGTGACCACCGGGACCGGCGCAGTGATGGGGTTGCCAGAGTCAGCAGGTGTAGGCACTGGCTTCAACTGTCCGTAGGCCGGCGCATACGAGGGTGCGGTCGGTTGGCTGTAGGTCGGAAACCCCGGGCGCTGCCCGTAAGTCTGGCGCTGAATACTCGCGCGGTTTTGTGCGTTGCGGAGGGAAATGTGGACGTATCCGGAAGAAACGGTCATGTTTTAAACAACCTCATGGTGAATCGCCGTCATCACGGCTCGAATGCAGGGGTGTGCCCGGTCGAGATGGAGCTTCTGTGGAGCCCGCCGTTGGGCTAGGGAATGCGTAAGAGGGTGGGGTAAACCGTTACGCGCACATTCGACAGCAGCGAGATTCCTGCGCGGACATGATGCCCGGGGAATAAGCTGCGGCTGCAGATGCTGCTGAGTTGGTGTTCACAATCCGAATTATTACACGTAACAATCAGCTACGCACAAGTAACAATGGTAGGGCGTCCGCATGGTGGACGCTTCGAGTGAAGACAAAATGTCAAACCATCAGCATCGTTGCGTGGCGTTTGAAGACGAAAAGGTAGCGAGCGCATCTCAGAGCGGCAAATTGTCCAGAAAACCTCTGGTTGTCCGGAAGTGCTCAAGGGTGAGCGCCCGGATAGTGGACAATCGACCCAGCTAGCCGACGACGCCGTAGAGGCGGTCTCCTGCGTCACCGAGGCCAGGCACGATGTAGGCGTTTTCATTCAGTTTCTCGTCGATGGAGGCGAGGACGATGGTGACGTTTTTGCCCTCCAGTTCCTGCTTGAGGACCTCGAGGCCCTCGGGCGCGGCAAGGAGGCAGATGCAGGTGACATCAGCTGCACCGCGGCGGAACAGGAACTTGATGGCCTCACGGAGGGTTCCTCCCGTAGCCAGCATGGGATCGAGCACGAACACCTGCCGGCCCGTGAGGTCATCAGGGAGCCGTTCAGCGTAAGTGATGGCCTCGAGGGTCTCCTCATTCCGGGCCATTCCCAAAAAACCGACTTCCGCGGTGGGCACGAGGCGGGTCATTCCCTCGAGCATGCCCAGACCGGCGCGGAGAATGGGAACGACGAGGGGTGTCGGCTTGACCAGGCCGGTTCCGACCGTTGTGGTGACAGGAGTCTCGATCTGCACCGGCTCAACGCGCACATCCCGGGTGGCCTCATACGCGAGCAGTGTCACCAGTTCCTCCGTGAGTAACCGGAAGACCGGAGACGGAGTGTTCTTGTCCCTCAGGACCGTCAATTTATGGGACACCAGAGGATGGTCCACTACCAGAACGCGCATTGCTCAAAAGTATCATTGGCACATGTCCAGCCACCGCGCCCCCGCAGAGCGTGACCATGCCGCGTGGATGCAGCTGGCGCTGGCCGCCGCCCGGCACGCGGATGAGACGGCGGACGTCCCGATTGGCGCCGTCGTCGTCGGCCCTGATGGAACAGTGCTGGGCACCGGCTGGAATGAGCGTGAGGTAACCGGTGATCCCACCGCCCACGCGGAAGTACTGGCCATCCGGCGGGCGGCTGCCGCGCTGGGCGCCTGGCGGCTGGAAGGCTGCACGCTGGTGGTGACGCTCGAGCCGTGTTCGATGTGCGCGGGTGCAAGCGTGCTTGCGCGGATTCCCCGCGTGATTTTCGGCGCCTGGGATGAGAAAGCGGGCGCCGCCGGGTCAGTATTTGACGTGCTGCGTGAACGCCGGCTGAATCACTGGACCGAAGTTTTCCCCGGGGTCCTCGAGGACGAGTGCGCAGCCCTGTTGAAGGAGTTCTTCGCCGCCCGGAGGGGATGACGTAGGGTGATTGCTAAGTACACTTACCAATCACGCCATCGCGGCAGATAGGGAGCAGGAATGAATTCGCAACAGGACGGCATGAAGGAACTCAGGAAGATTGTGAAGGACGCTGATATCGCGATCCTCACCACTGTGAACGCCCAGGGCCAGCTTGTGAGCCGGCCGCTCGCGGTGCAGGAGGCAGAGTTCGACGGCGACCTGTGGTTCTTCACGGAGGACCCCTCCCCGAAGGCGGATGAAATCCGCGCCAACCCACAGGTGAACGTGTCCATCAGCAGCGGCAAGGGCTATCTGTCCGTAGCGGGGACGGCGACGCTGACGAAGGACCGCGCCAAGATTGATGAGCTGTGGAGTTCTTCGGTCAAGCCGTGGTTTGACGGCAAGGATGATCCGTCTGTTGCCCTGATCAAGGTGGACGCCGACACCGCCGAATACTGGTCGCTTGATACACCACGAGTGGTGGCGGCTTTCGAGATTGCCAAGGGCATGGTTATCGGCGAGCGCCCTGATCCGGGGAAGAACGACGTCGTCGACCTCTAGCGTCCGCCGTTTTGGGCACAGAGTCACTCAGCCGGTAAAGTGTTGGCGTTGGTGACGTGTCCGAGCGGCCGAAGGTGCAACACTCGAAATGTTGTTTGGTGTAAAAGCCAACGTGGGTTCAAATCCCACCGTCACCGCCACTTGAGAAGGCCCTGTTTCCCTCGTCACAACGGGAAACAGGGCCTTTTGCTTCCTCAGTTTCGACCACGGCGTGAGGACGTCAACGCACGAGGCGAACGATGTGAACCGGCGTTCCAACGATCGCATGCGTCGCCGAAGCTCCATCGGGCCTGAAACCGTTCCTTCGGTAGAAGGCGTGTGCGCGGGGATTGTCCGCAGCCATCCATAGGTAGGCAGGCTCAGCGCCGAGACCCGCCTCCACAAGCCGCTGCCCGGCCCCTGTTCCGTAATGGCTTGCCAGAACGTAGAGTCCTTCGAGTTCTGTGGACCGTGGGGTGCCCTCGCGCCCGCGACCGATGGTGATCCAGCCGACGGTCTGGGAGTCGATCACGGCCACCCAGATCTCGCTCCCACCATCACGGATGATGTCCACCCAGCGACTCACCCTTTGCACAACGTCAAGGGCAGCCAGGGCCTGGGCCGGAGCCAAATGTGCGTACGCTTCCCGCCACGACTGCACATGAACCGCGCCTATCCCGGCAGCGTCAGCTTCGACGGCGCGGCGGATCACCATATTCTTCACGGCACCAAGGTACCCCTGCACGCGCAGCCGGCAGAGTCGAGCACAGTGATGCCCGAGGACAGCCCACGGGTTGCGCCCGGCAACCTTTACGGCAATGGTGGGTAGTAAGGCTACTGACAATCCAAGGAGGACTCATCCATGTCCAGCGATATCAATCTCAAGGCACAGGAAAAGCTCGGCTCCATCATCGCTGCCCGGGAGGTGGACCGGCTGGATGAAGTGTTTGCGCAGGACGTCGTTGACCATGACCCCGCGCCGGACGCCGCTCCGGGTGTCCGCGGCATTATCGACTTCTGGGTTGACTTCCTGAACGCCTTCCCGGACCTCGAGCTTAATCCTGAAGTGATGATGGCAGACGAAGACAAGGTCACCGTAGTACTGACTCTCGCTGGGACACACCAGGGTCCTTTTCAGGGTATTGAACCGACCGGACGCAGCATCCGCATCCGCGGAATCCAAGTGGCCCGCTTCGAGAACGGGTTGATCGTGGAACGCTGGGGCTGCTCCGACGAGGCAGGTATCCTCAAGCAGCTCGGCGCTGCATAGGTCGCATCTGAGTACATCGGGTCAGCAGCCATCGTGCCCTTTGCGGCACTATGACTGCTGATCCGCTTCGCGTCGGCATTAGCGTTGAACCATGGCATTACGCGCGCTGGCCGTCGGCCGGAAACATGAACCCTGGGTTGCCGACGGCATTGACCGCTACGAGAAGCGGCTGAAGAAGCCCTTTGACCTTTCCTGGCAACTCATCCCGCATTCCGCCCGCGAAGGCGACGCCGCCCGGGACGAGGAGTCGGCACGCCTCCTCGAACGGCTGGGCGGGAAGAACGCCGCCGATTACGTCTTCCTCCTCGATGAGCGGGGCAAAGCCATAGACTCCCCCACCCTCGCTGCCCGGCTCCAGCAGCCCCTCGACAATTCCCGCAACATCACATTGATCATCGGCGGAGCCTACGGCGTCAATCCCGAAGTGCACGAACGCGCCGACTTTGTCTGGTCTCTCTCACCGCTCGTCTTCCCGCACCAGCTGGTCCGGCTCATCCTCGCCGAGCAGCTCTACCGGTCCCAGGAAATTGCAGGGCGCCGGCCCTACCATCACGAGTAGCCGCCCTGACCATCACGAGCGGTAGGACCGAGCCAAAGCGTCAGCGGCAGCGAATAGAGTAGGAAGAACCTACTACTTCTACAGGAAGTAGAACGGCATCGCGGAAGGAGGAGACTGATGGCCAGCACGCACGCGCGCCTCGTACGCGCGATTGCCACCGCCGTCGTTATCTTCTTCCTTGCCGCAGGCGCTCACCTTGCCGGTGGAGCAGGGCTTCCCAGCCCGCTCATCCTCGGAACGCTCGCGGTCACCACGCTGCTCGCGGTGACCATCCTGTCGCGGAAAAAACTGCCGCTCCCCGCCGTGCTGGGTACCCTCGGCGCCGGTCAGATACTGCTTCACCAGGCGTTCACAACACTGACGACGACGGCGGCCTGCGTCCCTACCTCCAGCGTCCACTTCGGTCCGCAACAGGTTCACTGCACGCCCGCCGGCGGCATGGAGCACGCGCATGCCTTCTCGATGTTCGACAACCCGCTGATGCTCGCGGCGCACGCCGGTGCTGTCATTGTCACCGCGCTAATGCTTTATCACGGGGAAGCGGCGCTGGAACTGGCGGCGCAGTGGCTGCGGCCCCTTGCCGCGCTGCCGCGGCTGGTGGCTTTTCCGCCGCTGGCCGATCTCCCGGTCATCCCTGCAGCTCCCGTCCACGACTACCTCGCGCCGCTGCTGAGCATGAGGCAGCTGCGCGGTCCGCCCCTGTCCACCTCTCACTAACCAACACCGGCGCCACATCAGCGCCCTTTCCACACTTCAGCTTGTTCCTGGACAAGCACCTTTGAGAGGTAACACCATGAAATCTTCAGTTCGCCGTACCCTGACCGCAGCTGCCGCAACCACTGGCCTGATGGGCCTAGGCCTCACCGGCGCCGCAGCACACGTCAACATCACCCCCGACACCACGGCGGCGGGCGCACACGCCCTGCTGACTGTGTCGTTCTCGCACGACTGCGAGGGTTCGCCCACCAACAAGCTCACCATTTCCCTGCCGGAACCCCTGGTGGACGCCAAGCCGGAGATTGTTCCCGGGTGGACGGTGGAGAAGGTAACCGAGACGCTCGATGAGCCGCTGACACTGGATAACGGAAGCAGCGTGACCGAGCGCGTCGGGCAGATCGTATACACAGCCGAGACCCCTGTGCAGGACGGCTACCTGCAGCAGTTCGACATGTCGGTTCAGCTGCCGGAGCGCGAGGGTGAAACGCTTGCGTTCCCCGTCCTGCAGAGCTGTGTGGAGGGAGAGACCGACTGGGCGGAAATCCCCGCTGAGGGCGAGGACCCGCACAGCCTCGAGGCACCCGCACCCACCATCACGCTGACCGGAGCCGAGGAGCACGGCCACGCTGAGGAAGCGGCAACGGAAACCACCGCCGAAGAAGCTGATCTGGAAAGCGCGTCCGCCAGCAATGACTCCTCCGGCGCCTCCACCGTTGGCTACGTAGGACTTGGAGCCGGCTTGCTCGGGCTGATCGCCGGCGTCACCGCCCTCCTGCGCACGCGCAACTCCAAGGCGTAAGGGTCTAACGTTCCCTGCCTCAATCGGCCACGCGCCGTCGCGGCTGTTTGACGCAGGGAACGTTCCCCATAAGGGTGAGTTCATGACCACCCGTGTACCCGCTTCCTGCCTGCTCGCCGCCGCCGTCGCACTTGGAACGCTCGCCCTGACGGGTTGCGCCTCCGGCGAGCCGGCAGCGGAAGAGACCGGTCCCGCGTCGTCGGCTAGCGAGGAGCCGACGACCGCGGAGGAGCCGACGCCTTCCCAATCGACCTCGAAGTCCGCCTCCGCAGAGCCCTCCGAGAGCAGCGAACCCACGCAATCCGCCACCGCGGATGCGAGCCCGACGGCGTCGCCTGCGGACGGCGTCTGCACCGCCGACATGCTCAGCGCGGTCCTCGAAACCGAAATGGGCGGCGGCGCAGCGGGCAGCGTCTACCGGCAGATCATCTTCACGAATACGGCCAGCGAGGAGTGCGAGATCACCGGCTACCCGGGGATGTCCTATGTGGACGCCGCCGGCAACCAGGTGGGCGCACCCGCAGACCGCGAGCCCGCGGAATCCGCCGAGGTGATCCTGGCTCCAGGTGAATCCGCTGTTGCACCCGTGAAGCAGACAAACGCACAGAACTACGGTGCTGACTGCGAGCTGACGGACGTTGCCGGCCTGCGCGTGTACCCGCCGAATGACACCGAGTCGCTGATCGTCGACCAGACGGGCACCGCGTGCGCAGCCGAAGACATCGTGCTCATGACGGTAGCTCCCACGAAACCGCTGTCACCCTGACAGCAAACTCTCGGCACCGTGTGCTCCCACCGCAGCTGACAGAATGTGTCGGAGGGGTAGGAGATGATGAATCGATGACATCGGTGCTTGAGAAATTCACGCCCGCCACACGCCAGTGGTTCGAGGGCGCCTTCTCAGCACCCACCCCTGCCCAGGAGGGCGCGTGGAACGCCGTCTCGGCGGGCTCGCACGCGCTGGTCGTCGCTCCAACCGGATCGGGGAAAACCCTCGCCGCGTTCCTCTGGGCGCTGGACAGTTTCATTGCACGTCCCGTAGAGGGCAAGCGGTCCACCCGCGTGCTGTATATCTCTCCGTTGAAGGCGCTCGGCGTCGATGTTGAGCGCAACCTGCGCGCTCCGCTCATCGGCATCACCCAGACCGCCAAGCGACTGGACCTGCCGGCACCGTCCGTCTCCGTGGGCGTGCGCTCCGGGGACACGCCTCAAGCTGAGCGCCGCGCCCTGCTCACCCGGCCGCCGGACATCCTGATCACCACGCCGGAGTCGCTCTTCCTCATGCTCACCTCCCGGGCGAGGGAAACCCTGATGGACTTGGACACCGTCATCATCGACGAGGTCCATGCCGTGGCCGGAACCAAGCGGGGCGCGCACCTCGCAGTTTCCCTGGCGCGGCTCGATGCGATGCTGGAGAAGCCGGTCCAGCGGATTGGCCTCTCAGCGACGGTGGAGCCCAAGGAAACGGTGGCCCGCTTCCTCGCGGGGAATGCTCCGGTGGAGATCGTGGCTCCGCCTTCGAAGAAGTCGTGGGACCTCACGGTCACCGTTCCCGTGGAAGACATGACCGAGCTGGGCGGCGCACCCACCACCGACGACGACGGCGGCCCCACTGCCTCGCCGAGCATCTGGCCTCATGTGGAGGAGCGGATCGTCGACCTGATCCAGACCAAGCGGTCAACGATCGTCTTCGCCAACTCCCGCCGGCTGGCCGAGCGGCTCACCGCCCGGCTGAACGAGATTCATGCTGAACGCCTGGAAGCCGCGTCCTTCTGGGATCCACCCGCGAACGCGCCCTCGGTTACGCCTGCGGATTCTCCTCCGGATCCTCCCGCCGATCCGGCGGCTGTCGAGAGAGCCGAACTGAAGCGCACGCCCGCCGAACTGATGGCCCAGGCAGGGCAGACCGAGGGCGCCGAGCCGTTGCTCGCCCGCGCCCACCACGGCTCTGTATCGAAAGACCAGCGCGCGCTCATTGAGGATGACCTGAAGTCCGGCCGGCTGCGGTGTGTTGTGGCGACGTCGTCCTTGGAACTGGGCATCGACATGGGCGCCGTTGACCTGGTGATCCAGGTCGAGTCCCCGCACTCCGTGGCCAGCGGCCTCCAGCGCGTGGGCCGGGCCGGGCACCAAGTGGGCGAGGTCTCCGAGGGCGTGCTGTTTCCCAAGCACCGCGGAGACCTCGTGAACACCGCCGTCACCGTCGAACGGATGCTGGCCGGTCAGATCGAACCGCTCTACATTCCCACCAACCCACTGGATATCCTTGCCCAGCAAACCGTCGCGGCCACCGCCCTCGAGACCATCGATGTGGAGGAATGGTTCGACGTGGTCCGCGCATCCGCGCCCTTCGCCACGCTTCCCCGCTCCGCCTTTGAGGCGACGCTCGATCTCCTGGCCGGCCGGTACCCGTCGGATGAATTCGCCGAACTGCGGCCGCGCATCGTCTGGGACCGGGTGGAAGGGACCATCACCGGCAGGCCCGGCGCCCAGCGCCTGGCCGTTACCTCCGGCGGCACCATCCCGGACCGCGGGCTGTTCGGCGTCTACCTCGTGGGGTCCGAGGACGCCGGATCAAACCGCGGCGGCCGGCGGGTCGGTGAGCTGGACGAGGAGATGGTCTACGAATCGCGCGTCGGTGATGTCTTCGCCCTCGGTGCAACCAGTTGGCGCATCGAGGACATCACCCATGACCGCGTGCTGGTTTCTCCTGCCTTCGGGCAGCCGGGCAAGCTTCCCTTCTGGAAGGGCGATTCCCTGGGCAGGCCGGTGGAACTGGGCCGGGCACTCGGCAAGTTCGTCCGCGAACTTTCGAATGCATCGGAGGACGACGCCGCTGCCCGGTGCCGCGCGAGCGGCCTGGACGAGTGGGCGGCCGGCAACCTGCTCGCGTATCTCCGTGAGCAGCAGCAGTCCACGGAAGTGGTGCCGAGTGACCGCACGCTGGTGGTTGAGCGCTTCCACGATGAGCTCGGTGACTGGCGGGTAGTCCTCCACAGCCCGTTCGGCATGCCCGTGCATGCGCCGTGGGCGCTCGCGGTCGGTGCCCGCCTTGAGCAGCGGTACGGGATGGACGGCTCCGCCATGGCGTCCGATGACGGCATTGTGCTGCGAGTGCCGCTGATGGAAGACGAGCCTCCCGGCGCCGACCTGTTCCTCTTCGATGCGGAGGAACTGGACGGCATTGTCACGGCGCAGGTAGGCGGGTCAGCGCTCTTCGCATCCCGGTTCCGGGAATGTGCAGCGCGGGCGTTGCTGCTGCCACGGAACAACCCGTCCAAGCGCAGCCCGCTGTGGCAGCAGCGGCAGCGCTCCGCACAACTGCTGGACGTGGCACGCAAGTTCCCCACCTTCCCGATCATCCTCGAGACAGTCCGCGAGTGCCTCCAGGACGTTTATGATCTTCCGGCGCTCAAGGACATCGCCGCGCAGATCGACCGCCGTGAACTCCGGATTGTCGAGACCACCACGTCCCAACCGTCGCCGTTCGCGCGCACCATGCTGTTCGGGTACGTTGCGTCCTTCCTCTACGAGGGCGACTCACCGCTCGCCGAGCGCCGCGCCGCAGCGCTCTCGCTCGACCCCACGCTCCTCAACGAACTGCTGGGCCGGGCGGAACTACGTGAACTCCTCGACGCCGGCGTCATCGCTGACACCGAGCAGGAGCTTCAGCGCCTCGCTCCTGACCGGAAAGCACGCGGCCTCGAGGGCGTCGCGGACCTCCTGCGCCTGCTTGGCCCCCTGACCCCCGCCGAAATCGCCGAGCGGTCCGAGGAACCCGGGGAAGCGGCCACGTCCGCGGACGCGCTGGTCAAGGCCAACCGGGCACTGCGCGTCAACGTTGCCGGGGAAGAACGCATTGCTGCCATCGAGGACGCCGCGCGGTTGCGTGATGCCCTCGGAGTGCCGCTGCCCATGGGTGTCCCGCTGGCGTTCATCGAACCGGTCCCGGACCCGCTGGGTGACCTCGTCGGCCGCTACGCCCGCACGCATGGTCCCTTCACGGCAGCGGAAGCCGCCGCGCGGCTGGGACTGGGTGTCGCCGTCGTCGTCACCGCCCTGCAGCGGCTGGTCGCGGATGGCCGCGTGGTGGAGGGCGAGTTCCGCCCCACGGCTTCAGCCCCGGGCCATGAGGCTGCCTCGAGCGAGTGGTGCGATGCCGAGGTGCTTCGCCGGCTCCGCCGCCGGTCGCTCGCTGCGTTGCGCCACGAAGTGGAGCCGGTGGACCCTGCCGCCTATGGCCGGTTCCTGCCCGCGTGGCAGCATGTCGGTTCCGGCCTGCGCGGTCTCGACGGCGTGGCCACGGTGATCGACCAGCTTTCCGGAGTGCCGATTCCGGCGTCTGCGTGGGAACCGCTGATCCTGCGCACGCGGGTCTCCAACTACAACCCGGCCATGCTGGACGAGCTGGCGGCAACGGGTGAGGTGGTCTGGTCCGGTGCCGGATCCTTGCCCGGGAACGACGGCTGGATCTCGCTTCACCTCGCGGAGAACGCGCCGCTTACCCTACGCCCGGATCCGGAGTTCGAGCCCAGCCCCCTGCAACAGGAACTCCTTGACCTGCTCTCCGGCGGCGGTGCCTATTTCTTCCGGCAACTAGTCCAGGGACTGACCAACGGGAACCAACCCGCGGACGGCGCGGTGACCGCCGCGCTATGGGAGCTGGTCTGGGCCGGACGGATCGGCAACGACACGTTCACTCCGGTGCGTTCCCTGCTGGCGGGCGGGAAGACTGCGCACAAGCAGCGCACACCCGCCCCGCGGGCACGGACCGCAAGGATAGGTCGGCTCGGCAGGGCGCCGTCCCTGACCGGCGGCAGCCTGCGGACGGGCGCATTGTCAGCCGGGAACGACGGCGGAACCGGCTACCAGCGCAGCACTCCTCCACAAGTGGCCGGGCGGTGGTCGCTGCTGCCGGGCATCGAAGGTGACACCACCATCCGGGCGCACGCCACCGCGGAACTGCTCATGGACCGCTACGGCGTTCTCACCCGCGGTTCCGTTGCGAGTGAGGGTATTCCGGGCGGATTCGGGCTCATGTACAAAATGCTGTCGCGCCTGGAGGAAATGGGGCGGTGCCGCCGCGGCTACTTCATCGAGCATCTCGGCGCCGCGCAGTTCGCGGTGCCGGCCACGGTGGACCGACTGCGCTCCTTCAGCGCGGACGCACGCCCGGATGCCGCCCTCGCGAAGAAGCCCACCGCCGTCGCGCTTGCTGCTACAGATCCGGCGAACCCCTTCGGAGCGGCGCTGGGCTGGCCACAGCACGACGGCGGACACCGGCCCGGCCGCAAAGCCGGCGCCCTGGTGGTACTGGTCGACGGGCAGCTTGCGCTCTATGTTGAGCGCGGCGGTAAAACCATGCTTACCTACACCGCAGACACCGAACCCCTCACCGCCGCAGCGGAGGCGCTGGTTGCCGCAATCCGGCACGGGGCAGCGGACAAGATGGCCGTCGAGAAAATCAACGGCGAATCCGTCCTCGACTCCGCAGCCGGACGAGCCCTTGCCGATGCCGGCTTCTACAGCACGCCCCGGGGGCTGAGAATCCGTGCCTGAGGGAGATACCGTCTGGCGCGCCGCCCGCGACCTCAACCGCGCACTCCACGGCAAGGAGCTCACCCGCTGCGACATCCGCGTGCCGAAATTCGCGACGGTGGATTTCACCGGCCGGACGGTGCGCGACGTCGTCGCCCGCGGCAAGCATCTGCTCATCCGTGTGGAGGAAGAGTGGAGCATCCACTCCCACCTGAAGATGGAGGGCCTCTGGCACGTCTATCCCAAAGGCGGGAAGTGGCGCCGCCCAGCGTTCAAGGCACGCTGCATCCTGGAAACGGAAACCTCCACAATCGTGGGTTTCGAACTCGGATTCCTCCGCATCATCCCGCAGGCAGAGGAGGACGACGCCGTCGGCTACCTCGGACCCGACCTGCTCGGGCCCGACTGGAACGCCGAGGAAGCGCTGCGCCGGCTGCGCGCGGACCCGGCTCGCCCCGTGGGCCTGGCGCTGCTCGATCAGCGGAACCTCGCCGGCATCGGTAACGTTTACCGATGCGAGTTGTGTTTCCTCGCTGGGGAGCATCCGCTCACCCCGGTGGGCGAAGTCAAAAACCTTCCGCGTATGGTGGAACTCGCTCACCGGCTGCTCGAGGTGAACAAAGGCAGGTCAACGCGCGTCACCACCGGGTCCATGCTGCGTGACCCGCTGTGGGTGTACGGGCGGACGGACCGGGGCTGCCTGCGTTGCGGAACCCGCGTTGTGCGCAGCGAGCTCGGCGACAACGAGTTGGAGCAGCGGGTGCTCTATCACTGCCCGCACTGCCAGCCCGCGCGGGATACGGCGTGAGCATCATCCGCGCGCACATGACCATCCGCAGCACCCTGACCATCCGTACCATCCGCACTGACTACCGAGGGAGACCATGAGCTGGCTCAGCACGCTTCCAGGCTTCTTCGTTGCGCTGCTGGTGCTCCTTGGCCCCGGGCTGCTGTGGGGCGCCGTCTTCGGTCTGCGTCGCCTCACACTGCTTGCACTGGCCGGTCCGCTGAGCGTCAGTGCCGTGGTCATCGCCTCCGAGTCGGCCGCGCTGGCGGGCGTCCGCTGGTCGATTGTGCCGCTGCTCGGAGTCACCGCCGCTGTAGCACTCCTGCTCTGGCTCATCCGGCGACGCTTCGGGGAGGCGGTCGCCACGGACCCCGGCGGGCCACTGCGGCACTCGCTTGCTGCGTGGGCTGCTGCGGCGATCCCGGTCGGTCTGATCACGCTGTGGATCTTCGGTGACCCGGAAAACATCGCGCAGTCACACGACAACATTTTCCATCTCAACGCTGTCCGGTACATCGCGGAAACCGGCAACGCGTCCTCCCCGGACCTCGGATACCTGGGAACACGGGCGGCCACGTTCTACCCGGCGGGATGGCACGCCATCGTGTCGGTGGTCCTCCTGTCTTCCGGGCTGTCCGTACCCGCAGCCATCAATGTGGTGAACCTCGCCATAGTCCTGGCGATCTGGTGTATCGGGTGCCTTTTCCTCGTGACCCGTGTGACCGGCGAGCGCCGCACGGCCCTGCTTAGCGCCGCCGTGCTGTCCGGTGCCTACAGCAGTTTCCCCTACCTCCTGTATGAATTCGGCGTGGTCTATCCATTCATGCTGTCCATCGCCCTGCTGCCGGCTGTGCTCGGCCTGGTGGTGCAGCTGATGCGCGTCGGCGCACCGTTGCGTACGACGACGGCGGCCAACCTCCTGCTGCTGTTGGGGGTTCTGCCGGGGCTGGCTCTGGCGCACCCATCGTCGGTGGTCGGCGCACTCGGCCTCAGCCTGCCCATGGTGCTCGCGGCAGCGTACAGCAGACTTCGCCGCAGCGCTGAGCCGGCCTGGCGCACCCTCGTACCCACAGCGGTTTTCCTGGTGGTCCTCGCAGTTGTCTGGATGCGGATCCGGCCCTCGCGCGGCAGCTCGGACAACTGGAACGAACTCGGTAACGCCGGCGTCGCCCTGATCGAGGTGGTCCTGCACTCCCCGCTTTTCCGGCCACCAGCCTATTTGGTGGCGGCGCTGACACTAGTGGGTGCCGCCGTCGTACTCCGCCGCAAACGGCACCGCTGGACGCTTGCCCTGTACGGCTTCGCGGCGATGCTGTTTGTGGTCGCGAACTGGAAGGAAGCCCCGGACCTGCGGTGGATCGTGGCCGGCGTCTGGTACAACGACTACTTCCGGATCAGCGCCATGCTGCCGGTGGCTGGGATCATCATTGCCTCCCTCGGAGCGGTGGCCCTCGTCGACCTCGCGAAACGCCTGCCGAAGGTGCGTGCTCTCCTCCGTGAGGGGAGCAGGAAGCGGGGAGCCGCCGTCGTCGTCGTGCTGGTTGTTGTGGGTGTGCTGCTGGCGCCGCTGGGAGCGGTACAGCGCGGGGTTGCGGAAGCCGCCGCGAAGTACCGGTTCACCGAGGATTCCCAACTGCTGACTGTCGATGAGCTCGCGCTCATCGAGCGGGTGCCGGAGACTGTGGAGGAGGGGTCAGGCATTGTGGGGGTTCCGCTGACGGGGGCGTCGTTGTCCTACTCCTACACGGGAATCCCCACGCTGCTGCCGTACGGAACCCTACCTGCATCGGCCGCCGGCAAGATCATCTACGAGTCCCTGGACGAGCTCACCACCAATCCGGAAGTCTGCCCTGCGGCTCAGGAGATGGGGGTGGAGTACGTCCTCGATTTCGGCATCAGCTCCGTGCATCCGGGAGAAACGGAGGTAGTGCCGGGGCTGCAGGATCTGACCCCGGAGAACGGGTTCGAACGCGTGGACAGCGAGGGAGAAGCCGTTCTCTACCGGATCGTGGGTTGCTGAGAGCGTGCCGGCTCCCAGTCCCGCTACCCTAGATAAGTGATGCAATCCCCTCTTCCCGTGCGCAACGGCGTGAACGCCACGCGGCTGCGGCTTCCCTCGGAGGGGCCGTGGGATACCGCGCTGGAGTACATCCTGGACCGCTGGAACCACGTGGACCCGGACGGAATTGCCGAGCGCTTTGACCGCGGTGAAGTGGTTGCCCTGGGCGGTGAGCGGCTTACCCGGGCAACTCCCCTCAACGAGCACACGTTCATTTGGTACTACCGGGAACTGCCGGTGGAGAAGCGCCTGCCGGTGGAGCTGAGCATCCTGCACCAGGACGAGAACCTGCTGGTCGTGGATAAACCGCACTTCCTGCCGACGACGCCGGGCGGAATGTATGTGGCGGAGTCGGCTCTGGTGCGGCTGCGGGTGCAGCTGGACCTGCCGGACCTGATTCCCATGCACCGCCTCGACCGGATGACCGCCGGAATCCTCATGTTCTCCATCAACCCGGCAACGCGCGGCGCGTACCAGCTCCTGTTCGAGAATCGCCGCATCCGCAAAGAGTATGAGGCCGCTGCTCCCATCGATCCGTCTTTGGAGCTCGACACTCATCCGCGCACCGTCCACAGCCGCATCGTTAAATCCCGCGACTACCTCCTCGCGCAGGAGGTCCCCGGTGACCCCAACGCGGAAACCAGGGTGCAGCTTGTCGGGGAGCACCACGGCGTGGGCCGCTACCGGCTGCAGCCGCACACCGGGAAGACGCATCAGCTGCGGCTGCATATGGCCGGCCTGGGCCTCGGAATTGTCAACGATCCGTTTTACCCGGTCCTGCAGCCGCAGCAGGAAGACGACTACTCGAAACCCCTGCAACTCCTGGCCCGGCACATCGAGTTTGTCGACCCGCTGTCCTCCCGGCCGGCGTCCTTCACGAGCGGGTTGGAACTGTCTTCGCTCGGGTGAGGTCCCAGAATCTGTGCCGGCAGCCGGTCACGCCTTGGCGTCCCGCTGTAAATTGGTACGGGTGGACCTGTCAACCATTGCCGAGTGGTCCCTCATGATCCATCCGGTCACGCTTCTGGTGGTCATCGCTGACGTTTTCGCGCCCATAATGCCCTCTGAATTCCTGGTCATCGCATCAGGCTCGCTTGCATCCGAGGGCTCAGTGCTCCTTTCCATCGCCCTCCTGACCGCTGCAACCGGCAGCCTGCTGGGGGACCTCGCTCTGTACCTGCTCTTCCGAAAAAAGCTGACACACTGGCTGGACCGCTTCCGCTGGGGCCGCGCCGTCCACCGCGGCATCCGCAACGCAGTCGAGAAGGCGGGCAAGTCCCCCACCTACGCCGGCCTGGTTGCTCTCCGGTTCCTTCCGGGCGGTCGGACCGCGGGTATTGCCGCTGCCGGGATCGCCGAACTGCCCCTGCGGCCTTTCCTGGGATTTGCCGCCGTGGGCGGGGTGCTGTGGTCCATTTGGCTGGTGGGCCTTGGGTACATTTCGGACGTCACAACCGGTTTCCCCATGTGGGCCAGTGCACTTCTGGGAATGGGGGTGGGTACTCTGGTGGGACTGATCATTGCAGCGTTCTTCGCGCTGAAGCAGCGCCGGGAGGTCCGAAAGACACATGAGCATGCCGACTCCGTCCAACCACCGGCTGCCCCAGGCTCCGCCCGTACCGCCCGGGGAGAACACCGAAGCGTCCCCTCCGCGGACCGAGACGAGCAGCGTCCTTGAGCGGCTGAAAGCCGCACAACCGAAGGCGCCGGTTTCCGCCGGAGATGAAAAACCAAGAACGACGACGGCGGCACCGCCGGCCGCTGGTCCTGCTGCGACCGCCGGTCCCACAGCGCCCGCCGGTGCTGCTCCCAGCACAACCCGCACCCCGAACCAGACGCAGGACGACCAGGCGCAAGCACGTGAGAAGGCCCGCGCTGCGGAACTCAGGGCGGCGCGTGCAGAGAAGTTGAAAGCGGCCTCCGCCGCCGCCTCCGCATGGGCCGCCAAGTCAGGGAGACAGACCGCCGCCTGGACCGCGACCACCTCCCGGAGCGCTGCAGCAAACGTTCGGTCGTGGCGGGCTGACCAGGTACGACGCAATCTTGTCACCCTGACGGTGATCGGCGCACTGGTGGGAACCGCGTCCGTGGCCGGGTTCTTCGGTGGAACTGAAATCTGGACCAGTGAACTGCTGCGTCCCGACCTCACACTCGTCTCCCCCAGCCTCAACTCGCTGTACATCTGGGCCTTGATCGGGCTCGGCCTGATCGCCTACACCGTTCACCAATGGCTGCCCGGCCAGGCAGACAGCCCGCGGCACCGCCGGTTGGGCTGGGTGGTCATCGCCGCCCTGTTACTGAATCTTGCGTTGGCCCTCACCATCCAAGCGGAGCTCTACGCACCGAGCCTGATGGTGCACGGCGTGCTGCTCGTCCTGCTCCTGGTGTCGCTGCGCTGGCTGAACCGGTGGTCGGCCGCCACCCGGCTGGAAGGAACGCTGGTCGACGTACCGCTCGGCCTTTTCCTGGGCTGGACGGGCTTCACGGCGCTCAGCCATACCGCGGCGTTCCTGTCCCTTGAGGGGTTTTCCTGGCTCACGGAAAACGAGTTCGCCTGGGCACTTGCGGGCCTCGGCGTCGTCGTCGTGATGGGAAGTGCAGTCTGCTCGATGGACCGCGGCCGCATTGCGGTTGCCCTTGCCCTGGTGTGGGGCCTGGGCTGGATTATCGTGGAGAGGCTCATCGGGGAACCGCAGTCGCTGCCCACGGCCGCGGCGACGGCGCTGGCGGTCTTCCTCGTCCTCATCACCGCCGGATCGCGCCGTCACCGCGTGGACCACTCCTATCGCCGGGCCCTGCGCCGTCACCAGACCGCCAACCTCCCACCGATTGACCTCGCTGATGATGACGACGATGAGTACGAATACGACGACGACCACCACGACGGTGAGGAAGTGCACGGCGGCCCGGCGCGGGCTTAGCCGACCGTGATCGCGATCTTCCCGCGCGTGTGACCCTCCATGTTGGCTGCAAAGGCTTCCGCCGCTCGCTCCAACGGATAGGTCTCGGCAAGCACCGGCTTCACCGTGCCGGCTTCGATCAGGTCAGCAAGCGTGGCGAGGTCGGCAGCTACCGGGCGCACAAAGACGTACCGCCCGCCGTGTTCCTTCACACCGGCGTCGGCAATGGATGCAACGCGCCCCTGCCGGGTGAGGTTGTCCAGTGATGCCTGCCAGTCGTCGCCGCCCACGAAGTCGACGACGGCGCTGACACCGTCCGGTGCAATCTCACGGACACGATCAGCGACACCCTCGCCGTAGGAGACGGGTTCAGCGCCGAGTTCACGCAGGAAGTCGTGGTTCCGCTCGGACGCGGTGGCAATGACGCGGGCTCCGCGGCCACGTGCAATCTGGATGGCGAAAGTGCCCACGCCGCCAGCACCGTTGTGGATCAGCACGGTGTCACCGCTGGAGACGTCCAGCGCGTCCAGCGTCTGCAGTGCGGTGAGGCCGGTCAGCGGGACAGTTGCCGCCTCTGCCCACGAGAGGTTCGCGGGTTTGCGGGAGAGGGTTCGCACCGGCGCGGCGACACGCTCCGCGAAGGTTCCCTGGCCAACGGTGTCCATCCGGACGTAGCCCATGACCTCGTCACCAGCGGAAAATTCAGGAACTGCGGGGCCGGGCTGAACAACGACGCCGGAAACATCCCACCCCGGGATTACCGGGAAGTGCGCGGTGATGGCACCGTCAAGGTAACCCGCCATGACCTTCCAGTCCACCGGGTTGACCGATGCCGCTTTGACCTCGATGAGGACCGTGTCCGGGCCTACCTTCGGTTCCGGCTGGTCACCATACTCAAGGACGCCCGGGTCACCGTACGTTGAATAGAACACTGCTTTCACTGCTGATTCCTTCCATCGGGTACTGAGGACTCACTCGGTGGAACCCCGGACACCCGCGCGTCATTCCAGAATCGAACCGTGCATCGGGTCACAGTAGGTGCGGTAACTTCCTCAACGGTAGGCAGGGGCCGTCGTGAAGCGCAGTGAATAGTTGTCGAGGGTGCCCGGCAACGGTCCGACATTCAGCCGCTCCGCCGACTCCAGCTGCAGCTCCGTTCCGTCCAGAACGTGGGCAAGGAAGGCGCTGGTCAGCATCAACACGAGGTGGCGTCCCGGGCACGCGGCAGGGCCTTCACTGAAGGGAATGAGCGCCCAGTCGCCGTCGTCGTCGTTGTTCAGCCAGCGTTCCGGAGTGTACGCATCCGGCTGGGGGACGGTCCGCTGATCGCGATGGAAAAAGGGAGCGTAGATGAGAACACCGCACTTGGTCGGCATGGTCCCCGCGTCCCAGGACACCTCCCCCGTGGACTGCCGCAGCACCATGGGCGTGGTCGGCCAGAGCCGCAGGGACTCCAGGACACAGGCCCGGAGCCAGGGGAGATACTCCCGCCGTGAGCGGTTTTCGGCGACTTCCCGAAGCGCCCTGGCTCGAACCTCCGGATGCGCCGCCACGGCAGCGAGCGCACGGAACGTTGCCATGCCGGCAGGATCGAAGGCGAACAGCCACTGCGGGATCTGCTCAACCGGCGCGGTGCTGTCCTGTGGGTTCATCCCCGACATCACAGACGCGAGGCTGCCCTGCGGTGCCGCCTGCATCCGATGCCCGACGGCGGCGAGAAACTGTGCGCGCAGTTTCCGTTTGCGGGGCTTCAGAAACGCCCAGTTTCCGTCAGCGCGGAGCTGGGCGAGCATATCCGTGAGTTCCTCGTCATGTGCGGCCGCATCCCCGAAGACCACCCGCCGAACCATCCGGTACCAGGACTGGATGAACTCATCCCAGGTCAACGCGCCGGACCTGCGCACCACGCGCAACAGATCCTCCGCCTCCTCGGCGACGATGGGAAGGAACGACTCCGCCAAGCGGTGCACAGGGCTTCCTGAATCCAACACCTGGTCCTGCAGAGCCCGCCGCACGCTCCGCTCCCTGCCCGAGGAGATGAGGGAGTTCCGCGGCTGGAAGTGCGACAGGGCTGCCTTCTTTTCGCTGCTGGCAGCGGCGAAAGGCTCCGGAGTTTCGGCAAGGATACGGTGCACGTCCCTGGGCTCCAGGACTATCGCCTGTCGGCGCAGCGGCAAGCGGAGGAGAACGGGCGAGGCCGGATACTTCGCCGCCAACTGAGTGAGGGTGGCGACTGCCCGCTCATCGAGGTGCAACTTCTCTGCAAGCGCGACCATCCGTGGCCGCCGGATGATCGGTCCCTTGGCCAGGGTGGGCACAAACACCTTCGACAGGAAGGTTGCGGTTTCCCGGACTGTCAGCTGGGGCAGCGATTCAACAGAGCTCATACTCCACTGTCCCGGTGGATTGCTCACCCTGGCAACCACCACTTCCGCGCTGGCTGCAGCAACAACCGTCAGAGGATCGCAGATACTCCCGTGACCGCACGCCCCACAATGAGGGTATTGATTTCGAAAGAACCCTCGTAGGTGTAGATTGCCTCGGCGTCCGCGAAAATCTTCGCCATCTTGTAGTCCGTCACGATCCCGTTGCCGCCGAAGATCGACCTGCCCATTGCCACCGTCTCCCGCATCAGGGACGACGTGTAGGACTTCGCGAGCGCGGCCTGCGCCATGTCCGCTCCGCTGCGCTGCTCCTGCTGCTGTCCTTCATGCAATTCGCGGTGCGCGTCCTCCTGCAACTGCGCAACCCGCGCCATCATGCCGAGGCTCGCGGTGGTGTTGCCCAGCATGCGCACCAGCTGCTGCTGGATGAGCTGGAAGCTCGTCAGCGGACGCCCGAACTGATGGCGTTCGACGGCGTAGGCACGCGCAGCGTCGAACGCCGCCAACTGCTGGCCCACCGCCTGCCAGCCCACCAGGATGCGGGAACCGCGCAGCAGGTGCTTGGTGTCAGTGAAAGTGTTGATCCCTGCGAAGCGGTCTGCTTCTGACACCCGGACGTTGTCCAGGATGATGTCCGCGTTCTGCACCGTCCGCAGCGCAATCTTGTTTTCGATGGCCGTCCGGGTAACCCCGGGCAGTGTTGCGTCCAGGATGAAGCCCCGCACGGCGCCGTCCGCGGTGTCCCGCGCCCACAAGAGCATGTAGTCGCAGAACGTTCCGTTTCCAATCCAGCGCTTTGCGCCGTTCAGGATCCAGGTGTCCCCGTCCCTCGTTGCGGTGGTTCCCATGCCGCCCGCCACATCGGACCCGTGCTGGGGCTCGGTGAGGGCAAAGGCACCCGTGATGGTGAGGTCCATGGCATCGTTCAGCAGCCGTGCCTTCTGATCCTCTGTCCCGAACTCGTGCAAGGCCTCAACGAAGAGATCGTGATGCACCATGAAGAACGTTGCCAGCGACGTATCGGCCCGGGTGAGTTCGGCGATGACCATGCCGCTGAACAGGTAGCTGTACCCCTGTTGGACCGGCGTACTCAGGTTCAGGGCGGCAAGTTTGGGCAGCACCTCCAACGGAAATTCCGCTCGGTTCCACCAATCGGTGGCGAACGGCGCCACTTCCTTGGCGAGGAAGTCCCGCACGTCCTGCAGCTTCGCCCGTTCGGCGTCACTGAGCAGGGACTCGAATCCGTAGAAGTCTGCGGATGGGAGGCTGCTCTCCATTGAGCTGTCCTTTCGGGTGTTCTCAGAAATCAAGAGGATCTACTTCGGTGCCATGCGGATGGCACCGTCAAGCCGGATGGTCTCGCCGTTGAGCATCTGGTTCTCAACGATGTGCGCAACCAGCGAAGCGTATTCGGTGGCCTTGCCGAGCCTGGATGGGTGCGGCACCTGCTTTCCGAGGGAGTCCTGGGCCTCCTGCGGCAAGCCGGCCATCATGGGGGTTTCGAAGATGCCCGGTGCGATGGTCATGACGCGGATGAAGGACCGCGCGAGTTCACGCGCGACGGGCAGGGTCATCGCCGCGACAGCACCCTTGGACGCGGAGTAGGCAGGCTGGCCGATCTGCCCGTCGAACGCCGCGACGGATGCCGTGTTGATGATGACCCCGCGCTCGTTCGTGCCGGTCGACGTCTGTACCGGCTCGGTGGCTACCATGGCGGCCGCCGCCAGCCGCAGCACGTTGAAGGTGCCGATCAGGTTGATGCTGATGACCTTGTTGAACTGCTCCAGCGGCAGCACGCCGTCCCTGCCCAGTACCTTGCCGGGCGTTGCCACTCCTGCGCAGTTGACAACAATTCGTAGCGGGCCCCGCTCAACCGCCGCGTCCACCGCGGCCTGAACCTGTTCCTCGCTGGTCACGTCAGCAGGAACAAACCGCGCCCGCGCCCCCAGCGACAGGGCAAAATCTGCGCCATCCGACTGCGGAAGATCCAGGATCACCACTGATGCGCCGTCGTCATACAGCCGCTGCGCCGTCGCCCGGCCGAGCCCGGACGCTCCGCCGGTCACCAGGGCTACCGTTCCTGCACACTCCATGACATCTCCTTTGCGTCGGGGGTCGATTCGAGGGGTGAGTCGAAGACTCAGCTGCGAACACTCCTTCGAGCCTACTGTGATGCAGCACACCGCAGCATCCACCGGCCGCCGCACTGTGCATAGTGCTCAAACATAAGGACGACGGCGCCCTTTAGGGTGGCTCTATGCCCACAGAACTGCCCGCCGAGAAACTCCCTGAAGAACATCGGGAAGCACAACTGCGCGCCGCAGCAGCCGCCGCGTCCGTCCCCGCGGCCTTCGGCCACCGGCTGCTCGGCCTGCCCGGAACGCACCTCGCGCAGGTCAATCTCCCGAACCGGAGCACAGTTCCGTGGCACTACTGGTGGCAGGCGCACTATCTCGATTGCCTCCTCGATGCGGCGGAGCGCGCAGACATCACCCATCACGACGACGGCGCCGCTCACCGCACGCGCGCTCGCCGCCTCCTGCGCACCATCCGCCTGCGCAACGGCGGGCGCTGGAGAAACAGCTACTACGACGACATGGCCTGGCTAGCCCTCGCTGCCCTGCGCTCAGCCGATATCGCAGGCACCAGACCGCTTCCCACACTGACCGCGGCCCTGATCTCAGCACACACTTCAGACCTCGGCGGCGGCCTCTTCTGGAACACATCCCGCGATTTCAAGAACACCCCGGCTACGGCCCCGGCGGCGCTCTACTTCGCACGCATCGGGCGGAAGGACGAGTCGGCACAATTGGTGGACTGGCTCTTCGCCCGGCTGCTGGATCCGGCAACCGGGCTCCTCTTCGACGGCATCCGCATGCCCGGCGAACGGCTGGTCACCGACCTCTACACCTACAACCAGGGCCCGGCCCTCGGCGCTTTGCTGGCCCTCGGAGACCAACGAAGCCTTGACCGCGCCAGCGGCCTGATCACCGCCATAGCAACCCACCTCGTCCAGCCGGACGGCGCCCTGCGCACCCACGGCGGCGGCGACGGGGGCCTGTTCACGGGAATCCTCGCCCGCTACCTTGCGCTCGCGGCGGTTTCACCGCACCTGCCGGAAGCAACCCGCACAATCGCCCGCACCCTGATCACGACGACGGCGCGCGCCCTGTGGGAGGGGCGCACGGAGCGGGAAGCCGGCGGCCGCCGTCGTCGTACTGTCCTGGTCTTTTCTGCCGCGCCGGGAGCTTCGGCCGGTAAGGGCCCAATGGAGCTGTCCACGCAGCTTCAGGCGTGGATGATTTTCGAAGCCGCGTGGCAGGTTACTGGTAGGACCGGACGCGCGGGCGGCTGAGTGCTACGAGCAGGATCCCCGCCGCGAGTGACCCGAGGGTGGCAACGGCGAGGTCGCCCATGGTGTCCGCATAGGTTACGTAGATGTCCTCGGTGACCCAGGCATCACCGGCCCACTCGGCGAATTCCCACAGGACGCTGAGCGCCATGCCGAGGAGCACCACCTGCAGCACCACACCCACGCGGTTCCGGCGTCCGTGGCCGGCGGCGGGCAAGACCTGCAGGTGCGATCCAAGCACGTACGCCATGCCGGCCACCGGCCCGGTGCAGACGCAGTGCACCAGCAGGTCCCACCAGGCAATAAGTTCGTACACATTCAGGACGCTGCTCCAGCATGCGAACAGCAGCGCGCATCCGTACACCGCATCGAACACCGGGTGCGGACGGGCATAGCGGGACAACGTGAGGCCACCGAGCGCGAGGAAGAACACGGCGACGTCCACCGGCCCCCACCAGAACACCATCACGATGGTGCTGAGTGCGGCTGCAGCCCGCACGCCGTCCGCTGCGACTTCGGCGTGCGTGGCCGGCCGTCGGATGAGGTCGGCGATCATGAACTCAAGCCTACTGGCCGCGTTGCGCGCTGTGCGTGAGGCCTTCCAAAGCGCCCCTGCCTGGCAGTGAATGGCGCTTGACAGTAGACAGCGTGTAAAGCAAGCTTGTCATGTCAAGCAAGGTTTACATGATGGAGAGGAACCAATGCACGATCAACAGGTACGCACACCGTGGGGCACCACAAAAAGGGGCGGTTTCCCAGCACTGGGGGTAGCTATTCCCGCCGGGCTGGCGCTAGCGGCAGCGCTCGGGGTGGTGGCAGCTGCAATGGGCGTCACCGAGTCCAATCCGATGCTTGGCGGCGTGGTCTTTGCCCTTTGCCTGGCCCTGCCCTTGGTCGCCCTCGTCTACGCCGTCGTGGTGGACCGCGGCACCATCAAGGGTGCCGCCGACCGGCCGGAGGAATCCGTTGAATCCGGGTGGTATGACCGTGCGGCCGCCGGCGCATTCACCGACCTCATCCTGCTCGCCGGAGCGGGCGCGACCATCCTTGCGTTCATCCCCGCAAACTTTCCCGTCGACCTCAAGCTCGTCCTTCCCGCTGTTGTGCTCGCCTGCTTTGCCTCCTTCGGCATCCGCTACCTGGTCCTCCAACGCAAGGGCTGATGTGCGCAACTCTGTCCACGATTCCCGCCAGCGGTTGGCGTGGTCCCAACAGCGGCTCGCCGATGAACTGGGCGTCTCGCGACAAACCATCATCTCCATCGAACGCGGCCGGTTTGATCCCTCCCTGCCGCTGGCATTCCGGCTGGCCGCGATCTTCGGCTGCACCATCGAGGATCTCTTCTTCCCTGGAGACGACACCGAAAGAACTGCAGGCGGCGGCTAGGATCAGCACATGCCGTCCCTGTCCGTGGTGATCCCCTGCAAGGACGACGCCGGTCCGCTGACTCGCTGCCTTGAAGCACTCGCCGAGCAGACAACGGCCCCGCTGGAGGTCATCGTGGTGGACAACAATTCCATCGATGACAGTGCGGAGGTGGCTGCCCGGTTCGGTGCCCGCGTGCTGAGGGAGCCGGCGCCCGGAATCGCTGCTGCTGCCTCCGCCGGCTACGACGCCGCGCTCGGCAGCATCATTGTCCGCTGCGACGCGGACACGCTCCCGCCGGTTGACTGGCTTCAACGCATCGCGGACCGTTTTGACGCGGAACCCGACCTCGCCGTGCTGACCGGTCCCGGGAACTTTTACGACGCCGGACCCCTCCGTGCGTGGCTGGCCAACCTTGCTTATATGCAGGCGTACTTCGTCTCCATGGGGCTCGCCATGGCCCACTGGCCGCCGTTCGGCTCGAACTGCGCCTTCCGGCGCGCGGACTGGGAGAGCGTGCGTTCACGGATCCACCGTCTGGACCCGGAGGTGCACGACGACGTCGACTTCGGCTTCGCGCTCGCCCCCTCCAGACGCACGGCCTACGACCGGTCACTCAAGGTTGGGATTTCCGCCCGCTCATTGGCGGGCGGCACTGCCGGCCGCCGCCGTTTCCGCCGCGCGTTCCATACGCTGGCCCTGCACTGGCGGGTGGCACCGCCGTGGGAACGCTGGGCCTGGACGCTGCACCAGAACCGGGAGCGCCGTCGTCGGGCACTGAGCTCGTGACCAGCCCTCAGGCGGAGGCAGGGAACCATTCCGGATAAAGCAGCGGAAGCTGCAGGGTCAGCCACGGGCTGAAGGCCCAGGGTGCGGCGGCAACGGCCGCGGTGAGCTGCAGCGGGTCCGCCCACTGCACCTGCATCACCTCGTCCTCGCGGGGGTTCACCGGGGAAACCGCGCGTGCCGTGTAAACGGGGCAGATCTCGTTTTCCACCACGCCCGAGGCATCCACCGCCCGGTACCGGAAGTCCGGAAGCCGTAGCTCAATCAGATCAAGGCGCAGCCCCAGCTCGTGGTCCGCGCGGCGCGCCACGGCATCCTCGGTTGCCTCACCCGGGCCCGGGTGGCCGCAGAAGGAGTTGGTCCACACGCCCGGCCAGGTGCGCTTGGACAGCGCGCGGCGCGTGAGGAGGATGCGGCCGGCGTCGTCATACACGTGCGTCGAGAAGGCCAAGTGCAGCGGGGTGGAGGTCGAATGGACCGTCGCCTTGTCCGCCGTGCCGACGGGCGTTCCGTCGTCAGCCGCCAGGACAACCAGCTCTGCGGTGCGGTTCATTTCCCTCCAATGGGTGACGCGTGTTTACTTTACCTATGGACAAGGAGATCACACTGGCTGGATCCACCGACAGCCAGCTGGTAGATGACGTCCTGACGTCCTTCTTCGCCCGGTCCAAATCACGCGCCGAAGCGATGCATCCCGATTACCGCACCATGTGGGAGCACCTCGAAACGTGCACCGTGGGAGGCAAGCGGTTCCGCCCCCGCCTCGTGATGACTGTCTACAGCCTGCTGGGCGGCACTGAAAGGGTCACGGCGGCCACCGTCGCTGCATCCTTCGAACTCCTCCACACCTCGCTGATTGTGCATGACGACGTCGTGGACCGGGACTTTACCCGCCGTGGAATCCCCAACGTGTCAGGGACGTACCGCAACCTCGCCGCCGCGCAGGGAAGCAGTCCCTCGCGTGCCGAGCATGCCGGGCTGTCCGTGGGAGTGATTGCCGGTGATTTGGCGCTGTCCAACGCCTACCGGCTGCTCGGCGAGGTGGACACAGACCTCGCTACCCGGCAGCGGCTGGGAGATCTTCTCGATGAAGCCATCTTTGCGTCCGCGGCCGGCGAACTACTTGATGTGTTAGCTCCTTTTGATCCAACTCCGCAGCCTGTTGAGGAAGTGCTCGACATGGCGCGGCTGAAAACTGCTGTGTACTCCTTCGAAGCGCCGCTGCAGGCCGGTGCGGTGCTTGCCGGCGGCGATGACCTGCTGGTGAACGCGCTGGGAGAGTTTGGCCGCTGCATCGGGATTGCGTACCAGGTGGCTGATGACCTGATCGGCGTCTTCGGCGACGAGAGCCGCACGGGCAAAGTCGGCTGGAGTGACCTGCGCGAGGGTAAACGTACTGCGCTGATCTCCTACGCAGCGGACCAGCCGCAGTGGCCGCGGATCGCGGCGCTGCTGGCGGACCCGGACCTGACCGCAACCGGTGCGGCGGAGGTCCGAGAGCTGCTGATTGAATCGGGTGCGCGCGACCAGGCCACCCGTCTCGCCGCCGACCTGACCGAGCGCGCGCTGCAGGCCCTCGTGGAACCGTATGTGCCGCAGGCCCTGCGTGACGGTCTGGCGCCCATCTCCGACGTCGTCAGCGAAAGGGTTCGGGCGTGAGCCGGGACCGCGATGCGCTCGCTGACTACACGGCTGCTGCACTGAAGTCTTCCGCCGTAGTGCTGCGCTCCTACTCGACCTCCTTCGGGTTGGCTTCGCGGCTGTTCGAGGGCAGCGTGCGCCGGCAGGTGGAGTCCGTGTACGCGCTGGTGCGGGTTGCTGATGAAATTGTCGACGGCGTCACCTCCGCCGCGGGATTGACTCCTGAGGACACCCGGCGCCAGCTTGACGACTTCGAACGCGAAACGGAACGCGCGCTGGATACCGGGTACAGCACCAACCTGGTGGTCCACGCTTTTGCCCATACCGCCCGCCGCACCGGGATCGGCACTGACCTTACCCGCCCATTCTTTGCCTCCATGCGCGCGGACCTGGAGCAGGCGGAACACACCCCTGAGTCCTTCGCCGTGTACGTCTACGGATCCGCGGAAGTAGTCGGGCTGATGTGCCTGAAGTGCTTCCTCGACGGGCACGCGGTGAGCGCCACGGAAACGAAGAAGCTCGAGCGCGGCGCCCGGCACCTCGGCGCAGCCTTCCAGAAGGTCAACTTCCTCCGGGACCTCGCCGAGGATTTCGAGGCGCTTGGCCGCAGCTACTTCCCGGACGTCTCCCCGGACAACTTCGATGAGGCGCACAAGGAACGGTTGCTTGCGGACATCGAACACGATCTGAGCGAATCCCGTGCCGTGCTCCGCGGGCTGCCGCCATCCAGCCGCAGGGCCGTGGCCCTGGCACAGGAACTGTTCGCCGAACTGGCCGCGCGCATCCGCGCGACTCCTGCCTCAGAACTGATGCGCACGCGAATCAGCGTGCCCAACACGGTGAAGCTGCGCATCGCGGCCGCTGTCCTCACCGGCAAGCGCGGGCTGGAATCCTCCAGCCCGCATCCATCCCGCGTGGAGGCACAGTGAAGGCACGCACACCGTCCGGACGCGCCGTCGTCGTCATCGGTGGCGGTATCAGCGGACTGGCAACCGCAGCGCTGCTGGCCACCGAAGGCCATTCCGTCACGGTGCTGGAAAAGCAGGACACCGTGGGCGGCAGGGCCGGCTCCTGGAGCGAGGACGGCTTCCGGTTTGACGCCGGGCCCTCCTGGTACCTCATGCCCGAGGTGATCGACCACTACTTCCGGCTGCTGGGCACCTCGGCCGATGAGCAGCTGGACCTCGTGAAACTCGATCCGGGCTACCGGCTCCTGTCCGAGGGCTACCCCGAACCCGTTGATGTTCCCGCCGAGAGGCACCGGGTGGTGGAACTCTTCGAGCGGCTGGAACCGGGTGCCGGCGCAAAGCTGGAGCAGTACCTCGATTCCGCTGCGGACACATACACCATGGCCACGCGCCGGTTCCTCTACTCCACCTTCGAATCGTTCACTTCGCTGTTGACACCGGATGTGCTCGGGCGCCTGCCGCGGCTCGGTCGGCTGCTGCTGGAACCGCTCCACAACTACGCCCGCCGCTATGTGAGCGACCCGCGGCTGCAGCAGATCCTCGAATACCCTGCGGTGTTCCTCGGGACCTCCCCGTTCACCGCGCCCAGCATGTACCACCTGATGAGCCATCTGGACCTCGACGACGGCGTGCTCTATCCCATGGGCGGCTTCACCCGGCTGGTGGACGCGCTGGAGGGCCTGGCCCGGAATGCCGGCGTCACCATCACCACGGGCGCCGAGGTCACCGGGATCGAGACCACTGCGACGGCCTCCCGCAAGCGACCCGCGGCCGTCCGTGGGGTGAGCTACCGCTCCGCTGACAGGAGGGAGCACACCATCGCGGCCGACGTCGTCGTCTCCGCAGCGGACCTTCACCACACCGAAACCACGCTGCTCCCCCGCGAACTGCAGACCTATCCCCAGCGGTACTGGAACCGCAGCACAGCCGGGCCCAGCGCGCTTCTGCTCTACCTGGGCGTCCGCGGCGAGCTGCCGGAGCTGCAGCACCACACACTGCTGTTCACGGGTGACTGGGAGGAGAACTTCCGTGCGATCTTCGGCCGAACTCCCTTCATTCCCACGCCCGCGTCCATGTATGTGTGCAAGCCCAGCGCCACGGATCCCACCGTGGCTCCGGAGGGACACGAGAACGTCTTTGTCCTGGTCCCGATCCCGGCGGATCCAAGCCTGGGAGGTGCGGGCGGCGAGCGCATCGAGCGCGTCGCTGATGCTGTTATCCAACAGCTGAGCGAGTGGGCCGGCATCCCGGACCTCGCTGAGCGCACTGTGCTCCGGCGCAGCTACGGCCCGGCGGACTTCGAGCGCGACTACCACTCGTGGAAAGGCACCTCGCTGGGCCCGGCCCACACGCTGCAGCAGAGCGCGTTCTTCCGGGCGGGCAACGTCAGCCGCAAGGTCCAGGGCCTGTACTACGCGGGCGGTTCCACCATCCCCGGGATCGGGATCCCGATGTGCCTGATCAGCGCCGAACTGGTGATCAAGCGGCTGCGCCGGGATTTGAGCACCGGTCCGCTTCCTGTGCCGTTGCGGGCCGGCAAGGTCCGCGAAACCACGGTCACCTGATGGGCGCTGCCTACATGCTGTTCCTCCTGATCTCGCTGGGCTGCATGGTGCTTCTCGACCAGCGTCTGCGCCTGTTTTTCTGGCACGACGCCCGCCGGGCCGCCGTCGTTCTGATCACCGGAGTGCTGTTTTTCCTCGTGTGGGACCTCGCCGGGATCGGGTTGGGGATCTTCTACCGGGGTACCGCAGCGATGACGGGAGTGATGCTCGCGCCCGAGTTGCCCCTGGAGGAACCGATCTTCCTCGCCTTCCTGTGCTATCTGGTGATGAACCTGTTCCTGTGGTTCCGGCGCATCTTCACCGAGCGCAGCAGCAGTCCCCGGGATGCACGGCAACTGTCGGACGAGCCGGGAGGGCAATCGTGACCTACTGGGCGCTCAATGCGGTGTTCCTCCTTCCGGCGCTTCTTGTCGGCGGCCTAACAGCGGCGGCATTGAAAGACGGCAGGCGCAGGACTGCGCTCGCTGCGGCAGGTGCCGCCGCCGTCGTCGTGCTGGTTCTGACCGCCGTGTTCGACAGCATGATGATCGCGTTCGGGCTCTTCAGTTACTCCGAGGAGCT
Organism: Arthrobacter parietis; assembly: GCF_039530425.1. NCBI lineage: Bacteria > Bacillati > Actinomycetota > Actinomycetes > Micrococcales > Micrococcaceae > Arthrobacter > Arthrobacter parietis. Next base: position 1,615,012 of record NZ_BAAAON010000001.1, on the reverse strand, counting down.
GATCTCCGGCGTCTACATCGGGTTCGCTCCGATTGAAGACTTCGCCTATCCCGTGGCGGCTGTGCTCCTGCTACCCGCGCTGTGGATCCTGCTGGGCAAACGGGCGGGGAAGCCGCAGCCATGAAGACCCTCCGCACCTTGCTGGTGTCCTCGCGCCCGCTGTCCTGGGTGAACACGGCGTTCCCGTTTGCGGCCGCCTACCTGCTGACCGCCGGGCGGATCGACCTCGCCTGGATTATTGGAACCCTCTACTTCCTGATCCCCTACAACCTGGCGATGTACGGGATCAATGACGTGTTCGACTACGAGTCTGACCTCCGCAATCCCCGCAAGGGCGGCGTGGAAGGTGCCGTGCTTGACCGGACCATGCACGCGACCACTCTCCGCGCGGCGATTGCCACCAATGTGCCGTTCCTCGCGGCGCTGGTTTTGCTGGGCGGGCCGTTGTCCTGGCTGGTGCTGGCCGTCAGCGTCTTCGCGGTCATCGCGTACAGCGCTCCGAAACTCCGCTTCAAGGAACGCCCCTTCCTGGACTCAATCACCTCGAGCACGCACTTTGTCAGCCCGGCGGTCTATGGGCTGGTGCTGGCGCAGGCCGAGTTCACGCCGGCGCTGTGGGCACTGCTGGCCTCGTTTTTCCTGTGGGGCGTGGCGAGCCAGGCGTTCGGCGCGGTGCAGGACGTCGTGGCAGACCGGGCCGGCGGTATCGCCTCCATTGCGACGGTGACCGGTGGCCGGGCGACCGTGAGGTTTGCTATCGCCTCCTATCTGGTCAGCGGTGCTCTCCTGCTCTTCACCCCGTGGCCTGGACCGCTGGCCTCCTTCCTGGTTCTGCTGTATGTGGTCAATATCGTCCCCTTTGCTTCCCTGGAGGACGACGACGCCGAGCTCGCCCACCGCGGTTGGGAACGGTTCCTGTGGCTGAACTATGTCACCGGGTTCTTTGTAACGATGCTGCTCATCTGGTACGCGGTAATCCGCTGATTCGGCAATTACGCAACGCTTTTGTTGCTCCGGCGCAGCTGGCGGCTGGTCTGCTGACCGCACTGCTCGGTGCGCCGTACTTCGTATACCTGCTGTTCCGTAGCCGGCTTACGCGGTGAGGGTTCAGGATTTCGACGCCGCAGCGCGTCTCTTGATCTCGCGATAGATAGTTGTCCGGGAGACTGAGAATATCTCCGCCAGTTCCATCTGTGTGTACTTGTCTTCGTCGACCAGCTCGTATAGGTGACGGCGGCGAGTGAGAGACAGTTTGGGCGGCTTGCCCCGCAGCCGGCCTTTGGCTTTCGCCACGGCCATGCCTTCGCGCGTGCGGGCTCGAATCAGGTCTGACTCGAACTCGGCGACCATGCCGAGCACGTTGAACATGAGGCGGCCCACCGGGTCAGTCGGATCGTAGACACTGTTACCGAGACTTAGCGACACACCTTTTCGGGTAAGTTCATCGGCGATATCCCGGGCGTCGGGTAACGACCGCGCAAGCCGGTCAAGTTTGGTGACGACAAGCGTGTCACCGGCCCGGACTGCAGCCAATGCCTGGAGAAGTCCGGGGCGGGCTCGGTTGGTGCCGGTCAGCCCGTGGTCGACGTAAGTGTTGTCCGCTTCTACTCCGAGAGCGGCCAGGCCTTCCCTTTGAATGGTGAGGTCTTGCTGATGTGTAGAGACTCGCGCGTAGCCGATCTTCACCATTTCAGTGTTGCACTTATCGTTCCTTCACGGGGCTTTTCATCGTGCGGGTTTTACGCGCATTTGATGGTCGGTCGAGCACTCGATGGCATTTGGGCGCCGTGAACGCCGACCGATCGAGTCGCGGTGCTACGAGCCGCAGCCGCTAGGATGGCGCCGTGAAGCTTCTCCTTACGTCGGCTGGCGTCACCAATCCAACGATCTTCGCAGCACTCGAAGAACTGATCGGCGAGCCGATCAGCGAGTCCGACGCACTGTGCATTCCCACCGCCCAATATGGTCACCCATGGGTCAGCCCCGGCATCAAGGCATGGGAATTTATCAGTGGAAGATCCGAGAATCCCATGGTTGACCTGGGATGGGAATCGGTCGGCGTGCTGGAATTGACCGCGCTGCCGAGCATCGATGAAGAGCGGTGGAAGCCACTCGTTCTCGAAACCGACGTGTTACTGGCGGCTGGCGGTGACGCTCTATACCTCAACCACTGGGTGCAGCAGTCCGGACTGGCCGATATGTTCCCGTCGCTGACGAAAACTGTGTGGGTTGGGATGAGCGCTGGCAGCATGGTGATGACCCCGCAGATCGGTCGTGAGTTCGTCGGCTGGAAGTCGATGACCGGTGACGACAGCACACTGGGAGTAGTTCCCTTTTCGATTTGCCCGCACCTCGCGCCCGACGGTGCACCCGGTAACTCTTTAGCGGCAGCAGAGAAATGGGCTGGCGGTATACAGCAACCGTCCTACGCCATCGATGACCAAACGGCCATCAGCGTGACTGATGATGCGGTAGACGTCCTCACAGAGGGCATCTGGCGGTACTTCCCAAAGTAGACGACGGCCAACCTCACCGCCAGAAGGACCGGCTTGCGGGCAGTGGGGCAGTCGTCAGATGCCTATCGGAACGCTGAGGGTTCGGCTTACGACCACCTTTCAGACCCGCTGCGCAGGAAGGGTCAGCCTGGCCCTCCTACTCTTGTCTGCAATTCTGAGGGCGATACTGTTGCATCGTGACGAACTCCTACGACCAAAGCGATCTGAACATTTACGGTGCCGAAGATGACTTCGAGATGGACGCCATCCTCGATGCGATTGACAAGGCGACTTCGTCGACAACGTCCGACTCCGCTGAGCCTGCGGGCAAGGATTGGAGTCGACTCCTTGCGGTGCCGAGACGTGCTGCAAGTGGTTTGACCCGCGCGGATGTGCCGAATGAGCCGGGGGTTTACCTGTGGTCGCGTGGTGGGGCACCGCAGTATGTCGGTACGGCGACGAGTCTGCAGAAGCGGCTCTCGACGCACCTTGGCGGAGGTGTGAGCCTCGCGGGATCTTCGTTGCGTCGGAACGTATGTGAACTGCTATTTCAGATCCCGCCCAATGTCACGGGCAATCCGACCCGACAGAAGGTAACGACTGGTCAGGCGACAGCGATTCGGAGTTGGCTGCTGGGCTGTGACGTCTCTTGGCTCCGAGCGCGTAATGAGCGTGACGCTGCCGCGTTGGAGGCTCGGCTTCGGCACGTATTTCGGCCGCCGTTCAACCGGGTGTAGCCCTCAAGCTACGGACAGCGAGGCCACCACGGCCATGCGCGCCTATCGACTCCTTCCATGGGCGCGAGCGACCAGTATCTGGCAGTCGAAGAGCTGCCAGGCAAATTCATTGAGTCGCCCTGCAAGCTGTGCCAGGTCATCGACGGTGAGCGTTCGGTCTGGGTTACCCCGCGGGCTACGAAAGGTTGCGACTCCTGCACGCGCTGACGTACCTACCATGGCGTGAATCACCGCGTTACGTTCTTGAAGTAGTTTTCGGACCTCATCCAGGACCCGATACACCTCGTTCCGCTCGTCGGGCAGTAGAACAGCGCTGTCGCGCACTAGCTTCCGATTCTTCTTCACCGCTTCAGAGCCGGAGAGAGTGGCGTTCTTCTTGTTCGCGGCAGAATCGGCGCCTTCGAGAAAGCGGATGAGGTCCACAAGATTCCGCTCCGCCATTGCTGCCCAGATTGCGATACGACCTACAGCTGCCTCCCCTTCAGGGGTTAGCTGTGTGGTCTTTACCATGCTCTCAGCCATGATTTGATCCTAAAGCCATCGGCGTACGCCCTCCGCTTAGGATGCAGTGATGAGCTCCTTGAACGTCCTGACGTTCCGTCCGCAGGATCCTGTCTTTGTCGCTTCGGAGTTCAGCCACAGATCCCGCCGCTCAAGACGTCGAGAGAGCAAGCGGTTAGACATCCTCATTGATGGCCGGCCTTTGCGATTGTGGTGGCGGGACTGGGAACAACCGGAGTACGACTTCGACGTACCCGTACCGCCCCTAGTCACTCGCCTTTCTCGATCATCGATGCGGGAAGCTCTGATACAGCTAGGGCAGCTCCGTGGGTCAAGTCCCGGAGGTAGACCGATGACCGCTGAGCTGTTCTATTGCGGGGAATGTTTCGACGTATCGGACGGAATCCTCGGCGTACAGGTCAGTCGGGGCCAGAGCACAGTGACGTGGCAGAGGTTTGGTTGGATTGATGAGTCCGACGGCATCACCGAAGATGCTCTGATCACCAACGCACCACCCATCACCTTCGATGCTGCCGCGTACGACCGCGCCCTCGATGCTGCTCAAGCCGCCCTCGCCAGCTTTTTCCGCCGCAGTCGGTAAAGACAAACAGCTCCGGCATGAACTGTCCGGTCAGGGATCGGCGATTGGGTGTAGTTCCGCGATTGATCACTCTGTTGGCTTCACCCTTCGGCTTATTTGTGGAAGAGTGCCTTGAAAGTCCATGTGGGGGTGGGAAAGTGATGAAATTACGACGTTCGCTGGGTGCAACCGCTGGCGCCCTTCTTTCTCTTGTCTTTCTAGCGGGATGCACCAATCAACCCGAGGACAAGGGCCTGTCTACATTCAGCTCGATGGATCAGGCTTACGCGGCCGTGGATGAGGTATTAAAATGCGAGTCCGATCCGGTCGGTGATCCGATCGTGCCTGTGGGAAATTCCGGGAAACTGACTACTGAGCAGAGGCTGTGCTCCGAGCACGTGCAGGTCGACCTGTATCCGAATGAAGCCGCACTGCAGACAAGCTTCGAAATTTTGGTCAATTCACACCAGGGCGAAGTCCATCTGGTCCGAGGGGCTAATTGGATTGTTGTCGACGTGACCGATGTAGCGACCGGCGAGCCGACGACCTGGGACATCCAACGCCTAGCCGAGGAACTGGACGGCCGGTACACGACTGCTGGCACATAACCGATCCATAGCCGCTGAGGAGCCCATCATCTTGAACAGCATATTGGTCGCCACTTCGCCCGCTTCCCCAACTATCGGAGGAATCGTCGGATTCGCGATACTCCTGATCATCCTCGTGGGCGTCCTCGTTAGGTTGATCATCGTCATGGTGCGCCGTGGAAAAGACGGGGTCAAAAAGGAAGTACTCGGACCGGTCTTCAAGTCCGGTGGCGTTCAATCCGAACTATATGGCTTCAAACCGACCGAAGCCCAAGATCTAAAGCCAGAAGAACACGGCTATGGATCTGACGACTCACGCCGGAAGAGGTAGTCGGCCGCTGCTGTCTGAGGGAGCTTGTCTCAGTCGACCTAGGTCGGAGAGGTGCGGTGAGAGGGATCAGTGATTGCAAGCCTCCGTCTAGAGTTGAGGTAGTTTTCGTACAGGACGGACGGAAGTATTAGGGGAACTGTAATGCTTGCATGGACAACTCAAAGCTCCTCTAACCCGCTCATCCCAAATCAGTGGGAGTTCACTGTCCTAGGGATCGGAATGCTCGCGCTGTTCCTCTTCGTCGTAGCTCTCATCGACATTGCGCGCTCCCGCCATCTCACCGGACTTGCACGGGCCGTGTGGGTGCTTGTCGTGCTTGCCTTGCCTCTAGTGGGTCCGCTGCTGTGGCTCGTCATCGGTCGTCTTGGCAACGCCACGACCCGCGTTGCCAAGAAGAGCCCCGCTAGCAGCGCCAGATAAAGACCCGCTTCTTGCTGGCACGGTGAGGGATCCGTAGGGAGTCTGCCTCCTGCCCACCCGTGCACGACACAAGCCCCCTCCGCTTCGCTGCTTGTCCCGCACACACGACGCTCCTATAGCTGTCAATTGCCGTGAAAGTGTGCGCTCTTCGTACCGCTGTCCACCACCGGGGACAGTTCCTACGGGTTATCCACCGCTACTACTGCCAGGGAGCTACTGATTGGCTCCCAATTCCAAGCCGTGGATAACCCGACTGCCCCCAGTCATGGACAGCTCAGCCAAGGAGTTGCGAGTGCCAAAACGCTTTCTACGCGGTGGCCATCTGTCCCTCATGGACGGGACCAGAATCCGAAGGAACTACACGGAAGTCCACGACGTCGACGAACGCATCAACGGGCATCAGCGGGTAGTGCTGCCGGAGGCCCTCGATGTATCCCTCTACTGATCCGCCCTCCGGAAGCCGCAGACGTTCAGGAGTTAGGTCATCGATCTGATACCGCTTTGCTTCAAGAATCTCACCCCGCAGCGGCGCGCACTCTGCATCATCTTCGAAGTAGAAAATTGCAGGACCAACGGCAATTTGCTCGTCCCATCGGACTGAGGAGGTTTTCCGTCCGCTCACCACGGCGTCGTAATAACGCCGGTTGAAGCGGAATACTCGCTCAGCCTGGGCATCCGGAAAGAAGTACGTGTCCGATAGGAGCTTCGCGATCGGTCGCATCTGGGGTCCAGTCTCTGTTTGGACAGCGACAAGGAGATCGGGATGTAAATCCAGCATCACCTGCCGACAGCGGCCACACGGTGGGATGAGGCCTCGCCCCCCGTCTCCAGCTGCCGCCATCGCGACCAAGGGCCCAGCTTCAGCAGTTGCAGCAACTCCCAGCGTGACCAGCTCCGCGCAAGGTCCGCCGGTGAAGTGATAAACATTCACAGCGGTGTGGATGCGTCCATTCGTGTCCATAGCGGCGGCCGCCACGGTGTGGTTCGGGTTGTTGCCGAGGGAGAGGGCAAGCGTCTCTGCCGCCTCGATCACGCGGCGTTCCGTGTTCAGGGGTTCCATAGGAACCAGCATTCCATGCACTCTGCGCGCCGTCGTCCTTCGGCAGCCGGGTAATGAAACGCCCTTGGAACGCTCAGTTCAGAGGCCTCGGAGCTTCGTGCAGGAGCAGGTCGGTCATGCTTATGCCGCCACCACCGCTATCTACACCGGAGTCTCTGATGCCTACCGCAACACCTTGCTTCGCCGCGCCATCTCGGCGCACCAACCTGACCTTTGGCGGACCGAAAAAGGGGATGAGTCGCCGTGAATAGAAAGATGGGCGTTGAATGGAACCTTCGCTTGCGCATGGCCGAACGCGGATTGTTCGCCACCACCGATCTGGTGCCCCTTCTGGCAGAACGCGGCATTCACCTTTCGCGAGAACAGGTCTACCGACTTGTCACCTCAGCGCCACAACGCTTGAGCACCGACATCTTGGCAGCCTTATGCGACATTCTGAGTTGCACCCCGAATGATCTCATCACCGTTGTGAAGGTCGATGCCCAGGTAGCGAAGCGGTCGGCAGCAGGTGGCGGATCGGCAAGCAGCCCGCCGGTTCGGCGTACGACCATTCGACGCCCGAACTTGGAATGATCTCGTATAGGAGCCAGCCGTGATTGCCCTATGCGTAACGTGCGGGCAGACCGCTCGGCGGGCCGCCGAGTGGCCGATCGGCGCGATCTGCTTCTCCTGCTACCAGAAGGCCCGCTCGCGGCCGGGTCAGTGCTCGAGCTGCTCTGAATTACGCGTCCTCGTGGCTGGTGCGCATCTGGATCCGATTACCGGTCTGATTACGCCGACCGTTTGTGGTGGCTGCGTGGGCAGCAAGTTCGTCTACTTGTGTCAGCGATGCGGCGGAAGTGAAGAACCTTACAAGGGCGGTCTATGCGTGCGTTGCGCCGCCCGAGAGCAACTGCAGGCAGCGTTCGCGTCCGCGAGCAACACAAGTCCCGCAGATCCGGCAGCGATTCTCATAGAAGCGCTCAGCACTAGTCGGCGACCCCGGTCGGTGATCAAATGGCTTTCCAATCCTCGAGGAGGCGCGCGGGTTGTGAAGGAGCTGCTCGGCCAGAACATCGCCGTTGATCATGCAGCCCTCGACACTTTCGATGAGAGGGAGGTCTGGTCTTTGCGGCGAAGCCTCGTCGACTTGGGCGCCCTACCGGAACGACATGAACCCATCGCACGCCTGGATGCCTTACTGGCGAAAAAGGTTGCTCCCCTTCCAACCGAGATGCACCAACTCGTTCACACCTACGGCTCCTGGTGGCTACTGCGGCGATCACGGCAACGATTCGAACGGACAGGCAAATTCACCTACAACTCCTTCCGCGCTATCTGGAATCGCTTGGATCAGGTCATTGGCTTCCTGTCCTGGCTGGCAGACAACGGCATTCCCCTTGACGCATTAGACCAGCGAACCGTTGACACTTGGCTCGCTGACCCAAAGAAGGACGCCCGAGCGGTTTCCGATTTCCTGCGCTGGGCCTCACGCCACCATCTGGCACCGCGGCTGACAACGACCGGATCACCCGACCGTGAACCCGCTGCAGGGATGACCGAGCAGCAGCGCTGGGCTGAGTTATCACGCTGCCTCACCGACGACTCGATCCCCGATGATGTGCGCGCAGCTGGTGCGCTCGTGCTGCTTTATGGTCTGCAATTGGCGCAAGTCATGCGGCTCACCACCGACCACCTCCACGGGGACAAAACCAGGCCAGGAAAAACCATAGAGGGCTTTTCGGTTCACGTCGGCGGTCCGTTCATCCTCGTACCTCCGGCGCTCGGGCTCATTCTTGACCGGCTACCGGCCACCCCCGCCACGCGAGGCAGATCGCTTATCACCGCAAACCCCGAAGGACCATCGTGGCTTTTCCCAGGAAGGGGCTCCTCCGGCCACATCACGTACACGGGTCTGGCCACCAGAATGAGAAAACACCAACTGCGGGTGCGTCCTGCCCGCAATACAGCCCTAATCTCCCTGGCTGCTGACCTTCCCGCACCGGTCATCAGCGACCTGTTCGGAATCAGTATCGCTGCCTCCGTGAAATGGACCAGGCGCGCCGGCCGAGACTGGCAGGGCTACATCTCAGCGCTACGACAGCGCGAACGCCGAACTCACGACCAGAGGATCCGCAATCCATACGCGGGCGAGCTTGGATGAAACACGAATCCAAATAATCGGTCAACAGCGATATGATCGCCTAGTGACGATCATAGAGACCGGCGAGGACGTTCGTCCTGCCGTAGCCCTGTTCCATTCCTTGGCGGACCAAACGCGGCTGGCGATTATCCGGCGGCTCATGCTGGGCGAGCAACGGGTACGGGACCTCGTCGGGGATCTGGGTCTCGCCCAATCGACTGTGTCAGCGCACATGGCTTGCCTACGTGACTGCGGCCTGGTCGAGGGACGCAACGAGGGACGGCAGACGTATTACTCGCTGAGTCGGCCCGAACTGATGGACACGTTGGTCGCGGCCGAGGCGCTGCTAACGGCCACTGGCAACAAGGTGGCGCTTTGCCCGAACTACGGAAACCCCGAGGAGGCCCGATGAGCACCGAAACACTCTCGGAGCAGAAGATCGAACAGCTGACCCGCAAAGGCCTGCGCCTGGCTCAGTTCACCGTGGCCTATAACGTCTTGGAAGGCGCGGCCGCGATCACCGTAGGGTTGATGGCCGGGCTGGTGTCCGTCGTCGGTTTCGGCATCGATTCAGGCATCGAATCCATCGCCGCCATTCTCGTCGGAATCCGCTTAGCGGCACGCCTTCGCCACGGCCACGCGGATGAACGCAAGGAACGGATCGCCCTCAAACTCGTCGCGGTGACATTCTTCATCCTCGCCGCCTACGTGACGTTCGAGGGCATCCGCAGCCTCATCGAAGCCGAAACACCGGAGAACTCCCCGATCAGCATCGTCATCCTGGTGCTGTCCCTGTTGATCATGCCTGTCCTGGCAGTCATGAAAAAGCGAGTCGGCACTGCACTCGGGGACAACCTAATCCTCGCGGACGCCGCAGAAACGAAGATCTGCGTCCTGCTGAGCATCTCCACTCTGCTCGGCGTGGGCCTCTACATGCTCACCGGCGCCACCTGGCTTGACCCAGTGGCCGGCTTCATCATCGCCGCCTTCGCTATCTGGGAGGGCAAGGAAGCGTGGGAAGGCGAACTCGTCGAAGACGACGATGACGATGACGACTGACCTCCTTCTGGATCCTGGGGCTCCGTCCATGTCCTATCCAGATTGATCACCCCTGCACGACGTGTACCGCCAAAAAAGGAACATCCATCCCATGGCATCCCGCCCCGCGCTGAGCACACCCAACAAGATCGCGATCGGACTGCTACTGGCCGCAGTACTGGCCGTCATCGCCATCGTGGTGACAGCGAACATCAGAAGCACCGCGAACCAGACTGCACTGGCAGGCACGGCGCAGATAGTACGCCCGGACAGCCACCGTCTGTCCACCGCAACCAATGAGAAGGCCGTCCTAGTCGAATTCCTCGATTTCGAATGCGAATCATGCCTGGCCGCCAAGCCTTTCATCGAGGACCTGAGCGTGAAATACGGGAACGAACTGACCATCGTGACCCGTTACTTCCCCCTCCCGGGACATCCGAACTCCGTGACGGCCGCCCTCGCGGTGGAAGCCGCAGCACAGCAGGGCGAATTCGAGAGCATGTACCACCGGATGTTTGACACCCAGACCGACTGGTCACACAACGAGGAATCCCAAGCCGACACCTTCCGCGGCTATGCAGAAGAGTTGGGGCTAGACATGGTGGCCTATGACGCGGCCATCGCAGATCCAGCCACAGCCGATCGCATCGAAAAAGACAAAAACGACGGCATCGGTCTCGGTGTCAGTGGCACCCCAACCTTCTTCCTCGACGGGGAACTAATCGAACCGGCCACCCTCGAAGAGTTCGAACAACTCGTCGCCGACGCGGTCTCCAAATAGCAGGACGGCGAGAGAATACCTACGGCTTCGAATACCGGATCCCGCCAGGTGTCCGTCCGGAGCTCGACCCTACCGACGTCGAACTCCCACCGAACCTCCAACCCCGCTAACATCCTCCCGTTCCACAGGATGTTCAAGCAGCCTACGCGGGGTTATTCTCGGGAGATGAACGACAACTTGGTTCCGGCCGAGGCCGAGGGATACACATTTCAGTTCGGCATCAGCCGAACTACGCTGCGGATAGTTGGGTTATGCGCAGTCGTTGCGGTGACAGTCCTTACTGTTTTGATAAACGCCACTGAGCCGTTCCGCATCCCATTGGGCATTACTCTCGGAGCCCTCGCGATCACCTTGCTAGTCGCCTACGCCGTCAGCTCCTCCGCCCGCGCTCGTAAGCTGAAACCGGCGAGGAATGAAAACACCAGGGAGCGCCAAGTGGTGTTCGGCAAGATAACGGGCAGGAAGTCCTTAGCAGCGGAACTAGCTCTCCTTTCAGAACTCCATAGGAGTGGTGAGCTTTCGGACGAGGAATTTACCGTCGCCAAACGCCGCACCCTCGACAGCAAGTAGCCCAGGAGCGCGTTTCCGCCTCCGAATAACGGACTCCGCCAGGTGCCCGTCCCGAGTTGGCTCCAAACAATGTCGCGCTCCCCCAGCACCTTGTCCGTGGCCTCTGATACTGGGCGGTACGGTGGCAAGAATGGAACTCACAGGCACGATCCGCGACGCGGAAGCAGCAGAAACCAGCCATCTCACCGCTACTGGCGCAACCTACGACGAAGCCCGGGCGGCCCTGGATGCCCTAATTCCGGACGGTGCCCAACTGATCGCTCTGCGCACCGACCGCACATGACTATCATTCGAACTCGTGTTCTAATTTAAGCCATTCCCTCGAAGGGGTTAAACGACCAGTGCCGGCGCCGTACGAATGGGGGAAACGTACGGAAAACCGGCACCGGGAGGAAAAGTCCTCTATCGCTACCACCAATTGAGGGAATCGGTGTTGCTGTTGTTCAGCCTATCGACCGCACTCGTGAGGTGCTGGGATGTTCGACCTGAGCGTGCCCGCACTGCCAGTCGGAAGGGAGGTGGCGGCGATCGGCGAGAGCAAAAGATACCGCGCCAACCCTGCGGAAATGCATCAGATGCAAGTCTCTTGATCCATAAGGGCGTCGAATACCGTCAACCTCCTCCCTCTTCGGAGATTCCTGACTTGACTTACCGCATCGGACTCGCATCTAATGCATGATATGGGCATTGGATGGGAAGGTTAGGGGTGGGCGTAGGGCACCCGTTCGGGCTTTCCGCGGTGCACTTGGTGGAGGGTGTCGCCTTCATTAAGGAAGACTCATCTGTTTTCGAGGCAATGCTGGATGGTTGGCATGCCCAGCAATCTGGCGGGCGTCGTCTTCAGAAGAAGACTGTTGAGGACCGTCTGCTGATGGTGCGTCGGTTCCAGGCACACTCAGGCGTCTGGCCGTGGGAGTGGACGGCCGCCGTATTCGATGAGTGGATGACCGACTTGGTCTCGATCCGTAAATTGACGGCGGCGACGATTCGTGGATACCAGATCGCCATCCGGCAGTTCTGCGATTTCATCTGTTCACCCCATTATGGGTGGGTCCAGCAGTGTGAGGAGCGCTTCGGAACGCATCCGGTGCAGATTTGCCATGAGTGGAACACTCGCCCCCATGTGCAGGAATACGAGGGAGATCCGCATCGACGACCACTGACACGCCCGGAGCTGCAGCTACTTTTTGATCGGGCAGACGAGGAGGTCCAGCTGCGCTTGTCGGCCGGCCGCAAAGGAGCCGCCGCCGCGTACCGTGATGCCACACTGCTGAAAGTTGTGTACGCGTGGGGTTTGAGGGCAAATGAGGCCGTGCGACTTGATGTGACCGACATGTACCGCAACCCAAAAGTGAGCGCCTTCGGGGACTATGGCTTCGTCCGGATCCGGTATGGAAAGGCTTCCAGAGGGTCACCCCCGAAGCCCCGGACGGTGACAACAGTGATGCCTTGGGCGGTGGACTCGCTGCGTGACTACGTTGAGAATGTATTGCCGCTGATGCGCGCCGGTTCGAGTACGGCAATGTGGTTCTCGGAGCGTTCCGGCCGACTCAGCGCACGATCGCTGAGTGACCGCTTCGCGCTCTACCGGGACGAACTCGGATTGGATCGGCAACTTTCACCGCACTGCCTGAGGCACAGCTACGCGACGCACCTTACCGAGGACGGTCATGATCCGTTGTTCATCCAACGACAGCTCGGTCACGCATACCAATCGACAACCGGGATTTATACGCACGTCTCTGAAGACTTCGCGAACCACATCCTGAACGAAGCTCTCACCAAGATCCCAACGTTCGCCACGCTGAAATGAGGACAAGATGGGCAAGATCATCGGATACGAATGGCGCCTGCGAGAGCAGTTGGCGGCAGCTGGAATGTTCAGCACCACAAAGCTCATCCCGCTCCTCGAGGAACGAGGTGTCCACTTGTCTGCCAGCCAGGTGTATCGGCTCGTCGCTGAGCGACCGGAGCGTTTGAATCTTCACGTGCTGATGGCCCTGACCGATATTCTTGGCTGCAGTGCCGATGATCTCGTTGTGAAGGTAGACCTCGGTCAAGCCCAGAAGGATAAGGCCGTCGGTGAACAGGGCAAGGCAGATCCCGCGTCTGCTGTGATCCGCTCCCGCGCGCTGCGCCCTCGACCAGCACGCATAACTGAGTAGCCCGGTGATTCATGCACCTTCGGAAAGTTCCTCGACGACGTGCGGCCACCCTGGCCGCACTGCTCTGATCCTGCCCAGCGGTAGGTATTGCGAACACTGCTGGAAAAATTCACCTGTAACACGCCGCAGGTGCTTGCGGTGCAACGAACTGGACCACTTGAACCGGCCGGGTCTTTGCAAACGGTGCCGAGCCACAGACGCGATCAACGAACTGTTCTCTGAGATCGTACTCCTTCGGCGCCCCGAGCTGCTCCCAGTCCGCAATCACCTCATGGCAGCCGACGGGCATTACCTGCTGCAACTCATCAAGAGCAAGAAGACCTGGAGGGTGCTCAGCACCGTCGTGTCGCTTCCAGATACCGCCCGACACGAAGATCTCGACCAGATGGGAGCTGCGCGGTCCGTTAATCAGGTCCGCTCACTCCTAGTCGAATTGGGCGCTTTACCGGAACGGGACGAGTATCTGCACCGCCTCCAGAAGTGGACCACTGACCAGATCGCAGCGATACCGCATTCAGCCGATCAACTTGCCCTTCAACAGTTTGTCCGTTGGTGTCAACAGCGACGGCCAAGGAAAGGGCCGACAACCAACACCCAGGCAGCGAACGACAAGCGCGAACTCCGCCTCATTTTCTCGCTGCTAAGCCACCTTAACGCAGCCGAACAGACTGCATCGACGGCAACCCAGGGACATTTAGACGCGTGGGCAGTGAACGCACCACGCGATGCCTTCCGTGTCCGTGGCTTCATCCGCTGGTGCGCTAAAACCGGCACCAATCGATTTCTTACTCCGCCCGACTACCCACGACTCTCCTTTCGGATTGGAGGCAGCCTTGGACCGGGGAACGAAGGCGCCTTGCAATCGGCCCTCTCGGACCAGAACCACGATCCACGGATGGCGTTGGCCCTCCTTCTCAACGTTGTTTACGGAATCCGGGTGCATCGAATCGTTGCCTTGCAACTGGCTGACCTCTCGATCACCGACGGAATTGCAAGCATTCAACTTGGCTCAGTCCGGTTGGATCTTCCAGCAGCGGCAGCTGCTTGGGTGGCCGTTATCCTGGCCGGGAAGATAGACAAACGTCGCTTCGGCGGCGCGGCTCATGATGAAACGTGGGTCTTCCCCGGGTACCGACACGGCAATCACCAACTGGCATCAAGTCTCGCCGCGCGTCTCAAGAAACTGGGTGTCGAGCCCGCCGTGGCTCACCAAGCGTCAAGCGCGGCGATCATCACTCAAGTACCGCCCGCAGTCGCAGCACGGATTCTCGGCATCAGCATCACCACGGCAGCTCACTGGCACAAGCTCACCGGCGACGCTCCAACCTATCGATAGCCCTGTCCGAAATTCCTAGGCCCCGCCTCCCACGCTTGCCGTTCGTGAGCAGGCTCGGAACCAGGAATCCGTGCTGCTTGCCTCAAAGACCACGAGTAGGGAACCGCACGACCTCGTCCTAATCAGTCGCTGCTCCATACTTTCTCGAGATCACGCCTCGGGCGAGAATCAGCCCAATCCCAAGTATCATGAAGGCAAGCCCGAAGTATAGGATTCCTCGCTCCGTGGGATTGATACTGACTAACTGTCTGAATGCTTGCGAACTCTCATCGATGCCGGAGTCTTCGACCCAGAAATACCGGGACATTAACGACATCCACAAGGTTGCGTCGACTGCCACACCGGCCACGAGGGTAAGAAGACCCGCCGTAACAACATCGCGTCGAATCTTCGATACTTCCAAACCTTCACTGGTCATCATTGAGTTGCCTAGCTAGGACCATGCGCCGTCGTAGGGATTACAACGATATTGCACTAGGGATATGGACCAGTTGATCGTCGGCCGCCAAGATTCCATATTGTAGGTAGGCAAGGACGCTGGGTACCCATGGATGTGACAGTAGAACTGCTCCTGAATGGAATTGGTCCACCGCCAAGCGTTGTTTCCCATTTTACTAACCACTTCATCCCGGTGGGCCCACCACATTTCGAATGCCCGGTTCTGCTGGCCCCAGCTCGTCGGCGTAACGTTCACCTTGTAACCTTGCGAGACGAAGCTGTAGAACGGCTGATAATAGAGGTGTATACCAAACCAGGGGTCGGCGACGACCGGGTAAGAACTGTCCGGGAGGTTTGAGTGGTGCACCTCTTGAACGATGTTCTTGCCGCGAATCTTGAACTCGGTAGCGACTGGATTACCCGCTACATCCCTGGCCCAGGGAGCAGTGGCACCTCCAAGGTATGCTCCATCTGAGCCGATTATCTGTACGCCACCCTCAGGCGTCAACGACATCTTCGCTTGTGGTGGGAGATCTAGCTTGTACACATACTCGGTGGGTGCATCTCCATGGGAAAGAGTGTTGATGAACTGAAGCGAACCACCTTCCTTCGGGATGGCTGTGGTCATACTGCCATCTCTGTTGTCGTACTGAATTTCTTTGTTCGGCCCGATAGTTGCTTTGGCCCGATTGCCCGGTTTGGGCATTGTGATCCCGATCTTGTGTCCATTGGACCTGATCTCAGCAGGAATGTCCGTGCTTGGTGGAAGGTGCACCTCCGCGCCAGCGGCAGCATCTTCGAGGTTGACGCCTGTTATAAACCCACCTCCCTCGAGTGGGACCAGCTCCTCGACCGACAGCGCATCTTCGAGCACTTCGGGTGCTAGTTCATTGAGCGTTTTCTGCGTGCTCGCTGACTGCATTGACGGGAAACCAGAACCGGTAAGTAGCAGCGTGGCGGCTATCGCGGACGCCATCAAAGCATGCCTTGGCAAGGCTTTCATTCGAACCCCCATATAAGAACGCGATCAGCTCGTCCTGATCGTCGCAATTCCAGTCAAACACTGCGGGCTGCAGATGGATATAGCGTTCGCTCATGCCAACTCGTTACGTTACGAAGCTGTGATATCGGCCCGTCAATACCCGTGCCCATGGGAGCTCCAGCTAGCCCATTCCCAGCGTTCAAAAAGGGGTAGTAAGAAGCGCCATACGCCGGGTATGCCAACCACGAGGCTGGCCGCCAAACAATTGCTTCAAACCAGGATCACCGCACAATCGAATTGCGCACGTTACCGACATACTACGACCGGCTCCTGGATGATTGGATTGAGCGTTTCGTGATGCGCGAGGAGCCGATAATGCTCACCGAGGCCGAGGTCGACCTCGGACGCCATCCTGCCCACGAGTTCCAGCCGGCACGGAGTGTGTATGCGTGGATCCGCTACCCCTCCCAGGCGTACCTGGTGCAAGCCCAAGCCACCGCGTGGACAGAGACGGCGATCCGGATCTGGTTCTTCGAACCCACGATCAAGATCCACCGGGAGGGCTGGGTGTGGCGCAACGCCGTCAGGCCCAGCTCTCCCGAGGAGAGACAGTAAACCGACTCCTAGCCTTCCTGCTCTTGTTCTTCGTCGCCGACTTGGACACCGCGCTGCAGTGCTGCCGCTGTGCGGGTGTATGCGTCGGCAATGTAGTCCTCGAGTTTTGAGCGTTCGATACGCCATTGCCCTCGGTTATCTTCAGTGCAGTTTATGGTGCTCGTTTCATGAGAATCGATCAGGTTCACCGCCCGATTCTCAGTGCCTCCCGTTCAAGTGAGTAACGATGGTTCTCTCAACCGGTCAAACGCGCCGTTGCTGGTCTCTTGGCAGGGGTAGTTAGAGTATGGAGCCCAGGTCGGAGCCGGTTGATGGGTAGACGGCGGTGGTTGATTTCAGTTGCCGGGTTGTCAGGCCGTGTTTCATGGCGACGCTGATGGTGTTCGCTAGCTCGGCGTAGCCATGTCCGAAGAGGTGGGCACCGACGATGAGATCGGTGTCCTTGTCGACCAGTATTTTGGTGGCTCCGGCGGTTTCACCGATCCGGTAGTTCGAGTACCAGCCACTGGTGTCGGTATAGCGGACGTCGATGTTCAAGCCATTGCTCTGAGCTTCGTGCTCGAGCATGCCTACCCGGACGAGTTCGGGGACGGTGAAGACAGCCGTTGGGGTTGCAGCGTAATCCGGCACAGTCGTGGCGGATTTCAGCATGTTCGAGGCGGCGACCTTCGCCTCGATGACCGCTACGGGAGTCAGCGGTAGTCCGGCGGTGTCCGCTGCGTCCCCGGCAGCATAGACGGCAGGGTTCGTGGTGCTTTGCAGGTGCCCGGCTACCTCCACACCATGGCTGCCGTGCGCCACCTGACCGGCGTCCAGGTCCAGCCTGGATAGTTCAGCGACTCTGCCGGCACCATGGACGATGAGGTCCGCCTGGATCGAGTCCGGGGTGCCGGCGGTGTCGGTCTGGATGGTGTATCCGCTGCTTGACTTGGTGATAGACGTGATGGTGGTGCGGGGCCGCACGTCGACGCCCGCGTCTGATCCGCGCTTGACCAGGACGTCGACGAGGTCGGCGTCGAACGCCTTTAGGGGTCTGGCTCCCCGATCGAGGATGATCGGCGTGCTTCCTGCCCGGGCAGCGATATGAGCGAATTCGAAGGAGATGAAGCCGCCGCCGAGGAACACGATCCGGGGAGGAAGTGTCTCCAGGTTCAGGAAGTCGCTGCTATCGATCAGATGCTCGTGTCCTGGGAAGTCAAGCGGACGCGGCACTGCCCCCGTCGCTATCAGGATTTTGGCTGCCTCGTAGGGTTTGTCTGCGATGTCGACCTGAGTGGGCCCGGTGAAGGTTGTCGGACCATGCAGGGTTTCCACGCCATGAGCGCGGAGGTCCTCTTCCATATTGTGTGGAACGGGGTCCGTGAAGCCGTGCTTATGCTTCATCAGGTCTTCCCAGTTAATGGAGAGCCCATTGCTGTCGATGCCTTTGCCCCCCATGAGCCGGGCAGCGTCGATTACTTCGGCGCCGCGGCGCAGGATCTTCTTGGGATCACAACCGCGCAGGGCGCATGTCCCCCCGTAGGGAAGCGCGTCGACGATGCCGACCCGCCAGCCCTTGGACGAGGTTTTCGTCGCGGCGGCAACCCCGGCCATTCCCGCCCCGATTACCAGCAGGTCATAGGTATCAGTCATCAAGGAAGCTCCTTCGTGAGTCAGTGGGAACGTTGATCTCTCAACGGGTGAAGCGTGGATGCCCGCCCATCGTGGGCTTCGCCGTGCAATGGACAGAGCGGGCAGTCAGTCGACGGCGCTCCTCAGCTGGGCCAGGCTCGGCGCGCCCGCCGGCCCGTCATCGGTCATATACCTGCGGCAGGCTAGACCGACCGGTGTGGAGTCATCGCCAAACGCGTCGACGCCGTTGATGAGAACGGTAGGAGACCCGTGGAACCCAACCCGTTCGGCGGCTTCCACCGACTCGATGAGCTGATACCCGAGCACGATGTCGGGGCGCTCCTCAGCAAGGATGCGCAGCCGCTCGTCTGCGACCGTCCAGTTCGGGCAACCATCAAAGTACTGCAAGGTGATGTCCATGCACCCCACGGTAAACCTTGCAGTCAGATATAAGGTCAAGGCTAGAATTGGACCATGCTGATCGGGGAAGTTTCTGCCGCCACAGGCGTGGACAATCAGACCATCCGCTTCTACGAGCGTGAGGGCCTGCTGCCCACACCTGGCCGGGCTGCTAACGGTTACCGGACCTACGAGAGCGCAACTATCGACCGCTTACGGTTCATTCGCGCAGCGCAAAGTGCAGGCCTTGCCCTGGCTGAAATCGCTCAGGTCCTCAACCTTCGCGATGCAGGACAGACGCCCTGCACCCACGTATCACTCGTCCTCGAACAGAAGCTTGCCGAGGTCCGGGCACGCCAACAAGAACTCGCCATCCTGGCACGCGAACTCAAGAAACTCATCGAAACCAGCCACACCCTGGACCCAGCAGATTGCGGGCCCGCCGAGATCTGCCACATCCTCACCACCAAGTAAGCACCCCAGAGCAGGCAGTCCCGGGGCCGCGTGCGCACTCCTAAACTGGCATATGACCGCAGCCAGCAAGCCCGATGGAGCTACCGTAACCTGTTCATGCTGCGGACGTGACCTAGCCCTGACAAAGCTGCACGCGGTGGAGGATGGAGCCGCCTACATCTGCCGACGATGCGGATTATGGATCGCTCTTCGCCTCCCGAGGCGACTATGACCGGCTCAATGTTACGTTGCTTCGACCTTGTCGCTGAGTGGCTTCTGGCGCGTTTGGATCGACTTTGGTGGAGTTAGCCCACTAGATATGTTTGCGTTGGATTGATGCCCATCGGTTGCGAGGTAGGGTCAGGCCTCGTGACCACTTTCAGCGCGGTTGAAGTCCCTCTTTCTACGGGAGAACGGGTCTACGTCGTCGTTGACGCGGACTTCACGGTGCCTGAGGAGAGCAGGCTCTACTCACTGTGGTTGAGCCAGGCGGGCCGATCTATCAACACTCAACGGTCTTATCAGACGAAGTTGGCTGTTTTCCTCACGTGGGCGGCTTCAGAAAGTGTGGACTGGCGGAATCTGACGCTGCTCGATTTGATCAGATACAAACTGCATCTGCAGACTTCCGCTCCCGGCCAACGTTCCCGGTCGGGAAAGACTGTGAACGTGTATCTTGTCGCGGTCCTGCAGTTCTTGAGGTTCTGCGTGCACGAAGGCTTATGCGATGTTGACGTCGATAGAAGGTTCTTCGACCAGGCTGGGCTGCGGTCCGCGAACCCAGAGGACGGAAGCGGAGATCCCAATCGCATGCCGCGGCTGAGCCGGATGCTCAAATCGCGGGAACTGACGAAACGCCCCCAGCCGATCAGCGCTGATGAGGAATTGCAATTGATGGCGTGCGCGACGAACCCGCGCGATGCACTGTTGGTGCGGCTGATGCTGCACAGCGGGTTACGGGTCGGAGAGGCCTTGGGTCTGCGCCTGGAGGACCTCCACTTCTTGCCGGAATCGATCCATGCCGGGTGCTTCGAACGCGGTCCGCATGTCCACATTCACCCCAGAATCAATAGCAATGGCGCCCTGGCCAAATCTTCCGACACTCGCAGTATCCCGGTGACAGATGAGGTGACACAGGCGTACGCCGCCTACCAGGATGAGCGCTACCAGCTCCTCGGCGGGATCTCGAGCGACTACGTCTTCGTGAACCTCTACTCCCGTAATAGCCCACCCGATGAGCCGCTCCGCTATGCCAGCGTTCATGCCATGTTCAGGCGATGGGACGGAAGGACAACGGTGCGGGTGCGCCCGCACCAGCTCAGGCACACTGCCGCCACCAGATGGGTTCGGGCAGGACATCCCCTCGATGTGGTCCAGGAACTGTTGGGCCACAAAAGCCTGGACTCGACGCAGGTCTATCTGCACGCGTCCGCGGAGGAGATGAGAACAGCGGTCGAATCGGTCACCGGCGGAAGTAGCGAGAACAATGGCAGCTGAGTCCCGGCACCTGCTACTCACAGAGTCCCCCAGCACGGAACCGGGGACGTACCTCGCCTTCCTGCGGCAACGCATCAACAGAAACTGGCGGCCCAGCGAATGGGACAGCAAGCACTGGCATTTCACCTCGGATCCCGCCAACCCGCTCACAGCCGCCTATCCGTGCAGGGCTGCCGGCTGCCCCGGGTTAGCCAGAGGCAACGGAGCCCTCTGCGTGCCCTGCAAGTCGGCCGCCAGGAGCAGCACGAAAGGCAGGCGCCGCGCAGACCATGGGGCAGATCGGACCTCAAAGGCCGCCGAACGGTGCACCATCACCGTCAGCGGACAGCCCTGCAAGGCATTATCGAGCCACCACGGTCTGTGTTACCACCACTATCACGCCTGGCGGAAACGTCTCACCACCGCAGGCGGTGACTACCCACTGGAAAAGTATCAAGCGACAGCCCGGGGCGTGTTCCCACGTGGCCAGCAGTGCGCGGTGCCGGAATGCCGGACCGAGGAATGGCGCTTTGAGAAGGCACTGTGTCTCGGCCACCGTTTCCAATGGAAACGGCTCAAAAGCCAAGGCATCTCTCTGGAGGAATTCATCGCCGTCCCGCGTCCCATCGGCCGGCAGTGGTCCACCACCGAATTCTCACTGGTCGATCTTCCACCAATTCTTCGGCATGAGTTCCTCCTGACTCTGCAACAGCGTGACCAGGAGGGCTACCGGCTGGATCCCTGGGTGCTTCGGCGCTGCATCACCATCGCCTTGGAGCATGGGGCGCGAACGATGGAGAAGCTTCACCAGATCATGCTGTCGAGCTCGACGGATCAGCGGTTGCAGAAGGGTTTCACGAACTACGCACGGATGTGGTCGGCCCGCTGGCGGTACCAGCACACAGGCACCGATGCGAGGAAGGACGACATCTGGGACGCCGCGGTCCTGATGCTTCGCACACAATCCGGCAGCGACACCATCTGCTCGAAAGGCACCCTGGATTTCCGCCCCGTCCGAATCCAATGGCTCCGTGAAGCGGTGAAGGAATACGCCGCCGTCTTCGAACTCCCCGCCGATACAATCCGCGAGCTGATCCGGTCGTGCAGCATCGCCTCGGACGCACTGCTGCGCCGCCCCTATGGAACCACCCCGGATCGGTTGGGAAGGGCTGACGCGAAAGCGGTGTTCCAAGCCTATTCGACGCTAACTACCCACGATGGGGCACCTCGCCCCGAGCGATACAGATACGAACATTTCCACCGGTTCCGTCGGCTCCTGCACGAAGGACGAGAGCTGGACGCCCTTCAGTGCTTGGCCCCCGCGTTCCGGTTTCTCGCCACCGATACCCTCCCCAGCGGCCGGAAGCGCAGCACCGTCAACAAATCCATTCCCGACGAGGTCATCAAGGTGCTGGACGAGAACCTGCACCTGTTCACCGTCGCCGAAGATCACCCTTACACCAATGGTCGTCCAGCCGACCTTTATAACCACATGCATCAAACCATTTATCAGCTGCTGCGCGACCTGGGCCGGCGTCCCTCTGAGATCCTCGGCCTCAAACGCGACGCACTGCAGCACTACGATGACGCGCGCCCTTTTATCCGCTACGACGCCCCGAAGACCGGCGACATCGGCCTGGAACTACCCATCCATCACTCCACGGCAAACATCATCACAGCCTGGCTTGACCGTCTCAACGCAGTCACGGACATAGAACCACGGGCAACTGACCTGTTGTTCCCTTCGCTCTCAGGATTCGGGCCAGCAGCACGCAAACCCATCACGATCAGCGGGTACCACACCGTCTATTGGCGGTGGATCGAGCGCATCAAGAACCTGCCCGACCACATCCAGGGCCCAGGCGGGGCTGCCGAAACCTTCGACCGTTCCCGCCTGCGCCTCTACTCATGGCGGCACACCTATGCCCAGAGGCTCTCCGACAACAACACCGCTCCGGACGTTATCCAGGAACTAATGAACCATAAAAGATTCGAAACCTCCGCCGGATACATCCGCATCAACCGGCAACGCAAAGCCGACGCCATCCGCATCGTCGACCGCACCACCATCGACCGCCACGGCGCAGCCCAACCCCCGCACAGCTATCCCGCATACGCTCGCGGATCGGTAGCCACACCGCTGGGGCTCTGCACCGAGCCGACCAATGTCAAAGCAGGCGGACAGGCGTGCCCGGCACGCAGTAAATGCGGTGGATGCACCTACTTCCGCGCCAACGTATCCCACCTGCCCTTGATCGACGCTCACATCGTCGCGCTCACAACCGACCTGGAACTCGCCCGACCCATCGCCGATACCTGGGTATTGGAGAGCCTTACCGCCGAGATAAGCTCCTACCGCAAAATCAGACGGCTGCTCGCCGATACCAAGACCAGACTCTCCCCAGCAGAGCAAAACGAAATCGACCGGGCGACAGAACTCCTACAGGCTCTCTCCACCGCCCCGGCCCAGGACCCGCTTACCGCCGTCCCCCTGAAGCTCCTGCCACTAACGCCCAAAGAAGCATGAAAACTCACAACAACGAGACATCGAGCAAGTCTGCACTACGTACAGCACGGCTCATCGCGGCCAAAAGAGCCGACAACCAACGACGGCGTGAAGCAGTGCTCAAGGCAATAGCAGCGCACACACAAGCAGGAAAATCGATCACGGCCGCGGGCATAGCCCGGTCTGCTGGAGTAAGCACCTGGTTGATCTATAACGTCCCCGACCTCCTCGACGCCGTACGCAGCGCTGCCGCCCAAAATCACGCGAAAGAGGACACCGCGAGAAAACCCGCGCCCACCATCAACGGCCTGCACAATGAAATGAGCTTGCTCAACGGCAGGCTCACAAAAGCCACCGCAGAAAGGGACCAGCTGAAGAAAGCGCTGAAAACCAAGCTCGGTGCACAGCTCGAACTTGAAACCACAGGTGAACTCAAAACCCGGATCGGGCTACTTGAACGGTCCCTCGAACGGGCCCGCCTGGACCTTGAAGATTCCCAATCTCGCAATAGTCTCTTGCGGGACGATCTGGAAGACGCTCAGGATGAGCTGCGGGCGGCCAGAAGAATCAACCAGATGCTCGTGAAGGAAAACTCTCAACGGGGATCTGTCGTATCTTTCAGGTCAACCGTCTAGGAGTTAGTCTCCTCGGCTTCCTGTAAGTTCATCTCCTTGATCGAGGCAGCGGTGCGCTCATAGGCATCCGAAATATACTCCTCAAGCTTGGAAGCCTCGACTCTCCACTGACCCCGGCCACCCACCTGAATCGCCGGCAGTTCACCAGAACGAACGATCGCATAAGTCTGAGAAGAAGAGATGTTCAGAACTTCTCCAACATCAGCCAGAGTCAGGAAGCGCTTCTCCGCCACCGTGCCCCTCCCTCGTCACAAACATGCTCAACACGGCCCTATCGAAACCCACGATACTCAACATCACCAAACGACCGACTACGAACCATTTACACAGGTCAGAAGCGCAATCACTCGGCAGGCACGGGGCGAAACTTAAGATAACCGCGGCCGCCAATCTGAATAGCCGGCAGGTCCCCACAGCTGAGTAGCGCCCGCACTTGGGACTCACTCGTAGCGAGCTCCACGGCGACGTCCTTGATGGTGAGGAAACGTGGGCTTTCCTGGTGTTCAGTCAATGGTTGTCCTCGTCAATGAAGGTGGGGCCGGGGCTGCACCACACAGCTCCCGACCCCGTTTCTTTCTTGTTTTCCCTGCGAAAAGGAAACCTATTCAGTCCGGTGCCTCTCCTCGGCGAGGTTCCGCCTGCCCGTACGGAGCGCACCTGGCGGCACCGGTTCCCAGGCTTTACCGCCGTTGTACTTGCGCTGCAGCCGGCGAACTTCTTTCAGGACCGCTTTCTCGATTAAGTCTGACACGGACGCATACCCTTCACCTGTCCCTGCAGCGAGGAACGCGGCACGGACCCTGCCCGCGTCTTCCTGGGTGAAGTACGGGGTGAAGGAGGCCTGCTTCCGCTTACTCATTGATCCTTCTGTGCGGGATCTTCAAACCTGGCTCGGGCTTCGCTGGCCGTGAGGTTCAAAGCTTCCCCGATCTCATGCCAGTCGCCTCCTTCATTGAGCGCGAGTTTCACCGCTGCCTTTAGTTCCCGTTCGGCCCGTTCATGTTTTTCCTGGTGCCCCTCCAACAGGCTCCGCCAGTCCTCGATGAGCCATCCGCGGCCCATCATGTCCGCATCATCGGAGAGCTCGAAGCAATCCCCCAGCAGCCGGTAAGAGTTGAGCAGCTTCGCGGCCTCGTCCGGACTGAGCTCGTCGAAGTCATTGGTGTCATTGGGGCCTGCGTAGGGCGTATCCCTCATCATGTGATCCTTACACTTGCGGCTAGAGTGCCGGCGACCAGCGTAACGCTGCACTGCCGCCGACACTCCCCAGCGTTGGGCAGAAACGGTTTTAGAAGGGCGGGTCGATTGCTTCGGGTGCGTTACCCCATCCGCTGCTGCTGGTGGCGCCGGCTGGTGCGACCCATGGGTCGGGTTGTGCGCCTTGGTTGCGTGGCGCTCCCCCGCCCTGGTCGTTGTTGCGTTGTGTGCGGTTGATTTTGGCTGTTTGGAATCCCGCAGGTTCATCCATGAGCAGCTGGCCTCCATTCCGCGCGGGATCTGGCGAAGGTCCGGGTTTTGATGGGTGGAACGATTTGTGACGTAGTTTCATGATTCCTGAAGTCTTTGTGATATTCATGATCAGTGCTAAATATTACCGAACCCAGGTGTGCGTGATGGCGCTTGCTACCGTCCGCTCCATCGGTTTCAGTCGGGCACTGCAATCTTTACAGGACGAGGAGGATTTTGAGCAGGAGCTGGTGGATCAGTTCGCGCTGGCCCAGGTAGGTGCGGGGCTTACTGATCAGTTCGTGCGAACAGAACGGTCGGTGATTTTCGAGTTCACCCGTTTCTTGGGGCAGCCGGTCTGGACGGCCTCGCCGTCCGATGCCGATCGATTCCTGACTTATCTGCGGCAAGAGCGACGAAACACTCGGAGCACACGGGAAAGTAAAGCAGGAACCCTTGCCCGTTTCTTCGACTTCCTAATCGCCAGATACCAAGGGGATTTCCATGCCCTTACCGGTTATGCACTCACGCAGCCGATCGACGAGTTCAACCGCCCTTCAAGTTCCTCCTCACCGGCCGTTCGGGTTCCGCCCAGTGACCCTGAAGTTGAGGCTCTCTTCGGGCAGTGGCGTGATGCGTTACCCACCGCACGCAAGTACCTCCCCGCTGCACGTGACTATCTCGCCGCGTCCCTCTGGCGCCGGGCAGGACTGCGGATCAACGAGACCGTGATGCTCGACGTCAAGGACTGGCGCCCGGACCTCGGCGACCACGGCAAGCTCCACATCCGTTACGGGAAGGGCAGCCGCGGCCGCGGCCCGAAACCGAGGCTTGTCCCCGCGATCAATTCCGTCGATGCACTGCTGGATTGGTGGTTCACCGACGTGCGTCACCAATTCGGCGATGACTACCGGAACCCTGACGCCCCGCTGCTTCCCAGCGAGCGGCACGACCAGCACACAGGGGGCTGTGCTCGGGCCGGCGATGATGCTCTGCGCGCCGGCCTGGCAGGGGCTGTGGAACGTTGGCTGCCAGGTTGGAAAGGGCGACTGAGCCCACACGGCTTACGCCACTACTGCGCATCGTCCCTCTACGCTCGTGGCCTGGACCTGAAAGCAGTGCAGGGTTTACTCGGACACGAATGGCTGTCGACCACAACCCGCTATATCCATGTCCACGAGAACCACGTTAACCACGCATGGGCGGTCGCTAACGAACGAGTGGCCGCCCGGCTGACAGGAGAGTGACACGATGCGTTGGAATCTACGGATGGTCGCCGCCGAGCGCGGAATCTGGAAATCGACCGAACTGCGCCGCCAACTCGCTGATGCCGGCCTGGAGATCAGTGCTGGCAAAATGTCCGGTCTCTGGACGGGGACCCCGACCACCATCCGCCTCGAAGACCTCGACATCATCTGCTTCGTACTCAACTGCTCGCCCACGGAACTGCTGATCCGTGAGCCGGAGAAGATCGCCGCGGCACGCCCGCAAAAGGCGCAAGTTTCATCAGGCGGGTCCGTGCCTTCCATGGTTCCCCGGCTCGGCCGCAACCGAACCACTCCTCCCGCATGAGGGGATCCAATCCACCACCGAACTGCACGATCTGCGCCCAGCGGCCGGTCGCATGGAGCGCACCCCGGCGCACGAAGTTCTGCTACGACTGCATGCCCGGCGGCCCCTACGTCCCGCCTCCGTGCCGGCGCTGCGGACGCACCGACGGCTACTACTCCGCCGGCCTATGCGACCGATGCCATCGCAGCGCACCCCAACCAGTGGCTGCATGCAGGGACTGCCACGCTTGGGGCGTGATACGCACCCACCAATGGCTTTGCGACGCGTGCCGACACTGGCGAAAGAAGCACCCCCAAGGGCGCTGCAGAATCTGCTCTGCGGACGTCGCCGTCAACGACGACCAGGCATGTCGGCTCTGCCGGAGCCAATTCGTTACCAGTGGAGGTAGGAAAAGCGGGATCAGCTTGGTAGAGGCCAACCGGTTCGGACAGCAACTGTTCCTAGCGAATCTCCGACATGCCAGAGTGGGGCAGCACCGCGGCACCCGACGGAAGCGCACAAAGCCCCCCATCACAAGCCCAGCACCAACCTTCGAAGCGTTCGACCACCGCCAACTCACCCTGTTCCCGGCATTTCGCAACCTTGCCAACGGAGCCATCCATGGGTTCCCGGCACCTGCTGAACCGAAAATGGCTGCATTCCTGAATCAATTCCTGATCGAACACGCCCGCGACCACGGGTGGAGTCTCACAACCACGAAAAGGACACGTCGCGGACTGGCCATCGCGCTTGGCCTGCAGGACACTCCCGGCGCCCCGCTACTCGCCACTGACCTCGTGAACCTGCAAAGTATTGGAATCACGTCCCTTCGGCTGCAGGAAGTCTGCGCAGCAGCAGGCCTGCTCGACGACGACAGAGAATCCGCCGTAGACAGATGGTTTGAGACCACCGTGTCTGAACTGCCAAAACAGATAAGGACCGAGCTCGAGCGCTGGTACACCATCATGCTCAAAGGCAGCAACACCCCGCCCCGCAGCAAGCCCCGCTCAGAAACAACAACGCGCCTATACCTGCGCTGGTCTCTGCCTGCCCTGCAAACTTGGGCCGCCGCCGGACGGACTTCGCTTCGGGAGATCACACCCGAGGAAGTCAGAGACGTCCTTCCAGAAGCAGGCAACCCTCGCGCCCGGATGGGACAAGGATTACGCTGCCTGTTCCGTGTGCTCAAGGGTCACCGCCTCCTGTTCCTCAACCCGATCGACCGCATTCGAACCGGCACCCATGAAACTCTTCTTCCGATGCCTCTGGCCTCAGCTGCACTGCGCGACGCAATCAACTCCGTAGACCCGGCACGGGCAGCCCTCACAGCGATAGTCGCTTTTCACGGTCTTAGATCCGGTCAACTGCGCACGCTGCAGTTGACCGATATCCATGATGGGCGCCTCCATTTAGGCAAGCGCACCATTCCGCTGGCACAGCCTGTCCAGGACCGACTTTTCCTCTGGCTGGCCTACCGCGAACAGCGGTGGCCCTCAAC
The DNA here is from genome assembly GCF_039530425.1 of Arthrobacter parietis. Taxonomy (NCBI): domain Bacteria; kingdom Bacillati; phylum Actinomycetota; class Actinomycetes; order Micrococcales; family Micrococcaceae; genus Arthrobacter; species Arthrobacter parietis. The sequence continues at coordinate 1,586,679 of NZ_BAAAON010000001.1, read as the reverse complement.
GAGAAATCCACACATCTTCATCAGCAGGCGCACCGCCCTCGACAGCGCTCCAGTCGGCGTCCAATGGATTACCACCTCGATGGGGATGACCGCTCAACGAGCCCGCGAAGACCGAATCCTAAATGAGCTACATGCCAGCGGCGGCGACCTCCGCCGTATCTGCGACATGTTCGGTCTAAGTATCGCCGGAGCGAGCCGCTATTCGACCGTCCTCCCCCACTCCGGTCTCCAAAGAGGTTAGATCGCGTCCGTTCATCACCCAGCGGGGCCTTGCGTGAGTCTGTCCGGAGTCCCTAGTTGGCGGACGCCCACCGAATCGCCAGAACCGAGAATGGGAAGCTCGTGGGCAGTCCCCGCCGACCGGGAAGTCGGTCCCACATAGCTACTACGTAGCGTTACAGGTTTCGCCAGTCTCCTGTGATGAATTCGCCGATGACAGTCTTACCGTCGTTCTGATAGACGGTGGCGACTTCGACGGTTCCAGCGACGGACTCCTTCCAGGCAGCAACGTCCTCAGGAGAGGAAAGTTCGACGGGCTGAAGCTCCTCCGCATATATGTAGCCCATCTTGCCGTTCGTAGCGATGACCCTGACTAAGTCGGGATACTCCTCGCCCACTTGCATCCCATACGTTTGACCGAATTCATTCTCGGGCCAGTCGGGTGTTTGAGGGAGAACTGGATAACACTGCCCGTCAACGGCTTCTTCGCAAGGGATGTCGAACCAGCCAGTGCCGGAGATGGCCAGAGCCCCGCCTCCTACGGCGAGGGATCCAGTCATGATTGTGCCGGCAAGCAACACCTTGCCGCGGGTTGAAATGGATTTAAGCTCTGAGTTGGCAGCGCCTGCGTCGCTTCCGCCCGCATGTTCGACGAGCATGTGGCGCATTGCCTGGAGCCTGGCCGGGTCAAAGTCAGTCCGCGTGTTCATTGTGCCTCCTCGATCAAAGCTATATGCATGCGAAGATGGGGAACTAGGTCAGCCAGTTTTCTCTTCGCCCGGGACAGCCGCGACTTCACGGTGCCTATCGGAACTCGTAGGACCTGCGCGGCTTGGTTGGTGGTCAGTTGCTCGAGCACGCACAGGGTGAGAACGTCCTGATCCTTGCGATCCAGCAGTGCAAACGCCGCGCGAAGCTCTTCCCTGTCCTGTCGAAGCTGAACCTCCCCCAAAGTAGGGTCAACCAGCTCTCCAGTAAACGCATCGGGTAGCTTGGCGAGAAATGCTCCGTACCGCCGGTTCGCCCGGGAGGCGTTTCGCGCGATGTTGTTGGTGGTCACCAATAACCACGCGACAACGGAATTATTGACGATCCGTATTCGGGACTTCAGGCGCCAGGCCTCAAGGAACACCATCGCAGTGATGTCTTCCGCCTCGACTGCTGATCCAACATGGCGTCTGGCTTGCATTAAGACGCGTCGGTGATGTCTGTCGAAGATCAAACCGAATGACTCGCTGTTGCCCGCAATGGCGCTTTCCAGAAGCTCGGCATCACTGAGCTGGTGCTGTTCTGGTTCCATACCTAACAGTGTCCGCTTACCCACACTTGGTTCCACAACAGCAACAACAATTTTCCTTGCAGAACTGACGGGGCGTTGAGAACCCTTGACAGGAGACACCAATTTACTTGGTGCATCGTTTACTACATATGGGGGACAAATTGCAAATCACCGTACGTCGTCGTGCCTCAGCCGCGGCCCTTCTCGCCTTCCTAGTAAGCCTGGTACTACTAGTGCCGGTAGGTGCGGCGCAAGCAGCGCCACAGTACTCACTCTGGTACCTCTACAACGCAGGGAGCGTCCAATACGCTCACCGCTCCGGCATTTCTGTCGATTCTGGTGCCCACACGGCGTATGCGGAAGTAAGACGGTCGAATTTCTCTACCTCGCCGATCAACTGGCTTGGCGCAAATGCTCGTTTGTACTACGGCACGGCAATGTGCAAACAATCCGGCATCATCTATAACGGTTTCGCAAGAGTCACTCAAGTTGCTACTACCTCCTACGGAGGCTGCGCGACGGGAAACGCATACGGATGGGCTAGTTTCCGCGTCTACAACGGTGGCGGCTATAACAGCTTCACGGGAGTGCAGAGCCCACTCCTGGATGATCCCTCCTTCGCCGCTTTGAAAACCTCAGGAGCACCAGACCAATTTGAAACCAATGAACGCGGTCTCACTTATGGATCCGCTGTAGGCGCTGCCTCACCCGCAGCGGAACCGCAACTGATCGAAGTCATTGCCAACAACGGCAAAGTCGGATACGCCTACAAGTCCGCGCTGGACGAAGGAACGGATTTGAAAACGCCAGAGGAAGTAGGTGCATGGCAAGCTTCCAAGCGTGGCAAACCGACCGTCATCCCGGTCTATCTGAGCGACGGTTCAACCAAGATCGGGACCTTCACTCACCATCCCGGAGTATCGACCAAGTAGCTCAACCCGGTTCTCGGACAGCACTCCGATGCTCGCGAGGAGGACTCACCGGTAACGGTGAGTCCTCCTCTCTTCACCCTTACCTGAGTGTGTCAAGTAAAACTGGCCCCGGTAGGACGGTTATTTCTGGCCCCACCTTGGTCTACTGTTTCGCGGACGGCAGCGACCACTGTGAAGCGGCCGAACTCTGTCGATGCAGCGGGCTGGGATGCATACCGAGGGTTTCAGCGTGTCACGTGTAACGATTTGGCCATCGCGACTGCCGCACCCTTGCGGTTGTAGCCGGAGAACCTTACGTTCAACTCACTTACTACTTTTGTGAATAAGGGGGATCTGTGTTAAAAGCTCAAAAGTCTCTTAAAGCTACGGTGATCACGATGATTGCCACGCTCATGATTCTGTTCTCCGCGTCTGGTGCTAATGCGTACGTTTACAACGGAGGAAAATGGGGGTCTGCAAACATCACTGTCTACATGTACCCCATGTCGTCGAAAAGCGCGTCAGCGTGGACCGCTGCTCGAGATAACTGGTCCCAAGCGACCGATGTAAACCTGTATGCGGGTTCCCCAGGAAGCAACATCACCTTGAATGAAACCTACAATGCCAACGTCACCTGGGACGGCATCGCTTACACATCCAGGTCCGGCGGCGTCTTCCTATCACCAGCTAATGCATACCTGAACACCAGGTACACGAATGGGTACACGAACATCAAGACCCGGGGAGTCGCCGCACACGAGATCGGCCACACCATCGGGCTGGCTGATGTGAACTACCAGACGCTTATGGCCGGAAATACGCCACTCCGTGGAGGGATCTACTACCCCACCAACGACGAGATCACCGGAATTAACAGGCTCTACTGAGGGGGATAAGGACGATGAACAAGACAAAAATAGGTGGCATACTGCTGGTCGCAGGATTGATGCTGACAGGGTGTGGCACCGGACAGAGTAGCGAAGCGAACAAGGTAATGAGCCTTACCCCAAGCTACGCAGAACTGTTCACGACTGTTCCTGGTCTGACTAAGGCCGCCGATGCAGTGGTCGTGGGAACGGTGACCGCATCCGTCGATGCTCCACCTGTGGACGGACTTCCATTTACCAATGCTCTGGTGGAGGTTGAGGAATGGGTGAAGGGCGGCGCGGAAGATAACCAAGTCACCATCCACCAAACTGGGGGCACCCTCGACGGCGTAGCCTTCCTGGATGAGGACAACCCGCTATTAGAGGTAGGAGAGCGCGGTATCTTCTATCTCCAGAAAGTTCCGGCCGGCTATGTAACCCTGAGCGGCCCAACTGGACGAATGACCATTGCCGAAGGCAAAGCACTACCTCTGCCAGCATCCACACTGACCGACATCGGTACATTCAAGGATGTCTCTGCGGTTATCGCCGAAACCGAAAGACTCAGCACCGAATAAGGCCGACGCGCAATAGAGGGGGACGTTATCACCGTGTAGAGGTAACGTCCCCCTTTTGCTGCTTTTTCCAATCTGCCCCATAAAGTCACTACTCCTTGACTGCGTCCAACGGTGGCGCTGGGGCCACGCATAACCGTCACAACAACCCGGCGAGTCATGAAGTGGGGCCAGAAATAGCCGTCCTACCGGGGCCAACTAAACCTGTCACAGCCACCTGACCTCCCGACAACCAAACCGAAGGCCAACTCACGGGTACTCGACCAGCACCTCAGACCCCCTAACTTGAGTTCCCACCTATCGAGGCTTCAGTTTTCTCGAACCCACGGGGGACGGTGATGTACGCGAATGCTGCGGGACTTTGGTGATTTCGACTTCGCGGAAACCGACGCCTTTTCGTTCGAAGTAGCCTTCGGCCTCAAACGCAGAGGGGGCAGTTTGGCTTGGTGTACAGGGCGTAGGTAGCCATTGTCATTTCTCATCGTTATTCGTACTGAAAGTAGTTTCCGCTCCGCAACGGCGCAATGGCGCCTACCTCTCGCGTTGCCGCAAAGCTAGCCGGCTGGCTTGCCGGAATCCGTCTGACGCAAACCGTCGACCCTCGCACGTGACTCCTGGGATGCTTCATGCCACAGCATGTCGCGTTCACGCAAGAGCTTCTGGAGGTCTGACCAGGCAATTTTCCGAAACTGTGTCCGCGGTCGCTGCTTCGAAGCCTCACGCATTCTGGCCATCCAGTCGGGTTCTTCTTCACTCGTCGTCATGCCCTGAAGCTTTCAGCAAAACCTGTACGGGAGTCAACGACATGGACCCTGTACATTCGACCGAGTTATCCCCCGCATCCGACGAAACGCCGATAACGGCCCATACGTCGTCCTGCCGGTGGACACGGAATGGTTGGCAACGATGTGGGGGCCGCAAGCATACGGGAGACCCCGGTCACGAGAACCGTTCAGGCGTTGTCTCGTGACCGGGGACGCGGGTAGCGGGTAGCGGTCCTACAGCACGGCCGGCTCCCCCTTTTCACAGTTGCCGGTGAGGAGCTATTTGGATATGTCTGCAGTGGACGTCGCCTTCTCGTCGGCCTCGGGATCCTCGACCCGGTCGTGTGCATCGGCGGTGATCACCGGTTCGCCGTGAACCAATCCGCGGGCGTTCTTCTTCGCGTCGCCGCGGGTCTTGAGCAGACTCGCCACAGTTGCGACGACGATGGTGGCGGCGATAAAGAGCAGCGAGAGCCAGATGGGGACCTCGGGCACCCAGAGCAGCGGTTCCCCGCCGTTGATGAAGGAGAGCTCGTTGACGTGCAGGGCGTGGAAAACCAGTTTCACACCGATGAAGCCGAGGATGACGGCCAACCCCTGGGCTAGGTAGACCAGACGCTCAAGCAGTCCTCCAATGAGGAAGAACAACTGGCGCAGACCCATCAACGCGAACGCATTGGCGGTGAAGACGATGTACGCCTCGTTGGTCAGCCCGTAGATCGCCGGGATCGAATCGACAGCGAAGATGAGGTCCACGAAGCCGATCGCGATGATTGTGAGCAGCATCGGCGTGACGAAACGCTTCCCGCCCTGCATCACGGTGAGCTTGTCCTCGTGGTACTCATTAGTGACGGGCAGGACCCGGCGCACGAGTGTCATGAACTTACCGTCCGCCGGGTTGGACTCGTGGCTGCCGAACGCTTGCTTGTAGGCCAGGACGAGGAGCAGGGCACCGAAGATATAGAAGACCCAGGAGAAGTTCTCGATCAGGGCCGCTCCGATGGCGATGAACCCACCGCGCAGGATCAGGGCGATGATGATCCCGATCATCAGCACCTTCTGCTGGTACTTCTTCGGAACCGCAAACCCGGCCATCACAATAAGGAAGACGAACAGATTATCGATCGACAGTGCCTTCTCGGTGAGGTAGCCGGCGAAGTACTCGCCGCCGAACTTCCAGCCCGACACCATGCCGATCCCCACACCGAACAGCAGCGCGAGTCCGATGTAGAACGCCGACCAGCGCGCCGATTCCCCAATGGACGGCTCGTGGGGTTTACGCACGTGGGCGAAGAACTCGTAGACGAAGAACAGGATCGTCACAGCGATCGTGATGAACCAGATCATAGGTGTGACCTGCATAAGGGGTGCTCCCAAGGGGTAGGCGTTGAACAGATACGCCAAGGTCTCCTCCGCCCGGACGACACCGGAACCGACGACCCGAGATGCTTCAGTGCATCCGTAATGACGGGCCGATCACAGACGGGAGTACTCCCCTTGATGAAGTAATCCTAACCCACCAAAACCGTCCTAACCGACACGATCATGCCAATGACCGTGCGATGTTTGACCACCGTGGAACCCACGGACGGCGAGAAATTAGATCAAATAGTTGGGTCTTTTTGATGAGGTTGGACTGGCCTACCGTAGGTGTTGGAGCCGCCCGGCCCGGGCGACCGAAGTACGGAGGACCCCCGATGACAACGCACGTAGCCGACTGCAGCGTAACCAACTGTTCGTTCAATGATCACTCTGCCTGCAATGCCGCCGCAATTACCGTCGGTGGCACACAAGACCACGCCTCCTGCTCCACCTTTATCGACACCGGCACACACGGCGGCCTGCCCAAGGTCCTGGCCGGTGTCGGGGCATGCCAGCGAGCCGAATGCATCCACAACGATCATTTGATGTGCACGGCGGCCGAAGTCCACGTCGGACCGGGCCCGGACAACGCCGACTGCCTCACTTACGCACAAAAATAGGCCAAAAGCTGCACAACAATAGATAACATCGCTTGGAGGGTCCTGCTGCTCATCTGGCTGCCCAACACGCTGTGATACGGAAGGGATTCCGCGGTCTGACAGTGGCTGCTGGAGTGGTGGCTGCCCTTCACCCATATCTGGTCCATTGGGCGGCTAACCACGCCTGTCCCCTTGAGTGCATTTGTCCGCGTGACTGCTTCACCGGGCACAGGAATAACATGATGCGTTCTGGTATGCGCCTGTTGGCTGCGGTCAGCCGCCTGTGACTATTGCTCCGACTGGAGGTTTTTCGCGACTTAGTCTGGTGGTTCCAGTCACGACCGGATTTCTACTACGCTGTGTAGAAGAGAAACCATCTGCGTAAGGAGCGGCATGCCTCGCATCACCATTGGACTCGGCGTCATTCTCATCGCCCTCGGCGTCACCGCTTACATCGCCGCAGCATTCGCCAGCTGGACGGCGCTGATCCCGGCCATCCTGGGAGGTGTCATCCTGATCTCCGGCCTCATCGGCCTGAAGAATCAGAAGATCGGCATCCACATCGCCCTAGTTGTGGCAGTGCTCGGCATCCTCGGCACCACGATGAACGTCCTGCAGCTCGGCGCGCTCTTCGCCGGCGAGGCGGAGCGTCCTGCTGCGGTGATCACCAGCACGATTACTTTCGTCCTGCTCCTCATCTATGTGGCGCTCGGCATTCGCTCGTTCATCGCCGCTCGCCGCAGGAAATCAGCAGAGGCTTGACCTCCGGTTCCGCCGCAGGCGGGGTCGGATTACGGCTGTGACTATCCGTGAGGGAGGTGGCTTCCGCCGATCTCACTTGCTGGTGCGTTTATCCCTGGTGAGTTCCAATGGAAGTACCCGTCGCAGGACGTCGGCGAGTGTGATCACCTCGACGAAGCGGCCGTTTCTCATGACGGCGGCGAGTTACTCGCCTGCCTGGTGGACTCGGGCCAGCGCCTCGTAGACCGTGTGCTGGTGTCGAGCACGAATGCCGCCCGGGCGAGTTCGCTGACGGGCCGGTCCGACGGTTCGAGAAGCGTGTGGCGGACGTGGATGACTTGGGGAGCAGCCCCGGTGGGATTCTGGACGAGGACGCGCATGTCTCCGGTTCGCGCGGCAGCGTCCTGAACGTCGGCGTGTCATTTCAGTGCGTTGTGCCGCCGTGTCGCCAGCCTCGGCACGCGCACTTAGCCTGGCGCGGTCGACCGACATGTAGGCGAATCCTGCGCAACGAAATGGCCGTTAGCGGCAATGATCGCAAAAATAACGATGATTCCGAGGAGCAGAGTCAGGAACGCTTCGATCACCGGAAGCGCGCCTTTGGCTGAGGGGAACCGTACAGAAGCCTACGGCCGTCTCCAGTAGTCGTCGGACGAGGGCAACTGTCACTCGGACGACCCGGCACTGGCAGACGATCGGCCCATTGCGCTGGTACCCACTCCAAGGATTGATGCTCTCGACGTTTCAGACAGTATTCACCTCTCCCGAATAACCGGTCAGGAGGCAACACGGGGAAGCCCCCTTACCCGCGAGACCGCATCGCCCTCCTCGACGTGCAACTTACCGCCGTCCCTGGCTAACAGTCACAGGTGGCTTCCTTTTCATGGACAGAAGGTAGGCAACGCGCTTGGATCGGCGCCGAGGGGGCAGGGTTCGAAGGTGAAGATGACGAGGGATCCGAGCGCGATGATGACGATGGAGCAGGTAAGCAGTACGGCTTTGAGCCAGAGGCGCGACCTGGCGGTGTCGGCGTAGTCGTTGATGATGATGCGGAGACCGTTAGTGCCGTGAAGCATGGCGAGCCAGAGCATGATCAAATCAAACCATTGCCAGAAGGGGTGTGCCCATTTGCCGGCAACGAAGGCGAAGTCGAGCTGCTGGATGCCGTCACCGAGCACAAGGTTCACGAACAGGTGGATGAAGATCATCACCAGAAGGAGGACCCCGGACCACCGCATGAACAGCCAGGCGAGCATTTCGAAGTTGCTGCTGGCCTGCAGGCGGCTGCGCGGAGGACTGAAAGGCATCCTGACGCGGTCTCGTTGCGGGCGGGTCATTGAAGGCCCAGTCCACATGTTCTGAGCTCCTGCAGCACGTCCTCGACAAGCTGCTCCGAGGGGCAGCTCGCGTCGATGACGATGAAGGACGGAAAGGCTTGAAGCGCTCGACAGGCGTTATTGAACATGCCATCGCTCAAGGCTGTCTCGTCCGGCGTACCTGGCGGCATCGTGTTCCATCGTCATATCGTTTTTCAACCCCTCACTGGCCACTAACTGTTAGTCCTGCTTTAGTGCCGCTAGTCATCGTCCTGCTCGTTCTCCTGTTCACCGTTTTCCTCTTGGTCATCAGCGCCGTCTTGTTCTTCCACGCCTGGCATTTGCGGAAGTGGTGTGTCGTCGCAACCGGTAAGAAACAGGGCACCGGTCAGGAGAAGACCTGTGCCTAGGAGCGCTGCGGTCCGGGTTTTCATGGTGATTCCTTTCGAAAGTGCCCGTCGATAGGGGCGAGGAAGTTGAGCAATTCACCAATCTCTTGGTGTGCGATGGAGGGGTGGAGGAAATGTTGGTGTTTCTCCACTGTGTAGTGGGTCCGCCGGCCTGACTTGATGCGGTGGATATAGCCGCCCTCTTCAAGGTCCGCGAGTATATGGAGCGTCCCGCGCGGGGTGATCCCGACCGTTTGGGCGATGTCTTGCACCAGCATGTCCGGGTTACTGGCCACGGTGATCAGGACATGGCCGTGATTGGTCAGGAACGTCCAGGGTGGGCGGTGGGCTGGTCCAACGCCTTGGCTGGCTGTTTCATGGGCCGGACTTTCAGCGGCCGGATTCGTTGAACTTGTGTGTGACATTGGAAAGGTCCTTTCCGTGGACGCCGGTAGATCTTTTCTGCCCTGCGTGCTGTGTTAGTGCGCGTCATCATCTGTTAGACACAGGATCTTCATCCCGCGTGTCAATGCCGTCGGCAGTTTGATCCCAGTGACGACAACGGCCGCGTGTGCCCGGCGCGCGGCACGGGCCAAGGCTGCGGCTCGGGCCGGACGGGAACGCCTGAAAGACCTGGCGCCGTGCCACGCCACACGCGTAGGACTGGAGAATCCTGCCGCTTCCAGTATTGGCTGTGCTTGGGCGGCGAGAGTTTCAGCGTCGCGGAGCAACCGGTAATTGATTCGTGCCACTATCGACGGGTCGATAGTGAAGGCTGGCCGTTGGATGGGTACTAAAAGAAGTAATGGCCGGTCCTGTTCTGAAGCTATCCCGACCGCGGTGTGCGCCACGATCGTTGCATCCGATTCATGGGTAATGATGGCAACGATGGGGCGACGCGGAGCGATTACGACCGCGGTCATCGTTTACCTCCGTCCTTAGTTGAGGGTTCACGGTCGCCTCCGACCTTGTTTTCCTTGTCGGTGTTTCCGGCGTCGGCGTGCTGGCTGGCATGGGCTTTGGTTCGACGACGCTTCCACACCGGTTCCAGCTCGGCGTCCTCTCCCTCGGTGGCGACCCGGAAGGGAGGATCGGAGGGCTGAGGGAGAGCTTGACGGCCTTGACCGCGCGTGGCCCTCAGGCTGGCCACGATGGAAACCGTGAGGATTGCGGCGACCACGGCCAGGGAGATAGTGGTGGGGATGTAGAAAAGGTCGATTTTGAGGAGCATTTTGATGCCGACCCAAATCAGGACCAGGGCGAGTCCGATCTTGAGGTAGATGAAGCGATGGATCAGATCTGCTAACAGGAAGTACATGGCACGTAGGCCCAGGATCGCGAAGGCATTGGCGGTGAAGACGAGGAACACTTCATCGGTCACGGCGAAAATCGCGGGGATAGAGTCCACAGCGAAGACCACGTCGGTGACCTCGATCAACACCAGCACCGCCAACAGTGGGGTAGCGAGCAATACGCCGTTACGTCGGACCAACAGTTTTTGTCCGTGATAGGACTCGGTCATGGGAATCCACCTGCGGAAGAGGCGCAGGACAGCGGATTTCTCGGGGTCCAGGTGTTCGTTGCGTTGGCGGATCATCCGGTAACCGGTGTAGAGCAAGAAAGCAGCGAAAATGTACAGAATCCAGGCGAAGTTCTGGATCAGCACGGCGCCCGCGGCAATGAAAATTCCCCGGAAAATGAGTGCGCCCAGCACGCCCAGGAACAGCACACGGTGCTGGAACTCCCGCGGGACGGCGAAGTAGCTGAAGATGATGGCCCAAACGAAGACGTTGTCAACGGCGAGGGACTTCTCGATCAGGTACCCGGCGAAATACTGTTGGCCGAACTCGGCGCCCCAGTTCATCCAAACCAGTACGCCGAATGCGACACCGAAGACCACCCACACGCCGGACCATACGGCCGCCTCCCGCACGTCGATGACATGAGCTTTGCGGTGAGCGAAAAGGTCAACGGCAAGCATCACAACGATGAAGCCAAGCACCGCGGCCCAAATCCAGAATGGGACATCCATTAAAAATCCTCCGATCAATTCGATCGGAGGTCTTTCCCAGCCCGTAAGGGCCTTGCCCGCCGGACCGCTGCGGGCCGTAGTGACGACGGGACAATCAGGGGATACTCCCCTCCATATACGTAATAAGTGAAACACGCTTCACCTATCAGGGTCAAGGATCGGCTTACGGGGCAACGATCTGATACCCCTGCAACGTTCAGTCAGCTATCCCCAGCAGACGACAACGGCAACCGGCACTGCCCCCGGTCCAGTTGATTCCACAGTGGGTTGACCGGTTGCTACCCACCGTGATTTTTACCATCGGGGGGGTGGAGTTGTTTGCGGGCACCGGTCGCAGGATTGGGCTGTGCTTTGTACACTCCTTCCCATGGATGCACTTGACGTGGGACGGATCGTGGCTGGGCTGGTGTTGCTGGTGCTGGGCGGGGAATTCCTGGTGCGGGGGGCCTCAGCGCTGGCCCGTCGCGTGGGGATTTCCTCGCTGGTGGTCGGGCTCACCGTGGTTTCGGCGGCCACCTCGGCACCGGAGCTGGCCGTGACCATCGGTGCTGTCCTGCGCGACGAACCGGGGCTTGCTGTGGGCAACGTGGTCGGCAGCAACATCGTTAACGTCCTGCTCATCCTGGGACTTTCCGCACTGGTTGTTCCGCTTGCCGTGAAGCAGCGGTTGGTGCGCTTTGACCTGCCCTTGATGGTCGTCCTGTCAGTCGGGGTGCTCCTCGTGTCCTTGGACGGGAGGATCAGTGCCGTGGATGGGTTGCTCCTCTTCTGCGTCGTGGTTGTGCACACTGTAATGACCGTCGTCATCGGCCGCCGCGACGCGAAGATCCCCACGACGCCGGACCCGGCCGGGGGTTCGCCCACCGCCGATTCAGCTACCGCCGATTCGGCCGGCGAGAAAGAGGCGGCGCCTGCGGACTCTTTCGGCAAATCGCTCCTGCTCGTGCTGCTGGGGATCGCCTTACTGGTGGCCGGTGCCACGCTGCTCGTGGAAGGCGCGGTGAACATTGCCGCCACACTGGGCGTGAGCAGTCTCGTTGTTGGTCTGACTGTCGTGGCCGTCGGAACGTCGCTGCCCGAACTGGCTACATCCATCATTGCGGTGCGTCGCGGTGAGCGTGATCTGGCCGTGGGTAACGTGGTCGGCAGCAACATCTTCAACATTGGGGTGGTGCTCGGTCTGCCCGCACTGATCTCTCTTGAAGGCATTCCCGTATCCGCAGCTGCGGTGGCCTTCGATATACCGGTGATGCTGGCAGCCGCGGTGGCACTGCTGCCCGTCGCGTTCACCGGCTTCGCGATCGCGCGTTGGGAGGGCGTCCTGTTCGTGGGGCTGTACATCGCTTACACCGGATACGTCGTTCTGACCGCCACCGCACACGATGCCCTGGAAGGGTTCACCGCAGCCATGGCCTGGTTCGTACTACCATTGATCGCAGCCACCCTCATCTCCTTCACAGCCTACGAAATCGGGCTCCACAAGGGCCGCCGGAACCCGGACCAGACCCGAACCTCGCCCTAGTCCGGGGCCCTTGGTTCGGGCCCGGACGACAAAGGGGACAAATCACCGGCACAAGCAATAGGAACCGTTGGGTGTAATCGTCCCCAGGCCTCATCTGGTTGCTGCCCGGAGGCGAACCGACCAGGGGCTGTCGGTCGATTCGGCCCGTACGTAGACTGTCGATCTGGTAAGCCTCGAAACTGACTCGGCACGAGCAGATTCGAAGAACCCGAAAAAACCGAGGAGCCCACCCATGTCCAGCCACGACGACCCCACCACTGGCCCGGAGGATCACAGCCACGATAGCCTCCACCGTGGCAGCTACCGCGAGGTGCTCCGTGTCGGGGAGATCCTGCGTAAAGAGACCGTCGGGGGCATACTGCTGGTCGTTGCAGCACTGGCCGCCATCGTGTGGGCGAACTCTCCTGCCGCGGATAGTTACTTCGCCCTCCGTGACTATGAAATCGGTTACGAGCCCTGGAACCTGCGGCTCAGCCTCAGCAAATGGGCGGCCGACGGGTTGCTGGCCATCTTCTTCTTCCTCGTGGGTCTGGAATTGAAGCGCGAGTTCGTGGCCGGTGACCTGCGCCAGTTCAGCAAGGCCGCGGTCCCGGTCGCCGCAGCCGTCGGTGGGGTTGCTGTTCCGGCGCTCGTCTACGTAGCATTCAACGCTGTGAACCCGGAGACGGTCAGCGGGTGGGCTATTCCCACAGCCACCGATATCGCTTTCGCCGTGGCGGTGCTGGCCATCATCGGCTCCCACCTACCTCCCGCGCTGCGGTTGTTCCTTCTGACTCTTGCGGTGGTGGATGACCTGTTGGCCATAACAATCATCGCCGTCTTCTATACCGACGACGTAGCGCTCACGCCCTTGCTGCTCGCATTGGTCCCGCTGGCAGTCTTCGCCTTCTTCACGCATCGCTTCTCCCGGTTCTTCAGCCGGCACGCCTGGGCATTCTGGATCATCCTGCTGCCCCTGGCACTGGTGGTCTGGGTGCTGGTTCACGAGGCCGGCGTCCACGCCACCGTTGCCGGCGTTTTGCTCGGTTTCGCGGTCCCGGTGATGCGCAGCAAGGCCAGCGGCGGACCTGAGGCCGGCCCGGGTTTGGCCGAGGAATTCGAACACCGCTTCCGCCCCATCTCTGCCGGGTTCGCAGTGCCAGTGTTCGCCTTCTTTTCTGCCGGTGTGGCAGTGGGTGGCTGGGAAGGACTCACCACAGCCCTGACCGCCCCCGTCGCTGTGGGTATCATCGCCGGGCTCATCATGGGCAAACCGATCGGGATCGTCGGTGCCACCTGGCTCACCACCAAGATCACCCGCCGGCGCCTGGACCCGTCCTTCCAATGGATCGACCTGGTGGGCGTGTCCTTGCTGGCAGGGATTGGCTTCACCGTCTCCCTGCTCATCGCCGAGCTGAGCTTCGCTGCAGGCAGTGTCAACACCGACTACGCCAAGGTCGCGGTCCTCACCGGCTCTGTGGCAGCGGCTCTGCTGGCCGGAGCGTTGCTGCAGGCCCGCAACCGCCACTACCGGGCTATCGAGAATCTCGAGTCCATCGACACCGACCACGACGGCGTCCCCGACATCTACCAGAACGATGAAGCCAGGGACGGGCCCCCGTAGGAGCGGCACTCAACACCTGATCCTCGACCGGAACGATCCCTGCACTCTCGGTTCCGGACCGCCCCCAGGGTTTTCACGATTCCCGGATTCGATAGGTCTCAGGCCGTAGAGTGCCGCGATTAAGTGTGGCTGATCGCTGGCCTCAGGGGGCTCAAGCCCGCCCTTCTCGCAGTTTTCGACCGTTCCCGGAGTTGTTGCTCCTCCGGCGCTCCGCCCGTCATTGACCGGTGTGCTTCTCCTGGGTGAGTTCTCGGGGAAGGACCCGGCACAGGACGTCGGAAAGGGTAACCACCCCGACGAAACGCCCGTGGTGCATGACGGCGGCGAGTTGCTCCCCGGCTGCCCGGATCTGGGCAAGGGCCTCGTAGACCGGTGTTCCGGCGTCGAGCGTGAACGCGGGGCGGGTCAGCTCACTAACCGGCCTTTCCAGCGATTCGAGCAGTGTGTCGCGGACGTGAACGACTCCGGGGATGCCCCCGTCCAGGTCCTCCACGAGGATGCGTAGGTGGCCCGATCGGGCGGCGGCTTCCTGCACGTGGGAGGCCGTTGCTGTGGCCGGCACCGTGGTCGGTGTGCCGCCCGGTGCGATCAGCGCTTGGATAGTGAGCTTCTCGAGCTCAAGGACACCGGAGAGCTGGGTGCGGAAGGATGCGTCTAGGGCACCGACGGACGCGGAGTGCTCAACGAGGTGTCGGATCGTGTCGACGTCCTGGCCGCCGACGACCGCACGGTTCAACGGAGTTACTCCGCTGGCTGCGACCAGCCGGTTGGCGATCTCGTTGACCCAGCTCAGCAACGGTCGCACCAGCCAGATGAAGCCGCGCGCTGGAACACCGATGAGCTTGGCCGAGGTTTCCGGGTGCGCGATCGCCCAGGACTTGGGCGCCATCTCGCCCACGACTAGATGCAGGAATGTCACGAACAGCAGCGAGAGGGCGAAAGCGGCGCCGCCGGCAAACTGTTCCGGAGTTCCCCAGGACGCGAGCACGGGGCCCAACCATGCGTCGATGGCCGGTTTGGTAACCGCGCCGAGGGCGAAAGTGGCTGCGGTGATACCCAGTTGTGCACCGGCGAGCATGATCGTCAGCTCGTTGATGCCGCGTAGCGCCGCACGGGCGGACCGGTTCGTCGCAGCTTCGGCCTCGAGCCGGTGGCGGCGGGCACCGAGCAGTGAGAACTCGATAATGACAAAGAACGCGCTCAGTACGATGAGCAGCACGGTCACGGCGGTCACGATCAGCGGATCACTCATCGATCCTCCTCGGTCTCGGCCTCGGTGCCGATCGCGGTCTCATCCGTGCAGCCTGCGCCGTCAGCGGCGGTATTGCTACGCGTGCATGCCCGGCGGGCCCCAACTCCCTCCGCCATGCCGACGCTGCAGCCGCACTGAGGGTTACTACACCGCAGGCTTGTGCGATCGCTGCCACCCGAACGCCCCGCAACCGATGGCCTCCTGCCGCGACTGCCATGCTTGGGGCGTGACCCGGATGCGTGAATGGCTCTGCACCGCTTGCCACGGATGGCGCAAAACCAAGTCGATGGGCACCTGCCAGTCCTGCCACGCCGCTCTGGCGGTCAACGACGAACAGGCCTGCAGACTCTGCTGGCACCAATACCGCGTCACCGGCGCCAAGGCTGCGGGCCTGGGACTGCTGGCGGCAAACCAGTCGGGCCAGCAACTGTTCTTTGCGGACCTCCGACACGTCGCAGCCAGCCAGCGTCGAGGCTACCGGCGCCCCGGGTTCGACCCAGCTCCGAGCGCCCGACCGGATGTCCTGCCGTTCACTGCCGTCCCATACCACCAACTGGTCTTGTTCGACTCCGAAAGGGACCTGCGCAGGGGACGGATACAAGGCTTCCCATCCACCGCGCACCCGGAAATGGCCGCCTTCCTCAAACAGACCACCCTGGAACTCGCCGCCCGCCAAGGATGGAGCAGCAACAACGTCGAGAATGTCCAGCGAGGATTGGCGATCGTGCTCGCCCTGCAGGACACGCCCGGAGCCCCGGTCAGAACCACCGAGGTCCTCCGGCTCAAGCAACTCGGCCTGAACCGCACCAGAGTGCTGGAAGTATGTCAGGCCGCCGGGCTGCTCCACGACGACCAAGGGCCAGCGATCGACCGCTGGGTCGCCGGCGCCATTGCCCTCCTGCCCCAGCAGATGCAAAGCGAACTCGCCCACTGGTACTCCGTCATGGCGTCCGGCAGCAAGACCCAACCCCGTAGCAAGCCCCGCTCGGAGACTACTATCCGCCTCTATCTCAGATGGTCCCTGCCAGCCCTGCGCACATGGGCGGCCACTGGGCACACCTCCCTCCGGGAAATCACTGCCGATGAGATCCGAGCGGTCCTGCCTTCCACAGGCAATCCCCGCTCCACCATGGGCCGCGGACTCCGATGCATTTTCCGAATCCTCAAAGCGCACAAGCTCGTGTTCCTGAACCCCCTGAACCGGATCCAGACCGGCGTCGAAGCAACGACGATTCCACTCCCGCTCCCACCCACGAAACTCAGGGAAGCACTCGAGTCCACCGACCCCGCCACAGCCGCGGTGACTGCACTGGCCGCCTTCTACGGTCTCCGAACAGGCCAACTCCGCAGCCTGCTTTTGACTGACCTGCACAGCGGATACCTGCACCTGGACCAGCGGAGGATCCCCCTCGCAACCCCGGTCCGCGATCGGATCAAGGCCTGGCTCGAATATAGGGAAGAGTGCTGGCCCAATACCGCGAACCAGCATCTGTTCATCAGCAGACAGAGCGCCACGGAACACAGGCCAGTCGGCTATGACTGGGTCACACGGCGCATTGGCACGACCACCCAGAAGGTCCGCGAAGACCGCATCCTCCAGGAGCTCATCGCCACCAACGGGGACCTCAGGCGCATCTGCGACATGTTTGGACTCACCATCGGCGGGGCCCAACGCTATGCAGCGATCTTGGGGCTCACAGATCTCGCGAACGGCTGACGGCATCCATCACCAGCAAATTGCGCAATAGAGTCGCCGGACGCCGTCAAGTTGATCGAACCCAAGGATTCTCCGCAGCAAGGACACACCAAGACCCCTGAGTTCGGCCGTTTCGAGGCTTCAGTATTCATGAACTCACGGGAGACGGTGATGCACTCGAACGCTGTGGGGACTTTGGTGATGTCGACCTCGCGGAAACCCACGCCTTTTCGTTCGAAGTAGCCTTTGGTCTCAACGCAGAGGGGGCAGTTTGGCTTGGTGTACACGGTGTAGGTAGCCATTGTCAGTCCTTGGTTTCGTATCGGTTTTAGTAAGAGTCAACTGCTGTACTGCTAGCTCAATTCTAACGTTTTTCATCTGAATAAATAGGTGTTCTTGCTTGAATTGTAGGGGTTTAGTAGTTAACTCTGTACTGATGCAACAACACGGATCTACAGAAACACAGAACACGGAAAAACAGATCTGTCGCCTGCTCTTGCTCCCTGGTTTTGGTGGTTGTCTTCTTGTCCCTTCCCGACGCTTCTATATCTGTCAAGCGGCTGGAATCGGGTGCTGGCGTGGACCAGTGGAGAGGCGGCTTTGGTGACCAGCCAGCTTCTCCTCCTCCGTTGTTTTGGCTGCTGGTGGAGCTTGCGGAGCTGTGGCCGACGGAGGCATGTCTACCCGCAGGGCAAGGGGCGGGAAATTCCCGGAGAGAATCAGCAACGTAGGAGCGCCGCAGGGACATTTTCTGCACCGCAGACCCTGTCGAAGGAGGGGCTAGACCGGTCGGAGCGGACACGTACAATCCGTCAGCACAGCAGCAAAAACAGAGAAAGGGTTTTACAGCCCGAGCGAAGCGAAGCCCGTGCAGGATGCCCAGACGCTTGCTGATGGCGTGTTCTAGTTCCTGGTCAGCTCACGGCGACCTGCTACTGGTCAGCAAACAACTTTCTGATGGCACTCACCAGTCTAGCTATTACTATCAGTATTGATACTGATACCATTTGATTATGGTTACTTCTGCTGCTCTTCTGCATCCGGTTCGACTCCGGGTGGTACAGGCGCTTCTGACGGGTGACGGGTTGACGACCCAACAGCTTCACGAGCGGTTGTCGGATGTCCCGATCGCTACCCTGTATCGGCATGTGGGGCATTTGGTCACGCACGGGTTGATTGAAGTCAGTGATGAGCAGCCGGTTCGTGGGGTGACCGAGAAGACTTACCGGGTCGTTGAAGGACTGGCCAACCCCTCGGCGGAGGAGTTGCGGGCGTTGTCACCGGAGGAACTTGTCACGACCTTCACGATGTTCACCTCCGGGATGACCCGAGACTTCAGTGCCTATGTGGATCAGGGCGAGCTTGATCTTGTCGAGGACCGGGTGAGTTTCGCACAGGCCGATTTCTGGGCGACGACGGCCGAGGTCGACGCTTTCTTCGACATTGTCATGGTGGCGTTACGCGAGCTGATGACTCACGAGCAGGGCCAGGGCCGCACACGGCGCGTCCTGACAACGGTGTTGATTCCTCGACCGGAAAACGCGGTGCCCAGTGACAACGCCTGATCGCAGGTCGGCGGAAATCGTCGCTGAAGCTAAGGACCTGGTGGTCGGGTATGACCGGGCAGTGGTGGGTCCGATCAACGTACGCCTGGGTCCGGGAATCACTGCGCTGCTCGGGCGGAACGGGGCGGGTAAGACCACGCTGATGCGGACACTGTGCGGGGTGATCCCTGCCGTGTCGGGGCGGTGCTCTGTGTTCGGCAGGGATGTCAGCGATGGAGCGGCAGTCCGCTCCCAGGTCGGTTACCTCGGTCATGAGCTTGCGCTGGCCAGTGCACTTACGGTGAAGCAGAACCTGGCCTTCTGGCGTGAGGTATGGGAGAGCATCCCTCAGGCCACCTTGATCGATCACGACGATCTCATCGGAAGATTCGATCTCACTGCGTTGCTCGGTCAACGGGTCAGGTCGCTGAGCCGCGGTCAACGTCAACGCGTCGAGATGGCGCGCCTGGCCATGACCGACCCCGACTTCGTCGTCCTTGATGAACCGTTAACCGGGTTGGACCCGGTGTACGCGGCGCAAACACGAGAACTCCTGCGCGAGTGGGGTGAGACGCGGACGGTCCTGTATTCCACCCACAGTGTCCCTGAAGCACTGGAACTCGCCGACAGGTTCCTACTGGTGCAAGGCACAGACCTCATCGACCTCAGCCATGACGATAGCGAAGTCACCGAGCAGATCATCCTCAACCACCTGGAACCAGCCGCATGAATGCCACCCTCACACCGGCCGGCCGCCGGGTACGGGCCTTCGCCAAACGAGCATGGATACAGCAGGGAACCATGGCCCTGTGGCTTTCCGTCCTCATCGGTGCCGGCTACGGCCTCCTCGTCCTCCTGGCACCAGGTGGCACGGAAACGATGCCCGAGATGAGCGCGATCATAGGCTCCCAAACCACTGATCTCGCCGCGGTACTGGGTTCCGACGGCAAGGCGCATCTGATGAGCTCCTACATGCTCGTCATGGCTCCCGCTCTGCTCGGCGCTTTAGTCGGTATTGTCGCCACGCTCACCCTGCCCGGTGTGGTCGCAGACGATGTGAGCGGCGGTGGCATAGAAGTACTCCTCGCCAGTCCCATCCCACGCAGGAACCTGTTCCAGGCCTACCTCGGCGCCGGACTGCTCCTCACGAGCGCCTCCTGGGCTGCAGCCACCCTGAGCTTCACAGCCGCGGTCACCCTCATCGCACTGCTCACCCAAACAGCAGTAACCATGACAATGCCGTATCTCATGGCCCTTATCGTCCTGCCGCTGTCCATGGGCATCTGGTCGGCAACCATCACCCTCTTCGGGGCACTCCTATACCCGCGTGCCCTCGAGTCCCGCGCAGGCATGAACGGCGGACCCATACGCCTGCTCGCCATCGCCCCCACGCTGTTCGCCGTCCCCTCAGTCGTATTCCTCGACCAATGGGTCCTCCCCGTACTCGGCGCCGCACTCCTTACAACACTCGCCGCAAGCATCCTCATCATCCACACCACCGCCCGCCGATTCCAGAGCACCCGCATCCTCGGCAACTAACTCAAAACCAAACTCATCCACAAACTCAGACTCGCTAACCACCATCGACTCATTCAAATCACATGGCATGAGCAGCAGAACACCCCTCACGCATACTCGATGATGCGACGGGTGTACCGAACGCAGCGTTTCCGACGCTGACCGGCTATACCGATAGGCATCCTCGCCGTGCACGCTAGAGCATCCCTCACCGTGTGTCTCTGATTGTGTGAACCTTCGAGAGCGGAACTGCCTTGAAAGCTCGCGTCACCGTCAATGGATTGTGAGTCCGAATAGCCGAGCGACGTCGACCAGAGCCGGGTCGGACTTCTCAATCGCCGACTGCTGATCGATGAAAGTCTCGGTTTCATCAAAGATGGCCCAGCACTCTTCGTTATCCAGCTTTGACACATAACGTATGCCGGAATACCGGTACTGACCTTCTTCGTCGAGTGACGAATAAGCCCACCGCGCTATCTCTCGGGTCAGCAACCGGTTCATCCCGCGCACGTCCGGCACATCGAGCGTTTCGACCCCAAGGGGCTCTAGGAGATCCCCGATCTGTTCGAGTATGTACTGGCGAGTTTCCAAGTCCTCGAGATCGATGAACGAAGCGGGGTTTGTGGTTCCAATTTCGAACTTCCGCCTTTCATCTCGCCACGATGCCGGAATGTGGTTAGCTGCCATGAAGCCAGAGGGATCGGACCTGACTAGGGCGGCGATTTTCCGAGATACTCGTTTACCTGCAAGCGTCTCCAGATACGACCCCCGGACAGTCGTGGCGCAATACAACACTCCTCCGCCTGGCACGTCGAATCTGTTGCCGGCATCCGGCAACAGAGCGTCATCGGGAGATATCCGCGAGAATCGCTGCCCACATGGAATGAGAGCGACTCGCCAAACCCTGTCGGGAATTTCTACCGTCCTTGGTTCGAGCAAGTCGCCCCCACCCATGCCTCATCCCCCTGCCTGGTATGCGCGAGCCGCAGCCATGGCTTCTCGCGTACGATTCTCCGCGAGAGCTTCTGCAGGAGACACATCGTCCAGCTGTCCGTTCATGCCCATGAACCACGCCCTGACAGTGTGGGGAGACTGGGGCGCGTGAGGATCGCGGGCTAGGAACACGAAAATTTGGTAGGCCGCTCGGATACGCCGCTCCACATCCAAGGACTTGGGAAGTTGTTTACCGCTCATCCAGCGAGCCACAGTTTGTCGGTCTTTCCCTGCGATGAGCTGCGTTAAAGCAGGTCCCAGGTTGTCATTGAGGACTCTGACCATGTCCTCAAACCCCGTTTCAAATCCTCTAGCGGTCGTGCCCGTGGCACTTCCCCGACCATGCCTCGTCCTCGTCGTAATCCCGTCGCCCATGATGGTCTCTCTATAGGTAGAAGTGCAGGTAATCACATCTGCATGTGCTTCATATATACATGTAAACGATTATCAAACGATACATGTTCCGACCTATGAAAGATCGTGTTGATGGTAACTCGTCAGTCTTGGAAGCTCGACCGCTCACATACCTGCAGCTCCAGGATCGTGCTGATGCGGGAAGGAAAAGAGCACGCCACCCATTTGCCTGGGATCCTTAGTCACGTCGATACGGCAGGATCCCCTCACCGCGCTTATCTACGAGGGGCGGCGTTACTACGACCGAAGCCTTCAATAAGCCGGTCAATCTCCTCCAGGCACAACAGCTGGACAGTCTCGTTGCCCGGCTCGAGAGTCCACTCCTGGTACGCCACCTCACCTAATACGGACACATCATGATCCAGGTTGTCGTACCAGACCTCCAGTGCCCTTTCGGGCTCCTCGACCATCGCAATGTGGGAGTGCCATCCGTTGACGGCCTCGCGTTTAGCCTCCCAGCCTTCGTAGGCGTGATTCACAGCGATAGTTGATCTATTTCGAGCCACTGCCGCATCGATTGCCGCATGAAGGTCGACCAGGAACTTCGGCTTATCGGGCTCGATTAGTACTTGGCTTTTCCGCGGACGCTTGCGCATATTCGGCTACCCTCCCTGCGTGCCTCTTCAGTCTGCCAGCGTTCAAGACGCACGTGTGGTCATTCGAGGCCAGGCCATGAATCCTTCCGAACCGAGGTGATCCTAGATTCTTCGATGCTCAACGGTCCAAAGTGGTGCTGTAGCAACTGACATTGTGGGAACAAGCCGCTTTCGGATCGAGGCCGAGTGAAACTGTACATATACGCCGCCGTGGGTCTGCTCCTCACGGCTGGGGTGATCAGCTTCTTCCTGAAAAACTGGGATGTACTCATCGGGGTTTCGCTCGGGCTAGCCTTTGTCTTCGTATGCGACTTGGGCATCGAATGGAGTGCCAGATACTCGGAAGAAACCGAGAGACATCGCGAGAAACTGTTGGGCAAGAAAGCCTCCGAGACGACGTACTACTACTTCGATGATGACGGCGAAGAAACGCCTTCCCCAGACTCCGATGGCAAGAAGAGCCCGAGTGAGTAAGTCCGCGTCGGATCCCTCACCGTTCGAGCACTGGGCTTGGGTAGTCTGTAGCGATCATCTCAGTCTCGTCTTTGGGGGAAGCTAGTGCAGGTTGGTGGGATCGATTTCGTTATTGTCATGCTCGTTCTGTGGATTCTTTTGATCGCAGTTGTTGCCTTTGTCCTGTACTGGATCATTCGATTAGCCGTGAAACACGGCTTGCGGTCGTACCACGAGGGCGCCGACCAAGGGTCCAAGAAATAGTCAGCGCACGCCTTGTTTTGTCATTGTGTGCGGATGTCGCCGTTGCAGTGACCTCGGCGCTGGACGGTTACCGCGAAATTGCTCCGCTCCTGCATCCCGACCACAAATGAAGGAGACGGTATGTCCGACACGAGCGGTGCTTCCCATGACCGAGGCCCGACATTCGACGGGATAAAAATCGGTCGGCCAGCAACCGGCGCCCTCATCGACGCTGGTTACAACTCGCTGCCGGACCTGCCCGCCGACCTTGATGAGTTGAGGGACATCCATGGAGTCGGCCCAAAAGCCCTAAAGCTACTGAAGGATGCACGCAATCTGTAACCGGCAGGGTGATTGCATGGAAGCGACCGTCTGGGCTGAGCCGATGGTTCACCGGACGTGGCGAGAGGCCACGATAAGGCGCTCAACGGCGTCAGCCAGTTCTGAAACGGGTCGCCGACCGTCAAGTTCAAGAGTTGCGCCCTGTCGTAGCAGCGGTTCGACGTCGAGGACCTGCTGGCGGATCACGGACTGCTCTGTCTCTGCGTTGCCGTAGGGGTTGTTGGTACGAACCGCTACGCGCTCGATGAGCACTTCCACCGGTGCGCTGAGGAGTACGACGGCCTCGAAACGGTCATAAAAGTGTCCCTGGTTTTCGACAGTTCCCGAGACGACCACAGACAAGTTCGAGGCGAGGTACGCGGCCATGCGCATTTCGTCCCAGGTACCGTCGGCAAGCACCCAGCCGTCATAGTCGGTGTCGAGCGTCTGGAAGCCCCGTCGGGACAGCTCGCCCAGCACCGTTGTCTTTCCCGTGCCCGACATGCCGGTTATCAAGACTCGAGACATGAATTCAGCGTAGCGACCCAACAGTTGCCCGGAAATCGGACCACACCTTGCGGATCCCGCAGCGAACACTCTTCGCGTTTAGCTTCTGGGGTTCTTGTTGCGATGGAGCCGGACCGTGGCGATAGCCAGCAGGATTGCGCCAGTCGCACCAATACCGCCACCGAGAATGAGCAAAAGCCCAGGGAGGATAGGCACCGAATTCGGGTGAAGCATCCTTGAGTACAGCATCAAAGCGAACATAGCCGCCACAAGGGTCGCTCCAATAGCCATGATGATCATGCCGATCAGCCTTAAATCCTTCATTTCCCCCTTAATTTTCGGATCGTACCTTCCTTGCAGCGTTACCCGCTTCTTGAATCCCGCCCAAAGTCCTGGTCTGGCAGCTTTGCACTGACTTGGCCCCGATCAGTCACCTTGTATGGCTTGCCGTCTTTGTCATATGTGGTCCATTGCCCCACCGGCTCGCCGGCGTCGAAATATCCAGACCGTTTTACGGTGCCATCTATTCGGTACCACTCCCAGTAGCCGACCGGATTCCCATTCTCGATGCGTCCCTTCGACCACCGGGTAGTACCGTTCGCGTGGTACTTGACGGTGTAACCATCGATGACTTCAGACTTCTTCGCGTTTGCAGCCATCCGCCTACTCTATGCCCGGGAAATTTCACAAACGGGAACAGGCGTTCAGCGCCTGGTCTCGTACCTGGCCACGACCACATCATTGGGGAACGTCCGGATTTCTACCAGGCTTAGGTTCACCCAGTTGTCCAGGGCCGTGAAGAACGGCGTGCCGCCGCCCACCAACACGGGATGGGTGACGAGTACATACTCGTCGATTAGGCCTGCCCGCATGGCCGCCGATGCGAGGGTGGCGCCGCCGATGTCCATGCGGCCGCCGTCGTCGGCTTTGAGCCGGGTGATCTCGGCAACCGCGTCGCAGGTAACCAAGCGGGCGTTCCAGTCAACCGTGCTGATTGTCGAGGAGAACACCACTTTCGGCATTTCCCGCCAGCGGCCCGCATACTCAAGCTGCGCCGGTGTTGCGCCTGGCTGCTGGTCCGCCGTCGGCCAGTGTGAGCTCATCGTCTCCCACAGTTTGCGCCCGTACAGCGCCAAATCCGTCGACACCACGCGGTCGGACCACCATTGGAACAGCTCGTCGCTCGAAACACCCCAGCCGAGCCCGTCACCCGGCGCAGCGATATAGCCGTCCAAGCTCAGATTCATGGCGAAGGTCAGGTTGCGCATGGCATCGGTCTTCCCGGGACGGCATCCATCAGCGCGCCCTTTCTCGCACCAACTCTGCGATGAGGGCGGGCTTCTCGAGGCCGGGCAGGTGTGCCACCTCGGGTAAGACCTGTACGGCCCCTTGCCCGATCCGGCGTGCTGTCTCCTCGTAGAACGGCACATCACAGGGCAGATCGAGATCACCCCAGGTGCACAGCACCGGCACGCTCACCTCACCAAGTCGGGTCCAGGCATCAGTACCGCTGCTGCCGGCTGAGTCTGGCGCAGCGACCGCGAGAATCTTCCGGTTCATCGCATTGAAGAGGTCCCGGGCTTCACCCGCGACTCGGCCTTCTGCGGCCCTTGGCCCATCCAGCCAGAGATGAGCAAGCGCACGAATCCTGTCGTCATCTGTCGCCTTGGGGTCATCTGCGCGCGCCATGAGCGGTCCGGACGCGTCATCCGGCTGCCAGTCAAACGGAGTGTCCTCGTCGGTCATGCCAGACACCGCAGCACCGATGATTACCAGTCCCTTGACTCGATCAGGGTGCATCAGCGCAGTATCGAGCGCGACTGCCCCACCCATCGAGTTGCCAACGAGGAGGACTCGCTCGAGGCCCAGATTGTCGATGATAGTGAACAGGTCCTCAACGTGTGTAAATGACGAAGACTCTGCAGCGGCCGGGGTGTCACCATAACCCCTCCGATCATATGCGACGAGGTCGAAACCATCTCCCTGGAGCTCAGCCGCAACCGCGATCCAGGAACGTCTATCCGCTACTCCAGCGTGTAAGAAGACGATTGCAGGTCCCGGGGCTTGCCACCGGCTCACAGCGAGCTGGCTGCCATCCGAAGCCTCGACCAGGAGGTGCTGGGGATTCATGGGCCCAAACTTACTTCAAACATGAGGCGATCGTCAGGGGTTCATGTTCACAGCGGCGGTTCACCGGGCTGGGGTGGCGTTGCGTCGTCGTCGGCTTTCGACAACGTGAATATCCCATAGCGCATCGCGCCGGTGCGGTAGGCCAGGATCAGACGCGGGATGCTTAGAACGAAGATGCGATTGCGCGCTCTGAAAGCGAGGCGCCGGGTGTCACGGTCGAGGAGCAAGGCCTTCACAAGTCGACGGGCGCAAATCGTCCAGGTGCGCGCAACCCGGCCGCTGACATCCTCATAGTCAGTGACCACGAAACCCGCCGCCATTGCCATCGCCTCATACTCCTCGCGAGTGCCCATCGAGGGCAGGCGTCCCTCGCGGCAAATCGGCTCGAGCAGGTGCCGAACCTTCCAACCGCTTGCATCTGTCTCCGCGAGCCACGCGCAGACGACCAAGCGGCCGCCAGGCGCCAGCACGCGATGCGCCTCGGCGAAAAACCGGGGCTTGTCGACCATGTGCTCGCTCGACTCGATCGCCCATGCGGCATGGGCCGAGGCGTCGCTCAGCTCGTTGTCGAGCCAGTCGCGAACTTGAATGTCCACGTTGGGTTCGGGATGCTCGGCAGCGTAGTGGGCCTGTTCAGCGGAGAGGGTGAAGCCGGTGACGTGAACCTTACGTGTCTCAGCGAGCTGCCGAGCGGTGGAACCATAGCCGCAGCCGATATCAACGCATTCGTCGCCAGGCGTCAAGTTCAGTCGATCGCCGACCGTCTCAGCCAGTGCGACGACGGCCTCGGCGGGTGTCTCACGCCCCGTCGCCCAGAGCCCATGATGGACATGATCGCCCCATACGTGCCGGTAAACCGGATCGAGCTCGTCGTAGTGATCGGCGACTGCCACGGCGTTTTGAACGGTGTTGGGAAGGATCACGCGATCACACTACAGCGCTGATTCGTCCCATCGGAAGGTCTCAGGGTGTCCGGCGGCATCAACCGTCCTCTGAAGCAACCGCCGGAGGTTCAGTCAGTCCCTCCACGCAGCACGTCGACATGCACATGATCGAGGTGGCGCAGGATCTCGTTGCTCGGGTCAGGTGCGTCGTAGTCGTGCCATCCACCGCGAGCCAGGTGCGCGCTCCAGAACCGATCGTCGAAGATGACGTACTGAATGTCGAACTCTTCGGCATGAGCCACAAGCCAATGGGCCAGAATCCACCCTTCGCGCCGGTTTTCCTCGGTCACCGGACGGAAGAAGACGTCAATGGCGCGTCCGTCATAGTGGGTCGAGTCAGCTCCGTGCCCCTGACCGACACCTCCCGGAGCAAACCCGCCTAGGCTCTGGTCACCGAACACCTCCATCATCGCCACGCGCAACTGCTCCGCGCGCGGCGTCAGCCCGGTGGCAGTCAACTGCTGTTCGGGCAGGTCGCTGGCCGCTGATCCGCGGCAGCTCAAGCTGGGACCGGCGTCCTCGGGCGGGCCCTCGGCCAGCCGCTGCAATACCGCCTCGTCAATGGTGGAAGTGTCCGGAGCGTCCATACCGCGAGCCAACAGCGCCACGGCCGTCGTCGCCAGCTGAGCCTCGTCACGGTTGAGTCCAACTTCTCCTTCCGAAGTCTCCACCGTGCATTCAGCGAGTCCCAGCAGAGAGCCGCCGCCCGCCTGCAAGCCGTCGACCAATCGGGGACCGAGGAACACCACCGAGGCGAGCAGCGCGAGCAACACAGCGCTGGTCACAGTGATCCTGCGTACGATGACGTGTGCCTTCCGGTGGATCGCGGAACTTCAGCGAAAGCGAACTTCAATGTGAAGACTTAACCGCCAGTCGAAGCTGATAGTTCCGGTCACGAGCCGACGGCGGAGTACTCCCCATTGAGTTCATCGGCAACGCGCTCAATGTCCCAGGTTGATGGCTCACCCGTTGCCACATCCGTCAGTCTCTGCTCCGAGGTCAGTTTGCCTTCATCTGCAGGCACAATCGGCCTGCCAGCCGGATCAGCTTCACACTGCAGCACTTCGTCGACCGCTGCGTAAGCGTCATCCATGGAACTGAAGGTCGCCAGACCGTCGTCGTCGCTTTGGTTCTGGCCTGAGCACGCTGTCAGGAGGACAGCGGCAAGGAGAGCCGTCGCTACTGAGCCGGTGAGACGTCGTCGTCCTATCACTTTTGAACCCCCATATGCGTGTTGACAGCACTCTTCCACTAACCCGCCCACAGGTGAAGCCTTCGCGCGCCGTCGAAACCGCAGACGCCCTTTCACTAGCCCGGCTGATGTGTCTATGGTGGAGATAAAGCGAGGAAGGGAGAACCGATGACTTCGGATCGGGTTCGGCAGACCGGCGTGACGGTTGCCTTTGTTCTGTGCATCATCGGCACCGCCATCGGTTCCGGCGCGCTCGGCGGCATACCGATCGACGAGGCCGCCGGCGGCGCACTCAGCTCGGACGCCACGCTCCTGGCACCGGCCGGCGCGGCGTTCAGCATCTGGAGCGTCATCTACGCAGGCCTGGGCGCGTACACCGTCTACCAGTGGTTCCCCTCGCAGCGCACCGCGCGCCGCCAGCGCCGCCTCGGCTGGTGGGTTGCCGCGTCGATGCTGCTCAACGCCGCGTGGATCCTGTCGATCCAGGCCGGCCTACTTGGCGGCAGCGTCCTGGTCATTCTCGTCCTGCTCGCAGTGCTGGCTGTTCTCTTCGCCATCTTCACCGCCACGAAGCCCACCTCCACGATCGACGGAATCGTCACGGACGGCACGCTCGGACTCTACCTGGGCTGGGTCTGCGTGGCGGTCTGCGCGAACATCACCGCAGCTCTCGTCGCAGGGGGCTTCGGCGGCTTCGGCATCCCACCGGCGGCCTGGGCCGCAATCGTTCTCGCCGTCGTCGCCGGAATCGGCGTGCTCCTCGCATTTCGCGGCAGCGGACGCTTTGCGATTGCGGCTGCCATCTGTTGGGGGCTGGCCTGGATCGTGGTGGGGCGCACCTTCGGCGCGCCGGAATCGACGACGACGGCGGTTGCGGCAGGACTCGCGGCGGTCACCGTCATCCTCACAACCGTTGCGGTCAGAGCCAGGCGGCGGTCACATCCCGCGACTGGCAGCTGACGCTAGCCTCAGGGCTTCCGCTTCTGCGGATAGGGCGCCTCGTGCCGTGCGAGCATGTCCACGAAGGCCTCGATTCTTTTCCTCCGCCCGGCCTCTGTCTTCAGCTGACCGAGCCGGAAGATGAGCGCATACCGGTTCTGGGAGGTGAGCACATCGAACATCGCCTGCGCGTCCGGATTCACCGCTATTGCGGCTGCAAGATCATCCGGCACGACGGCGGTGGCAGACCCCGCATACGCGCGCTCCCACCGGCCGTTGGCCTTTGCCCGTTCGACGGCGGCGCGACCCGCATCCCGCATCTTGCCTTCAGCTTCCAGCCGTTCAATGTGCCCTACATTTCGCAGCGACCAGATGCTCTGCGGCCCGCGAGGCGTGAATCGCTGGAAGCTGCTCTCGCCGTCGCGCTTTCTGGCCTGGCCGTCAATCCAACCGAAACACAACGCCTCGTCGAGGGCAGTAGCCCAGGTCAGGGTGGTCACCGCTCCACCCTTCTTGTGGAGGACCAGCCACACGCCCGACGACGACGCATGGTTCTCCTCCAGCCACACCCGCCAGCGCTGGGCATCGGGCAGGAGGAGTTCGGGCAGTTCAGCGGCCATGGGTTGAGAGTACTGAACGCCGTGTTGCGCTAGATTGCAGACGGCACATCCAGGTGGAGGAGAAGTAAATGCTCAGGGTACGACCCATCGTTTTCACCCCGAACTTCGACGCCTTCTCGGAGCTGTTCGCCGCTCTCGGATTGCGCCAGGTCGAGGATGCACCGGGTTGGCGGGTTTTCGCCGCGGACAGTGGGCACGTTGCCCTGCACGTTGCACACCAGCTGTCAGTGAGCTTCAGCTTCGAGGTCGGGGCCGTCTCCGAGTTCGCCCGCCGTAACGCTGAAGCAGGGACAGCCGCCGTCGTTATTGACACTGCAGATGGGCCGGCAGCGCAGGTTACCGCGGAGGACGGGCGGACGTTCCTCGCCTATGAGGCCGCGCTCCGCGGTACAGCGCCCGCGGAGGAAGGGCTGGCGGTTATGCCCATCTGGTTGGCGACGAACGTGGCAGCCGCCGCGAAGGTGTTCAGTGACATCGGCGCCCGAAAGCGGTTCAGCTCGGAGGCGGGGTCCCGGGTGGACTTAACGGCGAAGAACGGCGGCCTGATCGCGGTTCACGGAGCCGACAAGGGCAGCACGGAGCTCGCCTTCGAGTTCTCCGGCGACGTGGAGATCCTGCAGCCGCGCATCCCCACCGCGACGATCCTGATCGATGAGAACTACGGGCGATCCCTGCGACTTCCCAACCCGGACGGCGGCGAGATCCGGGTCAAGCAGCGGCAGGAAGACCTCAACGACTACACCAAAAACACCGCTTCCTGAGCGTCCCCCGCTATTCAGCCATTGGCCGAAGTGCAGCGAGTCAGGGACGCCGCAGCCCTTCTCTGCTATAAAACAGAAGGTATGAACCTGCGCACCCCAGACCCCAACCCCGGCTGGCTCAATGAGGATGACCTCTACGAAGCACGCCGCCGGCTGCCCATGGTCTATGTTGAGGCCATCCCGGTCCGATGCGATTCCCTCGGGTATGTCACCGAGGTGGGGTTGCTGCTGCAGGCCAATGACCAGGGCGAGATGGTGCGCACCTTCGTATCCGGCCGCGTGATGTACCGGGAAACTATTCGGGCCGCCCTGCTGCGGCACCTCGAGAAGGACCTCGGGCCCTTCGCGCTCCCCCAGCTGCCGCCTTGCCCCACGCCGTTCACTGTTGCGGAGTATTTCCCCTCCCCCTCCGAGACCGGGTTGACCGATGACCGGCAGCACGCCGTCGCGTTGGCGTACCTCATTCCGGTCACGGGCGAATGCAACCCGCGGCAGGATGCCCTGGAATTGACGTGGCTGACGCCCGAGGAAGCTCTCAGCCCCGCAGTCAGCGCCGAGTTCTCCGGCGGACGCGACAGCCTCCTGCGCCAGGCCCTCGCCTACGCCGGTTGGGGCCGCTGAGGCGTTACCGTTTCTTTATCGACCGGTTCCGTTCGAACCGGGGCAACAGGTGCAGTGAGGCAGGACTTCCCAATGATCGACAGCGACGTGGACGCGCAGCTACAACCGCTCGCCGCCGAGGCCGTGAAGGCCGGCCGCAAACTCCTCCTTCCGGGAGGCGAGCGCACCAGTGAAGTGGTGGACACCGCCGTCGAGCATGATGATTTCGGTGTTCCGGCCATTGTGGTGGCCACGCTTGAGTCGGGTGAAACGGTGCGGATTGCCACCGGATCGACCGTCCAGGCGGAGGCGCCCGATGAACTCGCGCACATCGTCACCGACGAGGGGTCGCCGGAGGCGCTGGTCGCCCACGTCGCCGCCATCCATGCCGAGAGCCCGCGTGTGAATGAGCTCGCCGAACGGCTCACCCGCGGCGTCAATTTCAAGTCGGGCAGCAGTCTGCAGGACATCCGGGACCTCGCGTTGACGCTGTACGTGGACCTCTCCGACGCCACGAGCGCGCTCCGGGTCTGCGACCTGCTCACGGACCAGCCGTTTGACGGCAACTTCGGCCGCTGGAATTTGATCGAGGGCTGCCTGGCGCTCGCTGCGCACCTCACCCAGGACGACGGCGACGGTTCCCGTGCCGCTGGGTATTCAGCTGCGCTTCGAACAGCCGACGACGCCGAGACAGACCCGCTGAAGGCGAAACTCGCTGCTGCAGTGCGTCAGCGGCAGCTGAACGAGCCGAACCTGTATGACCGGGAAATCGCGCGGTCCGCGAAGAACCCCGCGGCCGAGAAGGACTGGCGGGGCCTGCGCCTGACAGTCCTGCTGTACCTGCGGGCGCACGGCGGCTCTGAGACCCTTGGGGCTGAAGCGCTGGACCGGCGCATCGGGCATGAGTTGCTCGCCATTCGTGCACTGAACGGGAAAACCGCCGCCTCTGGTTAGCCTGCAGGTGCGGGAGTAGAGTGGCGCGCATGAGCGAGCAGGCGGATTCCCTCACACAGTCCAGCACCGAACAGCACCCTGCGCAGGAGGTGCCGGTTGCAGATTCAAACCCGTTGAGCGTGCACATCAACGCGGACGCCCGGCAAATCTGGCTCATGCTCCGGGAACCGCGCCTGGTCCGGCAGTGGCACGGCTGGGAAGCCGACACCCTGGACGAGGAAATTCAGTCCATTTTCTTTGCGCCGTCAGTGGTTGAAGGACCCAACCATACGTTCCTGACCGTCAACGGAGGTGACACGTTCCGGATCGAACCGGTGCAGGACGGCTGTGTGGTCACGATTGAGCGGGTTGAAGCCGAGGCTGATGAGATCACGGAGGGCTGGATCACTTTCCTCCAGCAGCTGCGTTTTGCGCTCGAGCGGCACCCCTCCAGCTCCCGGCGCACCGCATTTTTCATGGGTGAGCCGGCTGACGGCGGTTCGATCATCGGGAAGCTGAGTGCCGAGCAGCTACAGCAGCCCGGGGACTCCTACTCCCTCAACCTCCCGGACGGGCATGAGCTGACCGGATCGGTGTGGTTCCGCACGGAGAACCAGGTGGGTTTGACGGTCTCGGAGTACGCCGATCATGGCGAGGGGCTGGTGATCCTCGCCGATCAGCCATCTCTCGAAGGCCCGGGGTCCAGCCTCGTTGTCATCTCAACTTATGGTCTGGGGGCGAAGTCACTGCGCACTGCCTGGGGTAGTTGGGATGCTTTCCGGCGGCAGCACTACCCGTCTTCGGGTCCCCTCGAGACCTCGCAGCTGGACAGCTAGCTTCTTCCCTGACGCGGGCGCCTCCGTCTATTCCTGAGAAGATGGGCGGGTGCCACAATCAGACTTTTCGTTCTCCATCGGTAAACGCCTCAGCGAGACCACCGCGTCCGGCGAGGGCCTGCATGGCCGCACCGGGACCATCACCACTCCCCATGGCGAGATTCAGACGCCGGCCTTCATCGCCGTCGGGACCAAGGCCACCGTGAAGGCAGTGCTCCCGGAGTCCATGAGGGAGGCCGGCGCGCAGGCGCTGCTCGCCAACGCCTACCATCTCTACCTGCAGCCGGGAGCGGACGTTCTTGACGAGGCCGGCGGGCTGGGGAAGTTCATGAACTGGAATGGGCCTACCTTCACCGATTCGGGCGGCTTCCAGGTGATGAGCCTGGGGTCGGGATTCAAGAAGGTCATCACCATGGACTCGGCAGCAGCTGCCGAGCACGCCGGGGATGATGACCGCGTTGCGGTGGGCAAGGAGCGCCTTGCCCACATCGACGACGACGGCGTGTGGTTCGTCTCGCACCTCAACGGAGACCGGCACAGATTCACCCCGGAGATTTCGATGCAGGTGCAGCACCAGCTCGGAGCCGACGTCATGTTCGCGTTCGATGAGCTGACCACCCTGATGAATTCGCGGGGGTATCAGGAGGAGTCACTGGAGCGGACCCGGTTGTGGGCGGAGCGGTGCATCGCCGAGCATGAGCGGCTGACCGACGTGCGGTCGGACAAGCCGTACCAGGCGCTGTTCGGCGTGATTCAGGGAGCACAGTATGAAGATCTCCGGCGGAAGGCTTCGCGCGATCTCGGGGAGATGAATTTCGACGGGTTCGGTGTCGGAGGCGCACTAGAGAAGGAGAACCTCGGTACCATTTTGGGCTGGTGCGCGGATGAGTTGCCGGAATCGAAGCCGAGGCATCTGCTGGGCATCTCGGAGCCGGACGATCTGTTCACGGGTATTGAGAACGGCGCGGACACCTTTGACTGCGTC
Source organism: Arthrobacter parietis (assembly GCF_039530425.1). Lineage (NCBI taxonomy): Bacteria > Bacillati > Actinomycetota > Actinomycetes > Micrococcales > Micrococcaceae > Arthrobacter > Arthrobacter parietis. The sequence continues at coordinate 1,553,024 of NZ_BAAAON010000001.1, read as the reverse complement.
TCCCCCACCCGGGTTGCCCGGAACTCAGCGTTCTACGTGCCCGATGGTCGGTGGAACCTGTCCAATGCCCGGTTCAAGCGCGACTTCACGCCCCTCATGGAGGGCTGCGACTGCTACACCTGCACCCACTACACCCGGGCCTACATTCACCACCTGTTCAAGGCCAAGGAGATGGTCTCGGCAACGCTGATCTCGATCCACAACGAGCGGTTTGTGATCCGGATGGTCGACGACGCCCGGGCCGCGATCGAGGACGGAACGTACTTCGACCTCAAGGCCGAGGTGCTGGGCCGCTACTACGCGTTGAAGCGCTAGCTCGCACTCTCGCCCGCGCACCCCGCACCGCCACGCACCCCGTCTCTTCCGCCCTCCTCTCCACCCTCCCGCAAAAGCGCCGTTCTTGTGCAGGATCGTGGGGACGTCCCCACGATCCTGCACAACGTCGGCGTCTTTGCGTACTGGACGCAGAGGTTTATCCACAAATGCGCGACGACGGCCACGGGGCCACGCTTCGCCGGTCAAGCTAGTGCAATGGACGCGAACGCATACTCCTGGCTGAGCGGATCGGCCCGTTCCTGGCGCACCACCGAGCTGGAGCAGATGGGGGTCAGCCGCCGCGCGATCACGCGACTGGTCGAGCGGGGCATCCTCGTCCGTCTGCAGGTCAACGCCTATGTGCCAATAAAGTACTGGAGATCCCTGACCGAAGCTGAGCAGGATCGGTTCAGGATCACAGCCCACAGCCGTGCCAGCCATGCGCTGACGCAAGCCGCGTATAGCCATACGTCCGCAGCACGCGTTCACGGCCTCAGCCTGTGGGATGTGGACAGCAGGATTCACATCACGCAGCCGCTTTCCGGATCATCGCGGGAGCACAACGCTGATGTTGTTCGACACCGAGCAAAGCTGCTGCCCGGCGAGGTGGACATGGTCGACGGGTTGCAGGTTACCTCGCGCGCCCGCACCGTTGTGGACTCGGCCAGACTGTTGTCCTACAGGCAGGGGCTGATCACTGCGGATCACGCGCTTCATCTGGGTGTCCAGCGCGCCGAGCTACACCAGGTCCTTCAACGCCAGGCAGGCTACAAGGGCGTACAGATTGCTCGTGAGGTCGTGGAGAATGCCAGCGTCCTGTCTGAGTCAGCGGGTGAGTCCCTTACCGCGCACCTGATAGCCGGCATGCCGATACCCCAGCCGGAACAACAGTTGGTCGTGCGCACCCGATTTGGTGAGCACCGCATCGATTTCGGTTGGCGCGAGCAGAAGCTTGCCCTCGAGTTTGACGGCAAGACAAAGTACTTCGACTACGCTCCGACCCCCGAGGTGCTGTTTCAGGAGCGTCGACGTGAGAAGGCACTCATGGAACAGGGGTGGGTTTTCATCAGGCTCGAGTGGGCGGACCTGTTTCAGGAAGCCACCCGGGGGAGAATTCTGAAAGCGTGGTGGAACTGCGCCAGGAGTGCCGCGTAGTGACAGGATCGTGGGGACGTCCCCACGATCCTGCACAACAACGGCACTTTTGCGGAGGGCGGCGCAAGGGGACGGGGTTCTTGACGGGCGCCGCTAGGCGGCCGCGTAGCTCGGTTCCCGACGCTTCACCCAGCGGATGGCCGCGGTCGTGACCGGCAGCAGGAGCACCTCCACCAGCGTCTTGTAGACGAAGCCGAAGAAGAGGTAATTCAGAAACGTCGGGAAATCCGTAATGCCGATCACCGAAGCGGCAATGGCGCAGAAGATCAGCGTGTCAGCGAATTCCCCGACACCGGTCGAGGCGATGAGGCGGGCCACCATGCTGCGCTCGCCGAACCGCGACTTCATCCGCACCAGCACCAGCGAGTTGAGCGTCTGCCCCACAACGAACCCCAGCAGAGACGCGAGCACAATCAGCGGTACCGGACCGAGCGCCAACTCCAGCGCTTCCTGCTTGGCGAGACCAAAGTCATCGTCGAACCCCGGCAGCGCAATGATGACGGCGTAGGCGAGCGATGCAAAGACCGACAGCACAAACGTCACGATGATCCCGAGCCGGGCGGCCTTGAAGCCGTACACCTCGCTGATGACGTCACCGATGATGTACGCGAGCGGGAAGAGGAAGAACCCGCCGTCCGTGATGATGCTGAAGTCGCCGATGATCGGCCCGATCACTACACCTTTCGATGCGCCGATATTGGAAAGGATGACGACGACGGCAAGAACCGCCAGCATGATCGAGAAGTTTGCGCTGCCGGCGGTCGCGTAACGCGCGCGGGCATGGTCCTGCAGTTGAGTCATTGTTTCTCATTCGTGGAAGTGGTTCGCGCAGCCCAAAGGGCCCGCTGTATTAGCACTGTCGCCCGGCTGCCCCCAGGCGTCTGATAATTGTCCCACGTCGGCCGGTGAGCGGTCGCGGAGCATCGAATTGAACATGTGCAGGGCCAGTCCCTACATTGAACTGAACACGTTCACAAAGGAGCGGCCGTGCAGCACCTCCACCAGCACGACGACGACGCGCAGCCGGCTCCGCATCATAATGGCGCCGGCCGCGCCCGCCGGGTTGCCTTCGGCCCGTTCGCGCTGCTGACCGGAACGGGGGTCACTCACCTTTTGCTGGCGACTGCTGTCGGCATAAGTTTTGGCTGGTCAATGCCGTGGGAGACGTTTTCCTTCGTAGCGCTTGCAGCCATCTTAGGTATCCCCATCACGGTCGTCGGATTCGGCGTCGCGCTGCTCCTCGGCCTCGCCCTGCGGCCGGTGGCCAATCAGGTGCTGCACATCGCGGCATTCTTCGGGGTCTTCGCGCTCCTATCCACGCTCATTACTCTCATCGCGGGCGGCGGCGGATTCGAATCCTTTGCGACGGGTGCTGTGGTCGGGACTGCTGCCGCCGCCGGCCGGGCAAGCGTCTGGAAACTCGTCACGATCTACCCGGAGAAAGCCGAGACAAGCGGGGCACGATCGGGATAATCTGCAGCCAACGTCGTTCAGAGCAGCTCGACAGGTGGAGGCAACGATGCAGTTTCGCGCTGAGCTCGAATCATCCGGCAAGAACACGGCAGGGTTCGAAGTTCCGGAATCCATCGTCGAGCAACTCGGGGGCGGGAAACACCCGAAGATTGTCGCGACCGTCAACGGCTTCACCTTCCGCACTTCGATCGCGTCAATGGGTGGCCGGTTCATGTTCGGACTCAGCGCGGACAGGCGCCAGGAAGCCGGTGTCCAGGCCGGCGAAGTGCATGATGTCGAGGTGGAACTCGACACAGCCCCACGCGAGGTGGAGGTACCTGAGGACCTTGCGGGCGCGCTCGAGAAGGACCCTGCAGCCAAGGCGTTCTGGGACACCCTCTCCTACAGCAACAAGAGTTGGCACGCGCTGCAGGTCACCGGCGCCAAGAAAGCTGAGACCCGGGCAGCACGGATCGAGAAGTCCGTCGGGATGCTGCACGAGGGCCGGGCACGGTGATGCTGTTGGCGCAAGCCGCGAGGCGTCGGGCAGACTGGTGCAATGGCTACTGACGCACCCGCAATTACGCTGACCATCGCAGGTTCCGAGGCCACCGGCGGCGCCGGCGCGCAGGTGGACCTGAAGACGTTCCAGGTGCTGGGCACCTACGGCATCGCCGCTCTCACCTGCATTGTCTCGTTCGATCCGAAGGACAGCTGGAACCACCGGTTCGTTCCCGTTGATGCCCAGGTCATCGCAGATCAGCTTGAAGCTATCCAGTCCTGCTATGCGATCGGCACCGTGAAGATCGGCATGCTGGGCACTCCGCAAACCATCGACACTGTTGCCGGTGCGCTGAAGTCCCAGGAGTGGAAGAACGTAGTGCTGGATCCCGTGCTGATCTGCAAGGGCCAGGAGCCTGGCGCGGCACTCGACACTGATCAGGCGCTGAGGGCGAACATCCTGCCCCTGGCAACGTTCGTCACGCCGAACCACTTCGAGGCGGAGTCGCTCGCGGGAATCGAGATCCGTTCGGTGGAGGATCTGAAGGAAGCGGCGCGGCGCATCCATGAGGCAAGCGGCGCCGTCGTACTGGCGAAAGGTGGCGTGAGGCTGGAAGGCAGCGACGCCGTGGATGTCTATTACGACGGCGAGACGCTGGAAGTTCTCAGCGCCCCCAAGGTGGGGAACGTCGCAGTCAGCGGTGCCGGCTGCACGCTTGCGGCCGCGGTCGCTGCGGAGCTGGCCAAGGGTGCAGCGCCGCTGGAAGCCGCCCGTACTGCCAAGGCTTTCGTGACCGAGGGGATCAGGAACAGGGTCTCTTCGAACGCACCGTTCGATGCGGTCTGGCAGGGCGGCGCTGCGGCCGTCTAGCGCCGCGTAGGAAAATCTCGACCGGTTAGCTACCTTAACGAACCAAATCCGTTGACTTGTGACTCGTGACACATGAAGCTGTAAGGGTGAAGCCTGAACGGGCTTCACATCTCTGCTGGCACCCATCGCAACACATGGAATAACACTCACACCGGTCTTGGCCGTGCCAGCAGTGCTGCGGGGGGCTAGGAATGGACTCAAGCGGTATGGGCCTTGACTCTTCCTTCGTAAGGAGCAGCATGAGCAAGTCATACCGCCGGAGATCAGGAAGGGCTGTGCTGGCGTCGCTGACCGGCCTCGCCCTGGCCTCCAGCATGTGGGCACCGGCTTCGGCAGTGCAGGCGCCGGATTCCGACAGCCCCACCGCTGAGGGAATAACGCTTCAGCCCGCAATCGATTCCAAAATCAGCCGGGACCTCGCCGAGAAAACGGGAACGACGGCGGCCTACGTCCAGTTCGCTGGCAAGGGAGCCTTTGAGCAGACGCAGCCGGCTGAAGTACGCAGCAACGGGTTCACCACGCCGATTCAGCGGACCGACCGCGTTCTTGAAATCCGTGCCGGCATCCAGGCACAAGCGGACGAGGTGGCAGCCGAAGCCGGCGCTTCCCAGCTGTACACCACCACCAACACCCTTCCCGGCGTCGCCATCCAGGGCGATGCTGAGGCAATCAAGGCGCTCGCTGCCCGTCCGGACGTCGTGAAGATCACCGGAATAGTCCCCAAAACCATCGAGAACAAGGGCGCGGATATTGACACTCGCGCGCTCGAAGCATGGACGGCCCGGGACAATACCGGCGAGGGAATCACCATTGCCGTGCTGGACACCGGTCTTGACTACACCCATGCGGGCTTCGGCGGACCGGGCACCATAGAGGCCTTCAATCAGGCCAAGGCTGATGCCGAACCTGATCCCGCGCTCTACGATGCCGCCAAGTTCCTCGGCGGTTATGACCTGGTGGGCGATGCCTACGACGCCGGCTCAACCGATCCCGCACGCACAATTCCCCAGCCGGACCTCAATCCCCTTGACTGCCAGAGCCACGGATCACACGTTGCAGGCACCTCTTCGGGTTATGGAGTCAACGCTGACGGCACCACGTTCGAAGGTGACTACAGCACCCTCACGGCGGAGACCGTCAACGAGATGCGAATCGGCCCGGGATCTGCCCCTGAGTCCGGCATTGTTGCCCTCCGCGTTTTCGGTTGCGAGGGTTCAAGCCTCGTGGTGGGAAAGGCCCTGGACTACGTCCTGGACCCCAACGGCGACGGCAACTTCGACGACCGCGCACAGGTAGTCAACATGTCGCTGGGCTCCTCCTTCCCGGCGTACGACGACCCCGAAAACGACATTGTCAATGAACTGACCGAACAGGGCGTCCTGTCGGTCGTATCCTCCGGTAACGACGGCGATGTCTACGACATCGGCGGCTCACCCGGCAGCGCCGAATCCGCACTGACTGTTGCGGCCAGCGTTGGTTCCCAGGTAACCCTGGACCGCGTTGATGTTCTGGCACCCGAGGCCGTGGCGGGACCTGCTTCCGGGCAGTACACCGTCAACTTCGATTACGCCGCTGAAGGAGTTACTCCCGAAACGCTTCGGGGTGAAGTGGTCATGGGACCTGACGGAGCCAACAATGACGGCTGCGACGCCCTGCCTGTGGCCGGAGCCAACGCCGGCAAATGGGTGTGGCTGTTCTGGGATGACAATGACACCACTCGTGACTGCGGCTCAGCCGATCGGTGGAACAACGCTGCGACAGCCGGGTACGCCGGCGTCGTCATCGGCACAACGCTTGACGTGTTCCCTGCCGGTATCGGCGGCAACGACAAGATCCCGGGCCTCCAGCTCACCGCCGCTGACACCGCCAGGCTGATGCCGGCGGCGGAGGCGGGAACGCTTGTCCTCCAGCTCGACCCCTCGTATCAGGCAACGGCTACCGGACCCTCCAACGCGAAGGACACCCTTGCGGCGTTCTCCTCGCGGGGCGTCCATGGCTCCAACGGCGTGGTCAAGCCGGATGTGACTGCTCCCGGTGTTTCCATTGGCTCAGTTCAGGTAGGAACCGGCAACGGGGCCTCGACGAAGAGCGGCACCTCGATGGCCGCACCTCACACGGCAGGCATTGCTGCGCTGGTCCTCTCCGCGAACGAGTACAACCCGTACCAGGCCAAGAGCGTCATCATGAACACGGCGACGCATGATCTCCTGACTGCAGATGGAATTCCCTACGCACCGAACCGCGTGGGATCCGGACGCGTTGACGCGATGCAAGCCCTGGAAACATCCGTTCTGGCCTACGCGACGGAGCAGCCGGCCCTCACCTCGGTAAACTTCGGCGTGCTGGAACTCGGCACTGAAGCTCTGACGGTCACCAAGCAGGTCACCGTCCAGAACACGTCCAATGCTCCGGTCACTTATGACGCCAGCTACCTTGCAGCGTCGACAATGCCTGGCGTTGCCATCTCGGTGTCACCAGCGGTGATTTCTGTTCCGGCCAACAACCCGGCAACGCTGACCGTCACACTGACGATTGCCGATCCTGCGGCTCTCGCCAAAACAATCGATCCGGCGGCAGAAGAGATTCAGGCCGGCATTCCGCGTCAGTACCTCGCCGACGTTTCCGGCCGGATTCAGCTCCTCGGCGCTGATGGGCAGGAACTTCGTGTGCCCGTCTACTCGGCACCGAAGCCCACCTCGGATATTTCGGCCGGAACTGAAATTGCCTTCGACGGCGCCTCTGACCTCCTGAGCGGCATTGCACTCGAAGGCCGCGGGCTCTCGCAGGGAGTTCCTGGAGAATCCGCCTACCAGTCCATCGTTTCACCGCTGGTCCTCGGCGCTGAGAGCCCCAAGGCAGCGGAGCGTCCGCTTGAGTCTCTCTACTCGTTTGACCTCCGCGCAGTAGGCGCTGCCTCAACGGTTCCGGCGCTGGTTGATGCTGCCGGAGACCCGACAACCGGTGTGCTGAACTTCGGTATCAGCACCTGGCAGAACTGGGCGCAGCTCGGCGGCAACAACGGAGTGTCAATCGAGCTCGATACCGACGGCGACAGCACGGTCGATTACGTTGTCCAGACCCTCCGTTACTCGGATCTTGGTCCCGGAGCTCCAACACTGGACATGATCCTGTTCGAGGTTGTCACCATCGATGATGCGGGAGCACCCGTCTTTGATACCGACCTCTACTTCGCCAACGGGGTGGACGGCAGTGTGGACACCAACACGTTCGACACCAACGTTGTGACCCTTCCGGTTCCGGTAACGGAGCTGGGTATGAACGCCGCAACGCTGGGCGCCTCGGCGCCGATCAAGTACCGGGTGTCGACGGCGAGCGCTTTCAACGTTGACGAGAACGGTGTTTCCGGTGGCCCGGTCGACACCACCGACTGGATCGACTTCAACGTCACCGAACCGGCACTGTGGTTCGAGGGCGGCGAGCCGGCAGCGGCGTCCTTCGCTTCGGCGGCTGGAGTCACACTGAACGTCAACCGCCAGGAGTCCGTCACGGACGCCAAGGCGCTGTTCATTCATCACCACAATGCAACGGGTGACAAGCAGGAGATCGTCCCGATTTCGGTCGCGGGTGCAACCGTCAACGAAGACCTGGATGGTGACGGCAATCCGGATGTGGTTGTCCGCAACTCCGCCGGCCAACTGCTGCTCTACCCGGGCAACGGCACCGGTGGGTTCCTGAAGAGCCGGGTCATCGGTACGGGCTGGAACTCCATGAACGCCATCCTGATTCCGGGTGACTGGGACGGCGACGGCAACTCCGACGTCATCTCTCGGGACAGTTCCGGACGCCTGTGGCTGTACAAGGGCACCGGTACCGGCACGGTCACGGGAAAGACGCAGATCGGGCAAGGCTGGAGCGGCTTGACCATGGTCACCCCGGGTGACTGGGATGGCGACGGCAACGTTGACCTGATTGCCCGTCTTGGTGACGGCAAGCTGCGACTCTACCCGGGGAATGGTGCAGGCGGCTTCCTGACGCCGACCCAGATCGGATCGGGCTGGAACGGCTTCACCATCGTTGGTCCGGGCGACTTCAACGGCGACACCGCCGCTGATCTCCTGGCCCGCGACTCCGCCGGCAAGCTGTTCCTCTACCCGGGCACCGGAACCGGTGGCTTCGGCACCCGGACGCAGCCGGGCCAGGGCTGGAACAACTTCACCCTCGTTGCCCCCGGCGATTTCGACGGGGACAGCAACGCGGATCTTCTGGCGCGTGACTCCGCCGGCAAGCTGTTCCTCTACTCGGGAAATGGCACCGGTGGCTTCGCGGGCAAGGTCCAGAACGGAACCGGTTGGGGCGGTTTCACCTGGATGGTGCCGTAACCTCACCGTTGAGTAGGTAGGTACTGATCGAAGAAACCCCCGGTCCAAAAAATGGGCCGGGGGTTTCTTTTTGCCGGACTCGAAAGGTCAGGCGGACTCCGCACGCTCAGCGAGCCGGGCGCGGTACGCCGCCGCCGCAGCCCGGTTCCCGCAACCCGATTCGCAGAACCGCCGCGACCGGTTCTTCGACAGATCCACCAGCACGTTCCCGCAGTCCGGCGATGCACACAGCCGCAATCGGCTCAGCTCCCGGCTACGCACCAGGTCAACGAAAGCCATTGCCGCCTCGACGGCCATGCGCGCGGACAGCGGCGCCTCCCGCGGGACTGCGTGGATGTGGTAATCCCAGGAATCATGCCGCACCAGCTGCGGCAGGGCGTTGAACTCGCGCAGCAGGGAGTTCACCGTCTCCACCACGTAGTCCTCATCGCCGTCCCATAAGGCGCGCAAACGCGGGCGAAGGCGACGGACGGCGCCCAGTTCTGCGTCATCGAGCGCCAGGTTGCCGGTCCAGTTCCAGTTCCGGGCAAACCGGTGCAGGGAGCCGACGTCGGGAAGCTGCTCCCCATCCTCGGTATTCACGAGCGCGGCCGCGCTGCGCAAACCCTCTTCAGTGTCATTGGCAAAAAGCATGAGGCTCCTGTCAGTCTCGCTCCAGACTAGCCCGAGTGCGCCTGCAGGAAGGAGTACACCTCGGTCTCGTCAACACCGGGAAATGCGCCGGGCGGCATGGCCGCCAGCAGGTGGGAGTGCGCACGCGCGCTGGGCCAGGCGAAGCCTGACCACTCACCCGCCAATGACGACGGCGGCAGCTTGCAGCATGATTCCTCCGGACAGCGGGACTCACCACGGATGGAAGTTTCACGTCCGCGGAACCACTTCACATGCGCATAGGGCACGCCGACGCTGAGGGAGAACTCGCCGGCAGCGGCCCGCTCGGTGCGGGCAGTGCACCAGTAGGTGCCGCTCGGTGTGTCGGTGTACTGGCTGTAGGCGGAAAAGCGGTCCGGAACATCGAACACCACGCGGGACGTCCACTTCCTGCACGAGGGCTGGCCCTCGATGGCGCCGGTGTGATCCTGCGGAAAGGTCACGCCGTCGTTCTCGTAGGCCTTGTAAATGATCCCGCTCTGGTGGGTCTTTTGGAAGTGGGTGGGGATGCCCAGGTGCTGGGTTGCGAGGTTGGTGAACCGGTGGGCCGCGGTCTCATAGGAGACGGCGAACGCGTCCCGAACGTCCTCGACCGCGATCTCCTTGGCGGACTTCGCCGTCTGGAGGAAATCGACCGTTGCCTTCTCGGGCAGCAGGAGCGCCGCCGCGAAGTAGTTCGTGGCCACCCGCTGCCTCAGAAACTCCCGATAGTTTTCCGGTGTCTCATGCTGCAGAACGTAGTGGCCGAGAGCCTGCAGCAGGACCGACCGCGGGTCATGGTCCGTCCGTTGCGACTGCGTGAGATAGATACGCCGGTTCTTCAGATCCGTCACCGATCGGGTGGAATGCGGCAGGTCCCCCACATGGTGCAACGTGAACCCGAGATGCGCAGCGATATCGGCGATGAGGTGCTGCGAGAGCGGCCCGCTGGTGTGGCCGACGGAGGCAAGGACCTTCTGTGCCTCGGCCTCGATATCCGGGAAATAGTTGTTCTGCCTGCGCATGATGCCGCGGAGCTCGGCGTTGGCGCGGCGGGCCTCCTCCGGCGTTGCCACCTGCTCATTCAACCGGCGCTCGAGCTCCGCCTGCAGACCCACCAACGCTTCAAGGGCCTCCATCGGCAGCCGCGCCGACGTGCGGACTTTCGGCAGCCCGAGCGACTCGTACAGCGGACCCCGCTGAGCCCGCTCGAGGGCGATCTCCAACGCAGCCCGCCGGCTGGGCGGTTCCGCACCCAGCAGTTGGTCGATGCTCACCCCGAGCGCTTTCGCGAGCGACTGCAGCATGCCCAACCGGGGCTCACGCTTGCCGTTCTCCATCAATGAGAGCTGGGACGGCGCTGTCCCGACGACGGCGCCCAGCTCCTCCAGCGTCATGCGCCGGCTCTTGCGGAGGTGCCGCAGGCGGCGGCCGAGGCTGATCGCGTCCTCACCCTCGGGAACGGATTCAAGTTCGGGCTGCCGGGTGCGATTCCAGCTCGAAGTAGTCATTTCTTGACGATACGCGAAGAAATGCGTTTCTTTCCATAGGTTTGCTCTGGTTCGGGGGTGCAGGATGCTGAATCGTTGCTCTCACCAGCAGTTACCGCAGAGGCACCAACGCCTCCCGGAAGGAGAAACGCAATGACGCAGGAAGCCGGAACCCCAGGCAGCAATACCCGCACCGAAGCGGTCCACGAACTCGAGCTGGAGTGGGCAGCTGATCCGCGTTGGGAAGGGATCCAGCGTGATTACTCGGCCGCCGACGTCGTACGCCTTCGTGGAAGCGTCCAGGAGGAACACACACTCGCCCGCCGCGGCGCCGAGAAGTTGTGGCAGCAGCTCACCTCCCAGGCAGAAACGGGCGAATACACCCACGCCCTCGGTGCGCTGACCGGCAACCAGGCAGTGCAGCAGGTGAAGGCCGGGCTGAAGGCCATCTACCTGTCCGGTTGGCAGGTTGCAGCCGACGCCAATCTCTCCGGCCAGACATACCCGGACCAGTCGCTGTACCCGGCCAACTCGGTCCCACAGGTGGTGCGCCGCATCAACAACGCGCTGCAGCGTGCGGACCAGATCGAGTGGGCCGAAGGGACGCAGTCAGTCGAAGACTGGCTCGTGCCGATCGTCGCAGACGCAGAGGCCGGGTTCGGCGGGCCGCTCAACGCGTTCGAGCTGATGAAGTCGATGATCGTAGCCGGCGCTTCAGGCGTGCACTGGGAAGACCAGCTGGCGTCCGAGAAGAAGTGCGGGCACCTCGGCGGCAAGGTCCTCATCCCCACGCAACAGCACGTCCGCACGCTGAACGCGGCGAGACTGGCAGCCGACGTCGCCGGCGTTCCATCGGTCATCGTGGCCCGGACCGACGCCGAAGCGGCGACACTTCTCACGTCCGACGTCGACGAGCGGGACCGCCCGTTCCTCACCGGAGGACGCACACCGGAAGGGTTTTACGAGGTCCGCAACGGAATCGATCCCTGCATTGCGCGGGCACGCGCCTACGCTCCGTACGCGGACCTGATCTGGATGGAAACCGGCACCCCGGACCTTGAGCTCGCCAGGCGCTTCGCTGAGTCCGTCAAGACCGAGTTTCCCGATCAGATGCTCGCCTACAACTGCTCGCCGTCGTTCAACTGGCGCAAGCACCTCGACGACACGACCATCGCCAAGTTCCAGCGCGAGCTCGGCGCCATGGGTTTCACCTTCCAGTTCATCACCCTCGCCGGGTTCCATGCGCTGAACTACTCGATGTTCGACCTCGCCCACGGCTACGCGGCCGACGGCATGAGCGCCTACGTGGAACTTCAGGAAAAGGAATTCGCCTCTGAAGCACGCGGCTACACCGCCACACGCCACCAGCGCGAGGTCGGCACCGGTTACTTCGACCAGGTGGCAAGCGCCCTCAACCCCAAGGGCAGCACCCTGGCCCTCGCCGGCTCCACCGAGACCCAGCAGTTCCACTAAACCCCTCCCCGTTTTGAAGGAGCACCTTCCATGAACACACACGGCATCAGGCTGACCGCACCGCCCATCCCCCGCCAGGACGAAATCCTCACCCCCGAAGCGCTCAATTTCCTCAGCGAACTCCACGCCTTCGCCGAGCCACGACGCCAGGAGCTGCTCCAGCGGCGCAGGGAAACCCGGAACCGGATCGCGCGCGGCGAGGACCCGCGATTCCTGGCCCACACCGCACACATCAGGAACGACGGCGGCTGGCAGGTTGCGCCCCCGGCTCCCGGCTTGGAGGACCGCCGGGTCGAAATCACCGGCCCGGTGGACCGCAAGATGACGGTCAACGCCCTGAACTCCGGCGCCAACGTATGGTTGGCGGACCTGGAAGATTCGCTGACCCCCACCTGGCCCAACGTCATCAACGGACAGCTCAACCTGCATGACGCGTTGCGACGCCGCATCGACTTCACCACCGAGGAGGGCAGGGAGTACCGGCTCGGCGAAAAGCTGCCCACCGTCGTCGTGCGTCCGCGGGGCTGGCATCTGCCGGAGCAGCATCTGCTGGTCGACGGCGAACCGCTCTCGGGCAGCATCGTGGACTTCGGGCTCTACTTCTTCCACAACGCCCACCGGCTGATCGATTCCGGCCGAGGACCCTACTTCTACCTGCCGAAGCTGGAGAACCACCTCGAAGCGCGGCTGTGGAACGACATCTTTCTCCGCTCCCAGCAGCTGCTCGGCATCCCCCGCGGCACCATCCGCGCCACCGTGCTCATCGAGACCATCACCGCCGCCTTCGAGATGGAGGAGATCCTCTACGAACTCCGCGAGCACTCGTCCGGCCTGAATGCCGGGCGGTGGGACTACATCTTCTCGCTCATCAAGAACTTCCGGCTCCGTGGCCCCCGCTTTGTCCTGCCTGACCGGACCATGGTCACCATGACCGCCCCGTTCATGCGGGCCTACACCGAGCAGTTGGTGCGCGCCTGCCATCGGCGCGGCGCCCACGCCATCGGCGGACCCGCCGCCTTCGTTCCCAGCCGCCGCGATGACGCCATCAACGCCATCGCCAGGGAACAGGCCCGCACCGAAAAGTCCCGCGAGGCCGGCGACGGCTTTGACGGCGCCTGGGTGGCTCACCCGGACCTGGTCCCGGTGGCGCGGGCCGTGTTCGACGTGGTGCTCGGCGACCGCCCACACCAGTTGGACCGCCAGCGCACGGACGTGGTGCCCGATGACCGCGCCCTCATCGACCTGACCGGAACGCAGGGCCTCATCACGGAAACCGGGATCCGGACCAACCTGACGGTGGGCGTCCGCTACCTTGAAACGTGGCTCCGCGGCCATGGCGCGGTGACCCTGAAGAACCTGATGGAGGACGCCGCCACCGCGGAGATCTCCCGTTCGCAGATCTGGCAGTGGATCCACGTCCATGCCGTGACTGACACCGGCGAGTTCATCACGCGTGAGTGGGTGGAACAGATGTTGGAGGATGAATTTGACCGGCTGCCGCGCTTCGATGATGACCGGTACGACGACGCCCGTCGGCTCTTCGAGGAAGTGGCCCTCCGCGAGGACTTCCCCGAATTCCTGACTCTCCCCGCCTACACCCGGCACCTCCGCGCCGGGCAGCGGCCGGCGCTGGCCCTGCAGCGCTAACCCCGGCCGTTGATCTGGCAGGACACCCCTCTTGCGGAGCGCTAAGGGGCGTGTCCTGCCAAATCAACGCGAGGTGGTGCGGCGGGAATAGCGCGCCGCCGTCGTCCCGTTGGGAAAGGTATGCACATTGAAATCTGGTCTGACGTCAAATGCCCGTGGTGCTTCGTCGGTAAGCGCCGCTTCGAGAAAGCCCTTGCTGAATTCCCGCACCGGGACAGCGTGGAAGTGACGTGGAAGAGCTTCCAGCTGGACCCCACCCTCCCCGAGCACTATGACGGAACCGAGCAGCAGTACCTTTCCGAACGCAAGGGAATTGCCCCTGAGCAGGTCCGCCAAATGTGGAACCAGCTCACCACGTCAGCGGCCGATGTCGGCGTGAACTTCGACTTCGACTCCGTGGTTGTTGGCAACAGCTTCCCCGCCCACCGGTTCCTGCACCTCGCGAAGTCGCTTGGTCACGGCAACGAAGCGAAGGAAGCCATCCTTTCGGCGCACTTCGAGCAGGGTCTGAACACCTCCGATACCGACGTGCTCGTGAAACTGGGCAATGACCTCGGCATCGATGAGCAGTCTGTCCGCGACACCATGGCCGGCGACCGCTTCGCCGACGACGTACGGCGGGACATCAGCGAGGCCCAGACCCTCGGGGTGAGCGGCGTGCCGTTCTTCGTGATTGACCGGAAGTACGGCATCTCCGGCGCACAGCCCGTCGAGCTCTTCCGGCAGGCTCTGGACCAGGCGTGGCAGGAAGCCCATCCCCTGATCCCGGTATCCACCTCGCCCGATGGCGAGGTCTGCGGACCAGACGGCTGCTAGCTGACCGGCGCGCGCCGTCGTCGTCTGCGGTTCCGTTCCTACGGAGCAGCTGACGACGGCGCGGGCGTGGGGCTCGCTGTGGACGGCAGTTCACAGACCAGCCCGCCCGGTTCGGCGTTGACTTTCTCAGCGGGCACCAGCGCCTCGAACTCGGACCCAAGCACAACGTCCACGGTGGCGTCCGGCCGCTCATCCTCGACGTAGATTGTTCCGGGAATGGTTCGCTGCAGCGTAAATGCCTGTGCATACCCGGACGGCCCGGAGACGATGATCGCGGTCATGTTGGTCTGACCAACGGACCGGTTGCCGACGGAGTTCACCGTGAAGCCGCGTTCCTCCAGAGCCGCCGAACCATTCCCTGCCAGCCCGGCGATGCTGGTGCTGTTGAGCACGTTCACGGTCACTGTGGCAGGATCAACGAGCTCGAACGGACCGGCAGGGCAGGCGCTGACGGGGCTCGCCGATGGCTGGCTGGCGGTGAGCTGGATGTCCCCCCGGGCCAGGGCCAGCGCGAAGAGCACGGCGGCGGTCACCAGAGCGAGGAGCAGTACCAGCACCACACCGTGGCGCAGCCTGCGCATGTAGACGTGCGGGCGTTCGACATTTCCGTCATCGGCGAAGACCGTCTCGAGATCGTTCTCGGTCACAATGCGGTGACCGTGCCATTCGATCGGGTTCTTCTTCGATCGGATCGGCTTGCGTTTCGGTGTCCTAGCCATCGATAACCAGAACGCGCGCGTGCAGGATGGTCCGCTGGTGAAGTGCCGTACGGACTGCCCGATGCAGCCCGTCCTCCAGGTACAACGTGTTGTTCCACTGCACCACATGCGGGAAGAGGTCCCCGAAGAAGGTTGAGTCTTCGGCCAGCAGCGCCTCGAGGTCTAGCGTGGTCTTGGTGGTGACGAGTTCGTCCAGCCGAACCTGGCGTGGGGCTACGTTGGCCCAGTCTTTGGGGGTCACGTGTCCGTGGTCGGGGTACGGGCGTCCATCGCTCACTGCTTTGAAGATCACCAACACAGCCTAGGCAAGATATTGCCCCAAGGGAATGTGGCGCTCTGGCAGCGTGCCCGTCGTCGCCAAAGAGTTACCGGAAAAGTCCTCCTTCACGGGGTGGCATTGAGTGTCAGGTCGCGTCGATCGGGATGGTGCGTGTACCGAGGACCGCCCCGGTGACCCAGTCCTCCCACTGCACCCGAAGGTAGTACCGACCGGCCGTCGGCGGATGCAGCAGCATGTCGAAGCGCTCGGCGGCGCCGTAGGCGAGCCTGCTGGCGGTCAACGGATAACCGGCATCACGGCAACTCGGTGCGGGGACATTCGGAACGGAAGTGTCCCGGAACGGCCGGCCATCGTGGGAGATCAATTCGGCGATACGCGCTTCGGTTCCATCCGCGTCGGTAAAGATCAGCGTTGTGGGCAGGTAGTTGGCGTTGAGCGTCCGCAGGAGCGTCGGCTTCTTCGGACCGCCCTTCACATTGGCGCGCAGGCTGGAAAGACTCCACACCACTTCCTTGCCGGCAGGACGGCGGGCAAGTTCCCCGCCCAGGACGTAGAAATGCTCGGGCTCAAACCGGTTGAGGCCGGCGTCTTCTCCAGACAGACCGTCAGCATGGTTCATCTCATGCCACCGCGGATCCAGCGAGTAGGGCGCGAGCAACGCCTCGGTATCGATGTCATACTCCGGTCCGTCCACAAAGGCACGGCGAGCGCCGGGGCTCACCGGATAGGCAGGGTGCACCACCGGATCGATGACCAGTGGACCGAACATCCCCATCTGGACGTGCAGCGGCGTATTGACGTGACAGTGGTAGAAGTACGTTCCCGCTGCCCCGTAGTTCGGGTCGCCGGGCCGTCCCGGTTCGGGCTGCATCTGGTAGGTGTATTGCCCGTCCACCTCGAATGACGTGTGCCCCACGCCGTCGTTCCGGGGGTCAGGTTCCATGCCATGCCAGTGAATGGTGTGCGGTCCCTTGCTCGGGTGCACCGTTGCGTGAAACACCTTCCCCTCCTGGACCCGCAGGGTGGGGCCGGGAAAGCCCCGCTCGTGCGTGTCGTCCTCGAAGCTCCACATCTCGAATTCCGCGCCATCGTCCATAACGAGGTCGCGGCTGTGGAAGTCGAAGTCGACGGCAACCGCGGGGGTCTGCAGGAATTCCGTCACGGGGTTTTCCACCTCCAGCTGGTCCGAGCTGAAATCCACCTGGCTCTGGAAGCGGTGATGCAGCACCGGTTCCACCCCTCCGACCGGATCCGGCTGTTCCGTTGGTTCAGCCGTTGCGGTCGGCTCCGCGGTGGTGGTGGGCTCCGCTGTGACCGTTGGATCCGCTGTCGCCGACGGCGTGACGGATTCAGAGGCGGTGGCCGTTGGAGTGGCGCTCTGGGTGGCGGAAGCGGTGGCACTGGGAGTGGCGCCCGCCGTTGCGGTCGCGCTTGCCGACGCAGACGCCGACGACGACGCACTCGGCTTCGGTGACACGCTCGGCTTGGGCGAAGACCGCCGCCTGCGGCGCTCTGCCGCCGCCGCTCGCCGGCGTTCCTCCTCCCGCCTGCGGCGCTCAGCTGCCTCCCGCCGTCGTTCCTCTTCACGACGACGGCGTTCGGCGACTTCCTGGGCTCTTTCGATTGCGCGGATCGAGCGGCGACTCGAGCGTCTCTCACTCCGCTTGCGGCTGAAAATACTCACGGTGTGGCTCCTGGGATCGGGCCCTTGAGGGTCCAGTGGGCAACAAGCCCGCCGGGGTACATGCCGCCGGCGGCGGTCTGAGACGGCTCAGCGTGGCAGTGCATCGGGTAGACCCAGTCACCGGTACGTGCAAACCAAACCGGGTCGATGGCGTCCGGCGGACGTTTGATCGGGATGATGCAGTCCTTGGTGTCCATCTGCGCCAGTTCAACGACGTCCTCCCACTGCTGGAGGACCACGTGGCCTTCGTTGTCGACGAACCCCTCGTGCCGCGGCCAGTCCACGTTGTTTCGGCGGACCGTCCAGATGTGGTTCCCATGAAAGTGCATCTGGTGCAGGCAGATCCCGGGGTTGATCAGGCGCACCAGCTGGCCGCCGCGGAGCGTGCCCGCCTCCGTTCCCTCACCGAACTGGCGTACATCCAATTGCCGCGGATAGCCCGAGATCAGGGTTTCCTCCTCGGTGGCGAGATTGACGGTGTCGTCGAAGGTTATGCCCAGGGATTCAAACCCGCTGCGCCCGTTGAGCGTGAAGTAGCGCGGCAGCGCCGGCGTCTGCACAGGATCCACGGTTTGTCCCGCAGCTTCCATGGACGCCCAGCGTGATTCCACGCAGTGGCAGATCCACACCCACTGCCGCTCAAACGTTGCAAGGTCCTCCGCAATATCCCACTGGTGCTCCGGGTCCATGACCACGAGCACCCCGAACAGGCCGAGTACACGTTCGACCGGCGCGTTGGTCGGGTCGGCGAAGATGTAGGTTCCCGGTCGCGGGCAGGGGAAATCAAGGGTGGCCACGGAGTCGGGGGCAACAGGGCCGGTCGTGAGGTCACCGCCGTCGGCCCCGGCACCGAAGACGGTGAGGGTGTGCGGTTTGCCCAGGCGGTTCTGAATGCGCAAGCGGATGGTGCTGCCCAATTCGGCGATGATGGTCCGCGCCGGGAAGTAGCTCGCCCAGTAGTTGCGGCGGATCAGGAACTGGCCGGGATTGGCCGCATCAGCCCGCAGCGGCGCCGGTGTTCCGCGCGTAGGCAGCGGAGCCTCGAGCGGGTAGCTGCGGCTGGGAACCACGTCACCTGCAACGGTGATCACCGTCGGGTCCATGGTGAGGCTCGGGCTCGGGTCATCAACGTCGGTCGGTCGGCTGCCGAACCCGCGGTGGTAGACAAGCGTGTCGTCCACCATCTTCAGGTAGCCCTCGTTGATGTAGAGGTCCAGCACCCCTGGCTGCGCAGCGAGCGCCAACGGGACCGGCGTCCGTGCAACGCGGTTCCGCGGAGCGGAGGGCTGCACCAGCGGCAGGGCCGCAAAGCCCAGCCCGGCCGCTGCTCCCAACTTGAGGAGATCCCCGCGCGCCAGTATTTCGGGAGGGAGCTGCTCAGCCATGGTTGTCCTCCAGTGAGCCTGGTCGAAGGGAGATCCGGGGAAGCGCCAACGCCAACGGAGCCGGGCCGCCCCAGGGATCGGTGAACTGTGCGGCTAGTCCTGCTACGCCGCTCGGAACCAGGAAGCTGACCCACACGCTGCGGTGGGAGCCGGCCGTGAGCAGGATCTTGGCGACGTCGGCACCACGGTTCGTCACCGTCGTCGTCTTCGCCACGAGGAGGCGCAGCTGTCCCGGCGCAAACAGCACGTTGCGCTCGGAGGTGTTGCGTACCTCCAGTTTCACTGCCAGGTGTTCGCCCCAGGTGTGGTTGAACGGTTGCGCCGAAGCGCCTGGCGGAGCGGCCCCGTGCGCTGCGCTACTCGCGTGGCCTCCCACCGCGCCAACCATGCGGGCCTGCCGCTCAGCCGCTGCAATGCGAACGGTTCCGAACGACGTCGGAACCTCCTCGGTGCCACCGGCGGCGGAGACTATCCCCCAACCCGCTGCGGTGCCAAGTGCACCGGTACCTATCAAAATGCCAAACACTCGTCGCGTCAGTCCGATGGGACGGTCGGCTGCCTCCCCAGGCATCAGGTCAGCCGCATCCTGCTCGGCCAGCGCGATCTTTTCAATCGCCATTACTCGCCTCAATATCGTGCCTTGGATGCTGCAGGAATTTAGTGTCATCTTCAGACCTTGGGGAAACCCTGCGCGTCACCGATTTCCTCGCGGCGGCCCGAGACGCGGATACTGGGGCGGTGACTGCTTCGGTGTTCTCCTCCACAACCGCGCCCGCTCCCATCGGCCTGCTTCTCGACGTCGACGGACCCGTTGCCAGCCCCGTTACACGTACCGTGCGGCCGGAAATCATTGATGCGCTGATCGCGCTGGCAGGAGCAGGATGGCCGGTGATCTTCAATACCGGCCGCTCGGATGAGTTCATCCGCGCAGAGGTTCTGAAGCCGATGTTGGCCGCCGGGATCCCTGCCGGGATGACGTTCCACGCCATCTGCGAGAAGGGTGCAACCTGGTTCAGTTTCACCTCTGAGGGCGCCACCGAGGTGCACGTCGACGAGACCCTCGCGCTGCCGCAGGAGTTCGGTGATGAGGTGCGCCGGCTGGTGGAGGAACAGTTCGCCGACCACATGTTCTTCGACGAGACCAAGCGCGCCATGGTGTCGATCGAGCAGCGCGTTGATGTCGGGAACCAGGACTACCTCGACAGGCAGGGCCCCTTCGATGCCGCCGTCCTGGACATCATGCGGCACTTCGACATGGGCGTCTGCCGGCTGGCGCACCACCTGCCGGACAGCGATGACAGCGTCGACTACCGGGTTGACCCCACCATCATCTCCACGGACATTGAATCCGTGCGCGTCGGCAAGGACCTGGGTGCAGAGCGTGCACTGCGCCTGATCGACGGAGACATCCCCCATACCTGGCGGACCGTAGGCGATTCACGCACTGATTACGCCATGGCCGACTACCTCCACGAGCATGGCTACAGCGTTGCGCACGTCGATGTCCGGCCAGCCGACGGCGTTCCGGAAAAGCCCTACCCGGTCCTCATCGAAGGTGAGCTGACCAACGACGACGCCGGTGCCGCCTTCCTGCTGCGCTGCGCCGAAACGGCGGTTTCCCGCGCCTAAGCGGCGAGTGCGGCCTCGATCGCCGTGACAATCTCCTCGGAGTCCGGCTCCACTGTGGGGGCGAACCGCGCAACGACGGTGCCGGCGTCGTTCACCAGGAATTTTTCGAAGTTCCACTTCACGAGGCCCGGCAGCACGCCCGTCCGGAACCGGGTCAGTTCTGCATACAGGGGGTGCTGGTTCCGTCCCCGGACGTCGCTCTTCGTGGTGAGTGGGAACGTCACCCCGAAGTTCATCGAGCAGAAGGCCTGGATGTCCGCTTCAGTTCCCGGCTCCTGGCCCATGAACTGATTGCTCGGAACACCGAGCACCACAAATCCCTGGTCCGCGTACTTCCGGTAGAGCTCCTCGAGGCCCGCGTACTGAGGGGTGAAGCCGCACTGCGAGGCGACATTCACCACGAGGACCGTCTTGCCCCGGAAATCGCCGAAGCTGCGCTCGGTCCCGTCGATCATGGTCAGCGGGATGTCGTGAAGGTTCTGCGGGGACACTGGTGCTCCTTGAAGTGAAACGGTGTTCGGCTTGAAATTGTCGCTGAAGGCGGTTCGTCAGCCAACCCTTTCTGGATGGGACTCACGGGTTGACCCTGCATACTGGTGCCATGGCGTCACCCTTCACCCGCCTCCGCGTCGAGCTCAAGAACACTTTCACGGGCACCGGCGCCCACCCGCCTGCCTGGACGGAGGAACTGGCTGACGGCGATGACGCCGGCTACTTCGCTCCCGGCTCAGCCGTCTGGGCAGTCCACAGTTCAATGACCCCGACAGTGGGCGGCATTCGTGCCCTCCTGCTGCAGGCGTTGCATCCCGGGGCGATGGCGGGAGTGTATGCCCACTCGAACTTCCGCGAGGACCCGCTTGGCCGGTTGGCCAACACCATCCGTTGGATTTTCACCGTGACCTACGGGTCAACGGATGCCGCACGCGGCGCGTCCGCCTGGGTGCGCCGCCTGCATGAGAAGGTGACCGGCACGTACGTGGACGCAAACGGCGTCGAACGCGCCTACAGCGCCAATGATCCCCATCTGCTGCGCTGGGTGCATCTGGCCTTCACCGACGCCTTCCTCAGCGCGCACCAACAGTATGGGCTCAGCTTTCCCGGCGGCGCGGACGAGTATGTCCGGCAGTGGGCGAAAGCCGGTGAATTGATGGGCGTGAGCGACCCGCCGCGGAGCGCCGGCGAACTGCGTGAGCAGCTTTCCGCGTACGACGGCGAACTCACTTCCAGCGAACAGGTTCAGGACGCGCTGGCCTACATCCGGCGTCCGCCGCTTCCGCGCTCACAGCGCCTTGGGTACCGGGTACTGTTCGCCGGTGCTGTGGCCACGCTGACTCCCCGGCAACGCGAACTCCTCGGCCTGTCCCTGCC
The DNA here is from genome assembly GCF_039530425.1 of Arthrobacter parietis. Taxonomy (NCBI): domain Bacteria; kingdom Bacillati; phylum Actinomycetota; class Actinomycetes; order Micrococcales; family Micrococcaceae; genus Arthrobacter; species Arthrobacter parietis. Next base: position 1,531,269 of record NZ_BAAAON010000001.1, on the reverse strand, counting down.
ACATCTTGGGCCGGTTAGGCTGCCGGTGAAGCCGGCGGTCCTGCTCGTGCTGGGGGTTATGAAGCTCGGCCTGGGCAGTCAGAGTCCCACCGAGCAGGCAGCACTGCGCCGGATCAGGCGGGTGCAGAAGCACCCGCCCGCCGGCGCCTGAAGTGCGCTGCGTCTCCTAGCTGGTCTTGGGCGTCCGGTCAGGAAGCGCCAGCCGGAAAACCTTGGCCCACGCGGAGCCAACCTGCTTCAGGAGCGGCCCGGTGGTGTACGGCAGGTTGTAGCGGGCACAGATCTCACGGATCTTGGGCGCTACCTCGTGGTAACGGTTGGACGGCAGGTCCGGGAAGAGGTGATGCTCAACCTGATGGGACAGGTTGCCCGTCATCAGGTGCATGAACTTGGAGCCGGAGATGTTGGCCGAGCCGATCATCTGGCGTACGTACCAATCGCCGCGAGTCTCGCCGTCGACCATTTCCTCCGTGAAGGTGTCAGCGCCGGTGGGGAAATGTCCGCAGAAAATGACTGCGTGAGCCCACACGTTACGCACCGCATTCGCGGTCAGCGTTCCGATCAGCGCCTGCTTGCCGGAACCGGTGAGCATGGCCACCGCGGGTGTCGCGGCGTAGTCCTTGCCGAACTGCTTGGCCGCTTTCAGCCCCAGTGCCCGGAGGTCCTTGCGCAGGGCCTCCTTGGACTTGAGCCCTTCCTTGTACTCCGGGAGCTCCAAATCATAGAGGGCGATTCCCCATTCAAAGACCGGCGCCAGGATGGCGTTGTACAGCGGGTTGCCCAAGTTGAAGGGCTTCCAGGGCTGGTCATCATCCATCCGCAGGAGGTTGTAGCCGACATCGCGATCCTTGCCCACAACGTTGGTCCAGCGGTGGTGCAGATCATTATGCGTGTGCTGCCAGGAGCGCGCAGGGGTGACGAAGTCCCACTCCCACGTGGTGGAGTGGATATCCGGATCCCGCATCCAGTCCCACTGTCCGTGGAGGATATTGTGACCGAGCTCCATGTTTTCCAGGATCTTGGCGAAGCTGAGCATTGTAGTGCCGGCTACCCAGGCCGCTTTGTTCCGGCTGAACAGCAGCGCTGCCCGTCCACCGAACTCCAGCGCGCGCTGCGCCTTGATGACCCGGCGGATGTAGTCGGCGTCGTGCTTGCCGCGGCGGTCGAGCACTTCGTCGCGAATGGCATCCAGTTCGCGGCCCAGCTCGGCAACCTGCTCATCGGAGAGGTGTGCAGCGGCAGGCGGACGGACCAGCGGGTGGCCGGTTGCCGCCAGCGCTCCCGGCCGTCGCCGGGGCTTCTCAACACTCGTGTCCTCTGACACTTTTTCTACGAGGTCTGTCATACCCACTCCTTCAGATATCGAGGTTCACCGGTCCGGCCGCCGCCGAAACGCAGGTTTGTATCAATTGACCGGGGTCTCCATGTACTTCGTTGGTACGGAGGTCCCGGACTTGCCCCGCTCGGAGCGGAAGCAAACAGCTGTGGCAGATGCCCATGCGGCAACCGCTCGGCATGAGCAGCCCGGCATCCTCGCCGACTTCAAGAAGCGGGGTATCTCCGTCAGCTTCCACCTCCCGGTCGGAGGCTTCAAAGGTGACCAGTCCGCCGTCGTTCCCGGTGCCATCAGCCAGCGCTGTGCTGAAGCGCTCGATGGTCAGGCTGCCCGAAGGCAGTTTCGCCTGCTTTTCCCACAGCGACTCGGCACTCTCGAGGAACTCCTCGGGTCCGCAAGCGTAGGCCGCCCGGTCCCGCCAGTCATCACAGATTTCGTCCAGCGCAGCCGGAGAGCTGAAATCAATGCGGCCTTGCTCGGAGGTGAACCAGAGCTTCACGCGGAACTGGCGGAACTGGTCGGCGAGTTCGCGAAGTTCCTCCACAAAGAGCGTCTTCATGGGAGTCCGCGCTGAATGAATCAGGACAACGTCCGCGTCGGGACGGCGGGGAACCAGCGTGCGGATCATGGACATCACCGGGGTAATGCCGCTGCCGGCCGTCAGCATCAACAGCGGCCGTGGCCGATCCGGCAGGACGAAGGTTCCCTGCGGCGGCGCCAGGAACAGGATGTCTCCCGGCTTGGTTTCACGGACCAGCACACCGGACACCGCTCCCATGTCTGTCACGGTAATTGCCGGATCCTGTCCCGCAGCAGTGCTCAGGGAGTAGGAGCGCCAGTGGCGGACACCATCAAGTTCAACTCCGATGCGCGCCCACTGCCCTGCACGGTGCGCTTTCCAGCCCCGCCCCGGACGAAAGTGGATGGTCACCGAGTCAGCGGTTTCAGGCACTACCTTCGTGACGATGCCGCGCAACTGCCGCGCTGAAAACACGGGGTTGAAGAGCGACATGAAGTCTTCCGGCGCCAACGGTGTGGTCAGCGCGGACAGCGCGTGGCTGAGCTTCGGTCGCCTGGTCATTCCTGCAGGTCCAATCGCAACTCCTCACAGGATGGGCACGTGGCCGAACGCATCAATCCCTGCGATTGACGCTTTCCGGTGTACTCCATGATTCACTCTTCGGACGGTTCACTCAAGATTACTTTACTCAGCAGGCTTATCATTACGGCTGGAGCGACATCCTTCAGCGCCGGAAAACACAACACCCCGACTACACGAGCCGGGGTGTTGCAGAAAGCGGAGGATGGGGGATTTGAACCCCCGAGGGCGTGAACCCAACACGCGTTCCAGGCGTGCGCCATAGGCCGCTAGGCGAATCCTCCTTGTTTGGAGCAGGTTCCAGAATACCCGTACATCCCCCATGTACCGAATCGGGAGATGTGCATCTCAGCGAGTGACCCTCCTGCCGGTTTGTGTAGACTATTACGCGGCCCCTCATGTGGTGTCATCCTGTTGAACTCCCCCAGGACCGGAAGGTAGCAAGGGTAAGCGGGCTCTGGCAGGTGCATGGGGGGTCTTTACGTTCCCTGGCAGCACATTGCCTGCAGTGATTTCCTGAAGGAGTTCTGTGACCGCCGGCCGCTTCGCGCCAAGCCCCACGGGTGAACTTCATGTGGGGAACCTCCGCACCGCAATCGTGGCCTGGCTCTTCGCGCGCTCCACCGGCCGGCAGTTCCTGCTGCGGGTCGAAGACCTCGACCGCGTCCGTGCGGGAGCCGAGGAAGCGCAGCTCGCTGAGCTCACCGCCGTCGGGCTCACCTGGGACGGTGAGGTCACCCGCCAAAGCGATCGGCAGGCCCATTACGACGACGCCGTCACCCGCCTGCGCAGGGCTGACCACCTTTTCGAGTGCTTCTGCACGCGCCGCGACATCGCCGAAGCAGCGTCTGCGCCGCATGTCCTGCCGGGCCACTACCCCGGCACCTGCCGGAACCTGTCGGAGGCTGAGCGGGAGGCCGCCCGCAGGGTGCGGCCGGCGGCGCTGCGGCTGCGCACCGACGTCGGGCAGTATGAAATCCGGGACGTACTGCACGGTGGATATACCGGGGCGGTGGATGATTTTGTGGTGGTCCGCAATGACGGGGTGCCTGCGTACAACCTCGCCGTCGTCGTCGATGATGCGCAGCAGGGCATCGACCAGGTGGTGCGCGGCGACGATCTACTCAGCTCGGCTCCTCGGCAGGCGTATCTCGGCTCGCTGCTTGGATTGCCGCCGGTTGAGTATGCGCACGTACCGCTGGCCCTCAACCCGGAACGACGCCGGCTGGCCAAGCGGGACGGCGCCGTAACTCTCGAAGCGCTCGCCGCGGAGGGCTGGGAGGCAGCGGCAGTGCGGTCGCTCATCCTGCGCTCACTCGGCCTGCCGGACACCTCGCTCGACGCTGCGCTGGGTGCGTTTGATCCTTTCCGGCTGCCTCGTGAACCATGGATTGTTGACCCGTCCCACCTGTCCTCCACCGATGCCGCGACCGTTCCACCCAACCGATAGAGTTCTTCTGTGAGTACAGCCCTTTACCGCCGGTATCGTCCGGAGACGTTCTCCGACGTGATCGGCCAGGAGCACGTCACCGAACCATTGATGACGGCGATCTCCAAGAACAGGGTCAACCACGCCTATCTTTTCTCCGGTCCGCGCGGCTGCGGCAAGACCACCTCAGCGCGCATCCTTGCGCGCTGCCTCAACTGCGCGCAGGGGCCAACGCCGGTCCCCTGCGGCACCTGTGACAGCTGCGTCGAACTGGCCCGTAACGGCTCGGGAAGCCTGGATGTCATCGAAATTGATGCGGCCTCCCACGGTGGCGTGGATGATGCCCGGGACCTCCGCGAGCGCGCCACCTTTGCACCGGTCCGGGACCGCTTCAAAATCTTCATCATTGATGAGGCACACATGGTCACCAGCGCCGGCTTCAACGCGCTGCTGAAAATCGTCGAAGAGCCGCCGGAGCACATCAAGTTCATCTTCGCCACAACTGAGCCGGATAAAGTGATCGGAACCATCCGTTCCCGGACCCACCATTATCCATTCCGGCTCGTTCCACCCGAGCCGCTCATGGCGTACCTGGAGCTGCTGTGCAACCAGGAGAACATCCCGGTGGCGCCGGGCGTACTGTCCCTGGTGGTTCGTGCGGGTGGCGGATCAGTCCGCGATTCCCTGTCCGTGCTGGATCAGCTGATGGCCGGGGCGGGGGCGTCCGGCCTTGATTACGAGCTGGCGGTTTCGCTGCTCGGTTACACGCACGCATCCCTGCTCGACGACGTCGTCGATGCCATTGCAGCCGGTGATTCCGCGACCGTCTTCGGTGCCGTTGATCGCGTCATCCAGACGGGCCATGACCCGCGTCGCTTTGTTGAGGACCTGCTGGAGCGCTTTCGGGACCTGATCATCGTCAATGCAGTCCCCGACGCCGCCGCGTCCATCCTCCGGGGCATCCCTGATGACCAACTGAACCGGATGCGGACCCAGTCGCAGCAGCTTGGACGCGCCGAGCTTTCCCGAGCTGCTGACATCACCAATACCGCGTTGACCGAAATGACTGGCGCAACCTCTCCGCGATTGCACCTCGAACTGCTCTGTGCCCGCATCCTGCTGCCCGCTGCGGACCAGTCGGAGCAGGGCACGCTTGCCCGTGTTGACCGGATTGAGCGCCGGCTCAGCTACGCGAGCGGCCTCCCCGAGGCGGGAGGCTCCGCTGGTGCGGGTACAGCGGGATCGCTGCCCGCGCCATCCGTGGTTCCGGCTGGTCCTGCCTCGGCTGCGAAGCCGGAACCGGCGCCGGCCGCCGTTCTCCAACCCGCTGCCTCCAACACATCAGAAGATGCACCGCCCGCAGTTTCGGCATCCCGAGGCGCCGGCCAACAGCCGCCCGAGACTCAGCAGGAAGCTCCGGCTTCAGCGGCAACACCGGCCCCCGCAGAGAAACTGGAGCGGGTCTCGGAGCCTGCCCAGGAACCTGGTGCTGCCGACTGGGGCGGCGGATGGGGTTTGCCCTCCGATGCACCCAACACCGAAGAGCGTCCTTCGACCGCTACGCGCGAGCCGCACGCGCCGGCATCTCCCGCCACGCAACCCTCGCAGGAGCAGGCAGCGCAGTCTCCTTCGCAATCAGCGCAGGCGTCCGGTCAGATCGAGATGATCCGCAGGGCGTGGCCGGAGATCATGGACGAGCTGGCTCGTATCAAGCGCAGCACCTGGCTGAACGTCAACGCCGACGCGAAGCCGCGTTCCTTCAGCGACAACCAGCTCATACTGGCGTTCGCTTCGCAGGGCAATGCGCTCGGTTTCCAGCGCGGCCAGCACACAGACAACCTGAAGCAGGCCATCAATAAGGTGCTCGGCCTGAGCTGCAGCATCGAAGCCATCCACGACGGCTCCGCGGCAGCGGGTGAACCCGACCCAAAAGTATTAACTAGCCGGGATCAGCCGGCAGAGGCGCAGGAACCGCGGGTCGTCAGTCCAGCCGTTACCGCCGTCGCTCCAGCCGTCACTCCCGTCACCCCCGTCACCCCCGTCACACCCGTTCCATCAGCTACGCCCGTTCCGGCGGGCGAAGCCAAGTCAGCAATGGTGGACGATGCGTGGGGGCTTCCTACCGCCGCTCCGGCGTCCCAGCCGAGCGGTGGCACGACCTCAGTGCCGTCAACACCCGTAGCTGCGCCTGCGCCCGCCGTTCAACCTACTCCCCCAGACCGGTCACCAGCCGATCGGGCAACAGGAGACCCGTCACCAGCCGACCCGTCACCAGCCGCCGACAGTTGGCTGGCGGCGGAACCGGCGAAGGATCCTGATGACCCGGGCCCTGAGGAACCCTCGTTCGAGGGGGAACCTCCGGCCCGTCCCAGCCGCTACCAACAGCTGCTCGATGAAGCTGCACGTGCAGAAGCCGCCCGACCGAAGCAGCAGGAGCGCCCGGCCGGCGCCGTAGACTTGAGCTACGTTGAGGACATTCCCAGTGCGGATGATGAGACCATCGAACAATCCGGATTGGTCGGCCGCCAGGCCATCGAACGGATCCTCAACGGCCGGTTGATCGAGGAACGCAGCCTCGATCAGTAGTCGGGCCGTCCAGAACCAGCCCAGCACCACCTACAGCTAAGGCATACACCCGTGTACGAAGGCGCAGTTCAGGAGCTCATCGACGAGCTGGGACGCCTTCCCGGCGTGGGCCCCAAATCGGCACAGCGCATCGCGTTCTACATCCTCGAATCTGACGGGGAAGACACCAAGCGCCTCGTCAACGCCATTGTCACCGTGAAGGAACGGGTCAAATTCTGCACCATCTGCGGCAACGTTGCAGAGCAGGAAACCTGCGGGATCTGCCGCGATCCGCGGCGGGACCCAAGCGCAATCTGCGTGGTCGAAGAGTCCAAGGACGTCATCGCCGTTGAACGCACCCGTTCTTTCCGCGGCAAGTACCACGTTCTCGGGGGGTCCATCAACCCGATCGCGGGAATCGGTCCCGAGCAGTTGCGCATCCGTGAACTGTTAAGCCGCCTCTCGGATGACCAGGTCCAGGAGATCATCATCGCCACCGACCCCAACCTCGAGGGCGAAGCAACAGCAACGTACCTGGTGCGCATGCTGAAAACCATCGGCATCAAGGTCACGCGCCTGGCCTCCGGACTCCCCGTGGGCGGGGACCTCGAGTATGCCGACGAGATCACCCTTGGCCGCGCCTTCGAGGGCCGCCGCACCGTCTCCTGAATTTTGCGCTGGCCAAGCGTGCCCGCTCCGGTTTCATCAGGCTGGTGCGCAACTTCCATCAGGCGCGGTCACGCGATGCGCGTGCCCCGCGCGAGACGACGAACCGGCGTCACCAGCTTCCGACGGCCCGCCCATAGCACCAGGCCAGCCAGTGCACCCTGCAGGGCAAGGCCCAGCGGCCAGATCGGCAGTGGCTCGGAGTCGATGTCACGGGAACCGGGTCCAAAGAACTGCGCCTCCTCACAGGTGACCTCGTAGTCCGGACCGGCTTGGGCAAGGCGGACCTGCTCGCTGATGCTTTCCATCACTCCGGGAGCACGGTAGTTTGCGGTCAGTACGCCGGAGTTCGCATCTCCGGCATCACGGTCATACGGCACCGCGTCGGCCACAAGCACAAACGGATTGGCAGCGAGAAGCCACGCAGTTCTTTCGGTGTGCAGGACCGGCGTGAGCACCTCGTTGGTGACGCACTCCAGATCCTCCTCGGTGAGCATCTGCCCGCTCTCGATGGCTTCCTGGGGATAGTCGTAAAAGGACTGCGTGACCCGCACGTCCTCCTCGATCACCAGCGACATGCTCAGGCCGAAGGCAATCAGCGTACCGATGCACAGCAGCGCAACCATCATGTAGGTGGTGACGATCGAGAACAGGGGCCTGCCCGCAAGCGCCGAAATCCCGACACCGAGTGCGCACACAAGACCCAACTCAATGGCCAGCACCAGCAGCGAGACGAACGCCTCAAGCGGGTTGACCCCTCCCAGGGCCAGCGCCCAGAAGATAAACGGCGAGCTCAGTGCAAGAAACCCCAGTGACGCAACCCAGGACGCCAGCCATTTACCCCACAGGATCTGCCCTGGCGTGAGCAGCGTGATCTGGAGAATGGCAAGGGTTCCGCCAGTCCGGTCGCCATTGATTGCGTTCGCTGAAAGCCCCGGCGCCACCAGCAGGCCAAAGAGCAGGACAAAGCCGACCACCAGGTCAAACAGGAACGGACCCGCGCCGTCCATGGTCGCCGTCGTCAGTGTGGCGAGCAGGAACACCAGGCCGATCACAAGGAACCAGACGGCCATCATGATGTACCAGGCACGGCCCCGCAGCCGCTGCTTCATCTCCAACCCGAAGATGGTGCGCACTCCCGTCACGTAGCCAAGGTGGTGTGTACTGCTCTCCTGCAGGGACTGGGTCTCCATGGCGCTCATTGCCGCTCCGTATCCAGGCTCATGTAAGTCTCTTCAAGGGCGCCGCCCGCAGGCGCGAAGGCGGTGACGACGACGTCCGCCAGGATGAGCGTGCGCAACAGCCACGCTGCCTGTTCGGTGCTGCTGAGGAGCACCTGATACTCGACGCGCCGGGAATCACCGGGCTCCTCGAAGACGACGCCGTGGCTCGTCAAGGCGTCGGCGAGCGCTCCCATCGGTTCAGCCTGAATGCAGTATCTGCGCAGCTGCGTTCCTGCCTCATCCAGTGTCTGGCTCTTCACGGATTCACCGCGGTTGACGAAAACGGCGCGGTCCGCGATCTCATCCAATTCCGACAGGACGTGGCTGGACACAACGATGGTCTTGCCTTCTCCTGCCAGCCGCCTCAGCATGATCCGCAGTTCCACCCGGGAACCCGGGTCCAGTCCGGATGCCGGTTCATCCAGAAGGAGGACCTCCGGGTTGTGAATGAGCGCCCGGGCCAGGCTGAGCCGCTGCTGCTGGCCACGGGACAGTACCCTCGCGGGGGCATCGGCGTAGTCGCTGAGCCGAACTTCTGCCAGCAGTTCAGCGGCGCGGTGAGCCGCCGCCGTCGGGCTCAGTCCGTAGAGCGCACCGACGGTGGTGAGAATCTCCCGGGCCTTGAGGGATTCCCACACGCCCAGCGTGTCAGGCATCCAGCCGACCTTGCGCCGTACGGCCGCCGTGTCCTTCCCCGGATCTGATCCGCCGACGGACAAAGTGCCGGCATCCGGCGCCAACAGCGAGGCGAGGATCAGCAGCAGGGTGGTCTTGCCGGACCCATTGGGCCCGATCAGCGCTGTCACCTCTCCCGGCGGCGCCTCAAAATCGATGTTGCGGACGGCAGCAACCGAACCGAAACTTCGTTGAATACCCCTGGCAATGATTCCCCCATACCCATTGGTCATGATGTGACACTAGCAAGGCACACTGACATCCCGGCACAATTCGACTTCCAATTGGGTGAGCCGAATCCGAACAGTTAACATGGTGTGCGGTTACCGGTGGTTCATTTCGATCCCACGGCCGGTCTCCAGCACGGGAGCAATCCCGCGCAACTGACCAGTTTCGGGCGCCGAAGACGCCGCCGGACATCATCTCCCAAGTTTCAGCGAGCGTGCGCATGGCCCTAATTGTCCAGAAGTTCGGTGGCTCGTCCGTGGCGGACGCCGAAGGAATCAAACGCGTCGCCAAACGCGTCGTCGAGACACAGGCCGCAGGCAACCGGGTCGTCGTCGTCGTTTCCGCCATGGGAGACAGCACCGATGAACTGCTTGATCTGGCCGGGCAGGTCAGCTCGTCCTCCAACCCGCGGGAGATGGACATGCTCCTCAGCGCGGGGGAACGCATCTCCATGGCACTGCTCGCCATGGCCATCCATGAAGCAGGCTCCAGCGCGCAGTCCTTCACCGGCAGCCAGGCCGGCATGATCACCGATGCCATCCACGGCAAGGCCCGGATCATCGCCGTATCGCCGCACCGGATCAAGACCTCAATCGACAAAGGCGACATCGCGATTGTCGCCGGGTTCCAGGGGATGAGCCAGGACAGCAATGACATCACCACTCTCGGCCGCGGAGGTTCGGACACCACGGCTGTTGCGCTCGCAGCGGCGCTGAATGCCGACGTCTGCGAAATTTATACCGACGTCGACGGCGTCTACACGGCTGATCCGCGTGTTGTCCCTGCCGCCCGGAAGATCTCCACCATCTCCAGCGAGGAAATGCTCGAGATGGCCGCCTCAGGGGCAAAAATCCTGCACCTTCGCTGCGTGGAGTACGCTCGCCGGTTCGGCGTTCCGCTGCACGTCCGCTCATCCTTCAGCCAGCTCGAGGGGACCTGGGTACTGCCCAACCCCGATGACACCATCAAGATTCAAGAGGGAGAACCCTTGGAACAGCCCATCATCTCCGGTGTTGCCCATGATCGGTCAGAAGCAAAGGTCACCGTGGTCGGCGTGCCGGACATCCCGGGCAAGGCAGCTGAGATTTTCGGGATCGTTGCAGGCGCCCACTCGAACATCGACATGATCGTCCAGAACGTTTCGACGCACGGCTCCGGGCGCACGGATATTTCCTTCACCCTGCCGATTGTTGAAGGCGCAGATGCCCGCGCGGCATTGAAGACCGCCCAGGCGGATGTCGGCTACGAGAGTGTTGAATACGACGAGCAGATCGGCAAGCTGTCGCTCATCGGCGCCGGCATGCGATCAAATCCCGGCGTCTCCTACAAGTTCTTCAAGGCACTGTCCGACGCCGGTGTGAACATCGACATGATCTCCACCTCCGAGATCCGTATCTCGGTAGTGACCAGCGCAGATTTGCTCGACACTGCGGTACGCGCGGTGCATGCCGCGTTCGACCTCGACGGTGAGGCCGTCGCCACCGTCTATGCGGGCACGGGTCGCTAAACCACGCGTCAATCCTCGGTGTGAAGGACAGGCTTCGTGAAGTAGTCCGGGTACTTCTGGACCGGTTCGGTACGGCGCACCGCCTCGTGGTCCGGATGCCTCCGGACGGCGTAGTGATGCCCGTCCGAGTCCACCTCGATGTTGAGTTCAGCGAGTTCAGTTTCTGAAGCCAGCTCGAACTCATCATGCCGGTGTACTACAGGCCCATCGAGATCGTCCCTCTCGGCAGGACCGAGGAAGATCGGTATCGGATTCCTGATCCAGCGGCGCCGGTTTCTCTCAGCCATGGGTATCGCCTTCTCTCTGCGGCTGGTCGAGTACCCACATCTTAAGTCCGTACGGGGTAAAAAGAGCCTGCTGAACGCAGAAATCCCCCGCACCGTTACCAGTGCGGGGGATTTGCTGTGCTTTCCTACCGGCGAATGCTACTTACCGTTTGTCGAAGTAGCGTCCCCCTGAGGGGCAGTGCGCAGCTTGTCTGCATCACCGGTCGATGACACTGCCGTCGGTGCCGCTACACCGTCAGCGCCTACAACAACCGAAACGAACGTTACGGCTGCGGACCCTTCGTAGGTCACGCGACCTACGTAGGAGCCCGGCTCGAGGCCGGTCCAGTTCAGCGTGACTTCACCGGACTCACCGTTGGCGAGCTCCAGCGGGTTCGGTGTGAGCGAGGCGTTGCCCTCATCGGCGCCCAGGATGGCGGCGTCGAAGGTTCCGGCAGTTGCCCGACCGTCAGGGCTAGCGAACAGGTTGACGATCACCCTGTAGGTACCCGGAGTGGGATTCTGCAGGTTCAGGCTCTCGCTTGCCGAGCCCGTAGCTGCCTGATAAGCAATCTGATTGCGCGAGTTGACCACGAAGAAGTCAAAGTCCGCAGTCGGATCGGCGGAGACAACGGACAGCTTCGCGAACGGAGTGCCCTCAGGGATAGTCAGGGTACTCACGTAGTTTGATGCGTTCGTTGAGAGGGAAAGTCCTCCGCCATTCGGGACCAGTGAGAAGTCTTCACTGGTTGCCTTGGACAAACCGAGAAGTTCCATGGCGATAGGAGCGTTGGATCCCGAGGTTACCGGGATCGTTCCGCTGCCGTCAGGACCCTCGGAGGTGAAGGACACCTCGGACGGAGCCTCTACCGACTGGGGCCGAACTGCAACAGGCGACGTAACCGCTTCCTGCTTGCTCTGCCAGGTGAGCGAGCCCTTGGCGAACTGGCCGAGGGCCGCTGTGTCGTTCTCGAAGGTCACCGTGAAGCTCTGGCTCTCGCCCGGCTTGGTGAACTTCAGGACCGACGGGGTAACCGTCACATCCACACCAGGCACGTTCGCTGATGCGGTGTAGGTGCCCGGCTTCATACCGGTGACCGTACGGGTGACGGTGACCTTACCGGTCAGGTTGCCCACGGCGAAGGACGGGACGTTCATGTCCTTGGCGTCGATGCCCTCGAGGCCATCGACGTCCGCAAAGCCGGTTCCCTCAACGAACTGCAGGTATTCTTTCAGACCGGCGTCGTAGATGAGGCCCGGGCTGAGCACGCCAGAAGGGTTGACCTGGCCTGCGCCGGTTGCGAAGACGTCGCCGTCTACGCCGCCTTCAGCGTTCTTCACGGGGGTTGCAGTGGTCATCATGGCGGACTTGACCGCAGCGGGTGACCACTTGGGGTTCTCGGCCAGAATAAGGGCTCCGACGCCGGCAACATGCGGGGACGCCATTGAGGTTCCGGAAAGGAACCCGAACTCGTCACCACCGGTACCGATCGGTGAAACACCTGCGAGAACGGCCACGCCGGGAGCTGCGATGTCCGGCTTCAGGAGGTCCGAACCCGTTGCGAGCAGCGGACCGCGTGAGGAGAAGCCTGCGATCTGCGGGACGGGAGGCAACGGCTCTCCGGTGGTGTCCTCCGGGACCAGCGCTACCTTGATGTCCGGGTTGGCTGCAACCTTCTCCTTGAGCGCGAGGCTCTGGGGAGCATTGACGTGCACGGTAGGTACCGAGTGCTTGTCCGTGTCCATCGAGGAATCGGTGAGGTTGACCAGGATCATGCCGATGCCGCCCGCTCGTTTCACCTCAGCGGACTTGGCAACGCGGTCAAAGACACCGCGATCACAGACAACGATCTTGCCGGTCACCAGTGCGGGGTCAAGCGAATCGGGTCCACACAGGGCAGGACTGACCCCGCCTGCTGCAGCCGCGTCGGCACTGAGAATAACCGGGCTGGCGGGTACGCCGGCGTTCATGATGCTGGCGCCGCGGAACTTGGTCCCGTCGGAGAACTCGGCAGTGCCCTGCAGCGCGTGGCTGAAGGTGCTCGCGGCGACGGTCGTGACCCATGGCGCACCGTGGTTGACGGTGCTGGCGGTCGGACCGGAGTTACCGGCCGAGGCTGCCACGAAGACTCCTGCGGATGCTGCGCCGAGGAAGGCCAGCGACACAGGATCGGTGGTGGTGGTCGCGCTGCCTGAGATCGAGTAGTTCAGCACGTCTACGCCGTCCAGAGTTGCCTGCTCGATGGCAGCAACTGAGGAGGACGAGTAGCAGCCGCCGGTAGCGGGATCATCATCGGCCCAGCAGACCTTGTAGACCGACAGCTTGGCCGCTGGAGCTACGCCCGCAGACACACCGAAGTCGCGGCCGTCAACGGTCTGCGTGACGCCGCTGTTGCCCGCGGCGGTGCTCGCCGTGTGGGTTCCGTGCGTGTCGACGTCGACCGGGGACAGGAGCTCCTCCGGTGCACGATTCGCTTCGGGAACGAAGCGGATGAAGTCCTCGGCAAAGTACTGTGCCGCAAGAACCTTGGAGTTGCACTCCTCGCCGGTGAAGCCTTCGCCGGCCTGGCACTCACCGAGGAAGGTGGAGCCGTCCGCCTTCAACATGGCGATCTGGCCTTCAGCGTTGAGGTAGGGGACGCCGACCTTCGGCTTCGCGTTGCCCTTGAGCGGCTGTACTTCCTCGCCGGCGAAGAACGCGCTGCCCGGTGCGTACCCGGTGTCGATGACGCCGACAACTGTCCCGGCGCCTGCGTTCTTCTCGCCGCCGAACTCGGTCTTCCAGGCACCCTTCTTACCGCGGAGTTCAAGGATGTCCATGCTCGAGTAATCGTCCGGCGCGTTTTCGACGTCCGGAGCAACCATGCGCACGTTCGGATCCTTGGCGAGTTCAACCGCCTGCTCCGATGTCAGCTTGGCACTGAAGCCGTTGAGCGCGGCAGCGTAGGAGCGGTTGATTTCCACACCCTCCGCGGCGGCCACAGCCCGCTGATTTTGCTCCAGGTGCTTCTTGTACTTCTGGAAGTCCTTCTTGCCGGTGAGTTTTTCGCCCTTCCCCGGCTTGGTGGCTTCGATGCCGGGCACACCGCCGTCGTATGTAGCCGCAGGCTCTTCATTGAGCACAACGATGTAGCGGCCGTCCGGGTAGTTGCTGGGGTCCACTTTCTTGACCGGCTGGATCTGCTGGGTAGCAGTAGGACCAGCGGGTGCTGCAGCGGCAGGTACCGCTGTCATGGATCCGAGAATCAGCGGCAGGCCAAGTACGAGAGCTGTAGCTCCACGCAGACCACCTGCCCGCGGATTCCTGTGTTGGGGGTCTTTCACGCGAGATTACCTTTCATCGAAAAAGCGCCCGGACCTGCCGGACTGAAAGCAGCTGGTGTGGGGCTGTGCCCTGAATCACAACCGAGCCTCACATAGGCTACCCCCGAGTAACGTCATGAGGGCATACTCCTGAGCAGATCCTGCCGGTAAACAGAGACTTCCAGCAAAATCGGGTTTTCATAACGCTCGTTCATTCACTTTGGACGGCCAGGATGGTAGAAGACGGTTGCTTGAGGCCATCAGGTAATAATGGAGGGTGCCTCTGACTGTCCTTGCTCCGGAAGAGTGGGAGCCGCGAGCCCTCGCCCACGCGGAGCGCGCACGCGCCTACACCGAGCCGTACCTGCGTCGCCGCGCGCAACAGCGCAAGCATCCGGTGGAGGACTTCCTCTTCACTTACTACACCCAGAAGCCCGCCCAACTGCTGCGGTGGCATCCGGGTGCGCATACGGTGCTGACCGGACCGGCCGCCGTCGAACGCGCCGGTTGGAAGTTCTACCGCCCGCTCACGGTCAGGGAACAGCAGCAACTGAACCTGAACGACGACGACGGCGCAGTCACCGTGGATCTCGCCGCATTCCTGGCTGCGCGGCGCGAGGCAGTGGACTTCGCGCGAATCATCCTGTCCGGCACGGCTGCCCGTCCGGCGCAGCTTGGCTGCTTCGGGCTGCATGAGTGGGCCATGGCGTACAAGTCGGAGGACAACGCCATCCGGCACGAATACCTGAACCTCCGGCTTGGCTCCAGCGGGACGGACGAGGTGGTGGAGACTAACCGCATCCGGTGCACCCACTTCGATGCCTTCCGCTTCTATGCGCCGCAGGCGGTCCCGCTGAACGAACTTCAACCGACTCGCACAACACAGCGGACCCTTGAACAGCCAGGCTGCCTGCACGCGAACATGGACCTCTACAAGTGGGCGTACAAGCTGGTGCCGGCGCTTCCGAGCGAGCTCGTGATGGACTGCTTTGAACTCGCCTGGCGGATCCGGATCATGGACATGAAGGCATCTCCCTACGACCTTGCCGAGTGGGGCTACCCTCCGATCGCCATCGAGACGCAGGCAGGCCGGGCAGACTATGTGCGGGCGCAACGTGAGTTCTCGGCTGAATCCCAGCTAAAGCGTGCACAGTTAAGCAAGTACATCAATCAACTTCAGCCGGGAAATCAACCCGGCGTCGGGCGCTGAGCGCGGGGATCACCCTGCGAAAAGGTGCTTCGAGGGTGACTAGGAGTTTTCCCATGGGACTGGCACACGGCGCTGCCGTCAGGATAGCCTGCATCCTTACCGCCACGGCACTTTCGGCTACCCTGGCAGCGTGCGGCACGGCGGGTCAGCCCGCTACGGAGCTGACCGCTGCCCCTCCCACGACGCCCAGTACCGAATCAGCGGGACCATCCTCGTCGCCGACAGCCACGGAGAGCAGCATGCCAACAGATTCACAGAAGCCCACCCCCAGCCTGCCGTCGGACCCCGACGCCGTGGGTACCGCCATGCTGGCCATCAGCATCAAGCCCACCCCGGACTCCCAGCCAACCGAGTACTTCCTCGAATGCACTCCGGACGGCATCGGCGAAACCACAACTGTGCCCAACCCGGAAGCGGCGTGTGCAGCTGTGAAACGTCTGGGCGCTGCCTTCTTCAACGCACAGCCGGACCCCAACCAGATGTGCACCCAGCAGTATGGCGGTCCGCAGACAGCAACAGTCAAGGGCACCGTCGACGGACACCGGGTGTACGCCTCCTTCTCGGCCACGGACGGCTGCGAGATTGCACGATGGAATGCCCTCGAAACCGTGCTGGGCGCTGCCGGCGCACGCTAGTTCTTCGCTGACGCACGCTGATTCCGGGCGAACGGACGCGAGTTTCCGGGCCGGGGAGTTCGGCCGGTAGAATGGAACGGCAAGCTCGCGGAGCGCTGGAACAGGCTGTAAATATCCAAGCGTGAGACGGCACCCGTCGGGCACCCGCATTTAACCGCATTTTCCAGTGCGCACACTTCACAGGAGTTGCCGGATGCCCCGGATCGTTGTTGACGTCATGCCCAAACCCGAAATCCTGGATCCGCAGGGCAAGGCCATTGCCGGCGCCCTCCCCCGCCTCGGATTCACCGGCTTCGCTGAAGTGCGGCAAGGGAAGCGGTTCGAGCTGTCCGTCGAGGGCGATGTCACGGAAGAAGTGCTGCAAGCCGCCCGCGATGCGGCCGCTACCCTGCTCTCCAATCCGGTGATCGAGGACGTGACGCGCGTCGAGGTTATCGAGGACGCCCAGTGACCGTCGAAACTCCGCTGATCGGGCATTCGAATGCCGCGGTGGTGGATTCGAGTTTGTCGGGCGTCCGCGTCGGTGTTGTCACGTTCCCCGGATCGCTCGACGATCGCGATGCCCTCCGGGCCGTCCGCCTCGCAGGAGGCACCGGCGTCGCGCTGTGGCACGGCGACCATGACCTCAAGGATGTGGACGCAGTCATCATCCCCGGCGGTTTTTCCTACGGGGATTACCTGCGTGCAGGCGCAATCTCGCGTTTCGCTCCGCTGATGGAGCAGATCACCGCTGCTGCAACCGGTGGTTCACTCCCCGTGCTCGGCATCTGCAACGGCTTCCAGGTCCTCACCGAGGCACA
Source organism: Arthrobacter parietis (assembly GCF_039530425.1). Taxonomy (NCBI): domain Bacteria; kingdom Bacillati; phylum Actinomycetota; class Actinomycetes; order Micrococcales; family Micrococcaceae; genus Arthrobacter; species Arthrobacter parietis. Next base: position 1,514,327 of record NZ_BAAAON010000001.1, on the reverse strand, counting down.
CCTCCTCCCCGGCTCAATGGTCAAGAACAACCACCTGCACTTCCTGTGCAAGGACCAGCGCCTGAAAGTGGAGAACAGCTCGACGGCGTGGACCTCCTCCTACGCCGAGGGCAGTGAGATTGTGGTTCCGCTGAAGAACCAGGACGGCCAGTTCGTTGCCGACGAGCGCACTCTTGACGAGCTTGAGGGCGAGGGGCGCGTGGTCTTTCGTTACCTGGGCGGCAACCCCAACGGCTCACGCCGCGACATCGCCGGCATCACCAATGAGCACGGCAACGTTGTTGGCCTCATGCCCCACCCTGAGCATGCAGTCGAGGCGGGCTTCGGTCCTGACTCCTCAGCTCTCGGTGAGGTTGAGGTCCGCGGCGGCGTGGACGGACTCGGCATTTTCACCTCGGTACTGCAGAAGCTGGTTAACAAGTGACCACAGAGACAATGTCCAAGAAGTTCAATATCGACACGGTCGAGCACGCGGAGCAGACTCCGGAGCAGCCCCTGCCCTGGGCTGAACTGGGCCTGAAGGAAAACGAGTATCTGCGGGTCGTCGAGATTCTCGGACGCCGGCCAACCGCTGCTGAGCTCGCCATGTACTCGGTCATGTGGAGCGAGCACTGCTCCTACAAGTCCTCGAAGGTGCACCTGCGCCAGTTTGGTGACAAGGTCACCGAGGCCATGAAGGAGCACCTGCTCGTCGGTATCGGTGAGAACGCCGGCGTCGTGGATATCGGTGACGGCTGGGCGGTGACCTTCAAGGTCGAGTCCCACAACCACCCCTCGTTCGTGGAGCCCTATCAGGGCGCGGCGACAGGCGTCGGCGGCATTGTCCGCGACATCATCTCGATGGGTGCGCGCCCGGTTGCGGTCATGGATCCGCTGCGTTTCGGAGCTATCGATCACCCGGACACCCCGCGCCTGGTGCACGGCATCGTCTCCGGCATCGGCGGGTACGGCAACTCCCTCGGCCTGCCGAACATCGGCGGCGAGGTGGTGTTCGACTCCGTCTACCAGGGCAACCCGCTGGTCAACGCCCTCGCAGTGGGCGTCCTTCGCCACGAGGATATCCGGCTGGCCAACGCGTCCGGCGTCGGGAACCGCGTGGTGCTCTTCGGTGCGCGGACGGGCGGCGACGGAATCGGCGGCGCATCGGTGCTGGCGTCGGAATCGTTTGATTCCTCCAAGCCGTCGAAGCGGCCCGCCGTTCAGGTAGGTGACCCATTCGCTGAGAAGGTCCTCATTGAGTGCTGCCTTGAGCTGTTCAAGGCCTCAGTGGTGGAGGGCATCCAGGATCTCGGCGCAGCCGGTATCTCCTGCGCAACGTCGGAGCTGGCTTCGAACGGCGACGGCGGTATGCACGTCGAGCTCACCAGCGTCCTGCTGCGGGACCCGTCGCTGACTCCGGGCGAAATCCTCATGTCGGAATCGCAGGAACGCATGATGGCGGTGGTGACACCGGAGAATACCGCCGCGTTCGAGGCCATCATGGACAAGTGGAACGTCGAGTACTCCTGGCTGGGTGAGGTCACGGACACCGGCCGCCTCATCATCGAGTGGGCCGGCGAAAAAATTGTCGACGTCGATCCCCGTACCGTTGCCCACGACGGCCCGGTCTACGAGCGCCCGTACTCCCGCCCCAAGTGGCTGGACGGTGTGCAGGCAGATTCCTTCGCCGGAGACCGGCCTTCCGACCTCAGGGCAGCGGTGCTCGAACTCATGGCCTCCCCAAACATGTGCTCCAAGGACTGGATCACCAACCAGTACGACCGCTACGTCCAGGGCAACACTGCCCTGGCCATGCCGGATGATGCCGGTGTGGTCCGCGTTGACGAGGAAACCGGCCTGGGCATCGCGCTCTCCACTGACGCAAACGGCCGCTACTCCTACCTCAACCCTTACGACGGCGCCCGCCTGGCTCTCGCGGAGGCCTACCGTAACGTTGCTACCTCCGGTGCGAAGCCGATGGCCGTCACTGACTGCCTCAACTTCGGATCCCCCGAGGACCCGGAGGTGATGTGGCAGTTTGCCGAGTCCGTTCGCGGTCTCGCTGACGCCTGCCAGGAACTGGGCGTACCAGTGACAGGCGGCAACGTGTCGCTGTACAACCAGACGGGCGGCGTGGCAATCCACCCCACGCCGGTGGTCGGTGTGCTGGGCGTGTTCGACGACGTCGCCCGCCGCACGCCGTCGGGCTGGCGGGAGGACGGGCAGGCTATCTACCTGCTCGGCACCACCCGCGATGAGCTCGACGGCTCCGAGTGGGCAAACCTTCACGGCCACCTCGGCGGGCAGCCCCCGGCGCTGGATCTCGGTGCCGAGAAGACGCTCGCGGCGATCCTCATCAACTCCTCCCGCGACGGCATGATCGATGCGGCACACGACCTCTCCGAGGGCGGGCTCGCCGCCGCACTGTCGGAGGCAGCCCTGCGCTTCGGTGTAGGTGCGCGGATCGCAATTGACGAGCTGTGCGAGCGCGACGGAATTGACGCGTTTACCGCGCTGTTCAGTGAAAGCCAGGCCCGCGCCGTCGTTTCCGTTCCCCGTTCGGAAGAGGTGCGGTTCAACGATATGTGCGCCGCGCGGAACTTCCCGCGTACGCGGATCGGTGTTGTGGATGTCGAGAGCAACGCGCTCGACGTGCAGGGTCACTTCACCCTCCCGTTGACGGAGCTGAAGGAAGCACACGAAGCCACGCTTCCGAAGCACTTCGCGTAAGCCTTCGGGCGAGCTCTGATATGGCAGAGCACCGGCGTACTGCACGCCGGTGCTCTGCCATATCGTTACGTGAGCTGTCCATGGGTAGAGCAACCCAGCAGATAGGGTTGATGTATGACATTTCCGCTGTTGAGTGCGCTTTTCGCCATGATTGCGGGTCTGTTGCACGTGTACATCTTTGTGCTCGAAAGTGTGCGTTGGCGTCACCCGTCCGCGTGGCGGAAGTTCGGGATTGCCTCCCAGGAACACGCAGACATCATTCGGCCCATGGCGTTCAACCAGGGCTTCTATAACCTCTTCCTGGCTGCCGGTGTGATCGTGGGCCTGGCTCTGTCCGGCACCCTCGTTGGTTACGGCATGATTGTCCTCGCGCTGGCAGTCATGGTGCTCGCCGCCGTCGTGCTCGTGGTCACCAACCGGACGCTATGGATTGCCGCCCTGGTCCAGGGAGCCCCTCCTCTTCTTGCGCTGTTGACCCTGCCCATGGTGCAGCAGGCCTGAATCTGCTTACGCTGGACCCGCCGCCAGCTGGCGGGCAGCATTAAGGTACCAGCGGGTAGCGAGTTCCTGGCAGAACCGCGCTACCGGAGCACCGAGACGGTAGAACCAGTTCCCATGCCGGCTGTAGGCGTGCAGTTCGAAGAACACCGAGCCGTCGGCCTCCAGCACTGCAACGAAACTCTCCTCGCCGGTCTCCGGATGACCCGGCAGGGTGGCGTAACCAAAGCCGGCCCGGCGGGCGCCGCGAGCGGCACCGCCGTCGTCGTCGCTGGTTGGGTTCACTTCTTCCACCCATACCACTTCACACGGCGCATTCAGGCGTAAATTGCCCACACCGAACCCCACGGTTACGGAGCCTCCGACGGCGGCTCGTGGTTCCGCCGCGATACGCAGGTTGGAGCGGCGGTGGAGTTCAAACGTGAGGATGCCCTCGGCCAACCGGCGAAAGGCGGCTTCTCCCGTGCCCACCCGGATTCGGTGGCGCATGGGCCGAAAGCCTGCCGGCCAGGCGCCAAGCCGCGTCCACCCTATTGCGGTGTGAGTGATATCAGGCATCACTGCCCTGTGCGCGCACCTTGAAAACGAAGGCTTCCGGCCCGAACGGGAAGTCCTCGAACGTGCCGGGGAAGGCCAGACAGGCCACCCGAAGCTGTTCTGCATCCACGTAGTGAGCCTACAGCGAAGCGGTGACACACTATAGGGACCACGATCAAGGAGTGCACATGTCAGACCTGGGCCGACAGGCGCGGAAGGTTGCAGACGGAGCCGAAGACGCAGCTGATTCCAAGCCGTTCATCATTGCTGCCCGTGCAGGGTATGTCGCGGCGGGCCTGCTGCACATCCTCATCGGCGTGATTGCTGTGCGCGTTGCCTCGGGAGGATCGGGCAGCCCCGATCAGGCCGGGGCCATGTCATCGCTCGCCAGCACGCCGTTCGGCGGGATCCTGCTGTGGGCCTGTGCAATCGGGTGCTGTGCCCTTGCGCTGTTCCTGCTGAGCGAGGTGTTCTTTCCGCCGCAGCGCCTCGACGGCAAGGAGGATGTCATCTACCGGCTGAAAAACGGTGGAAAAGCCATGGTGTATGCGGCAATCGGAATCGGGTTTGCCCAGTACGCGCTGGGCGGAGGCGGAGGCGGAGGCGGCTCAACCCAGTCGACCAGTGCGGCCCTGATGGCGAGCCCCGCCGGGCCGGCGCTCCTGCTCGCGATCGGCGTCGGTATTCTCATTGTGGCGGGGTACTTCGTCTACAGCGGCGTTACCCAGAAGTTCGAAGAGCATCTGTCAGGCAAGCCCTCGGGCTCGACAGGCAAGGCCATCACCACGCTGGGGACCATCGGCTATGTCGCCAAGGGGATCGCGCTGGGCGTGCTGGGCATTCTAGTCATCACCGCGACCGTCACACACGACCCGGAAAAGTCGAGCGGGTTGGACGGCGCACTCAAGTCACTGCAGGAGCAGCCATTCGGCGTCTACATCCTGGGCGCGGTTGCACTGGGGCTGATCGCGTACGGCGTCTTCATGGTGGTGCGCTCCCGCTACCAGCGCATGTGAGTGCGGGGGCTTCGTGCTTACAGCCCCAACCTCGGAGCCTCGATGGCGGGGCAGGTGTTCATGACAACGTCCAGTCCTGCATCAGCCGCCCGCTGGGCCGCCGCCTCGTCGATCACTCCGAGCTGCAGCCAAACCGCCTTGGCGCCCACTGCGATCGCATCGTCGACCACCGCGCCCACCCGTTGGCTGTTCACGAAGCAGTCGACGACGTCGATCTCTCCCTGCACGTCGGCCAGCCGCTTGTATCCGGTGCGGCCGTAAACGTCGTCACCTTTCAGACTGACCGGAACAACCTCCATTCCGAGCTGGTCGATCAGGAAGCGCGATACCCCCATAGCGGCCCGCCGCGGATTGTTCGAGAGCCCGACGACGGCCCAGCGCGCCGGAGTGGTCAGCAGCCGTTTGATGGTGGCTGGGTCATTGGAGTGCGGCATGGAGTCTCCTTCTCAGACAGGCTGCCAGTGTGGCAGGTTTGCGACCTATAGGTAATATCCAGCCACGCTAGAGATGCGGTGCTTTCCGGGCGATGAACTGTCCGATCCAGTCGACGGTTTCGGGATGGTCGAGATGAAACCCGTGCCGCCCCTTCGCTACTTTCACCAGTACCGAGTGCGGAATAAGTTCACGAAGGGCCAGTGCGTTGTCCAGCGGGGTGAGGGGATCATCTGTGCCGTGAAGGATGAGCGTCGGCGCCTCCAGCGAGCCGAGGAGGTTCCGCGCGTCGTGCTCTGTGCTTGCACGGAAGTGCCGGCGTTTGGCCTGCTTCGATGCGCGTGATGTGAAGAAAGTCCGGACAGCCGAGCTGTGCGCGGTTGCCCAGTCTGCGTCGAAGAAGAGCGGTTCGAGCTGGGCCGGGTCGCCGCTGGTGAGCGCCCGGGTGGCGTCGGGATCGCGGTTCTTCCCGAGGAACCCGCCCGCCGAGGTGGCAGCGAGAATGAGGGCGCCAACCCGGTCCGGATGATCGATCGCGAGCCACTGCGCAACGCGGCCGCCCATCGAGTGCCCGTAAATGTGCGCGCGTTCCACACCGGCGGCGTCGAGGACTACGAGGGCATCGGCGGCGAAGTCCCTGGTGTTGAGGTGTCCGGTGGGGCCGTCATCGCTCTCGCCTACCCCTCGATGGTCAAAGCGAATGACGCGGAAATCCTCGGCCAGACTGGGAACGATCGGTTCCCAGCCGGTCAGCGCGGTTGCCTGGCCGGCGATGAGCAGGAGCGGAGTCCCGGAGCCGTCCGACCGCCAGGCCAGGCGGGTGCGGTCCGCAGTAACCGCGAAGTTCACGGGCCGACCCGCTCAATCGGTGATGGGCGACGGCGGTGTGCCCAGGTTGTCCAGTTCCTCCCAGAACGACGGCGGCACTTCTGACTGCCGCGCTTGTTCGAGCTGGTCGATGCGCTTCACCGATGAGATGCCGACGATGGTGGAATCGACCAGAGGTGAGCGCAGGGAGAAGTGGAGTGCCGCCGTCGGGAGGTCGATTCCATGTTTGGCGCAGAGGCCCTCGACCCGAGCTACCCATTCGAGGAGTTCCGGCGGGGAATCGTTGTAGGCGTAGGTTGCGCCGCTGGCGGAGCCGCGAGCGAGGAGTCCGCCACCGAAGGGCGCAGCGTTGAACACGCCCATCCCCTGCTCCACTGCCTCTTCGATGAGCGGAAGTGCACTTCGGTCGACCAGCGTGAACCGGTTGTGGGTGAGGAGTACGTCGAAGGCTCCGGTGGCGACGTACTGCCGCATCAGGCTGACAGTTCCTGCGGCGATGCCGATGGCATCTACCAGCCCCTCTTCCTTCAGTTCCAGCATTCCGGCGATTGCGCCACCCGGCGCTGCCGCCTCTTCGAAGGTGATGGAGTAGGGGTCGTGCAGGTGCAGCAGTCGAAGCCGGTCCACTCCCAGCCGCCGGCAGCTCTCTTCGAAGGACCGCCGGACCCGGTCCCGGTCGAAGGAGCCGGTTTCGGGGTCCTGGTCCGCCTTGGTGACAACTGACCGGCCCTCGGCAGCGCCGCCGTCGGCGAGGGCAAGCCCCAGGACGGCCTCGCTTCTGCCTTTTGCATAGTTATTGGACGTGTCGACGAGTGCGTACGGACCGTGCAGCATTGCCTGGGCGAGTTCGATGGCGGCCGCCTCCTCACGGTCCCCGGAGCTGGTTCCGGCACCGAGCGATGAGGTGCCGAGCGTGATGGGACTGGCCAGGAGACCGGTACCGCCCAGCGGCCGGGGATCGACGGGGTGGTGAATCTGCTGGGGCACAGTGTCTCCGTTTCGCGGGTCGAGGTGTTTGGCTGGGACTCTGCTTAGGAACTTACCGCGAAGCCCGGGTTCCGGCGAAGAACCGTTGTCAGTGAACTCCCCTATGCTTTTTCAAGAACCCCGTCGACTGGAGAACCGTGGCCGAGCTTCGCGTCTTTGTACCCACTCCCCTGCCCGAGCCCCTCTGCGAACTGATCGTAGAGCTGGAGCCGCGCATCGAGTTGGTCCGGGACCAGTCGCTGCTGCCGCCCCAGCTCTACGCGGGCGACCACCAGGGCGCCAGGGACTTCCGGCGGACGCCGTCGCAACAGGCAAAATACGAACGCCTCATTGACAGCGCGGAGGCCCTGTACGGCGTACCGGGCCAATCGGGGCAGGAGTTGCGCCGCACTGCCCGTGCCAACCCGCACCTTCGGTGGGTCCACACCACGCCTGCAGGCGGCGGCAGCCAGGTGAAAGCGGCGCAGCTCACTCCAGAGGAGCTGGAGCGCATCACGTTCACCACTTCAGGCGGCGTGCACGCCGAACCGCTGGCCGAGTTCGCAGTGTTCGGCGTCCTTGCCGGCGCCCAAGGTGTGCCCGAGCTGTTGGACGATCAACGCAACCGCGTCTGGGGAGCACGGCGCCCGGTGCCGCTCGTGGCAAACCAGCGTGTCGCCGTCGTCGGGCTGGGCGGAATTGGGCGCGCGGTGGCGCGCAAGCTGAGTGCGCTGGGGGCGGACGTCATCGGTGTGCATCGGCGCGAGATTGAAGCGGAAGGTGTCTCGGGCATCGTCCCACCGGAACGCCTTGGCGCTCTTCTTCCGGACGTTGACGCCGTGGTGCTGTGCCTACCCGCTACCGAATCGACCCATCACATGCTCAGCCGGGACCTGCTCGAGCAGGTGAAGGAAGGCATCACCGTGGTCAACGTCGGCCGGGGTGCCACCGTGGACGAGGAAGCGCTCATCGGGGCGCTCAGGGACGGGCGGGTCGGTTTTGCCGCGCTCGACGTTTTCGAACAGGAGCCGCTGCCGGGTGACAGCCCGTTGTGGGAGCTTCCGAACGTCCTCGTAAGCCCCCACAATGCCGGCACATATGAGGAAGAGGAACGGAAAATCGCGGAGCTCTTCGCGGAGAACGCCCGGCGGCTGCTCGACGGCGAACCGCTCCTCAACGTTGTTGACACTGTGGAGTTCTATTGAGCGGGTGTCCCGGTGGGGCGGGGTTCTAGAGCCATTTCTTGCGTTTGAACGTCAGATACAGGCCGACGCCCATCAGCAGCATCAGCGCAAGCGCGAAGGGGTAGCCCAGCGGCCAGTCCAGCTCCGGCATGAATTCGAAGTTCATCCCGTAGACGGTGCCCACCAGGGTGGGCGCGAAGAGGATTGCAGCCCAGGACGAAATGGCCTTGACCTCTTCGCTCTGCGCCAGGCTCGCTTCCGAGAGGTGCCGCATTTCCTCGTTCTGCCGCTGCGTCACGAGGGTCGCATGGACCGAGAGGGCGTTCTGGAGCAGGATCCGGAAGGAGTCGATCCGCTCGATGATGCGCAGCACGTGGTCCTGCACATCCCGCAGGCGGGGCTGCAGTTCCGAATCCATGTCCTCCTTTTCGGCGTCAGCCAGGAGCGCATCGAGCATTGGCCGCAGCGGGTGAGTGGCGCGCTGAAAGCCGATCACTTCGCGGGAGAGGTCATAGATGCGGCGTGCTACGTCAGGAGCGGAGCTGAAAAGCTCGTCCTCGATTTCGTCGATGTCATTCTCGAGCCCCGCGACAACGGGCGCGTACTGGTCAACGACCTCGTCAAGGATTGCGTAGAGCACTGCCTGGGGTCCGAGTGCGAGCAGTTCGGGCCGCGCTTCCAGACGCCGCCGGACCTTCGCGAGGTCGGGTGATTCAGCCTGGCGGATTGTGACAATGAAGTCCGGGCCTACGAAGACGTGCAGTTCCCCGAACTCCACCATTTCCTCGGCATCGAGATACCTGGCCGGCCGGAGGACCGCGAAGAGGGTTTCCCCGTAGCGCTCGAGCTTGGAACGCTGATGGCCGTGCAGCGCATCCTCGACGGCGAGTTCGTGAAGCGCAAACTCATCCGCCACCCGCTGGATTTCAGCATCATCCGGCCGGTACAACCCGATCCAGGCCATTCCGCCGTGATCACGCTTGAGTTCAAACGTCTGGTCCAGATTCTCCGGGTTGGCGGTCCGTTGGCCGTCCACATACACGCCGTTGTCAACGATGGCCACCGTGCCGTCCTCACTCTTGTCTGCTGCGCTCCGCCGCATTCCGTCCGTCGGAAACGGGGCTTAGGCGAGTTTCTCACAGCATCGGCGGCCGCTGCGGTACCGCGCCCGAATCTCGGGTGCGCGGTCAGCGCCTGCTGTTGCCGCCGTCGTCGTCGTTGCTTTCCACAGTGCCTCCCGGCTCCCAACGCAACACGTCTCCGGGCTGGCAATCCAGAATCTCGCAGATCGCCTCGAGGGTGGTGAAGCGGACGGCTTTGGCGCGGCCGTTCTTCAGGACAGCCAGATTCGCCGGTGTGATGCCGATGCGTTCAGCCAGTACTCCCACGGGCATCTTGCGCCTGGCCAGCATCACGTCGATATCCACGATGATGGGCATCAGATGACCTCGTCGAGTTCGTCGCGCAGGTTTTTCGCTTCGGCATCGCGGGCTACTGCCTGGGCGAGCAGCACCCGCAGGACCAGCACGATCAGCGCAACACCGCCGATCAACAATGAGGCACCGCAGATGAGCAGGATGACCCCCGGAGCAATTTCCCCCGGAGCCAGGAGAACCGCGAGACCGAACACCAGGACCGACGCAGCGGCGATGGCCCCGAAGATGATGTCGACATACCGGAATGCTCCATCGGAGAAGACCGTGCCGCTGCGGACCATGGTGAGCAACTTCCACAAGCAGACGGCGCTCACTTGAACCGTCAGGATGCCGAAGACGACGATCGCGTTGAACGTGATGCGCAGCCCAGTGGGCACGCCCGACTGCTCAAGATCAGCGGAGATCAGCGGAACCATCCAGAGCTGGATGAACAACGAGCCCGCAATGACCATCGCGATGACGACCTGCAATGCGAGGACGGCCAACTTTCCCATCGGGATTCTCCTTCGATTGATTAACAAGGAGAATATATCGAGAAACGATAGGTGGTCAAGCGTGGAGCAGCCTTGAGGCAGCAAAGGTGCCGGAGATGCGCAGGAACGTGGTGACGTCCCCACGATCCTGCGCATCCCCGGCACCTTTGCGTTCGAACCCGACCGGCTACTCGACCCGAATCACCAGATCCGCTCGGTTCTTCGTCGCCTCGATCAATCGCGCGTTCGGTTCATCCACCCGCTCTACCCACTCCGCCGCCGCAGCCGGACTCTTTCCGAACAGGATGTGCCGCTGGATCAGCCGGTCCAGCCGCAGGTTCTCATCCTGCTCGCAGTACCAGACCTCAGTGCACTGAGCCTGGGCCTGCCGCCAGCCCGGGCGACCGAGCAGCAGGTAATTGCCCTCCGTGAGAATGGTGCGCACCGACGGATACACAGGGATCACGCCGGCAATGGGCTGCTCGATGGTGCGCTCGAAACCTGGGGCATACACTACAGAATCCCGCCGTCCACGAAGCCGCTTCAACAGAGCAGCATAGCCATGCTCGTCGAACGTCTCGGGTGCGCCCTTGCGTTCCAGAAGACCCAGGCGCGCCAGCTCCTGATCGGACAGATGGAACCCGTCCAAAGGAACATGGGCGAAGCGCTGCTGATCCGGGTCGGGTTTGTTCTGGTTCAGTGAAGCCATCAACTGCTCCGCCAAGGTTGTCTTGCCGACTCCCGGCGCGCCGACAATCCCAACAACCACGACGCCGGCCTCGCGCGCCGATATGCGCTCTATTCGATCAACAAGTTCCGACAGCGTCACCGTGCCATCCTGACATGTGACCCGGGTCGAGAACGCCGTTTATGGGCAGAATGGGTCCCATGACAACGGCACTCATCCTCAGCGGCACCGGCCGGTACGCGGACCCCTGGCACCCGTTCGCGGAAACTTCCGCGGCCATCGCGGACCTGCTCCGCGGTCACGGACTCACCGTAGAAACAGCCGACGACGTCGACACCACCCTCGGTAGCTTCCGTGACTCTGCTGCCTGGCCGGATCTGCTGGTGGTGAATGTCGGCCTCCCGCGGGACGGCGGCACTTCCCCCGGTACAGACGCCGCCCGTGATGGCCTGGACGCCTGGGAAGCCGGCGGCCGTCCGCTGCTCGCCCTGCACTCGAGCGCCACGAGTTTTGTCGATTCCGAGTCCTGGGAAGCGGCGCTCGGCGGACGCTGGGTACGCGACGTGTCCATGCACCCGGAGTACGGCGCGGCAACCATCCTGCTCGAGGGCTCCTTCCCCGTCGGTATTCCCGACTTCACTCTCGCCGACGAACGCTACAGCTGGCTGCGCACCTCACCGGACGTCGTCGTTCACGCCCGCCACGAACACGAGGGGCACTTGCACCCACTGGTGTGGTCGCTGGAGCGACAGGTTGAAACTGGACCGGCACGAAGCTTCTATGACGCGCTCGGGCACGACGCGGCGTCGTACTCCTCACCGGAACACCGCGAACTGATGAAGCGCGCGGTGGACTGGCTGCTTGGCTAGGTCTCTTGTCGCAGGGTCAGGATCTCCGCGCCATCGTCGGTGATCGCGATGGTGTGCTCACTGTGCGCGGTCCGGCAGCCCGTAGCGCTGCGGAGTGTCCACCCGTCGGCGTCGACTGCCAGTTCAGCGGTATCCGCCATGACCCATGGCTCCAGCGCCAGCAAAAGCCCCGGGCGCAGCACGTATCCCCTGCCGGGCCGTCCGGTGTTTGCCACGTGGGGATCCTGGTGCATTGTCGACCCGACGCCGTGACCGCCGAATTCCGTGTTGATCGGATATCCCGCGGCGCTGAGGACTGAACCAATGGCAGCGGAGATGTCGCCGATGCGCGCGCCTGGTCTGGCGGCGGCAATCCCGGCAGTCAATGCACGTTCGGTGGCATCAATCATCGCGACGCTCTCCGCCGGCTTTGACTCGCCAACGATGAAGCTGATGGCGGAGTCTGCGACGATTCCGCGCTGGGAGACGGCGAGGTCCAGGGAGAGCAGGTCGCCGTCGGCAAGCGAGTAGTCATGCGGCAGACCGTGGAGCACGGCATCGTTGACGGACGTGCAGATATAGGCGCCGAACGGGCCGCGCCCAAACGGCGGCTCGTAGTCGACGTAGCAGGACACCCCGCCTGCCTCAGCGATCATCTCTTTGGTCCACTGGTTGATCTCCAGCAGGTTTGTCCCGACCGTGCTGCGGCTCTTCACCGTCTGCAGAATGTTGGCGACCAGCGCACCCGCTTCCTTTGCCCTGGCCAACTCGCTCGCGTTCAGAATTTCAATCATGTAGATGACCCTCTCACGCTGCCGATGTCCGGCTGAAGCGTTCCTTTGTTACGACACATATTGCGCCGGACCCTTGCAAAAGCGTTTAGTGGAATTCCACCATCCCGAGCGGCCGAGAGACCTGGATCGTTGACGCCGCAGCAACCCTTACCTGCTTGCAGGAGAACGGGTGCTACTGCCAGGAGCGATGGAGTTATACATGAGCACCGTTCTTCGAGCGCACCGTACCCAGGCCATTTCCACTGATGGCAACCAGACACTGCCGCTGACTTTCTCTTCGTTGACCCGAAGTTTCGGGAGCGGAAGCGAGCAGCACGTGGTGCTTCGCGACGTGACCCTGGACGTTGAAGCAGGCGAGGTTCTCGCCATTGTGGGCGCCAGCGGTTGCGGGAAATCAACCCTCCTGCGAGCCGCGGCAGGACTGGACGCTCCCACCAGCGGTGCGGTACTCATCGACAGCACAGCAGTGGACGGGATCGATCCCCGCTGCGCCGTCGCGTTCCAGGAACCCCGACTCCTCCCCTGGCTCTCGCTGCGCGAGAACGTTGCTATCGGCCTGCCCAGGGAAACCAGTTCCGCCGCGGGCAAGGCGAAGGTGGAGGAGCTTTTGGGCCTCGTGGAACTCGACGGGTTCGCCGGCCACCGGCCCCGCGAAGTGTCCGGAGGCATGGCACAGCGGGCATCGCTGGCACGTGCACTGGCACGCAACCCGGGCGTCCTGCTCCTCGACGAACCCTTCGGCGCACTCGATGCCCTGACGCGGCTGAAGATGCAGGACCTCCTGCTGCGTATCCACCAAACCACCCCGACCACGGTCCTGCTGGTCACCCATGATGTTGACGAAGCGCTGCAGCTCGCCGACCGGGTGATCGTTCTCGCGAAGGAGCCTGACGTCCAGGGTGCAACCATCAGCCGCGTGCTGGAGGTTCCGGGCGACCGTCCGCGCGACCGCGGCTCAGCCGAACTTGCCGCGCTACGCAGTTCGCTGCTGAGCAGCCTCGGCGTCGACAGCCACCAGCACTAACCGCGCGCCTGCGGCCAGTTCGCAGCGCCGTATCCCAGCGCGTGCGGCGCCCACCGTGCCGCCATGTTGCGCCGACACCCCCAAGAACAAGCCCCCTACACCCGTCCCACGCACTCTCCGAAAAGGATCACCATGAAGAGCACCGCACGTTTTCAGTTCGCCGCCACCGCCGCAATCGCCGCCCTCGCCCTTAGCGGCTGCGTTGCCGGGGAAAACGCCGACGGCTCAGTCGGCGAAGCCGCAGCCGCGACCGGCGGAGAACTCACGGTGGACTTCGCCACCTACAACCCGCTGAGCCTCATCATCAAGGACCAGGGCTGGCTCGAGGCCGAGTTGGAAGATGAGGGCGTAACGGTCAAATGGGTCCAGTCCGCCGGATCGAACAAGGCCAACGAACTGCTCCGCTCCGGCGAAGCTGACGTCGCCTCAACGGCCGGTTCGGCAGCGCTGATGGCCCGCGCCAACGGCTCCCCCATCAAGACCATCGACATCTACTCACAGCCCGAATGGTCCGCACTGGTCACAACGGCGGATACGGGTATCGAATCCGCGGAGGATCTCCGCGGCAAGTCCATCGCCGCCACCAAGGGCACCGACCCCTACTTCTTCCTGCTCCAGTCACTGGCAGAGCACAACGTTGACCCGAGCGAAGTGACCATCCAGAACATCCAGCACGCCGATGGCTGGGCCGCCCTCAACACCGGCTCGGTGGACGCCTGGTCCGGCCTCGATCCCATCATGGCCGCAGCCGAAGAAGACGGCGCCGAGCTGTTCTACCGCAACGTGGACTTCAACACCTACGGCTTCCTCAATGCCACCGAGTCCTTCCTGGAGGAAAGCCCTGAGCTCGCCCAGGCCGTGGTCAACGCCTATGAGAAGGCACGCCAGTGGGCTCAGGAGAACCCGGAGGAAACCGCAGCGATCCTCGCCGAGGTTGCGGGCATTGAAGAATCCGTGGCCACCAAGGTCATCACCGAACGGTCCAACCTCGACGTCAACGGCACCCCCGGTCAGGCCCAGCTGGACGTGCTCGAGGTAGTCGGCCCGATGTTCGTCGAATCCGGTGACGTCGCAAGCCAGGAAAACATCGACGAAGCCCTCTCCACCCTTCTTGATGACACCTACGCAACCAACGCCGATCCGTCCGCTATTGGAGAGTAATGAGCAACCCCTACCTCACCGGTAACAGCATCGTGCCCGGCGGCGTCGGCACCGGCCCCGCCTCGGTCATCTCCTCCAAGGGGACAAGCTCCCCGCACACAACAAACCCGAACGACGACGACGGCAGGCAGGGCAATGCCCTCACCCGGCGCAAGCCGCGAGGCAAGGCAGTCGCCAAGCTCGGACTGGGACTCATTGTTCCGCTGGCGCTGTTGGCGGCCTGGCAACTGGCCGCCGTCGTCGGTTTGATCAGTCCGGTCACCTTGCCGGCGCCAACCGCTGTCTTTGACGCCGCCGTCGATCTGATCCAGCGCGGGGAACTTCGCATCCACATTGCTATTTCGACCCAACGCGTGGTCATCGGCTTCCTGATCGGTGCCATCGCCGGTCTCGTGGTCGGAGCGTTTGTCGGTCTGTCCCGGTGGGTGGACACCCTGTTCTCGCCGACCATCGGTGCCATCCGCGCCGTGCCGTCACTGGCGTGGGTTCCCCTGCTGATGCTCTGGGTGGGAATCGGTGAGGATTCGAAAGTCATCCTTATCTCCATCGGCGCCTTTTTCCCCGTTTTCACCACCGTTGCCATGGCCCTGCAGCACGTGGACAAGAACCTGGTCGAGGCCGGAAGGGCCTTCGGGCTGAACGGGCTGAGGCTGTTCACCACGGTGCAGCTGCCCGCCGTGGTCCCCTCGGTGATCTCGGGGCTGCGGCTGGCGCTCGCGCAGGCGTGGTTGTTCCTCGTCGCGGCTGAGCTCCTGGCGTCCTCGATGGGCCTCGGCTTCCTGCTGACCGATTCTCAGAACAATGGACGGGTGGACCGACTGCTCCTGGCAATAGTGCTGCTGGCAATCCTCGGCAAGCTCACGGACGCGATCCTGGGTGTCTTCGAGAAGTGGGCTATCCGCAAATGGGCGTAACTGCCGTAGATTCCCTTGTTCACGGGGGCTTCACCAACGAGGAAGAGCGGATCGCCTTCTGGGAGGAACAGGCGCGGCGGCTGCACTGGTCCTCCGACTGGCATACGGCCCACACATTCGATCCGGCACGGCAGGGACCGGACGGCGAGCTGTCGGTGCCGCGCATTGAGTGGTTCGCCGGCGGCACCCTGAATGCCGCCTACAACTGCGTGGACCGGCACGTCGCTGCAGGCCTGGGCGACAAGCCTGCCCTGTTCTTCGAGGGCGAGTCGGGAGACCGCCGCACGGTCACCTACTCCGAGCTTCAGGACGAGGTGTGCCGGGCGGCCAACGCCCTGACTGCCCTGGGGATCGGCAAGGGCGACCGCGTGGTCATCTACCTTCCCGTGCTGGTGGAGACCGTCGTCGTGACCCTGGCGTGCGCGCGTATCGGCGCCGTTCACTCGCTCGTCTTCGGTGGCTTTTCCGCCGAGGCGCTGCGCTTCCGGGTCGAGGACACCGGCGCCAAACTGCTGGTGACCACCGATGGGCAGTACCGACGCGGCACCGCGGTGCCGGTGAAGGACAACGCCGATGCCGCCGTCGTCGGGAAGAACGCCATTGAACACGTGCTGGTGATCCGGCGGACGGGCAGCAATGTCGCGTGGACCGAAGGCCGCGACGTGTGGTGGCACGACGTTGTTGGCACCGCCTCCCCCGTACACGAGCCGCAGGCGTTCGACGCCGAGACGCCGCTGTTCATCATGTACACCTCCGGCACCACCGGCAAGCCGAAGGGCCTGGTGCACAGCACCGGCGGTTACCTGACGCAGGCGTCGTGGAGTTACGAGTTTCTCTTCAGTGACCCGGATCCCGCGGGCCGCTTGAACGACGTCCACTGGTGCACCGCCGACCTCGCCTGGGTCACTGCCCACACCTACGAGATCTACGGCCCGCTGTCCAACGGCGCTACTCAGGTGATCTTCGAGGGCACACCGAACACCCCGCATCCCGGGCGGCACTTCGAGATCATCGAACGCTACGGCGTCACCAGCTATTACACGGCGCCCACGCTGATCCGTTCGCTGATGGGCTGGTTTCCCGACGGCGTTCCGTCCTCCTATGACCGCTCTTCCATCAAAGTCCTGGGCACGGTCGGCGAGGCAACCAATCCCGAGGCGTGGCGCTGGTTCCGGGAGAAAATCGGCTCCGGTACCGCTCCCGTTGTGGACACGTGGTGGCAGTCGGAAACCGGCGCGACAATCCTCAGTCCCCGTCCCACCGATGATTCCTTCAAACCCGGCTGCGCCTCACGCGCCCTGCCCGGTGTGAGCACGCGCATCGTGAACGACGACGGCGAGCCAGTCAGTTCCGGAGAGCAGGGGCTGATCGTGGTGGACCGGCATGGCCCGGCGATGGCCCGCACAGTGTGGGGAAATCCGCAGCGTTACCTCGATTCCTACTGGCGGAAGTTCGCTGCGCAGGGCTGGTTCCTTGCCGGTGACGGCGCCAAATACGACGACGACGGCGACACCTGGATCCTCGGGCGCGTTGACGACGTCATCAATGTGTCCGGGCACCGGCTCTCGACAATCGAGATCGAATCAGCGCTGGTGTCCCATCCCCTTGTAGTTGAGGCGGGCGTTTGCCCGGTGGCTGATGCGGTGACGGGGCATGCGATCGCCGCCTTCGTCGTCGTGCATGGCGAGGCAGGTAATCCAGCGTTTGAACAGGACCTGCGCAACCATGTCGCGAAGGCCATCGGTCCGATTGCCAAGCCGCGCGCCGTCGTCGTCGTGGAGGATGTGCCGAAGACGCGTTCCGGGAAGATCATGCGGCGACTGCTGACCCAACTGTACGAGGGAACGCCGCTCGGCGACACCACCTCGCTGCAGAACGAGGGCTGCGTGCCGCGGATCGCGAAAGTCCTCGCCCTGAAGAACCTACCGGGGAAGGCACCGGAAGTTTCGGGCACGTATGGTGGATTTGAACGCCCAGAAGTCACCGCAGGTGCACAAAAGTTGGATCAATTTGGAGGAAACATTGGGCACTGACCGCACCTTCGGCTTCCGCACCCGTGCGTTGCACGCCGGCGGAACCCCGGACGCCACACACGGCGCACGAGCCGTACCGATCTACCAGACCACGTCGTTCGTCTTCAAGGACACCAATGACGCCGCCAACCTTTTCGCGCTGCAGAAGTACGGCAACATCTACTCGCGCATCGGCAATCCCACCGTTGCAGCCTTCGAGGAGCGCATCGCCTCGCTTGAGGGCGGCATCGGTGCCGTAGCGACGGCATCAGGCATGAGCGCAGAGTTCATCATCTTCGCTGCACTGTGCCAGGCCGGCGATCACATCGTTGCAGCAGCCCAGCTCTACGGCGGCACCGTTACGCAGCTCGATGTGACGCTCCGTCGCTTCGGCATCGAAACCACGTTTGTTCCGGGCAGCGATCCGGCCGACTACGCCGCCGCCATCAAGGACAACACCAAGGCGGTCTTCACAGAGATCATCGCGAACCCGAGCGGTGAAATCGCGGACATCGCGGGCCTGGCAAAGATAGCGCACGACGCCGGTGTCCCCCTGATCGTCGACTCCACCCTCAGTACGCCCTACCTCATCCGCCCCCTTGAGCATGGTGCTGACATCGTGATCCACTCGGCCACCAAATTCATTGGCGGGCATGGCACCACGCTGGGCGGGGTCATCGTTGAAAGCGGCAGATTCAACTGGGGCAACGGCAAGTTCCCCACCATGACCGAGCCTGTCGCTTCCTACGGGAACATCCAGTGGTGGGCAAACTTCGGTGAGTACGGTTTCCTCACCAAGCTGCGCACCGAACAGTTACGGGACATCGGGCCGTCGCTGTCGCCGTCGTCGGCCTTCCAATTGCTGCAGGGCGTTGAGACGCTGGCGCAGCGCGTCGATGAGCACGTGGCAAACGCTCAGGCCGTTGCCGAGTGGCTTGAGAAGGATCCGCGGGTTGAGTACGTGAACTATGCGGGGCTCCCCTCGCACGTGCACCATGAGCGGGCGAAACAGTACCTGCCGCAGGGTCCCGGCTCGGTGTTCAGCTTCGGCGTGAAGGGAGGCCGGGAGGCCGGGCAGAAGTTCATCGAAGCCCTGCAGTTGGCGTCCCACCTCGCCAACGTCGGCGATGCCCGGACACTCGTGATCCACCCCGGATCCACCACGCACCAGCAGCTCTCAACCGAACAGCTTGCGGCCGCCGGCATCCCGGAGGATCTCATCCGGATCTCCGTTGGCCTTGAGGATCTGGACGACATCCTCTGGGATATCGACCAGGCGCTCGAGACCGCCGTTGCAGGAACATCCGAGCACCTTGAACGGGCGCTGGACGTCAGCGAAGAGGAAATCGCCGCAGAGGGAGTGAAGGCATGAGCACACAGGACCGCACCTGGGAGGGCCCGTCGGCCCCCGAACGCCTGAACATCCTCCGCAACGCGAAGTCGATCGCCATCGTCGGGGCCTCGGACAAGCCGTCACGAGCGTCGTATTTCGTGGCGACGTACCTGCAGTCATCCGCGCCGTATCGGCTGTACTTCGTGAATCCGACAGCGACCGAGATTCTCGGGCAGCCGGTTTACAAGTCCCTGGCGGACTTGCCGGAGCAGCCGGACATCGTTGACGTGTTCCGCAAGCACGATGACCTCCCCTCGGTCCTGGAGGAATCCAAAGCCGCCGGCGCGAAAACTCTATGGCTTCAGCTGGGTTCCTGGCACGAGGACGTGGCGCGGGACGCCGAAGCTGCCGGCATGAACGTGGTCATGGATCGCTGTGTGAAGATCGAGCACGCACGTTTCCATGGCGGCCTCAACCTGGCTGGCTTCAACACTGGAGTCATCTCCTCGAAGCGTCAGGTGACCGCTTAGCACGACGGCAGGCGGGATCAGCTTGAGTGCGGCAGGAATCGAAGAAGCGTTCCGCCCGTGCCGGTGACATGCCGTTCGTAATGTTTCGAGACATATCCCCGAGGTGGCCATATGCAGTCCAGCTCCGGCTAGGTTAGTGGAGATCACTGGCGGGCGGACGGGGCTGCCCCGCCACCTGGATGCTACGGAGTAACCGATGAGTCCCAGCACGGTTCCACCCCCTCACGCCGCGGTGAAGCGCGCTTCCATGCCGTTGCCCGTCTCCTTTGTGAGCCTCCACGCCGAGGGCTTGCGGGATGTCAATCTCGAAATTCGCGCGGGCGAAGTGCTCGCCTTCGTAGGAGCCACGCCCGGCACCGAGAACCTCGTGGGAACAGAGAGCCTTCTGGGCACAGAGAACGACGGCGCCTCCCGCCTGCTGCGTGCAGTCGCCGGTCTCGATCATCCCCGGTCAGGATCGGTTCTGGTTGGCGGGGAACCTGTTCGCCGGACCGACGACCGCTGTTCCTGGACGCCGAGCGATGCCGCTCTGCAGCCGACCCACTCGCTGCAGGCGAACCTCGCGCTCGGGCTTCGTAAGAGTTCCAGCGCCAGCGAAGGCAAGGCGAAGATCGCTGAACTGCTCGACCTTGCGGGCCTCCATCGCTTCGCGAAGCTGCTGCCGACCGACGTCACCGCTGAAATAGTCCGCCGGGCGGCACTGGCTCGGGCTTTGGCCAGCGGGCCGGGCGTCATGCTGCTGGACAATCCGTTTGCAGCCGTCGAGGGCGCTGCCCGCACCGTGCTGCACAACGTACTGCAGACCCTTCACCGCGCGCTTCCCACCACCGTCCTCCTGGCGACCAACAGCATGGAAGAGGCGCTCCGGCTGGCCGACCGCGTGGTGGTGCTCGGCCGATCAGCCGCCGAAGACGTCACCGGAGCGCTTTCCATCCGCGAGATCCGGGACGGGCAGCGGAAGCAGCGCTGACTGTTCACACCCCGTGGATAACTGAAGCTACGGGGGACCGTTCCCTTCTCCCTGGTTAGCGCACGAACAATGATTCCCGAGTTGATTGCATGGATGGGCGCAGGCTTCGGCGGGTGAAACTGAACCCGGCGGGATACAAATCGGGAGCCGCTGTGTAAACTCGTAAGCACACTGACGGTCAAGCAATCGGCCCTCCATCAAGCGGGCACCAGCCCGCGTTGAGCTGTACCGCGTATTTCGACCGGCAGCGTTGGGAGAATGCCGTGAATAGCACTGAAAACTGGTTCAGATATACCGCAGGGGTTGCACTGATCATCGGTGCAACGCTCACCGCTGCTCCGCCCGCCAGCGCGGATCCCAACTCGGATTCTGGTCCTTCTCCATCAGGTCCTGCAACGGGATCCGACGTCGGGCCGCTATCTCAGGTTGGACCGCCTGACACCGATATCGAGCCGCGACGGAATCGCGATCGCGATGATGACGGCGAGCGTGATCGCGATGATCCGACGACGCCACCTCCCTCGCCAAGCGAGCCGCCGGCAACCGGGCCGGTGACGCCGCCGTCCTCGCCTGCCGAGCCCCCGCCGTCCTCCGAACCCGAGCCCGACCCCGCGCCTGCCCCGCCGGCCAAACCTGCGCCGGCACCGCCGGCCAAACCTGCGCCGGCACCGCCGGCCAAACCTGCGCCGGCACCGCCCGCTCCAGAACCCGCTCCCGCACCTGCCCCGGCACCCGATCCAGAGCCCGCTCCGGTTCCTCCGCCGCCAGCACCAGCACCAGCCCAGATCCCCCAGCAGTTCATATCTCCCGCACTGCCCGCGCCGGTGCTGACCGTGCCGATGCAGATTGTCCCGGCCGAGCAGCCAGCGCCGGAGAAGACCAAGGACGCCGAAAAGGAGCCCGCTCCATTCGCGATGCCGCCCTATGCCTGGGCACCCATGTACGTGGAGCCGACAGAATCACCCACTGCCGCACCACCGGCTGCCGAAAGCGCATCACCGGATGTCGTGTCAGCAAGCTCCCCACCGGTGGTCGGAATCAGTGCTGCGCTGCTGATCCTCCTGGCCGCGGGAGTGGTTGTGCTCGGAAGACGCTCCCGCGGACCGAAGGGCGTTAACGGGCCATAAGGCTTGCGGTGAACGGGTTAGCGAAGATGCCCTCGGGATCCAGCCGCTTGGTCAGGAGCCGGAAGTCCTCAAGCCGCGGGTACAACCGATCGAAGTCGTGCGCTCCGGGGGTGAACACTTTCCCCCAGTGCGGCCGGGCCAAGAATGGTTCCAGTGCAGCCTCGAGGGTGGGCAGCAGTGCCTCGACGGCCGGCTGATCCTGAACCCAGGTGAAGTGCAGCCCAATGGCGTCGGTGGCGTAGCTTGAGCTGAGCCACAAATCGTCAGCGGCAACGGTCCGGATTTCATTGACCTGCAGCAACGGCACAATCTCCGGGCTGAGCTCCCGAACCGCACGAATCGCGTCAACGGCGTGTTCGCGGGGAACCAGGTACTCGGATTGAAGTTCCACGCCGTTGCTCGGCGTGAAGTCCAGCTTGAAATGCGGCAGCCTGTTGTACCAGGGACCGGCCACGCCCAGCTGCGGAGTACAGCCGATTGCAGGCAGCCCGGGAAGCGGGTGACGCTCATCCTTTGCAGCCACCGCACCGAACAGAGTCTCCTCAAGGGGCGCATCCTGATCGGGGCGGCGCTTCACCCATACCGAGTCGGCAACATCCGGATCCCGCCAGGTGGTGAAGACGCTGACGCTGTACGCGGCGCCGGTCACGCCGTCGAAATTTTGAAGCAGGTTCTCCAGCGGAAGCCGCTCGAAAACAGTTTGCTCAACCTCGAAAGCGGGCTCAACCTTGAGCTCCAGTCTGGTCACAATACCCAGCACCCCGAGGTTGATCACCGCACCCTCGAAGTCCGGGTCGCTGGTAGTGAACCGCACCAGGTCACCACTGCCGGTCACCAGCTCCAGCCCGACGACGGCGGCAGCCAGACTGCGGTTCCGCTTACCGGACCCGTGGGTCCCCGTAGCGACAGCCCCTCCCACCGAGATGTGCGGCAAGGACGCAAGATTCGCCAGCGCAATGCCTTCCCGTTCCAGTTCCTGCGCCAGTTCTCCGTAGCGGATCCCGGCGCCGACAGTCACGGTCGAGCGATCCCGGTCAACCGTCACCGGACCGGTCAAAGCCGCCGTCGACAGCAGCTCAGCTGTGCCGTCCGCAATGCTATTGAAGGAATGCCGCGAACCCAGCGCACGGATGGACGACACCCCGGCGACTATCCGGCGCACCTCGTCCACCGACGTCGGCTCATGCAGGGTGGAAGCTCCATAGGCGAGGTTCCCCGCCCAGTTGGTGCCGACGTCGTTCGCCATCATGTTCTCCTCGCGTGAGTTGGCAGGACACTCCCCTAATGGAGACCCATAAGGGGTGTGTCCTGCGAAATGAACGGGTTAAAGCTTCTGCGCCAGCCGGTAGTAGGCCGAGTTCCACCGCAGTTCACGCTGGAACTCGCGCAACGTCGTCGTGCTGTCGATGCGCAGGAGCTCCGTGCCGGCAATGTCTGCGAAGTCCTCGAACACATCAAGCCCGACGGCGGTGCTCATCACAGTGTGGTGCGCAGCACCCGCGCTCAACCAGGCCGCTGCGGACGTCGCCAAATCCGGCTGCGGCTTCCAGACGGCGCGCGCCACCGGAAGGTTGGGCAGCGGCGCGTCCGGCGGAACCACTTCGACGGCGTTGGCAGTCAGCCGGAAGCGGTCGCGCATGTCGGACATGGCGACCACGACGGCGTCCCCTGAGTCCGTATCGAATACCAGCCGGACGGGGTCCTCCTTGCCGCCGATTCCCAGCGGGTGCACCTCGAGGGTGGGCTTCGAGGTGGTGAGCGTTGGACAGATTTCCAGCATGTGCGCGCCGAGGATCTTCTCCTCCCCAGGTACCAGGTGATATGTGTAGTCCTCCATCAGCGACGCGCCTCCCGGAAGCCCTGCGCCCATCACCTTGGCTGCGCGGACCAGCACAGCGGTCTTCCAGTCGCCTTCCGCGCCGAAACCGTAACCGGCGGCCATGAGCCGTTGGACTGCCAGTCCGGGAAGCTGGCGCAGACCGCCGAGGTCTTCGAACGTCGTGGTGAACGCACCGAAGGAGCCTTCCTCCAGGAAGGACTTCAGCGCCAGCTCCTGACGCGCGCCGTACCGGAGGGACTCGTGACGGTTCCCTCCGCGCCGCAGTTCAGGAACGACGTCGTACGTCGCCTCGTATTCCTCGACGAGGGCGTCGATGTCGGCATCGGACTGCGCATCGACCACCTCGACGAGCTCGTTGACTCCCCAGGTGTTGATGGAGACGCCGAAGCGCAGCTCTGCCTCGGTCTTGTCACCCTCGGTAACGGCGACGTTGCGCATGTTGTCACCGAACCGGGCAACCTTGAGCTCGTGGACGGCGGCCCAGCCGGCTGCGGCGCGGGACCAGGTGGAGATCTGGACAGTCACGGCCGGGTTGGAGACATGCCCGACGACGGTCTTCCGCGCCACGGACAGGCGCGTCTGGATGTAGCCGAACTCGCGGTCGCCGTGGGCGGCCTGGTTGAGGTTCATGAAGTCGAAGTCGATGTCCGCCCAGGGCAGCTCGACGTTGATCTGGGTGTGCAGGTGGAGCAGCGGCTTGCGCAGCGTGTCCAGGCCGGCGATCCACATTTTGGCGGGGCTGAACGTATGCATCCAGGCGATGACGCCGATGGTCTTGTCGCTCGCGTTCGCCTCAAGCGCCATCCGGCGGATTGAGGACGAGTCCTTCAGCGTCGGTTTCCAGACCACCTTGACCGGTACGTCGGACGCTTCGATCATTTTCACGATCTGCTGGGACTGCTCGGCGACCTGGCGGAGTGTGTCTTCGCCGTAGAGGTCCTGGCTTCCAGTGAGGAACCAGATCTCGTACTGGTCGAGTGAGGTATTCAGGGTAGTCACAGTGCTGCTCCGGTTCTAAGCGGGTTTGGCTGCCCGTACACGTTTTGGTAGCGGTCAAAGAGGGATTCAATGTGGCGCTGTTCGATTGGCAGCGGCTCCCCGAGCTGGCGGGAAATGTGGATGGTGCGCGCAACGTCCTCGAGCATGACGGCGGCCTTGACGGCGTCGCGCGCGTCCTTGCCGATGGTGAAGGGCCCGTGGTTCTGCATCAGGACGGCACGCGAGCGGTGGCCGGTAAGGGTTTCCACGACGCCGCGGCCGATCGAATCGTCTCCGATGATCGCGAACGGACCTACCGGGATCTCCCCGCCGAACTCGTCCGCCATGGCGGTGATGACGCACGGGATGGATTCGCCGCGCGCAGCCCACGCTGTGGCATAGGTCGAGTGGGTATGCACCACTCCACCGACGCGGGGCATGTTGCGGTAGACGTATGCATGGGCGGCAGTGTCGCTCGAAGGCGACCGCTCCGAACCCGGCGTTCCTTCGATGACGGCTCCGTCGAGGGTGCACAGGATCTGGTTCTCGGGCGTCAGCTCGTCATAGTCGACGCCGCTGGGCTTGATCACAAAGAGGTCCATCCCCGGCACGCGTCCGGACACGTTCCCGCCGGTCCACACCACCAGGTTGTAACGGACCAGCTCTGCGTGGAGCTTGGCCACATCGCGGCGGACGGCGTTGATGGCGTCCGTTTCACGATCTGAAAAGGACCGGGTGGTGCTAGTCATGCTTGACCATCGCTTTCGAGTAGGCGGTCCGGCGGAGTTCCTTGAACTACCCAATGTGACCGTTCACACTATATGCTCGACGTCACGTTCACTGTCAAGCACCACCGGGTCCGGACATTTCTCATCGCAGGGAATCGCCGGAAGGTCGCGTGGAGCGGCGACGTCTATTTGAAGGAGATTCTGCTCATGACCGATTTCAAGGACGTTATAGCCGGCGGCCGCACCAGCCTCGGAATCGAACTCGGCTCAACACGAATCAAGGCATGCCTCATCGGTGAGGATCCTTCGACGGTCCTGGGGGTAGGCAGCCATGAGTGGGAGAACCAACTCGTCGACCGCCTGTGGACCTACTCGCTGGCAGATGTCTGGAAGGGCGTCCAGGCCGCCTATGCGGAGCTGGTTGCCGACGTCGAACGCCGGTACGGTACGCGGCTCGAGAATCTCGGGTCGATCGGCGTCTCGGCGATGATGCACGGCTACCTTGCCTTCGACGACGCCGATGAACTGCTTGTGCCCTTCCGTACCTGGCGCAACACCAACACCGGAGCGGCTTCAGCGGAGCTCACCGAGCTCTTCGGAGTCAATATCCCGCTGCGGTGGTCAATCGCCCACCTGCACCAGGCTGTACTGGACGGTGAACCTCATTTAGCGCAGGTTCGCTCGATCACAACCCTGGCCGGCTACGTCCATCGTGAATTGACCGGCCGCAATGTCCTTGGCGTGGGCGATGCCTCCGGAATGTTCCCCATCGACTCCGGCACCAGCAACTACGACGCCGGGCTGCTCACCCGCTATGACACCCTGGCAGCCGAAACCGTACCCGGCCTGAAGCTATCCGAACTTCTGCCCGAGGTCCTGGTGGCCGGCCAGCCGGCAGGCGAACTGACTGCTGAGGGGGCCGCTCTCCTTGACCCCACCGGCGGCCTCCGCCCGGGTGCCCTGCTGTGTCCGCCGGAGGGCGACGCCGGCACCGGGATGGTGGCAACGTCCTCGGTTGCCCCCCGTACCGGCAATGTAAGCGCCGGCACGAGCATCTTCGCGATGGTGGTTCTCGAACGTCCGCTCGAGCGGGTGCACCATGAACTGGACCTGGTCACGACCCCTTCCGGTGACCCCGTTGCCATGGTGCACTGCAACAACGGTGCCAGTGAACTCGCCGCGTGGGTGGGCCTCTTCTCCCGCTTCGCAGCGGCTTCGGGAGCCGTGTCGGCTTCCGGTGCTGCCCTGAATTCGGACGACGTCTTCACTACCCTCTTCCGGGAAGCGCTCGACGGCGCTCCCGACGCCGGCGGCCTGCTCGCCTACAACCACCTCGCCGGAGAACCGATCGCCGAAATTCCTGAAGGCCGGCCCCTGTTCCTGCGGACCCCGGACAGCGAATTCACCCTGGCCAATTTCATGCGCGCGCAGCTCTACGGGGTCTTCGGCACGCTCGCCCTCGGGATGCGTGTTCTTTCCGGAGAGGGCGTTGAGCTGGACCGCATGTTTGCGCACGGAGGTATGTTCCGTACCGCGGACGTGGCGCAGCGTTTCCTCTCCGGCGCTCTCGCCGCACCCGTCTCCGTCGCGGCAACGGCCTCGGAAGGCGGCCCCTGGGGGATGGCGGTGCTGGCTTCCTATGCTTCGGCCAACGCCGCCGGCGATGAACTGGACCTGGACGCCTACCTTCGTAAACACGTCTTCGCCGACGCAGAATTCGAAACAACCGAACCTGACGCGGCCGACGTCGCCGGCTTCGCAACCTACCTCGACCGCTACCACACGGGTCTGCAGGTCGAAGGCGCCGCGATCAGCGCCCTGCCAGTGGAATAGTCCGGGACGAATCCCCGCGGCGGATGTCCGACGGGCGGTCTACCGGGGGGAGGCGGCTGACTGCCGGACGATGAGTTCGGGAACAACGGTCCGCGGTGCGCTCTGTACGGGCACTCCCAGTTGAGTGAGCAGGTGCGCCACGCAGCGCCGTCCCAGTTCGTCGAAGTCCTGGCGAACCGTCGTGAGGGGTGGGGCGAAATGCCGCGCATCAGGCACATCGTCGAACCCAACAATGCTGATGTCCTCAGGAACCCGGAGACCGCGGTCACCGCAGGCATGCGTGAGCCCCAACGCCATCTGGTCATTGGAGGAGAAGACTGCCGTGGGCGGGTCTGCGGCAAGGAGCTCCTGGCCTATCCGGAAACCGCTGTCGGAGGTCCAGTCACCGGTGACAATCCGGGACGAATCCAAACCCCAGTTCGCCATTTCAGTACGAAACCCCCGAATTCTCTCCTTCGACTCCACCCAGCCGTCCGGTCCCGCAACATGCGCGATGCTGCGGTGGCCCAACTCCAGCAGATGTCGGGTTGCGAGCCTGGCGCCGGCCACCTGATCAACCGAGAGCCCGTGATCGTCCGCTGCTGATGTCGAATGCACCGTGACCATGGGCAACTTGACGGGCAAGTGAACGAGCTGGCGCAGGGTAGCCTCCTGCGGCGCCAGGACAATGAGTCCCTCAACCGCGTGATCAACCAGCCGTCCAAGGGCTTCTTTGAAAGCGGTCTCTTCAAGGGACGTAAGCGTAGCCGTATCGACAAGGTAGCCGGCAGTGGAGGCTGCAGATTCAATTGCAGCCCTGGTCGACGCCGGACCGAAGTAGGTGCCGTTTGTGACCAACACGCCGATCATGCCGGAGCGGCTGGTGACCAGCGAGCGGGCCGCGCGGTTGGGGCGGAACTGGAGTGCTTCCATCGCGTCGAGAACCCGCTGCCGCGTGCTCTCGCGCAGGCTCGGGTGCCCGTTGATCACGCGCGAGACTGTCTGGTGAGAGACACCTGCCGCCTTCGCGACGTCGCGGATGTTCGCGGAGCGGCTGCGCGCGGGCGGCTGCCCGGCAGACGACGGCGTCGGTTCACTGTTCACGGTCACACAGGAAACGGTACTTGATCAGGGAAAAACTCTGCAGAAATAGCACAGCCAGTCGCGTCGAAATGTTCATCCGCACCACGCCATAAAATACCCAAAACCCCTTGAACCGTGCTCCGAAAAGAGAAGGTTTGACTACTTATCAGGAATTTAACTGAACCCGGCGAGCGCGATATTCCGCCGCGAACAGTTCACCCGGAAAAGGACCCGAATTGCATACAAAACCGATCAGCGGCATCCCGCTCACGCCCGATCTTCACCAACCCGTGGGAGGAACGTCGACTGGCGGAAGGCATGAGCGG
Source organism: Arthrobacter parietis (assembly GCF_039530425.1). Classification (NCBI taxonomy): domain Bacteria; kingdom Bacillati; phylum Actinomycetota; class Actinomycetes; order Micrococcales; family Micrococcaceae; genus Arthrobacter; species Arthrobacter parietis. The sequence continues at coordinate 1,486,080 of NZ_BAAAON010000001.1, read as the reverse complement.
GACACCACTGAAGCTTCAGCTACCGCTGGTTCTTGCGGGGCTTGGCGAACAGCGATTCGCTGGACTCTGCCTTTGCCCTCTTCTGGGCACGCTTTTCAAGGATGGACTTTCCTTGCTTTTTCACGCCAGCGCTCCGGGGAGACTTTCCTGACACGGGGATCACCGCCTTCCTCATCAATACCGAGAACCATACCCATTTATATTTTTAAAGCCAGTCCTGACGCTGTCGAAGAAATATGCAGCCCTCACGATCTCCGGAATTGCTAAAAAACAGGAATGGGCTATGCTCAAACATTCATCACCGCCCCGGACCTTCGTTCACTCGGTTCTTCCGGTGGTGCCCGCACGTATTTTAGGAGTGAAATGCTGCATTCAGTTGCCCCCGCTACCTGGCTCACACAGGAGGCCTATACGCGTCTGAAGCGGGAACTGGACGTATTGCTCAATGCACGGGGGCAGCAGGAAGAGTCCAGCCAACAAATGGCCAGGGAATCACGCATCAGGCAGCTGACGGCACTGCTGAAGAACGTGAACATCCATTCACCCGCAGATGATGGAATCGTAGAGCCGGGCATGCTGATTGAAGCCTGCATCGACGGGCAGCCCGAAGTGTTCCTGATGGGAAACCGAGTCATCCTGGGAACGGAGGAGCTAAACGTTTTCAGCGAACAGAGCCCTCTGGGTGTAGCCATCCGCGGTCTGCGACCCGGGGATGTCACCTCTTACACGGCGCCGAACAAGCGGCAGGTCACCATCTCGATCATCGCTGCCACTCCGTACACGGGACCCGGCCAGGCGGGCGGCCAGCGTTAGGCCGAGTCGGTGGGGGCAGCACGGTGGTCCACGGCAGCCGTCGCCTCATCGATCCGCACAATTGCTGCATCAAGCTTCTCGACGGCTGCCCAGAGGCGGGGTTGCTGCTCGCGGACCTGCTCGAGTGTGAGGCCGGAAGATCTCAGCGTGGCCAGATCGAAGCTGACATTCGTTCGGGCTCCGGTCACGGCCGCGCGAAGTGCACCAAAGGCCACCACGACGTCCGCTATCAGTGCCTTATTGCCGTTCTCCGCCAACCAGGACAGGTCATCAATCGCAGCGATGGCGTGATCTCCCAGCATTGCGGATGACCGCGCGGCGCCCAGCGATGCCTCGCGGATGGCCCGGTCGCGCTCGTCGCCCTCGTTCAATCGGAACGCGGAACCGAAGGCGCGCGAAGCGGCCGCGTCATCATCCGCCAACCGCAGGGCGGTCCGGCGCAGCTCCTGCGCCCGGGCCAGCAGCCTCTCCAACTGCTCTCCCTGCTCAGCGCCGGGATCGGTGTACCCCGCGACCATAGAGGTCAGCGACGCTGCAATGGCGAGCATGACCCCTGCTCCTGCACCGCCGCCGGGCGAACCCACCGATTCCCCGAGAGCCTGTGTCCATTCCTCGACTGTGGAGCCGGAAGTTGTGATTTCTGAATCAACCATGAGGCAAGTCTGTCCCAATGTACGCATGTATGAAATGGAGCGGGATGTCAGAGCCGGCTTCTATGCTGACGCCATGCTTGCGAGAGACCCTCAGATTGTCGCTTCATGGGTGGCCGGGACCGCCATCCGTCACGCAACAACACGGCCCTTCGACCTCGGCAGCGCCGTCAGCGAAATCAGGACTATTCACGGCGTCAGCCCGCAGGTCCTCGCGGAGGTCGCCGGAATGTATCTCGGATCGATCGAGGGCAAACCGACCAGCAGCTGGTCGCATCCCCTCGTTGCACAGATCTGCTTTGAGGCCGGTGCGGACCTGTCCCTTGTACCTGCCGCGATGAAGCGCGCACGCGGCCGGTCCAAGATTGTCTGGCCGGGCATCACCCTGCCGGACGAATCCGTGTTGCACGCAGTGACCGCAGGAAAAGACCCCTCATGCGGACACTAATCGACCGCAACTGTACGTACGGTATGGGCATGGCTATCGCAAGGTTTCCCACGACCGTTATTGATTGTCCCGATCCCCTTGCCCTCGCACGGTTTTACGGGACCATGCTGGACTGGAAGGTCAAGCAAGAGCCTGACTGGGTTGAGGTCCAGGCGGACTACGGCCAGTGCATCTGCTTCCAGAAGGTGGGGGACTATTCGCCGCCTGAGTGGCCGGGCCAGCACTCCCCGCAGCAAATGCACCTGGACGTGATAGTGGATGATCTGGATGCAGCCGAAGCCGCCGTACTCGAACTCGGAGCAATCAAGCACGAGCACCAGCCGGGCGAATCATTCCGCGTTTTTCTGGACCCGGCTGGACACCCCTTCTGCCTCTGCTCGGGATAGCCCCGGCACAGCCCTGTCCCTCCCGGCGGATCGCTTATCCCAGCAGAACCGCCACCAACAGAGACGCCGGCAGTGCCAGCAACGAACTCATCAGGATGATGTCGCGGACCAGCGTGACCTTCAACCCGAACTGGGCGGAGAACAGGAACACGTTCTGCGCGGTGGGCAGCGCCGCCATGGCCACCACGCCGAGCAGCGCTGTGCCCTCGACACGGAAGAGGTAGTAAGCAACCACCCACGCGATGACCGGCATCAGCGCGAGCTTCACCACACTTCCGAGCACGACGTCGGCACGCAGGCTCCGCTGTGCCAGCGGCTTCTGTCCCCGGAGACTCATACCGAAAACCATCAGGAGCAGCGGGATTGACGCTTGGCCAAGCATCTCCAGCGGCGTCCAGATTATTGCCGGCAGCGTGAGCGAGGTTGCGGCAAACAGTGCCCCTGCGGCCGTCCCGAGAGTGACGGGATTGGCCACCGACCGCAGAACCGTCCGCGCAAGCGTCGGTGACCTGCGCTGAGACTGGGAACCACCGGCGGGCCCGGGCGCCGTCGATGAGCCGGCAGGGCTTGTCTTCCTGCCGCACCAGGCGAAGATTGTGAGGAAGACCGGCGCGATCACCAGCAATTGGGCCAGCAGCACCGAGACCACCGGGGCGGAACTCCCCACCGCATACAGGGCAATAGGTATGCCGATGTTGCCGGCGTTGACGTAGCAGGACGCCATCGCCCCCACCGCTGTCTGTGCCGCCGGGCGTTTGAGGATGAAGCGGCTGAACAGCGCATAGACAACGGCGGTCGCGGCAGCAACCAGGAGCGCGATCGGCGTGTAGATGCTCAGGACTTCAGCAAGTTCGGTCTCGGCGAGCAGGATGAACATGAGCGCCGGGTTGGTGATGTAGTAAATCACCGGCGTGAGCCCCTCCTGCATGGCCCGGGTGCGGGTTGGGAGGAGGATCGAGGCGACAATGCCAACGCCGACCAGCGCCAGGACAATGCCGAACCCGAGGAGAACCCCCTCCACAAACCCTCCTGTTTACCTGTCGATTCCTACTGACCCTGCATCAGCGGACCAGGCAGGGCCTCTTCGGGTCAAACGTCCACTCGGAGATCAGGTATTGCATGGACGCGGCATCATCGCGGGCGCCAAGACCGTGCTCAAGATACAATGCATGCGCTTCTTCGAGGCGGCCGCGGTCCAACTCGATCCCTAGTCCGGGTGCGTCCGGAACCCTGATCTCGCCGCCACGGATCTGCAGCGGGCTGGTGGTGAGCCCTTGGCCGTCCTGCCAGATCCAGTGCGTGTCCATCGCCGTGATTTCGCCAGGAGCGGCAGCGCCGACGTGGGTGAACATGGCCAGCGAGATGTCGAAGTGGTTGTTGGAGTGCGATCCCCAGGTCAACCCGAACTCGTTGCAGAGCTGCGCCACCCGGACCGAGCCGGCCATAGTCCAGAAGTGCGGATCAGCGAGCGGGATGTCCACGGCGTTGGAGCGAACGGCATGGGCCATCTCCCGCCAGTCCGTCGCGATCATGTTGGTCGCCGTCCTCAGCCCGGTGGCGCGGCGGAACTCCGCCATGACCTCACGGCCGGAGAACCGTCCTTCGGCGCCGCAGGGATCCTCGGCGTAGGCCACAACGCCCTGCATCCGCTTCCCCAGCCGGATGGCATCCTCCAGCAGCCAGCCCCCGTTCGGATCGAGCGTGATCCTCGCGTCCGGGAAGCGTTCCTTGAGCGCGACGACGGCGTCCACCTCGTCATCGCCCGCGTGCACTCCGCCCTTGAGCTTGAAGTCCGCGAAACCGTAGCGTGCCTGTGCTGCTTCGGCCAGGCGGACGACGGCGGCAGGCGTCATCGCTTCTTCCCGCCGGACACGCACCCAGTCGTCGGAGGAATCCTGCTCGCGCAGGTACGGCAGGTCGGTGGAATCCGGATTTCCCACGTAAAAGAGGTAGCCGACCATCGGCACGGCGTCGCGCTGCTGACCGTCGCCCAGGAGCTCGGCAACGGGAACCCCAAGGAATTGGCCGTGCAGGTCCAGCAGGGCCGACTCGATCGCGGTAACCGCGTGGACAGCTGTGCGCAGGTCGAACGTCTGGAGCCCGCGCCCACCGGCGTCGCGATCAGCGAACGCGGCGGCGACGATGCGCAGGAGACTGCGGAAACGCGCTACCGGCTTGCCCTTCAGCAACCGGCCTGCTTCCTCGATGGTGGAGCGGATCGCCTCCCCTCCGGGAACCTCGCCCAGCCCGGTACGGCCGTCGGAATCGGTGATAATGATGACGTTGCGGGTGAAGAACGGCCCGTGCGCTCCCGAGAGGTTGAGCAGCATCGAGTCGTGCCCGGCAACCGGGACAACCTCGACGACGGCGATGGTTGGCTGGGCGGTCACGCGTCCTCCCCGGTGGCCTTGATGGTTGTACCGTTGCCCTCACCCTCCGTCGCCGGCACTACCGTGCCGTCAATCCGGCGGTTCAGCTGCCAGGGATTGCCGTCCTGGATTGCGGCGGGGCGGAGCACCTCTGGAATGTTCTGGTAGGCGACCGGCCGCAGGAAACGCTCGATCGCGAGGGTGCCGACCGACGTCGTGCGGGTATCCGAGGTGGCAGGGAACGGGCCGCCGTGAACCATCGCGTGACCAACCTCGACGCCGGTGGGCCAGCCGTTGGCGAGAATGCGGCCAACCTTGCGCTCCAGCACGGGCAGGACGCTCGCCGCGGTCTCGTAGTCCGAGTCGGTGAGGTGCAGGGTAGCGGTCAACTGCCCTTCGAGGCGCTTCGCTGCCGCCACCAATTCCTTTGTGGAGGAGTAGTGCACCACGAGCGACGCGGCACCGAAGATTTCCTCGTGCAGAACAGGGTTGCTGAGAAACGTCTCTGCCTGGGTGCCGTAGACAACCGGTGCGGGCGCGTTCTCTGTGGCCCCGTCTGTGCCCTGGGCAACCAGCTCGACCCCGGCCTGCGATCCCAGCGCTTCAACGCCTGCATTCCAGGAGTCCGCGATTCCACGCGTGAGCATGGTCTGTCCCGCCGAAGGTTCGAGCGCACGGGTGACCGCGGCAAGGAAGTTGTCGCCGGCCTCGCCGGTTGGCACGAAGACCAGGCCGGGTGAGGTGCACAGCTGTCCACTGGATCCGGTGACGGAGGTGACATACGCGGCAGCGAGCCCGTCGAGATCGCCCTGCAGGGCACCCTCAAAGAAGATGACCGGGTTGATCGAGCTCATTTCCGCGTACACCGGAATGGGCTGGGGCCGCGCGGCGGCTGTTGCCATGAGCGCCGTGCCACCGGAACGCGAGCCGGTGAAGCCGACCGCCTGAATGACCGGATCCGAGACGAGGGCCTGGCCAATACTGGCACCGGGACCGTAGATGAGGGAGAAGACGCCCGGGTGGAGGCCGGCGTCGTTCACGGCCTCCGTGATAGCGCGGCCAACCAGCTCGCTGGTGCCGGGGTGGGCGTTATGCGCCTTGAAGATCACCGGGCAGCCCGCGGCGAGCGCCGACGCAGTGTCACCACCGGCAGTGGAGAAAGCCAGTGGGAAGTTGCTCGCGCCGAAGACGGCAACGGGACCGAGGGGCACCTTCCGCTGCCGGATGTCCGCGCGTGGCATCGGGGTGCGGTCGGGTTGTGCAGGGTCTATCCGGACGCCGCGGTGATCGCCCTGGCGAACCACCGAAGCGAAGAGACGAAGCTGGGCGGTGGTGCGGGCAAGCTCGCCGCGCATGCGTGGTTCCGGCAGGCCGGTCTCGAGCATGGCACGGGCAACGATTTCCTCACCCGCTGCTTCAATGCGGTCGGCAATGCTCGCCAAAAAAGCCGCATGGGTTTCGGGATCGAGGGTGCTGAGGGAGTCGAAGGCTTCCTCCGCGGCGGAGGTCGCTTCACTGAGCTGTGCCTCGTCGATCAGGGAGTAGGCGGGCTCCAGCGTCTCGTTGGTGGCCGGATTGAAGCCGCAGACGGTCTTGCCGTTCCCGGCAGTTCCCTGCCCGGCGATGATGGAGTGACCCTGAAGTGTGGCGTGCTGCGTAGGCATGAAAGCTCCTTACCGATGGTGTCCGGTTGGTTTTTTCTGGAAGTGCTGGTGTCAGGCGTGGGTGAGCGCGGCGGGTGCAGGACGGATACCGGCGGCGTCGATGAGCGCCCCGAGGTCAGCGAGATCAGCCTCCGTCAGGTTCTGCAGCGGCGGGCGGACGCCGCCGACATCGCGGCCGACGACCTTCAGCCCGCCCTTGACGATCGAGACGCCGTAACCGCGCACCCGGTCGCGGATGTCGAGGTAGGGCAGCACAAAGCGCTGCAGCTTCTCGGTGACCGCTGCGTGGTCCTGCCTCCGGACGTCGCCATAGAACTCAAGCGCGAACTCGGGAACGAAGTTGTACAGCGCCGAAGAGTAGGTGCTCATTCCCAGCTGCAGCAGCGGGAGGGCGAAGGTCTCGGCGGTGGGCAGGCCACCCAGGTAGAAGAGCCGGTCGCCGTTCCTGGCGTAGACCTTGGTGAGATGCTCGATGTCCCCGATGGCGTCCTTGAACCCGATGAAGTTCGGGTGGCGCTCGGCGAGGCGGGCAACGGTATCTGCCGAGTAGATGGCATTGGCGCGGTTGTAGACGATGACGCCGATGTTCGTAGCGGAGCAGACCGCGCTGACGTGGGCCAGGAGCCCCTCCTGGTCGCACTCGGTGAGGTACGGCGGGAGCAGCAGGAGGCCCTCGGCGCCGGCAGCCTCGGCGTCCTGAGCGTTCTGGATGGCCTGGGCGGTGGAACCACCTGCGGAGGCGAGGACAGGCACCTTGGTGCCGACCTCCTCGACGGCCGCGCGGATGACCTGAGCCGCTTCTGCGGGCGTCAGGCTGAAACCCTCACCGGTGCCGCCGGCCGCGAAGAGACCTGCGACGCCGAAACTCGCCTGCCAGGACAGGTGCTGCCGGTAGGCGTCCTCGTCCACGGCCAGCTCCGGCGTGAAGGCGGTTACCGGGAAGGACAGCAGGCCGTCCTTCAGCTTTTGGGCAAGTTCCTGGGGCTCGTACTGGGCCACGATGCATCTTCCTTAGGGCAGATCGCCGTGAACGGCGAGGGGTGGTGCTTCCTTGATGGATTACTTCAACCGTAGGAAATCGGGTGATGCCTGTCCAAGCCCACTTTTGAATGGACTGATGCCCTGCGGGTATCAAAAGGACCTACAGGTCCTTGGTCCGGATGACCTCAAGGAGCCTGCCGAGGGCCGGGTTACGCAGCTCCCTGCTCCAAATGGCATAAAGCTCGACGGCGTCCGGTTCAATATCCGCCAGGCGCAGGTAGGAGACACCCTCTACCCCCAAGAGGCTTGTCGACTCCGGAACGAAGGCCACTCCCCGCCCGGCAGCAACCAGCGCCACCATCGTGAGGACCTGGCTCACCGTATGAACTACATTGCCGTGCTCCACCGGAATGGTGCGGACCACCAGGTCGTAGAAGTACCGGGCCTTGGTCGGCGAATGCATGATCAGCGGGACGCCCTTGAGGTCCGCCACCGTCAACAAGCGGTTCAGCTGGTCAAGCTCGTGCCCCGATGGGACTGCCAGCAGAAGATCCTCGGTGAACATCAGATGCGACTCGAAGAGATCAGCGTCGAAAGCCGGCCGGGCGAGGCCAAGGTCCAGGTCGCCGTCGATGAGCGCTGCCAGCTGCTCACCGGTGACGAGCTCCTGAAGCTCCACATCGACGTCGGGCAGTTCCGTTGCGATCTCCGTCAGCAGCGGCCCAAGGAGGCTGAAACCGGAAGCGGCGGTGAACCCGACCCGCAGTTGACCGGACTTGCCTGCCGCAATGCGCTGCGCCGTCCGCGGTGCCCTCTCGGCGGCGACGACGAGCTTCCTGGCTTCCACCAGGAAGGCGCGGCCGGCAGCAGTGAGCGACACTTTCCGGTTGTCGCGCAACAGCAGCTCGACGCCGACACTGCGCTCCAGTTTCTGGATCTGGCGGCTCAGCGGGGGCTGGGTCATATTGAGCCGTTCGGCTGCCCGGCCGAAGTGCAGCTCTTCGGCGACGATGACAAAACTGTGTGCCTGATCAAGAGTGAACATGATGCCTTCCGGGTATCACTTCATGCATATGTTGGCTTGGACATGCATCATAACCGCTCCGTACAGTCTTCTCAGGGCCGAGCCGTGAGTGCCATCACACCTTTGCTCCAGGCCTGTAGCCGAACAACGCCGTTCCTGAATGAGGAGTACCAACACGTGAAAGCATCATCTACCCGCCGCACCCTGATCACAACCACTGCCGCTGCCGGTGTTCTCGCCCTGTCAGCCTGCGGCGGTAACGTGGCCGGGGGCAGCGCTGAATCCGGCGAAGCGTTCCCCAGCGGCCCCGTAACGATCACTGTTGGCCAGGATGCCGGTGGTTCGACCGATCGCATCGCACGCGCCGTTGCCGAGGGGATGGCGGAAGACCTCGGCGTTGCCGTGCCCGTGGTTAATAAGGCTGGAGCCAACGGCGCGCTGGCCACCAAGGAAGTTGCCGCCATGGAGGCGGATGGACAGAATCTCATCCTCCTCAACGCCTCCCTCATCACCATCACGCCGCTCGCTGTCGGCGAGGACGAGGCAGTGAATCTGGACAATCTGGACGTCATCGCGGGTCTTTCCCAGGACGATTACGTATTGGTAGCCAGCCCGGAGTCCGGGTTTGAGACCCTCGCAGATATTCAGGAAAGCACCGAAGAACTGAACTTCGGCACCACCGGCGTCGGCACCGGCTCCCAGCTGGCCCAGGCGGTTCTTTTCGCCCAGGCCGAGATTGACGGAACCGCAGTACCGTTCGATTCAGGCTCGCCGGCCCTGACCGCTGTCATGGGTGACCAGGTCGACGTCGCCACAATCCAGCTTGGTGAAGCTCTCCCCCAGATTGAAGCCGGCACCGTCACGCCGATCGTTACCTTCGCTGAAGAGCGCCCCGAGTTCCTTCCCGACACCCCGACCGCCATCGAAGAAGGCTATGAGGTTCCCGTGTCGCAGTACCGCGCACTGGCTGCGCCCAAGGGTCTTCCCGAGGACGTGAAAGAGCGACTCATCGAGTCCGTGCAGTCGGTCCGTGACTCCGAGACCTACCAGGAGTTCAACCAGCAGAACATCCTGACCCCGTGGGAAGTAACCGGTGAAGAGGTTGTCGAGGAGTGGAACGCCCTCGCAGAGCAGTACAAGGCACTGGTTGAGGAGTACGACATCTCGCTTTCCGGCGAGTAAGAGCCCGTTTCCTGTCCCAGCCGAGACCATCAGCTGAAATGAGCATCACCATGAAGCGGAATCACGACTTCGAAGCCGAAAGCACAGGCACCGATGTCCCTGGTGTTCCAGATCTGACGCCGGAGGAACTCGCCGCCGAATGGGCGGCAGATTCTCCACCGCCGTCGGGCTCCACGGCCAACCTTGCCGCCTCACTCGTGGCGGCCGGCGTCGGCGTCGCAGGCATGGTCATTGCTGTTGGTCTCGGCCTGGGCACACCGGGCGAGCCACGCCCCGGGACGTGGCCGTTCATTATCAGTCTCATCATCGCCGTCCTCGCCCTCGCGCAGCTGGTTGTCGGCCGGCGCGGGGGTGTGGACGGCGAAAGATTCTCCCCGCTGTCCCGCATGGCAGGCTTCGGCTTCGTCACGCTGTTGGCCATGGTGTGGCTGATGCCGGTCATCGGCTTCGAGATTCCGGCGCTACTGCTGTGCTTCGTCTGGATGAAGTTCCTCGGTGGCGAGACCTGGCGTTCAGCCACTCTCTATTCAGTGCTCGTTGTTGCCGCTTTCTACGCCATCTTCATCCTGGGTCTGGGGACGTCCATCCCCCACCTGTTCTAAGACCTGACGGACCAAAGGACCCACCATGGATTTCTTCGACCCGGTTCTGAACGGCTTCGGCGTAGTGCTGGACCCGCAGAACCTCCTCTACTGCCTGATGGGCGTCGTCATCGGCATGCTCATCGGCGTGCTGCCCGGCCTCGGCCCCGCAGCAACCATCGCAATCCTGCTGCCCCTGACCTACGGCATTGACCCCGTCACCGCGATCATCATGCTCGCCGGCATCTTCTACGGCGCCCAATACGGCGGAACCATCACCTCCGTCCTCCTGCGGCTCCCCGGCGAGGCGAGCTCCGTGGTGACCGTGTTTGACGGTTACGTCCTCGCCAAGCAGGGCAAAGCCGGAACCGCCCTGGGCATCGCGGCCATCGGTTCATTCATCGGCGGGACGGTCGCCATTATCGGCCTCACCTTCCTGGCGCCGCTCGTAGCCAGCTTCGCGCTCGACTTCGGCCCGCCGGAGTACACGGCCTTGGCGCTTGTCGGCATCCTGCTGGTTGCAACCATCAGCGGTGGAACCAAGATCAAGGCACTCATCGCCGCCGCCGTCGGCCTGCTACTGGCGACCGTCGGCCGCGACGTCTTCACCGGCGCCGAACGGTTCACCTTCGGTAACCTGAGCCTCGCCGACGGCATCGACTTCGTACCCATTGCGATGGGTCTGTTCGGAATCGGCGAGATCCTCTACAACCTTGAGGAGCGCCACCGGGCGGTCAGCGCACCGGCGAAGGTTGCCAATGTGTGGCCCTCCCGTGCGGACCTGCGCAAATCCTCCGGCGCTATCGGCCGTGGCTCCGTCCTGGGCTTCTTCCTCGGCATCCTTCCCGGCGGAGGGGCAACGATCTCCTCCATGGTGTCCTACGCGGTGGAGAAGAAGCGGGCCAAGGACCCCTCCCGCTTCGGCAAAGGTGCCGTCGAGGGCGTAGCCGGACCGGAGACCGCCAACAACGCGGCTGCGACGAGCTCCTTTATCCCGCTGCTCACGCTTGGCATCCCGGCCAACGCCACGATGGCCATCATCTTTGGCGCGCTGCTGATCCACGGCATCACCCCTGGACCTCAGCTGATCTCCGAAGACCCGGAGCTGTTTTGGGGCGTGGTGAACTCCATGTACATCGGGAACATCCTGCTCCTGATCCTGTCCATCCCGCTGGTGGGGTTGTTCGTGAAGATCCTGCGGGTTCGGGCCGCCATCCTCGCCCCTATCACGGCGCTGATCACCATCCTCGGCGCGTACACCATCCGTAATTCAATGTTCGATGTGCTGCTCGTGGTGCTCTTCGGGGCGCTCGGCTATCTGATGAAGAAGTTCGGCTTCGAGCCCGGGCCGCTGGTTCTGGCGTTCGTGCTCGGTGAGCTCCTCGAGTCGAACCTCCGCCGCTCGCTGCTGGTACTCGAAGGCGACGTCTCGGGCTTCCTCACCCGCCCCATCTCGGCCACCCTGCTGGTGATCTTCGTCCTGGTAGCAGTGGGCCCCATGATCAAGTCCGCCCTGGCCCGCCGCCAGCGCGACACCACCCGCGTTAACGCAGATTCCTAATCGCACACTTCTAGGAGAACCCATGAGCATCATGGTCGGCTACGTGCCCACACCCGTCGGCGAAGCGGCCGTCGCAGCAGCAATCACCGAGGCGAAGCTCCGCGGCGAGGAGCTGCTGATCGTCAACTCCGTGCGCGAGGGCTCCCGCGTGGACAAGTCGGTTGCCAGCGACGAAGACCTTTCGCGGCTGCAAAAATCAGCCGCCGACGCCGGCATCACCGCGCGCGTTCTTCGCCCCTCCCACAGGGATGACCTCGCGGACGAAATCCTCGAGCTCGCGGTCGAACACGACGTCTCGCTGATCGTGATCGGCCTTCGCCAGCGCACGCAGGTGGGCAAGTTCATCATGGGCTCACACGCGCAGCGCATCCTCCTGCAGGCGGACCGCCCGGTACTCGCGGTGAAGCCGGACGGCCGCGACTGACTAACCGAGCAGGTTCAGCTCGCGAAGCTTCGCCTCGACGTCAGGGTTGGTCGGTTCGACCTGGTGCGCGCCGTCCGGGTACACCACTACCGGAATGTTGGTCCTGCCGGAGATGCTCTTGGCTTCTTCAGCGGCATCCGGCGTTTCAACGAGGTTGATGTACTCGTAGCTGATGCCGAGTTCATCCAGCTGCCGCTTGGTGCGGATGCAGTCACGGCACCAGTCGGCCCCGTACATCCGGATGGTTTCTGGGTTTTTGGTCATGCGTCCATCGTACGGCGAGCTAGGAGCCGGACTCCTGGCCCAGCCGGGACCGCGAGTTGACCAGGTGCAGCCGCATGGCAGCGGCGGCGGTCAGTGAATCCCCCGCAGCTATCGCGTTGCGTACCGCACGATGCTCTGCGGCGACGCGCTGCAACCGCTCTGACTGGCCGCCGTCGTCGGCTGGTTCAAGACGCTCCGGCGGCATCGCAATCATGGCGGGCCCCAGCGACAGCAGCGCGTCAACGAAGTAGAAGTTTCCGCTGGCCTCGGCCACAGCCCGGTGGAACGCGAAGTCGCAGGAGACCGCCGTTGCCGCGTGGTTGCCGGCTGCGTCGAAGGCCTCGAGGGTGCTATCGAGCGCGGCAATCATGGCAGGCGTGGCGTTACCGGCCGCAAGCGCAGCCGCCTCACTCTCCACCCCCGCGCGAAATGACAGCAGCGCGTGCCGCTCCGCCCGGGTCCGGGGCCGCCGCATGCCGCCCGTCGAGTCTTCGTCCGGGGACGGCGGGGTCAGCGCGAAACTGCCGCTCCCCCGCCGGGTGTACACAAGCCCCTCGGCCTGGAGACGCGATACCGCCTCCCGCACCACTGTGCGGCTGACGCCGAACTCGCCGATGAGCGCGCTTTCGCTCGGCAGCTTCTCGCCGGAAGGGATGGTGCCATCCACAATCCGACGGCGGAGGCTGTCGACGAGCGAGACTGCCAGCGTTTGCTTCATGCGCTTAATGCTCACACGACGTCACGCCTGACACGGCCAGGGCCGCTGCCTGCCACAGCCAGCCGACGTCAGCGCCGGCCGAACTCGACACTGTCCGTGGTCCACGCCCGCGCCTGGTCGCTGAAGGTCACGCCCAGCCCCGGGCGGTCGGGGACGATCATGCGGCCTTCACGGGTCTCGAGCCGCTCGTTGAACAGCGGGTCCAGCCAGTCGAAGTGCTCAACCCACGGCTCGCGCGGATACGCAGCGGCGAGATGCAGGTGAATTTCCATGGCGAAATGCGGCGCAAGGTCCAGCCCCGCCTGGTCCGCCAGGGTGGCGAGCCTGAGGAACTGGGTAATGCCGCCGACGCGCGGGGCGTCAGGCTGGATGATGTCGCAGGCGCGGCTGGCAATCAGCCGCTCATGCTCAGCGACGGAGGCGAGCATCTCGCCCGTGGCGATGGGGGTATCAAGTGCCAGTGCCAGCGCGGCGTGCCCCTCGGCGTCGTACGCGTCCAGAGGTTCTTCAATCCAGACCAGATCAAACTGCTCAAGCTTGCGCCCCATGCGCAGGGCGGTGGCGCGGTCCCACTGCTGATTCGCGTCCACCATGAGCGGCACGTCCGGGCCGATGTGCTCGCGGACTGCTGCAACGCGGCGCAGGTCCTCCGCCGAATCCGGCAGGCCCACCTTGATCTTAATGCCGCCGATTCCCTCGGCGAGTGACTGCGAGGCACGCTCCTTCACCTCGTCAATCGACGCGTTGAGGAAGCCGCCGGAGGTGTTGTAGGTACGCACCGAGTCCCGGTAGGAACCGAGCAGCTTGGCGAGCGGCAACCCGGCGCGCTTCGCTTTCAAGTCATACAGTGCGATGTCGAGTGCCGCGAGCGCTTGGGTGGCAACACCGGAGCGTCCCACAGAGGCGCCGGCCCAGAGCAACTTGTTATACAGCTTGGCGATGTCGTTGGGATCCTCACCGATCAGAATCTCGGCGACTTCCCTCGCGTGTGCATACTGCGCCGGGCCGCCTGCCCGCTTCGAGTAGGAGAAGCCGAGCCCGGACACCCCCTGCTCCGTGAGGATCTCCGCGAGGAGGAAGACCACTTCGGTCATGGGCTTCTGCCTGCCGGTGAAAACCTTGGCGTCGGAGATCGGTGTGGCCAGCGGCAGCGTGACGGTGGAGAGTTGAACGTGGCGGATCGCATCGGGCGTGTAAGTCATCGCGGAAGCCTTCTAAAGAGCGGATCGGATAACTTATAGTACAACTACATAACTTGTCCTACAAGTTAGTGACCCTCGACGATCTCCTCATTCCGCGCGAACCGGCGGTTCCGCAGCACGGGCAGGAATTCACGCACTTCTTCGATGCGCTTCCGGGTCACCTCGGCCGTCACCACACCCTGCTCCTCGTCGTTCAGGAAAACCTGCGGAACGCCCATCGGATCGAGGATGGCCGAGTGCCCGATCGTGTGTGAGGACGACGTCCCCGCCGCCGCGATCCACACCGTATTCTCGATGGCCCGCGCGCGCAGCAGCGTCTCCCAGTGCTCGATTTTGTGGTCCCCCTTGAACCACGCAGCAGGCACCAGCACGACGTCGGCACCACGGTCTGCGAGCGCCCTCGCCTGCTCCGGGAAACGGAGGTCGTAGCAGGTCATCAGCCCCACATTGAGGCTACCGACCGGCACCACGGTGATTCCGCCGTCGCCCGGTTTGATGCGCTGCGACTCGGAGTAGCTGAAGGCGTCATAGAGGTGCAGTTTGCGGTAGGTGTCCACAATCCGTCCGGTGTCCTCGATGAGCACCAGCGTGTTGTACGGGCGTTCTTCGCCGCTGGACTCATACCCGCCGGCGACGACGGCGATCTTCAGTTCCGCCGCCAGGAAAGAGAGCTGCTGCACGAAGACGGACCAGCCTGCGTCCACAGCAGCAGCGAGCGCACCCTCAACTTTCCCGATCGAGAACATGGATTCCTCGGGGAAGACGATCAGCTCCGACCCGTCCTCCACCGCCTGGCCGGCGAGCTCCCGCATGGTCGCGACATTTGCGGAGACGTCCCCGCCCGGCCTGAATTGTCCAACACTGATCTTCATCGCGGACCTCTCGGATAGGAAGTGGGGCTGTTTCAAGGGTACCGAAGAGTAGCGTGGCCCCATGGGTATCAGCAGAGAGAAGCCGGGGCCGGGCCAGGAGTCGGTGTGGGACTACCCGCGCCCGCCCCGCGTCGAGAACTATCCGGGCGTCGTCGTTCTCGAATTCGGCGGTCAGGAGATCGCGCGGACTCAGCGCGCCATGCGCGTCCTGGAAACGAGCCATCCGCCCGTCTTTTATGTGCCGCAGGCGGATTTCGCTCCGGGCACCCTGCACCGGGTGGATGGAACCACCTGGTGTGAATTCAAGGGAGCGGCTACCTATTACGACGTCGTTGCCGGCTCAGCACGCGCGGAACGGTCCGCTTGGACGTACCTTGAACCCACGGCCGGCTTTGAGCAGCTGACCGGAACCATTGCCGTGTATCCGGGCCGGATGGACCGTTGCCTCGTTGACAATGAGGTGGTCCAGGCTCAGCCCGGCGACTTCTACGGCGGCTGGATCACCTCGAAGGTGGTGGGTCCCTTCAAGGGCGCGCCGGGCACCTGGGGCTGGTAGCCCTCAGAACTGCGGGTGCCACAGCTCCGTTGAGTTGCCGTGCACTGCAAGCGCCGTTCGCCACCGGTCAAAGACGGAGCAGGGGTGGGAAATGCCGAGATCAACGGTGTCGCCCACCTGAAGGGATCCGGCACTGTCCACCACCGCATGGTGGTCAAACAACCGAACGACGACGCCCGTTGGCTCAGGCAGCGCCTCACCGTCCCGGTGGTGTGCCACGAGGGTGGGCAGGCCGGCGTCGTATGCCAGCTCCCGCTTCCCCGCACCCACGATTGCCCGCCCCTCTTCCGGCACGGAAAGCACGACGGCGCGCACCACCGCTGCGGCCCGCAGGTCCGGCAACGGGGAAACATCCGCGTAGGTGCCGTGGTCGTGAATGACGTAGCAGCCGGAACGGAGCACGCTCAATGCTCCTTCCGGAAGGAATTGTGCAGCACGGTCCTGAAAGGCCGACCCGCCGACCGAGAAGAGTGGCCGCTCGACCTCGAACTGGCTCCGCAGCGCATCGAAGACTTCCATCGCCGTCCGGCAGTGCGCGTCGATCACCGCCAGGTTCTCGGGAGTCCTTACATTCGGCGCGATCCCCTCGTAGGCGCTGATGCCCGCGAGGCGGAGACCGCGGGCATCCTTCACCGCTGCGACGAGACGGGGAGCCTCCGCAGGATGTCGGATGCCGGTGCGCCCGCCCGGAATACCGACGTCAAGCAGCACGAACAGCTGCCGGTCAGTGTCCTCGAATCCGCGCGCGAGTGCTGAGACGGCAGCCGAAGAGTCAGCCAGGCAGTACACCTCGACGGACGGATTGATCTCCAGCAGCCGGCGCAGTTCGCGGACCAGCGGAGGAAACACCACTTCGTTGGCAATCAGGATCCGCCGGGCACCCCAGCCCACGGCATGGGCTGCCTGCGCCGTCGTCGCGACTGTTACTCCCCACGAACCCGGAAGCTGACGCTGGACTATTTCGCGGGTCATCGTTGTTTTGATATGCGGAGCCAGCACCATGGAGTGTTCCACCGCCCACTGCTCCTTGAGCTCAATGTTGGCATCAATGGCATCAACATCAAGCAGCAGCTGCGGGAGGCTGGTCAGGTGCAGGTCGGCGCTGAAGTTCGGCATCTTGCGCATCCTACCGTCCAGCGTCCGTCCAGCCGACGCCGAGCCGACACACATTCCCGATTGCTACAGTTTTACGTCGGTCATCAACATGAGGAGAGTCCGTGAAGAAGAAGTTGCTCTTGAGCGTTGTCCTGGCGGGCTCGCTCGCCTTCGCAACTGGCTGCGCCGGTAACACCGAGGCAGAGCCTGCACCGAGTGAAAGTGCAGCAAGCACACCGGCTGAAGCCCCTACCCCCGATCTTGAAGGGGTCCCGGACGTCGTCGCAACCGTCAATGGCATCGAGGTCACCAAGGAAGAATTCACCACTTCCTATGAGGGCGCCTTCACGCAAATGTCCATGCAGTCCCAGGTAACCGGGCAGGAAGTCGACCAGGAACAGCTGAAGACGCAGACACTCGACAACCTCATCGGCAACAAGCTTCTCATCCAGGAGGCTGACGCCCGTGGGATCGAAGCCAGCGAGGAAGCCATCACAGCGACAACTGATGAGCTGGTTGCATCGAACCAGTTCACGTCCGCTGACGAGCTGTTCGCGGCGCTTGAAGAGAAGCAGGGCATTCCCAAGGAGGAAGCCATCGAGCAAATCAAGCAGCAGGTCCGAATCGATGCGCTGCTCGCAGAGGAAGGCGCTGACGCCGCGCCGACCGAGGAGGAATTGAAGGCTCTGTACGAAGAGGCCAAGGCCTCGGGAGCCGCGGCCGCGCAGGGCGCAGAAATCCCGCCGTATGAGGAAGTGAAGTCGCAGCTTGAGCAGCAGGCCAAGCAGCAGAAAACGTCGGAAGTCGCGCTTGCGCTGGTAGAGAAGCTGCGTGAAGAGGCCGACGTCGTCAGTAATCTTTGAGCCAACCCGGACAATAAGAACGGCCAGGTCCCCGCAACGGGAACCTGGCCGTTCTTATGAGGAAAGCTAACCGCCGATCAGATCATTGATCACGATCGTCTGGTCGCGGTCCGGGCCAACGCCGATCGCGGAGAACCGGGCACCGGACATCTTCTCGAGCGCCCGCACGTAGGCCTGGGCGTTCTCCGGCAGGTCCTCAAGGGTGCGTGCGCCGGTAATGTCTTCGGTCCAGCCGGCAAAGTACTCGAAGATCGGCTTGGCGTGGTGGAACTCGGTCTGCGTCATGGGCATTTCATCGTGGCGGACGCCATCCACGTCATAGGCCACGCAGACAGGGATGCTCTCGATCCCGGTCAGGACATCGAGCTTGGTCACGAAGTAGTCGGTGAAGCCGTTGACCCGCGCAGCGTGGCGGGCCAGTACGGCGTCATACCAGCCGCAGCGGCGCGGCCGGCCGGTGTTCACGCCGAACTCACCGCCGGTCTTCTGCAGGTAGATGCCCATGTCATCGAACAGTTCGGTGGGAAACGGCCCCGCGCCTACCCGGGTGGTGTAGGCCTTGATGATGCCGACGGCGCGGCTGATCCGGGTGGGCCCGATGCCGGAGCCCACCGACGCTCCACCCGCGGTCGGGTTGGATGACGTCACGAACGGGTAGGTGCCGTGGTCCACGTCGAGGAACGTGGCCTGGCCGCCCTCCATGAGGACCACCTTGCCGGCGTCGAGCGCTTCGTTGAGCACGTACGTGGAATCGATGACCAGCGGGCGCAGCCGGTCGGCGAAGGACACGAAGTACTGGACGATTTCCTCGACCTCGACGTCCCGTCGGTTGTACACCTTGAGCAGGAGTTCGTTTTTCTGCTTGAGCGATCCCTCAACCTTCTGGCGGAGGATCGACTCGTCGAAGACGTCCTGTACGCGGATGCCAAGGCGCGCGACCTTGTCCATGTAGGCCGGTCCGATGCCGCGACCGGTGGTTCCGATGGCGCGCTTGCCGAGGAAGCGTTCCGTGACCTTGTCGAGGACCTGGTGGTAGGGAGCAACGAGGTGTGCGTTGGCGGAAACGCGCAGCTTCGAGGTGTCAGCGCCGCGTGCCTCCAGCCCGTCGATCTCCTGGAACAGAGCCTCGAGGTTGATGACGCAGCCGTTGCCGATGATCGGAATGGCGTTGGGGCTGAGAATGCCGGCGGGAAGGAGCTTGAGCTCGTACTTCTCTCCGCCGACGACGACGGTGTGCCCGGCGTTGTTGCCGCCGTTTGGCTTCACGACGTAGTCCACACGCCCGCCGAGCAGGTCTGTGGCCTTGCCTTTGCCTTCATCGCCCCACTGGGCTCCGACGATCACGATTGCTGGCATGGGATCCTCCCCCATTGTTTGGCGGCAACAAGTGCGCGCCGCGTGCCGCGCGAAAAGGTGCCGCCGTGCATGAGAATGCCCCAAGACTTGTAAGAAGTCCGGGGCTCTTACCACCCAAGTTTAGCGGACAACATAAAAGGAGACGCTAGAGAAGGTCTGAGCTGTTGATGAACCCGACAACCATCGCCGTCCACCAGCAGGTTTGCGAAATTGCGAGGCAGATCAGCAGGTGAACCCGCATCCCGGCGGGGACGTCGCCAAACCGGGTCCCTGCCGGCATGGAGTTCAGCCGTCGCATGCACGGTATGAGGAGGATCCCGTTGAGCATCAGCACCAGCACCGCGGAGACCTTGATGATGGTCAGGGGATTTTCCATGGCCGGGTTGATCAGGGCGCCGGTGACCAGCAAGCCTGCGAGCCCACCCCAGATGATGGGCATGGCCGCAGACTCTATCCGGCTGGTCTCGACCAGTTTCCGCCGCGAGATCAGCCAGAGGAACCCCACCCAGTCGACCAGCAGGACAGCACCGAATGCCGCGACCAGGGAGATGGTATGCACAATGAGGGCAACCTTCGCGACCCCCGGATCAACCTCGAGCAAAGCGCCGATCGTCACGGACAAAATCCAGGCTGCCGTGGCGCCGACGGCAAAGAGTGCAATGCGCGGAGGTGAATAGGAGGTTCGCAGGGAAACGCGGGGTAGGGCGGAATCCATGATGTTCAGCTTCTCTGGGGTGCCACGCTGGTCGCGGCGGACGTGAGGGAACGGGTGTCTCCGACTCCTTTCACGTCGGCCCCCAACAGTGAACTGAGGACTGCATTTTACGCCCGACACAACTGCCCCAACAAGGACAATTGCCTCTGCCAACTGTCCGGCGCCACTGGTGCCGGAAGCGCCGCGCGGGGTAGCGTTCGCCCATGTCGGATTCCCAGGCCCGAGCCCGCTGCGGCATCTCCGGTTGGCGGTACGCACCCTGGCGTAAGTCCTTCTACCCGGCCGGCCTTCCGCAGCGCCTCGAACTTGAGTACGCCGCGTCCCAGCTCGACACCATCGAGATCAACGGGACCTTCTACTCGCTCCAGCATCGCGACAGCTTCCTCCGCTGGCGGGAGACCGTGCCGGGTGACTTCCGGTTCTCCGTCAAGGGCCCGCGCTACATCACGCACATGCTCGGACTACGGAATGCCGAGACCGCGCTGGCCAACTTCTTCGCCTCCGGAGTGCTTGCCCTTGGCGAGAAACTCGGGCCCGTTCTCTGGCAGCTGCCAGCTACCCGCCGCTTCGATCCGGAACTCCTGGATACCTTCTTCTCTCAACTACCCAGAACGACGACGGCGGCCGCCTCCCTCGCCCGCGGCCACGATGAGCGGCTCAAGGACCGGGACTGGGTCACAACTGACGCGGACCGGCCCATTCACCATGTGCTTGAGCCTAGGCATGAGAGTTTCGGCGCCGAGCAAAGTTATGAGATTCTGCGTCGTCACGGCGTCGGGCTGGTGGTGGCGGACTCGGCAGAGAAGTGGCCGCAGTTCCGGGAGGTGACCGGCGACGTCGTCTATGTCCGGCTGCACGGCAGCACCGAGCTCTACACCAGCGGTTACACGGAGACAGAGCTGGACGAGTGGGCGGCGCTCAGTGAGGGCTGGCTGTCCGGACGTGCCTGCCCGGACGGGCGCGGTCGCGACGTCTACCTGTATTTCGACAACGATGTGAAGGTCCACGCCCCGTTCAACGCGATCGGACTCGCTCAGCGATTGGGCGGGCGCAAACCCCAGAACGACGACGGCCCTGCACCTTCGTAAGGCCAGGAGTGGTTGCATCAGCTCCAGGAATCCGCCCACATATGTCGCGAAGACGCTGCCATGGAAGACTGCTGGCATGGAGGCACCAACGCGCGACCACGACCTCGTCCTTTTCGGTGCGACTGGTTTCGTCGGTGAACTGATCGCCGGATATCTTGCGGACCACGCTCCGCCGGACCTGCGCGTGGGACTCGCCGGAAGGTCGAGAGGAAAGCTGGAGACCGTACGGTCCAGGCTGCCCGTCACCGCACACGATTGGGCTCTCATCGAGGCTGACTCGGAGAACCCTGACTCGCTCGCTGCGCTGGCCGCGGGCACCAGGGTTCTCTTCACCACGGTCGGTCCCTACGCAAAGTATGGGCTGCCCGTCGTCGAGGCATGTGCCCGCGCCGGCACCCACTACGGTGACCTGACGGGCGAGGTGTCCTTCATTCGCGAAGCCATCGACCGCTGCGACACTCTGGCAAGGACTACCGGCGCACGGATCGTCCATGCGTGCGGCTACGACTCCGTCCCGTCGGACCTCGCAGTGCTCCTCCTGCACCACGCCGCGGAGACTGACGGCGCGGGCGGACTGATCGAAGTGCAGCTCGTCGCCAGGGCGAAGGGTGGCTTCAGCGGCGGCACCATCGAGTCGATGCGCGGGCAGCTCGACGGCATGCGGTCGGATCCTGTGCTGCGTTTCCTCGCGGGTGATCCCTATTCCCTCAGTCCGGACCGGACGGCGGAGCCCTCCACCCGGCAACCGGCGGACCTGGGATGGGTCGGCCGCACGGAGGGCGGCCTGTGGACCGCTCCCTTTCTCATGGCGTCAGTGAACACGCGGATCGTTCGTCGCAGCAATGCCCTGCAGGGTTGGGCCTACGGACAGTCCCTGCGATATGGCGAGGTGATGGGTATGCAGCGCGGGCCCGCCGGGGCCGTTCTTGCCGGAGCGACGGCGCTCGGCCTGCGGGTGTTCGGCACCGCACTGGCCCTACCGCTCACGAGGAAATTACTGGACCGCGTCCTTCCCTCGCCCGGGGCGGGCCCGAGCGAGGCCGCGCGGCG
This sequence comes from Arthrobacter parietis, assembly GCF_039530425.1. Taxonomy (NCBI): domain Bacteria; kingdom Bacillati; phylum Actinomycetota; class Actinomycetes; order Micrococcales; family Micrococcaceae; genus Arthrobacter; species Arthrobacter parietis. Next base: position 1,464,218 of record NZ_BAAAON010000001.1, on the reverse strand, counting down.
ATCTGGCTGGTTCCGTTCCCAGGTGACTGCTTCCACCCAGAGCGGCCGGCGGTACCGGGCCGTCGCAGCCGGATCCGGGGACCCGGGATACGCCGCCACCGCCGTCATGGCCGGAGAGGCAGCGCTCTCGCTTGCCCTCGACGGCGACCGCCTGCCGCCCGCGGCAGGATCGCTGACCCCGGCGACCGCCCTCGGCGACGTCCTGGTTGAGCGGCTTCGCGCGGCAGGCCATACCTACGAGGTCATTCCCCTCACCTGACGAAAAGCGTCTAGGCTGGGATGATCAGCACGCTTATCATCCCAGCCTCCTGCTTCCTACCGCTCGGCTGCTGCTGGGATCGCTAGTTGGATTGCCCTGGAGGTACGTTGAACGAGCAAGTGCAGATTGACATGACGTCCACGGCTTTGTCTGAGGCGGAGTTGAGTGTTGAGGATCTGTGGATCCGTTACTACGGACTTGGAGGCGGCATCTCAGCGTTCGAGGTGCAGTGCTACCTGACGGGCCAACTGTCATTGCCGTCTCTGGAACGAAATCTTCTGGCCGAAGCCGCCAATGAACTGCTTGAGCTGACAACGGTGCAGACCCGTGTACCGGTTCATTCCGAGAGCGACGCCGACTCCCCTGACAGGGACCCGCGACGGGGACTCGGTGCGGCAGGGGCATTCCTGTTCAGCGCCGTCGAACAGGAGAATGAACGCTTGGCCGCATTGGACCGGACCCGCTTACTGGACTCCTTCCCCGAGGCCCGGTTTGATCGGTACACGCAACAGGCAAAGGAGCACTTCCAGGTCAGCTCGTCAATCATCGCTTTGCTCGATGACCGGCGCTTGTTTCTCAAATCAGTGCTTGGGCCGATTGAGCAGAATCTGCCGCGGGAGATCACTTTCTGCGATACGACGGTCCGGAACGCCGGCCCGCTCATCATCAATGATGCACTTGAGGACGAACGGTTCCGGCAGAACCCACTCGTGCTGGGCGAGCCATTCATCCGCTTCTATGCCGGTTACCCCTTACGGGGACCCGGTGGATGGACCGTGGGCACACTGTGCGTCATCGATCAGAAACCACGCGACTTTTCCGTCGAAGACGGGCAGTTCCTCAAGGACCTGGCCCGCCTCGTCCAGGAAGAAATTCTCAACCGTTGATCCCGGGCGCGAGCTTCGTGGGCTCACGGCGCGAGTCGGGTCAGGTGAAATGGGTTTGGACGGGCGCGGACTGTTACTGTCTCGCAGCGAAAGCCGCCGGATGCTGAGTAGTGCTACGCACTCTCAATCCACGTGAAACGCATCAGGATTGCGGGACGGTTATGATTCTGACTGCCACGAGATTTCACATCTCGGGCTGGGGTCCAGAAGCAGGCCCGAAAGTGCTGATCGATAGGCGATTACTTTGAGTTCCAAACTCGGCCCCTCTGACCCATTCCCCGAAGACCTCAGTGAGCTCGCGCTCACTGAGGTGGAGATCCTCAACAGCAAGGTGCACCGCGAGCTTGACCTTGAATACGTTCGGGACGGCACGCCGTCGTTCGAGACGGAAATCCGCAAGGAAGAACTTACGGATGAACTTGACCGCCGCGATGCTGAACTGGACGAACAGGACGCTCCCCTGATCCGGCTTGTCCAGGGTTGAGCGTTTCTTGTGTGAAACCACGGCATAATACTCAGGTGAAATAGGGCCACCATCAGTAGGCTTACCTATCAACAGCCCGCGAGTGAGGTGACCGGGCTGGCACAAAGGGAAGTTGGGAACCAGTGGAAATCAACTCATGGTCGATCGGTCGGCTGCTCAATACGGCAGCCCGGATGAACGAACGCTACGAGAACGAGCGGCTGAAAGCCCATGGGATCACCCACTCCGGCCTGACTCTGTTGCGGGTCCTCTCCGATCGATCGGCGGTTGCCCAGGCCCGCCTGGCCGCCGTGCTGCATATTCAGCCGCAGACTGTGGGCAAGACCGTGGAGCGGCTGGAGCTGCGAGGCTTTGTGCACCGGGTGCGTGACCAAGAGGACCGCCGTGTCCTCCTGGTCGAGCTCACTGCTATCGGCCGGCAACTCCTGTCGACTCTGGAGGCAGAAGAGGAAGAATTCGATCGGTCCACCGGGCTGGCTAATCAGAACCTTCGCGCCGCGTTGGAGAACGTCATAGTTTCTCTTCATCCTGCAGTCTCCAACGTCGATCAGCAGCAGGCCGGCTTGGCGAATTCGGAGCTGATTTCACTTTCAGCTTCGGTTCGCGGTGACCGCCAGAGCGCCTGAAACCGGAGAATTTCGCGGCTTTGGCTGCAGGTTGAAGTGGTCGAACGACCGTCGTCTGTCTGGAATCCCGCAGGTTCGTTCATGAGTAGCTAACCTCCAGTCCATGCGGGATCTGGCCAAGACCCGACTTTTGACCGGCGGAACAAATTGTGACGCGATTTCATAATTCCTGAAGCTTCCGTGATATTCATGATCAGTGCTAAATATTACCGAACCCAGGTGTATGTGATGGCGCTTGCTACCGTCCGCTCCATCGGTTTCAGCCGGGCACTGCAATCTTTGCAGGACGAGGAGGATTTCGAGCAGGAGTTGGTGGATCAGTTTGCGCTGGCCCAGGTGGGTGCGGGGCTTACTGATCAGTTCGTGCGGACGGAGCGTTCGGTGATTTTCGAGTTCACCCGTTTCTTGGGGCAGCCGGTCTGGACGGCCTCCCCATCTGATGCGGACCGGTTCCTGACTTATCTGCGGCAGGAGCGACGAAACACTCGGAGCACACGGGAAAGTAAGGCAGGAACCCTTGCCCGGTTTTTCGACTTCCTGATTGCCAGATACCAAGGGGACGTCCACGCGCTTACCGGTTATGTGCTGACGCAGCCGATCGACGAGTTCAACCGACCTTCAAGTTCCTCTTCACCCGCTGCCCGAGTCCCGCCCAGTGATCCTGAAGTTGAGACTCTCTTCGGGCAGTGGCGTGATGCGCTACCCACCGCACGCAAGTACCTACCCGCTGCCCGCGACTATCTCGCCGCTTCCCTCTGGCGCCGGGCAGGACTACGAATCAACGAGACCGTGATGCTCGACGTCAAGGACTGGCGCCCGGACCTCGGCGACCACGGCAAGCTCCACATCCGTTACGGGAAGGGCAGCCGCGGCCGCGGCCCGAAACCCAGGCTTGTTCCCGCGATCAATTCCGTCGACGCACTGCTGGACTGGTGGTTCACCGACGTGCGTCACCAATTCGGCGATGACTACCTGAACCCTGACGCCCCGCTACTTCCCAGCGAGCGGCACGACCAGCACACAGGAGGCTGCGCTCGGGCCGGCGATGATGCCCTGCGCGCCGGCCTGGCAGGGGCTGTGGAACGTTGGCTGCCAGCGTGGAAAGGGCGACTGAGCCCACACGGCTTACGCCACTACTGCGCTTCCTCCCTCTATGCTCGTGGCCTGGACCTGAAAGCAGTGCAGGAACTACTCGGACACGAATGGCTGTCGACCACAACCCGCTATATCCATGTCCACGAGAACCACGTTAACCATGCGTGGGCGGTCGCTAACGAACGAGTGGCCGCCCGGCTGACAGGAGAGTGACACGATGCGTTGGAATTTACGGATGGTCGCCGCCGAGCGCGGAATCTGGAAATCGACCGAACTGCGCCGCCAACTCGCTGATGCCGGCCTGGAAATCAGTGCTGGCAAAATGTCCGGTCTCTGGACCGGGACCCCGACCACCATCCGCCTCGAAGACCTCGACATCATCTGCTTCGTACTCAACTGCTCGCCCACTGAACTGCTGATCCGCGAGCCGGAGAAAGTCACCGCGGCACGCCCACAGAAGGCGCAGGCCTCATCGGGCGGGTCCGTGCCTTCCATGGTTCCCCGGCTCGGCCGTAACCGAACCACACCTCCCGCATGAGGGGATCCAATCCACCACCGAACTGCACGATCTGCGCCCAGCGGCCCGTCGCATGGAGCGCACCCCGGCGCACGAAGTTTTGCTACGACTGCATGCCCGGCGGACCCTACGTCCCGCCACCGTGCCGGCGCTGCGGACGCACTGACGGCTACTACTCCGCCGGCCTGTGCAACCAGTGCCACCGCAGCTCACCCCAACCAGTGGCCGCATGCAGGGACTGCCATGCCTGGGGCGTGACACGGACCCACCAATGGCTCTGCGACGCGTGCCGGCACTGGCGAAAGAAGCACCCTCAAGGGTGCTGCAGAATCTGCTCTGCGGACGTCGCCGTCAACGATGACCAGGCATGTCGGCTCTGCCGGAGCCAATTCATCACCAGTGGAGGTAGGAAAAGCGGGATCAGTTTGGTGGAGGCCAACCGGTTCGGACAGCAACTGTTCCTGGCGAATCTCCGACATGCCAGAGTGGGGCAGCACCGCGGCACCCGCCGGAAGCGCACAAAGGCCCCCATCACGAGCCCGGCACCAACCTTCGAAGCGTTCGACCACCGCCAGCTCACCCTGTTCCCGGCATTCCGTGACCTTGCCAACGGAGCCATCCACGGGTTCCCGGCACCTGCTGAACCGAAAATGGCTGCATTCCTCGATCAGATCCTGATCGAACACGCCCGCGAACACGGATGGAGTCTCACAACCACGAAAAGGACACGCCGCGGACTGGCCATCGCACTTGGCCTGCAGGACACACCCGGCGCTCCGATGCTCGCCACCGACATCCTCAACTTGCAAAGCATCGGAATTACGACCCTTCGGCTGCTGGAAGTCTGCGCAGCATCAGGCCTACTCGAAGACAACAGGGAACCCGCCGTAGACAGATGGTTTGAGACCACCGTGGCTGAGCTCCCAGAGCAGTTGAGAACCGAGCTCGAGCGCTGGTACACCATCATGCTCCAAGGCAGTACCACCCCGCCCCGCAGCAAACCCCGCTCAGAAATAACAACACGCCTGTACCTGCGCTGGTCACTGCCCGCCCTGCGCTCCTGGGCTGCCGCTGGACGGACTTCCCTTCGGGAGATCACGCCGGAGGATGTCAGAGAAGTCCTTCCAGAAGCTGGCAACGCACGTGCCAGGATGGGACAAGGATTACGTTGCCTGTTCCGTGTGCTGAAGAGCCACCGACTCATATTCCTCAACCCGATCGACCCCATACGAACCGGCACCCATGCGACCCGCATCCCGCTGCCTCTGGCCTCCGCCCCGCTGCGCGACGCAATCAACTCCGCAGACCCGGCACGGGCAGCTGTCACATCTATCGTCGCTTTTCACGGTCTTAGATCAGGGCAACTGCGGAAGCTGCAGTTGACCGATCTCCATGACGGACGCCTACGTCTGGGGCAGCGCACCATTCCACTGGCACAACCGGTCCGGGACCGGATTTCTCTCTGGCTGGCCTACCGCGAACAACGCTGGCCTTCAACGAGGAACCCGCACGTCTTTATCAGCCGACGCACAGCCCTCGACAGCGCACCAGTCGGCGTCCAATGGATCACCACCTCGATAGGGATGACCGCCCAACAAGCCCGCGAAGACCGGATCCTGCACGAGCTACATGCCAGCGGCGGCGACCTCCGCCGCATCTGCGACATGTTCGGCCTAAGCATCGCCGGAGCAAGCCGCTACTCCACCGTCCTAGCCCACCCAGACCTCCTCGGAGAAGGCTAGGTAGCGCCCGTTCATCGCCCAGAGCGCCATGCGCGGGTCCGCTAGATATTGGGCAGAGCTGCAGTTCATAGCCACATGGGGCAAGCTTCGTATGACAGCTGAAGCACCTCTATCCTGGGGGTTCCATCCTTATCCCGCTAGATCGGCAGTAGTCAATTGGTTCGGCAGCTGATCCCCCGAGTCCCTCACTAAACGAGAAAATGTTCCCGCGTCGGCGACGAAAATCCCGGCTACGCCGCCTACGACGTAGAACAGTTCACTAGCTTCCCCTGGCAGCTCCGTTGGACGCAGGAAGAGTAGGTAGCTCTGTCCCACTTCCAAGATGGGCGCCGGTGTCTCGGACATGTCCGGAGTCCCTAGCTGACGGACGCCCACAGAATCACCAGAACCGAGAATGGGAAGCTCGGGTAACCCTATTGCTTCGCCGAGCGCTGGAGGGGTTTCGATCGAATTGATAGCGACAGTGGAAACGGTGTTCTTCTCACTGTCGGTCTCTTGAGCAATAACTTCACCGACGACGACAGTACTGCTGTCTGAAACTAGTTCGGTGACGCTCTCATATAGCTTTTCCCTGGAAGCCGACATTCCGGAGTCGCCATCCGGAGAACTGCTGCATCCGGCAAGAAGCGCGACAACTATCGATGCAATGCCGAAGGTCATTCTGGTTCGATGATGTTGGTTCTGTTGCACTTTTCCCCCTAGTAGCGCGCGTTCATGCCCGCGATATCATCGGACTGCGGGTCACTGTAGTAATAGTTGTTATAGACACACGCCGGACAGGTATACATGACGGCGTTGGAGTACTGACTGTGGTGCAACCCGACCGCGTGTCCGATCTCGTGAACGAAAACCGTCTTCTTCTTCAGAGTTGGGTATGCGTCGGCGTAGTAGGTGTTAAGCCTTGCTTCTGCACTGATTGTCTGCCCGTAATACGGGCAACTCCAGTATGAATAGCCGGCATATCCGTCTGCTCCCGTGTACGACTGATATACACGGATGTTGCCCCCGGTCGCCGACAGATTGACATCTGACAACTGTGACCATCGGTTTCCGGCTGCCAATGCCGCCGTCGAATATGTACCGGAAGTTTGATTACTCCAAGCGATATTCGCACTAGGCCATTTGCACCCGGTAAACGTGTAAGCACTGGCGCCGCTAGGCACTGACATTAAGAGCACGATTGCAAGAACGCCAACGATAGAAGTTATGCGATTACCACGGCTTTGAGTTCGATTCTGAAAACCTTGATGTGACACTGGTCCACCCCCATGTGGTCTATAGGAAGCTTCACCATGCCACGTCAGCGTGCGGCGAACAATACCCAAGGTGGATACTGATACAAAATTGATGACTTACATAACCGTCCAAAGGAGCCAGCACCGATCCGAAGTCATCTACAGATCAACCATGCAGGTGGTCCCCGGCAGGACGGTCATCAGCGACGCGGCGAACTCACGGTGTCCTACCGATGGACTTAGGCTCGGTCGCTTGGGTTCCCACCGACGGAGGCTTCGGTTTTCCTGAACCCACGGGGGACGGGAGCGGATCTTCCTCTGGTTGGCCTACCGCGAACAACGCTGGCCGTCAACGAGGAACCCGCACGTTTTCGTCAGCAGGCGCACAGCCCTGGACAGCGCCCCGGTGGGCGTCCAGTGGATCACCACCTCAATTGGGATGACCGCCCAACAAGCCCGCGAAGACCGGATCCTCCACGAACTACATGCCAGCGGTGGCGACCTCCGCCGCATCTGCGACATGTTCGGCCTAAGCATCGCCGGAGCAAGTCGCTACTCCACCGTCCTAGCCCACCCAGACCTTCAGAATGGCTGACGGCGCTTGCCTTACAGCCGAATAACTTATCGGTAACGATCGACGAAGTTGCTAGGTAAGGCCACGGCATTGCCAGATGCTGAGTACATCACATTGAACGGCAGATTTGGGGAAATTGCCCTGTTCATGATCTTTATTTCTGCTGCCTTCCAAGCTGCTATTCATTCAGCTTGCGCGCATGGAAAATACGGTTACAGCACCGCAGAAAGCAGTCTCATCAGTGAAAAATCTTAGGTCTCGAAAATCATTTGTCATCTATTTGGCGGCTATCACACTAGCTGTCACGGGGTTTACTATTCCCGCTCAAGCGTCTCCGGACGTAGCGTCTGAAAAGTCACCCTCAGCATCCGAGAGCTTCTCCACTTTAGCAGCACCTCAAGACCTCACGAGGGAAGAGATGCTCAACGCGATACCGTTAGACGCCCCGAAGGGCCCGGTAGCAAAACCCTCTGATGTTTCCTCATTCACTACCGACGCCACTGAAGAACCGGTCGTCGGCTCACACCCTGTGGAGCCTGAGCAGCAAGAAGATTTCCAGATCCAGTCGGCGTTCAACCCGCAGATAGGGAAAGTGTTCATGCGGAAGGCTGGCACTGACACGGTGATCTCTTGTTCTGGATCCGTGATTAACAGTGAGGGCAAGAACATGGTCCTCACTGCTGGCCACTGCAACTACAACCACACTTCCGGTTGGTATATCGGCGCGAATTGGAATTGGACGTTCGTTCCCGGATACGATCACGGTCGCTCACCCTACGGGCAATGGCATGCCCACACGCTGGTCACCACCAATGACTGGTACAACAGCAGGGACTTCAATGACGACGTCGGATTGGCACTGGTCAACTCGCGGTATGGCGTGTCGCTGGTTTCCGCTATGGGCGCCCTTGGAGTGACGTGGGGACGGCCAGCTATCGGACAATTCACTGTCCAGGGTTACCCTGCTGAAGGTAAGTACGATGGCCAGTGGCAGCACTATTGCACCGGAACCTCCAGACACCACAGCACCAACCAGATAGAGCTTTCCTGCGACATGACACGCGGAGTCAGCGGTTCTCCCTGGTTGATCGGATACAACACCAGCAGCGGTTACGCCAACGGGGTGGCGAGCAATATAGACAGGGTGGTTAACCCGACAGTCCTACGTTCCCCATATTTCTCTAGTTCCAATATCGGTACCATTTATAACGAGTACCGGTATGGGTAAGAAGCGAGTTCCGATGTCATCACGATCGAAGCGAACCAGCACTCTCCGCGGAGCACTGTTCATCATTATGGTTTCGTTGGTCGTTACCGTGACGGCGTGCGGATCGCCGAACGGTCAGCCGCCGGGCGAGGAACCGTTGCCGCCTGCAACCTCAACTCCTTCCGCTGAGGAGACGAGCGAAAATCCTGAGGATAAGTGTGAGGAAGGCGCTCAGCCCACAGGCGATGGAGACGGACCGTCGTCCCCCTCATCGAACAGTGAGCAGACACAGTCCTCGAAGAACCCGAGCGCCCACGAATGCGCCGGTGAAGTACCCGAGGATCTAACAGAGGATGAAATGCGCAGCGCCGAACCCGCGCCTATGCCCGTAGATCCATGATCGAGTTGAGGGCAAGTTAGACGGTATCACCGGGGCTCGTGACGTGCCCCGGTGATACGCGCTCGGTCAAGGACAAGATGCGATCAATCAGTTGCTACACCCTTTCGGTGTGAAACGGCAGCCGTTAAGAACGTCTGCGTGCACGCACCCCGGACCCATGTCAGCCCTTCGGGAGTTTCATCTGTTTCTACAGCCAACTCACGGTGTTAGACCGACACATTTAGAACTGATCGCTTGGGTTCCCGCCCACCGGCGCTTCAGTTTTCGTGAACCCACGGGGGACGCGCCCATATCGCAACCCTGCGATCTTGTTCCCCTTGAACCGCGTGGAGCAAACTTCTAGCGCACTATCAGGGAATACGAAGCGGGCTTGCACACTGCTGTCAGCCATCTCTCGGGTCCTAGCCATGCCCTTTCTCTAGCGTTGAAGGCGTAACGCTTCAATGACAGGGAATGAAAACATGGCAGGTTTGAGCAGGATTCGTATTGGTATGGCCGTACTTGATCGGACCGGCGCTCTCATCGGTGTCGTGAAAGCTCTAGAGCTTGCTCAGGGCGTGAAACCATCACCGGACCTGGTACTTGATGGAGCACAGGCCCGAAGAATGCTGGCCGCAGGAGTGCGCTGCAATGACGGCACACATACGCCCTCTTTCAAAGGGCGGCTGGTAATCGAAACCCCCGACGGCGATGACGTTGTCGAATCGTTGGACTCGATCCACCGAGTCGCGGACACTGCTGTCCACCTTGGAGTGGTGCGTCGTGTCGAGAAATCCGGCGAGGGTTCACTCGAAGGTGTGTGAGACGACGCAGCTATCCAATCAACATTTCCGTCAGTCCGCGTGACCCGCGCGGGCGCCCTCCAGCCGGATCCTGACGGCTGCCAGTATCCGCTGCAGGGCCATGGCAACAGTGGCACCGGCGCTCATCGATGCCGGACCCCCGGAACGATGCTCATCAAGTCCAGCGTGGAGCCGTTCAATACTGCGTTCTGCATGCTTGATGGGTTCCTGTGGGTCCGCCTGCCCGTCCCAAGCGTCCAGCACGTCGGCTACCGCGAGAATCGCTTGGCTGAGTGGTTCACATAGGGTTGCCGGCAGTTCCACCGGGAAAGGCTTTCCCCACACCGCCCCCGCGAGTACCTCGGTTAGGTCGCGGATATGGAAGGTGACGTTCTCAAGGGCAGCCAAGTCCTCATAATCTGCTTCCAGGTTCCGCTTATGAATTTTTGCCCGCGGGTTGCCCTTCCTGCTGTCATCAGCGAGGTGGATGGTCCCCCGCACTTCCGCTGCCGCTGCAGCCAATGCATCATTTTGGCCGGCCCAGTCCTCGCGGGTGGGAGGCCAGCTCTCCGTCAGCGCGGTACCGACGTCGTTGAGGTGACGCGACAGGCTCCGACGGAAGCGTGATGCCTTCTGTACAGCAGAATCGAATGTCAGGGGCGGAAGAACCAGGAGGTTGACCAGGAGCCCTACGGCTATGCCCACGATCATCTGCACAAGGTAGCCGATCGCGTACCCGCTTGCGTCCTGGCCGCCCACAATCAGGACGAATAGTGCCGCGATGGGCAAGTATTCCTGGCCCGGGGCTCCAAGCCAGCGCATGCTGCCAATCAACACACCGACGGCGACCACGAGCGAGATAGTCAGGAAGTTTGGCGCACCGACAACCAGCACGATCGCGGCGAGGAGAATACCGAGGGCGAGCCCTGCGAGGATCTGCAGACCGTATTTCGCCGACCCTTTGAGCGTTGAATGCATGCTGAGCAACGCGCCGAGCGGGGCGTAGTAGGGGTATTCATCCACGACTCCGGGCATTAGCGGCGCAACCACCCAGGCTATACCTACGGCGAGGGCAGCCTTGCAGGCGAGTAGCAGCTTCGAGCGTGTGACGGAGGGCTTCAGCCAGCCCAGCCTGTTCACTAGTGTGCGTTGCGTGTCCTGTGGCAAAAATTCCTATCTTGGAAGAGGTCGATTAACAAGCATACTTACTATCGTATGCCGGGGTGAAATGCAGTGGTTCCTTGATATAGCTTCCCGCAGAGCCCCGGCATGCCTGTAACGTTCAAAGCAAGGAACCCCTTCGGTTCCGCGACAGGAGCGATCATGGCAGATAAGTCCCCCCGCCAGGCACCATCCGAGACCGATCGCCTCACCCTCGGCGTCCTTTCCAGCACCCGAAAACCTGATGAGCGGCGCCTGCCGATACACCCCCTGCATCTGACACGCATTGCCCCCGAATTGCTGCAGCACCTGATCCTGGAAGAAGGGTACGGTGAGCGTTTCGGTGTTTCAGACTCCCAGCTGGCACCACTCGTAGGCGGCATCGTCCCACGCGAGCGTGTACTGGCGGAGGCCGACGTCGTTCTCCTGCCCAAACCGCAACCCGAGGATCTCGCCGAACTCCGCGACGGGCAGATCCTGTGGGGATGGCCGCACTGCGTTCAGGATCGGGCCATCACCCAACTGGCAATCGACAAAAAGCTCACGCTGATCGCCTTCGAGGCGATGAACCACTGGGCCAGCGACGGCGGCTTCGGCCTGCACGTGTTCCACAAGAACAACGAACTGGCCGGCTACTGCTCAGTGCTGCACTCCCTCGCCCTGACCGGCGCTACCGGCGACTACGGACGGCGGCTGAGCGCCGTCGTCATCGGCTTCGGGGCAACGGCACGCGGGGCCGTCACCGCCCTCAATGCCCACGGCATCCATGACGTCCAGGTTCTGACCAACCGGGGAGTGGCCGCCGTCGGATCACCCATCCATTCGGTACGGATCGCCCAGTTTGACCACAATCATGAGGCACCGTTCCTCAGCGAGGTCATCACCGAACGCGGACGGGTACCGCTGGCGCCATTCCTGGCCGAAAGGGACATCGTGGTCAACTGCACTCTGCAGGACCCAAATGCACCGTTGACCTACCTGAGCACCAAGGACCTGGACGCTTTCAGGCCCGGCAGCCTGATTGTTGATGTTTCCTGCGATGAGGGTATGGGCTTCAGTTGGGCCAAGCCGACCACCTTTGCCCAGCCTATGTTCACGGTGGGCGACCACATCGACTACTACGCGGTCGATCACAGCCCCTCCTACCTCTGGAATTCCGCCAGTTGGGAGATCAGCGAGGCTCTGCTGCCCTTCCTGGAAACCGTCATCACAGGCCCGGCGGCCTGGGCTCGGAGCGAGACCATCAGCCGCGCGATCGAAATCCGCGAGGGGGTCATCCTGAACCCGGACGTACTGCAATTCCAGCAACGAGAACCCGAGTACCCACACCTCCCAGTGCCTGCTTGAAGGAGGAACACCGCAGCCCTTCGCGCGGTATCGACGGCCGGCTATCGGGTGGGTCTGACGATCGCGCCCATCATGCCCGTACCCGGTTGGCAGGAGCAGTATGGCGCCCTGCTGAATGACGTCTCCGAGGCAGTCGACGGCGTCAGCGACCTCGACCTGACGGCCGAAATAATCACCCTCCGTTTTTGATCCTGGGATACCAGCGCAGCAGCACTTCCTTGCTCGCGGGAGTAACTTCTTTACTGGACCTGAACCGAAGGCCCATCAGCCTTCCGAGGCCGGCGGGTGGCCCGCCATCACTCTGGCGGTCCTGGCCGGGATGGTCAAGGATGGATTCATGGACATCACTGACAACGGACCGAACCCCAACGCGTTCAACATCGAGGACGCCACAACGGAAAACGCCGCCTACCGTCGCGTCGCCTGGACAGGCAAGCACCTGCAGGTGACGCTCATGTCGATTGAGCCGGGCGGTGCAATAGGCCTCGAAGTGCATCACGGCACTGACCAGTTCCTGCGTATTGACGCAGGAACTGGTCGCGTGAAGATGGGGCCGTCGAAGGACGACCTCTCCTACCAGCAGGATGTCGAGGACGGCTGGAGCATTCAGGTGCCAGCCGGAACCTGGCATGACGTCGAAAACACCGGCGACGAAGCACTCCGCCTCTACACCATTTACGCGCCTACCCACCACGCCCAGGGCATCGTGCAGCAAACCCCGGAAGACGCCGAGAAGGACGAGGACCAGGGCAAGGACGAGCCGCCGAGCTGGGTTGAGGAAGTCGACACCAAGGGCGAAGAGAGCGCCTGAGTCAGCGCACCCTCAAGAAGAACGACGACGGCGCCGCACCCCTGATGGGGTACGGCGCCGTTTCGGTGGGCTCAGAACTCAGACCAGCGCGCTCTGCCGCTCCTCCACAAGCTTCAGCACATCCGGGAACAACGGATGGTCCGATGAGAGCCCGGTGATCTGTTGAGTAGCTTCGGCTGCCCCTGAGGACCGGAGGAGCTTCTGTAGCTCAACCGCCTCGGCATCCGCCGGGTCATCAAAACGCAGCGCTGACGCAATCGCCTTCAGCAAAGCCGAGGGCGTAGTACCGCGCTCGGCGAGCTCGGCAGCGGGACCGATGAACCGCTCATTCCGGCTGAGCTTGCGCAGGGGTGCACGCCCTACCCGGATCACGGTGTCCGGAAGGTGCGGGTTGGTGAAGCGCCCAAGGATCTTCTGGACGTACGCCTCCTGCTCGGCCTCATCGAAGCCGTGCTTGTCCACGAGGAGCTGCTTGGTTTCCCCGAGCACCGCTCGAACATCCGCGGCTACTGACGGATCAGCCATAGCCTCGGAGATCCTCTCCAGGCCCGCCTGGTACCCGAAGTAGGCCGCCGACGCGTGTCCCGTGTTCACGGTGAACAGCTTCCGCTCGATATACGGGCCGAGCCGGTCCACGAACATCGCCCCCGGAATCACCGGCGGATTGTTCCCGAACGGCGTCCGGTCGATCACCCACTCGTAGAAGGTCTCCACCGTCACGTCCAGGCCTTGGCCGGGCTCCTGATTTGGAACGATGCGGTCCACTGCAGTGTTGGCGAAGACCGCACGGTCTGCCAGGTCCCCGCCTGCCTCATCCCAGGATGCAGCGACGAACTCCCGAAGGATGTCGGTCGCGTTGATCGCGTTTTCACAGGCCATGACCTGCAGCGGAGCGGATCCGCCGGCCCGGGCGGCTATCCCCTTCGCGATCACCGGTGCCACGAACTTCAGAATGTGCGGGCCCACAGCTGTGGTTACGATGTCAGCCGACGCGATCTCCTCGACCAGCCGGCTCTCCTCCGTAGTGGAGTTCACCGCACGGAAGTTGTCGACTGCATGCACGGCCGGCTGCTCACCCACCTCGTGGACGCGGTAATTCTCCGCGCCCGCCAGCTCGCTGATGAGAGCGTCCGCGACATCCGCGAACACCACCTCGTAGCCGGCCTGATGGAGGAGCAGCCCAACAAAGCCGCGCCCAATGTTCCCTGCTCCAAAGTGGACTGCCTTCACTATGCGTTGACCTTCCGGAAGATTTCGAGGATCTCCTCAGTCGAGGTCGCTGCCTCCAGCTGGGCCACCTGCCCCTTGTCCGTGAAGACTTTCGCGATGGAGGACAGAATGTGCAGGTGCTCGTTGTTCACACCGGCCACGCCGACCACGAACTTGACCTCCTTGCCGTTCCAGTCGATTCCCTCCGGGTAGCGGACAAAGGACACCGCGGACTTGCGGATGTGGCCCTTCGCCGCGTTGGTGCCGTGCGGAATCGCCAGGAAGCTGCCCATGTAGGTGGAGACGGATTCCTCGCGTTCATGCATGGCGCGGAGGTAGCCCTCATCCACTGCGTCGCGAGCCAGCAGCAGCTGCCCTGCCTCGTCGATGGCTGCATCCCTGTTGGTCGAGGAACCGCTGAGCACAACACTTTCGGCAACCAGGATGTCCGACGCCGATTCCTCACCATCCGCAGACGCTGCGGCAGCGTGTGCGCCGGCTCCTCGAGCATCAGGAGACGTCCCGCCGGCTGCCTCTTCCGCGGCATTTCCCGCCGCGTGCGCTCCGGCAGCGTGTGCGCCGCCGAAGGATCCGGCAGCAGCATCCGAGCCGGCGCCGGTACCCGCTGCTGCACCTGCATCCGCCCTGTCACTGCGGCTTTCCTTGACCAGGTCCACGATTTCCTCATACCGGGGGCTGTTCATAAAGTTGTCCACAGAGACGTGCACTGCGCTGGAGGTAGCGGGCTTGGCCCGTTCCGTCAGGTCCTGGTGGGTTACCACGACGTCGTAATCATCCCGTAGATTCGCGATCGAAGCATTGGTGACCTTGACGTCCGGGTAGCCGGCCGCCTTGATCTTGTTCCGCAGTACCGATGCGCCCATCGCGCTTGAACCCATGCCGGCGTCGCAGGCAAAAACAATGTTCTGGATCGGTCCGGCCATCACAGCAACGTTCCCGCCACCGGTCAGGTTGGAGGCAACAGAGCTCTTCTTGCCCTTCATCGATTCCATCCGCGAGGTGGCGGCCGCAAGACCGCCTTCATCGCCGTCGTCGTCTTTCTGCTTCGAGGTCTTCAGGATCACCGAGGCAACCAGGAAGGACACGGCGGCCGCAAGGATCACCGACAGAATCACACCGAAGTAGCTGTCACGGGCCGTCTGGGCGAGTACAGCAATGATCGAACCGGGAGCGGCAGGGGCGACCAGGCCGGAGTTGGTGACGGCGAGCGTCGCGATTCCGGTCATGCCGCCGGCAATGGCGGCCAGGATCAGCAGCGGGCGCATCAGGACGTATGGGAAGTAAATCTCGTGGATGCCGCCGAGGAAGTGGATGATTGCAGCTCCGGGAGCGGACGCCTTGGCAATGCCGCGGCCGAAGAACATGTACGCCAGCAGGATGCCGAGGCCCGGGCCGGGGTTTGCTTCGAGGAGGAACAGGATGGACTTGCCGTCCTCCAGTGACTGTTGGACACCCAGCGGGGTGAGGACGCCGTGGTTGATGGCGTTGTTCAGGAACAGGACCTTGGCGGGCTCGATGAAGATGCTGGTGAGCGGCAGGAGCCCGTTGTTCACCAGGAACTGGACCACGTTGCCCGCAGCCGTGCTGAATGCCTCGACCAGCGGGGAGATACCGTAGAAGCCGATCAGCGCGAGTGCTGCTCCCCAGATGCCGGCGGAGAAGTTGTTGACCAGCATCTCGAAACCGGGCTTGATCTTGCCGTCCCAGATTTTGTCGATCTTCTTCATGGTCCAGCCGCCGAGCGGGCCCATGATCATGGCGCCGATGAACATGGGAATACCAGCGCCTACAATCACGCCCATGGTGCCGATTGCACCGACGACGCCACCGCGGACGTCATAGACCATCCGGCCGCCGGTGTAGGCGATGAGGAGCGGCAACAGGTAGGTGATCATGGGGCCCACAAGGCCGGTATTCGGGTTGCCCTCCGCATCCGTTCCGAAGCCGCCCAGCTCCGCAACCGGAAGCCAGCCCGCTTCAATGAAGAGCGCGGTAATGAGTCCCCACGCAATGAATGCACCGATATTGGGCATGATCATGCCGGACAGGAACGTCCCGAACTTCTGGACGCCGACGCGCATGCTGCCCTTGGGCTTCGCAGCTGTCTCTGTTGCCATGTGATTTCCTAACCGTGAGTCCCGCGCCAGCGCAGGATGGTCCGATAGATGTGGAGCACTATGTGGTGGAACTGGTTGAGATCCGGTGGAGCCACTCAAGGAAGAGCTTGAGTTCGGAACTGGACAGCTGATCGGAGTGCGATGACTGCAGTGCTGCATTCAACGCGATCGCAGCCACCACAACCGACGATTTTCCAGACGTTTCGTTCCCGTTCTGCTCCGCCTGATCCGAAGCCACCGCATAGATCATGGCGTCCCGGGTCATGGTGGACAGATCGAGGTTCCGGTCAACGGCAGCTTCTGCGATCAGCATGAGCGTTACTCCCACGTTGGCTGCCAGGATGCTCCTGGCCGCCTCCCGCGGCTGAACGCTCAACTGGCCGGCAGCAGCGGCCTTGTTCAGCATCTCCTCCATGAGCGCCTCGGCATCTGCAACGATGGCCGGGCGGCTTTCCGGGCGGATATTGCCGAACATCACCAAATAGAGCTCCGGCTGGTTGAGCCCGAATTGCACGTGGTTGTCCCACATCCGCCGGATGTCCACCAGCGGCTGTCCGGACGGGGCAAAATCTCTCTCGCCCGCCACATACTCTTCGAAACCAGCTGAAACCACCGCATCAAACAGGCCTTCTTTATCACCGAAATGGTGGTACAGGGTAGGCGCGCTCACCCCCGCCAGCTGGGTGATCTGGCGGGTGGAAACGGGAGCTCCAGCAGAGTTGGCCAACAGTTCTGCGGCTGCACGCAGCAGTCTCATCTTCGCCGGTGGCTGGCCTTCGAAACTCATGGCCGCTAGCCTAGCACCTATAGCAACGCTATATGAACTGCGTCACAACGAAAATGAGGACCTCCAGTGCAGAACTTTCAAGGAGTAGGCGTCAGCCCCGGTCGAGTGATCGGACCGGCCCGCCAGATGCCCAAACCCGTCAGTGAACCTCCGGCCGGGGAACAGCTTCCCGACGGCGTGAGCGTCGAGGAGGCAACGGCGGAGCTGAAACAGGCAGCAACGGCGGTCCACGACGAACTCAAGTCGCGTGCCGAGCGTGCCTCAGGTGACGGCAAGGCGGTCCTTGAGGCAACGGCGCTGATGGCCAGGGACACGATGTTGCTCAAAGGCGCCGGGAAGCTGATCGCGAAAGGCCTGTCCAACCAGCGGGCCGTCTGGGAATCGGCGGCCTCAGTGTCCGAGATGCTGCACAACCTCGGCGGGTACATGGCCGAACGCGCAACGGACGTCCTCGATGTCCGCGCCCGCATCGTCGCCGAGCTCCGCGGCCAGGCAGCACCCGGCATCCCCGCCTCCGCCACACCGTTTGTCCTCGTCGCCGAGGACCTTGCGCCGGCCGACACCGCCACGCTGGACCCCGCCGTTGTCCTCGCCCTCGTCACATCGGGCGGCGGCCCGCAGTCGCACACCGCCATCATTGCCCGCTCCCTCGGGCTGCCTGCCGTAGTGGCAGCACCCGGCGTCGACGACCTGCCCGACGGCGCGGAAGTGTACGTCGACGGCGCGGCCGGCACGCTTGTCGAGGAACCAGGGGATGCCGAACGGAGCGCGGCTGCCGCGTGGGAG
Organism: Arthrobacter parietis; assembly: GCF_039530425.1. NCBI lineage: Bacteria > Bacillati > Actinomycetota > Actinomycetes > Micrococcales > Micrococcaceae > Arthrobacter > Arthrobacter parietis. The sequence continues at coordinate 1,446,171 of NZ_BAAAON010000001.1, read as the reverse complement.
GAAACAGCTTCACTGCTGGCTGACTTTGACGGCCAGGGCACGACGGCGGACGGTCATCTGGTGCCCCTCCTCGCCAATGTGGGCGGAGCGAAAGACGCTGTGGCTGCAGCCGAGCTTGGGGCCGAAGGAGTTGGCCTGTTCCGGACCGAGTTCTGTTTCCTTGAGCGGGACAGCGAGCCGACCGTCGATGAGCAGGCAGCTGCCTATCAGGGCGTCTTCGACGCTTTTCCCGGCAAGAAGGTTGTACTCCGTACCCTCGATGCCGGAGCGGACAAGCCGCTCCCCTTCCTCACGGACGCGACGGAGCCTAACCCGGCATTGGGGGTCCGCGGTTACCGCACGGACCTCACCTCCCCCGGCGTGCTGCAGCGGCAGCTCGAGGCAATTGCCCGCGCCGCTGAACAGTCGGAAGCAGACGTGTGGGTGATGGCACCCATGATCTCGACGGCGGACGAGGCTGCGAAGTTCGCCTCCATGTGTGCCGACGCCGGCCTGAAGACGCCCGGCGTGATGGTGGAAGTGCCGTCCGCTGCCCTGACCGCGGACGCCATCCTCCGCGAGGTGTCGTTCGCGAGCCTCGGCACCAACGACCTCACGCAGTACGCCATGGCGGCGGACCGCCAGCTTGGCCCCCTTGCAGCGCTCAACACACCCTGGCAGCCGGCCGTGCTGCGACTGGTCCGCCTTTCAGCCGAAGGCGCGGCAACCGAGGGCGCAGCCGCAGAACGTAACGCCAAACCGGTGGGAGTCTGCGGTGAGGCGGCAGCGGACCCTGCGCTCGCCGTCGTACTGGTGGGTCTGGGCGTCACCACGCTGTCCATGACCGCGCGGTCCCTGGCCGCGGTGGCAGCTGTGCTCAAGACCGTGACGTTGGCGCAGGCGCAGGAACTGGCAGAGCTTGCACTCTCCGCGCGCACCGCTGAAGATGCCCGGAGCGCCGTGCGGGGCAAGCTACCCGTATTGGAAGACCTCGGCCTCTGACCTGCCCGGCGCCCCGGTGACGGCCTTGACGCGGACCGTCGCCGGGGCATAGGACTCAGGTATCAGCTATTCGGATACGCGAGGAGAGACCATGAGCGAAAGCACGTCGGACAAGCCGCAGGAAATCGACGAGGACCTGCCGGGCAAGCCGCCGGTCGATCCGGATGTCCAGTCCGATCCCGCCGCCGACGCCAGCGATCAGGGCGACTGGACAGGCGAGGGTGGGGCAACGCCGTCGGGCGCGGCAACTGACGCGGCAGATGACGACCGCCCCACCAACGAGGAGGACGAGCAGGGCGGTCAGTGAGGCTTTTCGACGAGAGTCGGTGACATCACGGTGCCTCGGTGACCGCGATCATCCCCTGCGCACCCCGCTCGGCATCAGCGAGGGAATGATTGAGGAACATGTAGTTTCCAGGTTGGTCGAACTGAAGTTCCACGTAACCGCCCTGAGCCGGCGCAAGGTCGAGTGATTGGGCACCGCCCTGCTCCGGATTGTCCTTTCTCAAAAGGTAGGCGCCTTCCTTGAAGACGGTGTCGAACTGATCGCCGACGATGTGGAAGCTGGTACCGCGCGAAGGCCCGGCCGCCAACACCCACACGCGGACGCGTTCACCGGTCTCCGCCTGAAGCGGCTGGAACATGTACTGGTTGGCGTGTCCGTTCCATATGACGGCGTCCGGTTGCCCCGCAGCGATCGCCCTTACATCCACCGCACCGGAGCCGTCCTCAAGGTAGGCCTCCGACTGCACCAGGAGGTACTCGCGGTCGGCGGGTGGCAGGTTCGGCGGATCAATAATCACCGCACCGAACATCCCGGAGGCAATGTGGGCCGAGACAGGCGCGGTGGCGCAGTGGTACAGCCAGATGCCGGACCGCTCGGCGCGGAACCGGTAGACCAGGGATTCCCCGGGCGGGATGGAGCGCATGACTTCGTCAGGAGAGACCGCGCCCGCATGGAAGTCGATTGAATGCCCGATGCTCCCGTTGTTGACCAGCGTGATCTCGAAGGTGTCGCCGACCCTACCGCGCAGGGTTGGGCCGTTAACCTGCCCGTTGTAGGTCCACGCTTCCTGGAGAACCCCCGGAGCGATGGCGCGCTGCTCCTGCTTGATCTCGAAAGTGAAGCGGTGCACCGTGCCTGCCGGCGCCGGTTGGAGGGCCGCTTCGCGCGCCACAAAGCCGGGGCCGGGGTCCTCGCTGAGGTTGAGCGGCCCGCCGGTACCGCCGCTCCCGCCATGGCCGCCATGGTTGCTCTCGCCACCGTGGTTGGCCCCGGCTGCCGCAGCCGGATCATCGTTGGGGCCGCCAATCACGTTGACCTCGAACACCATCCCCATGCTCCGGTGCCCGACGACGGTGCACCAGCCGTCCGTGCCTGCCGTGATGAGGCCGGCGTCCAGGATGGCTGTTTCTCCCGGGCGGAGGCGCTCCGACCGTTCGCCCGTTTCGAGCGCGAGGTCGTGCACGGTGGTGGGATCATCATTGCTCAGTTCGATGACCAGCGTGTTCCCGGCAGGCACGTCCACGGACGCCGGGTGGAACTGCATGTCCCGCGCAGAAACCTTGACGCGGGTTTCTTCACCGGTTGCCTCTACCTCGGCGGTCCCGGCCCGGTGGGCCAGGTTCAGTCCAACCGCCGCCGGGTCCAGCATGATGCCCGCTCCTGCTCCCGCCAGGACGATCACGATGCCGGCCGCTGCCCCGGCCAGATGGCGTTGCGGAGCCGGAGGAGGCTCGATGGTCACCCGCACCGGGCGCCGGAGTCCGTTGGACCCATCCTGGTCGCGGAACGTCGCTTTCCGCGCAGCCACCGAGACCCTTACCGCGCGGACCATGAGCGGCAGGAAGGACACATAAGCGGCGAGAACCAGCGCTGAGGTAATCACCCTGACCCAACTGGCCTCACTGAACACGAAGATGAGCAGGCCGAAGTTGATGACTGCGATCCGCAGCATCGCGAAGCGGTTGGTTTCCTGCAGCGCGTTGCGGACAGCCACCGGACCGCCGCCCATAACGGTGGGCATCAGGAAGCTCATGGCGCCCAGGAGTACCTGGGCGGCGAAACCGGCAACCACCGGAACGGTGAGCAGGTGCAACCGCTCCGGGTCCGCCGGCCCGGTGACGATCAGGAGGAAGAGTCCCAGCAGTGAACCGGTGAGCCAGAACAGTCCCGCAGCCACAGAGAATGTGGAATAGTCGTTGGGCCGCTTCTGCAGGGCGCACTTGACGAAGTAGAACCCGGTGATCACTATGCCGTCGAGGTAGACGAGCACCCCCAGCGCAGCGGGAACGGCCCACCCAGCCAGCGCCCCAACGGTCGTCAACAGCGTCCCGGCGAGCATGGCCGCGAGACCCCAGCGCCCCGCGCGCGCAAGCCCGTCCACCATGCGGGTCCTCAGCATGGTCGGCCAGAGCGTCACCAGCGTTCCGATGACCGTGAGACCGACAAAGCCCAGCACATTCAGCGCCTGGTGAGCCAGCAGGAACCGCGCATGCGCGCGCTCATCGAGCCCGTACGCCAGAACTGCGCCGAAGGCAGCACCGACCGGCAGCAACAGCGCGGCTGCGATGTAGTACTTGATCGTTGACCCGAAGCGGGACGGCAGAGCCGTCCGCAGCTGTTGCATCAGGGACACTGCATGCCAGGTCACCATGGCTCCGATAACGACGGCGCCCACCAGCGTCAGCGCCCAGATGCCGGTCAGTACACCCGCAACAGTGGCTGCGATGCCGAGGTTCAGCAAACGGATGCGGAGCACCTGGATGTTCCGCTGCTCCTCGCCGAGCCGGTTCTTCAGCAAAGCCTCTGCGAAGTGCTGGCTCCAGATGAGGATGGAGTTCGTGACCATTCCCAGCACGAACATGTGGACCAGCAACCAGCGGGACTCCGGCACCCACCGGTGAACCAGCGCCAGCACTAGCAGCAGCACAAACCAGACCAGCACCGGCCTGCTGGCCTTCCGATGCCAGGACGCCCGTGCGGCCGGCAGCCGGCCCGTCGTCGTCGTCGTCGTCGTTCTCATAGTGCTTACCGCCGCTTCATGGTGCTAGCCGCCCACCGGATCAGTTGGCTGAATTCATCCAGAGGTCAGGACCGAAGACCTCGTAGTGGATGCGGTCGGCCGGGACCCCGGCGGCGAGCGCCTCCGCGCGGATGTTCTTCATGAAGGGAAGCGGACCGCACAGGTACACAGACGCGCCATCGGGAATGTCCAGCCCCTTCAGGGACATGAACCCGGGGTGTGCAGTGCCGGTCGGGTTCTCCAGCCATAGTGTCAGCCGGGCGCCGGTGAGTGCATCGACGTCGGCATTCATCTGGTCCTTCAACGCCCACTGGTCGAGGCTGCGCTCGGCATGGAGCACCAGGACCTCACGCTCAGAGCCGCGCTCCACCAGTGAGCGCAGGATGGACGCTGACGGAGTGCAGCCGATGCCTGCGGTGGCGAGCACCAGCGGCGCGTTCCCGTCAGCAAGAGTGACGTCACCATATGGGTTGGATACCTCGATCACGTCCCCGACAGCGACGTCGTTGTACAGGACCGGCGAAACCTCTCCGTTGTCATCGCGCTTCGTGGTGAAGACCCGCCGGCGGGAGCTGGTCTCCGCCGACAGCGAGTACTGGCGCACCTGACGGAGGCCGTCGGCCAACTGCACGCGGACGCTGACAAACTGACCGGGCTTGGCGAGGGTTACCGGCGTGTCATCCGCCGGCTCAAGCGTGAAGGTCATGGCCGCGGTTCCCGCCGGCTGCTTGGCGACGACGGTCCAGGAACTCCAGGGCTGAGTGTTGGCCTGTTCGGCGTAGAGCCCCTTTTCGATCTTGATAAGGGCGTGGGCCATGAGCCAGTACACCTCGCTCCAGGCAGCAGCGATCTCGCTGGTGATGACGTCGCTGAGCTCATGGGCGATTGCCTCAAACAGGTATTTGTAGACGACGTCGTACTGTTCGGGTGCGATTCCCAGGGAGGCATGTTTGTGTGCGATGCGCGAAAGCATCACCTCGGGGTAGGTGTCCGGGTTGCGGACCAGGTGCGCAGCGAATCCGGCAACGCTTCCGGCGAGCGCCTGTTGCTGGGAGCCGTTCTTCTGATTGGCCCGGCTGAACAGACCGTCCAGCAGTTCGGGATGCGCTGCGAAGAGGCGCCCATAGAAGTTCTTTGCGATGCCCGGCATGCGCTCTCCAACGAGCGGGAGGGTGGCTTCAATAATGGGAAAGGACTGGTCCGAGAGCATCGTTTTCTCCTGCGTAGAAGGGCTTACACAAGAAAAGTAGCATTTCTGATACCAGTTTTTGCAGGGATTTCTACACCACGTAGAAAGTTCCTTGAATTTGAGCTGTCAGGCCGACTTACGTGTGTGCAAAGTCACGAAGACCGGGCCCATCTGCTCCGTTCTAGGCAGTTCTGAAATGACGAGGTCATCCAGTTCCGAGTAGAAGGCCTCGCGTGCCCGGCGCAGTGCAGCGCGCAGCGAACAGCGATGGTTCAGCGGGCATCCGCCTGCGGCACTTTCACAGTCGACGACATCGGCACGGTCATCCAGCTGCCTGAGGAGCCAACCCACCGTGGCGTGCCGCCCGGCTTGGCTGAGGGTCACGCCCCCGCTGCGTCCCCGCGTAATGTCAACGAGTCCAAGCGTACGCAGACGCGCGATGGCCTTGCTGACGTGGTTGTAAGGAGTGCCGATGCCGTCCGCGATGTCCCGGGATGTGAGCAGGTCCCCTTCCGGGGCCGCCGACAGCAGCATGACTGCGCGCAGGCATACGTCTGCAAACGCGTTGATCCTCATGCTTTAAGTCTAGGTCAGCTAACAAAATCAATGCACCGCCACCCCATGCTCCGCGGGTCAGGACGGCGGCTGAGAGTTTTCGGGCTTGCCCTTCACCGCGAAGAGAGTGAAAAGGAGCGCAACCAGTGCTGTGACCGTGAGCAACATCAGCCCGATGAAGTAACTGTTGTCCTCGGCGTCGTAGGTGGCGCCCATAATCAATGGCGGAAAGTAGCCGCCCAAACCGCCCGCAGCGCTGACAATCCCTGCAACCGCACCTACCTTCTCCGGCGGAGACAGTACCCCCACCCATGCGAAGACGCCGCCCGCACCGAGACCGAGCGCCGCAGCCATTGCAAGGAAGGTCAGCCCCGCCGGCACCTCGCCGGCCGGCTTGAGGTTCACCACCCAGGCGAGGATGGCAACAGCGGCAAGGGAGGTGAGAACCACTGGTTTCGCCCCGATCCGGTCCGCCAGGATACCGCCCACCGGGCGAGCCAGCACCGCCGCGAGAGCAAAGCCCGCTGTGCGTGTTCCGGCCGCCGTGAGGTCGAACTCATAGATGTCCCGCAGGTAGGTGGGCAAGTAGGTCGAAAATGACACGAACCCGCCAAAGACCACGGCGTAGAGGAAACACATCCGCCACGTCACTCCCAGCCGGGCGGCGCCCAGGAGTTTCGCGGCGACTCCGGTTGACGGGACCGACGGTCTCGCAGGTGCCTCCTGCATGAAAAGCCACACCACGATGGCCGTGGCCACCAGCAGCCCGGCAATGAGAAGGTGCGTGGCAAGATAGCCGATCAGGTCCACGAGCCGCGGTGTGAAGAAGGCAGACAGTGCGGTTCCGCCCATGCCGGCACCGAAGACGCCGGTGGCGAATCCCCGCCTTTCGGGCTCGTACCAGGCGGAGACAAAAGGTATCCCGACGGCGAAGACGGTTCCGGCGATCCCCAGCAGGAACCCTGCCGCAATGAGGAGGAGATAGGAATTGATGGTTCCCCCCAGGGCCACCAGCAGGATCGGCGGGACGGCTGCGAGCAGTACGGCAGTGAACATGACCCTTCCGCCGTAACGGTCCGTGAGGACACCGACCACAATCCGCCCGACCGACCCCACCAGCACGGGCATCGCTACCAGTGCTGCCGTTGCGGAGGGGGCAAGGCCCAGCTGCGCAGTGTACGTGCCGCTGAGTGGTGCAATGACCGTCCACGCGAGGAAACCAACCACTGAGGCGAGCGTTGCCAGCGCCAGGTTGCGGGTCTTCCCCGGTGTATGGGTAGCCGGCGGAGTTGCGCTGGCCGGCGTCTGTGGACCCATCTCTTCCCCTCTGCCTCGTCCTTATCGCCTGCGGTTATCGCGGTCCGGTGTACCGACGGGCGCCCAGCCCCGACGCGAGGGTGAACTGCCCGAACCTCTGCGATCCCTCGACCTGTAGACGATGTAGGGCCGGAACAGGTAATGGAGGGGAGCAGTGAACGCATGCACCAGGCGGGTGAATGGCCAGATGACAAACAGCAGCATGCCCACCAGCGTGTGCAGGTGGAAGGAGAACGGAGCGGCCGCCATGGATGCAATGTCTGGTTGGAAAATGAAGAGGGAACGGAACCAGGGCGCTACCGTCTCACGGTAGTTGTGCCCGTGCCCGCCAAGGAAGACACTCGCCAGCGTGGTCCACAATCCGAAGACGATCGCGGCCGCGAGAACCACGTACATCATCTTGTCATTGCGTGTTGTCGCCATGAAGACAGGGCCTGTCTTACGGCGGCGGTAGATCAGGATCGCGATCCCGCCAAGAGTGCCGATTCCTGCAATCCCCCCGACGAAGAGCGCGTTGAAGTGATAGAAGTCCTGACTCATCCCCACTGCTTCGGTCCAGGACATGGGAATGACCAGACCAAAGAAGTGGCCGGCCACTACCGCCAGAATGCCGAAGTGAAACAGCGGTGATCCGATCCGCAGCAGCCGGGACTCGTACAGCTGCGAGGAGCGCGTCGTCCAGCCGAACTGGTCATAGCGGTACCTCCAAATGAGCCCGCCGATGAGCACCGCCATTGAGACGTACGGGGCAATTCCCCAGAGCAGGACGTCCATGGTCAACCTTTCGATGAACTCAGGGGGAGCAGGCGCGGATCATACGGATCGAGGCCCACGGATTCCGTCTGCGGCCCCTGTCTGGCCAGCCGCATGACGGCGTTGCGGTCCGCGGGTGACGGGCCGGGCAGGGTGTCGCACACTGCACGCACGAGGTCGGCGTGCGCCAGCTTGTCGTCCTCGAGAGCCAACCGGATCAGTTCGACGCTCGGGCGGAATCCCAGCAACAGATCCCTTCCTGCAGCCGGGTCCACCGTGGCTGCGAACTCAAGGACCATCGGCAGGTAGTCAGGCAATTCACCGTCCAGGTCCACCAACACCTCGCTGCGCCGGTACACCCGCTTGAATTCGCCCAGCACCTCGCCCCTGCGCCGGGTATCGCCGTCGGTCCAGTAGGACAGATGGAGCGAGTGCCGCCGGCTCAGGTCGAATTCCTGCACATACGTCGCCTGGACCTCGGGCAGTGCACTGGTCTCGAGCTGACGGAGGACGGACTCAAATGGTGCAAGCGCGCCGTCGTGCTCGGAGAGAGCCGCCCGGATCAGCGGGATCCGGCCGAGCAGCTCCTCATCGGGATAGGACAGGCACCAGGCCGCGGCGAGGTAGGTGACGGCCTCCCTTCCCTCGCGTCCCTCCTGCGTAGACCTCTTCGACGTCCAGCCGCCAAAGAGCTTGCTCATCGCCGTTCCTTCCCATCGGAGTGATCGTATTCCTGCGGATCATCGCGCGGCTGGTCAGGGAACATGCCCTCAGGCACTCCATTGCCGTCCCAATTCAGCAGATTGACCCGACCACGCAGCGTCTCCCGACCTCCGGGAGCGTCGGAGGTCTGCCGCTGCTGCAGCGCATTGAACGTTTCCACTGCGACCGGTGTCGGTACGCCGCTGGCCTCCCCGAAGGGGGAGTCCTGCATGCCGGGGCCGCCGTCGAAATCGAGGGAACATCCCAGCTCCTCGAGATCGTGTGCCTGCTCCACGTGGGCTTTCGGAATCACATAGCGTTCGTCGTACTTGGCGATAGCCATCAACCGGTACATCTCATACATCGTTTCGCCCTCCATCCCGACGGAAGCCGGAATGGAATCGTCCGGATCGTTGCCCAGGCTGATGCCGCGCAGATAGGAGCGCATGGCAGCGAGCTTCTTCAACACACCGGTAACCATCTCGGAATCGCCCGCGGTGAAAAGCTCGGCAAGGTACTCAACCGGAATGCGCAACTCGTCGATGGCGCCGAACAGGTTTCCGTGGTCTTCAGCGTCATGCCCCTGGTCGCGCAGCAGGTCAACAATCGGAGAGAGCGGCGGAACGTACCAGACCATTGGCATGGTGCGGTACTCCGGGTGCAGCGGAAGGGCTATCTTGTAGACTTTCGCGAGCGCGTAGACGGGCGAGCGCTGCGCGGCATCGATCCAGTCGTCCGGGATGTCCTGCTCGCGGGCAGCCGCAACCACGGCCGGGTCATTGGGATCCAGCAGTACGTCCAGCTGCGCCTGGTAAAGGTCCTTGTCATCCGGAACCGATGCCGCTTCGGTTACTTTGTCTGCGTCATACAGGAACAGGCCCAGATAGCGCAGGCGGCCAACACAAGTTTCCGAGCATACGGTGGGCAGTCCCACCTCGATCCTGGGGTAGCAGAACGTGCACTTCTCCGCCTTCCCGGTCTTGTGGTTGAAGTAGACCTTCTTGTACGGGCAGCCCGTGATGCACTGACGCCACCCGCGGCAGCGGTCCTGGTCAATCAGCACGATTCCGTCTTCCACCCGCTTGTAGATAGCGCCGGAGGGGCAGGAGGCCATGCAGGAGGGGTTGAGGCAGTGCTCGCAGATCCGCGGCAGGTAGAACATGAAGGTCTGCTCGAACTCGAACTTGATCTTGTCTGCGGACTCCTTTCGGACTTTCTCGACCATCGGGTCCAGATGGCCCATCTCCGTTGTGCCGGCCAGGTTGTCATCCCAGTTGGCGGACCAGGTCACCTTGGTGTCTTCCCCGGTGATGAGCGACTTCGGCCTGGCAACGGGGAAGTCGTCGCCGAGCGGGGCGTCCACGAGGTTCTTGTAGTCATACGTCCAGGGCTCGTAGTAGTCGGCCAGCTCAGGCTGCACGGGACTCGCGAAGAGCCCAAGCATCTTCTTCAGCCGCCCGCCGCCCTTCAGCTTCAGGCGGCCGCGCTTGTTCAACTCCCAACCCCCGCGCCATTTATCCTGGTCCTCGTAACGCCGGGGGTACCCCTGCCCGGGCCGGGTTTCAACATTGTTGAACCAGACATACTCGGTGCCCGCCCGGTTGGTCCAGGCCTGCTTGCAGGTCACCGAGCAGGTGTGACACCCGATGCACTTGTCCAGGTTCATCACCATGCCCATCTGAGCCATGACACGCATCAGTACTTCACCTCCTGTGAACGACGGCGGACCCTCGTAACCATGTCCCGCTGGTTTCCCGTTGGGCCCAGATAGTTGAAGGCGTAGGCGAGCTGGGCGTAGCCGCCGATCATGTGGGTCGGTTTAACCAGCAGCCTGGTGACCGAGTTGTGAATTCCGCCGCGCCGGCCGGTCGCCTCGGACTTCGGTACATCGATCGTCCGTTCCTGTGCGTGGTAGACAAAAACGACGCCGGACGGCATCCGGTGGCTGACGATCGCCCGGCCGACCAGTACGCCGTTGGTGTTGACGCACTCAACCCAGTCGTTGTCCTTCACCTCAATGGAGGCAGCGTCCGCAGGGCTCATCCAGACGGTCGGGCCGCCGCGTGAAAGCGAAAGCATCAGCAGGTTGTCCTGATACTCCGAGTGGATGGACCATTTCGAGTGGGGGGTGAGGTACCGTACCGTGATTTCCCTGGTGCCGTCGGGGCCCAGCTTCGGCTCACCGAACAGCCGGTTCATGTCGAGCGGCGGCCGGTAGATGGGCAGGGCCTCCCCGACGTCACGCATCCAGTCGTGATCCAGGAAGAAGTGCATGCGTCCCGTCAGTGTGTGCCAAGGCTTCAACCGTTCAACGTTGACGGTGAACGGAGCGTAACGGCGGCCCCCGGTCTCCGAGCCGGACCATTCCGGCGAGGTGATCACAGGAACCGGTCCTGCCTGCGTCTGGGCGAAGGTAATGCGTTTCTCCTCCGACCCCTCCGCCAGGTCCGCCAACTTCACTCCGGTGCGTTTCTCGAGGTCCTTGAAACCCTGGACGGCAAGCTCACCGTTTGTGGTTCCGGAGAACGCCAGGATTGCCTCAGCCATTTTCGAATCGGTGTCGATCGCCGGCCGGCCGTTGCCCGCGCCGCCCTGCATGACCCCGTTTGAGTGCCCCAGCCGGTCAACTTCCCGTTTGACACGGTAAGTGATGTTTTTGACGGTGAAGCCCAGCGTGTCGGCCAGCGGCCCCACGGACGCGAGCTTGTCGGCAATAGCGGTGTAGTCCCGCTCGACAATATGGAAATTGGGCATGTTCTGGCCGGGAACAGCCGGAATGTCCTCCCGGCGCCAATCACGCACCACACCTCCCGGCTGAGCAACCTGCCCGGGGGTGTCATGCTGCAGCGGCACACTCACCAGGTCTTTGCGCACACCGAGGTGCGTCTTGGCCTGGCGGGAAAACTCCCTGGCCAGCAGGTGGAAGGTCTCAAAATCCGACTTCGATTGCCACGGCGGGTCAATAGCCGGGGTGAAGGCGTGGACAAATGGGTGCATGTCGGTGGAGGAGAGATCGTGTTTCTCATACCAGGTTGCGGCGGGGAAGACGATGTCCGAGAGCAGCGTGCTCGACGTCATCCGGAAGTCCGCGGTGACCAATAGGTCCAGCTTCCCCTGCGGCGCTTCCTCATGCCACGTGACGTCCTCGGGAAGCTGGCCGCTGGAATGGTCCTCGCCCATCACGTTGTTGTGGGTCCCGAGCAGGTTGCGGAGAAAGTACTCGTTTCCCTTTGCCGAGCTTCCGAACAGATTGGACCGCCAGAGCATCAGGGTGCGCGGCCAGTTTTTCGGGGAGTCGACGTCCTCAATGGCGGGATTGAGCTTGCGGCTTTTCAGCTGATCCGCAATGTACGACGGCGCGTCGGCCACCTCACCGCGATCCACCGCGTCTTGGGCTTCCTCGGCCAGATCCAGCGGGTTCCGGTCGAACTGCGGGTAGAAGGGCATCCAGCCGAGCCGGTTGGACTGCGCCAGGGCATCGGCGGTGTGCATGCCGTCGAGGTTTCCGGTGGACAGCGGTGACTTCAGCGCGTCAGCGGAGTAGCCGTCCTGGCGCCACTGGTCAGTGTGCATGTACCAGTAACCCGTGCCGATCATGGTGCGCGGCGGCCGGGACCAGTCCAACGCGTTGGCCAGTGAGATCCATCCGGTGATCGGCCTGCATTTCTCCTGGCCGACGTAGTGGGCCCAACCGCCGCCGTTGCGGCCCATGCACCCGGTGAGCATCAGAAGCGACAACACTGCCCGGTAGGTTGCATCCCCGTGGAACCACTGGCAGATTCCCGCGCCCATGATGATCATCGAGCGGCCGTTGGACTGCTCGGCATTGCGGGCGAACTCGCGCGCCACCCGGATGCAGGCCTGCGCGGGGACGCTCGTGATCTCCTCCTGCCACGCCGGCGTGTAGGGAGTAGAAGCATCGTCGTAACTGCCCGCCCACTCCCCCGGCAGCCCCTCGCGGCCCACACCGTACTGGGCAAGCATGAGGTCGAACACCGTGGTGACGAGGTGCCCTTCGACCTCCAGAACGGGAACGCCGCGGCGCTGGACTCCCGCCTCGCCGGACGGGTCATCGAAGCGCGGCATGAGGATCTCGGCGCTGCCGGCACCGGAGGTTTCCAGCATGGACAGCGCGGGGTCAATCTCTCCCAGGTCGAGGTTCCACTTGCCCATGCCGCCGTCGTTGTAGCGGTGTCCCATGGTGCCGTTGGGGACGGCGACCCGGCCGGTCTTCTGGTCGAACAGGACCGTCTTGAACGCATCATCCTCGCCCGGAGCATGTGAGCTCAGATCCGCGGCGGTGAGGAATTTGGTCGGGACCAGTGCGCCGCCGTCGTGCTGTTCCAACCGGACAAGGAATGGCAGGTCCGTGAACTGGCGGACGTAGTTGCGGAAGAACGGGACCTCCCGGTCCACGAAGAACTCCTTGAGCATCACGTGGCCCATGCCCATGGCCAGCGCGGCGTCCGTGCCTGCCTGGGCAGGCAGCCACTCGTCGGCGAACTTGGTGTTGTCCGCGTAGTCGGGGCTCACCGAGACCACCTTGGTTCCGCGGTAACGCACCTCCGTCATCCAGTGCGCGTCCGGCGTACGGGTCACAGGTACGTTCGAGCCCCACATCATCAGGTAGGTCGCGTCCCACCAGTCGCCCGACTCCGGAACATCCGTCTGGTCACCGAACACCTGCGGGCTGGCCACCGGCAGGTCCGCGTACCAGTCGTAGAAGGACGTCATCACTCCGCCGATGAGCTGGATGAAGCGGTTACCCGCGGCGTGGGACACCATGGACATCGCGGGAATCGGCGAGAAGCCGGCCACCCGGTCCGGTCCGTGGGCTTTGATGGTGTGGACATGCGCAGCCGCGGCGATCTCGATTGCTTCCTGCCAGGGAATCCGGACGAGGCCGCCCTTGCCGCGGGCCTGCTGGTAGCGCCGCCGCCGGTCGGGATCGTTCACAATGTCTGCCCATGCCAGCACCGGGTCCTTCAGCCGGGCCTTTGCCTCCCGGTACATCTCAATGAGCACACCGCGTCCGTACGGGTAGCGGACCCGGGTTGGGGAATAGGTGTACCAGGAAAAGGCCGCTCCGCGCGGACAGCCGCGCGGTTCATATTCCGGGCTGTCGGGACCTACGGAAGGGTAGTCGGTCTGCTGCGATTCCCAGGTGATGATGCCGTCCTTGACGTACACCTTCCAGGAGCACGAGCCCGTGCAATTGACCCCGTGCGTGGAGCGGACCACTTTGTCATGGCTCCAGCGGTCCCGGTAGAAGATGTCGCCGCTTCTTCCGCCTTCCCTGAAAACCGCCCGGCCGTCATCGGTTTCTTCCCACTTGCTGAAGAAACGCCCCAGCTTCAACAACGCGTCAGAGGCCGTACCATCAAGCCCCGCACGAACAGGTCCCTGTGCCATAAAACTAACCTAGGCGAGGCAAGTATTACTGACCAGCGTTTCTCAGCTGTTTGGAATAAGTCAACGCAAATGTGTGGTATTTGCGGGCAACAAGTTCGATCGGGCGCATCAACATCGGGCGCACCAGCCTCCGGTTCTCGGCGGCCGAACGCACACCGTACATAATGGAAACCATGAGCGCCGAGACCGAACAATTCGTTGGACACATCGCCAGCCTGGGCACCACATCGGGAGTGCGCATCGTCATCGGCATGTGGGGCGCGTCCCCGTACGGTGCGTTCACCGACGTGATGGTGCAGAGCGCCGAAGGAACGCGCACGCTGCTCGCTCCGACGTCGGCCGTCGCCGACTACGTGTCCGGAGCCTATTCCTTCGACATTGTGCGCACCGTTCCGCTGACAGTCAGTATGGGAGAGGATTCGCTCGCCCTCGATGCCGGCCCGCTCAGTATCCGCGCGGAACTGGGTGAGTCAACCGTCGTCGGGCGTGTGCTCGGCCTGATTCCTACCATGATCGCCACCCATCCGCGCTGGCTGACTGCCATCAACCCCATCTCCAAAATCATCATGCCCGGCGTGCGCACAGCAGGTACCACGAAGGACGGCCGCCGGCAGTTCTACGGCGTCACCGGCGCCCGGGTCATCACCGCCGCAACGGCGTCGTGGGCGGGCGATCCACTCGGCGAGCTCACGAGCGTGCGTCCCCGCGTGCGGTTCGGGTTCAGCTCGGTGCCGAAGAAGCCGCAGGTGGTGGACGTAACGACGACGGTGCTGCCGCTCACCGAATCAACGGCAGTTTCCGGTACCTGACGCCGCTAGGCAGCTTCTGCCGCCACTTTGCTGCCGGGTGTGTTGCGTCCGCGCAGCGAGAGGCCCGCGGTCTCGGGAGTCTTGATGAGCGCGAGAGCTCCGATCACGCACGCGCCCATCATGTACATGGCCGGGACCAGATTGTTCCCGGTGCTTTCCACGAGTGCTCCGTTGACCACCGGGGCTGTTCCGCCGAACAGGGCAGTGGCGACGTTGTAGGTAATGGCAAAGCCGGCAAACCGTACGTGGGTGGGAAACAGGGATGGGAACATCGCCGAAATGGTCGCAAGCTGCGGCAGGTAGAGGAGTCCGAGGACCGCAAACGCCAGCAGTGCAAATCCGAACCCCAATCCCATGAGCATGTACATCGGCACTGCCAGGACAAACAGCCCGATCAGAGAGAACCACCACAGAGGCTTGCGTCCGACCCGGTCGGACAGTGCTCCAAAAAAGGGGATCAAGGCCATCAACACGACTTGTCCGATGAGCAGCAGGGTAAAAGTGGCGTCCGCGTCCATGTCGATCGTGACCTGAAGGTAGGTAGGCATGTACTGCAGGAACGTGTAGTTCACTACGTTGAGGGCGATTACGAGCCCTGACATCGAGAGGATCGGACGCCAGTACTTGGTCAGCAGGTCCTTCAGCGCCACCCCGGCTTTGGATTCGGTTTCGCCCTTCGACTCCGCCTCCCGGAAGACGGGAGTGTCCTCGAGCTTCTTGCGAAGGTACCAACCAACCGCTCCCATGGGACCCGCGATGAGGAACGGAATGCGCCAGCCCCAGTCGGCCATGGCGTCGGCGCCGATGATCAATTGGCACAACAGAGCGACCAGGCTGCCCAAGGCAAACCCCGCGAGCGTGCCGAACTCCAGGAAGCTGCCGTAGAAACCGCGTTTCCTGTCCGGGGAGTATTCAGCCATGAAGGTCGCCGCGCCACCATACTCACCGCCGGCAGAGAAGCCCTGAATCAACCTCAGCAGAACCAGCAGCGCCGGAGCGAGGAAGCCGGCGGCGTCATACGTTGGCAGCAGACCGATGCAGAAAGTGGAACCCGCCATCAACAGGATGGTCATCGCCAGCACGGACTTCCGTCCGATCTTGTCACCCAACGGACCCCAGAAGAACCCGCCGAATGGCCGCACCAGAAATGAGACGGCGAAGGTTCCCAGCGCCCAGACCGTTGCCTGGTCTCCCGGGAAGAAAATGGAACTGATGTACACCACCATCAGTCCGTAGATGCTGTAGTCGAACCACTCGACACCATTGCCGATCGCGGAGGCGCCGATCGCCTTCCGAAGTGTCCGTTTCCCTTCGGGAGTTTCGGAATCCGGAGTGGCGAATTCCCCTGCGTCCGTTGTGGGAGGTCCGGTTGTTCTCTCCTGCTCAGCCATGCGTCTCCTTCGTGTGGAGGCGCCCACGGCGCCCATGGGTCTCACAACGAAACTATGAGTTCGGCTGCGGGAGTGTCAAAGGGCGCCCACCACCAAGGGAACTTTTGGGCAGGTCCGGCGACTTGCCGACGTCGTCAGCTCACCAGACCTGCGCAAAAGTTCCTGTTCAAGGTGCGCCGGCTAGGAACCGGAAAGCTTCTCGCTTGCCTCCGGGTCCGATTCGCGCAGGAACTTCGCAATGCGCTCCGCCTCATCGATCTCACCGATCGAGGCCGCCGCACGGCCGAGCGCGTTCAGCGCGCGCAGGAAGCCGCGGTTCGGCTCATGCGAGTACGGCACCGGACCCGCTCCCCGCCACCCGTTCCGGCGGAGCGCATCCAGCCCGCGGTGGTAGCCGGTGCGTGCGTAGGCGTAGGACTCGATGGTGCGTCCGTCGCCATACGCCTCGTCGGCGAGGATGGCCCACAATAACGACGACGTCGGGTGCTTGGCTGCCAGATCGACAGCCTCGTCCCCTGCCGCCAGCCGGGACACAACATCCGGTTCCTCGGGAAGGAGCGTAGGCTCCGGGCCCAGGAGGTTCTTGCGGAACTCGTCCGACATCAGAGCTTCTTGCCCGCTGATCCAAGCGACTTGGCGGCCTCGACAACACGGGCTGCCAGGCCGGCTTCTGCGGACGCACCCCAGACGCGCGGATCATAGGTCTTCTTGTTGCCCACCTCGCCGTCGACCTTCAGGACGCCGTCGTAGTTCTTGAGCATGTGGTCCGCCACCGGGCGGGTGAAGGCGTACTGCGTATCCGTGTCGATGTTCATCTTGATCACGCCGTAGGAAACGGCGTCAGCGATTTCCTGGTCCGAGGAGCCGGAACCACCGTGGAACACGAGGTCGAAGGGCTTGTCCTTTCCGATCTTCTGACCCACCTGCTCCTGAATGTCCTTCAGGATTTCGGGGCGCAGCTTCACGCCGCCCGGCTTGTAGACTCCGTGTACGTTTCCGAAGGTCAGCGCAGTGATGTAACGGCCGTGCTCGCCGGCTCCGAGGGCGTCAATGGTTGCCATTGCGTCTTCCACCGTGGTGTAGAGCTTGTCATTGATCGCGTTTTCGACTCCGTCTTCCTCACCGCCAACGGTGCCGATTTCAACCTCGAGAATGATCTTCGCCGCAGCGGCGCGGGGCAGGATTTCCTTGGCGATCCGCAGGTTTTCCTCGAGCGTCTCGGCCGAACCGTCCCACATATGGGACTGGAAAAGCGGGTCTTCACCGCGCTTGACTGCTTCCTCCGATGCGGCCAGCAGCGGCAGCACGAAGTCGTCAAGCTTGTCCTTCGGGCAGTGGTCCGTGTGCAGCGCAATGTTGACGTCGTAGCTCTTGGCGACCTCGCGCGCAAAGGCTGCAAAGCCGAGGGATCCGGCAACCATGTTCTTGACGGAGGCGCCGGACCAGTAGGCTGCACCGCCCGTGGAAACCTGGATGATGCCGTCAGAGCCCGCTTCGGCGAAACCCCGAATGGCCGCATTCAACGTCTGGGAGGACGTTACGTTCACCGCCGGGTAGGCGAAGCCGCCGGCCTTGGCGCGGTCGATCATCTCGGCGTAACTGTCCGGTGTGGCGATGGGCATGGCAACTCCTCGTATGGGTTTCGGGCACTCAAGGCTCACGCAGGTGAAGCCTCGCTTCTGTCCCATCCTAACGAGGGCGCTAATTGCGCGGAAACCTTACGGCGCGAGTGATGAATTGGGTTCGAGTGCATCCTTGAGCCGTGCAAGGCCGTCGCGGATCCGGGCCTTCACCGTGCCGAGAGGGGTTCCCAACACTTCCGCCACCTGCGCGTAGGTGAGCCCCTTGTAGTACGCCATCTCGATTGCCTGCCTCTGCTTCTCGGTCAGCACACCGAAGGCAGCCTTCACCGCCTGGGACTCGTCCTGCGCCAGAACCGATTCCATGACGCAGTCAAAAGGCGTCAGCACCTCGCCAGTGGACCACCGGTTGAACCTGTTCCGATGAGCCTGCTCCGACCGGATCCTGTCCACTGCACGACGATGCGCGAGTGTCATGAGCCACGCGATGGGCGATCCGAGTGCCGGTGAGAATTCCGGCGCCTTGTTCCATACCTGAAGGAAAACCTCCTGGGTCACTTCCTCCGACATCGTGGGGTCTACGACGATCCTCCGCACCAGCCCGAAGATCCGCGCGCTCGTGGCCCGGTAAAGGGCGGTGAATGCACGTTCGTCACCCAACCCCACCTGCATGAGGAGAGAGGCGAGGTCCGGCTCCGGCATCTCACTCAGCGAAGGAAGTCTCTCCGCAACGGTCACCGACATGAGACAACCTGACGTGAGATCCGGGGCGGTCTGTTAATTCTCATCGTCATCGCGGTTGTTCCTTCTGATAGTTAGCCTCCTAGCAGTTCTACACCCATTTCCCTAGGAAAACTAGCTACATGGTAAGCGTCCTGCAAGGCTCGCTAACAAAATGCTAGGCTGACAGACATGAGCACTCTTCCGCAGGCTGTTCCCGTCACGGGGGGAACCTTGACTGACCGGTTGGATCCGGGTATCTCCGTGCTCAACGCCTTACGGGACTACCGTGCCTCCGAAACAGCCATGCGCCGACGCACTCGCTCCTCCACCGGCATGGGCGAAACCGACTTCCTTGCGCTGCGCTACCTGCTTGAGGCGCAGCATGATCATCGCGAAGTCAGCCCCAAGGAACTCGCTGTTCGGCTGGGGATCTCCTCTGCCTCCACCACGAGCCTCATCGACAGGCTGGCCCGGACAGGGCACGTGCGGCGCAAACCGCACCCCAGCGACCGCCGGGCACTGGTCCTGGAGGCGAGCGCAGAGCCGGATTGCGACGCCCGGCGGACCATGAGCAATACACACCAGCGGATGATGGATGTCGCTCAGACGCTCCCACCGGGGGATGCGGCCGTCGTCGTTGACTTCCTTGTCCGGTTGCGCGAGGCCGTGGACGGGATCGACGCGGACCAGCAGGGCTGACTACTGCGGAATGGTGTGTTGCCCAAACACGTGGCGCCGCACCCAGCCGTGCATGGCGATGGCCGCTGCTGCTGATGCGTTGATCGAACGGGTGGAACCGAACTGGGCGATGGACAGCGTGGCATCGGCGGCGGCATGGACTTCCGGAGTGAGGCCCGGGCCCTCCTGCCCGAACACGAGCACGCAATCGCGCGGCAATTCATACGTTTCCAACGGCACGGAATCGGGGAAATTATCGATACCGATCACACGTAGCCCGGCTGCCTGCGCCCACTCGACAAACTCCTCAACCGTGGGATGGTGCCGAACGTGCTGGTAGCGGTCGGTGACCATGGCTCCGCGGCGGTTCCACCGTCGTCGTCCGATGATGTGCACTTCACGCGCCAGGAAAGCGTTGGCCGTGCGGACCACTGAGCCGATATTCAGGTCATGCTGCCAGTTCTCGATGGCCACGTGGAAGTTATGGCGCTTGGAATCGAGGTCGGCAACGATGGCGTCATGCTGCCAGTAGCGGTATTCATCAACTACGTTCCGGGTATCCCCGTGTGCCAGCAAATCCGGGTCCCAGTGCGGACCAGAGGGCCACACGCCCTCCCAGGGACCCACACCCACGGTTGCCGGAGCGTTTTCCACAGTTTCTTCCACCCCCCAAGACTAGAGTGAAAGACTGATGCCGGGTTTATGTCCCCTCCAACGTCGTCACGGAAGAAGCAAATGCGCGAAAACGAACACATCGAGTGCTGGCTGACTGATATGGATGGCGTCCTGGTCCACGAGAATCAGGCCATCCCGGGAGCTGCGGAGCTAATTGACCGGTGGGTGGCAACCTCCCGCCGCTTCCTCGTTCTGACGAACAACTCGATCTACACCCCGCGTGACCTGGCTGCACGGCTGAAGGCCTCCGGACTCGAGGTTCCGGAGGAGAATCTGTGGACTTCGGCGCTCGCCACAGCGCAGTTCCTGCGCGATCAGCTGCCCGGCGGCCGAGCTTATGTGATTGGTGAAGCCGGACTGACGACGGCGCTGCACGAGGCCGGCTTTGTCCTCACCGACCAGAATCCGGACTATGTGGTGCTCGGCGAAACGCGAACCTACTCGTTCGAAGCGATCACAAAGGCCATTCGCCTGATCCTGGACGGCGCCCGGTTCATTGCCACCAACCCGGACACCACCGGCCCCTCCAAGGAGGGCCCGCTTCCCGCCACCGGGGCAATAGCGGCGCTCATCACAGCGGCAACCAACCGCGAGCCGTACATCGTGGGCAAGCCGAACCCGATGATGTTCCGCTCGGCAATGAACCAGATCGACGCGCATTCGGAGACCACCGCCATGGTGGGTGACCGCATGGACACGGACATCATCGCGGGCATGGAGGCCGGTCTCCATACTGTCCTGGTGCTTACCGGCATCACCAAGCGGGAAGACGTCGATGCCTACCCGTTCCGGCCGGCGCAGATCGTGGACTCCGTGCAGGACCTCATCGAGCAGGTCTGATGCCCGGCATCCTCAACCTGCGGGACATCGCCGCCTAGCTCTGGGCTGCATTCCGCGCAAGTGCGAGGTCTGCCACCGTTCTGAAGCGACTATAGGCAGGTTGGCGCCGGTTCTGCACGAAACTAGGAGATGCTCTTCACTGCTCCACCGGTGGGAATCGGAAGGAATTCCTGCTGCAGTTCGCGCACCACAGCCTGGTAAATCAGCGGGTTCCACTGGGGGCTGGCGTGGGGCGGGAGAGCACCCTCGGTAATGAGGTCCGCTGAAACCATGCTGTCCGGGAAGGCCGCCGCCCAGCCGGGACGCGCCGTCGCGTAATCCACCGTGCCGTCATTCGGGTTGCCGATGAACGCCAGTTCGGTGCTGCTGCCCAGACTGAACCGGGCAACGTTGTAATGAAAGATGTACGACGCCTGGGACTGGATCAGCACACTGGACGGAGCCAACGGTGAGAGCTGCTCAAGGGTCTGATCGACGATCTGCGACCAGGTGCGCTCGTTCTTGTGCACAATGCGCTCAGCCAGCTCGTAACTGCCGCGAAGAACGGTGGGAACACGGTAACCGGCCTCGTAAAGGTAGACAACGCCATCGAACATTGCCTGGTCGATCACGTCAAACCGGTCATGCGGGCTCGAATCCAGCAGGATGAACCGGACGTCGATACCCACCTCACGAAGCCGGGAAGCAACCTCCACAGCCACCATTCCCCCGAAGCTGTGTCCGTAGAAATACAGGGTGTCAATCTGCTGGGTGCGGATGTAGCGCCGCAGGGAGCCGACGATGGTGGAGATATCCAGGCCCCGGTTGGAGTAGCCCATGACGGCCAACCGTGCCCGCCGGCTGAGCACCGGCCGGAGCGAGTTCATGATCCAGACACCTTCTTCCCAGCTCGTCTTGTATCCCGGGAACAGGATCCAGCGAGCGTTGGGGAAGGTGGCGTCTGCGTACTCATCCTCCACAGGGATAATGGTGAATTCTTCGCGGGCTTCCTGGATCTGGCGCGTAACGAACAGGTCCGTGGCCAGGGCCAGCCCAAGAGCGGAGCCGGTAAGGAAGCGCCGGCGCGACATGCCTTTCAGGCCATGCGCATAGGTGAGGAGCCGCTCCGGATCGTTGGTCATGGGTTGGCCATTACTCCAGACCGAGTTCGTCCTTGCTGAACGCGAAGAGGTAGGGCACGCCCGCTTCGGATTCGATCCGCTCCTTCGAACCGGTATCGCGGTCCACGATGACCGCGACTGCCACTACATTCCCGCCGGCCTTCCGCACGCCCTCCACTGCGGTGAGCGCGGATCCGCCGGTAGTGGAGGTGTCCTCAAGAACGACGACGTCGCGACCTGCTACATCCGGGCCCTCGACCTGGCGGCCCATTCCGTATGTCTTCTGCGCCTTGCGCACCACGAAGGCGTCAATAGCGCGTCCGTCCCGGGTGGCGGCGTGCATCAGCGCTGTTCCCACCGGGTCCGCCCCCATTGTCAGGCCGCCCGCGCTCTGGAAGGTGATGCCGGCGTCGTCGAGCAGGCCCAGCATGACCTCTCCCACCAGCGCCGACGCTTCATGATGCAGCGTCACCCGGCGGAGGTCGATGTAGTAGTCCGCCTCCTTGCCGCTGGAAAGTGTGACCTTCCCCCGCACCACCGCCAGTTCCAAAATGAGATCGCGGAGTCGGTCACGGGCGGTGGGGATATCGGTCATGGGAATCAGTTTAGACGGGGCGACGGTTGCACATTTCAGCTCAGCGCATCATTCCGGTGACGATTGCGTGGGCGTTTGCCGGGTGAAACCTGCCATTCGGCTGTACATGGGCTTTCCCAAGCCCCGACGACGACGAAAGCCGGGCAGGTGCCTCTGTGGGAGACATCTACCCGGCTTTCACCGGACGGCTCGACTGGGAGCGTCGGTTCGCTCTACGGCTCTACTGGAGCAGTTCCCGCTAGAAGCGGAGCGCACGCAGGTAGTCGTAGCCCACCTCTGCGGTCTGCAGGGGCGTGACGTCCGGCTGGTCGTTCTCGACGATGTATTCCTTCGGTGTGTGGGCTCGGAAGATACGCGCGAAGTCGATGGTTCCGGTTCCGAGGTCGGCGAATCCGCCCGCAGTATCCCGATCCTTCACGTGATACTGCAGAACCTTTTGCGGCGCCTGCTGAATGGTGTCGATGGCGAACTGAACGGGATCTTTCGCGCCCACGCCAACACCGCCGGTGACAGCCCAGTACAGGTCTACCTCCAGGTGGACCAGTTTGGGATCAAGGCGGCTGGTGAAGATGTCCCATGGGGTCTCTCCGCCGCCGACGTCGGTTGTGAACTCGTGCGCGTGATTGTGGTAACCGTACTTGAGCCCCGCTGCGCGGGCGGCTGCGGCCTCCACGTTCATCTGGTCCGCCCAGCGGCGCCAGTCATCCCCGGAGGTTGAAGCCAGATACGGCACGTTGATGTGCGTCTGGCCGAGGGTGACGGCGTTCGCGATCTTCGCCTCCAGTGCGGCCGGCGAGGAACTGATGCCGTCGTGGCTCGACGATGGGGTGATGCCAAGCGAATCAAGGGTTGAGCGCATCGATTCAGCGGTGCGTCCGTAGAGGCCGGCAAGCTCAACCTTGGTGTAGCCGAAGTCAGCAAGGCTCGCCAGAGTTGCATCCACTCCCTCGCCGCGCATGATGTCGCGCAGCGTGTACAGCTGGATGCTGATGAGTCCGGGAGGCACCGGCCGGCCCTTCCTGCCACCGGGAGCGGCGATGGCAGCAGTCCCGCCAACGCCGGCCAGACCCATTCCTACACCTACCGCTGCGGCTCCCCTCAGGAAGCTGCGCCGGTCAACCCCCTTCTCTTCCAATGAACGACGAAGGGCGCCTGGGGCATTGAATCCAAAGCACATATGTTTGCCTTTCCTGGCACTGGATGCGTTCCGCCGCCGACCTTGGTGCGGAAGCATGTGAAGCTGCGGTGCAGCAATTGGTTACGGGGCTCACGGCAGGAACCGAAGCAGCCGGGCAGCAGCGCTACCCACGGTTGGTTGCCTCACCCACAGCGTCCTCGCCGTGCGCTCAACACACCACCGTTGCCGTCAATCGGTGCCAGACGCGATAGTGGCAGGAAGTCATGGTGCTGATGTAATCCGAGCTTTCACAACCACAACTTCCCCGATTTCAAGAGCAATTGCACCTGAAATCCGGGCAGGAAGGTGTTGACCCTCCCGCCTGGCCAGCCGGCGGCGACGCTTACCGGGAAGGTCAGTGCCGCCGTCGTTCGGGCTTGTGGTCTGACCCTAATTCGGGGTTTTGTTGTCTGTCAAGCAAAAGTCGGAAGGGTGTCAGAAGAAGTCGGCGGCTAGCCCGCCATCGAGTCAGACAGGCCCAGGACCATGGCATCGATGCGCTGTGGGGACATGGCATGGTGGATGGCCAGCATGCTGGCGCCGAGCACGCCGGCATCGAGTCCGGAACTTGACTGCACAATCTGCAGGTGCTGGGTAGCCAGGGGGATAGTTCGGGAGTAGACCACTTCGCGGATGCCCGCGATGAAGTGCTCGCCAGTGAGTGCCATCGAGCCACCGATGACAATGACGGACGGATTGATGAGGCTGACACAGGCAGAGAGCACCTCACCTACATCCCTGCCGGCCTGGCGCACGGCATGCACGGCTTCGGTGGTTCCCGCGCCAACCAGCCGAACCACATCCTCGCTGGTAGCGGCTTCCAGTCCGAGGGCGCGCAATTTCGACGCGACGGCCGGCCCGGATGCCACTGCTTCCAGGCAGTCCTTGTTCCCGCAGTGGCAGGGCACGCCACCGCCGTTGTGCACGCGGATATGGCCGATGTCCCCGGCGACGCCGTCTGCACCGCGCTGCAGCATACCGCTGGAGACGATGCCCGAGCCGATGCCGGTGGCGACCTTGACGAAGATGAGGTTGTCTACTGTGGGCCAGGCGACGTTGCGCTCACCGAGCGCCATGATGTTCACATCGTTGTCTACGAGGACCGGCACGTGGAAGTGGGCCTGCAGGTGGCCCGGCACGTCGAAACCGTTCCAGCCGGGCATGATCGGCGGGTTGATCGGCCTGCCGGTCCGGTGCTCCACCGGGCCGGGCACGCCGATGCCGATGGCCAGCAGGTCTTTGACGCCCCGCCCTGATTGCTCGAGCAACTCGGTGCCCAACTCCACAACTGCCTGCAACACAACATCGGGGCCCTGCGTGACTTCGATGGCCCGCGAAGCTTCATGCAGGCGGTGGCCCGTCAGGTCCGTAACCGCGACGTGCAGATGCGAAGCGCCAATGTCCACACCGAGTACTACCTTGCTGCCGGCCTTCAACGCGATACGCGAGGAGGGACGCCCGCCGGTCGAAACCGCATCATCCACGAAACCAACAAGACCGAGTTCCATGAGCGCCTCAATGCGCAGCGTGATGGTGGAACGGGCAAGGCCCATTTGCTCGGCGAGCTCGGTCCGCGTACGCGGACGGCCATCGCGCAGGATCTGGAACAACTCGCTCGCGCCGGATGAACCAAGGCCATTGAAGCTGCTTATGTCACTCATCGACTAATTACAGCACACCTTTCGACGAAACAGAGGGCTGGAAGCGGGCTCGGTGGGCACCCGGAAGAAAGGGCGCGTGCATGCGCTTCAACCGCTTCCACCGCCGTCGAAATGATCGAATGCCACGCAATCCGCGTTACTGCCCGCAATTTCGCCTTATTGGTCACGTTGAGTTGCGCGAATATATCGAAGGAACCACTACATCCGTTGGTCATCGTCATTAGTCGTGTTAGGTTCTTTGTGACCGGCGTCTCTCCACAGGTCTCCCAGCAGGAGAGAACCTCCGGCACAGCTACGACGCAGCATCACTTCAAGGAGGAAGCTTTGATCAAGGACACCCGTACCGGCAGCACCCGCTCACACCGGGGGGCTATTCGCAGGCTGGCAGGCGCCGCTTCACTTGCCATCGCGGCGACCGCTCTATTGACCGGGCCCGCTGCTGCGGCTCCCGCGTCCAGCAATGCAAACCCGGCAGCCGACTGCGCAGGCAAGAGCATTCCGGCCAGCAAGATTTCGTTCCAGCTCTACAGTTACGCGGGCTGGCAGGGGGAGATCGGTACCGAGGCCGTCCTCGCCGAGCTGGCTGAGATCGGCTACAAGAACGTGGAGCCGTTCGGCGGTTCCTATGAAGGACGAAGCGCGGAGGAGTTCCGTGCACTGCTCAAGGAATACAAGCTCAAGGCTCCGTCGGCGCACGGAAGCACAGCTGAAGCGACCTTCGACCAGACCCTTGCGTACGCCAAGACCATCGGCCAGAAGTACACGGGATCCGGCGGCTGGGCCGCACCCGGTATCAACAGGGATGGAAGCAGCACCTACGCAGACGTGCTGGCCACCGCCGAGGCAATGAACCATCTCGGCCAGCTCTCCGTCGAGGCCGGCACCGGCAAGCACTTCGGGCATAACCACTGGTGGGAGTTCACCACGCTGGTTACCAACCCGGAGACCGGCGAGCAGACAACCGCCTATGAAGTGCTCCTGGCGAACACCGACCCGCGTTACGTGGCCTTCCAGCTGGACGTGTACTGGGCATCTGACGCGGGAGTCGACGTCGTCGACCTGCTTGAGCGCCACGGTGACCGGATTGAACTGCTGCACATCAAGGATGGCGCCCTGCCGGCCGACACCCTCGGTTTCGAGAGCTTTCCCCTGCTGACCGACGTCGGAGAAGGGGACATTGACTGGGCGCCCATTCTCGACGCCGCGCAGGGCCATGTGAAGTACTACGTCATTGAACGCGACGGCGCCCCGGCGACGGCGGAGTTCGCCGAGGACAGCTTCAACTTCCTCACCTGCTACTCCTACTGACGCGCAAGCTCTCCGGGTGGTCCTGAACAGGTCCGCCCGGAGGGCCTCAGCGCTGCCGAACTTTCGAAAGGAACACCGAATTGGGTACATCAGCCGAAGGAACTCAGAGCCAGGCCGAAAGGTCAGAATCAACCGCTCATGCCTATGGCAGGACCGGCATCTGGCTCATCGGTGCGCGCGGATCCGTGGCCACCACTGCCACGGTGGGACTCGCTGCCATCTCTTCGGGCCTTGCCCCCGCCACGGGCTGCGTCACGGACCAGCACTCCTTCAATGCGGCTCTGCTTCCCGACTTCACCGACCTCGTGGTGGGCGGACACGACATCAGCGGCGTCTGCATGACCAAGCGTGCCGAGGCACTCGTTGATTCGGGAATGCTGCCGTCTCACCTGCTCGAATCCGTCCGCTCACAGCTCGGTGAGGCGGACCAGCGCGTGCGGCCGGGTTACGACCCCGCACAGAAGTCCGAGTCACAGGAAAAGGTGGCCCAGCGGCTCGCGCAGGACATCACCGACTTCAAGCAGGCCAATAACCTTGACCGCGTCGTCGTTCTTGATGTCGCTTCCACCGAGGCACCCGTTGAACCGATCGCCGAGTTCTACAACGTAGACCTGCTTCTCGCCGCCCTGAAGGATCCGGCCCGCCGCGTGTTGCCGCCGAGCTCGGTGGGCGCCTACGCAGCTATCCTGGCCGGTTCCCCCTATGTGTGTTTCACACCCTCCACGGCTCTCACCATCCCAGCGCTGCGTGAGCTCGCCGCCCGGCATCAGGTGCCGTCCGCCGGCCAGGACGGCAAGACCGGCCAGACCTGGCTGCGGTCAGTCCTCGCACCCGCTTTCGCAGCTCGCGGGCTCCGTGTCCTGTCCTGGGCCGGCACCAACCTGCTCGGCGGTGGGGACGGCGCAACCCTCGCCGATCCGCAGGCCGTCTCAGGCAAGCTTCAGTCCAAGAACCGCGGCCTGCAGGAGCTGACGGGGGGTGCGGTCACTCCGCTTCACATTGACAATGTCCAGGATCTCGGTGAAACGAAGGTGGCCTGGGACCACATCAACGTTGAGGGTTTCCTCGGATCGCGCCTGACCCTGCAAACCACCTGGAGCGCCTACGACTCCATGCTCGCCGCTCCCATGGTGCTCGACCTCGCCCGGCTGATGGCCCTCGCCCACGCTGCGGGAGAGGAAGGCCATGTCGAGGCACTGGGGTTTTTCTTCAAGGATCCCTGGGGCAGCGACGAGCACTCGTTCGCCAACCAGACCCGCAACCTCGTGGAGTGGGCGGAGACGGCAAGTGCCCGGTTGGCGGCCGGCGGCGGGAGCTCAGAGCAGCCGTGAGCGTCAACGACTACCTTGAGCTCGTGCGCGCGCCGGCCGTGCTGACGGTACTTGGCGACACTCTCGCGGGCGGATCTGCAGCCGGGCATGCACTAGGCGGCCGCCGGGTGGCTCTCCCTTTGGCGAGCGCGTGCCTTTACGCCGGCGGCATGGCACTCAACGACTACGCCGACCGCACAATCGATGCCCGCGAGCGCCCCGAGCGCCCCATTCCGTCCGGGAGGATCAGCGCACGCAGCGCTCTTGCTGCCGCCGCGGGTTTGACCGTCGCCGGGCTGGGCCTCAGTGCGGCCGGCGGAGGCAGGCCGGCGCTGGCGGTGGGAGTTCCGCTCGCAGCCTCCATCTGGACTTATGACCTGATCGCCAAGAATCATGCCGTCCCCGGCGCGCTCACCATGGGCGCCTGCCGTGCCCTTGACGTCCTCATGGGTGCCGGTTTCGGGCACCTGCGCCCCGCCCTGAGTGCGGCGGTCATCATGGGCGGCCACACGGCCGGAGTCACCGTCCTCTCCCGCGGGGAAGTCCACGGAACAACGCCGACGACGGCTTCCGGCGTCGCTGCCGGCACCGCCCTGCTTGCCAGTGCAGTAGTGGGCGGCACTCTGCAATCCGGTGGCAAAGAGTCCCGCAACCAAATCCTTGCCCTGCTTGCCGCTACAGCTGCCTACGCCGGCCGGTGCGCCCCGGCGCAGGTGCGCGCTGCCCGCAACCCGGTGGCAACAAATGCACTCGACGCCACTAAGGCGGGCATTCGCGCAATGGTGCCGCTGCAGGCAGCGCTCACGGTTCGCCACGGAAACCTGGCCGCCGCAGGCGTGCTTGCGTCGGTGGACCTGTTCGGGAAGCTCATGCGCACACGTTCGTGGAACAGGAAGTTGAGCGAGTCATGACGGCATCACCATTGCCCTTCAGCCTGGGATACGGCACCAACGGATTCACCGACCACCCCCTTTCAGTGGCCCTGGATCTCCTCGCCGAGCAGGGCTATGGAGCAGTGGCTCTGACCCTGGGGCATCCACACCTGGACCCGTTCGCCGAGGACCTGGCTGAACAACTGCAGGCCCTGCGGAAGACGCTCGGTGAGCTGAAGCTTCGCGTGGTCATCGAAACGGGTACCCGCTTCCTGCTCGATCCGCGCCACAAGCACCGTCCCGCCCTGGTGGATGAGGAGGCCGAAAGCCGCGTTGCCTTCCTGCGCCGCGCCGTCGACATCGCGGCAGCGCTGGAGGCAGAGTGTGTCTCCTTCTTCTCCGGGGTCCTCCCGGAGGGAACGTCCCCGGAAACGGGGTGGCAGCGGCTCACCGAACGTGTGGCGGGCGTCGTTGAGTATGCCCGCGACAAAGGCGTGCTGCTGGCCGTGGAGCCTGAGCCGGGCATGCTGGTGGAGACGGTGTCGGACGCCCTGCGCCTCCGGGCAGAGCTCGACAACCCGGACAACCTGCGGATCACCGTGGACATCGGGCACTGTGTAGTGGTCGAACCGGACGGCATACGCGGGGCACTTCTTGAGGCCGGGCCGCTGCTGGCGAACGTCCAGCTGGATGACATGCGCCCGCACGCCCACGAGCATCTGCCGTTCGGCGAAGGAACCGTGGATTTGCCCCTCGCGCTCGGCACCCTGGCCGAGTTGAACTACCGCGGTGTGGCCGCCGTCGAACTGCCGCGGCACTCCTACGACGCCCCGGGACTCGCCGCCCGCAGCATCGCGGCGCTCGGCGACGCCTGGGCGGAATCAGTACGCAGCAGGGAATCTGAGCGCTGGCTTCAGGAGAGCACGACGGCGGTCACCGCCGATCCCTCCACCCTCACCACCGTCTTCGCCCAGGCCGGGCGCCGGCTGGGCCGCACGCCCCTGTACCCGGATGCCGACCCCACCGGCGTACTCTTCGGTACCACCAGCGACTCCGCCCGTGGCCTGCTGCTCGGCCGACTCGGTGAACTGCTTCCGCGCGAAGAGCTGGCGCTTGCGCTGTCGGCACTTTACGACGGCGGTGACTCCGCGGAGCGCCGCGGCGTGCTTCGCGGACTGGCAGCGCTGGCCGCGCGCTCACCGAAGCTTCCCGACGTCGTCGTAATCGCGGGATTGAGGCTCACCACTGAGGCCCTGAGAACCAACGAAAGCGGCCTTGTTGCCGCCGCCGTCGGGCCGTTTGCAGCCGCCTACCTGGACCAGCACAGCTGGCGCCACGCCGTGCTGAAGCTGGTGTTCATGGGGGTCAGCCTCCGTGCCGTCACGGACCTGCAGGAACGTGCGGATGACGAGCTTGCCCGGATGGCAGGCGACTTCGCCGCCGAACGGACAGCCGCTGGGCGGCCGGTCCCGGACGACGTCACGCTGCTCCTGGCCACCTCCAGCCATTCGACCACTTCCTAAGGGGAAACCAGCCATGCGCATTTTTGACCCTCACATCCATATGACCAGCCGCACCACCAATGACTACGAGGCGCTGTACGCCAGCGGTGTGCGCGCGCTCGTTGAGCCGGCTTTCTGGTTGGGGCAGCCGCGCACCAATGTCGGTTCCTTTCTCGACTACTTCGACTCGCTGCTTGGCTGGGAGCGGTTCCGTGCCGCGCAGTTCGGCATCCGGCATCACGCCACGATCGCCCTCAACCCCAAGGAGGCGAATGACCCGCGCTGCGTTCCCGTCCTCGAGGAGATCCCCCGTTACCTCGTGAAGGAGGGCGTGGTCGCCGTCGGCGAGATCGGGTACGACTCCATGACTCCCGCCGAGGACCACGCGTTCAGCCGCCAGTTGGAGCTTGCCCTCGAATATTCGCTGCCGGTCATGGTGCACACACCGCATCGGGAGAAGCTGGCCGGCACCCACCGGACCCTTGATGTTGTCCGCGAATCCGGCATCGCCCCCGGCATGGTGGTGGTGGACCACCTCAATGAGACCAACGTCGAAATAGTGAAGGACGCGGGCGCGTGGATGGGCTTCTCCATTTATCCCGACACCAAAATGGATGAGCAGCGCATGGTCGCAATTCTCAGCCGCTACGGAACAGAGCGCGTGCTCGTCAACTCCGCTGCCGACTGGGGCCGGTCTGATCCGCTCAAGACCTCAAGCACCGCACACGCCATGCTTGATGCCGGTTTCACCGCCGACGACGTCGATCAGGTCCTCTGGCGCAACCCTGTCGAGTTCTACGGTCAAAGCGGCCAGCTGATCCTCGACCCGATCCCCGGCTTCCACGCGGCAGAGCCTCCCAACGCTACAGCGGGATTCGAGGGCAACTCGGTCCTGCGGGGTGCACGCGCCTGATGCTCCTCTCCTACTGCACGAACGTCCATCCGGCCGAGGACTTCGACGGGCTGATCCGGCAGCTTCACGAGTACTCCGGCCCCATCCGGCGGAAGGCGGGCCTGAACATTCTCGGCGTGGGGCTCTGGCTTCCCGCCGGGCTGGCGCGCCGGCTGGCCCACAATGCCGATGATCTGGCGGCGCTCCGTGAGGTCCTGTTGGTGGAAGGCCTCCAGCTGCACACCATCAACGCCTTTCCCTACGGCGGTTTCCACAACGAGGTGGTCAAACTCGACGTCTACAAGCCCACCTGGGCTGAGCCGAGGCGGCTGGAATACACCCTCGACTGCGCTGAGATCCTGGCTGCGCTCCTGCCGGAAAACACAGCCGGCTCGATCTCGACGCTGCCCCTTGCCTGGCGGGAACCCTGGACACAAGCCGACGACGACGCCGCCACCGCCGCTTTTGTGGAGCTAAGTTCCCGCTTGCGGGAGCTGAAGGAGCGTACGGGAAAAACTGTCCGCATCGCCGTCGAACCGGAGCCGGGCTGCGTACTAGATACGGTCGCCGATGTTGCCGGCTGGCTGGAAGCGCGGATTGACCGCGGCATTGATCCCGAGTTCATCGGCCTGTGTGTGGACACCTGTCACCTCGCTGTGTCCTTCGCTGACCCGGTTGACGCCGTCAACCGGATCGAAGCGGCAGGCCTAAGAGTGGTCAAGATTCAGGCCTCGGCCGCCCTGCACGTAACCGACCCCTCCAGCGCCGCCGCACGGGCCGCACTCACGGCCTTCGCCGAACCGCGCTACCTTCACCAGGTGCGGGAACAGGGTGAGAACGGGATCCTGGCTGCCGATGACCTGACGGAGGCCCTCGACACCCTGCCCGGGAAGGCGCCCTGGCGGGTTCATTTCCACATCCCGCTCCACCACATCCCCTCCTCCCCGCTGGAGACAACTGCCGCTGTGCTGCGGCACACCGTGGCCGAGGTTTCCCGCAGGCACTACGGCTGGGAAGTGCACCTGGACATCGAAACCTACACCTGGAGCGTCCTGCCCAGCGGGCAGGTGGGAATTGTCGACGGCATCGCCGCCGAGATCGGGTGGGCCGAGTCCCATCTGCTCGCGGCAGCACCGGCGTCGTAATCGCTGGGAGCACTTGAGCATTCATCCGTATTTAGGTAAGACAACTGCAAGGAAGAACCGTGAAACCAGTACTGCTGCTGGATGTTGTGGGGCTGACTGCCCTGTCCCTCCGTTCAATGCCCCGCCTGAGCAAACTCGCGTCACAGGGATGGTCGTCCGAACTGACGACGGTCCTGCCGGCGGTGACCTGCACCGTGCAATCGACCATGCTGACCGGACTGGCTCCGGCGCAGCACGGCATTGTTGGGAACGGCTGGTATTTCCGCGAACTGGGAGATGTGCACCTTTGGCGCCAGCACAACAGGCTGGTTTCCGGAGAGAAGATCTGGGAGGCCGCCCGGCAGCAGGATCCCGGGTACCGGGCAGGTAATATTTGCTGGTGGTACGCCATGGGAATGACCACTGATCTTACTGTGACCCCTCGACCGATCTACCATGCGGACGGACGGAAATCACCGGACGCGTACGTGCGTCCGCCAGCCCTGCATGATGAGCTGGTGGGACACTACGGCGAGTTCCCGCTATTCCAGTACTGGGGACCGACCGCGGCTATCCAGTCGACGCAGTGGATTGTGAATTCCACCCGCCATGTCCTGCGGAACCAGGCGCCGGATCTCCTGATGGCTTACGTGCCGCATCTTGATTACGATCTTCAACGGTTCGGACCGGATTCACTCCAGGCAGCCCAGGCAGCAACCGACCTGGACGGGGTCCTCGCCCCGTTGCTGGACGAAGCCGAGGCGCGCGGCTACGCGGTGATTGTCGTCTCGGAGTACGGCATCGAGGAAGCGCGAAAGCCGGTGGACATCAACCGGACGCTTCGGCGTGAGGGTCTGCTCGAAGTGTATGTGCAGGACGGGAAGGAGCAGTTGGACCCGTGGACCTCGCGGGCCTTCGCCGTTGCAGACCACCAGGTTGCCCACGTATACGTCTCCGACCCGGCGGATGTTAAGCGCGCGGCTGTGATTCTTCGCGCAACCGACGGGGTCGATGAGGTCCTCGACCGCGAAGCGCAAGCCCGTTACGGGCTCGACCATGAGCGGTCCGGTGAGCTGGTAGTGGTTGCCGAACCCGGCGCATGGTTCACGTATTACTTCTGGCTCGACGATGACCGGGCTCCGGAATACGCGCGCGGGGTCGATATCCACCGAAAGCCCGGATACGACCCGGCTGAACTTTTCTTCAACCCCGCGGACAGACTGGCCAAGGCAAAGGCCGGCCTGAATCTGGCCAAGAAGAAGCTCGGCCTGCGGTATGCCATGAACACCGTGCCGCTGGACCCGACGCACGTTCGCGGAACGCATGGACGGTTACCCGATTCGAAGAACGGCACGCCCCTGATCATCGCTTCCCACGACCAGGTCCCGGCGTCCATCGAAACCCTCGTGAACGGTGGCAGGCAGGTGCCGGCGGCTGCGGTGAAGCAGCTGGTGCTCGAGACACAGGGGATGCGAAGCTCAACGACCGCAGCCCTACTTTAGCTGGATCCAACAACAAAGATTTTCTGGCGCGCGTTGGTGCCGGTTTCACGGGACACAAGTCACTTTTGCACGCCCGGAATCTGTTTGCGTTTCGGAAGAATTGCGAACTTTGTTTATTGAAACCACTAGCGGAACCGAGACGCTTCTACTAGCGTTCTAGGTGACCTGACTCCGGCTGGCCCGGGTCCTCAAAGGCGAGAAGAAAGTGAATGATGACAGTCAATCAACACGGGATAGCGCAAGCTTCCGGGCATCGAACCGATGCCGCACGATTCTCAATGAAGCGCGCTGCACGAGCGGGCGCAGGTTTGGCAATGGTGGCACTGCTGGCCACCTCATTCGCCGCTGCACCGGCTCAGGCCAAGGACGCCGCAGCACCGCCGGTGGCTCCGCCGGACGCAAACTTCGAAAAGGTGACCCTGAATGACACGCCGGGTGAACCGGTGGACCTTGCGGTCCTCCCCAACAATGACGTCCTGCACACCACCCGCGGCGGCGAGGTGTGGCTCAATGATGCCGAATCCGGCCTCAACACTCTGGCGGCAACCCTCGATGTCTACGAGCATGACGAGGAAGGTCTGCAGAGCGTCGCGCTCGATCCGAACTTCGGAACCAAGGGCAACAACTGGGTCTACCTCTACTACTCGCCTCCGGGGGACACTCCGGTAGATGATCCGGCCACTGAGGGCATCAACGAGGGTGACGCACCGACCACCGGCACCGCCGCCGATTTCGCGCCCTTCAAGGGCTCGCTTGTCCTGTCCCGTTTCCAGTTCGACGGTTCCACCATCGATCTGGCCAGCGAACAGGAAATCCTCGAGGTTCCCGTTGACCGCGGCATCTGCTGCCACGTCGGCGGCGACATCGTCTTCGATGCCGAGGGCAACCTCTACCTGTCCACCGGCGATGACACCAACCCCTTCGCATCCGGCGGCTACACCCCTATTGACGAACGCCCGGACAGCAACCCGGCATTCGATGCACAGCGGACCTCCGCCAACACCAATGACCTGCGCGGCAAGGTTCTCCGGATCACCCCCACCGAGGGCGGCGGCTACACCATCCCCGAGGGCAACCTCTTCGAACCGGGAACTCCACAGACCCGCCCCGAGATCTACGTCATGGGCCTGCGCAACCCGTTCCGCATCGAGCTCAACCAGAACACGGGTGAACTGCTCATCGCTGACTACTCCCCCGACGCCCGGTCAGCCGATCCGCTTCGTGGTCCGGCAGGAACCGGCAAGTGGATGTCGGTGACCGAGCCTTCCAACTACGGCTGGCCCTACTGCGCCACCGCCGAGCTGCCGTACGTTGACTACAATTTCGCCACCAACACCTCCGGTGAGACGTTCAACTGCGATGCTCCGGTCAACGAGTCCCCGAACAACACCGGGCTCCGCGAGCTGCCGCCGGTATCCCAGCCTCAGGCATGGTACTCGTACGGCGCTTCGGCTGAGTTCCCTGAACTGGAGACCGGCGGAATCGGTCCCATGGCCGGGCCTGCCTATGATTTCGACAAGAAGGCCACCAAGGGCCGCGCACCCGTCGCCTGGCCGGAGTACTACGACGGAATGTCCTTCTTCTACGAGTGGACCCGCGACTACATCAAGGGCATGACCACCGCCGACGGTGAGCTCGTCTCCATTGAGAACGTGGTGGACTCGCTGGTCACTGACAACCCGATCGACATGGAGTTCGGCCCCAACGGCGCGCTCTACGTACTCGAGTACGGCGACGGCTACTTCGGCGAGAACCCTGATGCGCAGCTGTCCCGCATTGATTACATCGGCGAGAACGGCAACCACAGCCCGGTAGCAGTGGCCTCCGGTACTCCCACCGTTGGTTCAGCCCCGCTGACCGTCCAGTTCTCAAGCGAAGGCACGGCAGACGCCGACGGCGACAAGCTGCGTTACGCCTGGGACTTCAACTCCGACGGCACCGTGGACTCAACAGAGGCGAACCCCACGTTCACCTATGAGGAGATCGGCTCCTACACCGCAAGCCTTCAGGTCACCGACCAGGGCGGAAAGCACCGGGGAAAGCACTCCTCCGCAGAAGTGACGATTGAAGTCGGAAACCAGGCACCGGTTGTCGAATTCATTACTCCGGTTGCGGACCAGCCCTTCCAGTTCGGCGACACCGTTTCCTACGAAGTCCGCGTCACCGACGACCAGCCCGTCGATTGCGCACTGGTTCAGGTCACCTACATCCTGGGCCACCACACCCACGGACACCCGCAGACCACCACCACCGGCTGCACCGGAACCATCACCACCACGGTTCCTGAGGGACACGATCCCGCAGTGGACGATCTCTCGGCAGTATTCAATGCGTCCTACACTGACGCCGGCGATTCGGCTTCCGATCCGCTGACCGGAACCGCTGAAGTGGTGATCATCCCCAACTGATTCCGCACGAATCACGCTGATCGCGCTGTAAGGGCCATCTGGCCCTGATAAGAAAAGCGGATCCTGTTCCAGCAAAGGCTGGAACAGGATCCGCTTTTTCGTGGTCCGAAAGATTGTCCGCTATGCGAAGGAAAGCGGCACGTCGGCGTCGTCGTCGTGAAATCGAAGGAAGCCGGCAGGATTCCGGATGAGGGGTTCGAACGCGAGCTCCGCGGCACCGACCAGAATGGGATCTTCGCCCAGGGGAGCCAGTTCGATGGCCACGCGCTCTCGTGGACCGCGCGTACCCGGAGTGCGCAGCGCCTCGCTCAGGGCGTCGGGGGCGGCGCGATCCAGGATCCGCAGGAACCCTCCCAGTACGATCATGGAGGGATTCAGCAGATTGACGACGCTCTTGAGCCCTACGGCCAGGAGCTGGACCTGCCGCTCGATGATGTCCCTCAACTCCTGGGACCCCTCCTGCTGCAGCTTCTCCATCACTGCTTCTTCAAGATTCTCCGTCTCACCCGCAGGCAGACCGACGGCGGCGATCAGCTCTTCGCGGGTGACCTCGGCTTCCAGGCAGCCGGAAGACCCGCACGTACACGCCGCACCACCCGAACGCACATGGGTGTGTCCCAGCTGACCTGCAAACCCGGTCGCCCCACTGATGAGACGGCCGCCGCTGATGACACCTCCGCCGATACCGCTGGCTCCCCCATAGAGATAGACGAGGTCTGACACGTCCCGGCCCGCGCCGAAGGTCGCCTGCGCACGGGCGCCCACAACGGCGTCGTTCGCGGCGATGACCGGAAGCTTCAGTGCATCGCTGAGAAGTGCGGCGAGCGGTTCATCACGCCAGCCGAGGTGCGGCGCTTCGATAACCGTTCCATCGACGGGATCCACCAACCCTGGAATGGCCAGCCCAACCCCCATGATCCTGTGTCCGGCGGGCAGCGACGTGCGCATTCCCGAGTAGACCGCTTTCACGATATTCACCACTTCGGGCACCGACGGCGCACGAACCGTATGGAACCGTACCGGATTCACGATGTGGCCGCCGAGCGAAACAAGTGCCACGCTGACGACGTCGATATCCGGGTTCACCGACAGCGCCAGTGCCCCGCGGCTCGGCTCGATCATGATGCTGGGGCGGCCGTGCTGCTGCGCCAGGTCGAGGTTGCTCTCCACAACGAGGCCCAGCTGGACCAGTTCGCCGACGAGCGCGGCAATGGTTGAGCGGTTGAGCCCCGTGGCCCGGGTGAGCTGTGCGCGGGAGACGCCTGCCATGGAGTGCACGAGCCGCAGCACCGTTGAGAGATTGTGCTGCCGGGTTGAATCGCGGTTATTACCGAGGTTGGTACCCGCGACCGTGCGGCGAATGCGTTCATCCTGCGATGGCGAAGTCATTTCGGAGGAACGCGCCTTCCTGGCAGATCGCCTCGGTGCCGGATTTGTTCCTTCATGATAACGGGGAACCACGAAGTATTTACGGCTAGGTCTCTCGCGGTGCAGTTCCGGAGGGCAACCGTGGCGGAGCAGCAGGAATGAGGTTAGTTGGAGTTCACGTCTGAGATGACCGAGAAGAGCATGCCCTCGAGGCTGCTGCGCAGGTCCGCCGGAACGTCGTCGGACTGGAGGTGCATGACGGCGAGGTGGGCGTTCTCGGTGGCCAGACTGATCGCGTATTCCTTCGCTCCGCATGCCACCAGTACCGAGCGGATGTACTCGGCATCGGCGGCAGTCATGCCTGCCGATCCGATCAGCGCGGCTATGCTGCTCCATTCCGGCCTCGCGGCCGCGTAGGCGAGCAGGGCCGTCCGCTTGCCTTCCCTCAGGTCTCCCCAGGTGGTTTTCCCGGTACGGCTTTCCTTGCCGAACACACCCAGCACATCATCGGCCAACTGGTAAGCGATGCCGGCGTACCGCCCGAACGAAGTCAGCGCGGTGACAACTGGATCGGGCGCGCCGGCCAGTACGGCGCCGGCCTGCAGCGGTGCCTCGAACGAGTAGACCGATGTCTTCTGATGAGCCGTTTTGGTGATGTTCTCGAGGGAGGGCATGTCCGCCGTACGGCTGAACTCGATGTCGAGAACCTCGCCGCCTACAGAGCAGAAAATTGCGTCATCGAGAATCTCGTCAAGTCGCCGGCGCACGGCAGCCGGGGCATCGATGCTTCTCAATAGCCGGAAGGCGCTCGAGAGGGCGAGGTCGCCGGCAAGCACGCCCGCCGATACTCCCGCATGTTCTGCGGGAACTGGAGGCACACCGGCACGTAAGGCCCTGTTCCGGTAGTGGCCGGACACGTTGGGATTGCCGCGGCGAACGAAATCACGGTCAATGACGTCATCGTGAATGAGCAGCGCACTGTGCAGGAGCTCGTAGGAAGCCGCGAGCTGCGCCGCGCTCGGGAAGTCGGTGCCCCCGAGCTGCCGGTAGGCGAGCATCACCAACCGCGGGCGGGAGCGTTTGCCGCCCGCGGTTGCCCGTTCGAGAGCTTCCCAAAGTTCCAGGTAGGTCGCATTGACCGATACAGCCCGGAGTTTGGCGTCGATGAAGAATCGCTGGAGCACATCTTCGATCAGCTCGAGGTCCGTATTGCCCTTCAGCGCATGGTCCACGTTCAGGTTCACCGACTCATCCTCCGGTTTCGCCGGCTCCCGGAACTCGGGAGCCGGCTGGTGGGCTGCAACCAGCTTTCCGGCTAGACCTTCACCGGCTTGGGTTTTGCCCGTCGTGTTTTGCCGCGGGTTGCGAAGCGCTGCTGCAGCAGGACCGCTACGACGAGAATCAGGCCGCGGACCAGCGCCTGGATGGAGGTATCCAGGTTGTTTTGGGTGAAGACGTTCACCAGGGTGCTGAAGATCAGCACGCCGAGGACGGTTCCCATGATGGTTCCGCGCCCACCGATAAGGAGTGTTCCACCGACAACGACAGCGGCAATTACCTCGAGTTCGAGGAGCAGACCGTGGGTGGACGTGCCGGCTGTGGTGCGGCCGAGCATCATGACGCCGCCAATGCCAGCGGTGAGACCCGCGAGGACGTAGAGGTAGACCTGGTGGCGCTTCACCTTGATACCCGCAAGCCGGGCAGCCTCAAGATTTCCGCCAATGGCGATGGTCCGGCGGCCGAAGGTGGTGCGGTTCAGGAGGAACCAGCCCGCCACGGCCACGACGACAAATATCCAGACGAGGATCGGAATGCCCAGCACATCACTGCGCATGATCTGCGAGAAGTCGCGGTTGGTCACAATCTGAGTGCTGCGGCCGGAGATGAGTTCGGCAAGCCCGCGAGCGCCCACCAGCATGGCAAGAGTGGCAATGAAGGAGACGACATTGCCATAAGCGACCACCAGTCCATTGACCAGACCGGCGAAGGCGCCGACGGCCAGCGCCACGATCACCATGAGAATCCAGGATGACTGGGTCGCTGCCAACTGCACGCTGGTGAGGCTCGCAACCACCGAGGTCAGGCCGAGCACCGAGCCCACAGAGAGATCGATGCCGCCCGCGGTGATGACAAAGGTGACACCGACGCTGACTACGCCGATGATCGACGCGTACCGCAGGATGGTGAGCATGTTTTCGGGGTTCAGGAACCGGTCCCCGCTGGTTACCGCTCCCACCACGAAGAGCAGTGCGAGCGCGATGACCAGTCCCACGTTCCGCCCCGCCGGACCTCTGAGGAAGTTCTGCACGGGGTTGGCCTTGGGTTCGCTGTGGTCGGCCGTCGCGTCGGGACGCGGTTCAGCCACCTTGGTATTTTGCTCGCTCACGCGGCACTTCCCTTCATGACGAGGTCGAGCACTCCGTGCTCGTCTAGATCGCTTGCTTTGGTGTGAGTGAGTACTCTGCCGTCATCGATAACGAGCACGTTGTCCGCGAGGCCGAGCACCTCCTCGATTTCGCTGGAGACGACGATGATTGCCGTTCCGGCTGTCGCGAGTCTGCGGATGAGCGCGTAGATTTCAGCACGCGCGCCGACGTCAACGCCGCGGGTCGGTTCGTCCAGCAGGAGGACCGAAGTTCCGTGCACCAGCCAGCGGGCGAGCAGGATCTTTTGCTGATTTCCGCCGGAAAGCGTGCGGGCGGGGCGATCCGGATCGGCTGGACGCAGCTCCAGGGCGGTAATCTGCTCGCGTGCTGCATCCCGCTCTGCACGCTCATTCAGGCTGCCCGCGCGAGCGAACAGTTCGAAGCTTGAGAGCGTCACGTTCTTGAAGATCGGCTCGTCGAGGATCAGGCCCTGACTTTTGCGTTCCTCCGGCGAAAGTCCGATTCCTGCGTTGACCGCGGCGGGAACGGATCCGGGCTTGAGCAGCTTGCCGTTCACGGACACTTTCCCTGAGGAAGACTTCCGCGCACCGTAAATTGTCTCGAGAATCTCGGACCGTTTGGATCCGACGAGCCCGGCGAAACCAACGATTTCCCCTGCGCGCACGGTGAAGCTGACCTGCTCGAAGTGGCCGTCGAGTTCCAGGTTGTCCACTTCCAGGACCACGGGTGCGTCGGACGCCACCGGCTGTCCCTCCGGGAAGACGTTCTC
Source organism: Arthrobacter parietis (assembly GCF_039530425.1). Lineage (NCBI taxonomy): Bacteria > Bacillati > Actinomycetota > Actinomycetes > Micrococcales > Micrococcaceae > Arthrobacter > Arthrobacter parietis. The sequence continues at coordinate 1,405,565 of NZ_BAAAON010000001.1, read as the reverse complement.
GACGTCTCGGCCGGTCATTCGCCGAATGAGTTCCGCCTTCGGGGTGTCCGTGACACTGAGCCCGCTCGCGGTGCTGCGGCCATCCTTGATGACGGAGATGCGGTCACCAATCTGCCGGATCTCTTCGAGCCGGTGGGAGATATAGACGACGGCGATGCCCTGCGCGGTGAGTTCCCGAACGACGCGGAACAGGTTGGCGACCTCGCCGGAGTCCAGGATTGCACTGGGCTCATCCATGATGATCAGCTTGATGTCCCGGGACAGGGCGCGCGCCATGCTCACGATCTGCTTGTTGGCAGCCGAAAGCGTGCCGACCTCTGTGGACGGCGACAGGCTGCCGTGCCCAAGCCGCTTCAGCAGGTTGCGGGCAATTGCGTTGGTCTTCTTCACGTGGAGCACGCCGCCGCTGCTCCGCTCGTGGCCGAGGAAGATGTTCTCGGCCACGGAGAGTCCGTCCACGACGTCAAGTTCCTGGTACATGGTGGCGATGCCGAGATCCAGGGCTGCGGTGGGGCTCGGAATTGAAATCTGCTCGCCCTCCCAGCGGATCTCGCCGCCGTCGGGCTGGTGCACGCCCGAGAGCGTTTTGATGAGGGTGGACTTGCCGGCTCCGTTCTGGCCCATGACGCAGTGGACTTCGCCCGGAAGCACCTGCAGGTCGACGCCCTTGAGCGCCTGGACACCCGCAAATTGCTTGGTGATTCCTCGAACTTCGAGCAATGGCTGTGGCTGATCTTCTTCGAACATGAGACGAAGCTAACACATTATGTCGGCAATCGGTATAAAGTCGTCGATTTCGCTCAATCTTCTGTTATTGTGATTGCAGTCACGCGAAGATGCGGTCCTGCAGAGGCAAGCTGTTCCGCTCGCGAAGACGCATCCAACTCATTGAGGAGATACACATGCTTGCAGTTCGTACGGGCCGGAAGATGCTCGTCACCACCGGTGCTTTCCTGGCTGTCGGTGCCCTTGTTACCGGGTGTACTGCCGAAGCGGGCAACACCAACACGCAGCCCACCAATGCATCCGTTGAGGGCAACCAGGCCGAGGGCGACACCGTAGTCATCGGGTTCTCCGGGCCCGCTGCCGACCACGGCTGGCTCGGCGCCATCAACTCCGCCGCTATCGCGACGGCGGAGAACTACCCGGACATCGATCTGCGCGTAGCCGAGGGAACCAATGACGCGAACCTGCAGATCAGCCAGGTTGAGCAGTTCATCAACGACGGCGTCGATGCCATCGTGCTGCTGCCGACCGACGGCGCCGCTCTGACCCCGGTCGCCACCCAAGCCATGGAAGCCGGCATCCCCGTGATCAATGTGGACCGCGAATTCTCCAGCCCGTTCGCCGCCCGCACCACCATTCTGGGCGACAACTACGGAATGGGAGTCAGCGCAGGCACCTACATCTGCGAGCAGCTCGAAGGCAATGAGGATGCAGTGGTCGCCGAGATCGCAGGCATCGACTCGCTGCCGCTGACACAGGACCGCAGCCAGGGCTTCGCGGACGCACTTGAGTCCTGCGGCCTCGACGTGGACAACCGCGTAGCAGCCGACTTCACCGTCCAGGGCGGCGAGGCAGCAACATCGCAGCTCCTCTCCGCAGCTCCTGAGATCGACGCCATCTGGAACCACGACGACGATCAGGGCATCGGCGTCCTGGCCGCCATCGACAACGCGGGTCGCGATGAGTTCTTCATGGTCGGCGGCGCAGGATCCGCGAACGCAATGCGTGAAATCGAGTCGGGCGAGAGTGTTCTCCAAGCTACCGTCATCTACCCGTCCACTCAGGCAGCAGACGGCATCCTGCTCGCCCGCCTGATCGCTCAGGGCAAGGCCATGAGCGACCTGGTGGAAGTGGAGGTTCCGAAGCGCATCGTTCTGAACGCTCCGGTTGTCACCAGTGAGAACGTTGAGCAGTACCTGCCGACGGCCTTCGAATCGTAGGACACTAGGGGGCGGGGCGCTCAATCGCTGGCAGGGCGCCCCGCCTCCATCCAACTGCTTATAACCGCCGCCGGATAAAGAGGAAACATGCACAACGACGCACCACCCCTGAGAATCGCCCTGATCGGACACGGATTTATGGGGGCTGCCCATTCGCAGGGGTGGCGGGTTGCACCGCGCTTCCACGACCTGCCGGCCCGGCCGGAGATGACCCTGCTCGTGGGGCGCAACGCCCGTGGAGTAGAGGAATCGGCTCGTAAATGGGGCTGGGAAGAGACGGCTACTGACTGGCGGGCGGCCATCGCCCGCGACGACATCGACGTCATCGACATCGTTACTCCCGGCGGATCCCATGCGGAGATCGCCATTGCAGCGCTTGAGGCGGGAAAGCACGTTCTGTGCGAGAAGCCGCTCGCCAACACCCTCGAAGAGGCTGAGGCGATGGCAGCCGCCGCTGACCGCGCCGGCAACAACGTCTTCGCGATGGTTGGTTTCACCTATCGCCGCGTTCCTGCAGCGGCCTTCGCGAGGGATCTGGTTCACTCCGGTGCAATCGGCGAGGTCCGTCAGGTACGTGCCGCGTACCTGCAGGATTGGCTGGTTGACGCCGACGCCCCGCTGACGTGGCGGCTGCAGAAGGAATCCGCCGGCTCCGGCGCACTCGGTGACCTCGGCGCGCACGCGGTAGATCTCTCGCAGTTCATCACCGGCCAGAAGATCACAGGTGTGAGCGGGATCCTCAACACTTTTGTGCACGAGCGTCCGTTGCTGGCCGAAGCCTCCGGGCTCGCAGGCACCGCCTCAGCCGAGCGGGGAAGCGTCACAGTGGACGATCTTGCCCTGTTCAGCGGCCGGTTCGACGGCGGCGCGGTGGGCTCATTCGAAGCGACCCGCATGTCCACCGGGCGCAAGAACGCGTTGCGCGTTGAGGTGGCCGGCTCCACCGGCGCGATTTCCTTCGATCTGGAGAACATGAACTCGCTCGGCTTCTACGATGCAACCGCGCCTGATACCCGGCAGGGCTTCACCAACATTATGGTGACGGAGCCCTCCCACCCCTACATGTCCGCCTGGTGGCCCACCGGGCACATTCTGGGCTATGAACACGGATTTGCCCATCAGGCCAAGGATTTCGTCGAAGCAATCACAGCGAATCGCCAGCCGGAGCCGTCCTTCGCGGACGGACTGCAGGTGCAGAAGGTCCTTAACGGTGTGGAGCGCAGCGCGGAAGCTGACAGCATCTGGACTAAGACTATCTAGTACCGGCTATCCCGACGGCGCCAGCGAGAGGATCCCACGTGCCAACTCCACCCCTGTCTGTCCAGCTCTACACCGTCCGCGAAGCCCTCGAGGCTGATCTGGACGGCACCATCGACAGACTTGCATCGATCGGTTACACGCGGGTCGAGCCTTACAACTTCGCAGCGAACACGGCGGCGCTCTCCGCTGCGCTGGAACGCAACGGCATAGCCGCTCCGTCGGGCCACGCACCGCTGCTCGACGGCGACCGCGACCTCATCTTCGAAGCAGCCCGGACACTGGGCATCGGCACGGTCATCGAGCCCATGGTGCACCCTGAGCGGTGGACCACCGAGGAGGCCGTCGAGCAGACCGCACAGGCCCTCAACGAGGTGGCGGCCCTCGGCGCGGAGTACGGCATCACCGTCGGCTACCACAACCACTGGTGGGAGGTGGAAACCGATTTCGGCGGCCGCACCGGGCTGGAGGTCCTCGCCGGCGCCCTGGATCCCGCCGTCGTGCTTGAAGTGGACACCTACTGGGTGGCAGTGGGCGGGCAGGACCCGGCTGGGCTGCTCGTGAAGCTCGGCGACCGCGTGCGGTTCATCCACCTCAAGGACGGCGCGCTGGACAAGGACAACACCTCGCAGGTGGCGGTGGGCGCCGGACGGATGGACGTCCCCTCAGTCCTGGCCGCTGCCGGATCGGTAGAGGTAGGTGTCGTCGAGCTCGATGACAGCGCCGGTGACCTGTTCGAGGCGCTCGAGGCGAGCCTGCACTACCTGCAGGCGGACTCCAGGCAGGCAGGAGCATGAGCGGCCCGGTGGGCGTCGGCATCATCGGTGCGGGCGTCATCAGCAAGGAGTACCTGACCAACCTCACGGCGTTCCCCGATGTGCAGGTCCACATCGTCGCTGACCTCTTCCCGGAGGCAGCCCGGGCGCGCGCGGAGGAGTTCGGGATTCCAGCAGCCGGGGCTGTCGCGGACGCGCTCGCGCATCCGGACGTCGAGATCATCGTCAACCTCACCACTCCCGCCGCGCATGTGCCCGTCGCGCTGGACGCGCTGGCCGCCGGGAAGCATGTGTGGAGCGAAAAGCCGTTCTCACTCGACCGCGAATCCGGCCAATTGCTCCTGAAGACAGCCTCCGACGCCGGTCTCCGCCTTGGCTGTGCCCCTGACACTTTTCTCGGCGCGGGCCTGCAGACGGGCCTGCGCATGATCCGGCGCGGGGACATCGGAGTGCCGCTCACTGCGTTGACCCTCATGCAGTCGCCCGGTCCCGAGGCCTGGCATCCCAACCCCGCGTTCCTGTTTCAGGAGGGCGCCGGGCCGCTGTTCGACCTTGGTCCCTACTACCTGACAACCCTGGTTCAGGCCTTCGGCGCAGTGGAGACGGTAGCTGCGCTCGGCTCACGCTCGCGGGAAACCCGGGTGATCGGTTCCGGACCGCGCGCGGGTGAAGAGTTCGCTGTCACTGTTCCCACGCACGTCAGCGCGCTGGTCCAGTTCGAGGGCGGCGCCTCCTCCACGAGCAACTTCAGTTTCGATTCACCGCTGCGCCGCGAAGGGTTCGTGGAGATCACCGGCACCGAGGCGACGATTGTCCTTCCGGACCCCAACAGGTTCGACGGCAACATCCGCCTCCACCGCCACGGCGCCGAAGAGGAGGAATCCTTCCCGGCCGTCGGTTCCACCTACGGGCGCGGTACCGGAGTCCTCGACCTGGCCCGCTCGATCCGCGCCGGCGTTCCACACCGCGCACAAGGGGAGACTGCCTTCCACGTCCTGGACACCATGGCTTCGATCGCGGAGTCTGTGGACAGCCGCACGTTCGTTGACGTTGCCAGCTCAGCCGTGGCTGCCGAGCCGCTGCCCGAGGACTGGGATCCCACCAGCCGCACGCTTTCCTGACCCACTCACACAAGGAGAAAAATCATGGCACGCAACTTCACACTGTTCACCGGCCAGTGGGCCGACCTGCCGTTTGAGAAGGTCGCCGAACTCGCGGGCCAGTGGGGCTACGACGGCCTGGAAATCGCAGTCTCCGGAGACCACCTGGACGCGTGGCGGTGGGACGATGATGACTACATCCAGGACCGTCTCGACATTCTGGAGCGCAACAACCTGAAGGTCTGGACCATCTCCAACCACCTCAAGGGCCAGGCGGTCTGCGACAATCCGATCGACTTCCGCCACGAAGCCATCGTCGGGCCGCGCGTTTGGGGAGACGGCGATCCGGAGGGCGTCCGGCAGCGTGCAGCGGAGGAAATGAAGCTCACCGCCAAGCTTGCGCAGAAACTCGGGGTGAAGACGGTCGTCGGGTTCACCGGGTCCTCGATCTGGCAGTATGTCGCGATGTTCCCGCCCGTCAGCCAGGACGTCATCGATGCCGGTTACCAGGATTTCGCCGACCGTTGGAACCCCATCCTGGACGTGTTTGATGACTGCGGTGTGCGGTTTGCACACGAGGTGCATCCCTCCGAAATCGCCTACGACTACTGGTCCACCAAGCGCACGCTTGACGCCGTCGGCAATCGTCCCGCTTTCGGCCTCAACTGGGATCCGAGCCACTTCATGTGGCAGCAGATCGACCCGGTAGCCTTCATCTCCGACTTCGCTGACCGGATCTACCACGTGGACTGCAAGGACACGAAGATGCGGATGGGCGGCGGCCGCAACGGCATCCTCTCCTCCCACCTGCCGTGGGGAGATCCGCGCCGCGGCTGGGACTTCGTGTCCACGGGCCGTGGAGACGTGCCCTGGGAAGACAGCTTCCGCGCGTTGACCTCGATCGGCTACGACGGGCCGATCTCGGTTGAATGGGAAGACGCCGGCATGGACCGCCTGGACGGAGCCCCCGAGGCCCTGGCCTTCCTCAAGAAGTTCGACTTCGCGCCGTCGTCATTGTCCTTCGACGCCGCCTTCAAGCAGTAGCCATTGGAGTTTTTGTCGCCTACCTGCGGTTTACGCGCGTTTTAGGCAGCAGGTAGGCGACAAAAACTGAGTACGCTGGGTCGCATGCGTGAACTCCAGGCGAAGATTATCGAGGAAATGGGCGTACGCCCCACCATCGACCCTGCGGAGGAGATCCGCCGGCGCGTGGACTTTCTCAAGGACTACGTCCGGGCCACCGGCACCAAGGGCTTCGTGCTCGGCATCAGCGGCGGCCTGGACTCCACCCTTGCCGGAAAGCTCGCGCAGCTGGCGGCTGATGAGTTGAGGTCCGACGGCGTGGAGGCAACGTTCGTCGCGGCTCGCCTGCCGTACAACGTGCAGCATGACGAAGACGATGCCCAGGCGGCCCTGGCGTTCATCGAACCGGACCGGTCCGTTGTCTACAACGTCGCTCCCGCCGTGGACGGTTTCCAGGCTGAGTTCACCAGCGCTGCAGGCAACGAGATGTCCGATTTCAACAAGGGCAACGTCAAGGCGCGCGTACGAATGGTGGCGCAGTACGCCCTGGCCGGTGATGACAACCTGCTGGTCATCGGCACCGATCACGGCGCGGAATCAGTCACCGGCTTCTTCACCAAGTACGGTGACGGCGGGGCAGACATCCTTCCCCTGTTCGGCCTGAACAAACGGCAGAACCGGCAGGTTTTGAAGGAACTTGGCGCGCAGGAGCGCCTCTACAACAAGATCCCCACCGCGGATCTGCTGGATGAGAACCCGGGGCAGAGCGACGAGCACGAGCTCGGTCTCACCTATGAGCAGATCGATGACTACCTCGAGGGTCGGGACGTTCCCGAGGAAGCCGCGCAGCTGATTGAGCGCCGCTACCTGATGACCCGGCACAAGCGCACCGTCCCGGTTTCCCCCGACGACTCGTGGTGGCGCTGATTAGGTAACGTAGCAACTGTGAAAATAGCGACCTGGAACGTCAATTCCCTCCGAGCCCGTGCCGACCGCGTGGAAGCCTGGCTTGACCGCTCCGATGCGGACGTCCTTGCCATCCAGGAAACCAAGTGCAAGGACGACAACTTCCCCTGGGACATGTTCGAGAAGAGCGGCTACGAGGTTGCGCACTTCGGCTTGAACCAGTGGAACGGCGTCGCCATTGCATCACGTGTGGGGCTGACCGATGTTGAGCGCACCTTCCCCGGGCAGCCGGTGTTCGGGAAGGACACCGACCCCGTGCAGGAGGCCCGCGCCATCGGCGCCACCTGCGGCGGCGTGCGCGTGTGGAGCCTGTACGTACCGAACGGGCGGGCGCTCGGGGACCCGCACATGGCGTACAAGGTCGAATGGCTTGAGCTGCTGCGCAAGCACGCCGTCGGACTGCTGGAGGCAGACCCCTCCGCCCAGGTGGCGCTCACGGGGGACTGGAACATCGCGCCGCAGGATGAGGACGTCTGGGATATCGACCTCTTCGTCAACAACGGCTACACGCATGTGAGCCCGCCGGAGCGCGCAGCCTTCCACGCGTTCGAGAACTCGGGCTTCACCGATGTTGTCCGCCCCCACACCCCGGGCCCCGGTGTCTACACCTACTGGGACTACAAGCAGCTGAGCTTCCCCAAGCGCATGGGCATGCGTATTGACTTCATCCTGGCCTCCCCCGCCCTCGCAGAGCGGGTCAGCGGCGCGTCGATCGACCGGGAGGAACGCAAAGGCAAGGGCGCCTCTGACCACGCGCCGGTCATCGTAGAGCTGACCTGATCCATGGCAGACGTGCCCGGCGCCGGCAGCAGTTTCCCCTACGTTTCCTACCTACGGGTGTATGAGCCGCTTGATGCCTTCAGTGACGCCCAGCAGCTCGCCATCCTGGAACAGCGGACCCGCGGCCGCAGGGTCACCGAGCAGCTGGAACGCATCGATGCGGTGCGGCGCATAACGCGCGCAGTATCGGACCCGTTTCCGCACCATGCGCAGGATCTTGTGCGCGTGCTGCATTTCCCGCGCAGCAACGGCACCACCGCGCCCTACTACTGCCCCAATCAGCTGGCGGTACGCACCTACCTGTCCGCTGAGTCCCTCGAGCAGACCATCCGCGGTCCGCTGATGGATGTGCTCCTCCCGGAGATCGCGAGGGAGGCGCACCAGGCGCGGCTCGATCCCGAAACGCTGACCGAATCCACCGCCAAGCTGCATACCCGCTCTGCGACGTGGGGCATCCCCTTCGCCTGGTTTGTCCTCATCCACGAAGACGACCTCACCGAGGTGGTGGACGACGACGGCGAAGTCCACACCGTCCGAGTCTCCGCCACCATCAGCGACTGCATCGATCGTGCGCGCCGTGCCGTAGCCGGGCTCGCCATCGCTGCTCCGGAGCTTGATCTGCTGGAAGAGCTCACCGAAATCACGGAGTGGCTGCAGTCTTTCCGCCGCGACGCCGTCGTCGAACTCGACTACGGACCGGTTGCGGACCTGGTATTTCCGGACGAGTCCCCCATGGATGTCCGGATGGGAATCGAGTGCCTCGCCGAAGCGGATATGACCGGCGCGGCCGCGGCTTACCGCCGCCTCGCGTCACGGTGGGTTCCCATTCGCCAGCTCGCACGCGCGTCCTGAGCCGGCGGACTCGGCAACGCATGCAGCTCCGCCGGAATCCCGCCTTTGTCCAGTTCTGGGTTGCTTCGACGGTCTCGGATTTCGGTACCTACCTCACCACCGTGGCGCTGTCAGTGCTCATCCTTGTTGCGGCCGCTGGGCCTGAGCACGCACGTCTGGTTCATCGGCTCAGCGATGGTCGGCACCGTTCTTCCGGCCCTGATCCTCAATGACCTTCAACTCGGCGCGCTCGGCCTGGGTCTTGTCCTCGGCGGAGCGGGAATCGGTGCGGTGCTGGGCACCACCTGGTCCTCGGGCTGGGGTGAGCGCTACGGCACCGGACGGGTCATGGTGGCGGCGAGGCTGGCCCAGCCGGCCGCCGTCGTCGTCGTGGTTCTGGCACCACTGGTGGCAGCCGGGCAGGCGGGCGGCGGGAGCATCGAAAGTTGGCCGGCCACGGTGTGGGCGGCGTTCGCCTGCGCAGTCCTCGGGCAATTCCTCTTCGGCCTGGCGATGGGCGCCGAGGGGCCGCTGGAGATGGGGTACTGGCAGGGGGTCACTCCGGATGCGCTGATTGCCCGGATGAGCGCAACCAGGCGGTCGGTGAACCGCGGCATGATCGTTATCGGCGCTCCCCTAGGCGGCGCCCTGGCTACGGCGTTCGGCCCCGTCGTGGCTCTCGGCTCCGCCGCGGCGGTCATGCTGGCGGCCGCACTGATCCTGGCGGTTTCACCCTTCCGGGCGGCGTGCGAGGCGGACCTGCTGGACTCGGACGCCGCTAGTTGACGTCCTCCACAGCGTAGGAGACCTTGGTGACGCCCTTTTTCGACTTGATCTTGGGAATGCTCAGCGTACCGACCTCCGCGACATCCCGGACGTGGGTTCCACCGCACGGCACGCCGAACGTCTGGTTGTAGAGCACAATCCGCGCGGGCTTGTTGGTCGGGATGTTGTCCGGGACATGCCTGCAGTACTCACCCATGTCCGCAACCGGCATGAATCGGATCTCGTTGCGGCTGCCTTCGCCGATGATCTGCGCGACCTCCTGTTCGATGCGCTGCCGGACATCCTCCACCTCACCGGGCACGTCCCCGGTGTACTCGACAAAGGACATGTGCGGATAGTGCGCACTCTTACCTGGCACCCAGGGCAGTTCCAGCCGCTCAACGGCGAGATCAACAATATGCCCTGCGGAATGGAGCCGCGTGTTGACAGCCCTCCGGTCTGCGTCCACTTCCAGCACGACGGCGGCGCCCTCCAATGTTGCCTCCCCGCCCGCGGATTCCTTCCACGCTTCACCGGCGCCCAGGTGATGGACAACCCCGTGCTCGTCGAGGCGCACCTCCTCGACCCGAAAGGCGGCGTGCCCGCCGCGGATGGTGCCGGTGTCCCAGTCCTGTCCGCCGCCGCGGGGGTAAAAGCAGGTGCGGTCCAGTACAACGTCGAGCCTGCCGTCCTCGAGCACGGTCACCGCTGTGACGGTTGCGGGCGCGGTCAGGACATCGAAATCGTCAAGGTAGAGGAGTTCAGTAGCCATGCGTACCAGCGTAGCGACCGAATTGAAACCAGGGCGGTAGCAGCTAGCGGGGTGCCGGACCCGTCGAGGCGCGCTGGATGAGTTCATGGGGTTGCGTTGGCGGGTTCAGCACGGGCAGCGCCCCCTCCAGCTCCCTCAGGAGCAGATCCGCGGCGAAGGCTCCCTGCTCCTCAGGCACTTGCCGCACGGTGGTCAAGCCCATAGGCCCGGCGAACTCGTGATCGTCGATACCCACGATCGACAGTTCCCCGGGCACGCTGATGCCGAGTTCGGAAGCAGCCATCAGGGCGCCGAAGGCCATCTCATCGGAGGAGCAGAACAGTGCGGTGGGGCGTTCATCCACGGTGGACAGCATCCGCTTCACGGCGATCTTGGCCTCACCGAACCGGAAATCGCCGAACACGGACCAGTCATCCCACAGGGGCAGCCCGTGGGCGGCCATGGTCGCTAGATAAGACTCCTCGCGGATGCGGGGCACCTCGAAATAGAGACCGAAGGCACCGCCTCCGCGCACGTGCCCAATTCTGGTGTGGCCAAGGGAAATCAGGTGTTCGACGGCGTCCCGCACGGCAGCGCCGTCGTCGATGCCGACGTGCCGCACTCCCTGAACGGAACCGCCCACCACAATGGTGGGCGATTCCAGTTCACTCAAAGCCAGGTGCTCGTCTTCGGTGAGCTCCATACACATGACCAGGAGGGCGTCGATGCGCTTCCGCAGGATGGAGCGGTGAAACACGCGTTCCCGGTTGACTCCCGTTCCGCCGAGGCTGAAAACAATGAGGTCGTAGCCCGCGGCCCTGAGCTGACGGTCAACCCCCTCAAGGACGGCCGAGAAATACCAGCGTTCGATCAGGGGCAGCAGCACGCCCATCGCCATGGTGCGTCCAGAGGCCAGGCCGGACGCCGCTGACGACGGCACGTACCCGAGTTCCTGAGCGGCACTCAGTACCCGGGCGCGGGTCCCCGCCGAAACTCCGGCGAGGCCCCGCAGGGCGCGCGACACGGTTGCGGTTGAAACTCCCGTGGCTACCGCAACATCTTCGATGCCGGTCACGGTGCATCAGCCCTTGAGGCCACCAGCCAGCAGACCACGGACGAAGTACCTCTGCAGCCCGAAGAAGACCAGCAGCGGGACGATCATGGACACGAAGGCGCCGGCCGTGAGTCGGTGCCATTCGCCGCCGCGGGTACCGGTGAGCTCGGCGAGCCGCTGCGTAATGGGCGCAACGTCCCCTGTACCTCCGGAGAACACCAATGCAACCAGCAGATCATTCCAGACCCACAGGAACTGGAAAATGGCATAGGAGGCCAACGCCGGCACCGACAGTGGAATGATGATCCGCCAGAAGATAGTGGCGTGTCCGGCGCCGTCCACCCTCGCTGCCTCGATCACTTCACCGGGAATCTCCGCGATGAAGTTGTGCAGCAGGAAGATGGCCAGCGGCAGCGCGAAGATGGTGTGCGCAATCCACAGCTGTGCGTAGGATCCGGATGGAAGGAGCTCAAACTCGCCGATCTTCAGGTTCACAAAGAGGGTGAGCAGCGGAATCAGCGCCATCTGCAGAGGAATGATCTGCAGGGCGAAGATGAACACGAACAGTGTGTCCTTCCCGCGGAAACTGCTCCACGCGAAGATGTAGGCCGCCATGGAGGCGATCACCAGCGGTATGAGCGTCGCCGGAATCACGATCGCCAGGGAGTTGATGAAGTACTGGCCGAGGTTCGGCGACTGGCTGCCGCCCGAGATCAGGACGTCCGCGTAGTTGTCGAGTGTGAACTCGAAGTTCGAGAGCACGTTCCACCAACCATTTTGGTTGATGTTCTCTTCCGGCCTGAACGAGGAAATGAACAGCCCGAGCGTCGGTACGGTCCAGATGACAGCGATGATCACCGCGGCGATCGTGGCGCCGCGGGACGTCAGGCGCTGTTTCACCCGGCGGGCGATGGGCGGTTGTACCGTGGTGTCTTCCCCGGTGTCTTTGGTTCCCATGGCTGGAACAGCTGGTGTCGAAGTCATCGGATTTCCTTCTGCTTCTTGAGCACGCGGGCGTTGTAGATAACCACGGGCAGCACCATCAGGAACAGGATCAGCGCCAGTGCCGCGCCCCGGCCGGGTTCGTTGGCCCGGAATGCCTGCGTGTACATCTCATTGGCGATCACGGAGGTGTCATAGTTTCCGGCGGTCATGGTCCGCACAATGTCGAACACCTTCAGGGTGATGATCGTGATGGTGGTGATCACCACCACCAACGCTCCGCGGATTGACGGAATGGTGATGCTCCAAAACTGCTGCCAGGCAGTCGCACCGTCCAGGCGCGATGCCTCCACGATGTCTGCGGGGATGCCTTTGATGGCGGCGGAGAGAATCACCATGGCAAAGCCCACCTGGATCCAGACCATGACGGCGATCAGGAAGAAGGTGTTCCCCGGTGCCTCGAGCAGGAACTGACGCGGTTCGCCACCGAACCAGACGAGGATCTGGTTGACCAGCCCGATCTGCTCCTGTTCCACTCCGCGATAGGCGTACATGAAGTTCCAGATAATGCCCGCGCCCACCATGGAGATGGCCATCGGCATGAAGACGAGTGCCTTCAACACTCTCTCGCCGTGCGCCTTGTCGATGAAGACGGCATAGACGAGACCGATGATCGTGGAGATTGTGGGCACGAGAATCACCCATAGGACGGTGTTCCGAAGGGTGACCAGGGCGGTCGGCTCGGTGAACATCCAGATGAAGTTGTCCAGACCGGTGAGGTTTCCGTCGCGGTCGGTGAACGCGAGGAAGGTGGTCTGCAGCGCAGGCCAGACCATGCCGACAATCAACAGGATTGCAGCGGGTGCCAGAAAGCCGATGATCGTCGCCTTGTCGCGGAACGATTTGGGTGCACGGTCCACCAGCAGCATGATGATCCCGATGACGGCGGCGAAGATCGCCATGGCGATCACCACCTGCAGGAATTTCTCGCCGAGATCCTCCATAACGCAGCCTCCTTGCTGGGTGCGGTCAGTTGTCAGGACAGACCCGGCGTCCCACTACCGTGGAACGCCGGGTCCGCAGAAGGAACTACTGGGGCCAGCTGCTTTCGATGGTGTCAACCACTTCGTTGGTCGGCGTGCCATTGATCCATTCGACAATGCCGCTCCAGAAGGAGTTGGCGCCAACGGCGCCCGGCATCAGGTCGGAGCCGTCAAAGCGGAAGACAGTGTCTTCGCTCTGCAGCAACTCGATGGACTGCCGGTCCAGCGCGCTTTGTGCCAACGACGGGTCGAGGGCCTTGTTGGCGCTGATTGCGCCGCCCTCGGAGACGCGGTTATTGGCAAACTCACCGCTTGCCATGAAGGTCTGGAACGCTACCACCGCAGGCTCATCTGAGTACGCTGCGACAAACTCGCCGCCGCCCGTGATCGCGCTGCTGCCTTCCTCGACACCCGGGGTCATGAATGCCCAGACGTCTCCGTCTTCGGCAACCTCGGTTCCTTCAGGCCAGTTGGCGGCCTGGAAGGATGCCTGGTGGTGCATGGCGCATTCGCCGTCGAGTACCGGCTGGCCGGCATCAGCGAACGGAGTGGTCAGGATGGAGCGCACGTCTCCGAAACCGCCATTGACGAACTCGTCGTTCTTCAGAATTTCACCGACGGAATCGAAAGCTTCCACGATCTGGGGATCATTGAACGGAATCTCGTGGTTCACCCACTGGTCATAGACCTCAGGTCCGGCCTGGCGGAGAACATAATCTTCAACCCAGTCAGTACCCGGCCAGCCTGTGGCTTCACCGGATTCGAAGCCTGCGCACCACGGCTTCATGGTTCCCTCGGCAGCGATGTCCTCAGTGAGGGTCATCATTTCATCGAGGGTGGTAGGGATTTCCCAGCCCTTCTCCTCGAAGGTTGCAGGGTCATACCAAACGTAACCCTTGACGTTGGCGAGCATCGGGGCGGCGTAGAACTCGCCGTCCACGGTGCCGTAGCCCTTCCAGTCCTCGGACCAGTTCTCGTCGACAAGTGCCTCGACGGCATCCGGCGCGGGCAGGACGTTGCCGCTGGCAACCTCGGCTGCAAGCAGACCCGGCTGCGGGAAGATGGCGATGTCCGGCGGGTTCCCGGCCTGTGAACGGACGCCGATCTGGGTTTCGAATTCCTTCGAGCCTTCGTAGACAACCTCGATGCCGGTGCACTCGGCGAAATCGGCCCACGAGTTCTCGAGACTCTCCGCTTCGACGTCGACGATGGTCGAGTAGACACTTACCTCTTCACCATCGAAGGTTCCGTAGTCCTCGTAGTTAGCGCAGTCGGCAGCCGGCTGGTCACCGCCTCCTTCGCCCTCGCTTCCCGATCCACAGGCGGAGAGTGTGAGTGCTAGCACGCTGAGTGCGGCCACTGGCAGCACCGCTTTCTTACCGCGAATAATCGCCATGAAAATGACTCCTTTGTCCGGCAGCTAGGCACTGAATTGGTTACCGCCGCCTTGCCTCTTGATACGATCAAAGTAAGCGCTTACGTTGTGATCTGCAACACCAGGCGCACCCGACCGCCCCGTCGATATCCAATCGTGACCCACCATCCTGCAGAGGAGCCCCCATGACTGCCTCCGATCTTTCAACTCCCGTCCACCCGGTTCAGGACCGTGGAGGCGCCGCCTGGTGGGAAGACGCCGTGATCTACCAGATCTACCCCCGTTCCTTCGCGGACGGAAACAGCGACGGCATGGGTGACCTGCACGGCATCACCAGCAAGCTCCCCTACCTTCAGAACCTCGGGGTGAACGCCGTCTGGCTTTCGCCGTTCTATGTTTCACCACAGGCGGATGCCGGCTACGACGTCGCTGATTACCGGGATGTGGATCCCCGCTTCGGCACCCTCGCTGACTTCGATGCCATGTTGGCCGACGCCCACGAGCGCGGACTCAAGGTGATCGTTGACCTGGTACCCAATCACACTTCGGACGAGCACGAGTGGTTCCAGGCCGCCCTGCGCTCTCCGAAGGGCTCCAGCGAGCGCAACCGTTATATGTTCCGGGACGGCGGCGGCGAGAACGGCGAGCTGCCCCCGAACAACTGGCAGTCGATTTTCGGCGGCGATGCCTGGACGCGGGTGGAGGACGGCCAGTGGTACCTGCACCTGTTTGACACCAAGCAGCCGGACCTCAACTGGGAGAACCCCGAAGTGCATGAGGAAATGATCTCTGTCCTGCGCTTTTGGCTGGACCGCGGGGTGGACGGCTTTCGCATCGACGTGGCGCACGGCCTCGTCAAAGCGGAGGGACTGCCGGACTGGGCCGGCCGCGAGAGCATGGTGGGCGACGTACACAACCCCGATGCAGCCGAAGAATCAACAGCCACCGAGCCCACGCCGCCGTACTTCGACCAGCCCGGCGTCCATGCGATCTACCGCGACTGGAACCGCGTCCTGGCCGAGTACCCCGGGGACCGCATGCTGGTCGCGGAAGCGTGGGTGGAACCGGCGGAGCGGCTCTTCCACTATGTCCGCCCGGACGAGATGCAGCAGGCCTTCAACTTCGATTTCCTGCGCGCCGGTTGGGATGCCGGGCGCCTGACCGCAAGCATCACCGAATCACTCGCGCAGGCCGGGAATGTCGGTGCGCCCAGCACCTGGGTCCTCTCCAACCACGACACCGTCCGGCACACCACGCGCTTCGGCCTGCAGGACCCGACGCAGCTGCCCAAGGGCGTTGGGCCGCGGGATGAGCAGCCTGACGAGGCGCTGGGACTGCGGCGCGGACGCGCAGCGATTCTCACCATGCTGGCGCTGCCCGGTTCCGCCTACCTCTACCAGGGAGATGAGCTCGGCCTGCCCGAGCACACCCTGCTGGATGACACCGTCCGCCAGGACCCCGCGTTCTTCCGCACGGAGGGCGTGGAGCGCGGCCGCGACGGCTGCCGGGTGCCGCTTCCGTGGAAGGCTGACGCACCGGGCTTCGGCTTCAGCACAACCAACAACAACGACGACGCCGCCCCCTGGCTGCCCCAGCCCGCCGGCTTCGCGGCGTACGCGGCGGACGTCCAGGTTGACCGCCCCGGCTCCGTGCATGAGCTGGTGAAGTCGGCGTTGACCGAACGCTCTTCGCGTGGACTGGGGCGCGGATCGCTGGAGTGGGCGCCGGAGCACCGCCCCGGCGAGGGCGTGATCGCCCTTACCAACGGTTCAGTGCTGGTGGCTGCGAACATGGGCGAGAAGCCCATCGAGCTGCCTTCCGGCGTCGTCGTACTTGCCAGCGCGGAAGATGCCGTATCTGAAGCGGGAGGCGGCAAGAAGCTGCAGCCGGACTGCGCGGTGTGGATCGAGCGGTCCTGACGCAGCCGGCGCCGCGCGGGACTAGCCCTAACGCACCCTCTGCCTAGCGCACCCTTTCGGCGCGGGTGAAACGCGAGCGGGCACCGGAGCTGATGCTGATCAGCACCGGTGTCTGCACGCCGAGCACGGCATCCAGCGCAGACACGAGCGCCGAGACCTCCTCCGCTACCACATAGGGCGCCACGCCCTGCCGCGGGAAGACCTTCACCTTCAGTGCAGGCCGGCCACGGAACTCATAGGTGGATACGGCCGAGTTCACAAGGTCCACCCGCTCACTCAGTGCAGCCTTCAGGGCCTGCTCCGCCACCGCCGCGTTGATGGTGACGCTGCCGGGAACCGGGTGGTCGTCGTCGTCATAGGCAAGCGTTCCTGACCGTCCCTTCCCCTGGTTGGC
Source organism: Arthrobacter parietis (assembly GCF_039530425.1). Classification (NCBI taxonomy): domain Bacteria; kingdom Bacillati; phylum Actinomycetota; class Actinomycetes; order Micrococcales; family Micrococcaceae; genus Arthrobacter; species Arthrobacter parietis. The sequence goes on along the minus strand of NZ_BAAAON010000001.1, from coordinate 1,388,643 downwards.
CACCCACGCGAACACGAGGATGATCAGCAGCACCATCAGCAGGGCTAGAACGATCCAGAGCCAGCTGTCCCGCTGCCCGGGGAGGGTTGTAGCGTCCAAAACGTTGCTGATCCACTGACCAGCCTGCGAAGCCGTTGACTGCCACCAGCCGGCGACGGCGGGGACACCGAGCGCCATGGCGAGCGCTCCGGCGAGCATCAGTCCCAGACCGAAGACTGCGAGCAGGATCCGGTTGATGGTCCGTGGCGTCTGGTTCACTGCCCGATCACCCCGGACTGCGCAATCGCCACCGAGACCTCGGGCACCGGATCGATGGCGGTCCGGCGAAGCTCATCCTCCACGGCCGCCTGGACGGACTCCTGGTTCACGGGGATGCCGGATGTTGGCCGCACCTGCACGTCGACGAGCCGGCGGCCGATGGTCACCAGCACCTGCTCCGGAGTCACCCCCGCAGCCACGCGCGCGCGGCGCGCCAGCGAGGATGCCAGCACCTCCGCATCGACAACGACGGCGGCGCGCCCGTTGGGAATGCTTAGCCGCGCCCGCCTGCCGGGAAGGATCGCAGCGAGGAAAAACAGGAGCCCCACCAGGAAGATCAACACTCCCGCCGCGGCAAGCACTGAGGCGGAGACACCTGCCGGAAGCGCACCCAGCCACCCTGCCGTTGCCTCCGGCCCCAGTAACCAGGGATTTTGGCCAAGCGCCTTCAGAGCGGCCTCCAGCATCACGTACAGGCAGACGAGGATGACCAACCCGGCAACGATCGTGGCCGGTACCGCCCGGGATGCGTGGGTTTCCCGGTGGATGACGTCCGAGGTCAGGCGGGTGGTCTCATCATTCATTGCGTCCTCCCGCGCTCACTGACACGGGCGCCGGTGACCCTGATGTCGACGCGGCTCAGACGGGACCCGCTCAGCTGGGCGACCCGCTCAAGAATGACCCCCTTGGCTCGATGCACGCGGTCCTCAACGGATCCACCGAACATCTCAACAGCCGCGGGGTCCGCTGCCACCCGGTGCAGGGAAGGGATGGCGATGGGCGTAGCAAGGCTGAGGGCGAGCAGACCGGCGTCGTCAGACCAGCTGGCGCGGACCTCGCGGACGGGAACCCGAAGCACCTCGGCTGCAACGGCGCACGCTGTGCTGGTGAGCGCCTGCGTGCTGATCCGGTTGTGGCCGGCCAGCCGTTGCGGCGCTGCGGCTGCTGCGGTCACGATGATGAGCGGCGTCCGGCCAGGGCATCCCGCACGCTGCGCAGGTCGAGCTTGCCCTCCGCAACCCGGCCGACGAAAGCGCCGATAGCCATGAAGAGTGCCACCAGGAGGAAGCCCCAGAAGTGGAAGATGAGCGCAGCGAAAGCAAGGATGGTGCCAACGAGGATACCGACGACGGTGAGGTTCATAGTGGCTCCTTAGCTCGCCGCGGGGCGGGGCTTCTCAGTGCTCTTGGGATCATTCAGGCCGGGCACGTGTACATCATTGATTTCAACGTTGACTTCAATCACCTTCAGGCCCACGAGCTCACCGACAGCGGCGAATACGGCTGCGCGCACCTGGTCGGCCACCGCAGTGAGCGGGTAGCCGTATTCAGCAACGAGGTTGATGTCAACGGCGGCTTGAATCTCCCCCACCTCCACGTGCACACCCTGCGCCAGGTCGCTGCCACCGACCACATCGCGAAGCGCCCCAAGCGCTCTGCCGGTGCCGCTGCCCAGCGCGTAGACCCCCGGCACCTTGCGGGCGGCGATCGCGGCAACCTTTGCGGCGGCAGTTTCGGAGATGGTTGTCCTGCCGGTTGCGGATTCAGTAACGGGCGCTACGCCCGCCGGCCCTGTTCCCTGCTCGTGCTCCATGCTGGCGCCCTTTCTCTTTCGCCCAGCCTAACCCTTCCGCTGAACCTTTGACACGCGCCGGAAGGGTCAGCGGGAAGGCTCGCTGCAGTGCTCCCTGAGCCACTCCTGGACTGGCTGCAGCGCCTCACGGAACGCGGATTCATCAAACTGGCCAGTGCCGTGCGGGCCGCTCTCAGCGGCGTCCGCCACCCGGACGAAATGCGGCTTGAGCTCGTCGGGAACCTTGCCGTGCAGGTGATGCAGCTGATCCTCAAGCTTGGCCATGGTCTCGGGATCTTCATCTCCCCTGAAACTGAGCGGGGCCAACAGCACAGAGGAGATTCCGGCGGCAACAACCAGGCAGTCCGCCATGGCCGCTCCGGTGTTGTGTGCGCCCTCCGCGAGCCGAGGATCGGGCGATTGGAACATGGATGGCGAAGACTGCGGTGGTTCGGAAGGGATAGGCGGCATGCTCAGGGTGCTGGCTGCCTCCGGTGGGGCAGCGGCGCACCCGGCCAGGGACAGGGTGAGCGCACCAAAAACGGCCACGGCGAACTTGAGTCTCACGCCTGGCGGTCCTTCCATTGAGGGGTGGTGGCTGATGGAGTGCCGGCTGCCTGCAGACAGGGCTCCACCTCTCTAACGGTCAACGGCGTGAGTCTTCTCCCGCAGCATGGCCACGGCCCGCCAGCCGTTAGACTTCCCCCAGGACGTGCAGGAGGGGGAACCACACCGTGTCCATAGAGGTAGGCAGCCGAAGCGAGACACAGCGGCTTCTCACACTGGAGCGCTATTCCCTTGCGGACGGGTTGTCCGGCCGCGAGGGAACCTATTACGAGGATCTCGACAACCTCGTAGTACTGGCCGCGGACGTCTGCAGGGTCCCCTTCGCTGTCATCAACATCATCACCGCCGACCAACAGCACCAGATAGCCGCTCGGGGTATCGAAGCGAGTGTGTGTTCACGCGAAGACTCAATGTGCGCCCAGGTCTTCCGCTATGGCCACACGGTCATGGTGGAGGATTGTCTGGAGGACCCGCGGTTCCGCGGGAACCCTTTTGTCACCGGTGAGATCGCCGAGGTCCGCTTCTACGCCTCTACTCCGCTCATCACCGCGGAGGGCGACGCGTTGGGAACACTGTGCGTATTCGATGATTCACCCGGCTCGATCACTCCACAACAGAGCCGCAGCCTCGAAATCCTGGCCACCCAGATCATGGACATCCTGAACTTGCAACTGCGGACACGCGAGTTGAGCACCGCCCTGCAGGAGCTGAAACGCAGCAATGAACTCCTCGCGGAATTCGCCGGGCGGGTGAGCCATGATCTGCAGGGTCCGCTCACAAGTATTCGCGGCTTCGCCGAGATGCTTGAGGATGACACCGCGATTCCCGCCCGCAGCACCAGCCGGAAATACCTCGAGCGCATCGGTGCCAGCGCGGGCAGGATGACGGCGATGATCGAAGAGCTCCTCGCATTTGCCCGCTCCAACGGAACTCTGCGCGTCCAACCGGTCAGTTTGGCGGCAACCGTGAGAGCCGTGCAGGACGACCTCGCCGCCGCCATCTCCGCTGCCGGAGCGCGCCTTGAGGTGGAGGAATTTGTGGGCCAGGCTGATCCCACCCAGCTACATACGCTGTTGCAGAATCTGCTCCAGAACGCCCTGAACTACCGCCATCCCCACAGGTCTCCCAGAGTACGGATCAGTGCCGGCCAGTCCGCCGAAGATAGGTGGTGCCTGAAGTTCGAGGACAATGGCATCGGGATTGCTCCCGAAGACCGGCAGAGGGTGCTCGAACCGCTCGTGCGGCTGGAGAGCAACGCAATAGCCGGTACCGGGCTCGGCCTGGCAACCTGCAATCGGATTGCCCAGGCGCACGGCGGTTTCCTTGAGCTGGAGGAGACCGAGGGCGGCGGCCTGACCATCCTCGCGTGTTTTGGCAGCGGTAGTTAGCAGGAACACCGGCGCCGGCTACGGTGACGCGTTCTCGAAACCTGTCCGGGTCATGGTGCCCCAGACCTGCTTCTTGCCGCGAAGCGCTGCCCACCAGCCCTGAATCCGCCAGATAGCGGTCAGCTGGCGGTACCCGATGTTTTCCTGAACCGATACCAGCAGGGCCACCCAGAGATCCCCCCACCGGTTGTAGCGGTGGAACGAAGCTTCCTCGACCAGCAATGCCATCAGCGAGACAAAAATGGCATAGAGGTACGCGACAGCGATGAACGCGAGCGCGTAGGGCACGTTCACCACGCCGAGCAGCAGTCCCAGCGGGACAATGACGAGGCCAAAGAGCTCAATGGCGGGAGCGATGAGCTCAAAGATCCAGTAGTAGGGCAGCGCAATCATGCCCACGGTCCCATAGCGGGGGTTGAACGTCATGCCGCAATATTTGATCAGGACTTCCCACAGACCGCGGTGCCACCGCCGTCGTTGTCTTGCAAGGACCGCGGCCGTGGAGGGAACTTCCGTCCAGCACACCGGTTCGGCGATGAAGATGACGCGGTACTTCCGTTTGGACCGGCGCATCATCCGGTGCAGGCGCATGACCAGTTCGAAGTCCTCGCCGATGCAGTCCGGGTCCAGACCACCCGCCTGGGTCACGAGGTCGCGCCGGAACATTCCGAAGGCACCGGAAATGAGAATCAGGGAATTGAGTTGGGACCACCCCGCCCGCCCAAGGAGGAAGGAGCGCAGGTATTCCACGATCTGAATGCGGGCGAAGTAGTTCTTCGGCATGTTCACGCTGACCACGCGGCCTGCAACGACCTCGCATCCGTTGGCCACGCGCACCACTCCGCCGGTTGCGATCACGCGCTCGGGGTCATCAGTGAAGGGCTTGGACACCACAAGGAGGGAATCGGGATCCAGCAGGCTGTCGGCGTCGACCATCACCACGAGGTCCTTGGACGCGACGTTCAGTCCCATGTTCAGCGAATCCGACCGGCCCGAGTTTTCCTTGTCAACAACCACGATGGGCAGCGCTGTATCCCGCGCACGGTAGATGGCGCGGATGGTTCCCCGGACGGGCACCTTGACGGACACTTCCCGCCGGTCTTCGACGAGGTCATAGACATCGATCAGCGTTTGCAGCGTCTCATCCGAGCTGCCGTCATTGACCACCACGACTTCGTGATCCGGGTAGCGCAGGTCGAGCACAGAGCGGACGGACGTTGCGATGACTGCGCCCTCGTTATACGCCGGCATCAGGACGGAGATTCCCGGACTGAGCGGGGATGCGGCGGTGACTCGGGCCCCGGCAAAGGACTGCCGCCGGAGATGCGCGGTGAAATTCACGCTCGCGAAGATGATCAGCAGCAGCAGGAACGAATTGATCACGATGAAGTAGGCCAGTACGGGGTACGCCGTGATCTCGAAGAGCAACCGGATTGCCGCTCTCAGCGGCTCAAGCACGTTCTCCATCCGTTCCCCCTATGCATCCACGAGGATGCGGCGGACATCCGCATCGGCATGCTCGATGACCCGCCTGCGCACGTCGCGTGCCTCGGCGCCGGGCATCGCCTTGAGAGCTTCTCCTGCTGCCTGCCGGACAGACGACGACGCAGCGCTTGAGCAGGAAATGTCCGCAAGTTCGCTGATGGCAGGCTTGTGGCCGAGCCGTCCCAGTGACCGGGCGCAGGCAGCGATGACGACATCGGACGCACCTTCCCTGCCCCGCTCCGCAACCATGCAGTCGAACAGTGCGTCCGCGGCTTCCGACATGAGCAGCAGGCCCACCACAGCCGCAGAGCCATAGCGGATCCCGGCGTCCCGGTCCCGCAGACCCTCGATATACACTGCGGGATCCTGTTCGGGCAGATTGAGCAACGCCGTGGCGGCAACCGAGTGCGGGATCCCGCTGGTCAGCGAAAGCGCATCGACGAGGTGCCCTCCGGCCTCGGGCTGGGCCGCGACGCCGAGGGCACGCGCCGCCACAAGACGGACCTCGAGGCTCTTGTCCTGAAGGGCGACCGTCAAGGGGCCGATGACCTCCCTGCCGCCGAGAATGCCGAGCAGTTCAGCCGCAGCAGCCCGCTGAATGGCGCCGCGGGAATGGATTCGGTCAAGGGATCGGCTGAGCAGGCCGCGAGCGGCGAGGACGCGGATCATGGCCTCGCACACATCACCACGAACTTCGGGGATCATGCGCAGCAGGGTGTTTTCCACGTGCTCCCCGAGGGCGCCCGTTGTCGATGCGAGTTCCGACTCCAACTCCGCCAGCGCCTCATCCTCGGCAACCGCGAGCATCATGATGCGGGTGCGGATTGCCTCGTCATGGACAGTCCTCCGGCGCTCACCGGCGTGGCGTGCCGCCTTGATGAGAACGACGGCAGTCAGAGCCAGCACGCACGCGACAACCAGAACGACAACGGCGACCGCCAGCACATCCCATGAGACCAGCACGGGAGTTAGCGTGCCAGGATGCCGGCAACCCGGGCTGCGAGTTCGCGGGGGCTGAAAGGTTTGACGACGTAGTCGGTGACGCCGGCGGCGAACCCATTCTCGATATCGCGTTCCTGGTTTTTGGCGGTCAGGAGGATCACCGGAACGGAGATCGGAGGCTCTGCCGAGCGCATCATTCTGACCATGTCCACCCCGGACATGCCAGGCATCATGACGTCGGAGATCACAAGGTGGTACTCATTGTTGGTGGCCAGTTCCAATCCGGCGACCCCGTCACCGGCGGTCTCAACCTCGTAACCGCTTGACTCAAGCTTGGTGGAGACGAGATCGCGGATGTCCGCGTCATCGTCAACAACCAGGATTCTGTGTGGCATTGCCGATCCTCCCCGCAATCCTTGCATCTTGCCCCCCCCTACCCAGACCTAGCCTAATCGACGGCCGGCGACCCTGTTTCGATTCGTCGCTGATGCGCGGAAGGATTAGCTTGGCGGGGAAACTGCGGGGCAAAGCAAAAGCCCCCGGTTTCCCAGGGGCTTTCAGTGGTGGCTCCGACCGGCGTCGATCCGGTGACCTTTCGATTTTCAGTCGAACGCTCTACCAACTGAGCTACAGAGCCTTGCAACCATCGTGTGATGATCACCGTCGACGCCCGGATTTCTCCGACCGCCTCAGCGACCCTGACGGGACTTGAACCCGCGACCTCCGCCGTGACAGGGCGGCGCGCTAACCAACTGCGCTACAGGGCCTTGCGATTTTGCAAGAGTTTGATCCTATCAGCACCCAAACGGTGCTTTGAACCACTCCCTTGCGTACCCCCAACGGGATTCGAACCCGTGCCGCCGCCGTGAAAGGGCGGTGTCCTAGGCCGCTAGACGATGGGGGCCAGGACCACACAAGTGCTTTACTCCTCGTTGTGGACCTCTAAAACTATAGGGCTTCGATCTCGATTACACAAAACCTCTGAATCGCCGGTCGGACGTCCTGCGGAAGCGACGGCAGTAGAGTTTCCTCCGTGCCCATCGATATGAGCCTCGAGGACTTCGAATCAGCAGTCGACGACGCAATTGACCAGATCCCGGACAGGCTGGCGAGGGCTATGAACAACGTCGCCATCTTCGTCAAGGAGGAATTTGAGCCCGGCCCCGGCGAGGAAGCGGATCCCGACCTGCTCGGCCTCTATGAGGGTACTCCGCTGACGGAAAGGGACTCCTGGTGGGATGCCGGCTCCCTGCCCGACCGCATCAGCATCTTCCGGCAGCCGCTGCTGAGGATGTGCGGGAGCCGCGAGGAACTCGTGGATGAAATCCTCATCACCGTGATCCACGAGGTTGCGCATCACTTCGGGATTGATGACGAACGCCTCCACGAGCTGGGCTGGGGGTAACCCAACCTGGCTACCGCCGGGGCTTCATACTGGTTATATGGGCGCACACTCTCATGGGCATCCCGTCACCGCGACGGGGAAGCACCGCAAGTCGCTGGTGCTGGTCGTGGCGATCACACTCGCCGTCGTTGTTGTTCAGGTGATCGGCGCTGCGCTGTCCGGGTCCCTGGCCCTGCTCGCTGACGCGGGCCACATGCTTTCCGACGCCGCCGGCGTTTTCATAGCGCTGCTTGCCTCCTGGATAGCAACCCGGCCTGCCACTGTGCGGAGCACCTACGGCTACCAGCGGGCAGAAGTGCTGGCGGCACTGGCCAATGCCGTCATCCTGGTGGTGATCGCGGTGGTCATTGCGATCGAGGCGTTCCGCAGGCTGGGTGAGCCAACAGAGGTGCGCACGGACATCATGCTGATAGCTGCGCTGCTCGGCGGCGCGGCGAACCTCGCCTGTCTGCTGATCCTCCACGGCGGGCATAAGGAAAGCCTCAATCTTCGAGGCGCCTATCTGGAGGTGCTGGGAGACCTGCTTGGGTCAATTGCCGTGGTGATTGCCGCCGTCGTCATCGCAGTGACCGGATTCCTGCAGGCTGACGCCATAGCCTCCATCCTCATTGCAGCCATGATTCTGCCGCGCGCATGGAGCCTGCTGAGAGACGTGATCAATGTGCTGCTCGAGTCCGCCCCCAAGGGTGTGGATCCGGCGATGATCCGGGAGCACATCCTGAAAGTGCAGGGGGTTGTTGACGCACACGACATTCACGCGTGGACCATCACCTCGGGCGTTCCCGTCTTTTCGGCCCACGTGGTGGTGGACACCGAAAGCCTGAACGCCGAGGGTGTTGACCGCATGCTCGACCGCCTTACGCACTGCCTCAGCAACCACTTCGATACCGAGCACTGCACGTTTCAACTTGAACCGCTGGAGCATGCCGTGCATGAGAGCCGGCAGCACGCCTGACGCGGGCGCGACACGCCGTGAACGGCCTTGCGTTGGGAATGACACCGCTGTTGTTTAAGATACTGGTGTGACAAATGTTGCCGAAGTGACATTTGGGGCTCTATCCTCGGACAAGTCTGGTTGCCGTCCGAGGATCGAGTTATGCCGCAAACCTTTTCGCAGCGCGGATTTTCCGCGCTCACTGCCATGCTCGTGGGATCGCTGCTCACCGTGGGATTGACGCCGTCGCCAGCCTTTGCAGCATCGGATCTGCCCAGCCCCGCCGACATTGCCACTGCGGAGGACAACACAGCAGCGGCGGCTGAACTCGTGACAGAGATCGAAAGCATCCTCGAGAATGCTTCCGCAGAGCTGCAGGGCGCGCAGGTTGAGGCAATGAAGTCGCAGGGCGCCTACATTGATGCACTCGCGGAACTTGATGAGCGGCGGTCGACCGCCCAGCGGCTTTCGGCACTGGCCGGGCAGGCCGAGCAGACCTACCGCACTGCCTCTACGGAGCTCGGTCAACTTGCCGCTGACATTTACCGTGCGGGCGGCATCATGCCGGACAGCAGCCTCCTTTCGTTCGCCCAGGACCCAGGCAGCATCATGTATCAGGCCTCCACTGTCGAAGGCATGGCCGCCTCCCGGTCACGCACCGTCAACCAGGCTGAAACTGCGGCGAAGTCGCTCGAGTCCCTGCAGGCCGACGCACGCAACGCGGAGCAGGCAGCCGCCGACGCAGCCGAGGCCGCGGAAAAGGCCGGAGCCGCCACAGAATTCGCGATGGCGAGCGCCGCGAGCCTGGTGGAGGAGAAGGAGGCCGAACGCGGAACCCTGGTTGCGCAGTTGGCGCAGCTGCGGGACACCACCGCGGCTCTCGAGGAGCAGCGTATCGCCGGCCTTGAACAGGAACGACGCGAGGATGAGCTCGCTCGCATTCTTGCCGCATCAGCCGAGGCGGCTGCCGCAGCGACCGCCTCGCCTCGCTCCGAAGCACCGCTTGCTCCAGCCCCCACACTGGTGCCGCCGGCGCAGGCTTCTCCGCAAACACCCGCGCCTGCACCGGCGCCCCAGCGACCCACCATTCCTGCTCCGGCACCTGCTCCGCGTCCGACGACGCCGGCTCCTGCTCCCGCGCCCGCTCCGGTTCCGCCGCGACCGGCACCCCAACCTGCACCTGCACCTGCTCCCACGCCGGCACCTCCTCCGCCGGCACCGGCACCGGCACCGGCACCGGCACCCCAGCCTGCACCGGCTCCTGCTCCGCCTGCAGTGAATCCCGGCGGAGTGGCGGCAGCCGTCAGTTACGCCCGTGCGCGCGTCGGAGCGCCCTATTTCTATCAGTGGGGAGGCAACGGTCCGCGGGGTTATGACTGCTCCGGGCTGGTGCAGCAGGCCTTTGCCTCAGGGGGCATCTCACTCCCGCGTACAGCGTCCGCGCAGTTCTACGCGGCACAATCCCATGTGCCGCTGTCGCAGGCACAGTTCGGTGACCTTGTCTTTTGGGGCGAGGGCGCCGGCATCTGGCACGTTGCCATCTACGTAGGTAACAACACCGTGGTCAACGCCCTGAACCCCTCACAGGGCATTCTCGAGGTGAATCTCGCGAATATGAGCGGGATGGGCGCACTCAACCCGCTCGCTGCGCGGTTCTAGGCGACCATCGGTCCGAAGTTTGCGCGGTCCGTCAGGCGAGGATCCTCCCTGTCCGGCACCACAAGAACCGGGCCTTTCGCGTGGTGCAGCACGCCCTGGCTGGTGGAGCCGAGCAGCATTCCGGCGAATCCGCCGCGGCCGCGGGTGCCAAGCACAACCAGCTCGGCCGTCCGTGATGCCTCGATCAGCACCTCAACGGGAGGCCCGTCGAGGAGTTCCACTGATATGTCCAGTTGAGGGAAATGGCTCTGCAGCCATGCCTTCCCCGCGTTGAGTTGAACCATGATCTCCGCGTGGAGTGCGTCCCGGTCAACCGGGGTGGGCATCCATGCAAGTGAACCGGTGAAGGGCGGCAGTGAACACACCACCCGTACGGGCAGACCACGAGACTGCGCCTGCTCGGCTGCAATCAGCGAAGCCATGCGCGCCTGCTCGGAGCCGTCAACTCCGACCACAACCACCTTTTCGATCTCTTCCGCGCGCGGGCACGGCTCGCCCTTCGGTTTCGGTGCGGATACGCCGGCCTCATCGAGCCTCGGGGCACAGTACAGCGGTACAACCACAGTGGGGCACTTTGAGTGCGCCGGCAGTGCGGCGCTCACGGAGCCAAGGAGGCGTCCAACGAAGCCTCCCCTGCCACGCGAACCCACAACCATGAGTTCGGCCTCCTCGGAGAGCTCAAGGAGCACACCTGCGGCATCACCGCTCTCCACCCGCGGCACAATTTCGATGTTGTGGTGACCGGCTATCTTGCTGATGGACTGATCGAGGACCGCCTGCGCCCCCTCCCGGATCACCGAATCATCCACGGTTGCGTAACCGGCATCCATGCTCGACGCCGCGAAGACCGGGACGGTATAGGCAGTTACTACATGGAGTGGGCAGTGGCGGCGCTCGGCCTCCTGTGCCGCCCAGACGAGAGCACACATGCTCTGGTCGGAGCCATCAACCCCCACAACCAGTCCGCGCCCCTGGGAATGCCACGGCGCCTCCGGCTTATGAGCCTCACTCATGGTCCGCCTCCTCGCGGTTGAACCTCAATTGACACCTTCGCTCAGCCGTCCAGATATTTCTAGCCTACTCTCCAGTAGGAGGACTATTCAGCACCCAAAAAGTTATATAGGCTTCGAGAATCGTTATCGGGCGGATGGTCTCCACAAAGGTTCCCGCCCGCTTTCAGTGCGCTTGGTTGACCCGTTCGCAGCCAAGTGTCCGCACAGCCCGGAAGAGGCGCCGGGCTGTGCGGAATTCTCCTTCGTCCAGGAGGTTTTCATCGATGCTGCCGAAGCCGATCGACCACGTCGCCGCTGATCCTTCCGTGCCCTCAGCCGCAGAGATGACCACCACAGTGGTGATTGGCTCCGGGTTGTCCGGGCTGGCCGTTGCCAGCGAGCTGAGCCGGCGCGGCGTGCAGTCCATCGTGGTCGAGAGCATCGAATGCCTGAACTCCGGGCCAAACCGAACCGTAATGACGGACTCGGTGTCGCTGTCCGAACGCACGGAACTCCTGCGGCTGCTGCGCTGCTACGCGTCAAGCCATTCACTGGACATCCGCCAGGAGACGGTTGCTGAGGGACTGTGCATAGTGGGCTACTCCCAGCTTCTTCCGGCTCCGGTACTCGGGTCCAAGAAATGGGCGGTGCAGACGCGGAACGGCGTCCTGCTCGCAGACCACGTGGTCTTGACCAAGTATCCACAGAACCAGCTGCGCCGTTTCGTGCAGTCCCTCGGCCTCGCAGTGGGAATCGACATCAAAGCGGCGCTTCGGGCTATCGGTCTCTACCTCATCGGGGTGGGCGAGATGCTGACGCCGACAACTCGGGAAATTGTCCGGCAGGCCAAGGTCATCAGCGACTCAATTGTCTCGCAGGGAGCTCTCGCGGCTCAGGTGATCCAGCCAGTGAAGGCTTCCGTGATGGCCGCCGCTGTTGCCGGATCAACCAGGCGTCCGCCCGCAATCAGCGCCTGAGAAGGTGCCCGCCCGCAATCAGCGCCTGAGAAGGTGCCTACGCGGCGTCGTCGTTGTTGCCCTGGGTGAGGCGCCGCCTGGCTCCAAGTGCCAGCACCACAGCGAGCGCAATCAGCACCGCAATCATCAGGATGACTCCCCAGGAAAGACCGGAGTCTGCCGCCGGCTCCTGGTCAAGCGCGCCGGGGTCAGCTGTTTCGATCGGGCCTGCTGTACCCGCGGACGCCTCAGGCGTCCCCGCAGCCTCAGACGCCTCGGCAGCAGCGCCTGCCGTAGCCGTGAAGTCGAAGGTACCTTCAATCGGGTGCGAATCAGAGGACACCACACGCCAGTTCACCGTGTAGGTTCCGGCCGGCGCCCCGGCGCGGATCGCCTGTGTGGCCACGGTGTCAGTGATGGAGACCTCGCCCTCAGCCCAGTCTTCGCCCGCAGCATCAAGCACCTGAACCTGCGAGCCGATGGTCGCAGGAACATTGGTGAACGTGAGTTCAATCGCCTGAGGCATTGTCTTGAGCGTTGCACCCGGCTCCGGAGTCGAGGAGCTCAGCTCATCATGCGCTGACGCAATCGAGGCTGATCCCAGGACTAACGCGAACGCAACCAGAAGTACGCCGGCCAGGAGCACGGCGGTGCGCTGAACGGAACGCGCACCCGGAATACGCGCCGCGCGCGCTGCAACTACTGCGGAAGGCTTCATGCCTTAAGCCTACGGGAGCGAACTGGCAGAATCCTGAATCCGCCATTGGATAGACTCCTTGAGCGAAACTCCCCCACCAACAGAGGAATACCCGTGCCTGAACTGCGCACCGCGATGGACCGCTACTTCCAGCTCACCGCTCGCGGATCAACCTACTCACGTGAAATCAGGGGCGGCATCGCCACGTTCTTCGCGATGAGCTACATAGTGGTGCTCAACCCGCTGATCCTCGCTGGAGCGGACGCAAGCGGAGGCAGCCTCGGGTTTGAACGTGTGGCGGCAGTGACCGCGCTCGTCGCGGGACTGCTGACCATCCTCATGGGCGCCTGGGCCAAGTATCCCTTTGCTCTTGCCACCGGGCTGGGCGTCAACGCCTTTGTGGCCATCACGGTTGCCACCAATCCGGAGCTCACCTGGCCGGACATGATGGGCCTTGTGGTTCTTGCCGGCCTGACCATGCTGGTGCTGGTCCTGACGGGCTTCCGTACCGCCGTCTTCAATGCCGTGCCGGAGAGCCTGAAAACAGCGATCGTCGTCGGTATCGGGCTCTTCATCGCACTGATCGGACTGGTGAACGCCGGTTTTGTCCGGCGTATCCCAGATGTTGCGGAGACCACCGTGCCGGTCGGGTTGGGATTCGGGGGCGTACTCCTCGGCTGGCCCACCCTGGTGTTCGTATTCGGCCTGATCCTGACCATCGCACTGGTGGTCCGCAAGGTTCGCGGCGGCATCCTGATCGGTGTCATCGCCGCCACCATTCTGGCCGTCATCATCGAAGCCGTGGCGAACGTCGGGCCGAGTGTGGGACCGGACGGCTCCAACCCACAGGGCTGGTCGCTCGTTGTTCCGGAGCTTCCTTCCGGGGCCTGGATCGGCCTCCCCGACCTGAGCCTGGTCGGCAGTGTCAGCGTCTTCGGGGCGTTCGGCAGCCTCGGCGCCACCGCCGCCCTGCTGCTCACCTTCACCATCCTGCTCAGCATCTTCTTCGACGCCATGGGCACCATGGTGGGCCTGGCAAATGAAGCAAAGCTGGTGGACAAGCGGGGCAACATCCCCGGCGTCGACCGCGTTCTCATTGTTGACGCTCTCGGAGCGGTGGCCGGCGGGGCGGGATCAGTCTCTTCCAACCAGATCTACGTCGAATCGGGCGCCGGTATCGGCGAAGGCGCGCGCACCGGCATCGCCAACATCGTGACCGGCCTGCTGTTCCTCGTGGCCATGTTCTTTACGCCGCTGATCTCGCTGGTGCCGTTCGAGGCAGTGGCGCCTGCCCTCGTCGTCGTTGGTTTCATGATGGTGTCCCAGGTGGGCCGGATTGACTGGCAGGACTGGGGAATCGCCATTCCCGCGTTCCTGACGTTCACGCTCATGCCGTTCACCTACTCGATCGCCAATGGACTGGGCGCCGGGTTCATCGCGTACGTCCTGGTCCGCACGTTCCAGGGCAGGGCCAGGGAAATCCACCCGCTGATGTGGGCCGTGGCAGGTGCATTCGTGGTGTTCTTCGGGATCGGCCCGATCGAGCAGCTGCTCGGCGTCGGCTGACCCACCCGTTGCTAGTCGGTGAGGACTGCCGCGCCACTGATGAAACGGGTCACCTGCGCATCCCGCCACAGGTGCGCCGGCACTCCGCCGCCAAGCAGCTCACGAGCCAGGCCGGGATCCTCCCCAAGTGGAGCATCGCTTCCGGCAAGAATCACATTTCCGTAGCGCCGGCCCTTGAGCATTGCGGGGTCCGCAATGATCACGGTATGGGTGAAGGCAGCGGAGATGGTCGCCGCCTCGCGCCGCGCCATCCCCAGGTCCGGGGAATCCCCGCAATTGACGACATAGACCCCGGCCGCATCCAGGACACGCTTGGCGTGCTCAACAAACTCGACGGTGGTCAGCGGGGCTGGAGTGCGGCTGCCCGCGAAGACGTCCCGGATGATGAGGTCCCGGCTACTCGCGGACAGTGCCTCAGTGACTTTGCGCGCTTCGCCAACACGGATCCGTAGCAGCGGTGCACGCGGCAGGTCGAACCACTCACGCACCAGGCCCGCGAGCGCGCCGTCGAGTTCCACGACCACCTGCCGCGCATCGGGAAAGGTCACGGCAAAACTCCGCGCCAGCGAGCAGGCCCCGCCACCAAGATGCAGGGCGCGGAGCCGGAACGTGGACGGCCACTGGGACGTTACCAGCGAACTGATCCAGCGCATGTACTCGAAGTCGAGCCGGGCAGGATCGGTGAGGTCGATGTGGGAACTCGGCACACCATTGATGTGAAGCACCCAGCCGTTGGGATTGAAGCGGTCGTGGACGAGCTCACAAGTGCCGGTGTCGATGGTGTGAATGCCGGGAACCGGACCGCCGTCTGTGCCCGCTGTTTCCCTGCGCTCGCGCTGGCGTCCCATTGATCCTTACGCTTTGCCTGGTGCCGTTCGGCTAGTAAGGACGGACGGCACCCTGGTGGTGCAGGTGTGCGTTGACCTGCCGCACCCTGCCCGGAATGGTGAACAGGTCAATGACCATCATGATCCACAGCGGGATCAGGAACAGGAACCCGAGAACAAACCACGCCGTGGCGTAGCCAATGAGACCCAGGCCCAGGTAGAGGAAGCCCATCCCGTTCTGGCGCAGGTAGAACTTGTGGGCGCCGAAGTTTCCGAGCAGGAACCAGAGCAGGTAGGCGAGCCAGCTTTCCTTCGCGGCGTAGACCACCACGTGTTGAGAAGGCTGGTTGCCGTAGTAGTTGGACACGTCATTCCCCTGTCAGTTGTGAACCTGATGCCGAAGCGCTGATGCGCGGCGGCTCGACGGCGCAGGCAGCGCGCACCATCCGAATCTCATGAAGGCCGTTCCACCGTTCGGAGAGTTGTTCCCGCTCTCCGTCCGGAGCGAAGCCGAGCTTGCGGTAGAAAGCGATGGCGCGTTCGTTGCCCTCCAGGACCCAGACGCACGCGGCGGCATCGCCGATAGCGGCATCGGCGAGCGCCCGGCCCAGACCGGTGCCGTAATACTCCTCCAGCACGTACAGCATAAAGAGTTCGACGGCGGCAGGAGGGTTATCACCCCGCGCCTCACCGCCTGCTGCAATACCGACGATCGCGCCGTCGTCGTTGACCGCTACCAGCGGTACGCTGCCGCTCTCATCGAATCCCTGTCTCCACGCTTCGGCGATGGCTTCGATGCCGTCATCCAGGCCATCGAGGACTTCTTCGCGCACCTTCCCCCGGTAGGCCTGGCGCCAGCCCTGGTTCTTCATGCGCAGCGCAGCTTCGGTCTCGTCGATGCGGAGCGGACGGATGGTGGCCATGCCGTTCATGCTATCGGGAACGACGACGGTCACTCGCCTGCAGCGGTTGTAGTTGCGTCCTAGTTGACGATGGCGACCGCAAACCCATCCCAGTCCTTGGACCCAACTGTCTGCAGGGCAGTCGCATCAAGGCGCGGGTGGCTACCGAGCAGTTCCAGCGCCCTGCGGGTGCCCTGGATGTCTTCGTCGCCGTTCTCGTCCAGCACGCTGCCCCCGCGCACCACGTTATCGAGCACAATGACGGATCCCGGCCGGGACAGCTTCACCGCCCACTCCAGATAGTTGGGGTTGTTCGCCTTGTCCGCGTCGATGAAGAAGAGGTCATAGGGCCCTTCCAGCGTGGGAAGCGTCTCCAGTGCCGCTCCCACGTGCACGGTTACCTTGTGCCCGACGCCGGCCACCTCCAGACTGCGCCTGGCCACCTCTGCATGGGCGGGCTCATACTCGCAGGTATCAATGGTTCCGCTCTCGGGAAGACCGCGTGCCAGCCAGGTGGTGCTGAAGCCGCCCAGCGTACCGATCTCCAGGACCCGCTTCGCCTGATGGATACGGGCAAGGAGCATGAGGAACTTGCCCTGCCCGGCAGTCACTTCAATGGCAGGCATACCTGCGTTGCGGGTATTGTCAACGGCCGCAAGGAGAGCGGCGTCCGGTTGGACCACCGTGCGGTTCAGGTAGCTGTCAACCTCTGTCCAGTTACTCATGAGTGGCCCTGGTACTCGTCCATCTCATCAATCGCGCGCTCGAGGCGCTCCACTTTTCCGCTGAGCTCGCCCGTGTGGCCGGGACGGATGTCCGCCTTGAGCACCAGGGAGACGCGGCTGCCGTACTTGGCCACTGCCTCCGTAGCGCGTCTGACCACGTCCATGACCTCATCCCACTCACCCTCGATCTCGGTGAACATGGAACTGGTGGAGTTCGGCAGGCCGGAGTCACGCACGATCTTCACGGCTTCGGCTACCGCGGCGTGAACCGAACCGTCCCCGTTTTCGCTGGTGTCCTGACGTGCGCCGCTGGGCCGGCCGGAAGGTGCAACTGAGAAGGCTACGAGCATGGGAAACAGTCTGTCAGGTTTGGCCCCACCGGTCACCCGTTCCGTACGTCGAGGGTGAACCGGCAGTCCGGAGGGTGACGCAGGCAGCAGGCGCCGGGCAGTGACTATGCACCGTCGATCGTGCAGGATGAAGGAATGACCACCCGCGGAATTTATGTCAGCGCCATGGCCCCCGGGTCAGGCAAATCGCTCATCTCCCTGGGGTTGGCCAGCATGCTGCAGGGGCACGCGGACAGGATCGGCTTCCTTCGCCCAATCTCGGAAGCGGAAGACGGCAACGATGATCCGATGGTTCTCCTCATGCGGCGCGCGTTCGGGCTGGATGAGAAGACCGCCAGGAGCGCCATGACGCGGGCGGAAGCCCGGGCCCTGCTCGTGTCCGGCGAGCGCGAGGAAATCGATGCGCGTTCCGTCTCCGTGTACAGCGAGATGGCGCAGTCCTGCGACGTAATCATCGTGGAGGGGACGGACCTGAGCGGGCAGGACGCCGCCGTCGAGTTTGATCTGAACGCACGGCTGGCCAACAATCTGGGCGCCATGGTGCTTGCCGTGGTAAGCGCAAAGGACATGACCTCCGCTGAGGCAGCTGACGCCGTCGACGTCGCGCGCAGGGAACTGGACGCAGCGGAGGTGTCGCTGCTGGCCATGATGGTGAACCGTGCGGCAGAGAGCGCCGTAGAGGCCATCCGCGATCAGGTGCGCCCGGGGAAGTCCGGCCGCCCGGTCTACGTCATTCCCGAAATGAGCGAGATCTCCCAGCCGACAATGGCGGAGGTTGCCGGCGCCCTGGACGCGCGTCACATCGCCGGCGGCGCCAGCCTGGAACGTGATGTCTCCTCCATCCGCGTCGCTGCCATGAACGTTGGCCACTTCCTGGAACTGCTGACCGACGGCGCCCTCGTGATTGTTCCCGGAGACCGGGCGGACGTGCTGGTGGCAACTGTGGCGTCGTCGTTCTCGCCTGAGTTTCCCGTGCCCTCCGGCATGATTCTCACCGGTGGTCTGACGCCGGACCCCAATATCCTTGCCCTGCTTGCCCATGCCACCTTCCCTGTTTTCGCGGTCGACGACGACACCTACACGGCCGCGAAGCGCGTCAGTGAGGTGCGCGGCGAGATTGCGACCGGCTTGCGGCGCAAGGCTGCCGCCGCACTTGGTGTGTGGGCACGGCAGGTGGATGCGACGGAGCTGCTGGAGCGCCTTGAGCTGCCCCGGCCGGTGAAGATGACTCCGCTGCGGTTCCTGCACGAGCTGATCGAGAAGGCCCGCGCGGACCGTAAGCATGTGGTTCTACCCGAAGGCCTGGACGAGCGGATCCTCCGCGCCGCTGAGATCCTGCGCCGCCGGGATGTCTGCGACCTGACAATCCTCGGACCGGAGGGACAGCTGCGCGAGCGTGCCGCCGGCCTCGGTGTGGACCTGACCGGGCTCACCCTGCTGGACCCGGCAACCTCGGACCTGCGCGAGGAGTTCGCTGCGGAGTACGCGCGGCTGCGTGCGCACAAGAACGTCTCGCTCGACGACGCCCGGGACCGCATGCTCGATGGCTCCTACTTCGGAACAATGATGGTTCAGCTGGGTTACGTTGACGGCATGGTCTCCGGCGCCGCGCACACCACCGCGAACACCATCCGGCCCGCGCTTGAGTTCGTGAAGACGAAGGAGGGCGTGAAAATTGTCTCCTCCGTGTTCCTGATGCTGCTTCGTGACCGCGTGCTGGTGTACGGAGACTGCGCCGTCAATCCGGATCCCACCGAGGAGCAACTGGCGGATATCGCTGTGGCGTCGGCTGAAACGGCTGCCCAGTTCGGGGTTGAACCGCGCGTGGCCATGCTCTCCTACTCCACCGGAGAGTCGGGTTACGGAGGCGCAGTGGACGAGGTGCGGCGGGCCACGGAGCTGGTCCGCTCGATCCGCCCCGACCTGCCGGTGGAGGGGCCCATCCAGTACGACGCCGCCGTAGACGCCTCCGTGGCAGAGTCCAAATTGCCCGGGTCGTCGGTCGCGGGGCAGGCAACCGTCTTCATATTCCCCGATCTGAATACAGGCAACAACACGTACAAGGCGGTTCAGCAATCAGCCGGTGCGGTCGCCGTGGGGCCGGTGCTTCAGGGCCTGCGCAAGCCGGTCAATGACCTGTCACGGGGCTGCACCGTCGAAGATATTGTGAACACCGTCGCCATCACCGCCGTGCAGGCGCAGGGCACACCAGCGCAGGAGGCGCCATGATCATCCTCGTCATCAACTCGGGCTCGTCATCGCTCAAGTACCAAGTCCGGGATTCCGTGAGCGGGGAGCGCCTGGCCAACGGGCTGATCGAGCGCATCGGCGACACCGCGAACGGCGGCCCGAAGGATCACACCGAAGCGCTGGACCGGGTCACCGAGGAGCTGGACGCCAAGCTGCAGGGCAAGTCCATCGACGCCGTCGGTCACCGCGTGGTTCACGGCGGCGAACGGTTCAGCGAACCAGTGCTCATCACGAATGAGATCATCCGCGCGATCGACCGGCTCAACCCACTGGCCCCGTTGCACAATCCTGCCAACGTGCAGGGTCTGCGCGCCATTGCCGAGCGGTGGCCGGACATGCCGCAGGTGGCAGTGTTTGACACGGCCTTCCACCGCACGCTGCCCGAGCATGCGTGGCGGTACGCCGTGCCGGATGAGCTGTACAAGAAGTTCGGCATCCGCCGGTACGGGTTTCACGGCACCTCCTTCGAGTACGTGACTCGGCACGCCGCCGAGCTGCTCGGGATGCCGCCAACCGAATTCACGGGCATCATCGCGCACCTGGGCAACGGCGCGTCCATTACTGCTGTGCAGGATGGCCAAAGCATTGATACCTCGATGGGGTTCACTCCGCTGGAGGGACTTGTCATGGGAACCAGGTCCGGCGACATCGACCCGTCGATCCTGCTGTTCCTCAGCCGGGAGGGCTACATGGAGAAGGATCTCGATCAATTACTCAACCGCGGGTCCGGCTTGAAGGGCCTCACAGGCCACAATGACATGCGTTCAATCGAGGAGTCCGGGGACGCTGCCGGCACCATGGCGCTGGAGATCGCCTCCTATCGCCTCGCGAAGTACATCGGCGGGTACCACGTTGCTGTTGGAGGCGCGCAGGCGCTCGTGTTCACGGCGGGCATCGGGGAGAACTCCTGGCGTTTCCGGGAGCGGGTGGTCAAGCGTCTGGGCGCCCTGGGTGTCTACATTGACGACGCCGAAAACCAGAAACCGGGCGGCTCGCCGCGGGAGATCAGCACAGAGGAATCGGCTTTCCCGGTCCTCGTGGTGCCCACAGACGAAGAGGCGGCTATCGCTGAGGCGACTGCCGCCGTCGTCGGCTCTGTCTAGATCCCTGCTAGTGAGCCACTCGGCACACGCGAGCGGCCGTATTCACGGGGCTAGGGGGCGCCAAGCAGACGCGCCAGTGCCGCGGCGCCCGCCCCCACGAGGACGACGACGAGGAACGGTGCCCGCAGCCACAGCGCCACCCCTGCTGCGACGACGGCCGCGAGGCGCGCATCAATCACCAGGGATTGCCCGCTCGAAAAGGTGTTCACGGCGGTCAGTGACGCGAGCAGCCCGATAGTCAGCGTGCCGGCGACGCGGGTCATGTGCGGGTTCTCCATGAGGCGCGCGGGCACCAGATAGCCGGCGAGCTTCGTGAGATAGCTGATTCCGCAGGCAATGAGGATCCAGATCCAGAGGTTCACCGGTGTCCTTCCGTGGGATAGGGCTCGACATCGGGCTCCAGGCCCTCGCGCGGGGGACCGGAACTGAACCAGCCGGCCAGCGCAGCTACCGCGGCGGCCAACAGGATCGGGATGCCCGCAGGCACAAAGGGGACGGTGAGCAGGGTAACCAGCGCACAGACCACGGCGATGGCCGCCGGCTCCCGCGCCTTCAACCGGGGCCACAGCAATCCGAGGAATGCGGCGACCGCAGCGCCGTCCAGGCCCCATTGCGCAGGATCACCGAGTGCGTTCCCCAGTAGCGCGCCCGCAAGGGTAAAGACATTCCATAGAACGTATATACCGATCCCTGCAACCCAGAACCCGCGCGCCTGCTCCTGGGGATCGCTTTGTCCCGTGGCCGTCGCCGTCGATTCATCAATGGTTACCTGGGCGGCCGCGAAACGGCGCAGGCCGCGCGGCCGGAGCATCGCGTTCATCTGCATGCCGTAGACGGCGTTGCGGATACCGAGCAGGGAAGCCGCGGACATCGCGGCCGCCCCGGTTCCGCCGCCTCCCACCACGCCGATGAACGCGAACTGGGAACCGCCGCTGAATAACAGGAGACTCAGTGCCATGGTCTGCAGGAGGTCCAACCCGGAGGCGACTGACAAGGCACCGAAAGACACCCCATAGAGGCCGGTAGCCACGGCAATTGACAGTCCAACCCGGACAGCCGGGGATCTCGATAACTCCACCGGCCAAGCGTATGCCGTTCCGCCTATGGGGTTCACTTCCGACGGAATCCCGGCAATACTGATTATAGTCAGCATGCTTACCAACCCCTTGGAGAGACCAACATGAAGGCACTTACCTGGCAGGGCAAGCGATCGCTCAGCATCGACAACGTTCCTGATCCGCGAATTCAGGAGCCCACGGATGCAATCGTTCGCATCACTTCAACCGCGATCTGCGGATCCGACCTTCACCTCTACGAGGTGCTCGGTCCGTTCATGAACAAAGGGGACATCCTTGGCCATGAACCAATGGGCATCGTGGAAGAGGTGGGAAGCAGCGTAACCAACCTCACGCCCGGAGACCGCGTGGTCATCCCGTTCAACGTAGCGTGCGGCCACTGCTGGATGTGCAATCAGGGCCTGCAGTCCCAGTGCGAGACCACCCAAAGCAGGGACAAAGGCACTGGCGCGAAGATGCTCGGGTATTCGGAACTGTATGGCTCCGTGCCGGGCGGCCAGGCCGAATACCTGCGCGTTCCGCACGCAAACTACGGGGCCGTCAAGGTGGGCAGCGAGCTGCCCGACGAGCGCTACCTGTACCTTTCCGATATCCTCCCCACCGCCTGGCAGGGCGTGAAGTACGCGGACGTGCCCGACGGCGGGACCCTGGCCGTCTTCGGTCTTGGTCCCGTTGGCCAGTTCGCCAGCAGGGTCGGCAAGTACCTCGGTCAGCGGGTAATCGCGGTTGAGCCCGTGGCGGAGCGCCGCGCAATGGCAGAGCGGCACGGCATCGAGGTTGTCGACTTCTCGAAGAATGTCGGCGATGAGCTTCGGGAAATGACCGACGGGCGCGGCCCGGACGCCGTCGTTGACGCCGTCGGCATGGAGGCACATCACTCACCCCTCGGCGCCTTCGCACAGCACGCCGTCGGGCTCCTCCCTGACGCTGTAGCCAAGAAAGCCATGGAAACAGCCGGAGTGGACCGGCTGAGCGTCCTGCACGCGGCGATTGATGCGGTGCGCCGGGGCGGAACTATATCAATCAGCGGCGTGTATGGCGGCACGGCAAGCCCCATGCCTCTGCTGACCATGTTCGACAAGCAGATTCAGACACGCATGGGTCAGTGCAATGTCCGCCGGTGGACCGATGAACTGCTTCCCATCGTGGAAGACCCCTCGGATCCGCTGGGCGTCATGGATCTCAAGACCCACGAAGTTCCTCTGGATGAGGGACCGGCTGCCTACGAAACTTTCCAGAAGAAGGAGGACGGCTGCATCAAGGTGGTGCTCAAGCCTTAACCGTCCACCGTTCATCTGACAGGACACGCCCCTTATGACCCTTCATAAGGGGCGTGTCCTGTGAAATCAGTGCGCGAGGGAGACCTGCTGGGCCGCGTGGATCGCATCGGCGGCCCGCACCAGCCCCAGGTGGGAAAACGCCTGAGGGAAGTTCCCGGCCATCCTGGCGTTTCCGGCGTCGTACTCCTCGGACAGCAGGCCAAGCTGGTTGGCGTAGCCCACCAGCTGGTCCATCAGTTTCTTGGCGTCCTGAAGCCTGCCGGTATGCGCATACTGCTCAACGAGCCAGAAGGAACAGGCAAGGAACGGGTGCTCGCCGGGCGCCAAGCCATCGATTGATGATTCGGTGCGGTAGCGGAGTAGCAGCCCATGCTCATCGAGCAGCTCTTCTTCCAGCCTCGCAACCGTGCCGATCATCATCGGGTCGTCGTAATCAACGAATCCGACCTGCGGCAGCTGCAGCAGTGATGCATCCACCAAGGTGGTGCCGTAATACTGGGTGAAAGAGTCCACCTCCCTGCTGAAACCCTGCTCAAGGATCTCGATGCGGAGCTCATCCCGGAGTTGCTCCCATCGGTCTGCCTCACCCTTGAGACCGTGTTCGCGGACCGCGCGGGCTCCGCGGTCGAACGCGGCCCACATCATGACGCGGGAGTGCGTGAAGTAGGCCGGCTCACCGCGCATCTCCCAGATACCGTGATCCTTGGCGCTCAGGTGTTTCTCCAGGAACCCCAACAGTGCATGCTGCAGCGGCCAGGAGAATTCGTCTTCCTTCACTCCGCGCTTGCGCAGCTTTTCCAGGGCAACCATCACTTCACCGACGACGTCGGCCTGGTATTGGGTCACGGCCCCGTTGCCGATCCGAACTGGAGCGGAGTCCGCGTAACCCGGCAGGTGCCCCAGGACTTTCTCGGGAAGGTTCCGCTCACCCGAAACGCTGTACATGATCTGGAGATCCTCGGGGTCGCCGGCAACCGCACGGAGCAACCAGTTCCGCCATTCCGAGGCCTCATCCTCGTAGCCGTGCGTCATCATCGCTTCGAGCGTCAATGCGGCGTCACGTAGCCAGCAGAACCGGTAATCCCAGTTACGCTCGCCGCCGAAGGCCTCGGGCAGCGACGTGGTGGGGGCCGCGACGATGCCGCCGGTGTCTTCATGCGTCAGGGCACGCAGCACCAGGAGTGAGCGCTTGACGATGCCGTCATACTCGCCCTGCTTCTCGCAGCTTTCCGCCCAGCCCTGCCAGTAGTCGATGGTTGCCTGCAGTGTGACGTCGAAGTCCAGGGGCGTCGGCTGCGGACGGTGGGATGGGTACCACACCAGCTCGAGGTCCACCTTTTCACCGGCTTCGACGGTGAACTCTCCCACGTGGCGGTGATCGGCGGCGCGCGGAAGATGGGTGCCACGCAGGAGCAGGGCATCCGGCCCGGCCATCGCGAGAATTCCGGGACCGCCCTCCTCATGGGTACGCCGCACCCATGGCAGCACCTCGCCGTAGCCGAAGCGCACTACAAGCTCCTGGCGCATCGGCACTGATCCGCTGATTCCCTCGATGCGCCGTGCAAGGGATGCGCGCCGGTCATGGATGGGCATGTAGTCGGTCACCAGGACTTCACCGGCTTCGGTACGCCATCTGGACTGCAGTACGAACGTGGAGTCGATGTACTTCCACTCCACCAGCTCCGCAACACCGGCGGCGTGCGCCGGCGCCACGAGCCAACGTCCGTGATTGTCATTGCCCAGCAGCGCGGAAAAAACCGACGCCGAGTCGAACCGCGGGTAACAAAGCCAGTCCACGCTCCCACCCCGGGAAACGAGCGCACCGGTATGAAGATCGGAAATCAGCGCGTAGTCCTCAATCGGCATAGCCATGCGATAACTCAATCACACCCGGCCGGTCGAGGACTCCCCTTTGAGCCTGCCAAGAACATACGCCGGACGGTTGGTAGTGATCTCCTGGGCGCCGAGGTCGCGGAGGAGGTCTATGTCGTCGTCAGCGTCAACCGTCCACACCCGCAGGCGAAGCCCGGACTCGAGCCACCGCGCAACCCGGTCCGGATGGGCACGCACGTACGCGATGCTTGGCCCGGCGATTCCCACCGCTCCACTCGCGATGATGCGCTCGCCCTCGTGCAGCGCGCGCCGGAGGAGGTTCATCACGGCCGCAGCGGTAAGCGGGCCCAAAGTTTCGCGCACGTCATCAGGCTGCACGTCGGCCACCAGCTGGCAGACGACGTCGGCGGGCACGCGCTCCAACAGGTGGCGGACCGAGTCGGGATTGAAGCTCATGAAAGTGATGTGCAGGTTGGCGAGCCGGGAAGTCTCCGGGTCATAGCCCTCCCTCATCAGGAAGGCGATCAGCCGTTCCTCCAGCTTGAGCCCAAAGGGGCTCGGGTGCTTCAGCTCGATGGCCAGCTCGAGCTGACGTCCGTCCGTACGCAGGAGATCCAGCAGGTCTTCGAGCGTGAGCAACTGGTCGGCCACACCGCCATACCCTGGCGGGATATTCGCCCCCTTCCATGACGCGAAGTCCAGTTCACGCAACTGCCGCAGCGTATGATCTCCCACGTCGCCCGTTCCGCTGGAGGTGCGGTCCAGCGTGGTGTCGTGGATACAGACAAGTTCCAGGTCCTCCGTGAGGTGGACGTCGCATTCCACCCCGTCAGCACCTTCCGCGAGCGCGTGCAGAAACGCAGCGCGGGTGTGTTCCGCGTACTGTTCGCTCGCCCCGCGGTGCGCGAAAACCAGGTGCTTCACTGCTCGTTGTTCTGCCACAGGCCTTACGCTAGCGAATCGGCGGCGTGACTGTCCTCCGGACGGCTGGTTAGATGGGAATTCAGCATCGATGCGGAGGACTAAGTGAGCATTGCGTTGACCGATACGGAGCGCGCCGCGGGTCTGAGGCGGATGAAGACCGTTGCGACGGGCCTGCTCGCCATCATGGCGGTGATTTTCCTGATCGCCTTCGCCTTTCAGGAGCAGTACCCGTGGTTGCAGTACGTCCGCGCTGCTGCGGAGGGCGGCATGGTGGGAGCCTTGGCCGACTGGTTCGCCGTGACGGCCCTGTTCAAGTACCCGATGGGGCTCAAGATTCCCCACACGGCGATCATTCCGCGCAAGAAGGACCAGATCGGCACATCACTGGGGCAGTTTGTGGAGGAGAACTTCCTGTCGGAGTCCGTGGTGCAGCAGAAGCTTTCCTCACTCGGCCTCGCCCAGCGCGCCGGCGCATGGCTCTCCCGGCCGGAGGGGGCAGACCGCGTAGCCGTGGAAGGTGCCGCCCTGATCCGCGGTGCTTTCACCGTGCTGGATGACGACGCCGTCCAGAAGGTCATCGAATCAATGGTGCGCAAGCACGTGGTGGACCCACCGTGGGGGCCGCCGGTCGGTCGCATGGCAGAGCGCGTCTTCGAGGAGGGACACCACCACCGGCTCGTTGACCTGCTGGTGGACCGGGCAGCCGAGTGGGTGGACGGCAATTACGACGTCGTTTCCAGCGTTGTGTCCCAACGCTCACCCACATGGGTGCCGCACTTCGTGGACGGGCTCGTCGGCGACAAGGTTTATGTGGAGTTCCTCAAGTTCGTTCGGGCGGTCCAGGCGGATCCCCAGCACGATGTCCGGCTCTCCATCGACAAATACCTCAAGGACCTCGCCCAGGATCTGCAGCATGATCCGGTCATTATTGCGAAGGCCGAGGAAATCAAGGCCGGCATCCTTGATGACCCGCGTCTGCATGATGTTGCCGCACGGGCCTGGTCCACCATCAAGACAGCCCTCCTGGAAGCAGTCAATGACCCTGATAGTGAACTGACCCGAAACTTCAAGGCTGCGGTCCGCGACTTCGGGCGGCGTCTCACCACGGACGAGGATCTTGCGCGCAAGATCAACACGTGGATTTCCGACGGCGCCGGTTACCTCGTGCGGACCTACCGAAGCGACATCGCGGGCATCATCTCCGAAACTGTGGAGCGCTGGGACGCCGAAGAAACCTCACGGAAGATCGAACTCCAGGTCGGTAAGGATCTTCAGTTCATCCGGATCAACGGCACCGTGGTCGGCGCTCTTGCCGGACTGGGCATCTTCTCATTGGCGCACGCGCTGTTCGGCTAGCGTCAGGGCTGCGGGCCGTTACCGGTCTCCGGGAGCTTCTCGAGCTCCGTGAGCAGCTCACCGGGGATGACGGTGGGCGGTGGACCGAAGGCTTCCCGGGTTGCCTCGATGACCGTACGGCCCATCTTATGGTTGGCCACCCCGCCCACAGCTGCGCCTACCCCGAACGGGAGCGCCCGGCCCAACAGGGCGCCGCCCTGGCGCGCGAGCATGCGCTTGAGGAAACGCTTGCGGATGCTGGCGCCGATGCCGCGTACTGCGGAGGAGGACATCGACCCCCCGACCACGTTGCCCCAGTGACGCGTGACCCCGCCCGCTGATGACCCGATGGTCGCCTGGATGAGAGCCGAGCCTTCCTCACCCATGAGGATGGCCATGACGAGAGTGCGGGCACGTTCCGGATCCTCTGTGGAGATTCCGTGCAGCTCCGCGACTGATTGTGCATAGAGCGCCGTTGCCTCCAGAAAACCGACGGTGGCGGCGGCGGAAAGTCCCAGCGAAACCACTGTTCCAATAGCCGGGACGACGGCGGTGCCACCGACAGCTGCTCCTGCGGTTGTGATCGCAACGAGATAGTCGCGCTCCAGTTTTGCGTTCAACTCGGCACCGGTGGCCGTTGGGTTTTTTCTGCGCAATCGCCGCAGGTTGGCGAGAACCAACGGTCGTTGAATATCGATAGCCCGTTCCACCGCGCGCTGGATGCCCGGCTTTGGTTGGCCGTTGCGGTCGAATACCGCTCCGCTGGCAAATTTCCCCGCGGGGTTGAAGCGTGCCATAACTGATCCTTCCGTCGAGATGTTCAAGTTTGGGCGAGCGCTTGCTCAACGCAAAACGCCCCGTCGGATGGGGGCCGGCGGGGCGTTTGGTCGATGTACCCGGTTTATGCGTGCGAGCGATTCTTGGTGATCGCTCCGTAAACGAGGAGAACGATGATCGCGCCGCCGATGGCCAGCAGCCACGAGGAGATCGAGAAGAACTCGTTCACGCCGACATTGAAGAGGAGGTTACCCAGGAAGCCTCCGAGGAGGGCCCCAATCACGCCCAGGATCAGGGTCATGATCCAGCCGCCGGCCTGCTTGCCGGGCAGAATCAGCTTGGCGATGGCTCCCGCAATAAGGCCGAGAAGAAGAAATGCCAGGAAATTCATGAAGTGCTCCTTTATCGAACTTCTAACTGCGCAACATATATGTCGATTTCGACGATGCACCGGAGTGCAACTGCACACTACCTTACTTGATAAGTGAGCTTAGTAATAGCATACGCCTCACCGGTGGAACTATTAAACTCCTGCTCGGCGACTTTGCAACCCCTTGTAATCGAAACTTCACCAGAAACGGGATCGACAGTATGCTGATCACGTGGCGCTTATATTCCGGCAACCCGCCGTGGCTACTGGGACTAACAGAAGAATTCCTGAAGCGGGTCAAATCAAGGAGTGGTTGGCATGAGAATCGGTTCCTCCATTGTCCTCATTGCACTTGGTGCAATATTGGCCTTCGCAGTCTCAGATAATCTGGTGAACTTCATCGACCTCACCCTGGTGGGTTACATCCTGATGGGGGTCGGCATTCTGGGGCTAATCATTTCGCTCCTTATGAATGCTCCCCGCAACCAGAAGCGGGTCAGCGAGTCGCGTACCGTCCAGGACCCCAACACCGGCGAGCGGATCACCCGAAACGAGACCCGCGACGGCGGGATCTGACCGAACCTGTCAGCGGGGCTGCCGAGCAGTCCGTACAAGAGAAGCCATCAGCGCCGTCGGCGCTGGTGGCTTCTTCCTTTTCGCGCCCTCTCCGAGGAACTGCCATAAGCAGATCTGCCTTTCCTTCCGTTTTCCATTGACACCCAAACAGAAACACAGATAGAGTCACTGAAACGGAAATGGTTGTGACGGCAGTCACGCAGCGAGGAGGAACGGTGTTCGCCGAGGAACGCTATAACAGGATCGCAGCGCTGGTTATGTCCGAGGGCCGGGTAACTGTGGCCCAGCTGGCATCGCGGTTCAACATCACCAAGGAGACTGTCCGGCGCGATCTCGCACTGCTGGAGAAGGACGGGCTCCTGCGTCGGGTACACGGCGGTGCCGTTCCGGCCGCCAGCGCAAGCACCACTGAGCTCAGCCTCACAAGCCGTGAAGGCCGCAACCAGGCAGAGAAAGCACGCATCGCCAAAGCCGCGCTGACAATGGTTCCCACCGAAGGTTCGATTGTGCTGGACGGCGGAACCACCACAAGCAGCCTCGCTGCACTCCTTGCGCAGGAAGCTGGGAACCAGCTCCTCGTCATCACCCACTCCGTACCGGTCGCCTCCACCCTGATCGGCTCATCACTCCAACTGGAATTCATCGGTGGCCGGGTCCGCGGCCTGACCAGTGCCTGCGTCGGCAGCGGCACTGTTGCGCGCTACAGCGGCTTCCGCCCGGACGTCGTTTTCATCGGAACCAACGGAGTGCACCCGGAATTCGGGCTCAGCACTCCTGACCCGGAGGAGGCCTCTGTGAAGGCAGCAATCGTTAGATCCGCTCGCCGCGTCGTCGTACTGGCGGACGCGTCGAAATTGAACACAGAGACGCTCGTCAGCTTCGCCGAACTTGGCGACATAGACGCCCTGGTCACCGACGCCCAGCCGGACACCGGTTTCACCCGCGCCCTCGCCGAGGCGGACGTCGAGCTGGTCATCGCATGATCATCACGCTCACAGCCAATCCCAGCCTGGACCGCACTATTGAACTCGCCGCCCCCCTGGCCCGCGGTGCGGTGCAGCGTGCAACGGCCAACCGCCAGGAGTCGGGCGGCAAGGGAGTCAACGTCTGCCGGGCCCTGTCCGCCGGCGGCGCCGAGGCGCTGGCAATCCTTCCCGGCCACGAGGATGATCCGGTACTCACCGGTCTCCACTCCGCCGGTGTCCCCTACCGCAATCTGCCCATCGCGGCAGCACTTCGCAGCAATGTCACGCTGACGGAGCCGGATGGCACCACCACCAAAATCAACGAGCCCGGTCCGGCACTGAACCAGCGGGAAGCTGACGCCCTTATTGACCTGGTGGTGGAACTGTCCGACGACGCCCGCTGGCTGGTCCTTGCAGGGTCCCTTCCGCCGGGCCTTGCCCCGGATTATTACGCTGAAGTCGTTCGCGCGGTAAGGAACCGCCACGGCGACCGCGCTCCACTGATCGCTCTGGATGCGTCCGAAGCAGCGCTCATAGCGGCGATCGAGAACAACGCCGCTCCGGACCTCCTCAAGCCGAACGCCGAGGAACTCTCCCAGCTCACCGGCCTTGGAGTTGGAGACAGCCTCGAGGACCAGCAGGACCTCGCGGTCGAAGCAGCTACCCGGCTGCTCGCCCGCGGCGTCCGTTCGGTCCTTGCAACCCTCGGTTCCAAGGGCGCTCTTTTGGTTACCGCCGACGGCGCGTGGCACGCACAGCATCCACCCATCACAGCAATCTCCACCGTCGGCGCCGGAGACTCCGCGCTTGCCGGCTACCTCCTGGCGCAAACCCGCGGCGCCAGTGCCCCCGACTGCCTGCGCCAGGCGGTGGCTCACGGCTCGGCTGCTGCATCCCTACCGGGTTCAACAGTGCCGGCCCTGCACCAAACCACACCGGACGCGGTTACGGTCCGGGTGCTCGCTTCAACCCATGCTTCCCCCAACCACCCATAACCTCCAAAGGAACTCCCATGTCCGCAATGATTACGCCCGAACTTGTCGTTCTCGACACGTCGCTGGGCACTGACCGCGCCGGCGTCATTCGCCGGCTCGCCGAACTGGTGGTGGCGCAGGGCCGCGCCGACCAGGTGGAAGGGCTTTTCGCCGATGCTCTGGCCCGCGAGGAAAAGACAGCCACCGGCATCCCCGGCGGCATCGCCATTCCGCACTGCCGGTCCACTGCCGTTCTTGAACCGACCCTGGCGATGGCACGCCTTGAGCCGAAGGTGGACTTCGGCGCCAAAGACGGCCCGGCAGACCTGGTGTTCTTCATAGCGGCTCCGGAAGGCGCCGACCAGCAACACCTCAAGCTGCTGTCGAAGCTCGCCCGCTCCCTGATCAAGAAGGACTTCACCGCCGCGTTGCGCTCCGCATCCACCGAGCAGGAGGTCGTGGCTCTGGTGGAGGAAGCCCTCGAAGCCGCTCCTGCCAGGAAGGAAGGCGGCGCTACTGCCGTGAAGCCTGAGTCCGCGGACCCGGGAACCACAACGCCGCCGGACGCAGCCCGGACCAAGCGACTGGTCGCCGTGACCGCATGCCCCACAGGTATTGCCCACACCTACATGGCAGCCGACTCACTCGTCGCCGCGGCCAAGGAGCGTGGCATTGACCTGCAGGTCGAGACGCAGGGCTCCTCAGCATCCACTCCCCTCGACCCGTCAGTGATCGCTGCAGCGGATGCAGTAATTTTCGCCGTCGATGTCGACGTCCGGGACAAGCACCGGTTCGCCGGCAAGCCGGTCATCAATGCGCCGGTCAAGCGCGGCATCGACGAGCCGGGAGTCATGGTCGAGGAAGCCATCGCCGCGGCAGATAACCCCAATGCCCGCCGAGTTGCCGATTCCTCCATGCCTGGGTCCGACGACGACGGCCCTCGTGAAGGTGTCGGCGGCCAGTTGAAGCGCGCGCTTCTTACGGGCGTCAGCTACATGATCCCGTTCGTTGCAGGCGGCGGGCTCCTCATTGCCCTGGGCTTCCTCCTCGGCGGGTATGACATCACCGGATTCGCTGATGACATGGTGGTCAACAACAGCCTCTGGAACCTCCCTTCCGAGTTCCCCGAGACAGCCCAGGGCGCTCTCGGCGCATACCTCGGGGCGGTGTTCTTCAAGATCGGTTCCCTGTCGATGGGCTTCCTGGTCCCAGCCCTGGCGGGCTACATTGCCTACGCACTCGCTGACCGTCCCGGCATTGCCCCGGGCTTCGTTGCCGGTGCTGTTGCCGGCTTCATGGGCGCGGGTTTCCTGGGTGCGATTGTCGGCGGTCTCCTGGCCGGCTACGTCGCCATGAAGATCGGTAAGCTGGCAGTTCCCCGCTGGCTGCGCGGCCTGATGCCGGTAGTGATCATCCCGCTGGTGGCGTCGATTGTGGCCTCCGGCCTCATGATCCTTATCCTGGGTGGTCCGATTGCCGCCCTGACCGTTGCGCTCAACGATTGGTTGTCGGGTTTGACCGGCACCGGTGCGGTTCTGCTTGGCATCATCCTCGGGCTCATGATGGCAATTGACCTCGGCGGTCCCATCAACAAGGTTGCCTACGCCTTCGCAGTCGCCGGCCTCGGCGCTGGAGCCATCGACAACCAGGCTCCGTGGCAGATCATGGCGGCCGTCATGGCCGCCGGTATGGTCCCGCCGCTGGCAATGGCCTTGGCCACCGTGATCGACCGCCGCCGCTTCTCCCTCGCAGAGCGCGAGAACGGAAAGGCTGCATGGCTCCTCGGCTCCGCGTTCATCTCGGAAGGCGCCATTCCGTTCGCTGCCGCTGATCCGCTGCGCGTCATTCCCGCCGGAATGCTGGGAGCCGCGGTCACCGGCGCGATGATCATGGGTACCGGAGTCACCTCCCAGGCACCGCACGGCGGAATCTTTGTATTCTTCGCAATCGGTAATGTCGTTATGTTTGTTCTATCGATTCTCGTGGGCATGGTCATCTCGGCCCTTGCCGTGGTGGCCCTGAAGCGGTTCGCCGTGCGCAAGCCGGCCCCGGCCGCCGCCTCCGAGTCGGTTGCCGCATAGTCCCTGACTGAGGAGTTGGACCATTGAGCACCTTCACCGGCGTAGGGGTAAGCCCCGGCAGGATCGTTGGACCGGTGCGGCAGATGCCGCGCCCGGTAGCTGAACCGTCCGCCCGGGAGAAATGGTCCAACACCACGGTTGATGAGGAAACGGCCAGGCTGAAGGCTGCCGCGAAAAACGTGCAGGCCGAACTTCAGCAACGCGCCGACGCCGCAACCGGTGACTCGAGGGCGGTCCTTGAGGCAACTGCCATGATGGCCGCGGACCCCATGCTTCTGAAGTCCGCGAACGCCCTCATTGTTGCCGGAACCTCTGCCGAGCGCTCGGTGTGGGAAGCCGGCTCCCAGGTGGCGGACATGCTGAGGGGCCTCGGCGGTTATATGGCCGAGCGCACCCAGGACGTCCTGGACGTCCGCTCCCGGATTGTCGCCGAGTTGCGCGGGCTGCAGGCGCCCGGTATCCCGACAGCCGACCATCCGTTCGTCCTTGCGGCGGAGGACCTCGCCCCTGCGGATACCGCCACGCTCAACCCGGAGCTTGTGATCGCCCTGATCACCAGCTCCGGGGGTCCGCAGTCACACACGGCCATCCTGGCCCGCGCGCTGGGGCTGCCCGCCGTCGTCGCCGCCCGCGGCGTTGAGACTATCGACGACGGCACTGAGGTGTTTGTCGACGGCGCCGCCGGAACCGTGCTCGCCGGCCCGGGCGATGCAGAACGGACGGCAGCGGCCATCTGGGCGGAGCAGGCACGTTCGCTCGGTAGCTACAGCGGAACCTGCACGACGAAGGACGGGCACCGGATCCCGCTGCTCGCCAATGTGGGATCGGGTGCTGACGCCCGCAAGGCGGCCGATGCTGGAGCTGAAGGCGTAGGACTACTGCGCACCGAGTTCTGCTTCCTCAACCGCGATACCGAGCCGACGGTCGAGGAGCAATCCGCGGCATACCGTGAGGTGTTCGACGCGTTCCCTGCCTGCAAGGTAGTGATCCGCACTCTTGATGCCGGCGCAGACAAGCCCCTGCCCTTCCTTACCGATGCCTCCGAACCCAACCCCGCGCTCGGTGTTCGCGGCTACCGCACCGAGCTTTCGACGCCCGGTGTGCTGGACCGCCAGCTGAAGGCAATCAGCGAAGCAGCCGACGGCGCAACAACGGACGTCTGGGTCATGGCACCCATGATTTCCACAGCGGAGGAGGCCCAGCACTTCGCTGAATCCTGTGCGGCAGCGGGATTGAAGGTGCCCGGCGTCATGGTTGAGGTTCCGTCTGCAGCGCTGACCGCAGGAGCAATCCTGCAGCGCGTGAACTTCGCGTCGATCGGAACCAATGACCTGACGCAGTACGTCATGGCAGCGGACCGCCAACTCGGGCCGCTGGCCGCCCTGAACGACCCCTGGCAGCCGGCTGTCCTCCAGCTGATCCGGCAGACGGTGGCCGGTGCCGAGACGGCGCGTGGCGGTAAACGTTCCAGCGGGGAACCCAACGGTGACAACGGGAAGTCGGTCGGAGTGTGCGGTGAGGCGGCCGCAGATCCGGCCCTCGCCGTCGTGCTGGTGGGTCTGGGCGTCACGTCGCTGTCCATGAGTTCGCGCGCACTTGCCGCCGTGGCTGCCGTGATTGGTTCAGTGTCCCTCACCGACGCACAGGGACTGGCACAACAGGCCCTGGCTGCACCCACTGCGATCGAGGCACGCACAGCGGTACGTGCCGGTTTGCCGATCCTCACAACCCTGGGCCTGTAGGCTCGCACAACAGCAAACGGAAGGAAGATCATGATCGAACGCAAAGCAACCGTAGCCAGCCGGGTTGGGCTCCACGCCCGTCCTGCCGCCATCTTCGCCGAAGCGGCGGGGGAACAATCGGCTGACATCACTATCGCCCTGGAGGGAAGCCCGGCTGACGAGGCCATGGACGCATCAAGCATCCTGTCGCTGATGAGCCTGGGCGCCGAGCACGGTGACGTTGTTGTGCTCCGCTCCGAGGACGACGGCGCCGGGGACGCCCTGGACTCGCTGGTCCGTATCCTCGAAACCGATCACGACGCCTGACAGCAGGCTTTTCCGGCGGCGGCAGCCCGGCCTGGAAACGAAATAGGTGCGTCCACCCGTTCTAATGGACGCACCTATTGCTGTGTAACCCGTTGACCCCCCACGGACACCGGGAGTTACATAATCATAATTTTGACACACCAGGATGAAAACGTGAACAGAGTTCGCGATATTGGTCGAAATAATCCGGCGAAAAGACTAACCGTGGATCAGTCGCGCCGGTGTTCATTGGCCAGGAAATTGGCGGAGCGGTTGCGTACCGAACGCCGGCGGGACAGCCAGATCATGGTGAGGCCGCTGGTGACGAGGACAATCGCGCCGAACGGCAGAATGAGGTCCGCCGCCCCGGTCCTGACTCCGGTGAACTTGAGTGCAGTGTGGGCAAGCACCATAGCGAATCCGCCCGCCATGAAGGCCGCAGCGACTCGGTGAAGGCCCCGCGCGGAGGTGTCCCGCGCACTTGCGATCGCCGGGCCCAGCAGGCATGCGCCGACATACGCCGGGTAGATTCGGCCCAGGTGGGAGTACCAGTGCACGGTTGGTTGGTCTGCGTATTCCCGCAGCCCCGTCGAGGACTCCGGAAGGTCACTGAGTCCGAACAGAATCACCGTGGCCAAAACCGTGAGTCCCAGTACAGCAGCACCTAATGGTCCACTGATCAGCCTTAACGCGCTCTCGGAGCTGAACGCTGCCGCGCCTCGAAGCCCCAGGAGCAGCATGATGGCATACAGGCTGAACCGGATGAGCAGGTTCGCAATATTGGCCCCGCCGAGCAAGCCGTCAACAAAAAGATAAATCGGCGCCAGGCTGAGGCCCACCGCCACACACAGCAGAACCAGCACAGCGAAGATGCTCCGGCCTTTACCCCGCAGGGCATCCGGGAGGCGTGTAGCCGCGAAAATGACGCACAACGCGAGCGCAAGCCACTGGATAAATGATCCTGCGCTCATCCGAGGTTCTCCCATAAGGTCTGGTCACGAGTGTTGTCCTGCTCCTGTTTACGGAGCCGCTTACCCAATCCGTCAAGCCGGTCCCGCGCTATCAGGATGAGTTTCGAATCAGGCAGGGAACTCAGCACCTGCTCACGGCCGTCATCTGCCCAGCTGCCTTCCTGCGGTGTGAGCAGCCCGGTGACAACCAGGCCGTTTGCGAGCGAAACCCCGGAAACCCTGGCCACCTCAACGCACAACTGGGTACTCAGCCGGCCGGCGCTGAGTTGCGCCGAGAGGTTTTGCGGAGCAATGCCGGTGCGCGTGGTCAGCGCCTGGCGGAGTTCACCGCCGTCGACCGCATCGAACCACGAGCGCACTGAGTAGCGATGGGGCAGTGGTGCAAGCCGGAAACTCAGCGGACTGCCCACCCAGTCTGTTTCCTCACTGCGGCCAAGGATCAGCCGCAGCAGATCCATCGGGGAAACCTGGCTGAGATATTCCTCGCCGGTGGGCGGCAGGATTCCCTCCGCGAGGTCCAGGTAGCCGTCAAACACACTCAGCGCCTGAACCGGCGGAATCCCGTAGGCGCGGGCGATGTTGATGACGGTTTCTATGGAGACTTTTCCACGGACCAGCTGCTGCGCCAGTGTGGACCGCTTGATGTCCGCCTTCCGGCAGAGGTCGGAAACCGTTGCCTCAGGTGCTATCTGGGTACGCCACAGCTGGAAAGCTTTGGCTGTGACTGCCATCATCACCCTTCAGGAACATTTCGACTGGACTTCTGACCCCTACTGTGAAGTATAGTTGGAGAGCTGGCTCCCCATTCTGCGATTCCCCCATACGCAGAACGCGGAGCCAGTTTCACTTTAATCTCTCCAGTGGCGCCTCGAGGCGGGCTGTCGCCCTACCAGCGCACCTTCTTCTCCCGCTTTCCCTGACGGTTACTGGCGTGTACTGACTTGTTCCTGCGCCCAGTGCTGTGCGCGCTGTCCAGGTCCCCGAAGGCGGGGTTCTTCCGGGCCAACGCTTCCCGCGCGCGCGGATCATCCACCAGTTTCTTTGCAGCATCTTCGGTCAGATGGACGTTGAGCGGCTGTTGATTGTCTTGCTGGGTCATGGCTCTCCTTCAGTGGCTCTGACCGGCTGGGCCACTCACCTACCGGCAATGACGACGACGGCGGCTCTTGCTGTCCGCCGGCGCTCCGCCGGTTCCGTAGGGGTCCTGTTGCGCTGATTGGCCGGTTCAGGGCGACCCTGATCCGGACTCATGCACGGGAGGAGTGGAAACAAACATGGAGACGAAGGCCTCAACACGGTCTTTTCGAATGGTTTCGTTGATATTTGGACGAGTGCGCCAGGCACGCGACCGGCACAATTACTCGAAAATTATTGTTCCCATGCACTTCAACCTACACGAGCCCCCGGAGCCTTGGCCAGAGGTGTCCCGGATTTTGGCGCGCAGACAGCGGCTACTTACCCCGACGGAGCAGAACGAGTAGATTTCCAACAAAGGGTCAGGGAGGAACAATGGGCGAAAATACGCCGAACATCGACAATCGGTACAGTTCCATCTACCAGCGGGGCGGCGGATCATCGACCACCCAGGGTGATCGCTGGCCCGCACCGAAGGAACCACCGCAGCAGCGCCGGGCAGTATCCGAGGCGCACACCGCAACCTCACCCGAGCAGCCCGCCAACGTTGTTGAAGTGATGCCGGCAGGAGCGGTCTTGCCGGACCCCGGACCGGCGCACCCGCGGTTCAATCCGTTTGTTTTGGTGCTCTGGCTGCTCGGGGCGGCCATGCTTGCCCTGGGCTTGTGGGCGGTGTTTGCACCTCTACAGGTTGATCAGACCGCAGTCAGCGGCCCGTTCCCGCAATGGATCTTCATCATCAGCCAGTCGGCGGGCGGCATCATTGTCAGCGCCAGCATTCTGCTCACGGCGGCAGGGGCACTCAGCGCGGTCTTCTGGGACCGGCGGCGCCGCCTCACCTCCAATCAACAGGGGTGACCGGCCTGACCGCGGTTCGCGGCGGTTCCTGTTGAGTCGGTCTGGTCAGCGCTTCTTGACGTCAACATCGACGTACACCAACCGGTGGTCGCTCGTGGGGAAAGGGAAAACCCCCGTGAGCTCCGCGCCGGGAGCCCCTGCGCGCGGCCAGAAGATGCCGGAGCCGCGCACCTTGAGAGTCTTGGACGGCAGCACATAATCCACCCGGAGGTTTCCCGCCTCAGCGTCCTCGAAGTCCGCCGTGTCCAAAGCCGGATTACCGCGATGCCCGGTATTCACCCGCCCCTGCAGGACTGACGCTTCGGCCGCGCCTTCCGCTGCGGGCTCCGGATCCTGGAGTTCCTTCAGCTCGAGCAACGAACTGATCGAGCCAGGGCGGGAATCGCCATCAGCCGGGTCGCTGTTGAGGTCTCCCAGCACAACGAAGTCGTCACGTCGGTCCAGTCCGCCGCGTTCGCCGTCGTCGTCGTAGATGTAGCGCGCGTTGCCGCCGCCGCGGATATAGTCCACCCAAAAGCGGATCTCGTCGCTGTTCCGTCTGCCGTTGCGGTCTTCCTCAGAGTCGAAGACCGGGGGCGTGGGGTGACTGGCGAGAACATGGACTGTCGAATCACCGATGGTCACCGGAACGTCCCAGTGCGATTTGCTGGACAGGCGGAGAGCCGCCAGTTCCTCCTCGGTGAACCAGTCCGCCGCGCCGGCGGTAGCCGGGTCATCGGGCAGGAGCGCACCCGGCATGTCCGCCCAGAGGAAATTCTGGAAGGTGCGGACATTCCTGGTGTCGATGGGGTACCTGGAGTAGAGAACCATTCCGTACTGGCCCTCGAACTGGCCGAACCCGAACGCATCGTCCGGGCCGCCCACGGTCCCGTCATTGTTCAGGTCCATCCCGCTGGGAACACCGGTGTTGGATGTGGCGGTGTAGACGTAGGGGTAGCTGACGGGGGGTTCACCGTTCTGGCTCACCTCGAGGTAGTTGGTCCTGAAGAGTTCGGCCGCCGCGTGGTCTGCGTCGTAATCGAATTCGTTGAGCAGCACCACATCAGGGTTGTTGATCTGAATCACTTCGGCGATGCGCCGCGCCTGCTCATCATGGCCGGTCGACAGGTCCTCGACGAGCTCACCCTCGGCGGACCGGTTCAGGCTTGCGTTGTAGGTGGCGAAGCGCACTTCCTGCTTGCCCTGGCCCTGCGCAGCACCGTTCGGTTCGTGAGCAGCTGTTGCCGTTGACGGCACCGCCAAGCCGGCAGCGGCGACCGCGAGCGCGACGAGAATAGCGGCCGTTCTGCGGCGCGGTGCTCGTGCTGAATCCATGGACTTCCCCTCCGGTCCCCCAGTGACCGGTCCAGCCTAACTGTCCCGGCTGGGAGGGGTCGAACGGGCTCCTGCGGCACGCTCGGCCTTCTCGAAGGCAGTCTCCAGCTCGCTGACCGCGGATTCATAAGCAGGTGCAGCTCCGTCGTCGTCAGTATCTTCCTGCTCGCGCAGCACCGCCGCGGTCCGCATCGCGCGGACCAACCCGGCAGTCTCGGGACGCTTGACGTCCGTCATGTCCGGATAGTCGATGGCGACGGCGGGATCCAGTTCATAGCTCACCCACCGCTGCAACACGGATTCATGGCGCGCCCGCAACGCTGACCGCGCCTCTTCCACGGATTGACGACGACGGCGCACAGCCCGCTCCTGCTCCCCGCGCCAGACCCAGCCGCCCGCCAACCCCATCCCGAGCATGCCTGCCAGCCCGGTCACCGCAGCTGTCTCGGGGATGAGCACCATGGCTCCCAGCATGGCGCTGAGGCACGCGAACCCGCCGGTGAAGCCGTACCAGAAGACGCCATCGCGGTCCTTGTCCGTCAGCAGCCCGCGCGAGACGGCGAAAGCGGTCAGCGCAATGAGCGCTCCGATGACGGCGACGGCTAGCGCCGTCTGAACGGGTAACGCCAATAGGCCGGGCATCGGAGTTCCTCCCGGCACTTTCCCGTGCCGCTCGATGGAAAGGATCTGCACTTCCAGTACAGGCTTCCTGTGCCCGGGAGTCAATGCTTGTTGCCTGAAAGCAACCTTGGAAAGCGGATCGGCCTTCCACGAAAAAGCGCGCCCTCACCGATACCTCGGCGGGGGCGCGCTCCTCGTACTCGCGGGTGGGCCCTGTGGGACTCGAACCCACGACCCACGGATTAAAAGTCCGATGCTCTACCAACTGAGCTAAAGGCCCACGTCACCCGGGCACGCCCGAACAACGTGTCTACTTTATCGCACCCGATCGGGCGATAAGGCAACCTGGGCCGATACGCCCTGTGCCGTGGGAGCGAACCCGCGGGTTTGGTTGGCGCCTAGCCCCCCATTAGGCGCAGGAGTATTCTCGACCCATGGACGGCGAATATGTAGACAACAGCCCTCGGCACCACAAACCCAAGCCGTTTGCGCCCGCAGATTTTGAGGTTTTCGCCGGCGGTGCAGACCCCTCGCGGGTTTCCGAAGCCGCCCACCTTGCCGCGCACGCACTGGTTCACCACGGCCGCGAGACCGATGACCCCGTGGTGACGCAACGCCTGGTGCAACTGGCTGACCAGCAGGGGCTGGAAGCCATTGCCGAGTTGTGGGCGGAAAGTCCTGCTCGTTCCCTGCCCGGCGCACTCTGGCGCCTCTACGCGCTCCGTGCCGCTACCCAGCAGAACCCGGAAAAAATCGCCGCCTTCTTCAAAGCCGGCAAGGAGGTGGCCCAGGTTTCGAAGGTTGTCGCGGGAGTCGCCGAGCCCCCCGGCGCGGACGAGGTCCAGCACATGGCGGACACCATTCTTTCCGGCGCGTTCGACGGCGAATTCGACGTAGCGCTTGAGCGCTTTGCCGCTTTCTGCCGGGTAGTGGCGCTCGGCCAAACCAACCACGCGGACGACGTCGATACCTCCAACGGCGCCCACGCCACCAAACTCACGCGCAGTTCACACCAGCTGGTCAAGACTGCGGAGGACCTGGAGCACGCTGCCGCTTCCTGGCGCCGCGGCGAGCTGGACTAGCAGCACCGTGCACTGCCGGCCACTGGCCCTGTCCTGGCGCGCGAACCCGGTCTAGGATCGCCGTATGGAAGCGAATGCTGCGGGAGTCGAAGTTTTGACCGACAGTGAATGCTGGAACTGCCTGAGGGCAGTTTCAGTGGGGCGGCTCGCCGTCGCTCTCGAAGACGGCCCTGACATTTTTCCGGTCAACTACACCACCGATCACGGAACGCTCGTATTCCGGACAGGAACCGGAACCAAGCTTGCAGCGGTGCAGGCTGATGCCCGCGTTGCGCTGGAAG
Source organism: Arthrobacter parietis (assembly GCF_039530425.1). Taxonomy (NCBI): domain Bacteria; kingdom Bacillati; phylum Actinomycetota; class Actinomycetes; order Micrococcales; family Micrococcaceae; genus Arthrobacter; species Arthrobacter parietis. The sequence goes on along the minus strand of NZ_BAAAON010000001.1, from coordinate 1,347,586 downwards.
CGGACGGGGTGGACTCCGAAGCGGGTGTCGCCTGGAGCGTCGTCATCCGGGGTGGGGCGGAACTGGTGAAACTCCCCGACGACGTCCTTGAGACATTCTCGCTTCCCCTCTTTCCGTGGCAGGGAGGCAGGAAAGACCAGTTTGTCCGGATCATTCCGGAGACAGTTTCAGGACGGCGATTCCCCGTAGTTGAGCCGAAGACCTGGTGGACTCCGGAGTCCAGCGCAACCCATTCGGCGCCGGAGTAGACAGTGCTCGTTGACATGCACGCGGGTCAGTAGCAGACTGAAACTGGTGTCGGACCGTGGAACCCCCGGGCTTCAACATTTAGCCGCTTCGAGCGGCCTTCCGCCGAGAGGCGCTCCCGGTTCGGCGCCACTTTTGTGCCCTCAGGGGGCCGGCCGCACAGTGCCGGCCACCTGAGTGAGGCGCAGGTAGTCTTAGGTGGCAACCGTCCGTGCGACCGTAGGTGATCCTTGTGAAGCTCCGCCTCTTTCCCCAGGAAAACGCAGGACTTGAACTGCTCTCCAGCATGGCCCAGCAACTGGTCCTCGGAGTCCGCAGCATGTCCGGCATCCTTGGTGCCGCACCCCAGGACTATGATCAGCTGGCCGAAGAGCTGCACCAGTATGAAGGCACCTCGACGGACCTGCACTTTGCCCTGCTGACCTCGATGCGCACGAGCTTCATCAACCCGCTCCCCCGTGAAGACCTCTACTCCATGTCGCGTCTGTTGAGCGAAGCCATGGAGAAGCTCGACGGCGCTGCGGAGCTCATCGCCCTCTACAAGCTGACCAAACTCAGCCGCCGCGCAACCGAGCAGCTCGAGGTGATCACCCGGCAGGCGGAACTGACCGCCGAGGCGATGCGGCAGCTCAATTCCCTCGATGACCTCGAGGACTACTGGATCGAGATCCTGCGACTGGCCAAGCGTGCCGAACGCACGCACCGGATCTGGTGCTCGGAGCTGCTCGCTGACCACAAGCCGCTGGTCTACGCGCGGCACCGTGACGTCGCCAACCAGCTCGTCGACGTCACAAAGGACATCCGCAAGGTGGCAACCCACGTCGGAGCGATCCTCGTCAAGGAATCGTAGGTGGAGGTCTTCCTCCTCGGCACCGTAGTGCTCCTCGCTGGCGGATTCGCCTTCATCAACGGGTTCCACGACGTCTCCAACTCCATTGCCACGTCGGTCCGTACCCGCGCACTGACTCCAACTGTGGCAGTCCTGCTCGCTGCGCTGTTCAACCTCGTCGGTGCCCTCATGAGCGCCAGCGTGGCGACTCTCTTCACCGGGAACAGCATCAGCCTCCCCACCGGGCAGAGCGGTCTGGGCATTTTGCTCGCCGCCCTGCTGGCAGCGTGCGCCTGGGGTATCTTCACCTGGTACCGAGGCAAGCCGTCGTCGTCCACGCATGCATTGATCGGCGGACTGATAGGGGCCGGCGGGGCGGCGGCAGTGCTCGGCGGGGAGTCCATTGCCGCGTCCGGCCGCGTATTCCTCCTGGAGATCGGACTGCCGCTGCTGCTGTCGCCGCTGATTGCCTACCTGCTCGCCTACGTGGTTGTCTTCCCTGCCACGTGGCTGCTGCGTCACAATTCCCCGCGCAAGGTCAACAACGGGAACCGGATGGCCCAGGCCGTCCTGACCGCCGCATTCGCCTTGGGCCACGGGCTGCAGGACGGTCAGCGCACCATGGCCGTGATCGTCCTGGCGCTGGTGGGAGCCGGCCTCTACTCCGGGAGCGATATTCCGCTCTGGGTCCAAGTCTTTGCCGCCGTGCTGCTGGCGGGCGGATCACTGCTTGGAGGCTGGCGCATTACACACACCCTTTCCAACCGGCTGGTACGCATTGACCCGCTCCGCGGGATGGCGGCCCAGGGGGTCAGCGCCGTCATGCTTTTTGTCGGCGCACTGTCGCTGAACATGCCGCTCTCCAGCACGCATACCATGACCTCGGCAATTGTGGGCGCCGGCGCCAACCAGCGCTACGCCACGGTTCGGGGACGCGTGGTGCGCTCGGTATTGCTGGTCTGGATTACGACGGCGCCCGCCACCGCGCTGCTCGCCGCCATCCTTTTCCTGGCGATGAGCCCGCTGCTCTAGATTGCAGGCTGAGGCAGGTCCTTATCCGAAGCGGCCGGAGACGTAGTCCTCGGTTGCCTTCTCCGAGGGCATGTTGAAGATGTTGGTGGTCTCGCCGTATTCGATCAGCTTTCCCGGCTTGCCGGTGCCCGCGATGTTGAAGAACGCCGTTTTGTCCGAAACGCGGGCTGCCTGCTGCATGTTGTGGGTAACGATGACCACGGTGTACTCGCTCTTGAGCTCGTTGATAAGGTCCTCGATAGCGAGGGTTGAGATGGGGTCCAGCGCCGAGCAGGGCTCGTCCATGAGGATGACCTCGGGAGAAACCGCGATGGCCCGCGCAATGCACAGGCGCTGCTGCTGGCCGCCGGACAGGCCGGATCCGGGACGGCCGAGGCGGTCCTTCACCTCGTTCCAGAGGTTGGCGCCGCGCAGCGACTTCTCCACCAGTGCGTCCGCGTCTGACTTCGAGATCCGCTTGTTGTTCAGCTTGACGCCGGCCAGCACGTTGTCGCGGATGGACATCGTGGGGAACGGGTTGGGCCGCTGGAAGACCATTCCGATCTGGCTGCGGACCGTCACGGGGTCCACCGCGGAGTCATACAGGTTGTCACCGTCCAGCAGCACTTCCCCCTCAACCCGCGCACCGGGAATGACCTCGTGCATGCGGTTCAGGGTGCGCAGGAAGGTGGACTTCCCGCAGCCCGACGGGCCGATGAAGGCCGTGACGGAACGTGCGTCGATGCTGATGTTCACGTCTTCCACAGCGAGGAACTTGCTGTAGTAGACGTTGAGGTCCTTGACGTCGATTCGCTTGGACAATGGAGATCCTTCTGGGTTGTGCCGGCGGGTCAGCGGCTGGTCTTGGGAGCGAAGAGGCGGGCGATGAGGCGCGCCGCGAGGTTCAGGAGCATGACCATGATGATCAGCACCAGCGCGGCCGCCCAGGCACGCTGCGTGCTGGGGTCTGTGGCCGTCGGTGAGGTGGGCGTGAGGATCTGGTAGTAGATAAAAGTGGGCAGGGTGCTCATCCAGTCACCGAAGACGTTCCAGTTGATGGAGCTGGCAAAGCCTGCCGTGACCAGAATCGGAGCGGTTTCGCCAATCACCCGGGCGATGGCCAGGGTGACACCGGAGGCGATACCTGAGATCGCCGTCGGAATAACCACACGCGTGATGGTGCGCCACTTGCGAACGCCCAGCGCGTAGGCCGCTTCACGGAGTTCATTCGGGACAATTTTGAGCATTTCCTCCGTGGAGCGCACAACAACCGGGATCATCAGCACAGACAGCGCGACGGCGGCAACAAAGCCGGTGCGCGTGCCCGGCCCGAATAGCTGGCCGAACAGTGCAGCGGCGAAGAGACCGGCCACGATGGACGGGATACCCGTCATTACGTCAACGAAGAACGTGATGGCTCGGGCAAGCTTTCCGCCCGTGGAGTATTCCACGAGGTAGACGGCGGAGAGGAGCCCGATCGGCACGGAGATGAGCGTTGCCCACAGGGTGATCTGCAGGGTGCCGACAATGGCGTGGTACGCACCTCCCAGTACCGGTGTTCCCTCTGCGACAACCTGGTTGTCAATGGCTCCGGTGACGCCGTTCATGGACGTGAACAGGAAGTTGTAGGTCAGCCCCGGGAGGCCGCGCTCCAGAACGGTCCAGATAACCGAGAGCAGCGGAAGGAGTGCGACGAGGAATGACCCGTAGATCAGGAACATGGCGAACCGGTTGCGGGCCTTGCGTGAGCCTTCGACGACGCCCGTGACAGCTGTCCCCGCACCGATGAAGATGAGCGCACTGAAGAGGGCGAAGGGAACCAGGCTGAAACCGACCAGCGCGGCCAGTGCTGCGCCAACGACGATCGACGCTGCCAGGACCACCCATAGCGTGTAGGAGGGCATCCTGCCCTTGGTCAGCTGGGAGCGGCGCGGAGTCAAGGTGGCGTTGGCCATTAGTTAGCCCCTGAAAATTCTTTGTGACGGCTGATGATCCACCGCGCCACGATGTTGACGGCAAGCGTAATGACGAAGAGGACCAGGCCGGCGGCGATGAGTTCGGCCAACCGGAGCCCGTAGGCTTCGGGGAAGTTCAGTGCGATCTCGGCCGCGATGGTCTGGTTGCCGGACTGAATGAGGCTGGCTGTCAGGGCACCGCCGGAGAGCACCAGCGCCACGGCCATGGTCTCACCCAACGCGCGGCCGAGGCCGAGCATCGCCGCGCTGATGATGCCCGGGCGGGCAAAGGGCAGGACCGCCATGGTGATCATCTCCCAGCGGGTGGCTCCCATGGCGAGCGCCGCTTCCTCGTGAAGCTTCGGCGTCTGGAGGAAGATTTCCCGGCTGAGCGAGGTGATGATCGGAAGGACCATGACAGCGAGCACAATACCGGCGGTCAGCATGGTGCGTCCCGTCTGGCTGGCGGGGCCTTCGAAAATCGGAATCCAACCGAGGTTGCGCGCCAGCCAGTCATAGGCGATGGCCAATTGCGGAGCGAGGACGGCGTATCCCCATGCGCCGTAGACCACCGAAGGTATGGCCGCGAGCAGGTCGATCACATAGCCGAGCCCCTGCGCGAACCGGCGGGGCGCGTAGTGCGAGATGAACAGCGCAACGCCGATGCCGAGCGGTGTGGCAATCAGCAGCGCGATGGCCGCGGCAATCACGGTTCCGATGACGATCGGGAAGATGTAGGTGAAAAAGCCGTCCCCGCCGGTAATTTCCGATGGCTCGGCGCCGAAAACCGGCAGAGCCTCAATGATCAGGAAGACTGCGACGCTAAAGAGCGCTGCCAGGATCAGGCAGCCTGCGGCCAGGCTCGCGCCGGAGAAAATCTTGTCTCCGGATTGACCTGCACCGCCTGCTCGTTTCAGTGCATTCGTGGACACGGGGGGACCTTTCGGCGCTGCGCGGGGACGTCTGGAACAGTGCTCACGCAACTGTCCCGCTCTTACAAGGTACCTGCAACCCTGCCGGGACGCAGACAGCCAACAGCCCCGCCAGGGCCTTCTGGGCCTGGCAGGGCGTCATTGACCTGTTAGGAGGCAACCTGAATGGAATCAATCGCTTCCATTGCCTGCTCGCGCAGGGCCTCGGAGATGGGCGCGTTGCCCGCAGAGGATTCAGCTGTGGCCTGGCCCTCTTCGCTCACTGCGTAGCTCGCGAAAGCCTTGACCAGGTCCACCGTCTCCTGATCCTGGTACGCGCTGCAGTAGATGTGGTACGAGACAAGCACGATCGGGTAGGCACCGGACTCGGTGGTGTCGCGCTTCAGTTCCAGCGACATGTCAACCTCGCTGCGTCCTTCGACCGGTTCTGCAACTTCCACTGCGCGGGAGGCTGCTTCGGCGCTGAGCGGCACGTATTCCTCGCCAACCTTGACGAGGGCCTGTCCCAGGTCTCCGACGGCGGAGGCATCGGTGTAGGTGATGGCGCCTTCCGTGGAGGAGGTGGTGGAGACGACACCGTTGGTGCCCTGGGCGTTCTCAGCGACGATTTCGGCAGGCCAGTCGCCGGAAACCTCGTAAGTCCATACGTCCGGTGCCGCGGCAGCCAGGTACTCGACGAAGTTCTCGGTGGTACCTGAATCATCTGCGCGGTGAACAACGGTGATCGGCAGGTCCGGCAGTTCAACGCCCTCGTTCTGTGAAGCGATCACCTCGTCATTCCAGTTGGTGATCTCACCGGCGAAGATTGACGCGATCGTGTTCGCGTCAAGGTTCAGTTCCTGGATTCCGGGGAGATTGAACGCCACGGCGATGGGAGAGACGTAGGCGGGGATGTTAATGGCGCCATCGGGGCCGCAGATTTCCTTGGACGCCTCGTATTCCTCGTCATCCAGGTACGCATCCGAGCCGGCGAACTGCACGCCTTCGGCAAGGAATGCCTCGCGGCCTGCACCGGAGCCGTCCGGGGAGTACTGAATGGTTGCTTCGGGGTTCAGCTCCTCGAAGCCGGTCTTCCAGGCGGTCATCGCCGCGTTCTGGGAGGATGCACCCGCACCGGTCAGGGTTCCGGAAACCGTGCTTTCGGGAGCCGCGCTTGCATCACCCTCAGTACCGGGGTTGACGGCGGCGTCGGAACCGCACGCCGTGAGGGCCAGGGCGGCCACAGAAATAACTGCCGCTGCGCGGCCAAAGCGAAGAGCCTTCACGTGAATATTGCCCCTTCCAGGGTTTGAACAGTCGGTGCTCAGATGACACCCGCGTTGTCTGTACGAGATTCGGTACTCACCACACGCTAGGCACCGCAGGTAACGAGATTGACGGGTCAAAATGAACGGAAGATGAACGCCGGTGGGACATTAGCCGTGATCCGGTTGCAAACCCTTGTGCTTTGGACGGAATGAGTTATTGAGCTGTCACCTTCGTCCTAGTGCCCAGCCGTTAGCGTTAGAGGTATGACCACGGACAGCAGCGTTGACGGCGGATACGCGAAGCACGAGGATGCCACGGCTGTGCGTCCGGGTCACCCGTTGCGGTGGCGCCGCCTGCTCATAGGGCTCGGCCTGGTGCACGCCCTGGTTGTCGGATTCAGCCTGATCTCTCCGCTGCTGACAGGTCAGGCAAGAGGTGAAACTCTCTTCAGCGTGTACTTCGACGTCAACTATGAGGGCAACTTTCCTACCTGGTGGTCCGTGGTGCAGCTGGCCGCAGCAACAACAACCCTCCTGTTCGCCGCCGTCCTCGCCAGACATCAGAGAATCAAGGGGGCCACCGCCTGGTGGATTCTGGCCGGCATGGTGTTCCTCCTGTGCCTCGACGAGGGAACCTGGCTGCATGAACGCCTCGACACCCTTGCCGGGCAGTTTGTGGACGTCGCGGACTTCACGTTCGTCTGGCTGGTGTTCGGCATACCCATCGCCGTTGTCGTGCTCGTACTGGCGACCGTCAGCGCCCGGCACCTGCCGGAAGCATCAACCCGGCTGATCGTGCTGGGAATAGTGACCCTGTTGTTTGCAGCCGTCGGGCTCGAGTTAGTGGCGGGGGAAGTCATTCGCCTCGGTGCTCCGACCGCAGTGCTGGCGGTGGTCTACCACCTCGAGGAATTCCTGGAACTGGTGGCGGGGGCGCTCTTGCTTGCAGCGCCGCTCGCGGCCGTCCGGACGCGGACTATGGGCAGGTCCACCACCTTTACCCTGATGGACCGCTCCCGGCGGTAGGGTCAGGCGTATGACCCGGCGCTCGCGACTGGACCGCGCACGTTCCTTTCTGCGCAACCGATCCCGCGTAGGCCTGCGCCGCAGCCGCTCATCCTTGCTTCCGGCCATCCAGATCACCGTCGGCGCTGTTGGGGCGTATGCGTTTGCAGAGCAGGTACTCGGCCACGATGGGCCCCTTTTTGCTGCCACCTCTTCGCTCATCGCACTAGGGTTTTCGAGGGATCCGCGGCTGCGTCGGGTGCTGGAAGTCGGTTTCGGATGCACACTCGGTATCGCTGTGGGCGATGTGCTCCTGGCGTTGCTGGGCACAGGACTCTGGCAGGCCGCCGTCGTTCTTTTTGTGTCCGTCCTGCTGGCGCGTTTCCTGGACAGCGGGACCATTTTCACCACCCAACTGGCACTGCAGTCCCTCCTGGTTGTGCTCCTGCCGGCCCCGGAAGGAGGACCGTTCACGCGAAGTGTGGACGCCGTCGTCGGCGGTGCTTTCGCACTGCTGATCACCATGGCGATGCCGCGTGATCCGCGCCGCGAGCCCAAAGGCGATGTCCGCAAGCTGCTAGGGGAGCTCTCCGCGGTGCTGCGTGAGAACGCCCGTGCGCTGTCCGCCAGCGATCCCACGCAGGCGTGGCACGCGCTGATCCGGGCACGGAACTGCCAGCCGCTGATGGACGGGCTCTCGACTTCCATGCGCGCGGCGACGGAGGTTGCGCGCCTTTCACCGGCGTACCGGCGGCACCGGGGCGAGCTGGGCGAGCTGCACGGCTCGATCAGCTATATCGATCTCGCGATCCGAAATAGCCGGGTGTTCTCCCGGCGGCTGACCTCGGTGATCAATCACGCGGCGCTCTCGGACGAAGCCGTGCAGTCGCTGGCGCAGGTGATCGAGGAAACTGCCGATGCCGTGGATGTCCTCGCGCTTGCCCTGCACTCCTCCTCCACAGCGGAGCGCGATCAACACCTACGCAGGGCGCGGGAGGATCTTGCCGCGGTGGCCACCGTCCTGCACCCCGCCCGCCTCAATGTGAAGCGGCTCGAGGGTGAGGGGCTGGTGGTTCTGTACCGGCCGCTCATCGTCGACCTCCTCGAAGCCACCGGCCTCTCCCATGAGGACGCCGCCGGGTACCTGCCCAAACTGTGAGTAGCAACAGCTGAGCCTCGACAGGACTGTCAGTTGCACCCGGTACGTTTGAACCATGGCTACAAAGACCGCGCGATCGCGCACGCAATCCCCCGCCTACCGCTGCGGTGAGTGCGGCTGGACCACCGCCAAGTGGGTGGGCCGGTGCGGCGAGTGCCAGGCGTGGGGCACGGTCGAGGAGGCAGCCGCGGCAGGCGTAGCGCGTACTACGGCGGCCACTACCGTTGCGCGCCCCGCCCTCCGGATCGCTGAGGTGGATTCCACCACGGCGTCCTACCACCCAACCGAGATCGGCGAACTCGACAGGGTGCTCGGCGGGGGATTGGTTCCGGGTGCGGTCATCCTCGTCGCCGGTGAGCCCGGGGTCGGCAAGTCCACGCTCCTGCTGGACGTCGCGGCGAGGGTCGCCCGGTTGGGACGCACGGTTCTCTACGTCACCGGTGAGGAATCAACCGCACAGGTGAAACTGCGGGCAGAACGGATCGGCGCGTTGGCGGACACGCTGTACCTCACGGCGGAATCAGACCTCAGTCAGGCATTGGGCCAGGTTGAGAAGGTGGATCCCGCTTTGCTCATCGTGGATTCGGTACAGACGCTCAGCAGTCCGGACGTGGACGGCAGTGCGGGAGGTGTCACCCAGGTGCGGGAGGTGGCGGCGTCGCTCATCAACGCTGCCAAGACCCGCGGTATGACCACGTTGCTGGTCGGCCACGTCACCAAGGACGGCTCTATCGCAGGCCCGCGGCTGCTTGAGCACCTTGTGGATGTGGTGTGCCAATTTGAGGGTGAACGGCACTCACGCCTCCGCCTGATGCGCGCGGTCAAAAACCGTTATGGCCCCACCGATGAGGTGGGTTGCTTCGACCTGACGGATACCGGGATCGTGGGACTCGCGGATCCAAGCGGGCTGTTTGTCTCCCGTACCAAGGAGCCGGTGGCGGGAACCTGCATCACCGTCACGCTCGAGGGCCGGCGTCCACTGCTGGCCGAGGTTCAGGCGCTGCTCGCCGAATCGGCAACTTCGCAGCCGCGGCGCGCCACGAGCGGTCTCGACGGCTCCCGGGTCTCCATGCTCCTTGCCGTCCTGCAGCGCCGGGCTTCGCTGCAGCTGCACAAGGATGACAGCTATGTGGCCACAGTCGGCGGCGTAAAGCTGAGCGAACCGGCAACGGACCTCTCGGTTGCCCTTGCCATTGCTTCCGCCAAGACCAACCAGGCGCTTCCCTCCCGCATGATCGCCTTCGGAGAGGTGGGGTTAGCCGGCGAGGTGCGTCCGGTGCCGGGAATTTCGCGTCGCATCCAGGAGGCCGAGCGCCTCGGGTTCACCCACGCCGTCGTACCGGAATCGCCCAACGGCCCCGGGCGCATCCCAGCCGGCTTCACCGTCAAGCAGGTCAGCACGCTCACGGAAGCCCTCGAATTGCTCTTCTAAGGCTTCCCGATGCGGTCCCAGTGCCCGCTGAACGCTGGAACGTTACGCATTTGAGTGGAAACTGGGCCGTCAGCCGATGCCGTGCTCCCATAGGATTAGGAACTGTCGGTCCGTGCATTCGCCTGCCCGGCTTCGAAGAGGGAGTGAGATGGTACGCAGTCCGGAGGACGCGCTGAAAGCAACCCTGGCGCGGGTGGCGCCGGGTACGCAGTTGCGCGACGGCCTTGAGCGGATCCTTCGCGGCCGCACCGGTGCCCTGATCGTCCTGGGGTTCGACCGCACAGTGGACTCGATCTGCTCTGGCGGCTTCGACATCGGAATCGACTTCTCCCCCACCCGGCTGCGCGAGCTCGCAAAAATGGACGGCGCTATTGTCTGTGACCGGGACGCCAGCAAGATCCTCCGCGCCGGCGTGCAACTGGTGCCGGATCACCGGATCGAAACGCAGGAGTCAGGAACACGCCACCGGACTGCCGAGCGCGTAGCCATCCAGACCGGCGTTCCCGTCATTTCCGTCAGCCAATCCATGCAGATCATCGCGCTCTACGTTGACGGCCTCCGCCATGTGTTGGAAGGGTCCGAGCCCGTGCTCGCCCGCGCCAACCAGGCGCTCGCCACCCTCGAACGGTACCGCGCACGCCTGGACCAGGTCACCGGATCACTCTCGGCACTCGAAATTGAGGCCATGGTGACTGTTCGCGACGTCGCCGTTACCCTGCAGCGCCAGGAAATGGTGCGCCGCATTTCCGAGGAAATCTCGCAGTACGTCCTCGAACTCGGCATCGACGGACGCCTCCTCTCCCTACAGGTGGAAGAGCTGACCACGGGCCTCGGCCCGGGCAGCGAGATGGTTCTTCGCGATTACTCCGGGCTCGGCGCAAGCACCATGCCGGTCGAAGACCAGTTGACGCGCCTCCAGGGTTTCAGCTCCACAGACCTCATTGATCTGGGCACCATCGCAAGCGTGCTCGGCTTCAACCCGTCCACAGACTCCCTCGATGCGGTGGTGCAGCCCAAGGGGTACCGGCTGCTTTCGGGAATCAAGGCCGTGCCTCCCACGGTCGCCAACCGGCTCGTGGACCACTTTGATGGACTGCAGAACCTCATGGCCGCCAACATCGATGACCTCATGGCGGTGGACGGGATTGGCGAACAGCGGGCACGGACTGTCCGGGAAGGCCTCTCACGGATCGCGGAGACCAGCCTCCTCGACCGCTTCATGTAGTCCGTGTAAACCTGAAGTTCATCTCTACTCAAGCGTGAAAAGAACTTCGTCGCTGGTGCGTTCACCCAGGCGGGTCCGGAACGCGTACTGGCCGGCGCCGGGCACCGCATCAACTGTTGCGCACTCGGGAGCGCTCCGGATCCGTTCCCAGGTGAAGCGCGCAGTTTCCGACTTTCCCGGCTCAATGATCACTTCCAGGTCCTCAGCGCCCTCCTGGCAGTCCCGGGACGAGAAGATCCGGTCTTCGCCGCTGGTGATCAGGAACTCCATCTGCGATGTCCCTACATTCACCGGGCAGGGAACCTCACCCGTATTGCTGACGGTGAGGGAGAGGACGGGATTCTGGTCCGGCGCATAGGTTTCGGCGTCCACGCTGCCGGTGACCTCGATGGACGCCGGATTGCACACCGGCTCAGTCGGTGTTGGTGTTGGCGTTGGGCTCGACTCCGTCGGGGAGGGGGACGAGGAGGGGGTTGCGGACGCAGTCGGGTTCGCGGCGGCGCTGGTAGGAGCCGCGGCGGCCGGCGCCGGACCCGGCTCCGAGCGGAAAAGCCCGGCAAGTGCAATCCCTGCCCAGATAAGACCTCCGACAAGCAGGAGGGCGAGCAGTGCCACCACCTGACGACGCCGTTTGTAGACCTGGGGGCTGGGTGTCCGCCGGGGACCGTTCACCCGGCTGCTGCCTGTACCTCCTGCCGAGCTCATGATTCAAGGCTAAGAGACGTGACGCCGACGCGCATGCTCACCACGCCGCGCGGCGGCCAGTTCCGCCGATGCTTTGGGTAGGGTGGATCCTGCCGATTTGTCGAACATCTGGAGTTCACCGTGGACGCCGCAGTGCTGCATGCTCGCCTGAGTGACTGGTTCGACGACGCCGCCCGGGACCTCCCCTGGCGGCTTCCCTCCCGAACCCCCTGGGGCGTTCTGGTGAGCGAGTTCATGCTTCAGCAGACTCCCGTCTCGCGTGTCCTGCCCGTATGGGAGGACTGGATGTCCCGCTGGCCTGCACCAGCTGACCTCGCTGCAGCCCCCGCGGGTGAGGCCCTCCGCCACTGGGGGCGCCTGGGTTACCCACGGCGGGCGCTGCGCCTCCACGCGGCGGCGACTGCCGTCGTCGTTCATCATGGGGGCAACGTACCCAATTCCTATGCTGAGCTCCTTGCACTGCCGGGCGTGGGCACCTACACAGCTGCCGCCGTCGCGGCGTTCGCCTTCGGTCATCGCGAGACGGTCGTCGACACGAACATCCGCCGCGTCCACGCGCGGCTTGTGGGCGGTGCCGCCCTGCCGGCGCCGGCGCTGACGGCCGCTGAGATGAAGCGGGCTGCCACACTCCTGCCCGACGACGGTCCCGCCTCGGTCCGCTGGAACGCGGCTGTGATGGAGCTCGGTGCGCTGGTCTGCACTGCGCGGACGCCCTCCTGCGAGCAGTGTCCGGTCCTCGATCGGTGCGCCTGGGTGGCGGCCGGGAAACCCGCGCCGACGTACGTACCCAAGGGCCAGTCCTGGGCAGGAACGGACCGGCAGGTACGTGGCGCGATCATGCATGTGCTGCGGCATACGGACAGCCCCGTGCCGCTTCCACTCATCCGCGAGCGCCCCGTGGACCTGGCGCACGGCACCCCCGCGGCATTTGAGAAGCTGTATGGGTTGCATGCCCCGCTTGAGCAGCTCGAGCGAGCGCTCAACGGCCTCCTCGCGGATGGCCTGGCAGAGGAGACACCACGGGGATTGCAGCTCCCAGCCTGACCTCTCCTCGGAACTTCCTGGGCCCTCCTGGCGAACTTTTGCGCACCTCTGGCGACGTCGGCCCGCCCGGAAGTCACCGTAAGTGCCCAAAAGTTCCGCTAGAGCTCGCCGAACCCTGCCTTGACCTCACCGCCGATGTACTCGATGGCCTTCTGCGCCTCTGGGCCCGTCGCCTCAGCGCGGAGTTCCTTGCCCTCGCCCAGAGCGAGCGACATGAGCAGCATCACCGACTTGCCGTCCACGCCGTTGATGGTCACTTCGGCGTCCAGGTCCGTGAGCGCCCTTGCTATGACGGCCGCGGGCCGAGCGTGCAGGCCCATCTTGTTCGGCAGGGTCCAGGCGCCCGTCACCGCCGGCTCAGCAGCTGCTTCCAGCGGAGCTGAGGGACCGGGAGCCGCCGCCCCATGGGAGACGAACGGCTCAAGTGACTCAGGGTCGATGGAAACGACAGCACGCTCGGCAGCGGAAGCGACCTCGTCCACCGTGCCGCCGGACTCCGCCTGCACGGCCGCTGCCACCGCTCCTTCGACCAGGGCGGCTTGAGGCAGGCGGATCCTCGACCGGGTATCAGGGGGGAGGAATTCAAGGGTCATTTCTGCAGTCATGACTGCAGAACCGAGGTCGGTAAGGACCACGACGCCGTCGCCCTGCTCGGCTTCCTCAAGCGCCGACTGAACCTTCTCAAGACTGGTGCCGATGCGCGACGGGGAATCACTCGTACCGCCGGCGGCGGCTATCCGGACGTTGGGGGCCATCTGCGCGGCCAGCTCAATGACCCCCTCGGCGATTTTGCTGCTGTGCGAGACGATCACCAGGCCGACCGTCACTGTTGACGCCCTGCGGTGTCAGCTGCCGCCTGAAGAATCAGGGCCGAGGACTGCGCACCGGGGTCACGATGCCCGGCACTGCGCTCACCCAGGTAACTGGCCCTGCCTTTTCTGGCGATCAGCGGCTCTGTGGCGAGGGCACCGGCCTGGGCGGCATTGGCTGCAGCCTCAAGCACCTCCACGGCCGACGCCCCGGCCGACTGCGCCGTGCCGGCAGCCTCGACGGCGGGAGTCCACGCATCGATCATGGTCTTGTCCCCCGGCTCGGCCTTGCCGCGCGCCACCACGCCGTCGCGTGCTGCAGTTAGGAAGCCAACGACGGCGGCGGGATCGATCTCAGCTGCGTCACCCAGAGCTGTGGCCGCGCGGAGGAACGCGGTACCGTACAGCGGACCGGCCGCACCGCCAACGGTGGACATCAAAGTCATGGCAGTCAGCTTGAAGACCGCGCCGGGTGTTTCCTGCCCACCGGCGTCGAGCTTTGCCACCACCGCCGCGAACCCGCGCTGCATGTTCTCGCCGTGGTCCGCGTCCCCGATCGCCCGGTCCAACTCGATCAGCGCAGTACGGTGCTCAGTGAGGACCTGTGAGCACTCCCGGATCCAGGCTTCGGCCCATTGCGCAGTCAGCGCCATCTACACTCCCCATCGCAGGGCCGGCGTCCATACCGGCGTGTCCCAGAGTTCCACCATTTCATCGTCCAGCTTCAGCACCGAAATCGACGCTCCCTGCATCTCCAGCGCCGTGATGTAGTTGCCAACCAGGGAGCGCTCAACCGAGATGCCGCGCTCGGCAAGCACCTGACGCGCGCGCCGGTACACAATGTAAAGCTCACTGGCCGGCGTGCCGCCCATGCCGTTGACGAAGAGCAGCACGCGGTCACCGTCCGTCGCTTTGAGATCGGCGAGGATCGGCTCCAGGAGGCGGTCGGTTATTCCGTCCGCATTTTCCATGGCGATCTTGTGCCGGCCAGGTTCACCGTGAATCCCGATGCCGATCTCGATTTCTTCCTCGGTCAGATCGAAGCTGGGCACGCCGGCGTGCGGCACCGTGCAGGCAGAGAGCGCAACGCCCATGGAACGCACGTTGTCATTGACGCGCTGGGCAATCCCGGTGACGCCGTCGAGGGAATCACCGCGCTCGGCTGCTGCTCCGGCGATTCGTTCCACGAGCACCGTCCCGCCGACGCCGCGGCGGCCTGCGGTGTACAGCGAATCTTCCACAGCGACGTCGTCATTGATCAGGACCGACCGGACCTCCACGCCCTCGGCCTGCGCCATTTCGGCTGCGGTCTCGAAGTTGAGGACGTCGCCGGTGTAGTTTTTGACGATGTGCAGCACTCCTGCGCCGCCGTTCACGGCAAGTGTGGCGGGAATGATCTGATCGGGAGTAGGCGAGGTAAACACCGCGCCAGGGACCGCAGCATCAAGCATCCCGCGGCCCACGAACCCTGCGTGCAAAGGTTCATGACCGCTTCCGCCGCCCGAAACCAACCCCACCTTGCCCTGGACCGGAGCGTCTCTGCGGGTGATGAACAAGGGGTCCGGATGCACCTCAACCAGATCAGCGTGGGCAGCCCCGAACCCCTCAATGGATTCAGTTACCACTGCCTGCGGGTCATTGATCAGCTTCTTCATGCGAGTCTCCTTGGACGGTGATCGACTGCTGCAAAACCGGTTCGCCCTTGAACAGTACTCTGCGGCAGGGACGGTTGCCCAGACCCTTCATGCTGAAGCACCCGGATATGACTGTGGGAAGGACCCGGACGGTCCTTCCCACAGCTGGCGGCCTGATGCCGCCTACGTTTTTACCGGCTATTTCTTGAACGCGTCCTTGATGTTCTCGCCGGCATTCTTGAGGTCGGCCTTGCTCTGGTCCTTCTGGCCCTCGGCTTCCATGTCCTTGTTGCCAGTGGCCTTGCCCAGGCCTTCCTGAACCTTGCCGCCCAATTTCTCGGCGTTGTTCTGTGTCTTGTCGTCTGCACCCATGGCGTTCCGCCTTTCGTCGACGTTCCGTCCCCCTGTCAGGAGACTCACCTGGCGTTCACATACCAAGCATCCTTAGCTTATCGGCGCAGAACGCCGCTGGCTAGCTCACCGTCAGAGCGTACGGATCATCCTGGTATTGCCGAGGGTATTGGGCTTCACGCGTGCCAGGTCCAGAAATTCCGCTACGCCTTCGTCATGCGAACGCAGGAGTTCCGAATACACAACGGGATCCACTGCCGACTGGTCCGCCATCACACGGAACCCGTGGCGGCGGAAGAAGGCCTCTTCGAAGGTGAGGCAGAAAACCCGCTGCACACCGATAGCGCGCGCTTCCTCAAGCAGCGCATTGACGACGGCGGTGCCCACGCCCCTGCCCCGCGCCGCTGCGGCGGTGGCTAGCGTACGGATCTCCGCGAGATCCTCCCACATGACGTGGAGGGCTCCGCACCCCAGCACACCGCCGTCGTCATCTTCGGCGATTTTGAACTCCTGAAGGCCCTCATAGTAGGCGACCGTTTCCTTGGCAATCAGGATGCGCTCTTCCGCGAGCGGGGCCACCAGCTGCTTGATGATGGGCACGTCGGCGGTGGTTGCCCGGCGAATATGAAAGGACTGGCTCATTCAACCCAGTGTAGGGACCCGGACGTACCTCAGATTCCCAACTCCGGGGGAAGGTCCACCTTCTCGCCCAGCAGGTGACGGGCCAGGAAGTGCTCGACGACGGAGTACCAGATCTTCGCGTGCTGCGGCTTGAGGATCCAGTGGTTCTCATCCGGGAAGTACAGGAAGCGGTGCTCAGTCTCCCCGTCCGGCCCGGCAGGCAGCTGGGACTTGGACAGGAGCTCGTACCAGAGCCGCAAACCTTCGCCGATCGGGACGCGGTAATCCTTGTCACCGTGGATCACCAGCATCGGCGTGCTGATCTTCCCGACATGCGTGTGCGGGGAGTTCTCGAGCGCCATCTCGGCCGTCATCTCCTTCTCCCAGTAGAAAGAGGCATCGGTGGTGGGCCCGAATTGGTCCAGGGCCCACAGGCTGGCGTGCGTGACGATCGCATTGAACCGGTCCGTATGCCCGGCCACCCAGTTGGCCATGTACCCGCCGAACGAACCGCCCATCGCCGCCGTGCGGCTCTCATCGATGTCCGCACGCGCCACCACGGCATCCGTTGCGGCCATGAGGTCCGTGTAGGGCGCGTCTGCCCATGCGCCCCAGCCGCGTTCGATCATCTTCTGTCCGTAACCCGTGGAGAGGGCGGGGTCCGGCAGGAGGACGGCGTATCCCTGGGCGGCCAGCAGCCACGGCGACCAGCGCCAGGTCCACGCGTTCCAGGATCCGAGCGGGCCGCCGTGGATCCAGAGCAGCAACGGCGCGGGCGCAGATGCGCCGGCTCCTTCCGGCAGGACCAGATAGGACTTCACGGCGTGCCCGTCCGCGCCGACAGCCTCCACCCGCTCCAGCGTTCCCGGCAGCGGAGGGCGCTCACTCGGCGCCGGCAGCGGCGCAACAGTGCCCGTGGCAAGCTCAATGCGCACAGCCTCCGGCGGGAACTCGTAGGAACTGCGCAGCGCGTAGGCGGCCAAACCGTCAGGCGAAATAACGACGTCGGTGTAGGCAGCAGCATCCATCGTCACCTGCCGCACCTCGCCGCTGGCGACGTCAATAACGAAAACCGGCGCCGCGCCGTCGTCGTCCGCTGTGACCACCAGTGCGCTTCCATCCGGAAGCCAGGCGGCAGGAGCAGGCCAACGGTCCCATCCGGAGGCAAGGGGCGTCAGGGAACCTCCAGCGGCAGGAAGCAGCCCGAGCTCCACGTTCGGCGGTGTATCGGGGCCGGTGCGGTGCCGGACTACCACGACGGCGGTTGAGCTGTCCGGGCTGATAGGGCCTGCGTCGTAGTCATAATCGGGGTGTTCGAGGAGAACGGAGCGCTCCCCGGTGGCAGTGTCGACGCGCACCAGCACCGACCGCTGGTCCCCGCCTCCCACGGGTACGGTCTGCCCTGTGAGCAGGAACGTACCGTCCGGACTGAGGCGCGGGCTCGCGTTCCGGAGTGCGGAGCCAATTCCGCCGGTCACATTGCGGAGCGTGACGGAGGGCTCGTCGTCGAGCGTGATCTTGCCGGCTTCACCGGGCTTACCGGGCTCACCGGGCTCAATCAGGAAGTAGCGTGGCTCGGAGGGGCCAAGATCGGCATCCCAGTGACGAACCGGGTAGCCCGTGTGCAGAATTGCGGCAACACCGGCGTCCTTGCGGGCCTTGCGGCGTTCTCCGTCGTCCGATTCATCAGTTGATCCGGCCAGCACCTCAGCAACGACGACGGCGGCGTCTGCCTCCGCTGCAGCGAGGACCGATTGCACTCCTCCCGGGCGGGTGTGCACTACCCGGGCTTCGCCGCCGGCGGCCGGAAGCTTCCAGAGCGCTGGAATCGGTTCCTCCTCCGCGTTGTCCGGGTCCGGGCGGGCGGACGTGAAAAGGAGGTCGCCGCTCCTAAGGAAGGCGGCGCCCGATTCTCCCTTCGCGCTGCGGGTGATGCGCCGGGCCGGTTGGCGGCCGGATGGGTCCAGCTCCCACAGGGCGGAGGTGTAGGCAGTGCCCTTGGAGTTGAGGGTGGCCACGGAGGTAACCAGCCGGGTGCCGTCGGCGCTTAACGAAAGCCCACTCAAACGCGGTAGGGCGACGAAACGATCCAGGTCATGGAAGGCAGTGGTGTTCGCTGGGGTGGGCGAATCTGGTACGAGTGTCATGGAACATCTTTATCATCCGATGTGCTCCAGCTCACAACCCAGGGCAGTTCCGAATGCGCTTAAAAGAACCTGCCCGTATCGGCGGACCGATACGGGCAGGTGTGCTTGAGAGTCCCCGGTTTACTCGGGAACGACCGCCTCGATTGCCGCCGGCGAATCCTCGATCTCCTTGGGAGCACCATGCCCGACGAAGGTGAATTTTGCTTCGTCACCCTCGCCCTCGACGTCCACCGAGACGAGCTCTCCGGACTTGATCTCTCCGAAGAGAATCTTTTCGGAAAGCTGGTCTTCGATCTCGCGCTGCATGGTCCTGCGCAGCGGGCGTGCACCCATTGCCGGATCATAACCGCGGGTCGCGAGCAGCACCTTGGCCGCAGGTGTGAGTTCGATGCTCATACCCTTATCTGCCATCCGCTTGCTCAGGCGGTCGAGGAACAGATCCACGATCTGGACAATCTCGTCCTGGGTCAGCTGCGGGAACACCACGGTGTCATCCACACGGTTGAGGAACTCGGGGCGGAAGTGCTGCTTCAGCTCCTCCGTTACCTTCGCCTTGATGCGGGTGTAACCCGTGTTGGTGTCAGTGCCGGACTGGAAGCCCGTCATGACGCCCTTGGAGATGTCCCGGGTGCCGAGGTTGGTGGTCATGATGATGACGGTGTTCTTGAAGTCCACCACACGGCCCTGGCTGTCAGTCAGGCGGCCATCCTCGAGGATCTGCAGCAGCGAGTTGAAGAGATCGGCGTGAGCCTTCTCCACCTCGTCGAACAGGACAACGGAGAACGGACGGCGACGGACCTTTTCGGTAAGTTGACCGCCCTCTTCATAGCCCACGTATCCGGGGGGCGCACCGAAGAGCCGGGAGACGGTGTGCTTCTCCGAGTACTCCGACATGTCCAGTGTGATCAGCGCATCTTCATCTCCGAAGAGGAACTCAGCAAGCGCCTTGGCGAGCTCGGTCTTTCCAACGCCGGTGGGACCGGCGAAGATGAACGAACCGCCCGGACGCTTCGGATCCTTCAGGCCTGCACGGGTCCGGCGGATGGCCTGGGAGATTGCCTTGATGGCGTCATCCTGGCCGATGACCCGCTTGTGCAGTTCATCTTCCATCTTGAGCAGCCGCGAGGACTCTTCTTCGGTGAGCTTGAAGACGGGGATGCCGGTGGAGTTCGCGAGAACCTCGGCGATCAGTTCCTCGTCAACCTCGGCGATGTCATCGAGACCGCCTGACTTCCAGCGGCGCTCCTTGTCCATGCGCTCGTCATGAAGCTTCTGCTCACGATCTCGCAGGCGGGCTGCACCCTCGAAGTCCTGGGCGTCGATAGCGGATTCCTTCTCCCGCTTCACGGACGCGATGCGCTCATCGATTTCCTTGAGCTCCGGCGGAGCGGTCATGCGGCGGATTCGCAGCCGCGCTCCGGCTTCATCGATGAGGTCAATGGCCTTGTCCGGCAGGAACCGATCGGAGATGTACCGCTCGGCAAGGTTGGCAGCCGATGCCAGCGCGGCATCAGTGATGGAGACACGGTGGTGTGCCTCATAGCGGTCCCGGAGCCCCTTCAGGATTTCAATGGCATGTGCCACCGAAGGCTCCTGAACCTGGATTGGCTGGAAGCGGCGCTCAAGGGCCGCGTCCTTTTCGATGTGCTTGCGGTATTCATCCAGCGTGGTGGCGCCGATGGTCTGAAGCTCTCCACGCGCCAGCATGGGCTTCAGAATGGACGCGGCGTCGATAGCGCCCTCTGCCGCGCCGGCACCAACGAGCGTGTGGATCTCATCGATGAACAGGATGATGTCGCCGCGTGTGCGGATCTCCTTCAGGACCTTCTTGAGGCGTTCCTCGAAGTCACCGCGGTAGCGGGATCCGGCAACCAGTGAGCCGAGGTCCAGGGTGTACAACTGCTTGTCCCGGATGGTCTCGGGTACATCTCCGCGGACAATCGCCTGAGCGAGGCCCTCGACGACGGCCGTCTTGCCGACGCCGGGCTCGCCGATGAGCACGGGGTTGTTCTTGGTGCGGCGGGAGAGGACCTGCATGACGCGTTCCATCTCGAGCTCGCGGCCGATGACCGGATCGAGCTTGCCCTCCCGGGCCGCCTGGGTGAGATTGCGTCCGAACTGGTCCAGTACGACGGACCCGGCAGGGGTGCCCTCCTGCTGCTGGCCACCTGATGCCACAGGTTCTTTGCCCTGGTACCCGGAAAGCAGTTGAATGACCTGCTGACGGACGCGGTTGAGGTCAGCGCCGAGCTTGACCAGAACCTGCGCGGCAACGCCCTCACCCTCACGAATGAGACCGAGCAGAATGTGCTCAGTGCCGATGTAGTTGTGGCCGAGCTGCAGTGCCTCGCGGAGAGACAGCTCCAGCACCTTCTTGGCACGCGGCGTGAAGGGGATGTGACCGGAAGGAGCCTGCTGGCCCTGCCCGATGATCTCCTGCACCTGCTCGCGCACAGCGCCGAGGGAAATGCTGAGCGACTCAAGCGCCTTTGCGGCGACACCCTCACCCTCATGAATTAGCCCAAGCAGAATGTGCTCGGTGCCGATGTAATTGTGGTTGAGCATGCGGGCCTCTTCCTGGGCCAGCACTACAACTCGACGGGCACGATCCGTAAATCTCTCAAACATGAGACACACTCCTAGCTAACGCGTAGTTCGATGCTACGTGCCCATGGATGGCTTGTGGAGCGTGTTCGCCACAGGCGAGATAGGCCAGCGGGCCCTGCTCGGAGGCGCTAGCGCTGCGCAGCCCGGTATGCCTCGATGATCTCGGAATTGACGCGCCCCCGCGAAGAGACGTTGTAACCGTTTGCCTTTGCCCATTCGCGGATCTGCGCGGCTTCCTGATTGCGGGCGGCGGGTGCGCCCTGCCGCTGTTTACCCTGGCTCTCGCGCCTGGCGGAGGAGACATAGGTGGACAGCGCACTGCGCAGTTCCTCCGCGTGCACTGAGGAAAGATCAATTTCATACTGCGATCCGTCGAGGCCGAACCTTACGGTTTCATCTGCCTCACCGCCGTCGAGGTCGTCAATCAGAATGATTTTGACTTTCTGCGCCATAACAATCTCCTCAATCGGCCTATCGAGTATTCAAGAGACATTATCGTCCGCATTAAACCCAGACGTCAAAAGAGAAAAATGATGATCAGGCTTTTTACTGCTTCCCGGGCGGCGCATCATCCGGCGACGGTGTCGGTTTTACTATTTCATTCTCCCTGTTGCGGCGTTCTGCGGATTCGGCCTCACGCTCGGCCCGGTCCGCGTTGAAGATCGACTTCATGACGAAGTAGAAGATGAGCCCAACGGCAAGGGAAGGTAGGAGAACAGCCAAATACTCCATAGTATTAACCCAACTCCGGCTTCAACAGCGGGAATAGGATGGTTTCCCTTATTCCGGTGGAAGTGAAAAGCATGACGAGCCGGTCAATGCCCAGGCCGATCCCGCCCATCGGCGGTGCGCCGTATTCAAGGGCACGAAGGAAGTCTTCGTCCAATTGCATGGCTTCCTCGTCACCGGCAGCTGCCCGCCGTGACTGTTCGGTGA
Organism: Arthrobacter parietis; assembly: GCF_039530425.1. Taxonomy (NCBI): domain Bacteria; kingdom Bacillati; phylum Actinomycetota; class Actinomycetes; order Micrococcales; family Micrococcaceae; genus Arthrobacter; species Arthrobacter parietis. Next base: position 1,325,691 of record NZ_BAAAON010000001.1, on the reverse strand, counting down.
GGCGCTCCCTCTGAATGACGGGATCAATCAGTTCGGAAAACGCGGTTCCACGCTCCATGCCGCCGATGATGAGGTCCCATGCCTCAATCAGCTGCGGCTGGTCGCGGTGGGGACGGGCCAGGGGCTGCGCTGACGGCGGATAGTCATAAACGAACGTCGGCTGCACCAATGTCGGTTCGACAATCTCGCTGAAGAGTTCCAGGACAAGCTTTTCCGCGTCCCAGTCCAGGTCCACGGAAACCTCCTGTTCTTCAGCTACCGTCAACAACATTTCCCTGTCAGTGTCCGGAGTGATAACACGTCCAACTGCCTCGGAGAGCCCCGGATAGACCCCGAGCCAGCGCCATTCGCCGTCCAGGTCAATGGTCCCGGCTCCGGATTCAATCTGGCGCGATCCAAGAAGGTCAGCACAATTCAGGATGATCTCCTTCATGCGGTCAGCCATCACGAACTGGTCAGCATAAGCCTCGTAGCACTCGAGCATCGTGAATTCGGGACTGTGCGTAGAGTCGACTCCCTCATTGCGGAAAATACGACCAATTTCATAAACGCGGTCGATTCCACCGACAACTGCCCGCTTCAGATAAAGCTCCAGCGCGATGCGAAGGGTCATCTTCTGATCAAAGGCATTCACGTGGGTCTCGAACGGCCGCGCGGTGGCGCCGCCATGGACCAGTTGGAGGATCGGCGTTTCCACCTCGATGTATTCATGCGAGTGAAGCGTCTCACGGATACTGCGGGTAATCATTGCCCGCGTCCGGACCATCTGGCGCGCTTCCTCGCGCACCAGCAGATCCACATAGCGCTGGCGGACTCGTGTCTCCTCGTTGACCCCGGCGTGCAGGGTGGGCAACGGGCGCAGCGCCTTCGACGCCATAGCCCAGCCCGTAGCCATCACCGACAGTTCGCCGCGGCGTGAACTGATGACTTCCCCCGAAACCTGCACGTGATCGCCCAGATCCACCGTTGACTTCCACTCCGCCAGGGGCTCCTCGCCGACGGCGGCGAGGCTCAGCATCGCCTGGAGACGGGTTCCGTCGCCCTCCTGGAGCGTCGCGAAGCACAATTTCCCGGTATTCCGGAGGAAGACTATCCGGCCAACCACGCTGACGTTCTCACCGGTTGAGTCACCGGCCTCGAGACCGGAGAAGCGGTCCCGGATCTCGCCCAGGGAAGATGTCCGCTCCGGCTTGACCGGATACGGCTCCTCACCGCGCTCCAGCAGGCGCGCGCGCTTTTCCATGCGGATGCGCATCTGCTCGTTGAATTCTTCGGTGGAGAGGGCTGGCTCAGTGGTCACGGTATCTAAGGTTACCGGTTCAGCCTTACGTGCCCGCCGGGTCCGCAAGCAGCGGTTGATTGTCAATGAGCCTGACGCTGCCCACCCTTGCGGCAATCAGCGCGAGTGCCTCCCCCGAGAAGGGAGTCTCGCGGCAGTTGAAGGCGAGCGGTTCCAAAGTATCCGGGTCCACCACCTCGAAATACTCCAGTTGCACGAGCGGCTGGCTTTCCACCAGTGCGACGGCGGATTCCAGGTCCAGCGGTTCGCAGCGGACAGCGCGCTCCGCCAGCAGGCGCAATGCGCGGGACAGGACAAGGGCGGCATCCGCCTCCTGTGCCGTCAGGAACCGGTTCCGGCTCGAGAGCGCCAGCCCTTCGGCAGACCGCACCGTGGGTACCGCACGGATGTCCGCCGTGAAGCTGAGGTCGCGGACCATCCGGCGGATCAGTGCCAGCTGCTGCGCGTCCTTCTGCCCGAAGTAGGCCCGATACGCGGCGTCGGCGGCGGGCCAGGCCAGATGCAGCAACTTGGCGACGACGGTGAGCATCCCGTCGAAGTGTCCCGGCCGGAATTCGCCCTCAAACCTTGCGCCGAGGCGTCCGGCGGAGAGCCGGACCAGCGGTTCGCCGCCCGGATACATTTCTTGCCGGGACGGCACGAAGACCAGGTCGACACCGTAGCCCCCAAGGATTTCCAGGTCCGCCTCCAGCGTTCGGGGGTACCGGTCAAGGTCTAGCGGGTCCCCGAACTGAAGAGGATTGACGAAGATGGTGGCAACAACGACGTCGTTCTCTGTCCGTGCAGCGCGGGCCAGCGCAGCGTGGCCCTCATGGAGGGCGCCCATAGTGGGGACGAGCCCCAGGCTGACGGGGCCGGGACCTGCCGCAGCCAGCTGTTCGGCGAGCGCAGCACGCAGCTGCGCCGCAGTAGTGAGAACCCGTGGCCTCATTCGCTTTCTTCCTTCTCGGGCCGTGCCAGCGCCTCAGTGATTGCGCGTTCCTGCTCCGGGGACAGGAGCCCGCGTTCCAGTGCGCGGGAGGCAGTCACCGCGGCTAATCGCGTATAGGCACGGGAAATGTCTTCGGGCGCTTCGGCGAGGGCAGCGGCGTGCGCCGCGACCGTACCGGTGTCACCGCGTGCAACCGGCCCAGTGAGTGCCCCCTCGCCCGCGGCGAGCGCGTTCTCAAGGGAGGCACGCATCAGCGGCCCGAGCATTCGGTCCGGCCGCTCCACACCAATGCTGCCGAGCAACTGTGTTGACTGCGCAGCGAGGGTGACCAGGTGATTCGACGCGTGCGCAAGCGCCGCGTGGTACAGGACGCGGTCCTCTTCCTCGATGACCACCGGCTCAGCGCCCATCTCGACCACGAGTGCCTGCGCCACCGGGAGGACGGCGGTGGGCGCTGTGACACCGAACGTGCAGTCGGGCAGGCGCGTGAGGTCCAGGCTCATGCCGGTGAACGTCATCGCAGGGTGCAGCGCTAGCGGGATGGCGCCAAGCCTCCGCGCCGGGTCCAGAACGGCCGTTCCGTAGCGGCCCGACGTGTGCGCGACGAGCTGGCCGGGCTGCCAGGCACCAACGGCGGCCAGGCCGGAGACGAGATCCGGGAGGGCGTCGTCGGGCACTGCCAGCAGGACAAGCTCCGCCCGTTCCACGATCTGCTCGATCCCAAGCAGCGGGACCCCGGGCAGGAGGTTCTCGGCCCGTTCCCTGCTTGCTTCGGAGACAGCGGAAACTCCGACGACGGCGTGTTCGGCTGCACGCAGGGCAGCACCCAGAACGGCACCAACCCTGCCTGCGCCGATCACTCCGACGCCGAGCCTCCCGGGTTTCCGGCGGGGGCCTCCAGCGCCGGGACGGACCGGACGCTCAGTAACGTTCATGATGTGGACCTTCCAGGTATGAGGGCGGTGTCGGCATGACGGGTGCGTCGGCAGCCGCATCCGTCTCTTCCATCTGCTCCTGCACCGGGACGGGCCGCATCCACTGTTCGGGACCGCTGCGGCGTCGGGCATCGGCCGCCCGCCCGGCCTCTTCGGAGAACAGCCGCCAGGCGTCCGCTTCAGGGATCTGCCGGACGCGGGGAGAGACCGGCCCGGGAGTGGTGTGCAGGATGAGGTCAGCCACCCCGAACCTGCGCGCCAGCGGGCCCTGGTGAAGGGCCAGGGACTGCGTGCGTTCATGCGGTACGACGGCGACCTGCCGCCACCACGCACCTGACCGGGCCAATAGCGCGGTGTCGGTCACCGCCACCCCGTTGCGCCGCCAGGCGAGCGGCGCGATGAGGCGTGCACGCCGCGGGGTGGTGATGAAACCGGCGTCGGCATCCCGTCCTGACAGGCCTGCCGAGAACACCTCGACGGGCGAGTCCGTTCCCGGATCGGGGAGCACCAGCGCGATTACCTGAAGAACCTCGTCCAGCGTTCCCACCGGAAGGAGGGTGGCGCGTGCCTGCGCCTCACCACTCGCGGACGCGCCGTAGCCGGCCACGTTCACGGTGACCTTGTACCAGCCCTTCAGGCGCCACAGGGGTGACTGGATCACGCCGACCGCCTGCACCCGACCGGGCGGCACCGTCTGTGTGCGGGTATCGAGAAGCCCGTAGCGGATGCGAATGCCGTCCGGTGAAATTGCTGCCCGGAAGTTGAACCCCGTGTTCAGCACGTTCCAGTAACCGCTGACCACACCGATGAGGATGGGAACGAAAGCCGCCAGCAGCGCCCCGGTCTCAAGAACGAAGGCAAAGACCACCACGCCGATCAGGCCGAGTACCACCGCGACAGTGTTGCCGGAGAGTGCCGCGGCGCCCAGCACGCGGGCAGGAGTGAGGGCAAGGACCTCGCGTTCGGGTGCCTCGGGGATGTCCTGTGGGTGCTCCGGATCCACGACGACGCCAGCTGCCCGCGCCAGGATGGTTGCCCGCAGCTTCTGAGCCTCCCCCAGTTTCAGGAAGGAGAGCCGTACCGCCGACTCCCCGGCGTCCGCCACATCGAACTTGAGCTCCGCGAGCCCAAACAGCCGCGCGAGGAACGGCTGGACAACGTCGATGGCTTGCACCCGGTCCAGACGCGCCTGCCGGTGCTGACGGAAGACCACTCCCGAATTGACTCGGACGTGCTCCTCGGTCACCTGGTAGCGCGTGTAGTACCAGGAGAGGAAGAACCCGGCCGCGATCAGCAGCACGACGCCGACGACGATGGCTATGGCAAGGGGAAGATTGCCTACCCCTTCTCCCCTGAATCCTCCAGGCTCTCCGGTCAGGAGACCCTCGAACCAATCGCGGCCGCCGAAAAAGATCAGCGCGGCAATGGCAATCCAGCCGCGGACGAGCGGCGAAATGATGTGGACGCGCTTCCATTCCTCGGGTGAGGCGGAGAGCACCGCCGGGTCAGGTACGGCGCCGGTCACAGCCCTGCCAGCTTCGCTTCACCGCGTGCCGAGAGCTGCTCCCGCAACCGCGCTCCCTCACTGGAAGGAAGCCCTGGAATTTCGGCATTGGTGCCCGGCGACGCCGTGTGCAGCTTGAGCGTGCACAGGCCGAGGGCGCGTTCAATCGGCCCTACCGCGACGTCGACATACTGCATCCGGCCGTAGGGCACCACCATGGTGCGCTGGAAGAAGATGCCCTGCCGGATCAGCAAATCCTCATTGCGCTCCGCATAGCCGATAGCGCGCACCTGACGGGGCAGGAGCAGTCCACGCCACCCGGCAAAGATGACGACGGCGGCGGGCAGCAACCACGCGAGCAGTAGCGGAAAGCGGGGCAGCACCCCCGTCAGCAACAGGACGAGCGGAACAGAGAAGATCACCAGGAAGATGAGGCTGCCTATCGCCCACCCTACAAGCCGGACCCTGAGGTACTTGGGTGACACCCGCGTCCACTCAATCCCCGCCGGGTCAATTGGTTCCCTACGCATACTCCCCCTCGCCGCTCTCACGCCTCGTCTCCGACCCGGCCTCATCATCCGGCGGAAGCTTACAGAAGCTCTCCACGATCAGTCCGACTGCAATCATGACTATGCCACCGGCAATCACCGCCAGCGAACCCCACAATGGACCGAGGTTGCTGCGGACTCCCACCAGCGTCAGCTGATCGGCGAGGATCCCCGCGTGCCAGCCGGTTGTCAGGGCACCCGCATAGGCAGTCGCCTGGGCAAGCACCACGGTGCGTGCCGCCAGGATCGGATCGAGGACCCGCTTGCGATTGCCGCCGCGCCAGCGCCTCACCCGGAGCCCGAAAATAAGTGTCACCGCGACGACGGCGGCGATGGTCAACAGCGAACTCAGCGGCAGCGACGGGGTGGGGTACCCGTTGCGGGTTGCCCACCAGTTGACCAGCCACCCGGCGGCACCGAACACCAAACCGATCAGAACCAGCCAGCCGATGCGGATTGATCCCACGGCTCTGCTAGGCCCCCTCGAACGGTACGAGGCCGGGGAGGTCTTCCGCCTGCTGGACAAGCTCCGCGACCGGGCGCCCCGACAGCGTAGCCGTTCCGTCCATCCACGCCCAGGGCTGCAGGACAAAGGCCCGCTCCGCCGCGCGGGGATGGGGCAGGGTCAGCTTTTCGTCATCCGAGACGAGATCGCCGTAGGTGATGATGTCGACGTCGAGAGTACGCGGACCCCACCGGACAGAGCGGACCCGGTGGTGCTTATTCTCAACGGCCTGACAGTGCTCAAGCAGTTCATACGGCCCAAGGTCCGTCTCAATCTCGATCACCATGTTGAGGTAGTCCGGCTGCTCCGGGCCGCCGACGGCCTTCGTCTGCACGATCGGCGACACTTCACGCAAACGCACGTTCGTGGAGTCAACGAGGTCGGCAACGGCGAGGGACAGCGTGTCGCGGCTTTCGCCGAGATTGCTGCCCAGCGCGAGGATGGAACGCACCGTTCCACTCATGAACGCTCCCGGAAGATGGAGACGGCGACGTCGCCAAACGGCACCTCGATGGGCGCCTTGGGTTTGTGCACGGTGACCTCGACGGCGTCCACGGCGAAGGCGGAAAGGATAGCGGCGGCTATGCGCTCAGCCAGTGCCTCGATGAGATCAAGCGGCTCACCCGTGATGAGTTCTACGACCTGTTCGGCGAGTTCGCCGTAGTGCGCGGTGCGCGTGAGGTCATCGCTCTCACCTGCCGGCCGCAGATCGAGGTGAAGCACCACGTCGACAATGAAGGGTTGGCCATCACGGCGCTCATGCTCGAACACCCCATGGTGCCCGACGGCGGTAATCCCCGTCAGTGTGATCCTGTCCCGCTGCGCGGGAGAACTTTGTGCCATGATCCGTCTACCTGGTCCAGGCTGCGGCGACCTTGACCGCATCCAGGTTCGGTCCGACGTCATGCACACGGACGCACCAGGCGCCGTGTGCAGCTGCTAGGGCGGAAACGGCAACGCTCGCGTCACCGCGCTCGGCGGGAGCTGCTGCCTTGCCAGCAACGCTGAGCAGGGTTCCGAGGAACCGCTTGCGGGAGGCTCCCACCAGAATGCGGTGACCGAGCACGTCGAATCGGTCCAGTGCGCGCAACAGTGCCCAGTTGTGGTCTTCCTTCTTGGCGAAGCCAATTCCGGGATCCAGGATGATCTGTTCCGGGGTTACACCGGCGGCGTAGAACTTGTCCCGGATGTCCGTGAGTTCGGAGATGACGTCTTCAACGACGTCATCATAGCTGGCAAGGGAATCCATGGTTTGCGGATTGCCGCGCTGGTGCATCAGGACGTAGTGGACTCCGCGTTCGGCAATCAGTCCCGGCATGTCCGGATCGAAATCCAGCCCGGAAACATCGTTCACAATGGCGGCGCCGGCATCAATCGCCCTAGCTGCAGTGGCCGCATGCATGGTGTCGACACTGACCAGCGCGCCCGCCTTAACCAGAGCCTCGACAACCGGAATGATGCGCTGCTGCTCCTCCTCTACGGTGATGCGGTCAGAGTTGGGGCGGGTCGATTCTCCGCCGACGTCCACGATGTCCGCTCCGGCGTAATGCATGCGCAGCCCTTCAGCAATGGCTTCATCTGCCGTTGCGAACTTGCCGCCGTCACTGAAGGAATCAGGGGTGACATTGAGGATTCCCATCACCAGCGCCCGCTCCGTCGGCAGGTCCGCGAAGGACTTGCGAACCCGGGATGGCCGCAGGACGGGAATGGGGGAGGTTGCCGGTCCGGTTCCTGGGGCTGCCGCGAGTGAATCCATAAAGTTGCTGTGTCCTATCTTCCAAGTATCAGGCTCATGGCCTCGGCGCGCGTGGCGGCTTCCCGCACCTGTCCGCGCACCGCTGAAGTGACCGTTTTGGCTCCCGGCTTGCGGATGCCGCGCATCGACATGCACATATGCTCACATTCGATGACCACGATCGCGCCCTTCGGCTGCAGGTGCTCCATCATCGCATCCACGATCTGCGTGGTGAGGCGCTCCTGCACCTGCGGACGCCGCGCATAAATCTCCACCAGCCGCGCCAGTTTGCTCAGGCCTGTGATTTTTCCGTCGTCTGAGGGAATGTACCCGATATGCGCTGAACCATGAAACGGGACAAGGTGATGCTCGCACGTCGAATAGAACGGAATGTCTTTGACGAGCACCAGCTCTTCGTGGTCCAGATCAAAGGTGGTCGAAAGGACATCCTTGGGATGCTGGTGAAGTCCCGCGAAGAACTCCGCGTACGCGCGGGCCACCCGTTTGGGTGTTTGCACGAGGCCGTCCCTGTCAGGATCCTCGCCGATGGCGGCGAGGATCTCCCGGACTGCCCGCTCGATTCTCGGCTGGTCCACCGTTGAACCGCTGGCCGCGAGAGCCACATCAACCATTTGATCGTCAAAATCGGTCACGCCAAGAATCCTATCCCGGCCCCTGTGGCCGACCTGCTAGCGGTTACGACGCTGGCCGTACCCGTCCTGGTCATTGTTCCCGGTGGTTCCGCCTTTGTTGTCCGGCTCAGTCTCCGGCTCCGGCAGGGCATCGCCCGTGACGTCGAAACCGCTGGGCAGATTGGCATCCGCAATCTGATCCTGCGGCGAAACGTTTTCGGGGTCAGGCTCTCCGGCTGCCTCCGCTTCCTGGCGTTCCTTGGCGGAGACCACGGGAGGGAGGGAGTGCACCGGCCGGCTATCCTTCGAGAGCCAGATGCTGCGCGCGTCCCGCTTGCGGATGTCGGTGAAGACCTCTGCAATCTCCGCCTGGTTCAGGGTTTCACGTTCCAGCAGTTCGAGAGCCAGCCGGTCCAAAACGTCTCGGTTTTCGGTAAGGATGGCATACGCCTCATCATGGGCGTTGTCCACGAGCCGACGCACCTCCTCATCGACGATGTAGGCGATGTGATCCGAATAGTTGCGCTCGTGGCCCATGTCGCGGCCCAGGAACGGCTCGCCGCCGCCCTGGCCGAGCTTCACGGCACCGATCCTCTCGCTCATCCCGTACTGTGTCACCATCTTCCGGGCAGTAGCGGTTGCCTTCTCGATGTCATTCGATGCACCTGTCGAGGGATCGTGGAACACGATCTCCTCCGCCACGCGGCCGCCCATGGCATAGGCCAGCTGATCGAGGAGTTCGTTGCGGGTGATGGAGTACTTGTCATCCGCGGGCAGCACCATGGTGTAACCCAGAGCCCGGCCCCGCGGAAGGATGGTCACCTTGGTGACCGGATCCGTGTTGCGCAGTGCGGCGGCAACCAGGGCGTGGCCGCCCTCATGGTACGCCGTGATTTTCCGCTCCAGCTCCTTCATGACCCGGCTGCGCTTCTGCGGCCCGGCGATGACGCGGTCGATCGCCTCGTCGAGGGCGCGGTCGTCGATGAGCTGGGCGTTGGACCGGGCGGTGAGCAGCGCTGCTTCGTTCAGGACGTTCGCGAGGTCAGCACCGGTGAACCCGGGAGTCTTTTTGGCTACGGACTTCAGGTCCACGCCGGGCGCCATGGGCTTGCCCTTCGAGTGGACCTGCAGGATGCGCAGACGCCCGCCCATATCCGGGGCTTCGACGCCGATCTGCCGGTCGAAGCGACCGGGACGCAGCAGCGCAGGATCCAGCACGTCCGGTCGGTTGGTCGCTGCGATGAGGATGACGTTGGTGTTCGCGTCGAAGCCGTCCATCTCCACCAGAAGCTGGTTGAGGGTCTGCTCACGCTCGTCGTTGCCGCCGCCCACGCCGGCACCGCGGTGGCGTCCGACCGCGTCGATCTCGTCAACGAAGATGATGGCCGGAGCGTTGGATTTTGCCTGTTCAAACAGGTCACGGACGCGCGAGGCACCGACACCCACGAACATCTCGACGAAGTCGGATCCGGAGATTGAGTAGAACGGCACTCCGGCTTCACCCGCAACGGCGCGGGCCAAGAGGGTTTTACCGGTTCCGGGAGGGCCGTAGAGAAGCACGCCCTTGGGGATCTTCGCGCCGAGCGCCTGGAATTTGGCAGGCTCCTGCAGGAATTCCTTGATCTCGTGGAGTTCCTCGACTGCTTCATCAGCGCCTGCGACGTCATTGAAGGTGACCTGGGGCATGTCCTTGTTGATGAGCTTGGCTTTGGATTTGCCGAACTGCATCACCTTGGAGCCGCCGCCCTGCATCCTGCTGAGCAGGAACCAGAAGATTGCACCAAGGATCAGGATGGGCAGGATCAGGCCGAGGATGCTGGTGAACCAGTTGTTCTCGACCGGCTGGTCCGTGAAGCCGTCCACGTCTGAGGAGTTGATGGCGTCGACTACGTCCTCGGCACGTGCGGCGCTGAAGAAGAAGGAAACGCTGCGGCCGAGCTCTTCATAGTCCTCGCGCAGCGTGAGATCAACCCGCTGCTCGCCGTCGTAAATCTTTGCCTGCTCCACCTGATCGCTCTCGAGGAGTTCCAGGCCGATATTGGTGTCCACTCGGGCACCGCTGCTGTTGAACACGGAGGGCAGGATGACCAGAAGTGCGGCAACTGCCAGCACAATCCAGAAAATGGGTCCTCTGAACAAGCTCTTCAATTTCATTCAACTCAGGGCGCAGTGCCCTGTCCCTCCTGATTAACTGCCACATAGCGCTCGTCCACCTGCGGATCGCCCAAAGCGGCGCGCCCGAAATGTGCTACCAGCTTTACATTCTCTTCAGAATCCACGCGCACCCGCGGTGGAAAGTTCCCTCTGGGCGTACAGGCGGGTTCCCGCCCACCTGCGGAGCTATTCGTAGACGTGCGGCGCGAGGGTACCGATGAAGTCCAGATTGCGGTACTTCTCGGCGAAGTCCAAGCCGTAGCCCACCACGAACTCGTTCGGGATGTCATAGCCGACGTACTTCACGTCGATCGCTACCTTTGCGGCGTCAGGCTTGCGGAGCAAAGTGCAGATCTCGACGGAAGCGGGACCGCGTGAGAGCAGGTTGGCTTTCAGCCAGGACAGGGTGAGCCCCGAATCAATGATGTCCTCGACGATCAGGACGTGCTTGCCCATGAGGTCTGTCTCGAGGTCCTTGAGAATCCGGACCACACCGGAGGACTGCGTTCCCGAACCGTAGGAGGAAACGGCCATCCAGTCCATGGTGACGTGCGAGTGCATGGCGCGTGCCAGATCAGCCATGACCATCACCGCACCCTTGAGCACTCCCACGATGAGGACGTCCCGGCCGGCGTAATCGCGGTCGATTTCCGCGGCCAGTTCCTGGACCCGTTGCTGAATCTCTTCCTTGGTGTAGAGAACGTGCTTGAGGTCCGACTGGACGTCTTGTGAATCCACCAATTACTCCCGGATTGTGAGGTTTTTCCTAAGGACAAGACTGCCATAGCTTGAGTGGCCTTGGGGAACCCCTGCACCCCTGACCTGCCGGTAGGCGCTCACGCTGCCGCCGAGCTGCACTGGACCCGCTGATCCGGTGCGCCGCAACAGGTTCTCTGCGGCCAACAGGCGTTCGAAGCTTGGTTGAATTCCGCCGAGTTCGACGACGGCGAGCGCCAGGACCCGCTGCCGGAGAGCGGGCGGAAGGGCGCGCAGGCCCTCTTCGGACAGGAGGAGGCTGCCGCCGTCGTGCTCTTCTTTCCCCGGCTCACTACTGCCTGCAGTCTTTCTGAGCCGGCCGTACTCGACCTCTGCGAGCTCGTCCAGGTAGGCGGCGTCCTGGGAGAGGATCCGCGACGTCCGGTACAGGGACTCTGCGATTCCGGGGCCTAGCTCGTCCTCCAGGAAAGGCAGCACCCGGGTGCGTACGCGTGAGCGCATCAGGGAAGGGTCCGCGTTGGTCGGATCATGCCACGGGTCAAGACCAGTGAACCGGCAGATCTCCTCCGTCTGAATGCGCCGGAGGGCGAGGAACGGTCGAAGGTAAACCCCTCTGCGCGGGGGCATGCCGCTCAATGAGCGGGTTCCCGAACCCCTGGAGAGACCGAGGAGTACCTGTTCGGCCTGGTCATCGAGGGTATGGCCGAGCAGAACGGCGGCGGCGCGGTGCTGTTCGACGGCGGCATCGAGCGCCCCGTATCGGGCAATCCGTGCTGCGGCTTCCGGGCCCATTCCAGCTGTTGCCACCTCAACCCGGCGCACCTCCACCGGTGCAAGGCCCAGAGCCGCCAGTTGGGAGCGCGCGGCCTCCGCTACGTCCGCGCTGCCCTGCTGCAAACCATGATCGACGACGACGGCACCCACCCGGTACTGACCGGTCTGCGCGAAGTACGCCGCCGTAACGGCTAGCGCGAGTGAGTCGGTTCCGCCGCTGCACGCAACCAGGATCAGCGATCCCTCGGAAACCTGCGCATCCTCGAGCGCGGCGCGGATCAGGTTTCTCGCCGTGCCGACCGTAGGGCTGAGCCGCGGCCGGCGGCTCACAGTCCCATCCGGGTGATCCACTCCCTGGGCGCGTGGATCTCCTTTTCGGTGGGCAGGTTCTCCGCTTGCTCCCACACCCGGTTGAACCCTTCCATACCGACGGCGTCCACGACCGCGCGGACGAAGCGTGCCCCGTCGCTGTACTGGCGCATTTTCGCATCCAGGCCCAATAGGCGGCGGATGAACTTCTCGACCGGTCCACGGGTTTTCCCTCGTGCGTTGAACCGGCGGCGGATGGTCTTCACGGTGGGCACGATGCTGGAATCAACGGCGTCCATCACCACATTCGCGTGTCCTTCGAGCAGGCTCATGACGGCGGTGAGGTGGGAGAGCCGGGCCTTGTCTTCAGGTTCCTGGAGCAGGGAGAGGATGCCGCCATCGCTCGGGGGCACGCCGTCGTCGTCCTGGTCCTTACCGTTCTGGCTGCGTGTTGGCAGCGACTTCAGCGCGTTGGTGAGCCGCTCCGCCAGGGTTTCGGCCTTGTCCGCCAGGCCGACGGTGAGTTCGGAGATGTGCTCCAACATGTGGTCCTTGAGCCACGGTGCGGCAGCGAACTGCACCCGGTGGGTCTGCTCGTGCAGGCACACCCACAGCCGGAAGTCGGCGGGCTCCACATTCAGTTCACGCTCAACGGAGACGATGTTGGGCGCCACGAGCATCAGGCGTCCGCCGGGCCCCCGGCTGGAGGCAACAAACGGATCATACTGCCCGAGGACCTTGCTCGAGAGAAAGGCGAGGATGGTGCCCATCTGGGCACCGGTCACTGCGCCGCCGAGGGCCGCATTGGCCGCCTTCAGCTGCTCGCCTTTGGTCTGCGCAAGGTGCTCGATCGCCGGCGCCATCAGCACCTTGAAGCTCTGGGTGTTGGCCTTGGCCCACGATGCGCGGTCCACGATGATCAGCTCCGAATCCCGCAGGTCCCGCGCCGCCTCGAGGCCCGTGATCCGATGAACGTGCTCAACGGAGAGATCTGCCAGTTCCCGGAGGTTCGCTACGGCGTCCCGCACTTCCCCGGCGCTCAGTTTGGGGCCCGGAGGCGCCAGTTTCGCCGCGCTGCTGGCGGCCAGATCCCAGTTGACGAGCTGAAGGGGGGCGTTGCTGTCCATGGTGGCCATTCGACCACATTAGTCTGGGAGGCCGCTTGGCGGAGTCCACCCAGAGCGCACACCGGGGTTCAGCGGCACCCGCAGGTGGCAAGGACAGCGGCTGCTCTGTCCACCGCGGCCCGTGCCGGCTCCGTGGTCCCGTCAAGGCCGCTCGCAATGAACGAGAACACCATCAGGCGGCCATCAACTGACACCACGTGACCGCTGAGGGCAGTCACCGCGTTGAGGGTTCCGGTCTTGGCGCGGACCAGGCCCGCGCCCGCAAAAGTGGGGGCGTCGTCGTCGTTGTAGCGGTCCGCCAGCGTGCCGGAGAGGCTGGCCACGGGAAGGCCGTGCAGCACGTGCCGCAGCGCCCGGTTGTCGGAGCGGAGCAGCGTGCGCACCACGTCCGAGAGCTGCCGCGGGCTGATTCGGTTCCTGGGCGAAAGGCCTGAGGCATCTCCAAGCACCATTTCCTCTGTCTGCACTTCGAGCCCGGCGATCACCTCGGCGATCGTTTCGAGCCCCCCGCCAAACGACGCCGGCCTGCCGCTGGCCTCTGCCGCGAGCCGGGCGAGCACCTCGGCGAGGTAGTTGTCCGAGGTGCGGAGCATGTGTTCAACCAGCGCTTCGACCGTCGCCGACTCGACGGACGCCACCTCCTCCGCGTCCTCACCCGTAACCTGCCGCTCGATGCCCTCCTCAACCTGCACGCCAGCGGCAAGTAGCGCCTCCCGGAATACGGTGGCCGCAGCCAGTGCCGCATCCGCCGCCCTCGCGCCGGACTGCTTCGACTCATCCGTCCAGGACGAATTGATGGCGAGAGGATAGATCGGCGCAATCTCGCCGGCCTGCACGTCACCGGGCTGCCAGCTGGGGTTGAGGACGTCCCCGACAAAGAGCGAGTCGTCAATCACGACGCGGTACGGGCCATCGCCGTCGAGCTGGGCTGCCGTCTCCCGGGCGAGTGTAGCAAGACCGGCATGGCCGATAACGCTCTCGGCATCGGACTCCCCGGAGCCGAGGAGGACGTCCCCTCCTCCACGCAACACCAGGACGCCTTCCCCGCCGGCGCCTCCCGTGAGCACAGAGGTGGTCAACCGCTGATTCGGATCGAGTTTGGCCAGCGCCGCGGTGGCAGTGAGGATCTTGATGTTCGAGGCGGGAAGCTGCGGTTCCCCTCCGCCCCGGTCAAAAAGCACCTCGCCGGTCAGCGCATCAAGAACGACGCCGGTCACCGGGGTACCGCCCGGAACCTCCAGTGCGGCGGCGAGCAGGGGGGCAAGAACGTCCGGAACCGGCGCCGGCGCCTGTGCGTCCAGCTGGCTGACGAGCGTGGGGGCGGCAACGTCGTCCGGAGTTTGTTGGATGACCGGGATTTCCGGTTCCACCTGCGGAGGCGGGCCGGTGACCAGCTCCGCAACCTGCGGGCCGTAATGGAAACCGACAGGGACCGCTAGCACTCCGAGAACCAGGGCAAGCAACAGGGCAGTGAACACCCTGGCGCTGCGGTTCATGGCGTCCTCTCGAAAGGCTCATGCTGGGAACTGAAGGGATCGGCTCCGGACACGAATCGATGATGCGCGCGGCGGCCTATATCTTTAACAGTAGATGGGGGCTGCGGGTGGTTCGGCAGCCCCGCCAAGGTTTTCACTTACCAACCGCTGACCGCAGGAGTTCCACATGGCAATGAAGCTCGACGTCACCATTGAGATCCCCAAGGGATCACGCGTCAAGTATGAGATCGACCACGAGACCCACCGCCTCCGGCTGGATCGCGTGCTCTTCACCTCGATGCAGTACCCCACGCATTACGGCTACTTCGAGAACACGCTGGGCGAAGATGGAGATCCGCTGGACGCCCTGGTTCTGCTGCAGGACTTCGACCTCATCCCGGGAGTCCTGGTTGAGTCCCGCCCGATCGGCGTTTTCAACATGGTGGACGACGGCGGCGGAGACGCCAAAGTACTGTGTGTCCCCGTTGATGCCCGCTTCGACCACATCCAGGATCTCGGAGACGTTTCCAAGTTCCTGCTGGATGAGATCGAGCACTTCTTCCGGAAGTACAAGGATCTGGAGCCGGGTAAGTGGGTTGAAGCCGCTGATTGGGAGGGCCGCGAGGCCGCAGAGGCAGAAGTTGAGGCATCACTGAAGCGTTTCCAGGCTCTGGGTGAAGCAAGTGAAGAGGACGAGCCGCAGGGGCGCGCTGTCGACACCGACACCGACAACGCTGACAATGATCCGCAGGGCCGGTAGCTCCTGATCAATAGTTCCACACCAAACATTGCCCTCGAATCAACGCAAATCGGTTGATTCGAGGGCTTCCTCGGTCATACTGGGGTCATGCTGTTCGTGGTCACCATCAATCAGCGCGATTCCCGCGACGTGGGTGACCTGGTGCCCGAGCTGCTGCGTGAGTTCCGGTTCATCGACACGGTGGTGCCGTTTCAACGCTCGGTGGGCGACGAGCTGCAGGGCGTTGTGGGCAGCGCCGGGGTTGCCGTCGATGTGGCGCTGAAAGCGATCCGGTACCGGCGCTGGCACGTCGGGATCGGCGTCGGAGAGGTCCATTCCCCCCTGCCTGAACGCATCACCGACGCCGAGGGGTACGGACTGGTGTACTCGCGCAGGGCGGTGAACCGGGCGCAGAAGACTGGTGAGCGGATCCCGCTCGCGGTGGAAGGCCCCGACTCGGAGGTTTCGGCCGAGGCGGAAGCGGTGCTGCGCCTTTTGGGGCAGATTGTCCACACGCGCACCGACGCGGAGTGGAATGTCCTGGACCTCATGACACCGGGAGCCCGCGGGCAGCAGAAACTGATAGCCCAGGAGCTGGGAATCACCACCCAGGCAGTGAGCAAGGCCGTCATCCGTTCACACTGGATGGAAGAGTGGGCCACCCGTCCCGCAGCCGCCCGGCTGCTGGACCTGGTGTACGGCCCGGCGGCGCTGCCGCCGGCAGCGCTGGCGTACTAGCGCTCGTCCTGTCCCGCCCGGGTGAGGGAGCGCAGGATCTTCGCGGCGCCGTCGTCGTACACCGAAGCCGTCACCTCGGAAGCCGCGGCCAGCACCTCTTCAGGGGCCTGGCCCATCGCAACCCCGCGCGCTGCCCAGGAAAGCATCTCAATGTCATTGCGGCCGTCACCGATGGCAACGGTTTCGGAGGGATCGACGTCCAGCCTCCGACGCACCAGCTCAAGCGCGCTGGCCTTCGTGACGCCCGCAGCTGCAATGTCCAGCCAGGCGGTCCACCCTACCGAGTAGGTAACACCGTGGAGTCCGATGGATTCGACGGCCTCGCCGAACTCCTCGGCCGTGCTGTCCGTACTGAACACCACCACCCGGACGGCCCGCGCCCGCAGCATCCGCTGGAAGTCAACGCTTTCTGCCTCTGCTCCGAAACTCGCATCCTGGAACCGCTCGGTGGAAAGGAAGCGGCCCTCATCATCCTCGAGGGCGAACTTGGCCGAGGGAAGGCACTTTCGCAGGGCCACCAGCGCCGGTCGCGGGTCGAAGACCACCCGGTTGACGACTTCATAGCCGTCCTCGAACTCGTCCACATCGATGCGAAGAGTGACGCCGCCGTTGGAGC
The DNA here is from genome assembly GCF_039530425.1 of Arthrobacter parietis. NCBI lineage: Bacteria > Bacillati > Actinomycetota > Actinomycetes > Micrococcales > Micrococcaceae > Arthrobacter > Arthrobacter parietis. The sequence continues at coordinate 1,308,952 of NZ_BAAAON010000001.1, read as the reverse complement.
ACACGGCATGACCGCGAGTAAGCCCGATCTTCTCGATAATGGGCAGGGTGGCGCCGAGCGATCTGCCGGTAGCGATCACCACCTCGTGGCCGGCATCCACGACGGCGCTGGCCGCGGTGCGGACCTCGTCCGACATGAGCCCCTCGTGATCCACAAGGGTCCCGTCAACATCGAGGGCAATGAGTTTCCGTGTTGTCTGCTGCTGGTCATCGATGCCAGCGGAAAATGTAGTTGTCATCGTTAAAGTGAACCAGAAAGCCAGTAATCGCGGGTAGGTTTTTGATCACAACTAAGCCAACGGCTGGTTACGTGTGAGGGCTGAACCTGCCTCTACAGGACCGGGAGAACCTCCAGGCCTCCGAGATATGGGCGCAGTGCGGCCGGCACGTTGACCGAGCCGTCAGGGTTTTGGTGATGCTCAAGGATGGCGACAATCCACCGGGTTGTCGCGAGGGTACCGTTCAGCGTTGCCACGGCGCGGGTAGCCTTGGCGCCCTGCACGCGTTCGCGGATGTTGAGCCGCCGAGCCTGGAAGCCGGTGCAGTTAGAGGTGGACGTGAGCTCGCGGTACGCGTTCTGGGTGGGCACCCAGGCTTCGCAGTCGAACTTGCGCGCGGCTGACATCCCGAGATCCCCGGCGGCGGTGTCGATGACGCGGTAGGGCAGCTCAACCTTTGCCAGCATCTCCTCTTCCCAGGCGAGCATGCGCTCGTGCTCCGCTTCTGATTCCTCAACCGTGGTGTAAGTGAACATCTCCACTTTGTTGAACTGGTGCACCCGGATGATCCCCCGGGTGTCCTTCCCATGTGAACCGGCTTCCCTCCGGTAGCAGGAGGACCAGCCGGCATACCGCAGTGGCCCGGCCGAGAGGTCCACGATCTCATCCGAGTGATACCCGGCCAGCGCTACCTCGGACGTGCCGGTCAGGTAGAGGTCGTCCTCCGGAAGGCGATAGATCTCCGCGTCGTGGGCGATATCGAAACCGGTCCCCTGCATGGTCTCGGGCCGCACCAGTGTGGGCGTGATCATGGGTGTGAACCCGGCACTGATTGCCTGATCCATAGCCATGTTGAGCAGGGCAAGCTCCAGGCGCGCACCTACGCCCTTCAGGAAGTAGAAGCGGGACCCGGAAACCTTGGCGCCGCGCTCCATGTCGATCGCGCCGATCAGCTCGCCGATTTCCAGGTGGTCCCGCGGATCAAAATCGAACTGCCGGGGCTCTCCTACTGTTTTGAGGACCACGAAGTCTTCCTCGCCACCAGCCGGCACGCCATCGAGAATGGCGTTGGGCAGCCGACGCAGAAGGGCGTCCGCCTCGGATTTCGCTTCCTCGGCCTGCGCTGCGGCAGCCTTCACCGACTCCGCCAGTTCCTTCACCTCGGCAAGAAGTGCCTGCTTTTCCTCGCCCTGCGCCTTGGCAACGCGCTTGCCGAAGGAGTTCTGCTCAGCCCGCAGCGACTCCGCACTCGTGACCGCCTCGCGACGCCGGGAATCAGCCGCGATGATCGCATCCACCAAAGACTCGTCGGCCTTCCGCGCACGCTGCGAAAGGCGGAATTTTTCAGGATTGTCGCGGAGTTCGTTTACGTCGATCACCTCACAAGACTACCGAATGGGATCTGCGCGCCCGGCACCCGTGCGCTGAAGGATAGTCTGGGGAAATCATGCCCCTTGAGTGGATTATCACCGCCCTTGCGGTTGTCGCCGCAGCCGCGTCAGCGTTCAGCTGGTGGGGCGTTCGAAAGCTGCGCCGTGAACGCTCACTGCAGTGGGAGGAACCGCGCCCCACCCTTTCGGCGACCGGGGAACAGCAGCGGGTTGCGTTGGTCCTCAACCCGGTCAAACTCAGTGCGCCGCTCGCCCGCGAGCAGGTTGAGCAGGCCTGCTCAGACGCCGGATGGGAACCTCCCCTGGTGCTGGAGACTACGGTTGCGGAGCCGGGTGCCGCCCAGGCGCGGCGCGCTGTCGCAGAAGGTTACGACGTCGTTCTTGCTGCAGGTGGAGACGGCACCGTCCGCGCCGTGGCAACCGGGCTGGTTTCCAGCGATGCCGCGCTGGGACTGCTGCCGCTGGGGACCGGTAATCTGCTGGCGCGCAACCTCGGTATAGCCGTCAACGACGTGCCACGCAGCGTCAGGCAGGCGCTTCACGGGGCTGGCCGGCGGATCGATATGGGCCGTGTCGAGCTCCGCAATGAGCGGACCGGTGTCAGCGGTGAGCATACGTTCCTGGTGATGGGCGGCGTCGGGCTTGATGCTGTGGTGGTGGCTGCCACCAAGGACGCCCTGAAGAAGAAATTCGGTTGGCTGGCTTACAGCGAAGCCGGCGTGCGGAGCCTACCCGGAAAACGCCAACGCATGTCGATCAGCATTGACGGCGGGCCCGCGCAGACCCGGAAAGTGCACAGTGTCCTGTTCGCAAATTGCGCACGGCTGCCCGGCGGCATCACCTTCGTCCCCGACGCGACAATAGACGACGGCTATCTCGATGTTGTGATTACCAGTCCGCGGAGCATACTCGGCTGGCTGTGGGTTGCCGCGAAGATCCTCTTCCGGCACGCGGGGCCCATTCCGGTGATCACCTACCACCGCGTGAAGCGGGTGGACGTCCGTGTCTCCGAGGCAACGGGCACCCAGCTCGACGGCGACACCTCCGGCGATGTGACCTCCCTGAGCGTGAGCGTGGCTCCCGGCGCACTGATGGTCCGGGTCCCTGGACGGGCAACCGGACCATCAGCTGGAATGTTCAGCGACGCGCCTGCGCAGTAGAAACGCTGCTAGTGGCGCTCAGTTCCCTCGGCGTCGCCGCCTTCCTGGAGGGACGGGACGGAGTCAGCATCGGTGTACTCCCCCTCAATGTTGGAGTCTGCGTCTGTGGTGCCGTCCTTGTCGGTGTACTCACCTTCATCAAGCTGGTCCTGACCTTCGGTGTACTCGCCGACCCCGTCAGCGCGCTGCGCGCCGGTGTAGCCGCCCGTGGCTGCGCCGGTTGTCTCACCCACCGCATCAGCGTTCTGTGCCTGGCTGTTGATGAGCTGCTGCTCCTCCGCGAAGCGCAGGTCATTGCCCTGGTCGCCGGCATCGCCGTGCCAGTTCGGGTCAGAGGTGGATCCGTCATCCTTGTTTGGGTTGACCTCGTTGTTGTGTGGCTGCTCGCTCATGGTGCCTGCCTTTCCAAAAGGGTCGCCCATTGGCCGGGCGCTCACCATCAGCCTACTTAGCGACCGGTCCGTGGGAAAGCATTCCTACGCTTTAAGCAGCTCGCGAACAGCCTTCTCCGACGCGGAGTAGCTCGCCACGGGTATGGCCTCCCCGGACATGAAGCGGTCCACCACGCGCGGGTCCACATACGAGCTGCGGGCGATCGCCGGAGTATTGCCGAGGTGTTCAGCGACCGAGCGCATGGTCGCGGCGACTGCCTTCTGCCGCGCCGTCCGGCTGGTGGCCTTCAGATCCATCCGGGCGAGCTCCATGGCCGCGACGACAGTAGCCTGCCAGGTGCGGAAATCCTTCGCCGTAAAGCCTCCACCCGTGACCTGGCGAAGGAACTCATTGAGCTGGGAAGCGTCAATCGAATGCCAGGATTCGTCTGCGGCACGGTACGCGAGCATGGTGTCCGCGCTTTCCCTGCGCATCATCGGGCGCAGCGCCGCGGCGAGATCCGGGTCCTCGATGGTGGTGTCCCACTGCTGGCCGCTCTTTCCGGGAAACTGCAGGGTAATCACCGGTCCGCTGAGAGTAACGTGCTCAACCCGCAGGGTTGTCACCCCGAAAGAACCGTTCTCGGCTGCGTACTGCGCCGATCCAATCCGTAGCGCGCCGGAGTCAACAATTCGCAGCGCAGCCGCGAAGGCCCGCTCCCGGCCGCTGCCGTTGCTGCGCAGGTGCTGTGTGATGACCCGCCGCGCGCTGGGGAGGCGTTCGCCGAAATCCAGCGCCCGGTCAAACTTCTCGCGGTCCTTCTTCTCCCGCCAGGCGGGGTGATAGATGTATTGCCGCCGACCGGCGTCGTCTGTGCCTAGCGCCTGGATATGGCCATTGGGATAGGGGCTGATCCAGACATCACGCCACGCCGGCGGAATGACCAGGTCTTTGATCCGCTCAAGTTCATCGCGTTCCAGCGGCTCACCCTGCTGGTTGCGGTAACTGAAGCCCTTTCCGTGGCGACGGCGGGTGTAACCGGGCTTGTTGCAGTCACTGCGTCGAAGTCGTGGCACGCCGCCTCCTCTGATACCGCCTGCAGGGAAGACCTAGCCTATGCTCTCCGGATCAACCGTGGGGGAACGCAGCAGCGAGTCAACCCACTCCTGCGCTGACTGGAACGCCTGGTCGGAGGTATGCCGGGCAACGTCATATTCACGCCGGTCCGCGCGTGCATAGGAACCGAGGAACCGCAGCCCCGGGCTGATGCGGTGCAGTCCCTGGAGGGCGTCGGCAACGCGGGCATCCGCTACGTGGCCGTCCGCGTCGATGCTGAAGAAGTAGTCCCCCAGGAACAGTCCCGTGGGGCGGGATTCAATCCTGCTGAGGTTGACTCCGCGTGCAGCGAACTGATCGAGAATCTCCATCAGGGCGCCCGGATGGTCTTCCGGCAGGGGAATGACCAGGGTGGTCTTGTCCGCCCCGGTCCGTGCCGGCAGGGTGTCCGGCCTGCTGACCAGGATGAACCGCGTCACCGCGTCGGCAACATCACCGATGTGCTCCGCGAGGATGCGCAGGCCAAGGCGGTTGGCCACGAGAGGTGAGCAGATCGCGGCATCGTGGCCGGCGCCGTCGTCGAGCAGGGTGTGGGCTGCAGCCGCTGTTGAGGACGCCGGAATGTATTCCGCGGATGGAATGTTCTGTTCGGTCCAGCCCCGGCACTGCGCCCAGGCGTGGCCGTGGGTTGCCACGAAGCGGATGTCGGCGAGCTCCAGCCCCGGGCGCCCCACCAGCACAAAGGAGACCGGAACGAGGATTTCCCGGATGATGCGCAGAGGGTCCCCGTTGGCAATCGAATCAAGGGTGGCTGATACGCCGCCCTCCACCGAGTTTTCGATGGGCACCATCGCTGCCGTCACCCGGCCTGTGCGGACCATGTCCAGAGCGGAGCTCACCGTGACGGCGGGTACCCTCTCGGCCTTGTCCGCCCCGGGCACCTGGAGGAGCGCTGCCTCGGTGAAAGTGCCCTCGGGGCCGAGATATGCGTAGGAGCTCATAGAACGCGCGGCTCCTCACCGGTTTCAGAGACCATCGGCCTCGAGGCCTCCACCCAGGCGTCCATTCCGCCGCTGACATTCACCGCAGAGTATCCGTTGGCGACCAGCCATTCGCTTACCCGGAACGAGCGTCCGCCGGTCCGGCAAATGACGTGCAGGTCTTCATCCGGGTCAAGCTCGTCGAGCCGCGCCGGAATATCGTTGACGGGAATGTGCCGGGCTCCTTCGATGTGCCCGGCCTCCCACTCATAGTCCTCACGCACGTCTAGGACGGCGGTGCCCTCACTGATTGCGTCGATGGACACGTTTTCGCTGTTGGTCACTGCAAGCTCCGTCTCTGTTCCTTGTCCGACTCCGACATTCCGACTCCAGTACGCCTTGAATCCAAGCCTATAGTGGGGACCGCAGACACCCCACCCCTGAGGAAGGCCCTCCCATGAGTTCCCTTTCCGAGCTGACCGCTCTTGAACAGCGGGACCTCCTCCGACGCGGTGAGCTCAGCTCCCGGGAACTCACTACGCATTATCTGGACCGAATCCACGCCCGAAATATGGAGCTGGGCGCCTTTGTCACCGTGACTGCTGACGCGGCACTGGCGGAAGCCGGCGCCGCTGACCAACTGCAGGCAAGCGGGGCGGACCTGCCTCTGCTACATGGCCTGCCGCTTGCGCACAAGGACCTGACCGACGTCGCCGGGGTTGTGACCACACACGGAAGCGCAGCGTTGCAGCACACGGTGGCGGCCGCAGACTCGCCGCTTGTCGCCGTTCTCCGGCGGGCCGGCGCGATCAGTGTGGGAAAGACGCAGGTTCCGGAGTTCGGTCTGAGCTGCTACAGCGAGAATTCCGTTGCACCGCCGTCGCGGAATCCGCTCAACCCGGCGCTCAGCTCGGGTGGTTCGTCCGGCGGCAGCGCAGCGGCTGTCGCGGCAGGCCTGATCCCGTTTGCGCCGGGCACGGACGGCGGCGGCTCGGTCCGGATTCCGGCCGCTGCCACCGGGCTGATCGGCCTCAAACCCAACCGCGGCAGGGTGCCTTCCGGTGCAGGCCAGAGCGATCTCGGTCAGTTTGTGGTGGCCGGACCGCTGGCGCGGACGACGGCGGATGCCGCCCTGCTGCTCGACGCCATGGTGAACGAGCCGAACTTCCACGCAACCAGCGCCGCCGCCCATGGTTCGTTCCTCGACGCAGCGCTGCGGGCTGACGGTAGATTCCGGATCGGGGTCAGCACCGCCTCGCCTTTCGCCGCGGCCTTTCCCATCGAGCTCGACGACGCCGCGCAGGCCGGTTTCGACGCCGGGGTAAAGGCGCTCGGCGCCGTCGGCCACGACATCCTTGAGGCAGACCTCCGGTACGATCCCCGCTATCATGAAGCTTTTCAGACGGTGTGGACCGCAGGCCTGGCCGTCGCACGCATCCCGGCCGACCGGGAAAAAGACCTGACGACCCTCGCCCGTACCCTCCGGCGCCGCGCGCAAGGGAAGTCTGCGACGGACCTTGCCTCCGCCGTCGACATCCTGCGGCAATTTGAGCAGGACACCATCGCGCAGTACTCCGCCTTCGACATCATTGCGACGCCGGCTCTCGGCATGGTCCCGCGTCCAATCGGCTGGTACACCGATGCGGATGCTGACACCGACTATCTGCGCCAGTGCCAATACTCGCCCTACACGTCGATGGTGAACGTGTGCGGGTTGCCTGCCATCTCGGTGCCTATCTTCACCACAGCCGAGGGTCTGTCCATGAGCATCCAGTTGATCGGAAGGCCCAGCGCTGAGGCGGACCTCCTTACCGTGTCAGCTCAGCTTGAGGACCACTTCCGCGCCAACCAAACCGATTAGCATAACTGTTCGATCGCGATTTGGATATGACAGTCCAAAACGTGACTGGCATCATGGAGTGAATGAGCACAACTCACAACGACAAAGCCACAACGGAGGGCAAAACATTTCTGGGTCACCCCCGAATGCTTGCCAACCTGTTCAGCGTAGAACTCTGGGAGCGCTTCTCCTTCTACGGCATGCAGGGAATCCTCCTCTACTACATGTACTACTCCGTGGCCGACGGCGGCCTCGGCATTGACCAGGGAATTGCCACCGGCCTGGTGGGGGCCTATGGCGGCGGCGTCTATCTCTCCACCATCCTTGGAGCATGGCTGGCTGACCGGGTTCTGGGGTCCGAAAAGGTCCTCTTCTATTCCGCCATCATGATCATGTTCGGCCACATTGCGCTGGCGCTGCTGCCGGGCGGAGTCGGCCTCGCGGTGGGTCTGGTCCTCGTCGGTGTCGGTTCCGGCGGCCTGAAAGCCAACGCGACCTCGCTGGTTGGAACCCTCTACGCCGAGGGTGATGAACGGCGCGACGCCGGTTTCTCCATCTTCTACATGGGCATCAACATCGGCGCCCTTATCGGCCCACTGCTGACGGGCCTGGCCTGGACGGAGTTCGGTTTCCACTACGGCTTCGGGCTCGCGGCCGTCGGCATGGCGATCGGCCTGACGCAGTACGCGCTGACCCGCAAGAACCTGCCGGAGACAGCCCACGCGGTGACCAACCCGCTGCCGCCCGGTCGGCTGGCGCGAATGGGGCTGATTGCTGCGGCCGTCGTCGTTGTGATCATCCTTGCCTTCACCACCGGCCTGGTGACGCCCGCGAATCTCGCCCAGACCATGGCGTACGTCGCCATCGCGGCCTCGATCGCCTACTTCACGGTGATCCTGCGCAGCAAGCGCGTTAACGCCGTCGAGCGCAAGCGGGTGTACTCCTTCATTCCACTGTTCATTGCCAGCGCTGCGTTCTGGGGGCTGTTCCAGCAGCAGTTCACCGTCGTCGCGATTTACGCGGACCGCAGCCTGGACCGCAACCTGTTCGGCTGGATCATGCCGCCGAGCTTTGTGCAGTCGATCAACCCGATCTTCATCATCATCTTCGCCGCCGTATTCGCTGCGCTGTGGACGAAGCTCGGAAACCGGCAACCGTCATCACCGTTGAAGTTCGCTCTCGGCCTGGTGTTCATGGGCGTCGCGTTCCTGCTGTTCATTCCGTTCTCCGGCGGCGGACCGAACAGCACTCCGCTGATGGCTCTCGTGGTCATCCTGCTGTTCTTCACCTGGGCGGAGCTGTTCCTGTCGCCGATCGGGCTCTCGGTTGCAACGAAGCTTGCGCCGAGTGCCTTCCGAACCCAGATGGTGGCCCTGTTCTTCCTATCGATCTCGCTGGGAACCACGGTGGCCGGCATTCTGGCGGGATACTACAACCAGGACAACGAGGTGCCGTACTTCTCCTTCAGCGGCATCACGGCAATCGTGCTCGG
>NZ_BAAAON010000001.1:1112619-1300325 GCF_039530425.1 Arthrobacter parietis | reverse complement strand
GCGCCCTCCTCTCGCAGGAGGGCGCCGTCGTCGTCTGTGGTTTTAGGAGCCGTCTTCTGCGGAACCGGCGTTGCCGGCCTCGCTTCCGCCGGACTCTCTCTCCGGACCCGGGCCGCCGTAACCGCCACCGCTCTCGGAATCAGCCTTGCCGGCAGCCTGCTCGGCGTCCTGCTCCAGCTTTTCGTCGTCAGTTTCGTCAATTTCGTCGCTGGTGGGGTTCTCGCTCATGACACAACCTTTCGTTGACGGGTGTTCTCAACGTACCGTCCGGCGGGCCTGTGCACTAGGGCCGGCGAGTGCCACACTGGGCGCATGGGGAAGTCCTGGCCGGGCGCCGTGGTCGTTGTCGTTGTTGTAGCTCTGACCCTGCTGACTGGCTGTAGGACGCTCACCGTCCCGTAAATAAGTCCCGTAGGAAACCGCGGCTACTTCCACTCCAGGAAGGCACTGCCGTAGCGCTGGGGAGGATGTGAGTACTCAATCTGCCGGCCGTCAACCACCAGCGGCGGCGGTACGAAGACGAGCTCGCCGTAATCACTGTCTGAACGTCGGAGCGGCGGCTCCACCTCCGCAGACGGCGCATTGCCCGGTGTGGGCATCCGGAGTAGTTCAACCGCTGTGCGGGCCAGTGAAAGATGCGCTGAACCACTCAGTCCGCGGCTGCGGGCAGTTACAAGCCCGACGGCGGCGGCCGCCATTCCCAGACCGGTTGCGTAGTCGAGAGCCTGAACCGGAAGGGCACCAGGCCGGAAATCAGTCCCCGATCCTGTGCCGTAGACCTGTGCGATACCGGTGGCCGCCTGCACGATGCTGTCGAACCCGCGGCGGCCCGCCCAAGGACCGGAGTCACCCCAGGCATCCAGGACGACGACGGCCAGGCCCGGGAAGTCCGCACGTAAAGACTTGATGCCTAGCCCGTACTTGTCCATCGCTCCTCCGCGGTAGGCGCTGAGCACCACATCCGCGGCGGGAAGAAGGGCCCGCAAGCGCGCAAGCTGCTCAGGGTCGTTGAAATCCGCCACCGCGCTGCGCTTCGCGAAGCCGGTTTCCACGTGCTGGTGCTCCAACTCCGGAAGCGTCACCGGGTCCACCCGCAGCACATCTGCGCCCAGCGCACCGAGAAGCCTGCTTGCGGAGGGTCCGGCGATGACCCTGGTCAGGTCCAGGACGCGTACACCGTCCAACAAGCCCTTGCTGCCTCCGAAGGTTCTTGTGCCGCGCCGGAAGGTGCCCATCGAAAGCCGCACGAATGGTTCGTCAGCGACAGCCCGTCCGGCCTGGGTTGCAGCCCATTCCTGCGGTGTCCGGACCGCCGCGGCCAACCCGCCTCGGGCGGTGACGACCTCTTCGATTACAGCCGCCGGGCGCTCCAGCAATGCAGGCTCGACGTGGGCCGCCGCAGACACACCGAGCGCGGTCAGCAGCGCCTGTTCGTGATGGGGGTAGTTCCCATGAATTCTCACCCAGCCGTCCGCTGCCCGGCGGAATCCTGACAGGGACGCAAACGCCTGGATCGGCGATCCCGCGATGCGAAAATGCTTGAACGAGTCGAACCATGCAGCCACCGCCGGCGCGGTGAACGTCACGCTCTTTGCCGTTGACGCAGCGGCAAGCGAAGTGGCAACCGCCTGCACGGATCCGAGCGCAAGACCCTCGACATCAAGCGGCCCTCCCGACCACCAGCGAGGACCGGTCCACGCCGCCGGCTCGGGCAGCTCAGGAAGGAGCGGAGCGAAGTACCGCCATAAGCCAGGCACCGATCGATCTGCCGGGTCGGACTCCACGGAGCGTGTCATCTCTGAATTATGGAGCGGGTCCAGTTTCGGATCCAGTCAGCCAAAACTGCTGGTTTCAATGAAACCTGTAGTCATTTCCGCTGACTGCATGGGGGTAGTGGCATGCTTGGTCCCATGGCTAATCGAGCAGGCACCGTTGCCCAATCCAGCGACCTTGTTGATGTAAGCGCACTTCTGGACGCGTACTTCGATTCCACCCCGGATCTCTCCGAACCCGCGCAGCGCGTTGCGTTCGGGACCTCCGGCCACCGCGGATCGTCACTGAAGTCGTCCTTCAACGAAGGGCACATCGCCGCGATCACGCAGGCAATCGTCGAATACCGGGCCGGCCAGGGCATCACCGGACCGCTTTTCATGGGTAAGGACACGCACGCCCTCTCCGAGCCGGCGCAGAACACGGCGCTCGAGGTCCTCGCCGCCAACAATGTCGCCGTGCGGATCGACGCCCGTGGCGCCTACACCCCTACTCCGGCCCTCTCGCACGCCATTCTTGGCTACAACGGGTCGCGGACAGACCAATCGGACGGCATCGTGATCACGCCGTCGCACAATCCGCCGGCCGACGGCGGCTTCAAGTACAACCCGCCCCACGGCGGCCCTGCCGACTCGGACGCCACCAACTGGATTGCAGCCCGCGCCAACGAGTTGCTCGAGAACGGCCTCCGGGACGTAAAGCGGATCCCTACAGCGCAGGCGCAGCAGGCGGATTCCGTCAGCACCTATGATTTCCTGCAGCATTACGTCGAAGACCTTCCCAACGTGCTCAACCTGGAGGTAATCCGCAGCGCCGGCGTGCGCATCGGCGCCGATCCGATGGGCGGCGCGTCAGTGGATTACTGGGGAGCCATTGCCGAGCGGCACAATCTCGACCTGACGGTGGTGAACCCCTCCGTTGATCCGCAGTGGGCTTTCATGACCCTGGACTGGGACGAAAAGATCCGCATGGACTGCTCCTCCCCCTACGCCATGGCGTCCCTGATCAAGCGGGCCGGGGACTTTGATATTTCCACCGGAAACGACGCCGACGCCGACCGACACGGCATAGTCACCCCGGATTCCGGCCTGATGAATCCGAACCACTACCTCGCCGTCGCCATCGATTATCTGTACCGGAACCGTCCCCAGTGGCGCTCGGATGCGATGGTCGGCAAGACCCTCGTGTCGTCGTCGATCATTGACCGGGTGGCCGCGGATCTTGGCCGGGTCCTCGAAGAGGTTCCCGTCGGCTTCAAATGGTTCGTGCCGGGGCTGCTCTCCGGTGAGGTGGCGTTCGGCGGGGAGGAATCCGCCGGGGCATCCTTCCTCCGCCACGACGGATCGCCCTGGAGCACCGACAAGGACGGCATCCTCCTTGCACTGCTCGCCTCCGAAATCACCGCCGTCTCAGGACGCACGCCGTCGCAGCACTACGACGGTCTGACGCAACGGTTTGGGGCACCGGTGTACGCGCGGATCGATGCTGCTGCCACACGTGAGCAGAAGTCGGCACTGGGCAAGCTGTCGCCGTCGGACGTCACAGCCACCACGCTGGCGGGCGAAGACATCACTGCACGCCTCACCGAAGCGCCCGGCAACGGTGCACCGATCGGCGGCCTGAAAGTCACCACCGAGAACGCGTGGTTTGCGGCCCGCCCGTCCGGAACTGAGGACGTCTACAAAATCTACGCCGAGTCGTTCCTTGGTGAAGATCACCTGAGGCGCGTGCAGGAGGAAGCCAAGGCCCTGGTCGATGGCGTGATCGCCTAACCTCACGGGAGTCTGTGTCGCGTAAGATTTCCTCCAGATCCCCACCATCTCTGGAAGGCACACAGCCATGCGCAGACTCGGAATGAACTGGACGCTGCACGGCGACGGGCGGAACGTCCAGCCGGGTCGGTTCGTCGCCCCCGATGAGAGGCTGAGCTGGCCACGGACCGTCGGCATCGGTGCGCAGCACGTGGTTGCGATGTTCGGTGCCACCTTCCTGGTGCCGCTGCTGACCGGCTTCCCGCCGTCCACCACCCTGCTTTTCTCCGGTCTCGGCACACTGCTCTTCCTGGTCATCACTGCCGGACGCGTACCCAGCTACCTTGGCTCGAGCTTCGCTTTCATCGCGCCGATCGCAGCGGCGCAGAGCCAGCACGGCCCCGCCGGAGCACTGGGCGGCGTCGTTTTGGCTGGCGCCGTGCTGGCACTCATCGGGTTGGTGGTGCACTGGGCCGGCGCACGATGGATCCAGCTGCTGATGCCGCCGATAGTGACCGGTGCAATCGTTGCCCTGATCGGCCTGAACCTTGCGCCGACCGCCAAGGCGAGCTTTGAACAGGCGCCGCTCACCGCGCTGGTCACGGTAATTTCGATCCTCCTCGTGACGGTCCTTTTCAAGGGGATTCTCGGCCGGCTGTCCATCCTCATCGGCGTCCTCGTCGGCTATTTCATGGCGGTACTGCGCGGAGAGGTGGACTTCGCCGCCATCAACGACGCTGCGTGGTTCGGCCTGCCGCCTTTCATGGCTCCCGAATTCCACCTTTCAGTCATCGGACTGTTTGTCCCGGTGGTCCTGGTCCTGGTGGCTGAGAACATCGGCCACGTGAAGTCCGTGGCCGCGATGACCGACCGCGACCTTGACCCCATCACGGGGCGTGCCCTCATGGCGGACGGGCTGGCCACCGTCCTGGCCGGTTCAGGTGGCGGCTCCGGCACCACGACGTACGCCGAGAACATCGGGGTTATGGCCGCCTCACGCGTGTACTCCACTGCCGCGTACTGGGTAGCCGGAGTCATCGCCGTGCTGCTGAGCCTCTTCCCCAAGTTCGGTGCGCTCATCGCAACGGTTCCGGCGGGAGTACTGGGAGGTGCCGGCGTCGTTCTCTATGGCATGATCGGCATCCTCGGCGTGCGGATCTGGGTGCAGAACCGGGTCGATTTTTCGAACCCGATCAACCTCTCGACGGCGGGCGTGGCGCTCGTAGTGGGCATCGCGGACTTCACGTGGACGATCGGCGACCTGACCTTCGCCGGCATTGCCCTGGGCACGGCGGCTACCCTCATCATCTTCCATGGCATGAGCGGGATTGCCCGCGTCCGCGGCAGCGAGCACGTTGCCGGGCCGGAGGAGCTCGAAGCGGAAGACCACGGCAGCCGCCCTTCCAAGCTGGGGTAGGTCGGCCCTCACGCCGAAGCGCGCGGGCTGCCATGATGAGACCATGTTGCGTATTGGCCTGCTCGGCGGCATGAGCTGGGAAAGCACCGCCGAGTACTACCGCCTCATCAACGAAATGGCGCGGGACCGTCTGGGAGGCCTCCACTCAGCGGACTGCCTCCTCAGATCCGTCGACTTCGCACCCATCGAGGAGCTCCAGGCCAAGGGTCAATGGGAGGAGGCCGGCGCAGCCCTGGCTGCTGCCGCCGTCGAGCTTGAACGGGGCGGAGCCAAGCTTCTCGTGCTCTGCACCAACACCATGCACAAGGTTGCCCCTGCCATAGAGCGGGCCGTCAGCATCCCTTTCATCAACGTCATTGACGAGACCGCACGCGCAGTAACGGCGACGGGCACGACGACGGTGGGCCTGCTCGGGACGGCCTTCACGATGGAGCAGGATTTTTATCGCGACGGGCTGGCCGCGCATGGCCTGGAAATGCTTACTCCCAACCCCGAAGACCGCGCGATTGTCCACCGGGTCATCTACGAGGAACTGTGCCTTGGGGTCATCTCGGTCGATTCCCGGAAGGAATACCAGCGCATCATCGCCGGGCTTGCGTCGCGCGGTGCGGAGGGAGTGATCCTCGGCTGCACCGAGATAGAGCTGCTGATTTCGCAGGATGATGCGGACATCGCCCTCTTCCCGACGACGTCGATACACGCGCAGGCGGCAGTGGACGCTGCCCTGGCCGGCTGAGGGTTCGCAGAGCCGGCGATCCCTTCATCTCGCGGATTCCAGGGCTGGTCCATGGCCGTACAATTCAGGGACTCGTACTTGAATCTTGGACAAAATGGGGGAACCGTGTTCACACCGGTTATCAGAAAGTGGTGCGCCCTTGGCGTCGCCATCGGCGCGCTGTCCGTCACAGCCTGCAGTCCATCTGCTGATGCCACGACCGGTCAGGTAGTCCGCGTTGTTGACGGCGACACAGTGATTGTGAAGATTGCCGACGTCGACACGAGAGTCCGCCTGCTCAACATCGATACGCCCGAAACCAGGCACCCCGACAAGGCGGTGGAATGCTTCGGTCCGGAGGCGACGGCCTTCCTTGCGGAGACGCTGCCCGCAGGCACTGAAGTGGGACTGGACTTCGACGTCGAACGTGTTGATCAGTACGGCAGGACCCTTGCCGCAGTATTCCTGGAGGACCGCACTCTGGTGAACGCCGAGATCGCACGCCAAGGCCTAGGTTCAGCGGTCATCTTCGAACCAAATGAAAAGTACTATGACGCCGTCAAAATCGCCCAGGAGGAAGCACAGCAGGCGGAGCTCGGGGTATTCAGCGTTGACGCCGAATGCACTCTTCCCGCAGAAGTCACTGCGGCTGTCGATTCGCTGGCCGCCGTTGTGGAGCAGCCCGTTGCCTCCACCTCCGGCGCGGCGGCAGCCGGTGCGGCCGCCGTGGCGGGTGCTCTGGCGACGGCCGAGGCACTCCATGCGGCGCTCGAAGCCGGCGAGGACTCCATCCGCTGGGCTGCCCTGGGAACCGCAGGCGCCGCCACGCTGAGTGCCGAGCTCATGACATCCATCGACTCGGGACGGGCAACGCTGGCCACGCTGGAGCAGGAAACCACCCGGCTCAAGGCAGCGGAAGATGAGGCAGCGAGACAGGCAGCTGAAGCGGCGAAGCGTGAAGCGGAGCGGGTGGCAGCCGAAGCCGAAGCACGTCGCCTTGTTGCCGAAGAAGCAGCAGCAGCGGCCGCACAAGCTGAGACTGCGCGCCTGGCCGCCGAGGCAGCGGCTGCGGCTGAAGCTGAGAGGATCCGGAATCTTCCGGCTCCTTATGTACCTCCGGCTCCGGCACCAGCGCCATACGTACCACCGGCACCCGCACCCTACGTCCCACCGGCACCCGCTCCAGCGCCGCCGGCCGAGCAGAATCCGTATCCCGGTTATAACGGACCGCGTTGCTACGCACCGGGAGGCAAGACCTGGAAACCGTGCCCGTAAGGCACGCCGAACCGGCGAGGGTGACACAATAATCCGGTGAACTCGCCCGCCCGCCACCCGACCGAGCTGTGGAAAAGCTCCGCCTGGCAGTCCCAGGCGGAGTCGTGGGTGTCGCAGGTCCTCGCTACGTTCAACATTGAGCAGACCGGCCCGGTGAGCGAGCCGAGGATCCGCTTCTGGTCGGTGCAGCTGACCATTCCGACGGACCACGGGAAGCTCTGGTTCAAGGAGAACAATCCCGGACAGTTCCAGGAGGCATCCATTGTGGCGGCTCTGGCGGAGATCGCCCCGGACCGCGTTGTCACTCCGCTGGCCATCGAGCCGACCAGGGGCTGGCTGATCTCCCCGGACCACGGAGCCACGCTCGCCACTCTCGCATCGACGGACTACGCGCTGTGGGCGCGCGTGGTCGCCGATTTCGCTGAGCTGCAGCAGCAGACGGCCCAGCACGGGCAACGGTTGACCGATGCGGGACTGGCTTCGCTGGATCCAGCAATCGCAGGCAACTTCGTCAGCAACCAGCTCCTCCTCCACGCAGGGCTGCCCGAGGAGCACCCGCTGCATTTGAACGCGGAGCAGGCGGACAGCATCTACGCCAGCGTTCCTGCGATCGAGAGCGCCGCGGCACAGCTGAACACCCTCGGCGTACCGCTGTCACTGGAGCACAACGACCTCCACCCGAACAACGCCTTCATCCCG
Organism: Arthrobacter parietis; assembly: GCF_039530425.1. Lineage (NCBI taxonomy): Bacteria > Bacillati > Actinomycetota > Actinomycetes > Micrococcales > Micrococcaceae > Arthrobacter > Arthrobacter parietis. Next base: position 1,292,698 of record NZ_BAAAON010000001.1, on the reverse strand, counting down.
GGCTCAAGCACGGATCCGCTACGGTTCTTCGACTTCGGCGACTCGTACTGGGCGCATCCGTTCAGCTCGCTCTACGTTCCCCTTGGCGTGATGAAGGAGAACTGGGAAACCGGGTACGACGACGCCCGCATTCGGCGCGTATTCAGCGCCTACCTTGAGCGGTGGACCAGCTACGCGCCGCTCCCTGAGCTGCGGAAGGCGCTGGAGCCCGCGCTGCAGCTGGGCCGGCTGAACAGGTATGCCTCCTGGCTGCGGCTGCTGATCCACGCCGACGATGAATCGATGCTCACCTACGGTCCGCACGCCCTGCAGTACCTGCGAACGATCACCGACCCGGTTCTTTAGAACCCTCAGGCGCCCTGCGCCGCGGCGATCACTTCGCCCATCATCCGGTTCAGGTCCTCGGCCTGCTCTCGGGACAAGCCGAGCTTTTCCATCATTGTGCCCGGCACGGACAGCGCCCGCTTGCGCAACGAACGCCCCTCGACGGTCAGCCCGACAGCGAGGGCGCGCTCATTGCCGACCACCCGTTCCCTCGTCACAAGTCCGTTGGCTTCCAGGCGCTTCAACATTGGTGAAAGCGTTGCCGGTTCCATGGCGAGCGCGTCGCTGATTTCACGGACGGTCCGCGGGCTGTGCTCCCACAGGGCGAGCATGACGAGGTACTGCGGATGGGTGAGGTTGAGCTCCTCCAGCACGGGCCGGTACGCACCGATGACGCTTCGTGAGGCAACCGACAGGGCGAAGCACAACTGCCGCTCAAGAAGCAGGTCGTTGTCCTGGGACGGTTCCCGCGAAGACAACCGCACCATCGAATCGGTCACTTGTCCCCATCCTCGCGCTTCACCAGGTACGTGGAGCCGTCAGCGTTCCGGACAACGTCCCACTGCTGCAACTCCTGTTGGCGTTGCTGGTGTGCTGCGCCGTCCGCGTACTTGACCGGGCCCTCCAGCCCACCCTGGTCAGCAGGCCCGAAGAACATTCTCAACTTGCCCGTAGCCTTCATGAACCGTTGCGACAACGGCTTCCTGTCCGCCATTCCTGAGCCTCTCTCGCCGTGGACAGCAACTGCCCACAAAGAAGCATAGCGAGCTAATTGTTAGTGCCCTAATTAACGCGCGGCCAGTGTCCCCGCCCGCGCATCACCGCGGCCAACATATCCGCACGGTCCGACACCAGGCCGCTGACCCCGAGGTCCAGCAAGGCCTCCATTTCCGGCCGCTCATTGATGGTCCACACGTGGACCGGTATCCCCGCAGCCGCACAGCGTCGAACAAAGCCGGCGGTGACCACCGGGATGCCGCGGTAGTGCCGGGGGACCTGCAGGCAATCGACCCGTGCCAGCCGCGCGGCCCGCCCGGCGAGTCCCAGCGGCGACACCACCTTGAGGAGTGCGTTTACTGCCATTCCTGCGGACGACGCCGTTGGCCGGCTCAGTCGGCGAAGAACCCTCAGACGACGCCGGTCGGAGAATGATGCGACCAGCACGCGGTCATGCGCGCCCGCCTGCTCGACCACATCCACAAATGGCTGCACCGAGGCGTCATCCTTGATGTCTACGTTCAGCCGCGCGTCCGGCCACCGCTCAAGCACCTCGGCCAGCGTGGGGATCGGTTCAACGCCGCGAACCCGCACGGAACTCAACTCCGCCAGGGAGTGATCCGCGAGGAGGCCCACACCGTCGGTCACACGCTCAAGGCGCTCATCGTGGAAAACCATGACGACGCCGTCGCTCGTGGTGCGCACGTCGATCTCCAGATAGCGGAAACCGAGCTCCAGAGCCGCCTCCATCGCGATCAGCGTGTTCTCAAGGCCCTCCGGCGAGAAGCCACGGTGGGAGAGCGCAAGTGGACCGTCGGAATCAAAGTACGGCTTGGCCACGGCGGCTCAGGCCGACTTCAGCGCGGCCAGCCGCTCCTCGAGGACCTGGGCCACGCCGTCGTCGTCGAAGGCTGGTGCGCGAAGATTCGCGGCAGAGAGCGCGTCGGGGTGACCGGAGGCCATGGCGTAACCGTGGCCGGCCCAGCCCAGCATCTGGATGTCGTTCGGCATATCACCGAAAGCGATGACATCCCCCTGATCGACGCCGAGCTGCGCCGCGTACCTGGCAAGCGTGACTGACTTGTTGATCCCAGGAACGCTCATCTCAAGAAGCGGGACGCTGGGCGCCGAGTGTGTGGTGGCGACAAGGTGTTCAACTGCCGGGCCCACGCCGTGCAGGAATTCGTCAGGCGTGATGTCCCGTTCCCGGGCGAGGAACTTGATGACACCCGAGCCGTCAAGTGACTCCCGAAGAGGCCGTGGCTCGGCGGCGCCGAGCAGCTCAACGGAGCCCGGATCCGCAAACCCCGGTTCGATGAGGAAACTGTCCACCGTTTCGGCAGCGAACCGCACCGCCGGGTAGAGCTTCCGGATGATGTCCTGGGCTTCGAAAATGCTCTCACCGTCAAGGAGGTGTGAATCGAGGACTTCCTCGCGTCCAAGATCATAGGTCAGCGCTCCATTGGAGCAGATGACGGTCCCCTTGAAACCAAGATCCCGCAGTGGCTGAAGCCAACGCGGCGGGCGCCCGGTCACGAAAACCACCTCGATGCCGGCATCCAGGCATGCTTCGAACGCGCGAACGGTCCGCTCCGAAATCCGGCCGTCGTGGCCGACGATCGTGCCGTCCATGTCGCTGGCAACCAAACGCATGCGCAAACTCCTAGCCTGGGTAAGTATCCAGCCTACCCAAGAAGCCAGCCTCGCCGATGCGCGGTGAACCTAGGCGAGCGCGTTCTTCTCGCTCTTCGACAGCTCGGCCGTGACGCCACAGTAGGCGCAGGTCCGCAGGTACCGACGGCGGGTAGTGAAGAGCGGGATGAAGAACAGCGTGAACTTCGAAGCCCGTTCATCAACCCGCTGGGAAGCGTGCTGGCCGCAGTTGGGGCACACCGCCTGCCTGCGGAACAGTTCCTTCACGGCGGTCTTGAATCCAAACAGAATCAGCATGCCGGGCCTCCCTGTAAATCGTGTGCGAATCTACTGTTCGTAGGTGCCAACGATACGCGCGCGCCCAAGGGTGTGGGAGAAGAGATTGAAGCCGAGGTAGGCATTCGAGGCCTCTGCCGGGATGTCCAGCTGCTCCACATCCACCGCGTGCACCACCACGTGATAGTGGTGCACACCGTGTCCCGCCGGAGGTGCCGCCCCCACAAAACCAGGGAAGCCGCCGTCGTTCTTCAACTGCACGGCACCCTCAGGCAGGCCGGCGCCGTCCTCGGTACCGGCGCCGGCAGGCAGCGACGTGGTGCCCACAGGAATGTTGAACACGGCCCAGTGCCAGAATCCGCTGGCGGTGGGAGCGTCTGGATCATAAACCGTGACGGCGAAGCTTTGAGTTTCCTCAGGGAATCCGCTCCAGCTCAGCTGCGGTGACACATCATGCCCGCCTGCACCCATTCGACCCGACGCCTGCAGCGCATCGAGGGGCTGGTAGTCGGCGATATCACTGCTGGTCAGCTCGAACGATGGAACTTCTGGAAGGTCTGCGTAAGGATCGCGGGTCATGCGTGGACTCCTTGTGCTCTAAGTTCAGCTCTGGTGGGCGGATTGGCGCCGGCACGTGACACGGTTACTGCCGCAGCGGCGGCGGCGAAGGCGAGGACGCCCTGCATCTGCTCAACGGACAGGGCGCGCAACTCATTCCGCCGCTGCCCGCCGTCCAGTTCCCGGTCCACCAGGGCGCTGAGCAACGCCGCCATGAAGGAGTCGCCTGCGCCGACAGTGTCCACGACGGAAGTTGCCGGCGCCGGAACCTCACACTCCCCGCGGTCCACAACCGCCCACGGCCCCTTGGAACCACGCGTGACTACGACGACGGCGGGGCCCAGTTCCAGCCACCGGCGCGCCGATTCCCGGTGGTCCTGTTCCGGATACAACCACTCGAGATCCTCGTCCGACGCCTTGACCACGTCTGCGAGCGCGACAAACTTCTCAGCCTGCGCCCGCGCGTAGTCGGCGTCCGTGATGATGGTCGGCCGGCAGTTCGGGTCGTAACTGACGGTTGCGAGAGGCCGCGCATGCTGGATCGCTGCCAATACATCGTGCGCTCCGGGAGCCAGCATCGATGCGATGGAGCCGGTGTGGACCAGGGTGGTTCCGTTAAACAGGTCTTCCTGGGCGGCGAGGTCAGGTAATTCCCAGGAGAGGTTGAAGGTGTAGGTCGCTCCCCCTGCGGGATCGAGTCTCGCTGATGCCACGCTGGTCGGATAGGAGTCCGCGGGCAGCGGCACAAGCACTGAATTGTCGGCAAGGTGCTGGTGGATGCGGCGGCCGAACTCGTCATCCCCGAATCGGCCCAGGAACTGCGCCGAATGCCCCAGGCGCGCCAGCCCCACAGCCACGTTGAGCGGGCTGCCACCAACGTGCGCACGCGGAGGTGCGGTGTCGCTGAGAACTTCGTCGATGAGGGCTTCGCCGATTACTGTGAGCACCGTCCCAACCTAGCATTTACGATGCAGCCGGTTGTCGGCGCGGACGCCTTCGAAAGCGACGGATGCTGTAGACAAGCAGCGTAAGCGCAATGATGGCGGAGAGCACGAGGCTCAGCCCGGCACCCCAGCCGCCGAAGAGCCACCAGTCATCGTTGAACGGCCACCATCCGGGAGCGGGAGGCTGGAGCATCCAAAGGATTCCCAGCGCCATGAAGCCGAAAGCGCTCACCGCACTGACCGCTATCCGCGGCCAGGTCTTCACACCGATCCGCGCGGCTTTGTAGGCCTGCTTCTTGATGGGGTGCAGCTTGCGCTCAGCCCACTCATACTGCTGGGACAGGACGGCAAGCCCGCCGACCAGCATCAGGAGCCCCGGCCCCGGCAACACCAACGCGGCGAATCCGAGCACTACCAGGGTCCAGCCGAGAATTTCCAGGCCGGTACGGTGGGCAGCCCGGTGGAACCGGGATCGCGCGCTCATTGGTGCAGGATCCCACACTTCCCTGAATTCCCCATTAACGGTTCCCCACTGTAGCTATCCGAGGCGCTCAATGGCTGCCACTACCTGCAACCAGGCGTCCGTGCCGGGGGTGATCATCGCGAAGTGGTCTCCGGGAATCTGCACCAGTTCAGCCCTGCCACCTGCGGCCAGAGCCGCAGCGACATACGACTCCGACTGGCTAAGCGGAACGGTTGTGTCTTCCTGCCCATGGAGGGCCAGGACGGGCACCTGAAGCGGGATCGCCGTCATAGGGTCGGCGAGGCGGTACTTCTCCCCGCCGCGTTCACCCAGGAAGTCCTGCACAGCCCCATTGCCCAGCCACTCCTCGTGGGCACGCTCCAGGTTCAGAACTCCGGACTGGCTCACTACGCCAGTGATCGGCACAGCGGGCACCCCGCCTCCGGGCGCATCCTCCGGCAGGAACGACCGCCCGGCCGCCCATACCGCGAGGTGACCGCCCGCGGAGTGGCCGAGCGCCGTCGTCGTGCTGGTGTCCAGGCTGTGTTCCTCCGCCGCCGAAGCGATCAGGTCGATTCCCGCCGCGACATCCTCGAAGGTCTGCGGCCAACCGCCGCCGTTGCCGACGCGCCGGTACTCGAGGTTCCAGCATGCGAAACCGCGCGAGGCGAGGTCCTCGGCGAGCGGGACCCCAAGCTCAAGGGTGTACCGGCCGCGCCAGAACCCGCCGTGAATAATGACGACGACGCCGGGCCTTGGGTGGCCCTGCGGGAGGTAAAGTTCTGCGAACTGCTGCGCATCGCTCCCATAGGTGTAGCGCTGGGGTGCCATGGATTCCTTGCTCGTTGTCCTGTCCTCCGGCCGCGCAGGGGAGTTCGGTTTGCAACCCGCGAGTGCCGACGCGCCCAGCGCAGCCGCAGCTGCAGCCCCACTGAGGACTGCGCGTCGTGGGAGGCCGGTCACTTTTACCAGCGTAGCCGCTGTCAGTGCGGGGTGTTTAGATGGGTTGGTGAGCGCATGGGATGAGTTGGACGATAGGCTGCGGCCGGCCGTCGAGGAAAGTGTCCGCGAGTATGAGCGCGTCCGGCCGGCGCTTGAGGCCGTCACAGCCGATTCGCGCGAGAGGATCGAGAACATTTTCGTCGGCACGGAACTCCGGCCGCTGTTCGTCACGGCGCGTACCAAAACCATCGACTCCTTCCGGGACAAGGCCTCGCGGATGTTCGTTGACAGTGACGCCCCGCCCAGCCTGGTCTTCCCTGACCCGCTGCGGAACCTGACGGACCTCGTGGGCGTCCGCGTGATCACCACGCTTCCCCATGAGGTTGATACCGCAGCCAACCTCATCAAACGCCAGCGCAACGAGTTCGACTGCCGTGGTGACCGCGAAAAGGACATCGGCTCCATTGAATCCGGCACCTACGGCTATTCCAGCCGCCACCTGATCCTGCGGACCATTCAGAACGACGCTGTCCGCGCCTACCAGCAGCTGCTTGGCTCCGATTCCGGAAGCTATCTCTTCGAGACGCAGATCCGCACCGTCCTGGCCCACGCCTGGTCGGAGATTGAGCACGACATCCGATTCAAGTCCTTCAACCCGAAGGCGTGGAGCCCCTACTTCGACCGGCAGTTCACCGCCACCGCGGCCATGCTGGAGAGCGTTGAATCGACGTTCGCGGACCTGCATTCCCGGTACCAGAAGGTCACCGGATTCTGGGATCCGGAGGGCGAGGGCGGTGTCGAACTCACCCCCGACCGCATCCGTGAGGTGTGGCAGACGCTACTGCCGCACGTGGACCGCAAGTCTGATGATGACTGGCGTTGGGCCGCCGAGCTGCTGGCCGCCCACGGACTGACAACGACGACCGCCCTTGCCTCACTGCTGCAGGCCGACACCATCACCTCGGTTCGGCACGCCCTCGATCACCGCTACTCGCCGGGACCGGACCGCCTGCTCGACGACGTCCTGCTCTGGAACTACGGCGAGCGGCATATCGAGCTGACGGCAGATCCCTCGTCTGAGACCGGCGCATCCCGCCGAGACAGCCTGGTGCGGCGGTTCCGGCAGATCCGTACGTTCCGCTCGCGCGCATAGCGTCAGCTCAGCGGGAGCTCACTCTTCCGAACAGTCCCGCGATGGGTGCCAACACAATGGGGCGGGCTGCAATCCAGGCGCCGATGACCAGCAGCAGCGACACGAAGAAGATCCAGAAGCCTGCCCAGTTCACCGCATCCTGACCGCCATACATGTGGTTGAGGTTGCGCAGTGCGCCGGTGGCGAACACGAGCGCCACATGGCCGATGATGAAGACCACGAAGTAGAGCATCACCGGGAAGTGGACGGCACGTGCCCACTCCACCGGGTAGGCCCTGTTCAGCGCTTTGGCATCCTTGGGCCAGATTCCCGACATGCGCGCCCCGCTGATGGCTGCCAACGGTGCGGCGATGAAAATGGTGACGAAGTACGCGAGCATCTGAAGGCTGTTGTAGTTCACCCAGCCGTTCTCCGTGGGCCAGTCCAGCGAAACGTACTGGATGAAAGCCGACAGTGCGTTCGGGAAGACCTCCCAGGTGGTGGGCACCAGCCGCGCCCAGTGGCCGGTGACAAAAAGCAGCACCACAAAGACAACCCCATTCAGGAGCCACAGGATATCGAGCGCCTGATGGAACCACAGGTTGATGCTGATCTTTCCGTCGCTGCCTTTCGACCATTTCGGGGTCCAGTATCCGGGCGGCCGGGTCTGGCTGCGAACCTGCAGGCCGGAGCGGATGATGAGGACGATCAGGAAGAAGTTGAAGAAGTGCTGCCACTGTACCCACGCGGGGAAGCCCTGCTCGGTGCCGGCAGGCAGGGGCGTTTCACCCGGATACGCCTGCAGGAAGTCCTGCATGAAGCCGAGCGTGACAAGCCAACGCGTGAAGAACACCGCGGCCAGCGCGACCACCAGGAGTCCCAGCGCGCCGAGAAGCAGCTTGGTTGTGCGGCTGCGTGGCTTCCTGGCTTTCGCCTCCTCGGCGGGCGCCGGTTCCATTGCTGCCCGCGCTGGAGCCTCGGTCTCCTGCTGAGCTGGAGCCTCCTCCGGTGCGGAAACTTCCGCATCCTTGCGGGGAGCTTCGCTGCTGGCTGGTTGGCTCGCTGCGACGACTGGGTTCTCCGCGGCGACCGGGCTCTCCGGGGCGGTATCCGACGCAACGACGACGGCGGTCTCTGGCGGCCAGGCTTCGCCACCCGTCACGCGCGGTAGTCCGCGACGCAGCAGGCGCATGTTCCCGGCTGCTACCGGCGCCGCTGGGGCAGGACCTGCCGCGTTTGCGGGGGCAGGATCGGAAACTGCGGCTTGCGATAGCGGCTGGTCGGTGGGGGCCGCCGTTGTGGGCTTTGCTGCCTCTTCTACGGGCTTCCCTACCGAGGCGGGGGCGGATAGGGCCTCTTCCGTGTTGGGGGCTCCAGAAACGGATTGAGTTGCTGCCGGTGTGTCACCGGCCGGCGGCCATGGCTCTCCCCCAACAACCCGGGGAAGCCCCCGCCGGATCCCGCGGGCAGCGGGCTGCGCCGCTGGTTCCGCCTGTGCCGCTGGTTCCGCCTGTGCCGCTGGTTCCGCCTGCACTGCTGGAGCGGCCACCTCGGCAGGAAGGGTCGAGGTCGCCTCAACCGGCGAGACCGTCGTCGTTGCGTCAGCAACAGTGCCGGTCGGGACGGAAGCGTCCGCTGGCCTCGCAGGAGTGTCCAGGGTGGCGCCGTCGTGCAGGTCAGCGGGTGCGGCGCCCGCCGGCGGCCACGCTTCCCCACCGCTTTGTCGCGGCAGTCCCCGCCGCATCGTGCGACTGTACGTCGCCATGCCCTACTCCTTCCGCGCCGAAAGCGACGCGATCAGCTGCGGCACCACGTCGAAGAGGTCACCGACGACGCCGAAATCGGCGATCTCGAAGATCGGCGCGTCAGGGTCCTTGTTGATCGCGACAATCGTCTTGGCGGTCTGCATGCCTGCCCGGTGCTGGATGGCACCCGAGACGCCCAACGCCACATACAGCTGAGGCGAGACGGAGATTCCGGTCTGGCCAACCTGGTAGCTGTTTGGAACCCACCCGGCGTCCACCGCCGCACGCGATGCGCCGACAGCAGCGCCGAGCACGTCCGCCAACTGGTCAACGAGGGCAAACTGTTCCTGTGAGGTCAGGCCACGGCCGCCCGCTACAACCTTGGCGGCGCCACGCAGCTCGGGGCGGGTCGAAACCACCGCCTGCTCCTCGAACGACTCGATGGACGCTGCGGGAGCGCCGGAGGGTGGAACATCGAGCGGTGCAACTTCTGGGCTGGCGGCCTCAGCGCGGACATCGATTGATCCCTCGCGCACGGTGATCACCGGCGCACCGAAGGTGGGTGCGCAGTCCACGTTGTAGGCACCGCCGTAGACGGAGTGGTGGGCGACGATCCCCTCATCATCGCGCGAAACTCCCACGGCATCGATGGCAAGGGCCGAGCGAGTGCGCGCCGCGAACCGCCCGGCGACGTCCCGGCCGTCGATGGAGTTGGAGATCAGAACCGCGTCCGGACGCACGAGGTCCGCAGCGGCGGCGAGTGCGTCGACGGTTGGAACAGCCAACAGTGAATCCGCCCCTTCGGGTTCGGCGGTCAGCACCTGCTTCGCCCCGAGGGCGGCCGCATCCTGGGTCGCGTTGGACGCCGCACCGGACGCGCTTACCAACAGCGCAACCGGCGTGCCCACCTGGGAGGCCGCGCCGAGCAGTCCGGCTGCGCTTTTGGCCAGTCCTCCCGACGGCGTGGTCTCGAGAAGGACGAGGATGGAGTCTTCCGGGAATGTGGTCATGGTCATTCCTTAGGCCAGTCGGTTCTGAATCAGGAACTCCGCAAGCTTCTCACCGGCGTCGCCCTCGTCCACGATCTTTGTTCCGGCCGAACGCGCGGGCCGCTCTGACACGGCAAGCATGATGGACCGGGGAGTCTCCAACCCTTCCGGGTCAATCTCCAGATCGGCGGCCGTCAGGGTCTCAACGGGCTTCTTCTTAGCCGCCATGATGCCTTTGAAGTTGGGGAACCGGCCCGCGGGAAAACGTTCGGTGATGGAGATGACCGCGGGCAGCGGGGCTGCGACCGTCATGACCCCGCCGTCCGCTTCCCGTGTTCCGCTCACCCGATCAGCGGAAATGTCAACGGTAGCGAGGGCGCTCGCGTACGGCACACCGAGCAGCTCAGCGATCATCGCTGGAAGTACCCCGCCGTAGCCGTCAGTGGAGAGATTCCCGGCGATGACGAGATCAAAGCCGGTACGGCGGATAGCAGCTGCCAGCACTTCAGCCGTGAGCCCCAGATCCGCGCCGACAAGATTCTCATCCGCGATGTGAACGAGCTTGCCCGCACCCATGGCGAGAGCCTTGCGGAGCGTTGCCGTCGCGGTTTCAGGGGCCATAGAGACAACAGTGATCTCGGCATCCTCAAGTGAAGCCGCCTGTGTCAGCGCCAGCTCGAGGGCACGCTCGCCGATCTCATCCAGCACCGCCTCGCTGGCACCCCGCTCGGCAAGCCCCGTCTCGAGATTGAGCTTGCGTTCGCCGTAGGTGTCCGGCACCTCTTTCATCAGAACGATGATCCTCATTGACCCTCCTATGGTTCTGACGATTTCCCCACAGCACCTGAACCAACTGAGTGAAGGAGCGTTAACCGAAAACCGTCTGCACCGAGAATACCGCGAGAAACCCTAGGGATGAATGTCGGATGATCCGGCGGCCGGCGCCTTGGTGCCGTTGCTGCCCCAGTTGCGGAGCATCTCGACGGCGTCAAGTCCCGTGGTGTCCTTCAACAGCTGGAAAGTCTGCTGCAGGCCGCCGCTGACGTTCTTGCTGAGCTGGCTCGCACCGTCGGTGGAGATCACTGTCATGTTGTCGATCGATGACATGGGCGCAGCAATCTCGCGTGCCACGAGCGGCAGCATCTCCATGACCTTGTTCAGGACAGCAGCTTCGTTGAACTGCTCGTAGGCGCGGGCCTGAGCCTCGATACCCTGCGCTTCTGCAATGCCCTTCTGACGGACGACGTCCGCTTCCGCCTCGCCGCGGACCTTGATGATCTCTGCCTCCGCCGAACCGTTGGCACGGGTGACTGCGGCCGCAGCGTTACCCCGCGCCGTATTTGCGGCGGCCTCTGCCTCCGCGGCAACCCTGTCGCCCTCGGCCGTCAGCCGGCGCTTGGACAGCAGGACTTCCGCCTCGACCTGGTCGGCCTCCGACTGGCGCTTGCGCTGCTCGAGTTTGGCGGCCGCTTCCTGCTCCACGCGGTACTTGTCTGCGTCCGCAGGCTTGCGGATCTCGATATCCAGCTCGCGTTCGCGCAGCTCTGCCTGGCGGGAGGTCACCTGCTGCTCCTTGAGCAGGATCGCCTCCTTCTGCTCTGCTGCGGCAAGGGGGCCGGCGGCATCTGCCTGCGCCTGGCGCGCGTCCGCAACTTCCTTGAGCTCCGCACGCCGGATGGCGAGGCGCTGCTCGGCGAGCGCAACCTGCTCGTCGGCAACAGCTTTGGCCTGCGCGGCTTCCTGAGCCGCATTGGCTTCGGCGATCTTCGCGAGCTTCTCCGCGAGAGCGGCCTCAGGGCGGCCCAGGTTCCGCAGGTAGTCGGAGCTGTCTGCCACGGACTGGATCTGGAAGGTGTCGATCACCAGGCCCTGGTTGTGCATGGAGTGCTCGGCTTCTTCCTTGACGCTCTTTGCGAAGGAAGCCCTGTCCTTGATGATGGAGTCGACGCTCAACGTGCCGACGATCGAACGCAGCGAACCGGAGAGGGTCTCCTGCGTGTAGTGGTCAATCTGGTCCTGCTGGTTCAGGAAGCGCTGGGCTGCGCGACGTACGGCTTCTTCATCCCCACCGACCTTGATCTGTGCCACGCCGGTCAGATGCAGTGCGATGCCGTTCTTCGAGATGCCCTCAATCTGCAGGGTGACCTGGCGCGACGCCAGCGAAATCGAGAACGCACGCTGGCTGAATGGGTTGATGAACGTCCGTCCGAACACCACCCGCTGACTTTCCTGGCTGCCCTTGCCGGTGATGATGAGCGCTTCCGCCGGGCTTGCGATTCGCAAAGCCATCCGAGCGATAACCGCGGCGATCAACGCCAGAACAAGTACGACGCCGGCAATCACCCCGAGCGTGATCAACAGACCAATATCCACGACTTCCCCCATATATAAGACGTATCCGAACGCGCGATGTGAGCACGCCACATCGGACGCTACACCAAAGAACCGCCCCTGCCATCAGCAATTCGGATTATCCACAGCACAAAGTGCTACGCGTCGTCGTCGTCGTTTCTGGAAGTAGAGGCCGGTTCACGGAAGGGAACCGTGGACGGGACAGTCGCGGCGCCGCGTACGGGACCCGATGTCCGCTGACGAAGCGGGTCGCGGCGCAGGTCCACGTAGAGCGAGACGCAGAGCCCGATGATGATGAGAACGAAGGGCGTTGCCGCGAGAATAGTGAACGTTTGCAGGGCCTGAAGGCCGCCGACGAACAGCAGCACCGCGGCCACCGCACCGGTGAGCACCGCCCACAGGATGACCAGCGGCTTCCACGGCTCGGCTCGCCCGTAGCTGGAGAGGGTTCCGAGAACCAGCGCACCGGCGTCGGCTCCGCTGATGAAGAAGACCGCCGTGAGCACCATGACAACCAGCGCAGCTCCGATGAAGAACGGATACTCCTGCAGTGCGGTGAAGAAGCCTGCCGCCTCGTTTCCGCTGCCCGCGATGTCCACTCCGCCGAGCTGCAGGTTCAGGCCGGCGCCACCGAAGACAGAGAACCACACCACACTGACGGCGGTGGGAACGAGCAGGACGCCAAGGACAAACTCGCGCACTGTCCGCCCGCGGGAGATTTTCGCGATGAAGGTGCCCACGAAAGGGGTCCAGGAGATCCACCAGGCCCAGTAGAAGATGGTCCAGCTGGAGAGCCATTCAGTGCCGCCGAAGACCGCCGAATGGAAGCTCATCGGCACGAGATTTGAAAGATAGGCCCCGATGGATGCCGGTATCAGGTCAAGGATGAAGACGGTTGGGCCCACCACAAAGACAAAGAGCAGAAGCACTGCGGCGAGCACCATGTTGGTGTTGCTCAGCCACTTGATTCCTTTGGAGATACCGCTGGCAGCGGAGATGACGACGCCGACCGTGAGGACGCAGATGATCAGGATCGGGAGGCTCGCCCCGGGGTCATCAGAGAACTCTCCCGTGGTCAAAAGGGAAAGACCGGCAGCGATCTGCAGGGCTCCGAGGCCGAGGGAGGTCGCTGAACCGAACTTGGTGCAGATGATCGCGAGGATGTCGATGGGCTTGCCCCAGCCCTTCTTCTCGATGCGCTCCTTGCCGAAGATCGACTGAAACGGGGAACTCATGAGGTTGCCGCGGCCCATGCGGTACGTGGAGTACGCCAGCGCCAGTCCCACGACGGAATAGATCGCCCAGGGATGGAGGCCCCAGTGGAAGAACGTGTAGGCCATGGCCTGGTTGGCGGCCTCCGGCGTTCCCGCTGCCGCGTCCACGAAGGGCGGCGGAGAAGCGAGGTGGGTCACCGGTTCATAGACCCCGAAGAACATGAGCCCGATTCCCATGCCGGCACTGAACATCATTGCCACCCAGGAAATGGTCGAGTACTCCGTCCCCTCGCCTTCCTGGGACAACGGAATGCTTCCGTACTTTCCGAAGGCCAGGACAAGGGAAAACACAACAAACCCGGTGGCGCCGAGGATGAACAACCAGCCGAAGTTTCCGGTGATCCAGCCCAGCGCGGCGCCGGTGGAGTCGCTGACCGCCGTGGTGAACAGGACGCCCAGCACGCAGACCACCACGATGATGCTGAAGGAGATCGCGAAGACGGTCTTGTCAACGGTGGCCCAGCCTCTGGCCGGGGCGGCGCTGTTGGTCCCGCCGATTCTTTCCTCCAGGGAATCCTCGGACGAATCCGTAGCCATGCGATCTCCTCAGTCGTGGAATGCAGAAACCGACGCTAAGTATACTTACCGAATGGTTGAGGAAGCGAAGAATTATCCCACGGACGGTCACTTCTACACGGGCGAGGGAGACACCGGTTTCACGGACTTCGGCGGGCACGGCAACTGCTCCAAGAATGACAGCCGCGTTGTTGCCCACGCGGATTGTGATGAGGCAAATGCAGCGGTGAGCGTGGCGATTGCCGCCGGGGGTCTCCCTACGGACGTTTCCGCCACCCTGGTGAGTGTGCAGAACGACCTCTTCGACGTGGCCACTGACCTCGCGGCTCCCCTGAACGCCGGGAAGCAGCCTCAGGCCCGCATGGTTCCCGGCCATGTTGAACGGCTGGAGCGCGCCATTGACCACTTCGCCGAGGAGGCCGGTGACCTCAGCGGCATGGTTCTTCCGGGCGGAACGCTGTCCGGGGCGCTGCTGTACCAGGCGCGTGGCATTGTCCGCCGTGCGGAGCGGGCCGTCTGGGCCGCCGTCCAGGAATATCCCGGTGTGGTGAATCCGGTCAACGGCCGGTATCTCAACCGGCTGTCCGCGTTGCTTTTTGTGCTGGCGCGGAACGCCAACCTGGAGCACGGCGACATCACCTGGGTTCCTGAGGCGTCGGTGCGTGTGCCGGCAGAGGAAGAGGCACCCGCAGCCGAGTAAGTCCGGCGCCGCTCGTGCGCCGCTGATCTCCCGTGCGCCGCGTCTTACGTGGCGTCGTCGGGTGAAGCCTCCTCCAGCATCCAGCCGGTCACCGCATCAATGTCCTTGCCGAAATCACGCGTGTACTGCCAGGCCCGCTGCCGCTCGTCCTGCAGGTGCTGCCGCAGCCCCGCCTGCGTGGAGCGAAGCGACGGCACCCGGTCGATCACGTCCATCGCAAGCTGGTACCGGTCAATCTGGTTCAGCATCGCCATGTCGAAGGGCGTGGTGGTGGTCCCCTCCTCCTTGTAACCGCGCACATGGATGTTGTCGTGATTGGTGCGCCGATACGTGAGCCGGTGGATCAGCCACGGGTAGCCGTGGTAGGCGAAGATGACGGGACGGTCCAGCGTGAAGAGAGTGTCGAAATCCCGAGCGGGTAACCCATGTGGATGCCCGGACTCGTCCTGAAGGCGCATCAGGTCCACCACGTTCACCACCCGCACTTTCAGTGCCGGCAGCGCGTCCTTCAGCAGCCGTGCGGCCGCCACCACCTCTACCGTCGGCACATCTCCTGCACACCCCAGTACGACGTCGGGATCCTCCCCGCCGCGCGGATCCTCGCTTCCGGCGAAGTCCCAGACCCCGATACCCCGCTCGACGTGCAGGCGCGCCTCCTCCGGGCCAAGCCAGGTCATGGTGGGCTGCTTGCCCGTAACGATCACGTTTACCCTGTCCCGCGTCTGGAGGCAGTGCTCGGTGACGGCCAGCATGGTGTTGGCGTCCGGCGGAAGGTAGACACGGATGACGTCCGCTTTCTTGTTGACCACATGATCAATGAACCCGGGATCCTGGTGCGAGAACCCGTTGTGGTCCTGCTGCCAGACGTGGCTGGACAACATGTAGTTCAGCGACGCGATCGGCTGCCGCCACGGCAGGTCCTGATGCACCTTCAACCATTTTGCATGCTGGTTGAACATCGAGTCGACAATGTGCACAAACGCTTCGTAGCAGTTGAACACCCCGTGCCGCCCGGTCAGGAGGTAGCCCTCGAGCCAGCCCTGGCACAGGTGCTCGCTGAGGACCTCAAGAACGCGGCCGGACCGCGCCAGGTGCTCGTCGACGTCGTCAATCCGTTGCTGCCATGCCTTGTCGGTGACCTCGTAGACGTCCTGCAGACGGTTCGAGGCCGTTTCATCCGGCCCGAAAAGCCGGAAGTTTTCGGGATTCAACTGGATGATGTCCCGCAGATAGCCGCCGGCGGTGAGCATGGGGCTCACCTTTTCCAGGCCCGGTTTATCGACGACGACGGCGTGGTCCCCGTAGGCAGGCAGCTTGAGGTCCTGCAGTAGCCTGCCGCCGTTGGCGTACGGCGTGGCGCTCATGCGCAGGTCCCCCGGAGGTGCCTGAGCGGCTACCTCATTCCTCAGCGTCCCGTCCTCCGCGAAAAGCTCCTCGGGGCGGTAGGAGCGCATCCATTCCTCGAGCTGGTGAAGGTGCGCGTCGTCGTCGTGAACTCCTGACAACGGAACTTGATGCGCCCGCCAGGTGCCCTCGACCTGCTTGCCGTCCACAGTGGCCGGTCCTGTCCAGCCCTTCGGCGAGCGCAGCACAATCATGGGCCACGGCGCGTAGTCTGCTCCGGTGCGCGGCTCCTGACGTGCCGAAGCCTGCACTTCCCTGATCCCCGCCAGGCAGGTATCGAGCGCCGCGGCAAAATCCTGGTGCGCCTGCTCGGTCGCGTGGGGATCGGTAACGGTGACGAAGTGCGGCTTGTAGCCATAGCCGCGCATCAACTGCTCCAGCTGGGCCTCCGGCATCCGGGACAACACCGTCGGGTTCGCGATCTTGTAGCCGTTCAGGTGCAGGATCGGCAGCACCGCGCCGTCGTGCTTCGCGTCAAGGAAACTGTTTGAGTGCCAGCTGGCCGCCAACGGTCCGGTCTCTGCCTCGCCGTCGCCAATGACGCAGGCTGCAATCAGGTCCGGGTTGTCGAAGACCGCGCCGTAAGCGTGCGCCAGCGAATAACCCAATTCGCCGCCCTCATTGATGGATCCCGGCGTTTCGGGAGCGGCGTGGGATGGGATGCCGCCGGGATAGCTGAACTGTTTGAAGAGCTCCTTCAGGCCCGCCTCATCCCGGCCGACGTGGCTGTAGGTTTCCGTGTAGGTACCCTCGAGCCAGGCGTTGGCAACGTTCGCAGGGCCGCCGTGCCCCGGCCCGGTGATGAAGAGCATCTCCTGCCCGTGGTCGCTGATCACGCGGTTCAGGTGCGCGTAGATGAAGTTGAGGCCGGGCGTGGTTCCCCAATGGCCAAGCAGGCGCTCCTTCACGTCCTCACGGCGCAGCGGCCGGCGCAGGAGCGGGTTGTCCCGCAGGTAGATCTGACCGACGGACAGGTAATTGGCGGCCCGCCACCAGGCGTCCAGCTCATCAATCTGCATAGTTCCTCCTTGATTCAGCGCATCAGATTTCGACGACGACGTCGGACGGCTTTTTGTCCGGCCGCCACCCCCGCCAGACCGGATGGCGCAGCTTGCCGGTGGACGTGCGTTCACTGAACTGCACCTCTCCGACCAGTGCCGGCCGGACCCAGCGTGCGTCTGATGCGTCAGGGGCCGGAACGTCATCGAGCGGTGCAGTCTTGCGTCCCATTTTCTTGAGCCGCGACCCGATCTCCGCCAGCTCACGTTCGGTCAGGCCCGAACCCACCCGGCCGATGTACTTCAGGTCAACGCCGTCGGGAATCGCCACGAGCAGTGAACCGACCTTGTGGGCGCGGCTGCCCTTGCCCGGCCGCCAACCGACCACAACCACTTCCTGGGTCAACGAGTGCTTGATTTTCACCCACGATTCCGAGCGCCGGCCGGGCGAATAGGTGCTGTTGACCCGTTTCGCCATGATCCCTTCGAGGCCAAGCTGCTTGCTCGCGTCGATCGCCTCATCGAGAGTCGCGTCGAGGGCGGGCGGCACCTGGATGTGACCGTCGCCCGGCGCGTCCACCGCCTGCTCAAGTACTTCCCGGCGCTGGGTGTAGCCGAGGTCCAGCAGCGAGTTGCCGTCGAGATGCAGCAGGTCAAACAGCAGGAAATGAACAGGCGTCCGCCTCCGCGCCGCATCGATGTCGGACTTCTTGGTCAGGTTCATGCGCCCCTGCAGCAAGCCGAAGTCCGGGCGGCCGGCTTTGTTGATGACGACAATCTCACCGTCGAGCACCGCTTGCTCCGCGTTGACGTAGCTGCCGAGATCGGCCAGTTCCGGGTACGCCTTGGTCAGGTCGTTGCCGTTGCGGCTCAGCAGGCGGGTTCCCTCCGGCGTCACCGTAGCGACAGCGCGGATACCGTCCCACTTCATCTCGAATGCCCAGTCCTCCTCGGAGCGCAGCAGTCCTGGCGAACCACTGGTGGCGAGCATTGGTTTGAGCGTGGGCAACTCCTCGGTGGGCCGGACCGTAAAGGCGGGAGGCGATGGCTGCCCGGGCTGCTCCTTCATCAGATGGATGAGCCAGTTCTTCTCGGCTGAGTCAGTCGAGCCGCCCGTGTGAATGAGTGCGAACCGCCGGACCGCATTGCCGCCCTTGGCCAGTCCGCCGTCCTCCCGGCCCTGCAGCGTGCAGATGACCTCTTTGCCGGGCCGCCACTTCTCAGCCTCGTACGTGCCAGAATCCCAAATATAGACCTCACCGGCCCCGTACTCGCCCTTGGGGATAGTGCCCTCGAAGGAGCCGTAATCCAGCGGATGGTCTTCGGTCTGGACGGCGAGGTGATTCTCGCCCGTGGACGTCGGCGGTCCCTTCGGAATCGCCCAGGAAACCAGGACGCCGTCGCGTTCCAGCCGGAAATCGTAGTGCAGCCGACGCGCGTGATGTTCCTGGATCACAAAACTGTTGCCGCCCGGCTCCCCTACCGCATCCGGGACGGGTTCCGGTGTCTTCGAAGCGTCCCGCATCGAACGGTACGTGTGCAGCCGGTCCGGGCCGCCGTCGTCGTTGTGCTGGAGGTTTGAGGACATGGGCTCCAAGCCGGCCTGCCCGCGATCCATGTCCGCGAGCAGATCGCCGTGCTCACGAATGCGCTCGATCACCTGCTCGAAGTCGAGGTGCGCCAGGTCCGGATCGTCGAGTTCCTCCCAGGTGCGCGGCGCGGCGACCATGGGGTGGGCCTTCCCGCGGAGCGAGTACGGCGTGATGGTGGTCTTGTTGCGGTTGTTCTGGCTCCAGTCCAGGAGCACCTTCCCGCCGCGCAGCGACTTCTTCATATCGCTGACCACCAGATCCGGGTGGTCAGCCTCGAGGATACGAGCCAGTTCCTTCGCGACCGCGGAGACCTGGTCCGAGGTCTGTTCCCGATTCAGCGCCGCATACAGGTGGATTCCCTTCGAGCCGCTGGTCACCGGACGCGGATCGAGGCCCATGTCGTTCAGGATCTCCCGGGCGAGCCGCGCCACCTCGGCGCATTCGGGAAGGGAAGCACCCGGCCCCGGATCCAGGTCCAGAACCATCCGGTCCGGGTTGTTCAACTCACCCTCATGCCCGAACTGCCACTGCGGAACGTGGATCTCAAGGGCGGAGATCTGTCCCAGCCAAGTCAGGGTGGCAAGGTTGTTGAGCATCGGATAGACGTTGGTGTGGTCGCTGTGCTCGATCCCGTGGCGCTCAATCCACGACGGCGCCGACTTGTCGAGGTTCTTCTGGAAGAACACCTCGCCCGGCTTCTCCTCGGTACCGACGCCGTTGACCCACCGTTTGCGGGTGACGGGACGATTGCGGGCATGCGGTATGAGGCAGTCGGCGACGGCCGCGTAATAAGCCAGCACGTCCGCCTTCGTGGTTCCGGTTTCCGGATACATCACGCGGTCCAGGCTGGTGAGTTTCAGGCGGCGCCCATCGACGGTAACCGTCTGCTGCGCGCTGCCTGGAGCCATTTGCCCAGTCTTGTAGGGAAGCGCCGATTACGCCAGTGGCTCAGCCGCCCAGCTGGTCCTCATACCGCGCCACGTACTGATCCCACAGCGCCGGGTCCTGCCCCAGGGAGCGTTCATTCAGGTAGTCGTCCAGGCCCATGAGCGTCAAGTGCCAACCGGCAGCCGAGCGGGCGATGTCCTGACCCTCCGCCAGGGTGTTGGTGAGCGTGAGGAGGCTGCCGCCGTCGTCGTCGTCCTCGATTTCCCAGCGAAGAACTTCCTCGTCCCAGGTGTAGGCGAGCAACCGCGGCTTTTCAGCCTCCAGGACTGTGCCCTCCATCGGCCTCTGGCCGGGGAACGTGAAGGTGACCACCGCACCGGGACGCGGCAGGACATCCAGCTGGCAGGGGAACCAGTACTTGAGCTTCTCAGGGTCGACCAAATGCTTCCACAACACCCGGGCCGGCGCGTTGAAGCGCATCTCGAACCACAGGGCAGGTTCTCCATCGGCGAGCGTTTTGGTAACCATCGGTTCGGAGTTCACCTAAGCAATCGTAGACCGGCACGGGCAACACTGGTTCACTAGGAACATGAGAGCCATCTGGAAGGGTGCAGTAGCGTTTGGGCTGGTCAACGTGCCGGTCAAGGTTTACAGCGCCACCGAGGACCACGACATCAGCCTTCACCAGGTTCATGACAAGGACGGCGGCCGCATTCGTTACCAGCGGCGCTGTGAAATCTGCGGCGAGATCGTCGAGTACAAAAACATTGACAAGGCGTACGACGACGGCGAGCGCACCGTTGTGCTCACGAGCGAAGACCTCGCCTCGCTCCCGGTGGAAAAGAGCCGCGAGATCGAGGTGGTCGAGTTTGTTCCCAGCGACCAGATCGATCCGATCATGCTCGACCGCGCCTATTACCTGGAGCCGGATTCAAAGTCCACCAAGGCGTATGTGCTGCTCCGGCGCACGCTGGAGGAAACGGACCGGACGGCGATCGTGCAATTCTCGCTGCGGCAGAAGTCGCGGCTGGCGGCACTGCGGGTGCGCGGGGACGTCCTGATGATCCAAACGCTCCTGTGGCAGGACGAGGTGCGTGAGGCTACGTTCCCCTCGCTCGATGAGAAGGTGCGCATTTCGGCCAAGGAGAAGGAGATGTCCGCGGCCCTTGTCGAGTCTTTCTCCTCGGATTTTGATCCCGAGAACTTCAAGGACGACTACCAGGAGCAGCTGCGCACACTCATCGAGGCGAAACTCGAGAAGGGCGAGGCCCTCGATACAGATGAGACCTTCGGGGAAACCGGAGAAGAAGAGGGAGGAAACGTCCTCGACCTCATGGAAGCGCTCCGTCGGAGTGTGGAAAAGAATCGTGAGAAGAAGGGCTCCGCGGGGGCCAAGAAACCCGCAAAGTCGGCATCGAAGAAAGGCGCGTAATGGGATTCATCAGGAATGACTTCGGACAGCAGACAATAGCCAAGCGCCCCAATGCACCCATTGTGGGATGGGCGCTGCTGGGCATCGCATCGATGATGGCGCTCGACGAGAAGAACCGGGAGGCGCTGGCGGATGCGAGCAAGGCATGCCTGATGGTGTGGGCAGCGCTGGAGTTGGCGGAGGGTGACAGCGGCTTCCGCCGGACCATGGGCACGCTGACCCTGGGCTGGCTGGCCCGCCGCAGCTGAGCAATGAGTTCACAGGACACGCCCCTTATGAGCACTCTTTCAGGGCGTGTCCTGCCAGCTCAACTCGTCTTTTCCCGTTCGCGCTCCACGAGTTTGCGGTCCCGGACCAGGCGGAGGGCGGTAACCAGCAGGATTCCGCCGATGACGTTGAACACAACGGTGTAGCCGAACCAGCCCAGCCAGTCCAGGTAGCTGATGTCGGCGCCCGCGAGGATCGCGCCGAAGATGAGCAGCGAATCCAGGATGGAGTGGAATAACTGCAGGCCGGAGAGCACAAACCCGCCAACGACGGCGGCCATCAGCTTTCCGCTCATCTCCTCCGTGCCGTGCTGCATGCGCGTCATCAGCGTGATTGTGCTTCCGCCGAGCAACGCAAGGCAGATGGATTCCCAGCTGAACCCGGCGTCGACGTAGTGCTCGGCGGACGTGGTGACCGTCCCGGCCCACTGCGGGAAGGCGTTCATGGCAATCAGCATGAAGATCCAGCCGCCTGCAAGGTTCGCCACCAGGGTGCCGCCCCAGAGCCGGCCGAGCTGCGCAAGGCTCGCCTGCTTGGCGGTCACCGCTGCGATGGGAACCAGGAATCCCTCAGTGAAGAGTTCGCTCTTGGCCAGCAGTAGCGCAATGAGTCCCGCGCTGAAGGCCAATCCCGCGAGCAGGTGGTTGTCGGTTTCATGAAGCACCGCCAGATAGGCGATCACGCCGATCCCTATTTCGAAGCCTCCGAAGAGCCCGGTGATGAGTACGTCGGGGAAGGTGCGGTTCAGGCGCTGTGCGCCTTCATCCACTGTGCGGTCGAACGATTCCTCGATCTCTTCCTCGACCGGGCCCGCATTGTCGCCGAGTTCCCGCCGTCGGGCTTCGTCATCGTTCTTGTGATCGTTCTTGTGATCGTTCAAGCGACTCGCCTATTCCGTTGTAGTACCCGTCAATGCGCAGGACACACCCTTTTTGGGGCCCCTTTCGGGGTGTGTCCTGCCAACTCGATGCTAGGGAGCTGGGTAGGGAGATGCCTTGAGGGACTTCGCCAGGTGGACAGCGTTCACGGACATGGAGGAAATTGTGGAAGCAACCGGATCAGGTACCTGGTCCAGGTCCTTGAAGTCCACGGTCTGCATTGCTTCCCCGACCCAGTAGACACCGCCCTGCGCCGCGACGGTGAAGCCGATGTCGTTCAGGCCCTGGTGCATCTCGGCAGTGACATGGTGGGCGCCGTCCTCGTTTCCCACCACCGCGGTCAGAGCGACCTTGTTGTACATGATGGGCCGGCCGTCATCATCAGTCGAGGAGAGATCGGCGTCCAGCCGTTCGAACACCCGCTGTCCCAGGCTGCTCATGTGCCCTACCCAGATAGGTGCGCACAGGAGGAAGATGTCCGCATCGAGGATCTGCTGGCGGAGCTGCGGCCATTCATCCCCGTTTCCCATGTCGATCTGCACGCCTGGAGCAACGTTGTGGTCAACTACCCGGGCCGACGACGTCGTTACCCCCTGCTCCTTGAGCTTGCCAAGGATGTGGTCGGCCATCACATCGGTGCTCGAGGCATCGGGCGAAGGGGTGAGAGTACAGATCAGTGCAAATGCTTTGAGGTCGTCCATGAAGATTCCTTTCGTTGAGTTGGCAGGACACGCCCCTTATCAACGGGGTATCGGGGCTGTCCTGCCAAATCGATGTGCTTACTGGCGGTAGCCCTCTACCTGGTCGATCGGCCGGGCCTCCGCTTCCTGCGGGCTTTCCCCTGCGTCTTCCTTCGCCCGCCGCTGACGGAGCAGGTCCCAGCACTGGTCGAGCTGTTCCTCGACCCGCCGCAGGCTGCTGCGTCGATCTTCGCCAGGAGCATCGTCACCCGAGGGTGAACCCCGCAGCTCGTGTTCCTTGTCGACCAGCGCCTGGATCCGCGCCAGAATGTCCTCATCGTCCATTGCCAAACTCCTTCGCTGACATCGAGAAGTGGAATAGCCTCAAATAGTCAGGCTACTTAGTGTCCGCCCGAATATCTACCGCACCCCCGCGTTTGCATCATCCGTCTGCCAATGACCTAAACTGACTGGGAACTATTTGCCTGTGTAGCTCAGTCTGGTAGAGCATCCGCTTCACACGCGGAAGGCCCGGGGATCGAGGCCCCGCGCAGGCACCGTTCATAGCCCGTCCCGCAGCATGCGGGGCGGGCTTTTTTGTGTTCCGAATAGTTCGTTCAGAGCGAACATAAACCGTTAGCACTCTCCTCCTGCGAGTGCTAATCTACTTGCAGGTTGAGCGAACCAGACTCAACCCGAAGAAAGACTACTGACTCACAGGGAGTGAACCATCATGGCAATGAAATTCGACCCATTCCGTGAACTGGACCGCGTGGCCGGCGCACTTCTGGATCCCCGCCAGGGTCTGCGGCTGATGCCGATGGATCTGTACCGCGAGGGTGACCACTACATCCTGAGCGCTGACCTCCCGGGCATTGATCCGGGATCTGTTGACATTGACGTCGACGGCCAGCTGTTGACCATCCGCGCCGAGCGCACCCTGCGGAACGCAGAGGGAGTCAAGTGGCTGACCCGCGAGCGTGAAAGCGGATCCTTCCTTCGGCAACTGAACCTCGGGCAGGGTATTGACATTGATGCCATCTCGGCACGCTATGAAAACGGCGTGCTCAGCGTGACCATCCCGGTCAGCGAGCGCGCAAGGCCCCGCAAGATCGAGGTCGTTTCCGGCGAAGACGCCCAGCCGGTGCAGACGGACAGGGCTGTGGAAGCCTAGATCGTCAGCGGAGCTACGCACAGCACAAACAGAACGACGACGGCAGGTTGCGGCCCGCCGTCGTCGTTCTGTTTGTTTGTAGTTGGTTGGAGCCGGGACTACCGGTCCCGGACAGTGCGGTGCTTGTCCCGAAGAGCGAGCGCCAGCGCAATCATGCCGACGGCAAGGCCCAGATGGAGGATGTTGTCCGCCGCGTCCAGCGGGACGAAGTTCGCTGCCGAATCATGCGGGATGATGAGCCCGTAGATGAAGAGCACCGCGTAGATAACGCCGCCCCACAGCAGGAAGTTGTAAGCGCCGGTTGCAGTCTTTGCCATCGCGACGCCCGCGACGCCGAACAGCAGGTGAACAATGTTGTGCAGGATCGAAACCTGGAACAGGCCGAGGAGTTGCGCCTCGGACTCGGGGCCGGCGAACTGCAGCGTGTCGTAATTGCTGGTGATACCGGGAATGAATCCCAGCACGCCGACCAGGAGGAAGACCACTCCTACCGCGAGTGCGGCCTTCTGAATGTTTGTCCGGGTGCCTACACCCGACCCTGAATGTGTTGATGCCATTGCACTATCCCCTCTAAGGTGGCCGGACTGGCGGACACCGGCACGTGATCTTGCGAGCTATGGACAGTATGTCCCGCCATTTGTACTGCCAGCGTGCCACAGGCAGAACAGAATAGAAAGCTTGCTTAGCTATCTTTTCGATAAACGTTCGCGTCCATTTGGGCGATTACCCAGTTTTCATTCACCAAACATTCAGGAACGGCCCTTAGTGTGGCGTCAGTCACACTCTCAGGAAGGCCTTTCCCCAATGACCTCGCAACATTCCTCGCTTGCCGACTTCTCGACGCTCAGGCGCGGCCAGCAGATAACCCTTCGGCACTCCTCGGGAGACCAGTTCTCCGGCGTACTCGAAGATCACGCCGATGACTCCTCGGTTGTCTGGGTCCGGTCCGACGACGGCGCGGGCCGTCGGCTGTTCCACCGGGAGGACGGCTACAGCATCGGCATCTGATCCGTCCACCGCCTAAGCGCGCTTCTTCGAGAACAACTGCCGGATCCCGCTCGCGTCGAGGGAAACCTGACGGTACTCATCCATCAGTACGCCCAGCACATTCTGCGCATACTCACTGTTGGTTGAGGCGACCGCATCCCTGGCGTACACCACCCGCAGGTTGTTCGCGTAGGCATCCGCACCGGTCTGGGCCACGCAATTGTGCGTTGAAACCCCTGCGAGGACCACCGTGTCTACCTCCAGAATGCGCAGGCGCTGCAGCAGGTCGGTCCCGAAGAAAGCGCTGTCGCGCGTCTTCACCAACTCAGGAAGACCCTCGACATCGAGGTCATCAACGAATTCGGCCTGCTCAGTGCCGCTGAAAAGGAAACCCTGATCATCATCGAGCATGCTCAGTGTCCACGTTGATTTGTCCCGCTGGTGCTCTGTGCGGATGAGATAGACGGCAATGCCGGCCTCGCGCGCATCCGCGATAGCTGAGTTGCAGGCCGCAACCAGGAAGTCCTGCTGATTGCCGAGAGATTCGTCTTCAAAAAATGCCTTCTGCATATCAATGATGAGCAGTGCAGCCGTCATGTTCTTCCTCCCTGCGAAGGTTCCTTGCAACTCTTTGACAGCATACTTAGGAATCCTCCTTGAGGGGCAGGCCGGCGAGGGCTAGCGTTGACGCCACGGAGGTGATTACGGTGCGGACGCATCTGCCGGGCGTAACGGTGCTGCTCGCCGTCGTCGTTCTTCCGGGTTGCAGTGCGCAGACGGCCGCCGCGCCAACGCCGCCCTACTTCCAGCCGCTGCCCGTGAGCGTGGAACCGGGCGACGTGTTCCCGCTGCAGACTGCCTACAGCGGATGGTGGGACACAACGGCGCTCTCCCCCGGAACACCGGGGCTTCCCCTACTGGTTGGCCTGGTGCGTGCTGACACAGGAAAATTCCTCGCCGGGTACGACCGCTCAGCCGGGCGCCAGATCCCAGGTTCAGACCGGGATCCGGACGCAGGATGGCCCGCCGGCACGGTTCTCGCGGTCGACCTGTCGACCGGCGCGGTGTGGGACTGGTTCATTGTGAACGACGACGGCCTTCCCGCCGTCGGCTTCCAGGACCGGATCTCCGCCGAACAGGGCTTCCCGCCGATCAGCGGCAGCCTCACTCCCGGAACCTTCCACACTTTCCTGCGCGACGACGAAACCGGTGAGGTGATCTACCTCGGCACGGCGCCGGAAGGTCCGTCAGACAACATCGGAATTGAACTGGACTGGTAATCAACCGCACTACAGAAGGAGAACTGGCCGTGAAGTCCCTTTGGCTTGAATCATCACCGCGCATTCCCGTTGACACCTTTCAGGCGGACGGCCAGTACGATTCCGTGGTGGTCGGCGCCGGTATCACCGGTCTGACCACTGCCACGTTGCTCGCGCGATCCGGTCAGCGGGTAGCGGTCCTGGAGGCGCGAACGGTTGGTGCAGTGACTACCGGGAACAGCACGGCCAAAGTCTCACTGCTGCAGGGCACGCAGTTGTCCTCGGTCATCAAACACCACGGAGCGGCTCTGGCCCGTCACTATGTCACCGCAAACCGCGAGGGCCAAAGCTGGCTGCTCCGGTTCTGCGATGAAAACAACGTCAGCTACGACGTCCGGGACGCCTTCAATTACGCCATCACGGACGACGGCGCCCGCCTCCTGGGCGAGGAACGGGACGCATGCGCCACTTCCGGACTCAGTGCCGTCCTTGAAGACTCCTCGGAGCTCCCGTTCCCGGTGACCCGTACGCTGCGCGTGGCTGGTCAGGCACAGGTACATCCACTGGAGGTCCTTGCCGCACTCGCAGCAGACCTGCGCAAGCACTCCGGCGAGCTCATCGAGGGCGTTCGGGTCACCGGCGTGAAGGCCGGCAGCACCAAGGGCGAGCGGAGCACCATCCAGACCTCGCTGGGCGAGATTTCGGCGGCCAGCGTCATCATCGCCACCGGAACGCCGATCCTGGACCGTGGCGGGCATTTCTCCGTCCTGCAGCCACACCGTTCCTATGCCGTTGCTTTTACCGTGCAGGACGAGATTCCGCAGGGCATGTACCTGTCAGTTGACTCTCCCTCGCGTACGTTGCGCACTGCCATGGTCGAGGGACGCCCGTACCTCATCGTGGGCGGCAACGGACATACCGTTGGGCGCGAGGCGCATACGCAGTCCCTCGTCGACGACATCATTCGCTGGACCCAGGAGCACTTTCCCACCGCGCAGGCAGCGTTCAGCTGGTCGGCGCAGGACTACCAGCCGGCGTCATCGGTTCCCTATGTCGGGAAGATGCCCGTCGGCGGCCAATCCATCTACGCGGCAACCGGCTTCAACAAGTGGGGTTTCACCAACGGCGTGGCTGCAGGGCTGGCCCTGTCAGCGGAAATCCTCGGCGGGCAGATGCCGTGGGCGAAGGAGCTGTATAAGACCCGGGTCGGCAAACAGGACGCGCTCAGCACCGCAAAGACCAACGCCGGCGTCGGGGTCGAAATGGTCACCGGCTGGCTGGGCGGGCTGGCGCGGACCTCCCACGCCCGGCCTGCCGAGGGCCAGGGCGTGATTGTGCGGGAAGGTGCCCGGCCGGTGGGTGTCTGCCAAATCGCCGGTGTGACGCACCGGGTATCAGCTGTCTGCCCCCACCTCGGCGGGGTATTGAGCTGGAATGACGCCGAGCAATCCTGGGATTGCCCGCTCCACGGATCCCGCTTCACCCATGACGGCGTACGCCTCGAAGGCCCGGCCACACGCGACTTGCAGGCGCCGTAGGGCCGGTTCACGAGTTGTTCAACGTGGGGACACCCAGTATTCACCTGTATCGTGGGCGTGTGATTTTTCGTCGCGTGCTGACCATCGCCCTGAGCTGCGCTGCCGGCCTTACTGTTGCATCCTGCGGTTCGGACTACCCACTGGGGCCGGAGCAGGAAGCTGCCGCGCAGAACGCCACCTCGACCCTGAGCGGGACCATCACTGGCGCGGGATCATCGGCGCAGGGACCGGCCATGAATGCCTGGCAGGCGGAGTTCGCAACCATGCATCCGGACGTTCGCGTGCAGTATTCGCCGGACGGGTCCGGGGCAGGGCGCGGTGCACTTTTGGCCGGAGCCGTGGATTTCGCGGGATCCGATGCCTACCTCAGCGAAGAAGAACTCGAGGAGTCCCGTGAAGTGTGCGGACCCGAGGGCGCTTTCAACATCCCGGCCTATGTGGCGCCGATCAGTATCGCCTTCAACCTGCCCGGGATCGAAGAGCTGAACCTCGACGCCGCGACTATTGCCCGCATCTTCCGCGGAGAAATCACGCGCTGGAATGACCCAGCAATTGCTAGCCAGAACGAGGGCGTTGATCTTCCCGACACCCGCATCACTCCGGTCAGCCGCTCCGATGACTCGGGCACAACGGAAAACTTCACTGATTATCTGCATGCTGTAGTGCCGGAGATCTGGACCAACGAGGCGGACGGCACCTTCCCGGCAGGGCTGGCGGGAGAGAACGCCAAGGGCAATGCCGGCGTCGTCAGCACCGTTGCCGCCACCGAAGGCGCGGTCACCTATGCGGATGATTCCGCCGTCGGACCGCCGCTGGGCCGGGCAAAGCTTCTCGTGGGTGACGAGTATGTCGCTGTCAGTTCAGAAGCCGCGGCTGCCGCCGTCGACGAGGCTGAGCCGGTGGAGGGCCGAGCCGAATTCGACATCGCCCTCAACCTGGACCGAAAAACCACAGCCCCCGGCGCATACCCGCTGGTGCTGGTTTCCTACCACATCTTCTGCTCCACCTACGAGGACGAACAGACCGCAAACCTGGTCAAGACCTTCGGTACCTTCGTTGTCAGCGAAGAGGGTCAGCAGGCCGCTGCGGTTGCCGCCGGCAGCGCACCGATTTCCGAGAACCTGTCGGAACGCGCGACCGAGGCAATCAACACGATCAGCGTCGAAGAGTGAGGCATTCATCCCTTTAACCAAAGGAAGGGCTCTCCCGAGAGAGGGCCCTTCGTTTGGTTGACGTCCTAAGCCGGGTTGGCGGCTCGAGGCCCGCCCGATTCCGGGTCATCCAGTGATGGATCGGCAAGGCCTGCCCCGCCCGCCAAAGGATCAACGGTCCGGCCGGCCGTGGCAGAGCCGGAACCGGGAGCGTCCACGTCACCGCGCCAGGCACCGGTTTCGTTCCCCGTGTTCTCGATGAACTCCTTGAAGCGTGCGAGGTCCGACTTCACCTGCCGGTCATCGGCGCCGACAGCTGCGCCGACCTTCTCGGTGAAACTGTCCGGATCCCAATCCAGCTGAACAGTGACACGCGTGGTGGAGTCGCTCAGCCGGTGGAAGGTTACGACGCCGGCATGGGACTTTCCGTCGGTACTCTTCCACGCGATCCGCTCGTCGGGATGCTGCTCGGTGATCTCGGTGTCGAACTCGCGCTCAACTCCGCCGATCTTGGTTACCCAGTGGTTGTGTGTTTCGGAGATCTGCGTGATCGATTCGACTCCCCCCATGAACTCGGGGAAGGTTTCGAACTGCGTCCACTGGTTGTAGGCGGTGGACACCGGCACTGAAACGTCTATGAATTCCTGAACTGTTGCCATTGTCTGTTCCTCCTCGTTTGCTGGAACTTCGCGCAGAACATCACGGATAACTGACCGCTTGTTCGCCACGCTAACCCACGATTCTTGCCGGATCAACAGAATGGTAAGTTTACTTAGAGTTTTCCCAGCAACTGGATTCGATCGAAAGCGCCGGTCTAGGCTGGGGCTGATGCTGGCGGCGAACAGCGGCCGGATTTCCGTCACGAGTGGAGGAACTTATGAAGGCGTCAAAAACACTGACCGACAACATGCAGGCTGTCCTGGTTGATCTGGTGGAGCTGCACCTGCAGGGCAAGCAGGCCCACTGGAACGTCGTCGGCAAGAACTTCCGCGACATGCACCTTCAACTGGATGAAATCATCGAGGACGCCCGCCTTTTCGCGGACCAGATGGCTGAGCGGATGCGCGCCCTGCACGCTGTTCCGGACGGACGCAGCGCCGTCGTCGCCAAAGGAACCTCACTGAATGAGTTCCCGTCCGGTCTGGTGGATACCAAGGACACCGTTTCCATGGTGGTAGCCATGCTTGAGGCGGCCGTCGGCCGGATGCGGGACGTCCATGACCAGGTGGATGAGGAAGATCCCACCACCGCAGACATCCTGCACGGCTTCATCGAGAAATTGGAGCAGTACGCCTGGATGGTCGATGCGGAGAACATGACACCCACGGCCAACGTGGTGAAGCCAGCCCGAAAGTAAGGCACGCACAGACACAGAGGGTGGCAGTCGCGAGAGACTGCCACCCTCTTCGTGTTGTCAGCGGTACTCCGAACCGCCCTTGGCTACGCCGGGCAGAAACTCCTCCGGTAGCTCCGCAACAGGCACAATGACCATGTCCTGTACTTTCCAGTCCATTTCCACGCACGCGTCCCGGGCCTTCTCGATTCTTCGCAGCGTTGCCCTCGGCCACGTCCGCGGCACTACGAACGATTCGATGTGGAACACGTGCCCCTCATCACGCACCCTCGATCTGGCTTCCCGGACCCAACCCAGGCTGCGGAGATAGGAGTCGATGCGCTCACCGACGGGATCGGGCTCGGAATCATCGTAGGTCCGGGCCCGTGTGTCGGTCAGGCCGCCGACGGCTCCGCGAAGGTTCTTGATCCCGTCGCGCAGGATGCTTGTGGAAATGAGGAGCGCTGCCACCGAGTCCGCCCACCACAGGCCCACGCCGATACCCAGAACACCTACCGCTGCCGAGAGCGCCGTCATCCAGTCAGCCTTGTTCATGTCCGCGTCGGCGTAGAGCACTTTGTCGTGAAGCGTCCTCGCGAGCTTCATCTTGACGATTCCGAGGACTACGGGAGGCCCAGCGGTGAGCAGCATCGCGAGTACCATCAGCCAGCCCAACCAGAAGGTGCTTCCCAAGAGCGTGATTCCACCGATCGTAGGGTGCTCGGCAGTGAACAGACCTATGCCGGAATCGACAATGAGATACGCACCCATCACCACCAGCGCTACAGCGGCCACGAGGTGCGCTACACCGACGGCGCGGTGATAGCCGTACGGATGGGACTCGGAGGGACGACGACGGATCACCCGGGTTGCGATGAGAAACGAGATCGGCGGAAGGAAGGACAGCAGGTCTTCGATCCACGCGGCCTTCATGGCCTGCGAATTTCCCAGGACCAGATACACCAGGAACGTAGAGACGACCAGGAAGCCGATGGTGATCCATTCCCATTTGACTGCCTTGCGCAGGGCACGCTGCTGTTCCTCGGGCAGTTCCGTATGGCCGAAGCGCGCTGTGTTTTTTTCGCCGGTCGTGCTCACAATTCCACCTCCTGCGCCTGCAGGAATTGGTCAAGCTCCAGCAGGAAGGCATTCTCCCCCAGGGGAACCAGCATGATGTGCTTGATTGTCTTGCCGCGTTCATCGGCTGTCTCGGTGTAGGGCCGGGTAATGCCGGCCTCCTTGACCCACGGGGTATCCGCGCCGAATCCGCCGATGGCCATATCAAGTTCTCCGTGGAACAGGTCGCCGGCCAGCTCGTGTTCTGCGCCTGGGACCCACACGATCGCGGCGTCAAGTGTGTCCGCGAACTCCTCGACCAATTCCGGCTCGATGCCCTGCGGGTCCCCGGTAGGCGGCAGTTGAACCCACTGCGCGTTTTCGCTCACACCAACCCGGAGAATGCCTCCAGATACCTTTTCCAAAGTTCCTTCCGGATCCTGTGGAATGGTGATGCCGCACGAAGTCAGTCCGAGGAGGAGCACCAGTCCGGGGATCACCGCACCAATCTTCAGCATGCTTAGCAACATACCCCCTTCCTGCCGTTTCTGCAGGTCAGGGCACGATTGTCAGCGTCCGGGGAAGCTGGGGTGCTCCTTGGCGAGGAACGCGCGGGTTCCCTCCGCCTTGTCTTCCGTTGCGAAGGCGGTCCGGAAGGACTCCGCCTCGATGGCAAGCCCTTCATCGGTGGGCAAGCCCAAAGTCGCGATGAGAGTCCGCTTGACGAGCGCGACGGCGGCGGGAGACTGACGTGCCACCAGCGCCAGAGTGCTGTGCGCACCGTCAAGCAGGTCATCGACGGTATCGAAAAGCGCTGTGACGAGACCCGCCCGCTGGGCTTCCCCGGCATCCAGGCGGCGTCCGGTGAAGAGGAGCTCGCGCGCCAGGCCCGGCCCGACGTACTGCGGCAGCCGCACGGATCCCCCGAACCCCGGAACGAGGCCCAGGCTGACTTCCGGCTGCCCGAAGGACGCGGTCGACGCCGCATAGATGACGTCGCAGGCCATCGCCAGTTCGCAGCCGCCACCAAGGGCGAAACCGTTGACGGCAGCGATGACCGGGACCGGCAGCTGCTCGATCGCGAGCGTGACCTGGTGCATGCGGGAGCTGTAGGCGTGGGCGTCGTCCGGTGACATCGCGGTCATTTCGCGGATATCCGCACCGGCAACAAACGCCTTCCCCGCGCCGGTGATGATGACGCCGCGAACCGGCCACGCGCCGTCGTCGTTTGTCAGGA
The DNA here is from genome assembly GCF_039530425.1 of Arthrobacter parietis. Lineage (NCBI taxonomy): Bacteria > Bacillati > Actinomycetota > Actinomycetes > Micrococcales > Micrococcaceae > Arthrobacter > Arthrobacter parietis. The sequence continues at coordinate 1,260,239 of NZ_BAAAON010000001.1, read as the reverse complement.
CGTCAGACACCGCGTCGAGGCAGTGTTCAAGATCCTCGATCACTCTGGAGGACAGGGCGTTGAGGGCGTCCGGCCGGTTGACCGTGATGGTCAGGACGGTGTCGCGGATGTCTGTCAGGAGTGTGGCGTACGCGGGAAACTGCATGATCCCAAGCGTAGCGACCGAAAGTCATCAGAATGTCGGAGCGGGATGACACCTTTGCATCAGGCACATCGAAGGAGCGCACATGACCGACCTCATCTTTCACCCCCACTGCTCGTCGCTGGAGTTCTCAAACCTGTGGCGTGATGACGTCCTTAACCGCGAGCGCATTGAAGCGCAGGTGGCGCGGGAGGGCGTCCTGGTGCGCTTCAGCCAGGCTCACGGTGAAGTGCCCTGCGCCTACACAGTGGGCCTCACTGAGCGCGGGCTCCCGGAACTCATTCTGTACGGCCAAAGTCCCGGTCACGTGCGTCATGCCTGGTCGTTGCTTGAACCTGCCCTGCATCTACTCACCCAGCCAGGAGCAAAAGTTTTCCACGGCCAGTTCGATGGACAGGCCGTCGAGGTGCGCGGGGCGTCGCTGAAAAGGCTGCGGGATGCGTTCCAGCTGTACGGACAGGAGGGATTCAGTGCGCTGCAGGTCTACTGGACGGTGGGTTCGGACAACCATCTGCCGCAGCAATGGGAGATCCGGTTCCTCGCGGCGCAGCCTTTCCTTGCCGGGGGATCACTCGGTGACCTGCTTGGCGGGAAGGGCAGTGCCTAGTCAGGGAAGCAGCTCCGGCGGCACCAGGAGCAGCAAGCCCACGCCGGTGCCGTTGAACACAACATGGGTCACTATGGCAGCACCCAGCCGTCCGGTGATCACGGTCAGCACCCCGCACATCAAGCCCACCGTGAACGTACTGAGCAGCAGATAGACGGAAGACCGGAGGTCCGGAACGGCACCGGTATGCAACAGACCGAAAGCAAGGGAACTCACCAGAAGGGCAATAACGGTAGAGGTCATCAGGGACCGCCGCTGCACGGCGGGCGTTACGGAATCGCGGGGGTTGCCAGTGCGCCGAAGCCACAGTGCATTCTGGATCCCGCGCAACACCAGGCCGCGATTGAACAGCTCCTCCAAGAAGGGCGCAATCAGCACACCGCCGAGGACGCCGTTGATGAGCAGCCATACTGTATCGCCCGTGAGAAACAGTTCGGCATTGCCCTGGATCACTTCGCCGTCCTGCAGCGGCCAGAGCAGGGTGAGAATCGCCAGGAGCACGGCCAGGACAATGCGTGCCGCAATCCCCACACCAAGTCCCACGGCGAGGTCGATCCAACGGAACCTGAGACCGAAATCGCGGGCAAGGGAACGGAATCCATGGCGCCGCGAGGCGTAGAAGGTCACTGAGAACATCGCGGTCCAGGTCAGCAGCAGGGATGCAAGGACCAGCGGCGGGCCGAAGGAAAGCACCTCCACCAGCGCAAGGGTTCCCAGCAGCGGCAGCAGTACTACAAGCACCAGCCCTGCCAGTGCCAGTCCGGCGCCCCACTTCGGCGCGAGGAGTCCTTCGGGAGTCAGCTGTGTTGGATTGGCCAGGCGAAGCGTTGTTCGCTGCCCTGCGGGCGGAAGAAAAGATCGGGCCATGAAAGCACCTTATCCGGCTATGCCGGGAAGAAACCGGGTCCGGGCAGTTGACGGGTGAGGGTGAGGAGCTCTTTAGTGAAGGGACATCGGAATCAGGGAGTGCGGATGAGCGAGTTCGGATTGCCGGCGGGGTTCGTATTCGGGACCTCAACTGCGGCAGCGCAAATTGAGGGTGCGGTCAATGAAGGCGGGCGCGGACCGAGTATCTGGGACGAATACGCCAGCCAGCACAGCAACATCCTCGATGCCTCAAGCCCTGCCATCGCGTGCGACCACTACAACCGGTATGAAGAAGACTTCGACCTCCTTGAGCAGTTGGGTGGCAAGGCGTACCGGATGTCCATCGCCTGGCCCCGCATTCAGCCCACAGGCCGTGGACCCGCCAATCCGGAAGGGATCGCTTTCTACCATCGGCTGCTCGACTCCCTGCTCGAGCGCGGAATAGAACCGTGGGTGACGCTGTATCACTGGGATCTTCCACTGGCGCTTCAGGACGCCGGCGGCTGGCAGAACCGGGACACAATCGATGCTTTCGCCGATTACACGCGGCTTCTCCGCGACGAGTTCGGGAGCAAGGTTGCCGCCTGGATGACGGTCAACGAACCGGTGGTGCATACCGGCGTCGGGCATGCGATCGGACGGGCGGCGCCAGGGCTCATGCTGCTGGGCAGCGCATTCTCCGTTGCACATCACCTGCTGCTTGCGCATGGGCACGCCGTCCGGGTGTTGCGCGAGACACTGGACACACCCATCGGCGTCGTCAATAACCACTCTCCCGTGGAGCCGGCAAGTGATTCGGAGAAGGAGCGCAACCTCGCGCTTCTCTACGATCACTACCACAACGGCCAGTTCGCGGCGCCGTTGCTGACCGGTGAGTACCCGGCTGATCTTGCGGAGATCGAAGGCATGTCCTTTGAGGTCATCCAGGACGGGGACATGGACATCATTTCCACTCCGCTGGATTTCTACGGAATCAACTATTACTTCCCGACGAAGGTCGGCGCCGCTCCGCCGCTGTTTCCGGTTCCGTTCATGCCGCGTGATTATTCGGACGTTCCGAAAACCGACTTCGACTGGCCGGTCATCCCCAGCGGGTTGACCACCATCCTCAAACAGCTCAAGGAGCAGTACCCCAACATTCCGCCGATCTACATCACCGAGAACGGTTGCGCCTACGACGACGGCCCCGGCGGAGACGTGGAAGACACCCGCCGGATCGAGTTCCTGGAGAAACACCTGGCAGCGATCGGTGATGCAATTGCTGACGGCGTCGACGTGCGCGGCTACTTCCACTGGACCCTTGTGGACAACTGGGAGTGGCAGGAGGGCTACACCAAGAAGTTCGGCCTGATCCGCATGGAACCGGCCACACTCGACCGCGTCCCGCGGGCTTCCTTCCACCGGTACGCAGAAATTATCGCTCAGCACAGGAACGCCACGATGAACTCTGAAACTGCTACGGCGCCGCTGGCCGCCGAAGCATCCTGAAATTCACTTAACGACGGCGGCCGCGCCCGCGAGGGTTCGGCGCACCTTTGGCGGTCGGTTTGTTCCTGGTCCTGCCGGGCGCAGACCTGCCCTTCGCGGGCTTTGCTGCCTTTTTAGGCTCGCTACGGGTTTCCTTTTGCTTGGGTACTTCCTTCTGGGCCGACGGCTGCCGTGAACTGCGCGCCGTCCTTCCCCGAACAATCCCGATGAATTCCTCGATGTCATCCGTGGTGTTCTCGGCAATCCATGCAACGGCAATTCTGGTGGAAGGTGCGTCCGGTACAACCCGAACCTCGACATCACGCCGGTTGTAATGCCTCGCAACGGACATGGGCAGCACAACGACACCGGCTCCCGACGCCGCGATTTCGATGGCCATCCGCGCTCCACCGCATTCCTGCACGTCGAGGACATTCTCGTTGCCCAGTTCTGAGAGTGGGACCTCATCAAGCAGGGAGAGCTCGTTCTCCTTCGAGACCACCACAACGGCGAGTTCCTCGTAAAGCGGGATGACGCTGAGCGCGTCCCTGTCCACGGGCAGGCGGACGAACGCAAGGTCCACTGAGCCGGCCCGGAGCGCCGAAGCCAGCGCGCCGTCGTCGTACTCTGTTGCTTCGATCGGAAGCTCAGGGTTTCGCTCCCGCCAGCGTCCCACCCACTTTCCGGGCGTTACCCCGGGAACAAAGCCGACCTGCAGCGTGGAAGATTGGGGCTCGGGCACGTCTTCACAGTAACCCAGTCGCGGTTACGCTGAGAGGATGACCCCAGCGAAGTCTCCGCAGACCATGAAACCGGCTACCGCCGCGAAGAAACTTGGCATCTACCTGCCCGCAACACCACAAGAGTTCCAGGACAACGACATCTCCCGTGGAGACTTCAACCAGCTCCAGGAGAATCCACCCGAGTGGCTTGCCGAGCTTCGCCGCACCGGTCCCCATCCGCGTCCCGTAGTGGCGCACAAGCTGGGTGTCTCGATCAGCGGCCTCTCCCGCGGCGGAATCACAGACCCACTGACGACGGCGGAAATCACCGCGCTGCTCCAGTCACCGCCTGAGTGGCTGGTGGCGGAGCGCTCAACCATGGCGCGGGTACGTGCGGAAGAGAAGCGGGCCAAGGAAGCGCGGCGCGCAAAGGACTAGCTCCTACGCCGGGTTCAGCGGTTCAATCAGCAGCGGGCTGTCCTCCCGAACCGGCGCCACCTCGTGGAATTGCAGTTGTTCGGCAACGGGAGTGGCTGCTGCAACCGCTTCATCAGCAAGTTCCTGCGTCCCCTTTGTGGTGGGATCCAGCCACTCGTTCCAGAATTCGCGGGGGAGCGTCACCGGTGTGCGGTCGTGGATTTCAGCCACCGGCCCCACTGCTTGACGGGTCAGGATGGTGGAGGAGAGTACCCAGCGGTTGGGGTGGTCATCCGGTAACTCCCTGTTGCGCCACCAGGCGTACAGTCCTGCGAACACCACCGGTTCTCCCGGCAGGTGGATGTAGAACGGAATCTTTGTTTTTCCCTCGGTTCGCCATTCGTAGTAGCCGCTGGCAGGAATGAGGGCGCGGCGGCTCTCGAGGGACGGCTTGAAGGTGGGCTTGCTGCCCACCGTTTCCGACCGGGCGTTGAAGGTGGGCGCCTTGGTTTTCAGTTCTTTTGAGAACGACGGCGTCAACCACCACCGCGCGGCCTCCATGCGTCGGGTGACCTGCTCGTCTTTGAGTGATTCCAGGACTACCCGAACGGGATCGGTAGGGCTGATGTTCCACGACGGTTCGGGAAGATCATCGCCCACCGTGTCAACGTCGAAAAGGTCCACCAGATCCTTGTTCGAGCCTGCCACTACAAAGCGTCCGCACATGGAGACAGGGTACTGGAGTACTGGGTGACCATGAAGTCCTCCACAGCCTGGAAAGCCAATTGACTTAATCGAACACGCGTTCGAACATTAAGTGTGAGTTCACCAGCAGCAGCCATAGTTCAGGCCGTACCTCCGGGTCAGTTCCCCGGCGGTACCCGCCGGGCGCTGTCTGCCGTGGATCAGGCTGCTGACAAAGCCCGGCTCAAGGCGGAGCTCCAGTCCAAAATCAACGGCATGCAGAACAGCAGGCCCTCTTCCCGGCGGCTGCCCACCGTGCCGGTGTTGGCTGGAATTCTTCCGGGGGGCGGGCTCCAGGCGGGTGCGGCGTATTCGGTGACCAACTCCACCACCCTGGCTATGGCTTTGCTGGCAGGCCCGTCAGGCGCCGGAGCCTGGTGCAGCGTCATCGGCATGCCCACTTTCAGTGTGGAAGCCGCTGCCGGCTTCGGCATAGCGCTGGACAAACTGGTTCTGGTGCCCCACCCCGGGGATCAGTGGCTCACGGTGACTGCAGCAATGGTGGATGTGGTGTCAATTGTTCTGACCTGCGCTCCACAGCACGTCGCTCCATCAGATGCCTCCCGTCTGATGGCACGCCTACGCCAGCGCGGTGCTGCACTGGTGACCATGGGGCCCTGGCCGCACAGCGAGGCAACGCTCAGCGTAACCGGGAGCAACTGGCAGGGCCTGGGTTCAGGAACCGGGCATCTTCGAAGCCGCAGGATGCGGATCACAGCGCACGCTTCCACCGGCCGTTCACGCACCGCAGACCTATGGCTGCCGGATCTTCACCATGGGCCGTGGTCCACATCCATGTCTCCATCTGCGCCCGCTGCACATTCGGAGTCCGGGCAGCAGGAATTTTTCTCCAGACCGGCCCGCGCATCATGAAATCTTCCCGTTCCAGCCAGGCCGCGCCGGCATCCCCCACCACTACCCGCACCATGGCTCTCTGGTGTCCGGACTGGCCCATCACTGCAGCACTCAGGGAATACCTCCTGCCGGCAGAACACCCCGTGGCATTGATCGGGAAGGGCGAGGTTTTCGCCTGCTCCCCCTCCGCCCGGGAACAAGGAGTCAAACGCGGCCTTCGCCTCCGGGAAGCCCAGGCCCGGTGCACCACCCTTACTGTTCTTCCCTATGAACCGGCACTGGACGCGAGAAACTTCGAACCAGTTATAACCGCTATGGAAAAGATCATGCCCGGGGTGCAGCTTGTTCGCCCAGGATTATGTGTCCTTCACGCCAAAGGTCCTGCCAGGTATTACGGCAGTGAAGAACGCGCGGCGGCTGTCCTGCTCAAAACCCTCGCCGCCATCGGGCTCACGGCCACCCGGGTAGGAGTAGCAGACAGCCCCTTTGCCGCTGAGCATGCTGCCCGTGCAACGGAATTCCTGGAGGATCCGGGGGCCGATCCCGTATGGATCCTTCCGCCCGGAGAATCAGCCTCATTCCTTGGCAGCTTCCCCCTGGAAGTTCTGGAGGAACCAGCACTCGCGGTGGTGCTGCGCCGGCTTGGAATCCGCACGCTTGGAGATTTCGCCGCCCTTGCCCGTGCTGACGTCCGCAACCGGTTCGGCGTGGAAGGTGCACTGGCCCATCTCAAGGCAAGCGGATATGACCACCACAGCGTAGTGGTCAGGAAACCGCCGGCGGAACTCGACGCCGTCGTGCACTGTGAACCGCCGTTGGCACGCATTGATGAGCTGACGTTCACCCTGCGCCTGTCCGCGGAGGAATTCGTGGGCCGGCTGCGTGAAGCAGGGCTGGTGTGCACGGTTCTGGTGGTACGGCTGCAGTCGGAATCCGGTGAGGAATCGGTTCGGCTCTGGCGGCACCCCCGCTGGTTCGACGCGGATGACGTGCTGGACCGCGTCCGCTGGCAACTGCAGGGCAGCGGAAACGTTGAGCATGGGTTGAGCTCCGGAATCAGCAAGGTCCAGCTTCAGCCGGAGACGGTGGAGGATCTCAGCGACCACGCGGACGGGCTGTGGGGAACGGGCCCGGATGAAAATATTCACCACGGTCTTGCCCGGGTGCAAAGCATGCTGGGACATGGTGCGGTACTGACGGCCATGGTGGCCGGTGGAAGAATGCTCACCGACCGGCGGGTGTTCATTCCCTGGGGAGATCCGCCGTCGGAAGCTGCTGCCAAAAGCCGGGATCTTCCGTGGCCCGGCCAGCTCCCCGGCCCAGTTCCAGCCACCGTCTTCGACGAGCCCCGTCCGGTCCAGGTGCTGGACGGCGCAGGAAGCACCGTAGACGTTGATCGGCGCGGACTGCTCACAGCCGTTCCTGCCGTGCTTGTCGCGGCGCCTCCGCGGCAAACCGCCATTTCCTCGTGGGCGGGGCCGTGGCCCATTGTCGAGCGCTGGTGGGATTCGAACGGGCGCACCCTCAACCGGTTCCAGGTGGTGGATGAATCAGGAACGGCCTGGCTGCTGCTGCTTGTTGATCACCGCTGGTGGGCGGAGGCCAGCTATGACTAGGCCTTCCGTATGCCACCGTGCTGGCACGGACAGAGAGTCCTGACATGGGCTTCAATAATCCCCCGATTTCCTGGTCGGAGTTTGAACGGACCCTCTCCGATCGTCGCCGCCCCGGTTCCCCGCCCCTGGGTGCTGACGGCGGAGACAGTCCCGCCTGGTCCCTGAAACGGCATCCGTACTCCCCGCCGGAAGAACCGGTGACCATGCCTGACGGTCCGGTGGTGCCCTACGCGGAACTTCACGTGCATTCGAATTTCAGCTTCCTTGATGGTGCTGCCAGTCCCGAACAGCTTGTCGAGGAAGCCCACCGGCTCAGTCTCCACGGGCTGGCGCTGACCGATCATGATGGGCTCTACGGTGTTGTCCACCTGGCTGAAGCGGCAGAGAAACACCCCGGGCTCTCCACCATCTACGGCACTGAGCTATCCCTGGAACTGAGCAAACCCCAAAACGGTGAACCAGACCCGGAGGGCCGGCATTTGCTCGTCCTCGCCCGCGGCGCAGAGGGCTATCATCAGCTGGCCGCGGCAATCACGGAAGCTCAGCTGAAACCGGAAGCAGAGAAAGGCAAGCCCCGGTACAACCTTGCCGAGCTCGCCGCCAGGGCAGGCAACAACTGGATGATACTGACCGGGTGCCGCAAAGGAGCCGTCCGCCATGCGCTCCGCAACGGCAGCCTTCAGGACGCGGAAGAGGAAACCCGGCGTTTGATAGACCTTTTTGGTACGGGCAACGTCGCCGTCGAACTCTACGACCACGGCAACCCGCTGGACAGTGCGCACAATGATGCCCTGTGGGACATCGCCACGCGGCTGAAGCTGCCCGTCGTTGCCACCAACAATGTGCACTATGCCGTCCCTGAGCAACACAGACTGGCAACCGCGGTGGCCGCCGTCCGCGCACGCAGGTCACTGGATGACATGGATGGGTGGCTACCGGCGTCGGGGTCTGCGCATCTGCGCAGCGGCGCGGAAATGGCAGCCCGTTTTGCCGCCTATCCAGGGGCCGTGGAACGGACAGTGGAACTGGCGGATGATCTGGCATTCCGGCTCAGCAGCGTCAAGCCCGGCCTGCCCAAACTCAACCTGCCGGAGGGCCACACACAGATGAGCTGGCTGAGGAAGCTGGTCTGGGAAGGCGCAGCCAAGTTCTACGCCGGCAGGGATGATGTCCGTGAGCGCATTGAAAAAGAACTGCGTGTGATCGAGGAGAAAGACTTCCCGGGCTATTTTCTGATCGTCCATGATTTGGTCCACTTTGCGCGCACCCGGGGCATCCTCTGCCAGGGCCGCGGATCAGCAGCGAATTCCGCTATCTGCTACCTGTTGGAAATCACCGCCGTCGATTCCATCCTGTATGACCTCCCCTTTGAACGATTCCTCTCCAGCCTGCGGGACGAGGAACCCGATATTGACGTCGATTTCGATTCCGACCGTCGCGAAGAGGTCATTCAGTACGTGTACAACAAGTACGGCCGGTTCAATGCCGCCCAGGTTGCCAACGTCATCACCTACAGGCCCAAGTTCGCGGTCCGCGACATGGCCAAGGCGCTGGGGCACAGCCCCGGGCAGCAGGATGCCTGGTCAAAACAGGTGGAGCGCTGGGGTGCACTGGTTTCCAGTGATGATCACGACATCCCCGAGCCGGTGGTGGAACTGGCACAGGGAGTGCTGAAGTTTCCGCGCCATCTGGGAATCCACTCGGGCGGAATGGTGCTCACCGACCGCCCAATCGGGGAAGTGTGCCCGATCGAGCACGGGCGCATGGACGGGCGCACCGTCCTGCAGTGGGACAAGGATGACTGCGCCTGGATGGGCCTGGTCAAGTTCGACCTGCTGGGCCTCGGCATCATGGCGGCCATGCAGTACAACTTCGACCTCGTCAAAAAGCACTTCGGTGAGGAATGGACGCTGCACACCATGCCCCGGGAAGAGCAGGGAGTCTACGATCAACTGTGCTTCGCTGATTCCATTGGAGTGTTCCAGGTGGAAAGCCGCGCGCAAATGGGAATGTTGCCGCGCCTGCAGCCCCGCCGGTTCTATGACCTGGTTATCGAGGTTGCGCTGGTGCGTCCCGGCCCCATTCAGGGCGGAGCGGTGCACCCGTACATCAAGCGGAAACTGGGCGAGGAGGAAGAAAGCTACCTGCATCCCAAGCTGATACCGGTGCTCAAGCGCACGCTCGGAGTACCGCTCTTCCAGGAGCAGCTCATGCAGATGGCCATGGTAGTGGGCAACTGTTCAGGCGCCGACGCCGATCAGCTGCGCCGCGCTATGGGGTCCAAACGCGGCCTTGAGCGGATCGACACCCTCAAGGAGAAGCTGTACGCGGGCATGAAGTCCAATGGAATTGTCGGGGAAACCGCAGACTCCGTCTACCGGAAAATCCAGGCGTTCGCCAATTTCGGCTTTGCTGAAAGCCACTCCATCAGCTTTGCCCTGCTGGTCTACGCCAGTGCCTGGCTCCGGCTCCACTATCCGGGGGCCTTCCTGGCCTCGCTCCTGCGCGCACAGCCCATGGGCTTCTACTCACCCCAGACCCTGGTGGCAGATGCCCGGCGGCACGGCGTCACGGTCCTGCGCCCGGACATCCTGCTGTCCGGGATTCATGCAGATCTGGAGGTGGACGGCTCCGCGGGAACAGGTTCCACAGGTTCTGATAACTGCCTGGCGTTCCACCAGCCCCCAGTGGGGAAATTCGACCGCACCATTCCCTTTGACTCAACGGTTCACCGCCGCGACGGCAACCATGCGGTCAGGTTAGGGCTGGACAGCGTGCAGTCGATCGGCAAGAAACTGGCACAGGCCATCGTCGAGGAACGCGAGGCAAACGGCCCCTTTGAAACCATGGGTGACCTGGCGCGCCGGACCGAACTGAACTCACAGCAGCTCGAAGCGCTGGCAGCTGCCGGGGCATTTGACTCAATGGGACTCACCCAGCGGGAAGCGCTCTGGCATGCCGGTCCCGCCTCCACGGAACGCGAGGGCCAAATCAAGGGAACCACTGTGTACATCCAGCCGCCCCTGTTTCCGGACCTTACCGACGTCGACCGCGTGGCAGCAGACCTGTGGTCCACTGGAATCACCACAGATGACCATCCGGTGCGCCACGCCCGGCCAGCATTACGACGCCGAGGCGCACTGACCGCCGCGGACCTCCTTTCCGCCGAGGCTGGTCGGCGCGTTGAAGTCGGTGGAGTGGTTACCCACCGGCAACGCCCTGCCACGGCTAGCGGCATCACCTTCATGAACCTTGAGGACGAGACAGGGCTGGTTAATGTCATCTGCTCAGTCGGTGTCTGGCAGCGGTATCGGCGGATAGCGCGGGAGGCCAGTAGCGTCCTGGTGCGTGGAGTGTTGGAGCGGTCCAACGAGGGGGTGGTGAACCTGGTGGCAGACAAGTTCGAGGTGCTCCGCCTCAAAGCCGCCACCAAGTCACGGGACTTCCGCTGACCGGGGTCTTGGCCGTTCAATGCATCAGAAAGTAGGTAAAAAAATACCCCGACACGAGGCCGGGGTTATTTTTCTCTCGTGCGCGAGGGGGGATTTGAACCCCCACACCCTTTCGGATACTGGCACCTGAAGCCAGCGCGTCTGCCGTTCCGCCACTCGCGCAAAGTGAAGAAGGATTCTTGGAAAAGATTCCTCCGAATCAGCAGAAACAAGCATAACGGAGCGGCGCCAAAAACACCTAAACGGTACAGCTACGGCACACCGCGCAACTTTGCGATGAGTAGAGACGTTGAATGTAATCGACGGGGCAACATGCCGCGTTAAGGCCATTTAGGGGACGCCCCAGTAGTATCGACACAAGACAGCAGCGACCCGGCATGCCTCCGCGCGCTTTCGTGCGGGCGCATTCGGGCAGCAAGAAAAGCAGGTAAGGAGGTAGGCATGGGCATTCTGGATAATGTCGAGCGCGGACTCGAAAAGATGGTCCGTGGCGCCTTCTCCACCGGTTCCAGGTCCCAGGTGCAGCCCGTCGAGATTGCCAGCGCACTGCGCCGCGAACTGGATAACAAGTCACTCACGCTGGCGCAGGGACGCACCCTTGCACCGAATGTTTTCACCGCCCGGCTATCAGATCCGGACTTCGCACTCGCTCAGGAGTGGGGGGCGCCACTCGCCGAGGAACTGTGTGATGTCGTCATCAAGCACGTCAACAGCCAGCACTACACGCTTCAGGGATCGGTTCGGGTGTCTTTCACCCGCGATTCCGACCTGAAGCCCGGTTCCTTTGAAATCGACTCAGCCACCGAAAAACAGCCCGCGCAGCGTCGGCCTGCTCCCAGCGTCCCAAACCGCCAGCCCACGCGCTATCAGCCCGTCCTTGAACTCGACGGTCAGCGCTACTCGTTGAACGCCGGGTCCGTCCTTCTGGGCCGTTCATCGGAGGCGGACATCCTCATCGATGACACCGGTGTGTCCCGCCGGCATCTTGAGATTCACACCGCTCAGGGCCAGTCCCGTGCCGTTGACCTCGGCTCGACCAACGGCAGCTATGTGAATGGACAACGCGTACAGGGGGAAGCGGACCTGACGGACGGCTCAGTGATCACCATGGGTCGTACCCGCATGACTTTCCGACTTGTACCCGTGCAGAACGGTGGACGCCAAGCATGAGTGATCTGACCGTAACGCTGTTGAGATACGGGTTCCTGCTCCTGATCTGGATCCTCGTCCTTAGCGTCGTCAGCGCATTGCGGCGGGATCTTGTGGTGGGCCTGCGCAACCGGACTGGCTCTCCTACAGCCCGCGAAGCCCGTAAGCACCCGGAGTTGGTTGAGGAACCACCGGCCAAGGCGCAGGCGCGGCGTCTGATCGTCACGGAAGGCCCTCTCAAGGGAACCGCCCTGGACCTCGCGTCCAGCCCCATCCTGCTGGGCCGCGCCCAAGAAGCCACGCTTGTCCTTGAGGATGACTACGCGTCCGGCCGCCATGCCCGGCTCTTCCCGCAGGGCAGCCGGTGGTTCATTGAAGATCTCGGATCCACCAACGGAACCTATCTTGCCGGCAACCAGCTGACCCGCGCGCTGCCGGTGGAACCTGGCGTACCCGTCCGGATCGGTAAGACGGTTATTGAATTGAGGCCATAGTCCATGGCCCTGGTTTTCCGTTTCGCCGCCCGCTCGGATGTGGGAAAAGTCCGCGCAAAGAATGACGATTCCGCCTATGCCGGCCGTTACCTCGCCGTTGTAGCGGACGGAATGGGCGGGCACGCCGGCGGCAACATCGCCTCAGCGTCCACAGTCCTGGATCTGGTGCATCTTGACCGTAAGGATTACGACGACGACGCCGGCACTCACCTGGCCGACGAGATCCAGACTGCCAATTCGCTCCTGTCTGAACTGGTCAGCACCAACCCGCAGCTTGCCGGCATGGGTACAACCGTTACGGCGATGCTTCTCAACGGCGAGAAAATTTCCTTTGCCCACATCGGTGATTCGCGGGCCTACCGGCTGAAGAACGATGTTTTCGAGCAGATCAGCGTCGACCACACCTTTGTGCAGCGACTCATCGAGGAGGGCCGGCTCAAGCCGGAGGAGGCGGAGGTCCATCCGCACAAGAACGTGCTGATGCGCGTCCTCGGTGATGTCGATGCCAGCCCGGAACTCGACCTGACCACCTTCGATGCTGAGCCCGGTGAACGCTGGTTGCTCTGCTCGGACGGATTGAATGCCGTCCTGGATGATGCCACAGTCGAACGAATTATCCGTGAAACGCGTGATCTTTCAGCTTGCGTCAACACGCTTGTTGACCTGACGCTGGCCGGCGGATCCCCGGACAACATCACCATCGTGGTGGTGGATGTGGACACCGCCACGCCTGAAGATCTGCGCACTGCCGCGCTCACCGCACTTCCGCCCGCGCGTGAAGCAGCCGGGGAGAAGGACAGCGACACTTCTACTGATGACGCGACACCCGGTGTAGCCATCAGGGCGGACGTTATCCGGGAAGACCTGTCATCCCGCCCGCATACCCTGGTGGGTTCGGCAGCGCTGGCTACTGAAACCGGACAGATTCCCATCGTCACGCAGCGGTCCACCGAGCGCCGCGCAGCTATGATGCTGACGCACAAGGCAGCACCCGCGGACACCGTGGAGGACGACCAGACCGAGGAAGCTTCCGCGCCCCGCCGCCGGCGCTGGCTGCTGCCGGCCGCCCTGGCTTTGATGGCACTGATCCTTGCCGCAGTGCTTTCCCTGGGATACGTCTGGACCCAGACGCGCTATTACGTTGCTACCTTCGACAACAGGGTGGCCATCTACAACGGGGTTGCTCAGACACTCGGGCCGATTCCCTTGAGCCACGTGGACCAGACGACCGACATTCCTGTGTCCAGCCTTCCGGAATTCCAGCGCAATCGCCTCGAGAACACTCTCGCAGCGAGCGACCTCGAACATGCACAGGACATCGTTGAAGACCTCCGCCAGTCACTGCGGGCGCTGCCGTGTCCACCGGAGAGCAATCCGAGCCCGTCCGCCGGCCCGTCGCCCACAGTTTCAGCCTCACCCGAGACTGCGTCGCCTGAGCCGTCGTCCTCGGGTAGCCCAACACCAGAACCGAGTGCAAGTGCCTCTCCTGCGAGTCCCGGCGCCACCGCCGAAGCCAGCCCCAGCGCCTCCGCAAGCGCTGATGCAGCACCAGGCGAAGCAGCCTCCTGTGGAGGGAGAGTCCAATGAGTGAGGTACTCACAGTCCCGAAGTCCCGTCGTAATGTCGAGGCACTCCTCCTTGTCGTGGCCCTGACAGTAGCGATCGGCGCCAACTGGCTTGTAGGTCTCGACAAGGAGAATCCGTTCGACTCGGCCTTCTGGCTGCAGGGCGGTACGCTGGCCGCGCTGGCGTTGATCTTCCACATACTTCTTCGTTTCCGCGCAAAATATGCAGATCCGGTAATTCTTCCCATCGTGATCGCGCTCAATGGAATCGGGCTGGCCATGATTTACCGGTTAGACCTGGCACTTCCGGCCGATGCACAACCTGTTGCACCGAGCCAGTTCCTCTGGACAACTGTCGCCATGGGTGCGTCCATAGCTACACTCCTGGTGATTCAGGACCACAGGATGTTGCGTCGGTTCACCTATATATCGCTCATTGTGAGCGCGGTCCTGCTGATGCTGCCGCTTACCCCGCTCGGCGTCGAAATCAACGGGGCGCGTATCTGGATCAACGTGGGTGTGGGTACCTTCCAGCCCGGCGAGGTCGCCAAGATCACTCTCGCCATATTTTTCGCGGGGTATCTTTCCACCAACCGCGACCTCATCCTGCTGGCCGGAAAGAAGCTGGGACCGCTGCAGCTTCCGCGTTTCCGGGACCTGGCACCCATGGTGGCCGCCTGGCTGGTCAGCATCGGCGTGCTGATCTTCCAGCGTGACCTCGGCTCCTCCATCCTGTTCTTCGGCCTCTTTATGGCCATGATCTACGTCGCGACGTCGCGGGTCAGCTGGGTGTTGATCGGCCTCGCGATGATTGCTGTCGGTGGTTACGCAGCCCTTCAGTTGTTCAGCCACGTTGCCCTGCGCATAGACAGTTGGATCAATGCGTTTGAGCCGGAGGTCTTCAACCGCAATCCCGGTGGCAGCGGTCAGGTTGTCCAGGGGCTCTTCGGCCTTGCGAACGGTGGACTCGTCGGCACCGGGCTCGGGCAGGGCAGGCCGGATCTTGTAACCTATGCCAACAGCGACATGATCATCACGGCCCTCGGTGAGGAACTCGGCCTAATCGGGCTCTTCGCCATCGTGCTGCTCTACATTTTGCTTATTTCCCGGGGTTTCCGCGCGGCTCTCGGCACCCGTGACGGGTTCGGAAAGCTTCTCGCCTGCGGCTTGTCCTTCACGATCGCGCTGCAGTGCTTTGTTGTCATCGGCGGGGTAACACGGCTCATTCCGCTTACCGGGCTCACCACACCCTTCATGTCGGCCGGTGGTTCTTCCCTGCTGGCGAACTGGATCATCGTCGCCTTGCTCCTGCTCATCTCGGAGACGGCCCGGCGGCCGGCCGTGAAGGGGCCGGTCCGCGAAACATTTTCCGAAGGCAAGCAGAATCGGAACACTCCGGCAACAGATCCTACGCGGGAGGTCACCGCATGAACCAGGCGATCCGACGCTCCTGGATCGTGGCCATGAGCATGTTCGCGCTCGTCCTCGGATCCCTCACCTATGTCCAGTTCTTCGAGGCCAACGCGCTGGAGAACAATGACTGGAATACGCGGCAGATCCTGCAGGACTATGGAAAGAACCGGGGCGCGATTTTGGTGGATGGTCGTCCGATCGCGGAATCCGTGCCGTCGGATGACCAATTCAACTACCAGCGCGTCTACAACGAGCCGGAGATGTATGCGCACCTCACGGGATTCTTCTCGTTGGTGAACGGTTCCACACAGCTGGAGAACGTCATGAATGAGGAGCTCTCCGGCAGTAGCGACGACCTCTTCATTGATCAGATGGTCCGGCTGTTCTCGGGCGCCCAGGCACAGGGTGCCTCCGTCGAGCTGACCATCGATCCTCAATTGCAGCAGCTGGCCTGGGACATGATCCCCGAAGGGCAGACCGGATCGATCGTTGTGATGGAGCCAGCCACCGGAAACGTGCTCGCGATGGCTTCCAAGCCGTCGTATGACCCTAATCTGCTCGCCGCCCATGACACGTCGGTGGTTGTGCAGAACATCGAGCAGCTCGCTCAGGTTCCCGGCTTGTCCATCTACTTCAACCCAGCAACGCAGTCACTTGTGGCTCCCGGATCAGTCTTCAAACTCGTGGTGGCCGCGGCCGCTCTTGAGACAGGTCAGTTCGATGCGGAGTCCACCATCCCCAACCCGCCGGTGCTTGACCTGCCGGGCACCGACGTCGGGCTCCCGAACTTCACCACCGGCGGGTGCGCGGCGCGTGACACCGCAGACCTCGAGTTTGCACTCGAGCAGTCCTGCAACACTCCGTTTGCCCAGATTGCGTGGGAGGTCGGTGAGCAGGCGGTACTCGAGCAGGCGCAGGAGTTCGGCTTTGGTGAGCGCTTTTTCATTCCGGTTGAGGTGGCGGCCAGCCAGTTCCCCACAGAACTTAGTGAAGCCCAGCTCGCGCAGTCGGCCATCGGGCAGTTCAGTGTCGCAGTCACACCGCTTCAGATGGCGATGGTTAGCGCTGCGATCGCCAATGATGGTGTGCTCATGAAGCCCAACCTGGTGAAAGCCGTCCGTGCACCGGACCTCTCCATCATCGACGAACCGGAGCCGGAGGTTTTCCGCGAATCCCTCAGCGCGGACAACGCCAACCTGATCACGGAGTGGATGGTCAACGTGGTGGAGAACGGTACGGCCCAGAATGCCGCGGTCCCAGGGGTGGAAGTAGCCGGCAAGACCGGCACGGCGGAAGTACCCGAGCAGGGCGACAACGCCTGGTTCACCGGCTTCGCGCCGGCCGACAATCCGGAAGTAGTGGTTTCCATCGTGATGCAGGACGTCGACATAGCGACGGGTGCTCAATTGACAAGTCCAAACGCTAAGAGACTCATAGAGGCGGTGTTGAATAGGTGAGACCTACTTCAGGTATCACATTAGGCGGCAGGTTCCAGCTGACTGATCGCATCGCCATCGGAGGCATGGGTGAGGTCTGGAAAGCACGTGACCAGGTGCTCGGACGCATCGTGGCCATAAAAATTCTCAAAGAGGAATATACGGGGGATCCCGGTTTTCTCAATCGGTTCCGCGCCGAAGCCCGCCACACCGCCCTGCTGAACCACGAGGGCATCGCGAACGTCTTTGACTATGGTGAGGAAGGCGGCTCAGCCTATCTCGTCATGGAGCTCGTCCCAGGCCAGCCCCTGTCGACCATCATTGAGCGCGAACAAATCCTGGCACCGGACAGGGCGCTGTCAATCATCGGCCAGACCGCAACGGCCCTCAGCGTCGCACACCGCCAGGGCCTTGTGCACCGGGACGTCAAGCCCGGAAACCTGCTGATCATGCCCGATGGCCGCGTGAAGATTACAGATTTCGGCATTGCGCGCCTTGCTGACCAGGTTCCGCTGACCGCCACCGGACAGGTTATGGGCACTGCCCAGTACCTGGCTCCAGAGCAGGCAACCGGGCAGCAGGCAACCGGTTCCAGCGATATCTACGCGCTGGGCGTGATCGGGTACGAGCTACTCGCCGGACGCCGCCCGTTCTCCGGTGAGTCGCAAATCGCAATTGCCCTCGCCCAGGTCAATGATGCGCCGCCTGATCTACCCGAAACTATCCCTCATCCGGTGCGTGCGCTTATCGCGAGCATGCTGGCCAAGGACCCGGCGGACCGTCCGGGGAACGCGGAAGCGCTTGCCGAGGCTGTCGCCGCCATCCGGCGCAACGATATCCGTGCAGCTGAGTCAGCCGTACCCGGAATGCTGCTGTTTACGGACTCCACCGGCCCACTCACCACTCCGGTCCCGGCACCCACCGGCGCCACCCGCGCGATTCCCGCCCCAACGACGTCGGCTCTGCCCGCCGTCGCAGGTGCAGGGGCAGGCGCCGGCGCAGTTGCGGCGTCACGGGAGTGGACCGAGGAAGATATCGACGAAGTTCCCCCGCCAGAGGAAGAATCCCGTGGACGCAGTCCCTGGCTGATTGCGCTGATTGTCCTGCTGGTCCTGGCAGCGCTCACCGTTGCCGGCTTCCTGCTCGCTCCGCTGTTGGCCGGCAACGAAGACGAGCCGGCCCCGGCACCCACCAGCTCCTCGGCGTCCGCAACGCCGTCCGAAAGTGAAAGCCCGACGCCCACGCCGGAAGAAACCACTCCGGAACCCACCACCCCCGCACCCACCACACCGGAAGCGATCGTGGTGGATGAGGCCACCTATCAGGGTCGTCCCATTGACGTGGTCGTGGCCGAGCTCAACAATCTGGGATTCTCCGTGGACCAGCAGCCGGAGGTTACGGACGATTTTGATCCCGGGACGGTCCTGACCCTCAACCCCGTCGGCCCACTGACGCCCGGCTCCCAGATCACTGTCACCTTCGCGGAAGCGCCCGAGACGTTGACCATTCCATCGGGCCTTGTAGGAGCCACCGAGGAAGAACTGCAGCAGGCCCTCGCCGATCTGGGGCTCAGCGCCGTCCGTTCCGGTTCTGAAGCTTCCGAACAAGCAGCGGGAACCGTCCTGTCCGTGGATCCGGCTGAAGGCACCGAGGTGGAACCGGGAAGCACCGTTCGTTACGTCGTCTCCCTGGGCCCTGATGAAACCCAGGCGCCCCCGGCGATCGGTCCCGGCCAGACTCCGCCCGGCCAGGACCAGCCCTAGGAAGCATGTGAGGGGGCACCAGGTGAGCAGCGAGAGAGTCCTCAACGGACGTTACGAGATGGGTGAACTGATCGGCCGTGGCGGTATGGCCGACGTTCACCTCGGCCGTGACGTCCGGCTCGGCCGTACCGTGGCCATCAAGGTGCTGCGCCGTGACCTTGCCCGGGACCCACTGTTCCAGTCCCGATTCCGCCGCGAAGCGCAGGCGGTTGCCGGTTTGAACCACCCCACGATCGTGTCCGTGTACGACACCGGTGAGGAGGAGGTCGAGGGCCAGCACCATGACGAGGTCCGTGTTCCCTTCATCGTGATGGAATATGTTGCCGGGCGGACCCTCCGCGATCTCCTCAAGCGCGGAGAACTGACGCCTGAGACCTCTGTCGACTACCTTTTGGGAGTTCTCTCAGCACTCGAGTACAGCCACCGTGCAGGCATTGTCCATCGGGATATCAAGCCGGCCAACGTGATGATTACTCCTGAGGGTCAGGTGAAAGTGATGGACTTCGGCATTGCGAGGGCAATGGCCGATTCCGCCGCCACCATGACCCAGACCCAAGCGGTGATCGGTACCGCACAGTACCTTTCCCCTGAGCAGGCGCGCGGAGAAACCGTGGACGCTCGCAGTGATCTGTACTCGGCGGGTTGCCTACTGTACGAACTACTCACCGGAAGGCCTCCGTTCGTCGGCGACAGCCCGGTGTCTGTTGCCTACCAGCATGTGCGTGAGATTCCCACGCCTGCCCGTGAAATCGATGCCAGCATTCCGGCGGAGATCGAGTCAGTGCTCTCCATTGCGCTGGAGAAGGACCGCGCCCGGCGCTTCCAGAGTGCAGCCGACTTCCGGTCGGCCCTTCGTGACGCGCGCAAAGGCATCCGGCCAGACGTGCCGGCAGCACCTACCGAAGCAATCGCCGCCGTTCCAGCACGAACGGACGACGACGCCCCTCAGACAAGAGCGATGGCCAGGGTTCTTGCCGGTGGAAGCATCGCAGCTGATTCGCTGGTGGAGGAAGAGGAGACGGGCTCGCTGCCCGTGGCACATGCGGCGCAGAACCGTCGCGATGCCGAAGACCGGACCCGCTCACGCCGGCGCGGGTGGATAGCTGTACTGCTGGTGCTGTTGGCACTGCTCCTGTCTGCCGGAGGTATCGCGCTTTTCGGAATCCTCAACGCGCAACCGGAGGAGCCCATCCTCACCTCTGTTCCCGCCGTTGACTCCCTGAGTGAAACCGAGGCAAGCAACGCGCTGACCGCCGTGGGTCTCCGTCCGCAGGTGGAACGTACGTTCCACGATGAAGTCGAGTCGGGCTTCGCTATCACTACCGATCCCGAAGCAGGCAGCGAGGTGGAACCGGATGCCCTGGTATCACTGCTGATTTCCAAGGGACCGGCAAATCGCGCAATACCTGAGGACATTTTCCAGATGACCGAATCCTCAGCGAGGGATGCCCTTGAGTCGGTTGGCCTGCGGGGCGGTAGCGTGAGTGAAGCGAACAGCGCAACTGTTCCCGCGGGCCGGGTGATCGAAACCGAGCCGGCACTCGGCTCGACCGTACCCGCTGATTCCGAGGTTAACCTCGTGCTTTCCACCGGGCTGGTGACCGTCCCTCGTCTCACTTCCTTGCCGAGCGATGAAGCAGTCGCGCTGTTGGAAGACCCGGCCCGCGCTTTGGTCCCACGGATCGAGGAGGAACCAAACGCCGTCGTGGAACCCGGCCTTGTAGTGAGACAGGAACCGGTTGCGAACTCGAATATCGCGCCGGGCACCGAAGTAGTCATCTATGTTGCTACCAAACCGGCCGAAGAAGAGCCTGCTCCGTCAACAGCCCCGCCGCCCGCGTCGAGCGCTCCCGCCGAGGAGGAAGAGCCCGGCAACCAGGGTCGCGGGCGAGGACAGGGAAACGGGCAGGGCAACAGCGGCGTCGTGGGAGATGCGGTGGAGGGCCTAGGTCCCTGACTGCTGGTGAATCAGCGGGCTAAGCGTGGCTGAGCGGGCTGCAGCGCCGTCCAGGCCGGCCTGCTCCAACCAGTTCCCCAGCATCCGGTAGCCGCCCTCGGTCAAGACCGACTCCGGGTGAAACTGAACTCCGCACAGCGGAGCGGACCGGTGCTCAAGACCCATGATCACTCCGCTCGCCGTCCTCGCCGTCACACGCAGTTCGGAAGGAACGTCCCCTACTGCTGCCAGCGAGTGGTAGCGGGTGGCCGTCAACGGCGAGTTCAGGCCTTCGAAGACGTTCGTTGAGTCATGTTCTACCAGGGACGTCTTTCCATGCATCAGTTCGGGAGCATGGGTCACTGATCCGCCGTAAGCCTCTGCCAGCGCCTGGTGGCCAAGGCACACACCGAGCATCGGCTTGTCGTTTGCGCCGCACCACTTGATTAGCTCGATGCAGACGCCGGCTTCCGCGGGCGCTCCCGGCCCGGGGGAGATGAGAACTGCGTCCCTCACTTCGGCAAGCGCCACAGCTTCAGCGAGCGTGACGTCATCATTCCGGACAACGGTGGTCTCCGCACCCAGTTCCTGCAGATATCCGACCAGCGTGTACACGAAGCTGTCGTAGTTGTCGACAACCAGGATTCGGGTAGGACTGTTCATGATCACGTGCCAATCGTTGAATCGGTCAGGGGGCTGAACTGGGACAGCCAGGGGAAGACCCAGCTCACGAGGACTGCCAGTGCTGCAATGATGAGCAGAATCGCCCAGACGATCCGAAGCCAGAGAGGCCCCGGCAAGTGGCGGAATATGAAGGCGTACATCAGGCGGCTCCTTCCGCGACCTCGGCTACTTGTGCGGCAATCTCCTCCGGCGGTCCGTCCTCCAGTGACTGGAATGACTCCATCACTGCGTAGGCGATAATTCGTTCCTGCGCGCCAAAGCGCGGATTGCAGCTGGTGAGGGTGAGGATTCGTTCCTCGGGTTCAACGCCCGGCTGCGTAGGTACCGGCGCGAGGACATCAGTTCGGTCCGGCAGTACAATCTGCGTATTCCGGTAGACGTAGGAGTAATAACCGTCCTGTGTTTGCACATAGATGCGATCGCCGGGCACCAGAGTATGTATGTTGTCCAGCACGGCGCCGTTTGTCTGCCGGTGGCCTGCAAGTGCGAAATTCCCTACAGCACCCGGCATGCCGGTCTCGGGATAGTGTCCCAGGCCCAGGTTGTCGAGCACGGCCGTCGTCACCCCGCTGGTGACCGGCCGGGTGTAGCTGTCCCCGAAACGCGGGATGTAGATGACGGCGAAGGTCTCACCCGCTGCTTTCGCCTCCAGAACGGGAACCTGATCCGGTGACGAAGTTGGAGGCTCGTCCACAGGATCATCTGCCACAGGCGCCTCACCGAGGTCGGCGAAGAACTCCTCAACTGCCTGGTCTTGTTTTGCATTAGATTGGACATTTGTCCACCACAGCTGCCACGCCACGAACAGGAGCAGGATAACGCCGGCCGTGATGAGCAGCTCACCGATCACTTGGGCCGCCATCTCGAGCAGACTACGACGACGTCGGCGGGCGGGCGCGCGCCGGGAACGGTCACGGCGAGCCACCGCGATGCCGCCGCCGAGGTCGCTCAATCCTTCTCCCTGCCTACGGATGTGATGTCGGGCGTCGCAGCGGCCATTCATTAGCTAGAATGGGCAGCTAGAACCGCGCCGATGCCATGGGTCCTCATCTCAGGATAACTGGTGTCGCGGCCGGGTTCCGAGCTGTATGACCACAAACACAGCGGCTGGAAGCCCCAGCCACCGTCTAGGAGGATCCGTGCCCGAGTCGAAGTCCCGCAAGAAGCAGGTCGAGCCGAAGACCCGCGCCGCTGCGGAACCGAAGCCGAACCCGGTCTGGTACAAGCCGGTAATGTTCGGGTTGATGGTGCTCGGTCTGTTGTGGATTCTGGTCTATTACATCTCCGAAGGACGTTTCCCGATCCCAGGCATCGACTCCTGGAACATTCTCATTGGCTTTGGAGTCGCGATCGCCGGGTTCCTCATGACCACCCGCTGGCGGTAGTTCTAGCCAGAGCGGCTGCTCCATCCAGCCAGAAAGGAGGTGCCTTCCGAGCGAAAGGCGCCTCCTTTGTTCTATGCGCTCAGGCGATGATGCCGAGTTCGGCCATGATCCGATCCGTAACTTCCGCGGGTGTGCCGACATTGTCGATGGTGAGCCCGCGCTCGTTCTCCTCGAGGATTTCGAGGGTGCTGACCTGCGATGGCAGCAGGGATTCAGGCATGAAGTGCCCGGTGCGCGTCTTCATGCGTGAGCGAATGAGGTCAACATCGCCGAGCAAGTGAACAAACCGGATGTCACCGTCGGCAGCGGCCAGAACATCCCGGTAACGCCTTCGCAGCGCCGAGCACGTCACGATGGTGGATTCTCCATTGGCGCTCTTCTCGCTGATCCAATGCGAGATTGAATCAAGCCAGGGTTTGCGGTCCTCGTCGGTCAAAGCAATACCCTGGGTCATCTTCGTGATGTTCTCAGGGGAATGAAACTCGTCCGCTTCGGCATAGATCCAACCGAGGCGCTCCGCCAGTGCAGTGGCGATCGTCGTCTTGCCTGATCCTGACACGCCCATAATCACCAGATGCATTCGTGACTCCACGCCGTCTCCTCGACTTTCTGGTCGTTTCCGCCGCCTGTGACTCAACGCTCAATCTACTCGGCTATAAAGGTAGCACCTTTACCGAATGTAAAGATGCGACCTTTGAATCGCCGGCGTCCCGGCTTATTCTGATCCCATCCCTACCCCTCGGAAAGGTCAATCAGTGGTGCTGTCTTCGCAAGGCCGGGCACCGGCGGCCGCCGTAAAGTACAGCAGCATCATCGAGGAGCTGGGGCGCAGCATTGTCAGCGGTGAGCTACAACCCGGGGGACGGCTGACAATCGAGGGACTACAGGCGCGCTTCAAGGTCTCACGAACCGTGATTCGCGACTGCATGCGGATTCTCGAATCCATGAACCTCGTCTTCAGCAAACGCCGCGTCGGAATTGTGGTTCAGGCCCCTCGTCACTGGAATGTCTACGACGCGCGGATCATCCGTTGGCGGTTGGAGGGAACATCCCGCGCACGGCAGTTCAAGAGCCTGATGGAACTGCGATGCGCAGTTGAGCCGCTTGCTGCGGCGGGAGCAGCGCGCAATGCAACCCAAGAGCAACGCGCCGTCGTTGTGAACCTCGCCCAGCAGTTGCGCACACTCGGCGAAGCGGGCCGTCTTGACGAGTTTCTAGCCGTGGATATCGAATTCCACGCCCTACTCCTGTTGGCCAGCGGTAACGAGATGTTCTCCGCGCTCGATGACGTTGTCACGGAAGTTCTCCGGGGAAGGACCACCCAGGGGTTGATGCCCCGCACACCCCGTGAGTATTCGCTTGCCAGCCACGAAGCCGTCGCGGCGGCGATCGCCGGATCCGACCCTGACGCAGCCGAAACAGAGATGCGGAACCTGCTGGCCGAAGTACAGGAAGCGGTTACGTAGTCGTGCACAGGTTGTGCACCGAGTTATCCACAGCTGTGGGTAACTCGGTGCAATTCTTCGGGCCGTTTCTGAGATCCGTGGGTTCTGCTTATCCACACCTGTGGAATTACATGTGTGTAAGTTTTCCCCACTGGGGATAACCCTTGTGGAAAACTAGGCGGGGAACGTCACCAGGCTTGCACCGACAAACGTAAGAACAAGGAGGACAACCGTCAGCGCGGCCAGTCCTGACCACTGGATCAGGGAGCGCTTCGAACTCCGCGGCGTGTAGGCGATGATGGCCGCGGCAGCGCTACCGGCCATCAGACCGCCAAGGTGTGCCTGCCAGGAGATTCCCGATACCACAAACCCGAGGACGGTGTTGATTGCAATGAGCACAACCAGTTGCCGTACGTCACCGCCACGCCGCCTCTGCACAATGAGCATGGCCCCGAAGAGTCCGAACACCGCCCCTGATGCCCCGACAACGCCCTGCAGCGGATTGGTCAGCAGGAGTACCGCCACCGATCCGCCGAAGGCAGCGATCAGGTACAGGGCGAGGAATCTTGCCCGCCCCAGCAGGGGTTCAAGAGCCTGTCCGATGATCCACAGCGCATACATATTGAAACCGATATGGAGCAGGAATCCTGTGGAGTGAAGGAACGCGGCGGTGATCATGCGCCAGGGTTCCGGAGTGATGATGCCGGAGGTATAGATTCCTGCGTACGCCAATAGGTCCGTCACCCCGGGGATGGCTAGTTGGGCCAGGAACAACGCTACGCAGGCTCCGATGAGCGAAAAGGTCACCAGCGGTTTCCCTTGCCGCACTGTTCCGCCGAAGATGGTGCGCGTGGCCGGACTGTGGCGCTGTGCGTCACGCACGCAGTCGACGCACTGAATCCCGACGGCCGCCGGACGCTGGCATTCCGGACAGGCGGGCCTGCCACATCGTTGACACCGCACATAACTCACCCTGTCCGGGTGGCGTGGGCATACGGGAACGTCCTCATCCGGCTGGCCCGCCGGGATTCCATAGGTCATACGGTGCTAGGCCTGCTCGATGGTGATGCTGTTGATTACGACATCTTCGAGAGGCTTATCGCGTCCATCGGTGGGGATCGAGTTGAGCTGGTCGACGATGGCGCGGGATGACTCGTCCTTGACCTCGCCGAAAATGGTGTGCTTCCCCTGCAGCCACGTGGTGGGAACGGAGGTGATGAAGAACTGCGAGCCGTTGGTTCCGCGGCCATTCTGCAGGCCGGCATTGGCCATTGCCAGCTTGTAGGGAGCGCTGAAGTCAAGGTCGGGGTTGATCTCATCGTCGAACTTGTAGCCCGGGCCGCCGATGCCCTGGCCAAGGGGGTCGCCACCTTGGATCATGAAGTCTTTGATGACGCGGTGAAAAATGGTGCCGTCGTAGAGCGGTGCGTTGGTCTCTTCGCCCGTGCTGGGGTGAGTCCATTTGATCTCACCGGTAGCGAGGCCCGTGAAGTTCTTGACGGTCTTCGGGGCGTGGTTGCCGTAAAGCTCCACCTTGATGTCTCCAAGGCTGGTGTGAATAGTTGCGTGTGCAGTAGCTATAGCTGTCATGGGATCCATTCTTTCACGCACACCCGTGGTATCTCCCGGAACGACCACGTTCCGCGTACAGTGAAAAAGCTGTGAAACCAACGCACGGATAGCATGGACCTCGGGATAGCACGTAGGCTGACTAACAACAGTCACTATCCATGGGAGGTAGTTGTGAAGAAATCCGAAAGCGTTGTCCGCAGCCTTGAGAACAACGTTCTGATGGGCGTCGGAACGGCACGGGATTGGGCCGCTCCGCGAGTGGATGCCGTCAGAGAATGGGTGACGCCGCGAATCGAGCGAGGAATCGAGACTGCCTCGCCCAGGATCCAGCAGGGCGTGAACCGGGCAACACAGGGTCTGTCAGACGGCATAGCCGTCGTCACCCCTAGAATTCAGGAGAGCCTGGACCGCGTAGGTCCGCGCATCAACCAGTTCGTCGACGGCACGGCGCCCCGCATTCAGGGCACCCTGGACCGCGCAACCCCGGCCATCCACCACGCGCGCGACCGCGTCGTGAGTGAATACATCCCGGCTGTGTCATACCGGCTTGGTGATGCCGCAGATTCAGCGTCGCGTACTTTGGCTGCTGCTACCATCCCGGCTGGAGTTGCCGGTGTGGTGACCAAGGTTACCGGTGACAAAAAGGCCGTAAAGAAGTACCAGAAAGCAGCCGTTGTCGCCGCCCAGCGCGCCGCGAAAGACCTCAGGCGAAGCAAGCAGCGCAAGGGCGGGAAGGGCTGGCTGATTGTCGGCATCATCGCCGCCGCCCTGACAGCTGGAGTTGCCATCTGGCGCGCTTCACAGCCTGTGGAGGATCCCTGGAAAACCCCAGCTCCGGTTGAACCGACTCCTGTTGCAGACATTGCGCACAATGAAGAGGCCAAGCAGGCTGTGAACGACATCAAGGAAGCCGCTGACCGCGCAGCCGAAAAGTCGGACGACGGCGCCGGCGCACCCAAGGGTCCCGTCGTCTAGGTTCGTTGACGCCCCGCAAAAAGCGGGAAAGGTCCACCTATCGGAGGATCTTTCCCGCTTTTTTGATGTCTGGGGTCTTAGTCTGACCGGCCGGTGATAGATTTACGGCCGTGCACACCGCGAAGCCGTCCGTGTCGATAGTCATCCCGGCGTACAACGAAGAAAGCGTCATCCGCCAGTGCCTCGTCGCGGCCATCTATCAGTCAATGCCGGCACACGAGATTCTGGTCGTGAACAATCGCTCTACTGACCGCACTGCCGACATTGTCCGTCAGATGCAGCTCGAATACCCTGAGAGCCCGATCCGCCTGCTGGAGCAAGATGACAAGCAAGGTCTCATACCTACCCGAAACTATGGGCTGAACCACTCAACAGGAGACGTACTAGGCCGAATTGATGCCGACTCCGTCCTGGAACCCGACTGGGTCGAAACCGTTCAGGCAGGGTTCAGCGATCCAACCGTAGCCGCCGCGACCGGACCGGTTGTCTACTATGACATGCCGATGCGGCGGTGGGGGCTGAAAGCGGATGACAAGATGCGTCAACTCGTGCTGAAGCTCGCACGTAACCAGTACCACTTTCTCTTCGGCTCCAACATGGCGCTTCGCAGGACGGCATGGGAACAGATCCGTGAGTACACCTGTCTTGATGAAAAGGACGAGATGCATGAGGACATAGACCTCTCTCTTCACCTTGCAGAACAGGATCTGATCATCCGGTACATCCCCGGCATGGTGAGCGGGATGTCAGCCCGGCGCCTCGAGAATTCGCCCAAGGACTACCGCTATTACGTCACAAGGTTCGACCGCACCTACCGAGCGCATCAGATTGACAAGAAAGTTCTGAAAATTCCGATGCTGATCTTCATGTCGATCTACTACCCAGCGAAGGTGTTGCGTGCCGTGCACACCGCGCGTGCAGCCCGAAACACAGCGGCGAACCGTTAGCCACCGTTAACAGACAAGAGCCCCAGTCTTTCGACTGGAGCCCTTATCTTTCGGTGGAGGCACGGGGACTCGAACCCCGAACCCCCTGCTTGCAAAGCAGGTGCGCTACCAATTGCGCCATGCCCCCGTAAAACGGAACCTGATCAGTATACCCCGACCAGGCGGTGAAGTTTTACTCGACTGGATCAGTCGCGCTGCTCCACACTTCTTTTTCCTTCTCGGACTCCTGCCACCGTTTGTAGGCGAAAACTCCTGCAACAGCAGCTGCCGCTACCAGCAACTTCTTCACAGTGCTCCTCCTTGCAGTTGCCTGCCGGTTTCACGATCCGTGGGCGTACCAGGACTTGAACCTGGGACCTCTTCGTTATCAGCGAAGCGCTCTAACCGCCTGAGCTATACGCCCCCGTACCTCATCGGGCCGAAATACGACTTTACAGTAGGGCCTCAGCGATCCACAAATTGAGGCCCGCATCGATTTCGGCAGATCAGTCGTCCGTCAGCGTCACGCCGATTCCGCCGACAAGGGTCGATGAAATGTTGTAAAGAACCGCCGAAAGCATGGCCAGGGCGGTCAGAAGCACTACATTCACGACGGCGATGATGGTGGCGAACGAGACAACCTGACCCAGAGATGCGAACTGGCGCAGATCAAAGCCGGCTCCCTCTGATCCAGCGATCTCTCCAAGGAGCTGGTTCACCCGATCAAAGATCCCAGTGAGGTCTAGCACAGTCCAAATGACGATCGCCGCAACCACCGTAACAATGCCCAGCGCCACGGAAAGCAGGAATGACATTTTGAGGACGGACCACGGATCGATCTTGCTGACCAGCAGACGCGCTTTGCGAGCCTTGGCCTTCGGTGCGGGTTTGATCAGCCCAGGACGGTTTCCCGCCGGCCTTGCGCCTGATGAAGCCGGACGCTGGGTGGGCCGCGCGGGCGGGTTGACCCGAGGTCCGCCGCCCGACGACCGCACAGCGCTGCCCGCAGTCGTGCGCGGATTTGAGTTGGCAGAACTCACTCGGAACCTCCAATATCGCTTGACTCAGCCTCCGGCTCAGCCGTTTCTTCTGACGACAACGGTACTTCATCAGGAGCAACCGGCGCAGATTCAGTGTCATCCACACCCATTACCGGAACTTCCTCATCCACCGTGAGTCCACGTTCCGTGTTGCGGGCAACAGCGATGATCCGGTCCGACTTGTCCGGCTTCGCGAAAATCACGCCCATGGTGTCACGGCCCTTCGCCGGAACGCCGGCCACCGATGACCGCACCACCTTGCCGCCGCCCATAACAACGAGGACTTCGTCTTCTTCCTGCACGATGAGGGCCCCAACCAGATCGCCGCGCACGTCAGCAAGCTTTGCTACCTTGATGCCCAGGCCACCACGGCCCTGCACCCGATACTCATCGACCTTGGTCCGCTTCGCGAAGCCGCCCTCGGTCACGATGAACACGTAGGAGTCATCACTCACGACGTTGGCCGCCAGTAGCTCATCCTCTTCCCGGAACTTCATGCCGGTCACTCCCGAGGTAGCCCTGCCCATCGGGCGTAACGCCTCATCGGTGGCACTGAAGCGAAGTGACTGCCCTTTCCGGGAGACCAGCATCATGTCGTCGGTTTCGGACACAAGCTGAGCTGACACCAGTTCATCACCGTCACGCAGGTTGATGGCGATAACACCCGCGGACCGGTTGGTGTCATAGTCCTCGAGGCGCGTCTTCTTGACCAGGCCGCGTTTGGTTGCCAGCACCAGGTAAGGGGATTGCTGGTAATCGCGCAGATCAAGTACCTGCGCAATGGTTTCGTCAGGCTGAAATGCCAACAGGTTCGCTACATGCTGACCTTTGGCGTCGCGTGCCGCTTCCACAAGCTCGTACGCCTTCGCGCGGTAAACGCGCCCAAGGTTGGTGAAAAACAGCAGCCAATGGTGCGTCGTGGTGACGAAGAAGTGTTCGACGACGTCGTCGCCGCGCAACTGCGCCCCACGGATACCCTTACCGCCCCGAGCCTGCTGGCGGTAGTTATCACTACGAGTCCGCTTGACGTAACCACCGCGGGTGATGGTGACCACCATCTCCTCTTCAGGGATGAGGTCTTCCATGCTCATATCGCCGTCGTACCCCATGAGAATCTCGGTGCGGCGGTCATCACCATGCTTGTCGACGATCTCCTGCAACTCCGTAGAGACGATTTCTCGTTGCTGTACCTCGGAGGCAAGGATTTTTTTGTACTCGGTGATTTCGGATTCGAGCTTGGCATGCTGATCCTGGATCTTCTGTCTCTCCAGGGCGGCGAGCCGCCGCAGCTGCATGTCCAGAATCGCCTGAGCCTGGATCTCGTCAATGTCCAGCAGACCCATCAGCCCATTGCGTGCGTCCTCTACGGTGGAAGATCTCCGGATAAGGGCGATCACGTCATCGAGGGCGTCGAGTGCCTTGAGCAGTCCCCGCAGAATATGTGCGGCTTCTTCCGCTTTCCGCAGGCGGTACCTGGTTCTGCGGACAATGACTTCGAGCTGATGCGTCACCCAGTGCCGAATGAAGGCATCCAGGCTGAGGGTGCGGGGGACCTCATCCACGATCGCCAGCATGTTGGCGCTGAAATTGTCCTGGAGCTGCGTGTGCTTGTAGAGGTTGTTGAGCACTACTTTGGCCACGGCATCACGCTTCAGGACAATGACCAGGCGCTGGCCCGTGCGGCCCGAGGTCTCATCCCGGAGGTCGGCGATCCCCGAAACCTTCCCGTCCTTGACGAGATCGGCAATCTTGATCGCCAGGTTGTCCGGATTGGCCTGGTAGGGCAACTCGGTTACGACCAGGCAGGTACGACCCTGAATTTCCTCCACGTTGACCACGGCGCGCATGGTGATTGAACCGCGGCCTGTCCGGTAGGCGTCTTCAATACCCCTGTGGCCAAGAATCTGCGCTCCGGTAGGGAAATCCGGTCCCTTGATGCGCTGGATGAGCGCCTCAAGCAGTTCTTCCTTGCTGGCAGTCGGGTTCTGCAGATACCACTGCACACCGTCCGCCACCTCACGCAGGTTGTGCGGCGGGATGTTGGTTGCCATGCCGACGGCAATACCGGAGGATCCATTGACCAGCAGGTTCGGGAAGCGCGCCGGCAGGATGGTGGGTTCCTGGTTTTTTCCGTCGTAGTTGTCCTGGAAGTCGACAGTCTCTTCGTCGATGTCGCGGACCATCTCCATGGCCAGCGGTGCCATCTTGGTCTCGGTATACCGGGGGGCTGCCGCGCCGTCGTTACCCGGCGATCCGAAGTTCCCCTGCCCAAGGGCCAACGGGTACCGCATGGTCCAGTCCTGGATCAGCCGGACGAGTGCATCATAGATAGCGCTGTCGCCGTGCGGGTGGTACTGGCCCATGACCTCACCGACAACGCGCGCACACTTGTTGAACGAGCGGTCGGGGCGGTAGCCGCCGTCGAACATTGCATAGAGAACGCGACGGTGAACGGGTTTCAGACCGTCACGCACGTCAGGCAGCGCGCGACCGACAATGACCGCCATTGCGTAGTCCAAGTAGGACCGCTGCATCTCGGTCTGCAGGTCTACCTGCTCGATACGGTCCGTCAGCACTGCACCTTCAATGGGCGTACCGCTCGGAACCTCAGGCGTTACTTCGTCACTCATCTAGTTCGTTCCATTCGTGAATGCGTGTCAGGACCCGGGCCAGCAGATAGCTGCGTGCCCGGCCGGGGCTACTCAATGACGCTCAGATGTCGAGGAACCGTACGTCTTTCGCGTTCTGCTGGATGAAGTTGCGGCGAGACTCGACATCCTCACCCATCAGTACAGAGAAAATCTGGTCGGCTGCAGCGGCATCATCCATAGTGACCTGCAGCAAGGTGCGGTTGTCAGGATCCATCGTGGTGTCCCAGAGCTCGGTGTAGTCCATCTCGCCGAGGCCCTTGTAACGTTGGATCCCGTTTTCCTTGGGGAGACGCTGGTTATTGGCAAGGCCCATCTTGATGGTTTCATCCCGCTCGCGGTCGCTGTATACGTAGGAGTGCGCAGCGTTGGACCATTTGATGCGGTACAGGGGCGGCTGCGCCAGGTACACATACCCATTCTCGATGAGCGGCCGCATGTAGCGGAAAAGCAGCGTCAGCAACAGCGTGGTGATGTGCTGACCATCGACGTCGGCATCTGCCATCAGGACGATCTTGTGATAGCGGGCCTTCTCGACGTCGAAATCCTCACCGATGCCGGCTCCGAAGGCGGTGATCATCGCCTGGACTTCGGTGTTGCTCAGCGCACGGTCAAGCCGGGCACGCTCAACGTTCAGGATCTTTCCGCGCAACGGGAGGATTGCCTGCGTTTCCGGATTGCGACCGCGAACGGCCGAGCCACCTGCGGAATCTCCCTCGACAATGTAGATCTCAGACTTCGATGGGTCCTTCGACTGGCAGTCCTTGAGCTTGCCCGGCATCCCGCCGGATTCCAGCAGGCCCTTCCGCCGGGTGGACTCCCTTGCCTTGCGCGCAGCCAGCCGCGCCTGGGCTGCCTGAATGGACTTGCGGATGACATCGCGGGCAGGCCCGGGATTACGTTCGAGCCAGTCACCCAACTGGTCCGTGACCACGCGCTGCACAAATCCCTTGGCTTCCGAGTTGCCCAGCTTGGTCTTGGTCTGCCCTTCGAACTGTGGTTCGGACAGCTTGACCGAGATGACGGCGGTAAGCCCTTCACGGATGTCGTCACCCGTGAGGTTGTCATCCTTTTCCTTGATGATGTTCTTCTCACGCGCATAACGGTTGATCAACGATGTCATAGCTGCACGGAAACCCTCTTCGTGGGTTCCACCCTCGTGGGTGTTGATCGTATTCGCGTAGGTGTGAACGCTTTCGGAATACGCCGTTGTCCACTGCATTGCCACTTCGACGGCGATGGAGCGGTCCGAATCCTCAGTCTCGAACGCAATGACGTCCTCGTGGATGATGTCAACGCGTTTCGATGAGTTCAGGTGCTTGACGTAGTCCAGCAAGCCGTTCTCATAGAGGTACTCGACATGGCGGTGCTTGTTCTCTTCGGACTGTTCTGCCTCGGCGTGGGCGGCGTCCGTAATTTCCTCGGTCTCCACCTCAGGCACGCGCTCATCCACAAGGCTGATCCGCAGGCCTTTGTTCAGGAAGGCCATCTGCTGGAAACGCGCCCGCAACGTCTCGAAATCGAACTCAACCGACTCGAAGATTGAGGCATCCGGATAGAAAGTCTGCGTGGTACCGGTCTCGGTGGTCTCCGGACCCTTTTCGAGCTTTCCGACAGGTTTTCCACCATCCTCGAAGGACTGCCTCCAGACGTGGCCCTGACGCTTAATTTCCGTGTTGACACGGGAGGAAAGCGCATTCACAACCGAAATACCCACTCCATGGAGGCCACCGGATACGGCATATCCTCCACCGCCGAACTTCCCGCCTGCGTGCAGGATAGTCATGACTACTTCAACGGTGGGTTTGCCCTCGGTCGGGTGCATATCAACCGGAATACCGCGGCCATTGTCGATGACGCGGACGCCGCCGTCAGCAAGCAGCGCCACCTTGATGTGGTCGCAGTATCCCGCGAGTGCCTCATCCACAGAGTTATCCACAACCTCATAGACAAGGTGGTGCAGGCCGCGGGGACCAGTGGACCCGATATACATACCGGGCCGCTTTCGAACCGCTTCCAGCCCCTCAAGGACTGTGATGTCGCTTGCGCCGTAACCTTTGGGTGCGCCGGCGCCGGTTTCCGGCAGTCCGGCAGATTCCACTTCGTTGTCGTTAGCCACTGACGCTGTCGACTCCTCGTTGTCCTAATGTTGCCCAGTCTCAGAATGAAGGCATCCCAAAAGGAATGCCTGCACCTGTCATTCTACCGTGCAGTGGCCGACAACGGAGCCTCAATTGCCCCCTAACGGCGAATAAACAGCTATTTAAGCTCTCAGCGGGGGGTCTTGTGGGGGCGTATACGTCCGCTGGGGTCCGCTCGGCGCTGCACGCCGCTCATCAGCGGATCCGCAGATAACCGGTCAGCAGGTCACCCGTAGGTGTCCCTGGGACCTCTGCCGGGAACCGATCGGCCCCCTTTTCGCCAGGACGGAGCCGACGGCCCGACAATTTTCATGGCCGTCACAACACCTGTGCCCAGCTCGTGTTCGAAGCGGCGTAAAAGGTCAGGGCTGATCAGTCTGAGCTGCGTTGCCCAGGCGGTGGAGTCGCAGCGCACGAGAACCGTTGTTTCGTGGAAGCTTTCGGGAGTACAGTGGCTGGCGATTTCCTGCCCGACCAGTTCCGGCCACCGCGCCATGACCGACCCCACGGCTACCGGCGAATTCCAGCCTCGCTCACTAAGGAGCCGCCCGAATACGGCCCCGACTCCCTGCGGATCCCTGCCGGTGTAGGACTCCTGACCTCTAGGATGATGAGCACCATTCCCAGTACGACGACGGCGGGCGGCCGGCGCGCGAAGATCACCACGCGCTGCAGACGCGTCACGGAGTCGGTTCAACAACAGCCGCGGTGCATCCTGGGCAGGTGTTTCCCCGGCATCATCCGCAAGGGGTGTGCCGGCGTCGTCATTGGGTTGTGCCTTCATAACACCCGGCGCTGCACGATTATCTTCAGGCCGGTACTTCACTGAAGCCCCCCGGTACTACCTCGAACTGGCGGCCTGCCAACGCAGCAGGTACATCCGCTCCAACCGCAGCGGTCACCAGTACCTGTTCAGCTCCGACCACCACAGAGGCCAACCGCTCTCGGCGATCAGTATCCAGTTCGGCAAACACATCGTCGAGAATCAGGACTGGCGTGGATCCCGGGGTCTGATCATCATCGGTCAGGAGGTAGTACGAACCGAGGCGGAGCGCAAGCGCCATCGACCAGGTTTCGCCGTGCGAGGCATACCCCTTGACCAGGGCACGACCGAGCATGAGCTCCACCTCGTCGCGGTGCGGCCCCACCAATGAGATACCACGCTCGGTTTCGCGGCGCCGCTGCTCCCTGATTGTCGTCAAAAACCGCTCAGTGATGTGTTCAATGGAGAGCGTGCCGAGGTCTTCGGCCGAAGAAGGTGCCTGGCCGTCGTCGTCATCGGAAACCGGACCGACCAGGGACGAACGGTAAGCGGCTGTTGCAACTTTCGAGCCGTCGGTCAGCTCGCGATAGGCCTTTTGGATATGCGGCAGAAGTCTGGTCAGAACGGCGAGTCGGGCATGGAGGAGTTGTGAACCAACCGCCGCAAGGTGCTGGTCCCACACTTCCAAAGTGGCCTCATGCGCATCGGTCAGCCTGCGCCCCCGCAATGATTTGAGTAATGCGTTGCGCTGCTTCAAGACCCGTTCGTAGTCCGCTCGTGTGCCGGCATGATGCGGTACCAGCTGCACCATCAGTTCGTCCAGGAACCGGCGGCGGTTGGACGGATCTCCCTTGACGAGAGCGAGGTCTTCCGGTGCAAAGAGTACCGTACGCAGGATACCTGCGGCGTCCCGTGCCCGAACCGGGTTGGCCCGGTTGATACGGGCGCGATTGGCCCGCTCGCCGTTGATCTCCAGCTCCACACTCGTGGCTTGTGATCCGCGTACCAGGCGCCCACGGACCAACGCCCGCTCAGCGTCGAAGGCTATCAATGGTTTGTCGGAGCTCACCCGGTGGGACGAGAGGGACCCGAGGAAACCGATGGCTTCGACGATATTGGTCTTCCCGACGCCGTTTTGCCCGACGAACACCGTCACTCCTGGTTCCAGGGCGACCTCAAGCTGGGAATAACTACGGAAATCGGTCAGTGAGAGATGCTGGACGTACACCGTTGCTCAATCATTTTTCACTTGCGGGGAGGGCGTACGGCATGGCCGCCGAACTGGTTGCGCAGGGCCGCAACCATCTTCAGCGAGGGTGCATCCTCCTGCCGCGAGCTGAATCGGGCAAAGAGCGCAGCAGTGATGGCTGGTGCGGCCACTTCATTGGCAATAGCCTGCTCAACCGTCCACCGCCCTTCGCCTGAGTCCTCAACGTAAGCGCCAACCTGGGTGAGTTTCGGGTCTTCCTCGAGCGCCTTCACCAACAGGTCCAGTAGCCAGGACCGCACGACTGTACCCTTTTGCCATGCGCGGAACGTCCCGTGTACATCCTTGATGATGTCTTTTGCCTCGAGCAGTTCGTAGCCCTCGGCGTAAGCCTGCATCAGACCGTACTCAATCCCGTTATGCACCATTTTTGCGTAGTGTCCCGCACCGGTGTCTCCCACATGGACGAAGCTTTCTTCGCGGTCACCTTCCGGACGCAAGGCATCGAAGACCGGCATCACCCGTTCAACGTCGTCGGCAGCTCCGCCGACCATCAGCCCATATCCGTTCTCAAGGCCCCATACACCGCCGGAGACCCCACAATCAACAAAGGCAATGCCTTTGAGTGACAACTGCTCGCTGTGTTCCTGATCGGTACTGAACTTGGTATTGCCGCCATCAATCACGAGATCGCCCTCGGAGAGCTTCTCTCCCAACTCGGCAATCACCTGATCGGTAATCTTTCCAGCCGGGACCATGACCCAGACCACCCGTGGAGTGGGGATCGTAGCAATCAGTTCATCAAGACTTGCGACGTCGGATACATCCGGATTGCGGTCGTAACCGGAGACCTCAATGCCCTTGGAACGCAACCGTTCCCGCATGTTATGTCCCATTTTTCCGAGTCCGATTAGGCCGATGTGCAAAGTATCCTCCATGGGTTTCGGTGGGATGGACGGTCTCGCTGCTACTGGTTTGGCAACCTCACCGGCATCAACAAGTACCTGTAATCTTCCCGGTCAGCGCCGGTTGCCTCTTCCTGCGCCGAGATAACAGCGGGTTTGGGCGGGGTGGTGAAGGAGAACCGCACGAAGCGGCTGCTGAAGGCACCAAGACCTTCACTCAGGTAATGGGGGTTGAAGGCAACGGTAATGTCCTCGCCGTCCAGGGTAGCTTCGATGGCTTCGGATGCCTGGGCATCCTCACCCGTACCGGCGTCAAGTACCACCTGGCCCGCACTGAAAGCGAGGCGCACAGGCGTATTCCGCTCGGCCACCAAGGACACACGACGGACTGCTTCGACCAGCAAACTCGTCTCCACCGTTGCATGGATGGGTGTGCTGTCCGGGAATAGGGACCGGATTTTGGGGTAATCGCCGTCAACCAGCAAAGAGGTGGTTCGCCGGCCGCCACTTTCGAAGCCGATGAGTTCACTGTTGTCAGACAGCGCGATGTTGAGATCTCCGGATCCGCCCAGGGTCTTTGCCACTTCGCTCAGAGTCTTGGCTTTGACCAGGGCGCTGGTGGAGATTCCAGGATTCGTCGGTTTCCAGGAGAGTTCACGCAACGCCAGGCGATAACGGTCGGTGGCGAGGAAGGTGATCAGGTCTTCCTCGATTTCCATCCGTACACCGGTGAGGATGGGCAGTGTGTCATCCCTGCTGGCAGCGATGATGACCTGAGAAACGGCTTCGGCGAAAGCATCGCCGTCGACGACGCCGCTGACCTCCGGCAGCGCTGGAAGTTCGGGATACTCCGCTTCCGGCATCGTCGCCAGGTTGAAGCGGCTGTTACGGCAGGTCAGTGTGACCTTGGATCCGTCAGTCTCTACCTCAACCGGTGCGGACGGAAGGCTGCGGCAAATGTCAGCGAGTAACCGGCCGGACACGAGAATGGTGCCTTCTTCGGCTACATCAGCGGCAATTTCCAAACGAGCTGAGATTTCGTAGTCAAAGCTGGCCAAGCTGAGACTGCCTGCACCCGCCTTGATCAACAGTCCCGACAGCACCGGTACGGGAGGACGCGGTGACAAGGAACGCGCCGTCCATGTGACGGCCTCAGCCAGGACATCGCGCTCGACTCGGAATTTCACTGAAGGGTGCCGCCTTTCGCGAGGTACATGGGGGAAGCCACTCGGCCTCGACCTGTCCGACGATTCTTTGCGGGCGAAGGAGGAGGCGTGAGCAAGCGTCAACTCTACTGAGTCACAGCTTAGCGCGACACAGCGGACAGTCTTGCCGGATGGCCTGGAGGGGAAATGTTATTTGGAACAGATCGATGGATTAAGGATCAGTAGTGTTAATAACTCCTGTGGATACTGTGGATAACCTTCCCAGTACTGGCATTTCCGCGGATTCTCCCTGTGTACAGCATGTGAGCTGAAGACGGAGAAGTACCAGGTGTGCTGTGCATGAGATAGCCGTAATTCAGCGGTCCACAGGCTTCCCTGGCGTTGTCCTCATTAACGTCCACGGGAATCCGGTAGTTATCCACAATTGTTTCCACAGATGTTAATTCACGCGCGGCTGAGGTATGTACCAAAGGTCCTATGAATCTTTCCGGTGGTGCTTTATCCGGTTGGTCAGTTCGGTCACCTGGTTGTAGATGGCCCGGCGTTCCGCCATGAGCTCGCGAATTTTGCGGTCAGCGTGGATGACAGTGGTGTGATCCCGTCCTCCCAGCTCTTGGCCTATTTTCGGTAGTGACATATCGGTCAGCTCACGGCACAGGTACATCGCAATCTGCCGTGCCGTGACCAGCGTGCGCGTTCGCGACTTGCTGCACAGGTCATCAAGAGTGATGTTGAAGTACTCAGCTGTCTGCGCCATGATCAGCGACGATGTAATTTCCTGGGCGCCGTCGTCACTGATCAAGTCCTTGAGCACGATCTCGGCCAGGTTCTTGTCCACCGCCTGGCGGTTCAGGCTGGCGAAGGCTGTTACGCGGATCAGCGCACCCTCGAGTTCACGGATGTTCGTGGAGATCTTCGACGCGATGTACTCAAGCACCTCATCGGGTGCGCTCATTCCTTCGCTGATTGCCTTCTTACGAAGGATGGCGATCCGGGTTTCCAGTTCCGGCGGCTGGATGTCAGTAAGGAGCCCCCACTCGAAGCGCGAACGCATCCGCTCCTCGAAGCCGGACAGCTGCTTGGGCGGAAGATCAGAGGTGATGACCACCTGCTTGCTATGGTTGTGCAGGGCGTTGAAGGTGTGAAAGAACTCCTCCTGTGTACGATCTTTGCCGGAGAGGAACTGAATGTCATCGATGAGCAGGATGTCGACGTTCCGATACGTCTGCTTGAAGCTTGTGCCTTCATCATCGCGAATTGAGTTGATGAAGTCGTTCGTGAATTCCTCGGAGTTCACGTAGCGAACCCGGATCCCTGTGTAGAGGTGGCGGGCGTAGTGGCCGATGGCGTGTAGCAGGTGAGTTTTACCCAGCCCGGAATCGCCGTAGATAAAGAGCGGATTGTA
Organism: Arthrobacter parietis; assembly: GCF_039530425.1. NCBI lineage: Bacteria > Bacillati > Actinomycetota > Actinomycetes > Micrococcales > Micrococcaceae > Arthrobacter > Arthrobacter parietis. The sequence goes on along the minus strand of NZ_BAAAON010000001.1, from coordinate 1,221,332 downwards.
CGCCTTGGCCGGCGCCTCGGCGACCGCCACTGCGGCCGCATGCGCAAACCGGTTCGATGAACCAATGACGAAGGTGTCGAAGATGTATTTAGGATTCAGTCGCCCGAACTCATGGGAGTTGCTCGGTGGAGTGGGCGATGGCGTCTGGTCCCGCGGCGCACTTTCCTCCGGAATCTCTTCCGGTTCTTCTTCAATGATCGGAGTGAGTTCCGGATCAATGACGAACGCGCACTGGATATCCTCTCGGAAAACGTCTTTTAGTGCGTCATTGAGCTGGCTCTTCAGCTGACTCTGCAAAACTTCGCGGGTCAGTTCATTCGGAACGGCCACCAGCAGGGTTGTCCCGATGAGTCCCTGTGCCTGCGCCAGCACCACGAACCCACGTTGACGTGGAGATATCCGCTCGTCCTGTTCCAGGGTTCGGATGACCTTGCGCCAGGAGCTTCCTACATCATTGATCTCGTCTGTACTCACTCGCGTCCTCAGTTGTCAGTTCTTTTGAGCCATCTTGACCCCGTAGCAGGGTCAGTAATCCACAGAGTTATGCACAGTACGTGGATAATTGCGCCACCCGGCAACAGTAGACGATGAAAAGTACAGAGGATAGCTGGGCCCGCGCCTGTGGATAAGGTAGTTCCCGCGAGTGCCCGTAGGGTGCAGGAGCGGCCGGTTGTCGGCAGTTGTCCACACGGTTCACAGGACGCCGCGCGCTGTGTCGAAGCCGGTCGGTTTGACCGCCTTGTGTTCGGTGCCCTAACGTTATGTAGTCCTTTATGTCTGCATTTTGCGTGCCTCCGTACGGCCAGCCAAGCGCTGAACAGTATGCTGTTGCCCGCCAACGCAGATGTACTACAACTTCATTGCGCCAGTCCGTTCTTCCCCCTTGTTGCAACGGCAGCGCATGCCAAGAACGTTCTGGAGTATCACAGTGAGCAAGCGGACCTTTCAGCCGAATAACCGCCGTCGTGCCAAGAAGCACGGCTTCCGCCTTCGCATGCGCACCCGCGCCGGCCGCGCCATCCTGTCTGCGCGCCGCGGCAAGGGACGCACCGAGCTTTCGGCCTAGCATCAGTCAATCCGTCCGCCGGTGTTGTCTCAACTGACAACGCCCTGACCGTCCCGGAGCTCCAGGTGCTTCCTATCGCCCACCGAGTTCGGACGGCCACAGATTTTTCACATACCGTTCGTTCCGGTACCCGTTCGGGGTGCCGGAACTTGGTGTTATATGCGGTCGGAACCGGAGCCGGTAGGCCTTCGCGTTTCGGTTTCATTGTGTCGAAAAGTGTGGGGAACGCGGTAACAAGGAACCTCGTTAAGAGGAGACTGAGAGAAGCAGCAGCGTCAGCGCTGGTGAAGCGACCGGTCGGAGTAGATGTTGTCGTACGTGCACTGCCTTCGGCGGCTTCGGCGGGTTGGCCCGAGCTCAGTTCCGATTTTGAACGATGCCTGGCATCGAGTGTGAAGCGGTTCAGCAAGGACCGCGGCAGAAAGGGAGACGGCAGATGACACGGGATCATTCGCCGTCCAAACTCTCCGGGCTGTTGTCGCTGCCACGTGTCATTCTTATCGGCATCCTTGTTGGCTACCGCCGCTTGATATCACCCCTCTATGGACCGGTATGCCGATTTTTCCCCTCCTGCTCGGCCTACGCACTTGAAGCTGTGACCGTCCATGGTGCTGGAAAGGGTTCATGGCTAGCTGCCAGGCGGCTCTGCCGGTGCCATCCCTGGAACGACGGCGGCGTGGACCACGTGCCGTCTGGTGGGCGACGCTTTGCACCCGGTGAGGAACCACAGATTGTAGTGCTGAATCACCCGGTGATTCCTGCAGACGAGGAAAGCCGCCCAGCGGCCTGAGGAGCAACAGATTATGGATTTCTTCGAAACGATTCTCCTGCCCTTCCGATGGCTGGTGTCTTGGGTCATGCAGGCTTTCCACGAGGGATTCACCTTCCTCGGGATGGACGCGGCGTCCGGCTGGACCTGGACGCTGTCCATTGTTGGCCTGGTTGTGGTCATCCGAGCCGCATTGATCCCCGTCTTCGTGAAGCAGATCAAGGCCCAGCGCGGGATGCAGGCGCTGCAGCCGGACCTTCGGAAGCTGCAGCAGAAATACAAGGGCAAGACGGATCAGCTTTCGCGTCAGGCAATGACGCAGGAGCAGATGGCACTGTACAAGAAGCATGGGACAAACCCGTTTGCTGCGTGTCTGCCGATCCTGATCCAAATGCCGTTCTTCTTCGCTTTGTTCACTGTTCTGAACGGTGTATCCACCGCAAGCGACAATGGTGAGGGTATCGGTGCTCTGACCGTCGACGATGTGCAGCAGTTCGATGCTGCCGAGATCTTCGGTGCGCCCCTCTCCTCCTCCCTGCTTCACGGGTTCGGTACTGAGGGACATACCTCAGTGGTGGTCCTTTCGATCATCATGATCCTTGCCATGACTGCCTCGCAGTTCATCACGCAGAAGCAGATCATGGCCAAGAACATGTCCGAAGAGGCCATGCAGAGTCCCTTCATGCGGCAGCAGAAGATCATGCTGTACATCCTTCCGCTGGTCTTCGGTATTGGTGGAATCAACTTTCCGATCGGTGTGCTCATCTACTGGACCACTACCAACCTCTGGACCATGGTTCAGCAGTTCTACGTGATCAGGCGGATGCCTACTCCGGGGTCCCCGGCGGCGAAGGCCCTGGCCGAGCGTCGCGCAAAGAAGGGACTGCCCATGGTTCCGTTGCTCGGCGAGAAGAAGAGTGAACCGGCAGTCGAAGTTGTTGCTCCACCCAAAGCTCAACGAGTACAGCCTCAGCGCAAGAACAGGAAACGCAAATGAGCACTGACAACATGCAGGAAGAATCTCTTCAGACAGTTGCTGGGGACGCCGGCGCCCAGGACGCAGGAGACCAAAATGAAGCGACCTCAGCGGAAGACGAGGGCGACGTCGCCGCTGACTACCTGGAGGAACTCCTGGACATAGCGGATCTAGACGGTGATATCGACATTGAGGTGCGAAATGGGCGCACCTACATCTCGATCGTGTCGGAAGAGAATGAAGCACGGGGACTTGAAGCTCTTGTCGGTCGGGATGGGGAGGTTCTTGAAGCACTCCAGGAACTGGCACGGCTCTCGGTGCTTACGTCGACGGAACACCGCTCACGTCTTGTTCTGGATATTGACGGATTTCGTGAGGCCCGTAACAAGGAGCTCCGCGAGATCGCCGAACAGGCAGTAAGTACGGTCAAGGAAGGCGGCACAGAGGTAGCTCTCGCGCCGATGTCTGCATACGAACGCAAAATCGTCCACGACATTGTTGCGGATCTGGGCATGGTCAGCGAGTCCGAGGGTGAGGGGTCACGGCGCCACATCGTAGTGTCAGCCGGATCCTGACATCCCGTCTGTCTTTCCCAAAGGAGGGATTGCCTTGACGATTGAGATCAGCACGAAGGAACTTCTTGCTGCGCGCACCATCTTCGGTGACGACCTTCCGCTTGCTGAGCGCTTCGTACACCACTTGGCTACGTCAGGGATCGAGCGAGGTCTTCTCGGACCTCGCGAGTTGCCGCGCTTGTGGGACAGGCATGTCCTTAACTGTGCGGTTGTCGGTGAACTGATTCCAGAGGCGTCTCGCGTTGCTGATGTCGGTAGTGGTGCCGGCTTGCCTGGGTTGGCTCTTGCCATCGCCAGACCGGATGCTGCATTCCTCCTGATTGAGCCCCTCGAACGAAGAGTGAACTGGCTTCGCGAGGTGACCGAGGATCTCGGCCTGAAGAACGTGGAGATTTTTCGCGGTCGCGCTGAGCAAGCTATCGGAAAGTCTGACGTAGATGTTGTTACAGCTCGCGCTGTGTCCGCGCTGTCCGGGCTCGCCTCGCTCACCATGCCACTCCTTAAGGGTCCGGGAGAGGTCCTCGCCATCAAGGGGCGAAGCGCGGGTGAAGAAGTAGAGAAGGCGGCGAAGATCATCCGCCGTTTGGGTGGAAAGTCGACGCGCGTTGAAACAGTGGGTGGCGATCTCCTTGACGAACCGACGACGGTAGTCCGTATCGTCGTCGAACGCTGATCTCGCCTCTACAGGGAAGTTCCACCACACAAGGGATTGCCTGCCGGGGTATGGGGCCTACACCCGATAACCTAGAGTGGAACACCCGGACCGGAAAGTGAGCAAAACGCTTGTGACGAAAGATTCTGCCATGCGACGCGAGCAGCCTACGTCGATGATGGGTTCGTCCTTGGCAATCACTATCGCCGATATTCAACCCGAAGTGTTTTCGAACCCGACAAACACCGGCATCGTTTCACGTGAAACGGGCAGCACGGGCGGGACAAGTGATTCAAGTCAGGCCACCAGCGTGAAATCTAATGGAAGTACCAGGAACGTCATGGATGTTCTCGACGACAGCACCCCTTTGGCGCGTGAGCTTGCGTCGGAGAACCGGCGACGCGAGAAGCTACTGGGGCGCTCTTTGCCTCGGCCGGCCGAGACGCGTGTGCTTACCGTCAGCAATCAAAAGGGCGGCGTCGGCAAGACGACCACAACAGTGAATCTCGCGGCAGGTCTCGCCTCCTCCGGCTTGAACGTTCTTGTTATCGACATCGACCCGCAAGGAAACGCCTCTACCGCTCTGGGCATTGAGCATCATGCCGAAGTGGACAGCATTTACGATGTCCTGATCGATGACCTTCCACTGTCGAGTGTGGTGGCACCGTGCCCAGATGTTCCAAACCTGATCTGCGCGCCCGCGACAATTCACTTGGCCGGCGCTGAAATTGAGCTCGTCTCGCTGGTGGCTCGTGAGCAGCGGCTGCGGCGTGCCATCGATCTATATGCGAAAGAGCGTGCGGAGAATGGTGAGGACCGTTTGGATTTCATCTTCATCGACTGCCCGCCAAGTCTCGGTTTATTGACCGTCAATGCTTTTGTAGCGGCTCGTGAAGTCCTTATACCCATCCAGTGCGAGTACTACGCTCTAGAGGGTTTGAGCCAGCTTCTGAAGAACATCGAGATGATCCAGAAGCACCTCAATGCTGATCTGGTTGTGTCTACGATCCTTCTCACCATGTACGACGGCCGAACTAATCTGGCCGCGCAGGTGGCTGCCGAGGTTCGCGAGCACTTCCCCCACCAGGTCTTAAAAGCGGTTGTTCCCCGTTCTGTGCGGATATCAGAGGCTCCCAGCTACCAGCAGACAGTACTTACCTATGACCCATCATCGAGTGGTGCACTGTCCTATTTAGAAGCGGCCGCTGAAATAGCGGAACGCTCCTAGAGCGCCTGCGCTGTATAGCGCATCCCCCACAGTAGACTGAACGCGTTATCAATCGTTGCAGTTTGTCTGCTCTCCTTTGAGAGGAACCGTTTCATGCCTGAGAAGCGTAGGGGTCTAGGTCGAGGACTTGGCGCGCTCATACCGAGCAGCGCAGAACAACAGGATGGAAACGCAGGCAGTACTAGCACGAGGGTCACTGAGCGTGGGCGTCCAGTTGACCTCTTCTTCCCCACCGGCGCATCTAATGGCGCCGGTGATCGCTCAAGTGATGGCGGAGAGCGGGATGAGCCGTCGCAGTCGTCTACGCGATCGTCGATTAACAAGGAGGCGCTGACCGCGCCCTCGAAGCGACAGACCGGACGTAACCAGGCAGGGCTCAAGAAGCAACCGCCGATCAGGGCAGCAAAAGCCAAGGCGGAACTCACTGGTCAAGGCACTGTTGCAACACCGGTTGATCCGGCGATTGATGATCAGAAGACAGACCAGAGCGGCATCACGGCGGAGCCTGCTCTGGATGCAGCGGGTTTGCAGACAAGCCCCGGCGACGCGACCACCTTGGCGGCATCTGACGCAGTTGAGTTGCAGCGCCCGGCCGCGAAGGAACCTTCGCCTGTGTCCCGAGTTGAAGGGGCGTCGCCGGGCTCCGAAGCCGAGCCGGGCGAGGATAAGACGGGTATCGTCGACGCCGGAACCGATACCGCTGATGACGTTTCACCCGATGACGTTTCACGTGAAACGCTTCGCGAGGTGCCGGGAGCCCGTTTCGCCGAACTCCCGATTGACTCCATTCACCCTAACCGGAAGCAGCCCCGTAACGTCTTCGACGAAGACGAGATGGCTGAGCTGGTGCACTCTGTCCGTGAAATTGGTGTGCTGCAACCGGTAGTGGTTCGTGTCTCCCCTGAGGGCGGAGAACAGAACTACGAGCTAGTGATGGGCGAGCGTCGTTGGCGAGCATCAAAAGAGGCCGGCCTTGAAACCGTTCCAGCAATCATCCGCGATACCACGGACGATGATCTTCTCCGGGATGCCCTTCTGGAAAACCTGCACCGTAGTCAACTCAATCCACTTGAGGAAGCTGCTGCGTACCAACAGCTTCTCGAGGACTTCGGTTGTTCTCAAGAGGAGCTGGCGGTGCGCATCGGGCGTTCCCGACCGCAGATCTCGAACACATTGCGGCTGATGAAACTGCCACCGCTCGTGCAGCGCCGCCTGGCAGCTGGCGTGCTCAGTGCTGGGCACGCGAGGGCGCTTCTCGGACTGTCCGATCCAGCTGAGATGGAGAAGCTGGCACAACGGATCGTCGCTGAGGGTCTATCCGTCCGTTCCACAGAAGAGATCGTTGCCATGAGTGACGGTCTGCGCCGGCCATCGAAGCCAAGTAGTCCGCGAGTTGGCGCGCGACATGAGCGCCTCGATTACCTTGCTACCTCGCTGTCCGATCGGTTGGACACCAGTGTCAAGATCACACTGGGCGCAAAAAAGGGACGGGTGAGTATTGAGTTCGCGAGTGTCGACGACCTGAACCGAATCATGGGGGTACTTGCACCGACTCCATAGTGGGAAGGAGCGGTCAATAGGTTCTGAAAAGGCGTCGTTTGCGTGGAAGTTTCACGTGAAACGGCGCCTTTTCGTGGTCAGACCGGTGCTGCCGAGGACGGGTCGTTTACAGTTGCGAAGTCCGCTCGGGCCAGATCTGCGGTTCCACCTGCGCTGAAGGTGTAATCAGGGGTTGATGACTCCGCGTAGCATTCGCACGGTGCGTCGAAGTCATCGCCGCATACAGCGGCGAATCACGCTGAGGCCACGCGACCCCTATGGGCGCGCTATATGCTACTGCTATCTGGGTTGGAAGGCGTTTGGTGTTTAATGGTCCCTGCGCTGGTCAAAATTGGCTGAAGGTAGGACCGGGGTTTGAAACAGAGACCTGTCTACCGTACCCACCCGGTTGCTGGTGGTACCGCTCGCACCTTTGCACGATGGGCTAGTTGACGACTGCGTGGCTGATGGCACCGGATACGACGGCGGAGGAAAGTGTCACGCGGAACTCCGAGCACTCGTGGCGAGCCTCTGCATTGTAGGAAATTGCTCGTGCAGGAGTGCCAAGGAACGAACGGTTTCACGTGAAACACCGGTACACCGGAATGCCATCTCGGTGAGCGGCTGTTGCGAAGGGCGGGCGACCCGAGGGCGACGGGCGGGCGACAGGCACGGGCACTACGCGGTCGGCGTCATTAACGAGTTGCCGATTGGCTTAACCGATTGAATTGTTCAGCGGCGGTATTGGTGCGTGTTGCCGTTGATTCAGGCTACGGGCGGGCAGCTTCCAGCTCTATGCTGTCGGAGCAAGCCGTTTCACGTGAAACGCGCGATACTACTGACCGGATGCAATGTGACGATGCGCTATGCGGCTCCGGTTGTGGCCATGTCGCGCGTTGCCATGTGCCCTGGCTCCTCGCCAACTGTTCTATTTTCCTACTCACTCGCTTCAGGGAAAGTAAACCGTAGCCCAATTTGTATGAGTGTCTGCGTATGAGTGTCCGCGGGCGCTTCAGAAGTATCGCCGAAGACAACGTTGCTGGAGGCTGAGGCGGGTCGTTTCGTGCAGTCTGCGCTCGGGGACCCCAATGGCCACCACGGCGCCCACGTCCCGTATTTGCCGCCTAGCCTTTGAAGACCTGTAACTTGCAAACCGGCACGACCCCGTCGCTACACGTTTGGAGTCCCAGTTTCACGTGAAACTCGACCGAATGAGTGCCTGCGTGACGCTGTTGGGAGCCAGGCCTGGTACTGCCTGGATCCGTTCCGAAGGACGGGCAGTTCGATTGAGCGCGAAGCTCTGGGGCAGCAAGCCTAACGAAGGCCGGCCCCGGATAGCTCCTCGGGATCGAGCTGCCACCGACGCGCGAGCGGGGCTAAGTCGCGATGGGTTGTCGATGGTCCGGCTTCATGAATCAGGAAGTCCGAAGGTTTCACGTGAAACCGCCGGTTTCCCTATCTGACCTGGCTGGTGACGCCGGCGGGTGTGTTCTTGGACGGACGTTAGCGCCCTGTGAACAGAGTCGGCATCTGCGATCAGAGCACCGATTCCCTTTGGCTTTTGGTGGGTCGCCTTGTAAGTACCTGACCGCTCGCGCGTTCCACGTGAAACGTACCGGCCAGCATCGGGCGGCTAGCCAGTGTTGGCGCGGGACTGCCGCTGACATCCAGGACGCTCAGGAGATAGAGGACCTGTCGGACAAGTCCTCGGACCAGCGTCTGCTATCGGTCCACAGCAGACCGGGGGCGGGATACGATTTTCGGTGAGCCGTTGGCTGGATTGAAGTTTTAGTGACCTTTGATCCACTTCCGCCACTGAAGCGCCGCGCGCATGGAGGTTGTGTTCCACGTGAAACATTGTTCCCTTGAAGATGAGCGTCTGGACATAAGCGTGAGGTGGCACCGCGATTTCATGCATGAAAAAGCCGGGGCCCGATTGGGCGGCCCGGCTTCTTCTGATCCGCGTTCTTAGAGGAACTGTGCAAACTCCTGTTCCAACACCTGCTTTGGCTTGGCACCAATTGAGGTAGCCGCCACTTCCCCGTCCTGGAAGACGTACACAGCGGGAATTGACGTGATCCCGTACTTCGCCGCCGTGGCAGGGTTGTCATCAACATTCAGCTTCACGACATCGATCTTGTCGGCGTGCTCTGAAGCGATGTCATCAAGGATTGGCGATAGTTTACGGCAGGGGCCACACCACTCGGCCCAGAAATCAACCATTACGGGTTTCGAAGCGTTGAGTACATCGGCTTCGAACGAACTGTCAGTAACTTCCTTTGCATCGCTCATATCTCTACTCCTTTTCGAGGGTTATACGGAAGCCGTCTCGGAGACTTCTTCTGCTACCGGTGTCGGTACTTCAGCGGCTGTCTGCACAGTGTCTCCCAGATCAGCGAGGTAGTGCTCGACATCGATGGCAGCAACACAGCCGGAACCGGACGCCGTGATGGCCTGACGGTACGTCGGGTCAATGACGTCCCCGGCTGCAAACACACCGGGCAAGGAGGTCTTGGATGTCCGCCCGAGAACGGCAATGGTTCCTTCACCTGTCAGCTTGAGCTGATCTTTGACCAGGTCGATCCGAGGGTCGTTGCCGATCGCCACAAACACTCCAGTGACAGCTAGTTCCCGGGAGGAATCGTCGACGGTGCTCGCGAGCGTCAGACCGGTCACCTTGTCGGTGCCATGGATAGCTGCCACTTCCGCGTTCCACTCGAAGCGGATCTTCTCGTGAGCCAGTGCGCGGTCCTGCATGATTCGTGACGCGCGGAGGGAATCACGCCTGTGGACCACCGTAACCGAGCGGGCAAACTTGGTCAGGAAGAGTGCCTCCTCCATAGCTGAGTCACCTCCGCCGATAACGGCAATGTCCTGGTCCTTGAAGAAGAACCCGTCACAGGTGGCGCACCAGCTGACTCCGTGACCGGAAAGTCGCTTCTCATCTTCGAGGCCGAGTTCGCGGTAAGCGGATCCGGTGGAGATGATGACCGCACGAGCCCTGAACGTCTCACCGGTGCCGATGGTAACGGCTTTGACGTCTCCAGAGAGGTCTACCGACGTCACATCTTCAAAAAGGATCTCAGTTCCAAAGCGCGCTGCCTGCTTCTCGAAGTTCTCCATGAGGTCAGGGCCCATGACACCTTCGGGGAATCCCGGATAATTCTCGACGTCAGTCGTATTCATCAATTCGCCGCCAGCGGTCACCGAGCTGGCGATCAGCAGCGGTGAAAGATTGGCCCTTGCTGTGTAGACCGCGGCGGTGTATCCAGCGGGACCGGACCCTACGATGATGACGTCGCGGATATCGCTTGGCGAATTGCTGCCGTTGTCTGTCTCAGTGCTCACGGGTTTGATGAACCTTTCTATCGGTGAGAGCGATCGAACCGTCAGTCCAGTCGCGATCATTTGCAATAACGACAGGTCAACTGCCGTTATTCCGTGTCCCGGGCAGAGGGGTAGTCGCTAGGAGATGTTGATCTCGGCGATACGCATTCCCCATGGGTACTGTGCCTGAACGTTGGAAAGCCTGGGGAGCTGAGTGAAATTGACGATCACATACTGCGCTGTGGCAGGAGCACCATCGACCTGCGGCACATTGAACGTCACCGACGGTCCGGTGAAGCCCGACTGCGCCACCTGGGTAGCACCGTCAAGTGTCGGCTCATCATTCAGCAATACACTGAAGCTGCCGCCCGAGCTGTTCAGTTGTTCAATCTGAATTTCCGAGATGCTGGATGGCTCTTCCAGTTCGACCACGAGCGCAAGGTTCTGAGCGAGCCCGCCGAAGGTTTCGTTTGCGTAGACGAGGCTGCCCCAGAAGCTTGCAGGGTTATCGTCGATGATTGCCCCGAGGTCACCGTCGGTCTGGGAGTTGAGCTCGGGATTATCCGGCACCAGGCGAGTGACGCTTGTGGCGACCGGGGGTACCAGCTCCGGTGTCGGTGTTGCAGAGCCTGAGGCGGACGGAGAGGGAGCCGCGCTGTCCGTGGGTTCGACGGTACTCTCCGTCGTTGCGCTCTCGTTGGCGACAGGCGGGTCGAAGATGGGCCGCAATTGGGTGACAGCGAGGACGACCGCACCGACAATTACAAGAGCGAGGACAATACCCACGAGCAGGCGCGTGAAGCGGGGATTATTCTCGCGATCTTCATCCTCGTCGTAATCCTCGTACGGGCCGTCGTCGTCATACTGGCTACCGGCAGCGGTAGCTCCGCCCGCAGCAGCGGCGGGGAAACGCGACGCCGGCCGCTGGGATGATGATCGGTCTTCCGGGCGGTCGTAATCGTCTTCGGACCAGGCCGTGACTTTCGCCCGCTCGTTCCGCTCGTCAGCCGGGATAGCCCGGGGAGGGGCGCTCGGTGGCGGTGGAACACTCGCATTGCCTCCGACGGGGCGGGATGCCGAGATGTCCTGCGGTGCAGTGCCTGGATCTGCCTGTCCGGACGCGGCGGCAGCACCCGCAGCAGCTCCGCCAGCGGTGCCGGCCGCAGACCCGCGGCCGAAACGGGGCATCCGCGCCTTCGGGAGGCGTGCCGGCCGCCGTTCCGGCTCGTGGTGATAGTCGTCGTCGTCCTCGTGGGTTTCCGGCTCCGTGGAACGGGCAACACCGAAGATTTCCGAACCGAGGGTGTCTGTGAAGAACGGTTCGATATAGGGGGCATCCTGCTGGATCACAAGGTCCAGGAGGTCAGCCGCCGGTGCGCGGTTGGTGACAAGGTAGGTGCCGGCGTCGGTGATTCCGAGATCAAGAACCTGGATATTACCGGACCGCTCACCCGTGGCGACTTCGCGGGCGCTCGTGGCAACCTGACCGGCGTTGGAAGGCGATGCCACCAGGATGCTGACCGGCCGATTGAGCACCTGGTCCACGCCATCGAGCACCAGGTCCTTCTCAGCAGAGGCGAGGACGTAAGCGGTGACCTTGTACCGGCCGCCCAGTACTGAGCCGACGTCTACTGCTTCTGGCACGTGTTCCTCCCGGATGTGGATACTTTGTACCAATGCTACCGGCCACTTCCGGGCAGATAGTGCGCACGCGCGGGGCCACCGCTTACCGGCGTGCGAAGCGGGATAGGAGCGGAGCGAGGAAGTCGCTCAGTTCGGTGATCCGCAGGACTTTCAGCATGCCGATGTAGACCCCTGCCATCAGCGGTCCGGCAACCAGCAAAACGACGACGGCGCTTCCCACCGACTGCCAGACGAACCCGTCCGGCTGGTAGGCACCGAAAAACCACAACAGCCCGGCGCCGAAAGCCGCGGCGATGAGGCCCGCAACGGTCAGCCGGACGTGCACGTCGTAAATATGCCCAGCTCCGTATCCGCCGATTTTCCGGACCAGAAACACATGACTGACGACGACGGCCACAATATTGCCGAGGGTGAAGCTGAGAGCCAGCATGGGAACGATGAGAGCCGGCTCGAACAGACTGGCGGTGAGGGCCAGTGCAACCCCGGTGACCGAGAGGATGAGCTGGATTTTCAGCGGGGTGATGGCGTCTTCCGCCGCGTAGAAAACCCGGTTGAGGAAGAAATTGGCGCTGAGGAAGGGCGCGCCGACCGCCAGCAGCGTGATGATCAGTGCGTTGAGTGCGCCGCCGGCACGGATACCACCGGAGAAGACCATGCCAAGCGGCGCGGCCAGGGCCAGTAGCGCTGCTGCACCGAAAACGGTGGCCACGCCGATGGTCCGCATGCCCAGGGACAGTGTTTCTTTGGTGGTTTCCACATCACCCTGCGAGTGCGCGGCCGCTAGACGATTGAACATGACGGTTGCCAGCGATAGCGCAATCACGGAGTGCGGCAGAACATAGACCAGCGACCCGATGTCCAGGTTGGTCAGACCGGCAATGTAGACGTCGTCGGGCAGGTCGGTTCGAGCTTCTGTGGCGATCGTGGCCACCCACTGGTTGATCATGTAGAGACCGTTGCCGATCAGCATGGTCACGATCGTGATGGAAGCCAGCCGTCCTGTCTTGCCGAGCCCGACGCCGCGCCACCCGAACCTGGGACGAAGGCCGAGGTGCAATCGGCGCAGCGGGACGATGAGGACCACCGCCTGGATGACGATGCCGAGGGTGGTGCCGCCGGCCAGCAGCAACGTATGGGTGGGAGTCCACGTATCGGGGGTATGGCCAGTGGTCCGTTCGGCGCCCAGCATCACGATGAAGGCAATGAGGAAACCGATCGAGACGATGTTATTGACCACTGGAGCCCACATGTACGGGCCGAAGGAGCCGTTGGCGTTAAGCACCTGGCCAATGATCGAGTAAAGCCCGTAGAAGAAGATCTGTGGCAGGCACCAATAGGCAAAGACCGTAGTGAGGGCCAGCGCGTCACCGGACACATTGGTGAGCAGGTCCGCCAGGAACGGCGCAGCGAGCGTAATCAGCACCGTAAGAATGAACAGGACGATGACCGAGAGCGTCATCAGGCGGCTTACGAAGTCCGAACCGCGGTCCTCCTGCTGGCTCGCCCGGATGATTTGCGGCACGAGCACTGCGTTGAACACACCGCCGGCAACCATCAGGAAGATGTAGGTCGGCAGGTTGTTGGCAGCAGGAAACAGGTCGGACACCGCGCCGGCCGTGCCGATCGCCGTGGCGAGAAGAGCGACACGGACGAGGCCGAGGATACGCGAAACGAGGGTACCCGCGGCCATGATTGCGCTGGAACGTGCTGTTGTATCAGTGGGCGGAACGTTGCCCGCGGGAGTGGGACGGCGACTGGGCACCACGCCCGCATCCTGGACCGGTATTGAGGCGGTGTTGGTATCAGACATCGTGACTTATCGTCTCACCATTGGCGGCCGATTCCGGTAACCGCGGTCCACGCAGCAAGCCCGTAATCGCCACGGTATGACGGGCACCGGCTCAGAGGTACTGCGGCAGGACCTCTCGGGCGAGGTCGGCGATACGCCGCTCGTTAGGGAAGGAGAGCTTGCGGCCGAGGTCTGCGAGCGGAACCCATGCGACGTCGACGGCCTCGTGATCGGGATCATTCTCGATGGTCAGATGCCCGCCCGTAGAGACAAGGAGAAAGTGGTGGACCGTCTTGTGGACGCGGTGACCGCTGACAGTGAACCAGTAGTCAATACTGCCGAGCGCTGCGAGGACGCGGCCGCAGATGCCGGTTTCCTCCTCGATCTCCCTTACTGCTGCCTGTTCGTTGTTTTCCTGGTTCTCCGGATGTCCCTTGGGCAAACACCACTCAAGCCGTCCACCGCGGTTCAGCCTCGCGATGATTGCTACGTTGAGCAGGTCCGTAGAGGTGTCGACGACGATTCCGCCGGCCGAAACTTCCTCCACCGTGGGGAGGGACTGATGAATTAAAGGCGCGCCTGTTCGGCCCATTGACGCTGTCAATGGGGTGCGCTTTGGTGCGCTCGGAACGGGACGGTCCATGATCCCACTCTAACTACCTTTGCTGGGGGATGATGACCGCGCGGGCGGCTCCCCGCCAGCATGCAGGACGGTCGGCGTGTTGCCGTGCCGATGGTTCCACCGGCGACCCTTTAGCGCGTGCCCCCGTTCCCGTAATGGTGTTTGGGCTGATCTCTGGCACGCTTAAAGGACTATGGTGCACCTGTTGGAAGATTCCCCGTTGACCGCCCCCCTTCCGGCGGTGGTTACTGAGCTAGGACGGCTGTTCGCTGATGCCGGCCACGAACTTTCACTGGTGGGCGGGCCGGTCCGCGACCTTTTCCTCGGTAGGTCCTCGCCGGACCTCGATTTCACCACGGACGCTGATCCGGATCAGATAATCGCGGTCATCCGGCGGTGGTCCGACGCCTTTTGGGAGATTGGCCGGGAGTTCGGAACGATCGGGCTGCGCAAGGCGTCCTTCACCATCGAAGTCACGACCTACCGCGCCGAGGCGTATGAGCCGTCCTCCCGCAAGCCCGTGGTTGCCTTCGGCACGAATCTGGAGGATGACCTCCTCCGCCGGGACTTTACGATCAACGCCATGGCCTTGCGTCTGCCCTCACTGGAACTCGTGGACCCGTACGGTGGAGTAAAGGACCTGCACGCGGGCCTGCTGCGCACTCCGGGGGCGCCGTCGTCGTCATTCTCCGATGATCCGCTCCGAATGATGCGCGCGGCACGGTTCGCTTCCCAGCTGGGAGTGGAGGTTGCGCCGGAGGTGCGGGATGCGATGACCGCGATGGCCGAGCGCATCACCATCATTTCCGCAGAGCGCGTCCGGGATGAGCTGATCAAGCTCATCAACGGTGCCCACCCCCGGCGGGGCGTCGACCTCATGGTTTCCACCGGGTTGGCCGACCACGTGCTGCCTGAGGTGCCTGCGCTGCGCCTTGAGATGGATGAGCACCACCGGCACAAGGACGTCTACCAGCACTCACTGACCGTGCTGGAGCAGGCGTGCGCACTGGAAACCGATGACGACGGCGCGGTGCCGGCTCCGGACTTTGCCCTGCGGTTCGCTGCCCTGATGCACGACGTCGGGAAGCCGGCCACCCGGCGCTTCGAACCAACCGGCGCGGTGAGTTTCCGCCACCACGATGTTGTCGGAGCAAAGCTGACAGCCAAGCGGATGAAGACGCTCCGTTTCGACAATGACACGATCAAGGCGGTGGCGCGCCTCGTGGAGCTGCACATGCGCTTCTACGGCTACGGCGAGGCGGGCTGGACGGATTCCGCGGTGCGCCGTTACGTGAGCGACGCCGGGCTCCAGCTTGAACGGCTGCACCGGCTGACGCGGTCGGACGTGACAACGCGCAACCGCCGGAAGGCAGAGCGCCTCGCTTTTGCTTACGACGACCTCGAGAACCGCATCGCTGCGCTCGCCGAGCAGGAAGAGCTCGCATCGATACGGCCGGATCTGGACGGAGAAGACATCATGAAGCTGCTGGGTATTCGGCCGGGGCCGGTTGTGGGGCGGGCCTATCGCTTTCTTTTGGAGGAACGCATGGAACATGGTCCGCATACCCGTGAGGCTGCCGAGTCCAAGTTGCGCGTCTGGTGGGCCGGCCAGCCCGAAGCAGGAGATGAATCATGAGCCAGTCCGGAGCAGCTGCCGCTGATCTGACCGCGGCGGGCACACCGCTGCCTAACCTTTGGCTATTGCGCCACGGTGAGACGGAGTGGTCCCGCGACGGCAACTACACCGGCCTCACTGACCTTGCGCTGACTTCGGCCGGCGAGCAGCAGGCACGGGACGCTGCGAGCCGGTTGGCCGGCGTCGAGTTTGACCTGGTCTTCACGTCTCCGCTTCAGCGTGCGCGACGCACGGCTGAGCTGGCCGGTTTTGGTGGCGCCGAGGTGCTCCCGTATGCCCATGAGTGGGACTACGGCGACAATGAAGGCCGTAACAGCGCGCTTGTCCGCAAGGAGAATCCGGATTACCTCATCTGGAAGGACGGCGTCCCAAACGGAGAAACCATTGCCCAGGTGGCAGCACGCGCTGACCGGATCATCTCGAGGGTTCAGGCCGGTTGCGGCACACCGGCGGACCAGGATCCGCAGGCGCAACCGGTGCGTAACGCCCTCCTGGTTGCTCACGGCCACTTCCTCCGGGTGCTTACGGCGCGCTGGCTGGAGTTCGAACCCGTGGAGGGGCGGCGCTTCATCCTTGGTACGGCCGCGGTGTGTGCGCTCGGCTGGGACAAGCGCACTCCCGCCATCCTGCGCTGGAACGTCTAACTTCCCGGTGCCCGCGTACTCCGTCGGCCATACGTGATGCTCCGCAGTAGCCACTCTGCCGGGCCAATTCGTATGCGTGCGAGGAGAAGGCGGCTGAGGATAAGTTGGGCTGCAAAGATGACGACGGCGATTCCCGCCACCGCGCTGGCCGGCAGTCCGTCGGAGAGCCGCAGCCCGTAGGCGGTGAAAACGAGCGCCATGATCACCGACTGCAGGAGGTAGTTGGTGAGCGCCATGCGTCCCGCGGGTGCAAGCAGTCCGCAGAGGCGTGCTCCGGCCGCCGTGCGGAAGAGCAGCAGGAGGAGACTCACGTAGCCGGCTGTCTGCAGAGGCGCGGTGAGCGTTGAGATGCCGAAGGCCAGCACACTGAACCGGTCGCCGCTCCCATAGGTGGTCAGGTAGGCCTGGAAAACACCGGCGGCGAGGCCGACGGGAAGGCAGGTTGCCGCCGTCGTCGTCAGGATGCGGGTGGAGAGCGGCCGTTCCAAAAGGCGGGCCCGGGCGGCCGCGAGCCCGAGGTAGAACATTCCGAGCGAGAGCGGACCCTGAACGAAGACCACACCGGCAACGTTCTCCAGGAAGTTGTCCGCGTTGGCTGCGAAGACCGAGCTTGGGCTCTGGGTGAGCGCGCCTGAATTGACTGCAATAGCGGCGGAAGGAGCACCCGCTCCGGCGCCGGCAATGAAAAGGCCCACAGCCAGGATGAGCGAACCGATCCCTCCAATCAGCGCACTGCCCGTGATGACGGCCGTGGACGTGCGCAGTGAGTGCGTCGCGAGCAGAATCAGGCCCATCAGCGCATACGTCAGGAGGATGTCCCCAAAAAACAGGACGAGACCGTGCAGCAAGCCGAGGACAAACAACGCAGCAAGGCGGCGCTGGATGCGTTGTACCGGGGATGCGGTTGCCGCAATGGCCGCCCGCCACTGCAGATCAAAGCTGTAGCCGAACAGGAAGGAGAAGAGTAGGTAGAACTTCGCTTCGAAGAGAGCTGCAACCGTGAACCGCACTGCGAGGTCAGCTGCCGACCGGTGATTCGGGCTGATTTCGCCGGCAAGGGTGAACGCGTCGGCGAAGTACCAGATATTGACCATGAGGATGCCGCCGAGCGCAAAGCTGCGCAGCGCATCGACCTCGCGGAGCCGTGCAGATCCCATCCGCCTACCTCTCCTCGAATCCTTGGTCAGCCTAACGCTGCCTGGCGGGCTAATGCGCTGCTGCTGTCCCGGCTACTCCCCGTCCGGCAAAATATTCGGAATTTCTCGCAAAAGAGCTAGGCGAAGGCGCTTCGTTTGAGGTAGCTTTGAGAAGTGCCATTGGGAGAACCCAATCTTCCTTTGTTTTTGCACTGTTCAGGTAAGCGCAAGTTAGAAGTGGAGGTGGGATTCGGTGATTAATCTTCTCGGCGGCATGATGGCCGCGCGAACCCGCCCAGCCTCCGCCATCGCTGCGCATTAACTTCCTGCTGAAAACGGCACTTCTCTCCTAATTTCTTCTGCGGAGAAGTTTTCTTTTTCCTTTGTGTGCGTCAGGCGGAACCCGCCTCGCTTTTTCGTGCCTTTCTCACGAATTCCGGGCTCATCGCAGCCCTCTTCTCTTCCCGCACCACAATCTCAGGAGATATCCATGCCTGTTTCAGCCCCTGTTTCCACCGAACGCACCACGGCCCAGGTCGATGCACAGCAGCGTTCACACGGGGAATTCATCATGTCCGGCAGTCTCACCCGCCTCGACCCGGTTCGTGAACCCGACACGCAACCCGTCGATTTATCAGCGGTGATGCCTGACTTCACGCAGCGAGAGGAGGTGTACTTCATGATTAAGAAACTTCGGGAAAGTGTTTCCTTCTGGAAGCGAATACAGGAATCGTCGGTCGATAACGCCTGGGAAAACGCCCAGTCTTTTGCCCTGCCGCAGCATCACCTGTTCATCAAGTAACAGGTGCGTCCATGCGGCGTGTAGCCGCGCCCTGTCGATCCGCGAAGGAGAAACTGATGCAAGTCATCGGTGCCACCACCAGAGAAGCCCGCGCTTCCCAGCGCGGGCTTCCGCCTTTAACGGACCACTCCGGCTCCACGAGGCGCTCCCGCGGAATGTCGTGACTGTTGTCCGCGTTATATGGTCACTAGTGGCCAGAGGTCAAGTGCTGGCAGAAGAATACAACCTGGACGGCGAAGGGAGGGCTCGTGACCCCCGTGAAGCGCGTGGCGATGCTGTCGCTTCACACATCGCCCTTCGATCAGCCCGGCGGCGGCGACGCCGGCGGTATGAATGTCTATGTACGCTCAGTGGCGCTGGAGCTCGCCAAGGTCGGTATCGACGTCGAAATTTTCACTCGCGCAGCAGCGGACGGGCAACCTCACATTGAGGAGCTGGGCCCGGGTGTCCTGGTCCGCCACCTTATTGCCGGACCCACGCGCCGGGTTCCGAAAGAAGTACTTCCCCAACTCTCCGATGACCTGGCCGACGCCATCGCCGACGCCACCGATCTGCTGGCAGACGGACACTTCGATGTCATCCACTCCCACTACTGGGTCTCCGGCATTGTGGGCTTGACCGTCGCGAAATCCCTCAACCTGCCGTTGGTCCACTCGATGCACACCATGGCGAGGGTGAA
The DNA here is from genome assembly GCF_039530425.1 of Arthrobacter parietis. Lineage (NCBI taxonomy): Bacteria > Bacillati > Actinomycetota > Actinomycetes > Micrococcales > Micrococcaceae > Arthrobacter > Arthrobacter parietis. The sequence continues at coordinate 1,202,248 of NZ_BAAAON010000001.1, read as the reverse complement.
GAACCTCCGGCTGCATGCCGGAGGAGTAAGGGAACCTGAATCGCGGATTTCCGGCGAGCAGACCATCGTCAACGACGCCGATCGCCTCATCGCCAACACAAGTACCGAGGCCGCGGAATTGGAATCCCTTTACGGGGCGGCCGCCGAGAAGGTCGACATTGTCGCCCCCGGTGTGGATCTCGACATCTTCAATGCGCTTGACCGGCCCGCCTCGCGTTCCGGGCTTTCGTTCTCTGCCGAGACGTTCCACGTGGTCTTCGCCGGCCGGATCCAGAAGCTGAAGGGTCCCCACCTGCTGGTTGAGGCTGCCGCTGACTTGCTGGCGCGGCGCCCGGACATCCCACTCCAGGTCAGCATCATCGGCTCCGGCAGCGGACCTGAAGCCCTGGAGCTGCGGCCCCTGATCAATCGGCTTGGACTACAGGACGTGGTCCGGCTCTATCCGCCCGTTTTGCCGGAGCAGCTTGCGCACTGGTTCCGCGCGGCCGACGTCGTTGCGATGCCTTCCTACAGCGAATCTTTCGGTCTGGTGGCGCTTGAAGCGCAGGCCTGCGGCACACCGGTTCTGGCAGCGAATGTCGGCGGACTGCCGCAGGCGATCAGTGCCGGGCGAACCGGCGTTCTGGTTGACGGGCATGGTGCCGCACTATGGTCAGCGGCGCTGGAGGTCCTGCACGACGACGGCGCAATGCGCCGCACGCTCGGCACCAATGCTGCGGTGCACGCGTTGGCCTTCGGTTGGCAGCGGACCGCACTGTTCACGGCGCAGAGCTACCGGACGGCCGTCGAACAATACGAGGGTGCGCCCGCACTGTAGCCCGCAGCACATCAGCCAGTTCCCCAGGACAGTGTGCCTAGGATGGACGGGTGAATGCAGCCGCCGAACTCGCCAGCTATCTCGACTCAGTAGGTATTACCGGGAAGGTTGCCACACCGCGGCAGGACAACCTGCGGCACATGCAGCTGTTCCTCGATGGAAACGAGCACCTCGAGTTTGGTGTGCGGCTTACCCGCACCTGGAGCCTTGATGAGGTGTTTGACCTGATGCACGAGCGCGTCGGCACCAGCGCCGACCGGGATCATCTCGAGGGTCAGGACACCATCGACGCGCACAAGTGCGTCGCAGCACTCGACCGGTTCGCGGACCGGTTTGGCGTGGCCGTCCGCTCGGGCAGCCGGATTCTGTTCGCGACCGGCCACCCCGCAGGGTTGCTGCCCGTTCACGCTGCGCTCGCCTCTGCAGCTGAACGGGGCGGCGCAACCGTCGTCAAGGTCCCCGAGGGCCAGCCCTTCCGTGACGGTGACATCCGGCAGTTGTTCGGTGTCCTGGCCTGGCATCAGTACGGCGGCCTCGTCCACACCCACTATCCGGAGCCGATGCGGCTCAGCCTTGAGCTTCTCGCATCCCAGGGCGCACCCGCGCCCGAGCTGATCGTGGCCGATCATGGTTGGGCAGGGCATGCCGCATCAGTTGGCATTCCGACTCTCGGCTTCGCCGACTGCAATGACCCCGGCTTGTTTGTCTCCGAGGCTGAGGGGCAGTTGGAGGTCGCGGTGCCGCTGGATGACAATCTGTGCCCCGGTCTGTATGAGCCGATGACCAGCTACGTTCTGGAGCGCGCAGGACTCGGCTAAAGCCCCTCTTCGGCGGCGCGCTCGCGCGTGGGCGCGCTGGTAGATTGGATGCAGCTCACACCCGAGCCGCCCATAGTCCAGCCAGCACCCCGGAGGGATTTCAGACGATGACGTCTATCCACGCCCCTGTGTCCGATCTCGACATTGCACGAGCGGCCCGTATCCGTCCCATCGAGGACATCGCAGCAGCGGCGGGTATTCCTGCTGAAGCGCTGGAACTGCACGGGCGGTACAAGGCAAAGATCGACGTCGCGCAGTTGCCTCGCGTCCCCGGGAAGGCGCCGGGGAAAGTGGTTCTGGTCAGCGCCATGAGTCCAACTCCCGCGGGTGAAGGAAAGTCCACCTTGACGGTAGGGCTTGCGGATTCGCTGGCGCGGGCCGGCCAGAGCGTGATGGTTGCGCTGCGCGAGCCCTCGCTTGGCCCGGTCATGGGCATGAAGGGCGGAGCCACCGGCGGCGGGTATTCGCAGGTGCTGCCGATGGAGGACATCAACCTTCACTTCACCGGTGATTTCCACGCGATCACCAGTGCAAACAACACGCTCATGGCCCTGGTGGATAACTCCATCTACCAGGGCAACCCGCTCAACATCGATCCGCGAAGGATCACCTTCAAGCGCGTGCTCGACGTCAATGACCGCAGCTTGCGGGACGTGGTGATCGGACTGGGCGGGCCCACGCAGGGAGTTCCGCGCCAGGACGGTTTCGACATCACGGTGGCGTCCGAAGTCATGGCCGCTTTCTGCCTCGCCACTGATCTCGCCGATCTCCGGAACCGGCTGGCGCGCATGACCATCGGATATACCTATGACAGGAAGCCGGTAACCGTTGCGGATCTCGGCGTCGAGGGAGCGCTGACACTGCTGCTGAGGGACGCCGTGAAACCGAATCTCGTGCAGACGATTGCCGGCACGCCGGCGCTGGTGCACGGCGGACCGTTCGCCAATATCGCACACGGCTGCAACTCGGTCATCGCCACCCAGACAGCGCAGCGCCTTTCCGACATCGTGGTAACCGAGGCCGGGTTCGGCGCAGATCTGGGTGCCGAGAAGTTCATGGACATCAAGGCGCGGGCCGCGGATGTGGCGCCTGACGCCGTCGTAGTGGTTGCGACCATCCGTGCCTTGAAGATGCACGGTGGTGTGGCGAAGGACAATCTGCGGGAGCCGGATGTCGACGCGGTGAAGCGCGGAGTCGTGAACCTTCGGCGCCACGTAGCGAACGTGCGGAAGTTCGGCATCACACCCGTGGTGGCCGTCAACAAGTTTGTTACTGATACGGATGAGGAACTCGAGTGGCTGTTGTCGTGGTGTGCTGCCGAGGGTATCAGCGCGGCCGTGGCGGATATCTGGGGTGAGGGCGGCGGCGGCCCGGGCGGTGACGATCTCGCCGGGAAAGTCCTGGCCGCGCTTGAAGCACCTCGCTCCTTCCGGCACCTGTATCCACTGGAACTCCCTGTGGAGGAGAAGATCCGCACGATTGCGCAGGAGATTTATGGGGCATGCGACGTCGAATTCTCCGCTGCTGCCCTGCGCCGGCTCAAGGAGATCCAGGCAAACGGGTGGGATCAGCTTCCGGTGTGCATGGCCAAGACGCAGTACTCGTTTTCCGACGACGCCACCCGGCTCGGCGCTCCCGAGGGTTTCACCCTCCATGTACGGGACCTGATCCCGAAGACCGGAGCGGGCTTCATTGTCGCCCTCACCGGAGCGGCGATGACCATGCCCGGTCTGCCGAAGGAGCCAGGCGCCCTGCGCATGAACGTGGATGACGACGGCGGCGCGGTGGGACTGTTCTGAGTATTGTCCAGCGATACAAACGAAAGGACTGTGGGTGAAGGCGCTTTATAAATCGGGTGCTCGGGCTGGTTTTGAGTTCGTGGATCGGCCGGAGCCGGTGCCTGGCGTGGGTGAGGTGAAGATCCGGGTGTTGACCACGGGTATTTGCGGGACGGATCTGCATATTGAGTCGTGGGATTCGTGGGCGGCCGGGATTATCGAGGCGCCGCTGATTCCCGGGCACGAGTTCTACGGTGAGGTTGTGGAACTCGGTGAGGGTGTGTGTGAGGTCCGGGTGGGGGACCGGGTGTCCGGTGAGGGACATATTGTGTGTGGTATTTGCCGTAATTGCCGTGCTGGGCGCCGGCAGATGTGTATCCGGACGGTCAGTGTGGGCGTGCAGCGTGATGGTGCGTTTGCTGAGTTCGTGGTGATTCCGGAGACCAATGTGTGGGTTCACCACGATGCTGTGACACCGGAGTTGGGTGCGGTGTTCGATCCGTTCGGTAACGCGGTTCATACGGCGTTGAGTTTCCCGTTGGTGGGTGAGGATGTGTTGATCACGGGGGCTGGTCCGATTGGTTTGATGGCGATCGCTGTTGCCCGTCATGCCGGTGCACGCAACATTGCGATCACGGACGTGTCGGAGCCGCGGTTGGATCTTGCCCGGTCCATCGGCGTGGATTTGGCGGTGGATGTGAGCCGGATGCGGATCATCGAGGCGCAGCGTGAGCTGCATATGGTGGAGGGTTTTGATATTGGTCTGGAGATGTCCGGGCACCCCACGGCGTTGCCGGAGATGATCGAGAACATGAACCACGGCGGGCGGATCGCAATGCTGGGCTTGCCGTCCCAGGACATCACGATCGACTGGGGGAAGGTGGTCACGCACATGCTCACGTTGAAGGGTGTGTATGGGCGGGAGATGTTCGAGACGTGGTACGCGATGAGTGCGATGCTGCAGTCCAATGACCGGTTGCGTGATGCGGTGGCGAGTGTGGTCACTGACGTTTTGCCGGCGTCTGACTGGCAGGAAGGTTTCAGCATTGCCCGTGATGGGCGCAGCGGCAAAGTAGTGCTTGACTGGTCGGCGATCTAGAGGGAGTTTGCGAATGTTTGTTTCAGTGCGGGATCAGCTGCAGTCGGAGCTGCAGGAAATCCGGGATGCGGGTTTGTATAAGCATGAGCGGACCATTTCTTCGCCGCAGTCCAATAGGATCCGCGCGGCGTTGGGCAGCGCGGAGGGGGCGCAGGTGTTGAACTTCTGCGCCAACAACTACCTTGGTTTGGCGGATCATCCGGCGATTATCGAGGCTGCGAAGGGTGCGTTGGATGATCGCGGGTTCGGGATGGCGTCGGTGCGTTTCATCTGCGGGACGCAGGATCTGCATCTTGAGCTCGAGAAGCGCGTGTCGGCGTTTTTGGGCACTGAGGACACCATCTTGTTCTCGTCGTGTTTCGATGCCAACGGCGGGGTGTTCGAATCCCTGTTGAACGCTGAGGATGCTGTCATCTCGGATGCGTTGAACCACGCCTCGATCATTGACGGGATCCGGCTCAGTAAGGCGCAGCGGTACCGGTACGCGAACCGGGATATGGCGGATCTTGAGGCGAAGCTGCAGGAGGCTTCCGGTGCGCGCCGTCGGTTGGTGGTGACTGACGGGGTTTTCTCGATGGATGGGTATCTTGCTCCGTTGCAGGAGATCTGTGACTTGGCGGAGCGGTATGACGCCATGGTGATGGTCGATGATTCGCATGCTGTGGGTTTCATGGGGCCAACGGGGGCGGGAACACCGGAGCATGCTGGTGTGTCTGACCGGGTGGATCTGTATACCGGGACGTTCGGTAAGGCGTTGGGTGGTGCCTCGGGTGGGTACGTGTCCGGGCGGGCGGAGATCGTCGAGTTGTTGCGGCAGCGGGCGCGGCCGTATCTTTTCTCCAACTCGCTGGCCCCCTCGATTGTCGCGGCAACCCTGACGGCCCTGGACCTGGTCCAGAACAGTGCGGAGCTCCGTGCACGGTTGGGTGAGAACGCGGCCCTGTTCCGGTCTCGGATGAGCGAGGAAGGATTTGAGCTGCTCGCCGGCGAGCATGCCATCATCCCGGTTATGTTCGGTGATGCGGCGCTGGCGGCGAGAGTGGCGGACAGCATGCTCGAACACGGGGTCTACGTGATCGCGTTCAGCTACCCGGTTGTCCCCAAGGGAGCCGCGCGCATCCGTGTGCAACTCTCCGCAGCCCACAGCGCCGAAGACGTGGAAGCGTGCGTCACCGCCTTCGTTGCAGCACGGGACGCCACGGCGTAGTTCCTGCGTGCCGCGCTCAAGTAGGCGAGGGTGATTGCTTCCTGCTGAAGAGTACGTAGGCGGATGCCGCGCGGAGGCGATCCTGCCGCCCCAACCGCCCCCGGTCACGCCCAACGGTACTAAACCGGCGCCTTGCCGGTGTGGACCACCTTGACAGGTGCCGCTACCGTTCTCGGCCGGACCGCCAGGTAAAGCCCGCCCACTGTGAGCAGCACCAGCGCAGCAACAACGACGGCGGTGCCCGGGTCATCAGCCAACAGCAGCGGTATTGCCCGCCCCGGTGCCGTGGCTGCGAACACAAAAGCGATTGCAATGCCGATGTAGCTACCGATCATGTTGGCCCGGTGAGCAACGATGTTGCGGCGGATCGCCGAGACGAGGCCGAGCGTCACCGTGATAATGGTGAAGGCGGAGAGACCGTGAAGCCAGCTGAAATGTCCGTCGGTCACAATCCCGAAACTGCTCACGCAGACGAAGTACATGGCGCTCACCCAGGTATAGCCAATGATCCTGTGGGTGCGGTCGCGTCGCCGTCGGAAAATATTGAGTGGCCCGAGCACCAGGACGTACAGCGCGGCGACCACGTGGGCGGCTATGAGCGGGCTCCAGTCCATGGTTATAAGATAGACCCACTATCTTGCGATGTATATCTGGATAGTTGACGTCTTTCCACTATCCAGTGAGGACCCTCGTGCAGCTGAAGGAACTGAGCGCGTCAACGGGCATAAGCGCCGCCAGCATCAAGTTCTATCTTCGCGAAGGACTGCTCCAGCGCGGGGTCGAGATCCATCCCACTCGTGCCGAGTACAGCATCCGGCACGTTGAACGCCTCGAGCTGATCTCGGGTCTCCGGTCAGTCGTCGGGCTTCGTGTCGATCAGATCCGTGGCTTGATCGGACTCATTGAGGATACCGGTGTATCCCGCCTTGAGCTGTTGGGCAAAACCCAGGCGATGGTGATGGGTGCCCCTGCGGAAGCGGTGCAGGACCACCCGCTTATGAACGGGCTGTTGGCAGCCCAGAGCTGGCCGGATGCACCCTCTGAGGCGCGCGCGCTGCTCAACATCATCCTCCGGGAAATGGAGACAATGGGACTTTCGGTGAGCGCCGACGTCGTACTCGGATATGCACGAGCGGCCGATCAGGTGGCACAGCAGGATCTGGGCACAGTCCTCGACACACAGTCCCGGGATCAGGCAGTGCTCGCGGTGGCAGTGGGTGTCCGCGCATACAGCCGACTGCTCCTTGGCCTGGTGGGGATGGCGCAGGCGTCGCACAGCATCCGCCGACTGGGTGGAACACGTTCCGCGTGAGGCCTGCAGGCCACGTTTCTTCAGGACAGTGGCAGGGCCACCGAGCAGACGAGGGATACCGCGAGGATCACCAGGGTTGAAATCAAACCGAGCAGCACCGGGCGCTTGCCCACGCGCAGCAGGCTTTTCAGGTGGACTCCCAGACCCAGGGCGAACATCGCCGCTGACAGCAGCAGCGTCTGCAGGATCTGTGCCAGTTCCAGGACCCCTTGCGGGAGGACATCCGAGGTGCGCAACAGCATCGCTCCGACAAACCCCACAATAAAGAGCGGGACCACGGGAGGAATCTTGCCGCCTGTAGCCGGTTCGGCACGGCGCATGCGCAGGGCTATTCCGGCGGTGATCGGCGCCAGGGTGAGGACACGGGCGAGTTTCACCGTGACGGCAACAGCAAGAGCAGAGCTGCCCACTGATCCGCCCGCGGCAACAACCTGTGCCACTTCATGGGTCGATGCCCCGATCCACACGCCGAGGGTCCTCTCCGGCATTCCCAGCAGCCCGCCCAGGAAGGGGACCGTGGGGATCATCAGGGTCCCAAAGAGCACCACCAGTCCGATGGCGGTGGCGACTTCCGTCTTCTTGGCGCCGGCCGCAGTCTCCGTGGCTGCAACCGCTGCCGCACCGCAGATAGAGAACCCTGAAGCGATGAGAAGTCGCTGGGCAAAGCTGATGCCCAGGAGCTTTCCGATCCACAGTGTGGCAGCGAAGGTCACACCCACTGACAGAAAAACAAGGAGGAGCACACCGGGGCCCAGCCCAAGTACTGCTGAGAGTGAGAGTTGAAGTCCGAGCAGTACGATGCCCGCCCGCAACAGGGTTTTGGATGAAACACCGATCCCCTCGAAGAACAGGGATGGCACCGGCAACAGGTTTCCCCAGGCCGCTCCAAGGAGGATGGCGATCAAGAGCGGGCTGGTTCCCGGGAGTAGACCGCTCAGCAGCCAGGAAATTGCAGCGCCGGCGAGACACACCGCCAGACCGGGAAGGCTATTGCTCATGACAACAATCTCTCATGCGATGCGAACGCCAGCGGTCGGACAGGCCACTTCCCCACAACAAAACGCCCCCGGTAGGACCGGGGGCGTTTCATCAGAGGGGAACTGCTCTAGCGCTCGACCTCGCCGCGAATGAAAGCTTCAACTTTGTCGCGGGCGATGTCGTCGTTGTACTGCTCCGGCGGCGACTTCATGAAATAGCTCGACGCCGAGAGAATCGGTCCGCCGACGCCGCGGTCTGCGGCAATCTTCGCGGCGCGGATGGCGTCGATGATCACACCGGCCGAGTTCGGGGAATCCCACACCTCGAGCTTGTACTCAAGGGAAACCGGTGCATCGCCGAAGTTGCGGCCCTCGAGACGCACAAACGCCCATTTGCGGTCATCGAGCCAGGCGACGTAATCCGACGGTCCGATGTGGACGTCGTCGGCGTGCAGTTCGGCCTCTACGTTTGAGGTGACAGCCTGGGTCTTGGAAATCTTTTTTGACTCAAGGCGGTCCCGCTCGAGCATGTTCTTGAAGTCCATGTTGCCGCCGACGTTGAGCTGGTACGTGCGGTCCAGCGTGACTCCGCGGTCTTCGAACAGCTTGGCCATCACGCGGTGGGTGATCGTTGCGCCGATCTGGCTCTTGATGTCGTCACCCACAATCGGCACACCCGCTGCAGTGAACTTATCAGCCCACTCCTTGGTGCCTGCGATGAAAACGGGAAGTGCGTTGACAAAAGCGACGCCCGCATCGATTGCGCACTGGGCATAGAACTTCGCTGCTGCTTCGGAGCCGACTGGCAGGTAGCAGACCATTACGTCAACCTGTGATGCCTTGAGCTCAGCGACGACGTCAATCGGCTCCGCATCGGATTCGACGATGGTCTCGCGGTAATACTTGCCCAGGCCATCGAGGGTGTGCCCGCGCTGGACCTTCACTCCGGTGGGCGGCACGTCCGCGATCTTGATGGTGTTGTTCTCGCTGGCGCCGATGGCGTCGGCGAGGTCCAGGCCGACCTTCTTGCCATCGACGTCGAACGCGGTGACAAACTGCACGTCATTGACGTGGTACTTGCCGAACTCCACATGCATCAGGCCGGGGATGGTCGCCGTAGCGTCTGCATCCTTGTAGTACTGCACACCCTGCACCAGGGATGCTGCACAGTTTCCAACACCGACGATTGCTACCCGAATGGGGTTAGTTCCCACTGTTCTCCTCTTTACGCGCACTTATAACCGCCCGGACCGAGGTCTTTGTTTGCCTTTGCCTCCGGCGAAATCCACAGCTTACCCAGTCTACTTGTTATTGCGAACGCCCGTTGTTGCCTGCTCATTCCCTCAAGCCCTCCGGAGTACGGGATTACAGGTGGGATTCCACGAAGAGAGCGCCATTTTCCTGCCCGTTGGCTAGGCTTTCGAGACATGGAGCAAGAGCAGGGTCAGCGCCGCCCCGCAAGCATCTCCGTGCCTACGCGCAGGGACCCCTTGCTCAGGCATGTCGCGGAAGTCGCCGGCGGGCCACTTGGGAGGCACGCTGCACCGGGCAGGGTGCGGCCGGCCGTCTTCACCGTCGGGCGGGTCCTGATCCTGATGACCACAGCCGCCGCTGTCCTGGCGGTGCTGATCAAGGCTCCGTGCCGAACCGACGGATGGACACGTCCCGCGCAGTTCTACCGGGGATGCTACTCAGACTGGACCGAGGCCTTCCAGTTCCAGGGTCTCGGAAGCGGTTTGTCCCCATTCGCGGAGGGCTCCACCTTTGATGGGCCGCTGCTCGTTGGAGTGTTTGCGGGACTGGTCGCGCTACTGGTGCCGACGTCCGCGGACGGCATAGTCCAAACGCAATCCCTGATGCAGTATTTCGACGTGAACGCTGTACTGATCGCTGCCGCGTGGATTGGAACTGTTGTTACCGTGATGCGACTGGCGAGTCGCCGACCCTGGGATGCGGCGCTTGTGGCGGTGGCGCCGATCGCGATCCTGACGGCAACCTCAAGCTGGGTGCTGCTGTCCGTCCTATTGAGTGTCCTGGCTGCGTGGGCGTTTGCGCAGGAGCGCTATGTGATCTCCGGCGTCCTGCTCGGGTTCGGCGCCGGGTTCAGCGTTCACGTGCTCCTGGTCCTCGCTGCCGTCATACTGTTGGCCATCCGGACCGGCCGGTTCAGGGGTGCCCTGCTGAGCGGCGGTTCGCTGATCGCCGTCTGGGTACTCACCGTTCTGCCGTTCGGGCCCGAACGCATTCTGGCACTGCCGTGGGAATACGATCCGGCTCGCCTCGGCATTTCCTCTTCGCTGTGGGCGGGCTATGACCTGCTTGCGCAGCGGCTCGGCCTGCCGGTGCTCTCTCCGGTAGCAACAGCAACCCTGGCTTTTACCATTCTCGCGGTGCTGGTTGCCCTGATATGCCTGCTGGTGCTGCGGGCACCGCGACGCCCACGCCTTCCGCAAGTGATTCTTCTGCTGCTCGGAGCACTCGTCCTGGTCCTGCCCGACTACCCTCCCGCACTCACTCTGTGGTTGCTGCCCTTCGTTGCGCTCTCGTATGTCGATTGGCGAATACTTTGTGTCTGGCAGCTTGTTGAACTACTTCACTGGTGGGCGTACTGGATGTACGTAGCCCGTGAAGCGTCGTCAGGCGTGGTGGAGAACAATATCGACTCCCCCTACTATGTAGCCGCGATCTTGGCGCGGCTACTGGCCACCGGTTACCTGTTGTATCGGGTTGCGCAACATATACTTGAACCGACATATGATCCCGCACGGCGCATTGGTATTGACGATCCGGCAGGCGGCCCCTTCGATGGCGCTCCAGACCGGCATGCGCCTGCTCCGGTACTGTTGAGCGAGTCCTCTCCAAACCTCACCATCACCGCACCGAAAGACCCCCAGTGACAGAATCCGTCTTCCGCAGTGAGCGCCTTACGCCAGAGGCATTCGAGCTGTTGGCGTCGGCAAGCCCCGATGTCGTCATTCCGCTCGAACAGACTCCGCAGTGGGCGGACTTCGAGCGCAGTCTGGGCCGGGAACCGTACGGATTGTGGGCCTACTACGACGACGACGGCGCACCGGCTGCGATGGTGAGCTTCCTCCGGGTGCGGCGCAGGTTCCGAGAATCGCTGGTCGCGATCAACGGGCCCGTATGGTTCGCGGACCGTACCGCGGAAGCTGAACTCCGTCTTATGCATACGGTTCGGCACCAGTTCACTGATGATCCGGGCACAGACCCCCTCTATGTCCGCATGCAGGTGAAGCACCCGCTGCCTCCTGCAGCCGGACCGATCGAGCACGGCTGGTATGAGCGCGAGATCGTCGTTGACCTGACGCCGGGTGAGGATGCAATTTTCAAGTCTTTCCGGCCGAATGCCCGGAACAGTATCCGTCGTGCGGAACGGTCAGGCGTGGAGGTCCGGACCATCGAGCGGGCACGCTGGGTCGAGGTATTCAGGGCGGACCTGTACCCGATTTTGAAGGAAACAGCGGAGCGCGACGGCTTCTCCAGCTTCGGCCCCGAATACTACGAGTTGCTGCTCTCAACTCTGGGGGATCATCTTCGGCTCATGGTCGCCTACGTGGACAGCAGGGCTGTGAGTTGGTTGATCACTACCGAATACCGCGGCTACTCGGTCTACTACTTTGCGGGCAGCACACACGATGCGCGGAAGACGTTTGCGCCTTATCTGTTGCTGTGGGAAGCGTTCAAACAGCTCAAAGCCGCCGGCAATACCGCTTGCGGGCTTACCGGGATTGTGAGTGAGAACTACCCACAACTGGTCAACGTCACCACGTTCAAGCGGAACTTCTCCAAGAACGTTGTGGACCTCCCCACAACTTATGACATCCCGCTGAACCCGGGTAAGTACAAGGTGGTGGCTGGACTGCTCTCATTCCGCAGAACGGCGCCGGCCAAAGGTCGCGCGTTGCTCATGCGAGCAGCCTCGTCCGTGTCCACGCTTCGCGCCCACCGGTCCGGAGGGAAGAGCTAGCCATGGCGGACGTCGCGATTGTCGGTGCCGGCCCCAATGGGCTGGCTGCCGGCGTCGTGATGGCACGTGCAGGCTTGAGCGTGGAGATATTTGAGGCCGAACGAGCTATCGGCGGCGGGTCACGCACCATGGAGCTGCTTGAGCCGGAACACGTGCATGACATTTGTTCGGCTGTGCATCCGATGGCGCTGGCGTCACCCTTCTTCCGGGAGTTCGGTCTCCGGGAACGGATTCCCTTCGTGGTTCCCGAGCTGTCGTACGCCAATCCGCTGGACAATGGCCGTGCTGGACTCGCGTACCGCGATCTTGGGCGTACGGCGCTCGGTCTGGACAAGGACGGACAGGCCTGGCGGCGACTGATGCGCCCGCTCGTGCAGCACATTGATGGGGTGGTCGATACCGGGCTCAACCAGTTCCTGCGGGTCCCGCGGCATCCAGTCGCGGCCGCCCTGCTCGGTTCAAGGACGCTCGAGCAGGGGACTGGCCTGTGGAACCTGCGCTTCTCGACGGAAGAGGCGGCGGCATTGTTTACCGGAGTTGCCGCACATGCCGTTGCTGCCCTGCCCACACTCGCGGCTGCAGGTGCCGGGCTCACCCTCGGAGCGTTGGCGCATGCCGTGGGATGGCCCATTCCGGTTGGCGGATCCCAGGCATTGGTCAACGCTATGGCGGATGACATCCGGGCACATGGCGGCGCCGTCCACACTGCCCGTCGGATTGAATCGGTCGGCGAGTTCGACGGAGCAAAGGCAGTCCTGCTCGATGTCTCACCCGGTGCTGTTGGAGGCCTGGCAGGCGATCGCCTCCCGCAGGGCTACGTCTCAATGCTGGACCGGTTCCGCTTCGGGGACGGCGCCTGCAAGGTTGACTTCATCCTCTCGGGGCCGGTGCCGTGGGCAAACGAGGAAGTACGAGCGGCCGGCACAGTTCATGCGGGCGGAACCCGGGCTGAAGTGGCGGCGTCGGAAGCCGACGTGGCCGCCGGACGCCATCCGGAAAAACCGTACGTGCTGGTTTCGCAGCCTTCCCTGTTCGATTCTTCCCGCGCACCCCACGGACGGCAGGTTCTGTGGACTTACTGCCACGTGCCCAACGGTTCCACGCGGGACATGACGGAGGCCATTGTGCGGCAGATCGAACGTTTCGCGCCCGGCTTCCGCGACGTCGTCGTGCGTTCACACGTCATGACTGCAGCTGACCTTGAGCAGTACAACGCCAATTACGTGGGCGGTGACTTCAGCGGTGGCGCGGTGACCATCCCTCAGCTGCTGGCGCGTCCCTCATTCGGGCCGCACCCTTGGCGGATGCCGGGGAAGGGCCTCTATCTGTGCTCAGCATCGACCCCGCCCGGCCCGGGCGTGCACGGGATGGGCGGTTATCACGCGGCAAAACTTGCACTCAAGGACGTGTTCGGGCTGCCGGTGCCGCAGTTGGGAAGGTCATCGTGAGCGCACTCCTTTGCTGATCGATTTCAGCGAAGAGTAAGCTTGATCACGATCGCATAACTGAAAAGCGCAGTAATAAAACGCCCTTGACCCGCAGCGGGAGAGTCCTGCCGTTGACCTACAGCCGGCAGGCGCCGTAGGAGCAAACCCTCCCCAGGAATCTCTCAGGCCCAGCACCGCAGCGGAAAGGCAACTCTGGAAAGTAGCGCAGCTGAAGATAGGTTGTGCTCACCGACGGTGCAAGGTGAACCCTGTGTTCACGGAATCTCTCAGGTCCAAGACAGAGCGGGGAGGAACCCACCCACCTGTCCGCGCGCCCTGCACGCACACTGATTCACGGAGTTCCTCATGACGCACCAGACGGAATCAACTTTCTCCGACCGCCACATCGGTCCCCGCTCGGACGACGCCGAGCAGATGCTCAAGGTCCTGGGCTACCCCAGCCTGGACAAACTCGTCGATGTTGCGGTGCCGGCGAGCATCCGTATCAACGAGGGCCTGGACATTCCGTCTGCGCTGAGCGAGTCGGAGGTCCTGGCGGAACTGCGCAGCATCGCCGCGAAGAACAAGACCGCCGTGCAGATGATCGGTCAGGGCTACTACGACACGGTCACCCCTCCTGTCATCCGCCGCAATGTGCTTGAGGCTCCCGCCTGGTACACCGCCTACACGCCCTACCAGCCGGAAATCTCCCAGGGCCGTCTTGAAGCCCTGCTGAACTTCCAGACGATGGTCCAGGACCTCACTGCGCTGCCCATCGCCAACGCCTCCCTGCTCGATGAAGCATCGGCCGTTGCCGAGGCCGTCCTCCTGATGCGTCGCTCCGGCAAGAACAAGGGACGAACCATCCTGGACGCGGAATGCCTCCCCCAGACCATCGCCGTCGTGCAGGGCCGCGCTGAGGCGCTGGGCTTTGATATCGAGATCGCTGACCTCTCAAAGGGATTGCCGGACGGCGACATCAACGGCGTCGTCCTCCAGCAGCCCGGGACATCCGGCACGCTCCGCAACCACACGGACATGGTCGCGAAAGCGCACGACGGCGGCGCCCTGGTGACGGTCGCAGCGGACCTGCTAGCGCTGACCCTGATCACCCCTCCGGGGGAGCAGGGCGCGGATATCGCCGTCGGCTCCGCCCAGCGTTTCGGTGTGCCGCTGTTCTTCGGCGGACCGCACGCTGCGTACATGGCCGTTCGAAAGGGCCTGGAGCGCATGCTCCCCGGCCGCCTTGTTGGGGTGTCGAAGGATTCCGACGGCGCACCCGCCTACCGGCTTGCACTGCAAACACGTGAGCAGCACATCCGCCGCGAGAAGGCTACGTCGAACATCTGTACCGCTCAGGCGCTCCTCGCGATCGTTGCCAGCATGTACGCCGTTTACCACGGTCCGGACGGGCTGAAGGCGATCGCGGAACGTGTCCATGGAAAGGCGGCGCGGCTCGCTGCAGCCGTTCCAGGGACGGTCCACGAGTCCTTCTTCGACACCCTTCTCGTGAAGGTCGAGGGCCAGTCCGAGAGCATTGTCCGCAAGGCCGAGGAGCGCGGCATCAACCTGCGGTTGGTCGATGCCGATCACGTCGGCATCTCCTGTGACGAGACCACCACGGACGCTCACCTTGAAACCATCGCCGAGATCTTCGGGGTAAATCTGTCAGCCGACGCGGAGACTGCAATCCCTGCTGACCTGCAACGGACGTCGTCCTATATGACCCATCCCGTGTTCTCCCTCCACCGCTCAGAGACCCAGATGCTGCGCTACCTGCGCGGTCTCTCGGACCGCGACCTGGCACTGGACCGCACCATGATTCCGTTGGGATCCTGCACCATGAAGCTCAACGCCACGGTTGAGATGGAACCGATCTCCTGGCCCGAGTTCGCAACCATCCATCCGTTCGCCCCCGAGCACCAGACCGAGGGCTGGCGCCAGCTGATTGATGACCTGGAGGGCCGTCTCGCTGAAATCACCGGCTACGCCAGGGTGTCGATTCAGCCGAACGCCGGCTCCCAGGGTGAACTCGCCGGTCTGCTGGCCATCCGCAAGTACCATCTTTCACGCGGTGATGAGGCTCGCACAGTGTGCCTCATCCCATCGTCAGCACACGGCACCAACGCCGCCTCTGCTGTGCTCGCCGGCATGAAGGTGGTTGTGGTCAAGACAGCCGGAAACGGCAACATCGATCACGATGATCTCCAGGCAAAGATCGAGGCGAACAAGGATTCCCTCTCCGCGATCATGATCACCTACCCGTCCACGCATGGCGTTTTCGAGGAGGACGTCCGCTGGGTCTGCGACCAGGTGCATGGCGCGGGCGGTCAGGTCTACATCGACGGCGCAAACCTTAACGCGCTGGTCGGGCTAGCAAAGCCGGGTGAGTTCGGTGGTGATGTTTCCCACCTGAACCTGCACAAGACGTTCTGCATCCCGCACGGCGGCGGAGGTCCCGGTGTCGGGCCGGTAGCAGTGGCGGAGCACCTTGCCCCCTTCCTGCCTGGAGATGCGAATAGCGCAGCTGGTGTAGACAACAGCAACACAGCCGGCGTCCCTATCTCCGCCTCCCGCTTCGGTTCAGCAGGCGTACTGCCGATTTCCTGGGCCTATGTGGCGCTGATGGGAAGCGAGGGCCTGACGGCAGCCACGAAGTCCGCGCTCCTTGCAGCGAACTACGTCGCCGCCCGCCTCAATGAATACTTCCCGGTGCTCTACTCGGGTGAGAACGGACTCGTGGCGCACGAGTGCATTCTGGACCTTCGCGCACTTACCGCGAAGACCGGTGTGACAGCCGAAGACGTGGCCAAGCGCCTCATCGATTACGGCTTCCACGCCCCGACGCTGAGCTTCCCGGTAGCGGGCACGTTGATGGTGGAGCCCACGGAGTCCGAGGACCTGCGCGAACTGGACCGTTTTGTCGAGGCGATGATCGCCATCCGACACGAGATCGACCGCGTCGGAACAGGCGAATGGCAGCTGGAGGAGAGTCCGCTTCGCCAGGCACCGCATACCGCACAGACGCTCATCAGTGACGAGTGGTCGCAGGCCTACTCCCGGGAACTGGCTGCATTCCCGCTGCGGACGCTGCGCCACGACAAGTACTTCCCGCCGGTCCGCCGTATCGACGGCGCCCACGGTGACAGGAACCTCGTGTGCTCGTGCCCGCCGATCGAAGACTTCGAGGACTAAGGGATCGCCATGACAAAGCAGACAGCGCTGTATGCCCAGCACCAGGAACTCGGTGCGGCATTCACCGACTTCGGCGGTTGGCAGATGCCCCTGAAGTACCGCAGCGAACTTGAAGAGCACCACACGGTTCGCCGGGCCGCCGGCATTTTCGACCTTTCGCACATGGGCGAGGTGATGGTCACTGGGCCGCAGGCAGCCAGCTTCCTCAACTATGCCCTCGTGGGAAATATGGAGATCATGGCGGTGGGGAAGGCCAAGTACTCCCTCATCTGCACCGAGGGCGGCGGAGTGATTGATGACCTCATCACGTACCGCCTCGCCGAGGACCAGTTCCTTGTGGTGCCCAACGCCTCGAACTCCGACACGGTTGCTGCCGAGCTGCAGCAGCGTGCTGCCGACTTCGATGTCACTGTGCAGGATCAGTCGGAGGAGACCGCTCTCATCGCGGTGCAGGGACCGAACGCGGAGGCGATCCTGCTCGGCATGGCGCCGGCTGCAGACCGCGACGCCATCACCTCGCTCAAGTACTACGCCGCCGTTCGCGTGGAGCTCGCCGGTCAGCCGGTCCTCCTCGCCCGCACCGGCTACACCGGCGAGGATGGCTTTGAACTTTTCATCGAGAACGCGCAGGCCGTACAGCTGTGGAAAGCCGTGACCGAGGCAGGAACCAACCATGGCCTGGCGCCCTGCGGGCTGGCCTCGCGGGACTCGCTTCGCCTTGAAGCCGGCATGCCGTTGTACGGTCATGAGCTCGGCCTGGAGACAAATCCGTTTGAAGCGGGATTGGGCGGTGTCGTCAGCCTGAAGAAGACCGAGAACTTCGTGGGCCGCTCCGTGCTGGAGCCGCTGAAGGCCGAAACACCGGAGCGAAAGCTGGTCGGTTTGCGTGGTACCGGACGCCGGTCTGCCCGTGCAGGGTACGACGTCGTTTCGAACGGACAGACCGTAGGTACCGTTACGTCTGGCCTTCCGAGCCCGACCCTCGGGTACCCGGTTGCCCTCGCTTACGTTGACACAGCGTTGAGCGAACCGGGCACGGAACTGCAGGTTGACCTGCGCGGACGTCCGGAGGGTTTCACCGTCGTTGAGCTGCCGTTCTACAAGCGTCCGGGCCGCTCATGACCATCAGCGCCTTCGACCTCTTCAAAATCGGGATAGGTCCGTCCAGTTCACACACGGGCGGGCCCATGACGGCGGCCTTTCTCTTCACCCGGATGGTGGTGGAGCAGGGGCTGCTGGAACAGGTCCAGCACGTCGATGCTGAACTGTTCGGTTCGTTGGGCGTAACCGGTCATGGGCACGGAACAGTCAAGGCCGTGATCCTGGGGCTCGAGGGCGAGCAGCCGCACCTTACCGATCCGGAACGCGCTGAACCTCGTGTGGATGAAATCTCGAAAACAAAGACCCTTCGTCTGGCCGGCTCACACGATGTAGCTTTTGATCCGGAGAAAGATCTTGTTCTGCACCGCAAGCAGCGGCTGGACTACCACACCAATGGGATGCGCTTCTCGGTATATAACGCTGAGGGCATACTCTTATTCGCCTGCGAATACTACTCGGTGGGCGGGGGTTTCGTTCTGGACGAGGACCAGATCGGCACCGACCTGTCCGCGGAACAGACCGTCGCGATTCCCTACCCGTTTGAATCCGGCGAACAGTTGCTCGGCCTTGCAGCATCGACGGGAAAGTCCTTTTCCGGGATTGTGCTGGCCAATGAACTGGCCGTCCGGTCCGAGACTGAGATCCGCAACGGCCTGCTCGAGATCTGGGACGTCATGCAGGACACCATCCGGCGGGGGTCGACCAACAGCGGCATTCTTCCCGGTGGGCTGCATGTCCGGCGTCGTGCTGCCCGGCAGTTGGAACTGCTTCAGAAGGAAGCTGACCCCAATGACCACCTCAGCACCATGGAGTGGGTCACCCTGTTCGCGCTTGCCGTAAACGAGGAAAACGCGGCCGGCGGTCGTGTGGTGACCGCTCCCACCAACGGCGCGGCCGGCATCATCCCGGCAGTCCTGAAGTACTACACAGACTTCGTTCCGGGAGCCGACGACGACGGCGTTATCCGCTTCCTGCTCGCCGCCACTGCTGTCGGTGCCCTCTTCAAGAAGAATGCCTCCATCTCGGGTGCCGAGGTCGGCTGTCAGGGGGAAGTTGGTTCAGCGTGCGCGATGGCCGCTGCGGGGCTGGCCGAGGTGTTGGGAGGCACACCCGAGCAGGTCGAAAACGCCGCTGAAATCGGCATTGAGCACAACCTGGGCTTGACCTGCGATCCCGTCGGCGGACTGGTGCAGATACCGTGCATCGAGCGCAACGCCGTGGGAGCGATGAAGGCAATCACCGCAGCCCGCATGGCCGTGCGCGGCGACGGGCAGCACTTCGTCTCACTTGACGCTGCGATCAAGACGATGCGTGAAACCGGTGCGGACATGATGGACAAGTACAAGGAAACCGCCCGTGGCGGGCTGGCCTTGAACGTCGTGGAATGCTGATTGGGTTCCAGGGACTGCCCCGGAACTGAGCTGCGGCTCAGTCAGCCTCGACGTTCACGATCTGGCGCGGCGTGTGCCGGTTGCGCACGAGGTCGCGGGCATCCTGCATCACCACGTCGATGTCCACACCGACTGCCGCGGGAATGATGGCGCCGAGGGTCGGGATGACCGATCCGACTGCAGCTCCTCCTGCACCGATTTTTAGCGCGCTACTTTGCGTGAGCGAGCTCATCGTTCGATGAATTAGGCCGTCACCTCTCATAGGACCTGAGCCATTGCTCCAGATCCCGCGGTCTGGTGAAGCGAAGCACTGGCAACCCGGCGTCCTGATATTCAAGAATCCTCCGGCGCTTGCTGGCGAAGGACGTGAAGTGCCACCGAATGATCGAGTCGTGTGCGATGACGCGGCGGAAGGTCTCCGTGTTCCCGTTGCAGACCTCTTCCCGCAGCACCATGCGCCGCAGCGTCCTGCGGACCAGCCGGGACAGCGAGAGCCAGCGCGGATAATCCAGCGCAACGATGACTTCAGCGCGCGGAATCAGGTGGTCTGACCACTTCCGGTAGAAGCTGTCCAGCACCCAGGCATCCCGCGAGGCGATTTCCTCAACCATGCGGAGCTGCTCGGCGGGATCCCGCTCCGCCCATCCCGGAAGCCACCCGATGTCCGAGTCTACGGATGTCAGCGGCAACCCGGTCGCAGCGGCATAGCGCTCAGCCGCTGTTGTTTTCCCGGATCCGGTCACGCCGAAGAACACCACCCGCTGGGGAGTTATTGGAATCACGCTCCCATCCTCGCACTCGAGTGTCTACCCACGGATGAGACCCTATTTCGGCTCACTGGATGCGGGTGGAAGACTGGGAGCGTGGCGCACCTCGACATTTCCAACATCGACTACTTTCTTTCCGACGGCCGCCAGTTGCTCAACGGCGTCACCTTCAAGGTCGGCGAGGGCCACAAGACTGCCCTGATCGGTCCCAACGGCACCGGAAAGACCACGCTCCTTCGCATTGTTGCCGGCGATATCACCGCCGATGAGGGGGCCATCACCCGCTCCGGCAGTATGGGCATCATGCGCCAGTTCGTGGGCCAGGTCCGCGATGACACCACGGTGCGGGACCTGCTCGTCTCCGCTGCGCCGCCGGTGCTTGCAGCGGCCGCGAAAAAGATCGACGACGCTGAGCTCGCAATGATGGAGCACGACGACGAACCCACCCAGATGCGTTATGCCCAGGCGATTGCCGATTGGGGAGACGCCGGCGGCTATGAGCTCGAAACCACCTGGGATGAAGTGACGATGGCTGCGTTGGGCGTTCCGTATGATCGCGCACAGTACCGCGCGGCGTCGTCGTTATCCGGAGGAGAACAGAAACGGCTCGTCCTGGAGGCGCTGTTCTCCGGTCCAGACGAACTGCTCCTCCTCGACGAGCCGGACAACTACCTCGACGTACCCGGCAAACGGTGGCTCGAAGCGAAGCTCAACGAGTCCAGCAAGTCGGTCCTCTTTGTCAGCCACGACCGCGAGCTGCTGGACAATGCGGCTACCCGGATCGTCACGCTGGAACCCGGCGCACTCGGCGCCTCCAGCTGGGTGCACGGTGGAGGTTTCAGCACCTACCTGCAGGCCCGGACGGACCGCAACGCCCGCTTTGAGGAACTGCGGCGACGTTGGGATGAGGAGCACATCAAGCTCAAAGAGCTCGTGAACATGTACAAGAACAAGGCCGCGTTCCGCTCGGACATGGCTAATCGCTACCACGCCGCCCAGACGCGCCTGGCGAAATTCCTGGAGGCAGGGCCGCCGGAAGCGATCCCGATCGAGCAGAACGTGAACATGCGGCTCAAGGGTGGCCGCACAGCCAAGCGGGCCGTCGTCGCGCAGAGACTGGAGCTGACCGGGCTGATGAAGCCGTTCAGCACCGAGATCTGGTTCGGTGACCGCGTCGGAGTGCTGGGCTCCAACGGGTCCGGCAAGTCCCACTTCCTTCGCCTCCTCGCCGCCGGCGGCACCGATCCGGAGAAAGAACATGAACCGGTGTCCGAGGTGAGCATCGCACCCGTGCCTCACACCGGCGTGGTGAAGTTGGGTGCGCGCATTCGCCCTGGGTTCTTCGCCCAGACCCATGTGCGTCCGGACCTGCTGGGCCGGAGCCTGCTCGACATCCTGCACCGCGGCGACGATCACCGATCGGGCCTCGGCCGGGAGGCGGCGTCGGGAGTACTGGACCGCTACGGGCTGGCAGGGCAGTCGGAACAGCTGTATGACTCGCTTTCCGGCGGGCAGCAGGCACGGCTGCAGATCCTGCTCCTCGAACTGTCCGGCGCCACGCTCCTGCTCCTCGACGAGCCCACGGACAACCTCGATCTCCATTCAGCCGAAGCCCTGGAACGCGCTATCGACGCGTTCGAGGGAACCGTGCTGGCCGTAACCCACGACCGCTGGTTCGCGCGGAGTTTTGACCGCTTCCTCGTCTTCGGCGAGGACGGCAAGGTGTATGAATCGGAAGCTCCTGTGTGGGACGAAGGCAGAGTGCAGCGGTCGCGCTAGGACAAGGCTTGACACTTATCCACAGCACTACCCGGGGCACTGGCCCCTCATAGTAAATTGTCTCCGGGGGCAAATTAGTGATCGTCCTCATCATTCTTTCGTTGGGGGACAACCATGAATCCAGAATCCGTCGATCGGCCTGCCCTTCCGCCGCTGCCGCCAGCCACTCCGCGCGTATCGGCTCCGTCATCGTCAGAGCGGCCCGTTGATCCGTTGCCAGTTGGCGGAGGTTTCAGGGACATCGGGCACAGCCGTTGGTTGAGCGCGGGTTTGGCCGGGGTCATCGCGTACGGCGTCACAGTTTTCGCAGCATTCGCAGTCTTACTGCTGGTTGCTCTGGGCCTGGTTCTTTCAGCACAGGACCTGCAGGCCTCCCTCGATGAGTACGTGGGAGTGGAGACGCCCTCGGACGTTGGCGGCGCTTTTCTTTTGCTCGCACTCCCATTTCAGCTCGCCGGCATGGCGATGATGGGAGCCCTACACGCCGATCTGGGTCTTAATGTCCTCGGGATGCCGCTGCAAATAGGCGCTGTAGGCTGGGGCGTCCCGCTCGCTCTGACGGGAATCGCGGTACTCACGCTGTGGTTCCTTGGTAGGCGGAGCGCTCGAAGCCAAACAAGTATCACCAGTACGCAGGCGTGGATGCTTTCGGCGGTCAGCGGACTGACACTTGCACTCGTTGGCCTGTTGCTTAGCTTCCTCTTGGCAGTCCGGATCTCCGAGAACGGCATGTCTGCTGTCCTTACGAGCGCCTCCTTGCCATTGTTCTTCGGGGCCCTTGCCATCGGAACACTCGGCAGTCGCTTGGGACATCATCACGGGTCGGCGACTACACACGGCCTTCTGCAAGCAACTGCGAGGCGACGCGCAGGCGCGGAGATACTGGCGGGCGTGAGGATCTTCTGCCTCCATTACATGGCCTACACGCTCGTGAGCGGGCTTGTACTGTTCATCTTTGCCACGGTGAAAGGCGGAGCAGCAGCGGCGTTCTCAGCACCGCTCTGGCTACCCACCGCCGCCGGCTGGGCCTACGGAATCGGGCATCTGTCTTCCGTCAGCAACGCCACCAGCCAAGGCACAGATTCCATGACGGTTTTTGATCTCTCATGGTGGGCCGCCCTGCTGCTTATCCTGTTAGCCATCACGATCGCTTTCGTCGCATCGATCGCCTGGGCAGCTGCGCGAGCCTCCTACCGCCAACGGGAGGGTTGGATGTCATGGGCCATCCTGCCGGCCATCTTTCTGGTGGGTGGGCTCCTAATCACTCTGTTCACCTCAGTGGTCTTCGGTGTCAGGGGCGGCGCATTGTCGTTTTCGGGCACTCTGGCACTGGCTCTCTGGACGCCGCTGATCATGGGTTTGTGGGGAGCCGCAATTGAAGTTTCGGGACGATACCTGGCCCCGGTGGCAGTGCCTTTCCTGCCCGCCATTATCCACCGCTGGTTCTCCGGTCCCACAGCAACCGCCGACTCCGCAGTCGCCGGCACCGATACCGGGCGCCAGGTGGAGGAGGTGCCGGGTGCCGGCGGGCGGGAGACCAAACCATTAACCGCCCATGCCAAGAAAAGGCTGCGGATTGGCACAGCAATCGCGGGAATCGTCATCCTCCTGATTGTGGCTGCCACTGTTGCGTTCAACATTCTGAGCGCCACAACCTATGGGCCCCAAGCGCACGTTGAGAAGTACCTCAAGGCGCTCGAGGAGGGGGATGCGAGCGCAGCGGTAGCGCTGCATGATCCAAATGTGACGTCCGAGGAGCGGTTGCTGCTGGATGACGGCATCTTCGGTGCTGCTCAGAACCGCATAACCGACCATGAGATTCGCGACGTCGAGTTCTCGGGTGAATTGGCGACCGTTACGGCGGAGGTAACCCAGGATGCCAAAAGGGTGCCACTTATCTTCACCCTGGAGAAGGCAGAGCGAACGGCGCTGTTCTTCCACAACTGGACGGTGACCCGCGGGACGTCCTGGACCTTGCCGATCCAAGTGCCTGAAGGCGTGGACATGGTGACGGTAAACGGCGTGGACGTGGAGCTGTCCCAACAGCTCGGCCAGCAGGCTCCAGGCGCGTTCTCATTGCCGGTCCTGCCGGGCGACTATGTGCTGACTCCGCCGGAAGGCACCAAATATGTGACGTTGGGGGAGGAGCAAACCATTACAGTGTCGGCTGATCCGGCAAGCAGTGTTGGGGAAGGGGCCCTTTTCCAGCGCTCCATGACGGATGCAGTGACGGAAGATGCGGTGGCTCAGGCGAGGGAATTCCTTCAGACCTGCGCCGACTCCACAGAGGCGGCGCCCGAGGACTGCCCGAACAGAGCGTTCACGTTTGGCGACGACGAGGACTATCGCAATTTCAGCTGGACAATTACCCAGGAGCCTGAGTTCGAGGTGTCGGAGAATTGGGATGGGTCCCTGGCGCTGTACGCCACGGAAGGCGAGATGACTGCCACCTATGAGCGGAACACTCAGTGGCAGGACGACGAGCCGGCCGAATGGGAGCCGGAAGAAGACACCGCGAGCCTCTACTTCAGCGCGGCCGTGCAGATTGATGGAGACCAGCTCACCCTCAGCTTCGAGGATTAGCGGTACGTCGAGCCGGGCGTGTTTCTTTTGCCCGGGGTTTCAGTGCGGTCCGCCACCGTAGCGGCGGCAACCTGTTGTCATCTCCATCACACTGCCTGCCCTGGGTAGCCCCTTCCGAGCCCGTGCGCCTACGGTTTAGAGGTGCAGAGCAACGTCAATTCAGCCATGTGGGCTACCTTCGCTATCTTCGGTCTCAACGGCCTCGTATTCGCCAGCTGGGCGGCCCGGATTCCATCTGCGTCGGACACGCTGGGGCTGAGCGACGGCCAGACGGGCGCGCTGCTGCTTGTTGCGGCGATCGGGTCCATGGTGTCGTTGCCGTTGTCGGGCGGGATCGCCGCACGGATCGGGACAGCGAACACCGTGAGGCTGGGCGGAGTGGCTGCCACTATCGCCGCCTCCACCATTGCCGGCGGACTCGTCACGCAATCCGTGGTGGTTGCCGCCGTCGGCCTCTTCATTTTCGGCCTTGGTATAGGCCTCTGGGATGTTGCGCAGAACCTGGAAGGCGCCGACGTCGAACGCCGGCTCACGCGCACCATCATGCCGAAGTTCCACGCGGCCTTTAGCGGTGGTGCCTTCATCGGCGCGCTCACCGGAGCCGGTCTCGCGGCCGCAGGCGTAGAGCTATCAACCCACCTGGCGGTGGTTGCGGTGCTGGTACTCATTATTTCGCTGTGGATTCCGCGTTACTTCCTGCCTGAGGACCCTCACGCCGGGAAACATGACGACGCCGAGACCTCCCCTTCCGGCGGATTTGCCGCCTGGAAGGAGCCGCGCACGCTCCTCATCGGGCTGGTAGTGCTCGGTGCAGCGCTCACTGAAGGTGCTGCAAACGACTGGGTGGCGAAGGCAACAGTGGACGGCCTTGGTTCCACTGAAGCCGTCGGTGCGCTGATGTTCGGCGTGTTCGTAGCCTCAATGACCCTCTTCCGCTTCGTTGGCGGCGGCTTTATCGACCGGTTCGGGCGGGTGCGGGTGCTGCAGGTGAGCCTTGCGTCGTCGCTGGCCGGCCTGGTGCTCTTCGTCTTTGCACCCACTGTGCTTCTTGCCGGAGTCGGAGCGGTTCTGTGGGGAACGGGCGCCGCGCTCGGGTTCCCCATGGGAATGTCTGCCGCTGCGGACGAACCGCGCCTGGCTGCTGCCCGCGTGTCGGTGGTTTCCACGATCGGGTACACGGCATTCCTCGCTGGGCCTCCGCTGCTCGGATTCCTCGGTGACCAGATGGGAATCCGGAATGCCCTGCTCGCCGTCGGAGTGGCTGTATTGGCGTCGTTCCTTGTGGCGCCTGCCGCGGCCGAGCGCCCCGCGGGCGAACCGAGGGGCGCCGGCATCCGATCCTGATGACGGAGCGGCGCGGTCAGCGGCCCAGCTGTCAGTGACGTCCGGACCGGCCGGGATCGGCGCCGTTCTTCCTATCGCTGCGCGTCCCCTGGTCGTTGCGTACGTCAGGATCGATCTCATCCGCGTGGCGCGCGCGTTCTTCGGTTTCCCGGCGCAGGCCCTGGGCATCGTTCTGCCGCTGTTCCGCTTCCTTGCGCAGTCTTTCGGCGTCCACCTCGGCCTGCTGGGCATCGGCGTCAGCGCGGGCGGCGCGTGCCTCACGCTCACGGGCTTCCAGGTCCTTGGCGTGCGCCTCTTCCCGAATCTCGTTTGCGTGCTCGTGGTCTTTCCGGCGCTTCTCCTGGTCGTGTGCGTGCTTGCGCTTCCGTCCAAGGAATACGATCAGTCCGATGATGAGCAGCACCACGAGGATCCCGATGATGATCCAGACCCACATCATTGCGTCCATTGCCTTCGCCTTCCTATGAATGGCCGCCGCGTATGCAGCGAGCCAATTGAGCGGCGCCCAGAAGGGACGTCATGTAGTAACTCTCGACCCGCGGATGAAGGTCGTCAAGGGCTCCGGATTCCCGGCACGGCCGTCATTTCCCCGGTACGGCCGCTCATTGGGCAGAGATACTCCCTCAGGACGACGTCGGCAGAGACCTCAGGTAGCTAGGCTCAGAACGGCTGCCCGCAGAGCGGTCGCAACTACAGACAACGACGAAAGAATCAGATGAACTCCCAGCCGCCGATCGAGCGATTTTCAGTAACCCAGAAGGTCACCCTCATGGTCAATCGGTACGAGGTCCGATCCGTCGATCCGGACGGAAATCCGGGGGCGCTCATGGCTCTTGCGCAACAGAAGCGGGCTGCCTTCAAGGAAGAGGTTAGGTTTTTCACGGACGAGTCGAAGAAGACGCAGCTATTCTCCTTCAAGGCTCGCCGGCGTCTTGACCTGGGAGCAACCTATGATGTGCTCGATGCGCAGGGAAGCCCGCTGGGCTGCTTTCGCAAGAACTTCGGATCCTCGCTGCTGCGTTCCACCTGGGAGCTTGAAGCACCCGGAATTCAGGCAGTGGGCAGCGAACGGAGCCAGGGCGTCGCGATCGCTCGCCGTGTGTGGGAGATTGTGCCGTTCCTGGACGCCATCCCGGCGCCCTTCCTGTTCCACTTCGATTTCCGCGATCCGACGGGCCAGCTTGTCCTGACTTCGGAGCGGCGCGCTTCACTGCGGGACAGGTATGACGTTAATGTTCCCGGCGGACGTCTCGACTGGAGACTCGCGGCAGCTATGGCGGTTGCGCTGGACTCGCTGCAGTCCCGATGAATGCGGTTGGTACAAAGAAAACCGTTGCCGTCAGGATAAGAAATGTATACGGTGTCTACATGCTGTTTTCCTAGGAGCCGCACACTCCTTATGACATCGCTCAGCGGCACAATTTGCCGCCACCAGGTCGCGGACCAAAGCTGTCCGCAATCTCCTTCTTCCCGTAATTCCGAAAACCTAGGGTTGACCCATGACGATTATCCAGGCTGAAGGCCTGACCAAGACCTACAAATCGAAGAGCGGCCCGGTGCATGCACTGGCGGGCCTCAACCTTTCGGTCCCGCAGGGGACCGTGAAGGCTCTGCTCGGGCCCAACGGCGCTGGCAAGACAACGGCGGTCAAGGTACTTACCACCCTGATCAAGCCTGACGAAGGCACAGCACATATCGACGGCATCGACGTCGTGAACAACCCCAAAGCGGCCCGGCGGATCATCGGAGCATCCGGTCAGTATGCGGCGGTCGATGAAAATCTCACCGGGTTCGAGAATCTGGAGATGGTGGGCAGGCTCTACCATCTCGGCGCGAAGACCGCACGCAAGCGGGCACAGGAGTTGATTGACCAGTTCGAGCTCACGGAAGCCGGGAACCGGCCGGTCAAGGGATTCTCCGGCGGCATGCGCCGTCGTATTGACCTCGCCGGAGCGCTGGTCATCAACCCGAAAATCCTTTTCCTTGACGAGCCGACTACCGGACTGGATCCACGAAGCAGGCTCGCGCTGTGGGAGATCATCTCCCAGCTGGTGAATGACGGGACCACGCTGCTCTTGACCACCCAGTATCTTGAGGAGGCGGACCACCTGTCAGATGACATTGCCGTGATTGACGGCGGTAAGGTCATCGCCGAGGGCACTTCGGATGAACTGAAGGCGCAGATCGGCGGACACCGGGTGGTCGTGACGCTGGTGGATGAAGCAGACGCCGGCGCGGCCCGTGAAATCCTCGCGCGTCACGGTGACGGCACTCCTACCGTCAGCGACCGCACCGTGGAGGTGTCCGTCGTCGACGGACCACGCGCGCTGCAGTACGTGCTTTCCGATCTGGGCCAGGCAAACATCCAACTGCACGACGCCGGTATGCGCCGGCCCACGCTTGATGACGTCTTCCTCAAGCTCACCGGCCACCGGGCCGAAGACGAGACCAGCAAGAATGACGCCGAAATGGAGAAAGCCCAATGACCGCGGTCAGCCAGCCCGCCTACGAGAGCGTAGGGTCGCCTCTCGCCCAACTGTTCTCGGACGGCTGGATCGCCACACGCCGCAACCTGATCAAGATCAGGCGCGTGCCGGAGATCCTCGTCTTCACCATCCTCCAGCCCATCATGTTTGTACTCCTGTTCAGCCAGGTTTATGCCGGCGCAATGAATGTGCCCGACTACGTGAACTTCCTGATGGCCGGGATCTTTGCCCAGACCGTGATTTTCGGCTCGACGTTCTCCGGGGCAGCCATGGCACAGGACCTGAAGGACGGCATCATCGACCGCTTCCGTACGCTGCCGATGAGCCCGGCAGCAGTGCTCATCGGCCGTACCAACGGTGACCTCGTGATCAACAGCATTTCGATGATGATCATGATGGGCACCGGCTGGCTGGTCGGTTGGCGGGTCACCACCTCGGTGTGGGGTTTCCTGGGCGGCGTGGCGGTCCTGCTGCTGTTTTCCTACTCCTTCAGCTGGGTGATGGCCCTTCTCGGGATGAGCGTCCGCAGCCCGGAGGTCATCAACAATGCGTCCTTCATGATCCTGTTCCCGCTGACGTTCATCTCGAACGCCTTCGTTCCCATCCATACCCTGCCGGAGGTTCTGAAGAACATCGCTGAGTGGAACCCGGTGTCAGCCCTTGTGGAATCGGCGCGCCAACTGTTCGGGAACACAAACCCCGACTTCCCTGAGCCCACCGCATGGACCCTGCAGAACCCGATCATCACCGTGATACTGGGAATCATCGTGATGCTTGCCATCTTCGTGCCGCTCTCAGTGAAGAAGTTCAAGTCCATCAGTTCCCGGTAACAGATCAGCCGTCGACGGCGGCAGCCCACCGGGGCTGCCGCCGATGCGCCTTTCGCGGGACAATGGCTGCATGTTTCGCAGCGCCGTCGCCATTCTGTGCCTGTTGTTTCTGACAGCCTGCACAGCGGCGCCTATCCCGAGCGCCACGAGTTCGGCCCCTCAACCGGCGGCCACCCCTTCCAGCATGACCGTGCCCACCTCTGGTCAAGCTTCCTCAGCAAAGCCGAGCCCATTACCGTCGCCACAGCAATCCATGGTTCTTGTTACCGACGCGGCAGGAGCGGACCTTCTGGTCATCAATCCTGCAGACTCGGGCAGTCCCGTTGAGCAGCGGATTGCTGTCGGGCAGGCACCGTGGGATGTTGCGGTGAGCGGCACGCGGGCCTTCGTCTCCACTGCCGAAGGAGTGGCGGTAGTCGACCTTGTGGACCGGCGTCGTACTTCACTGATCCCGTATGCGAATCCGACCGGTTCCATCTCGCAGGGGGAGTATCGGCCAGGCGGTACGGGTATCGCCGTGAGCGCGGACGGAAGCACCGTTTATGTGGCGGTACTTCGGGCTGACGGCACCTCGGCGCTGGAGAAGATGGATGTCCAGGAAGGGCGGACCATCGGTACCGTTGAGGTGGGACTGCGGCCGTTTGACATCCTGCTCTCCGCCGACGGCTCTGAGGTCTACACGATCGACCATGATTCCTTTTCGGTCCACATCGTCACTACCGAAACCCTCGCCGTGCGGCGGATCGAGGTAGCCCCGTTCGGCACACAGGGCGGCCTGGCCTCCTGGGAGAAGCCGCACTATGGCGCAATTGACGACGCCGGGAACCTCCTTCTGCCCTATCAGGGCCTGGCGCTCGCCATCGTCAATCCGGCTTCGGGTGCTGTCTCCGTGGAGGAGATGACCGCCAACTCTCATCAGCACGGAACGGCGCTGGTTGACGGGGCCCTCCTTGTGATCGGAACGGGGGCATTCGGCAACGCCACTGGATCCCCGAACCTTACGGTCCGGGATACCGAAACGAACGCTGAGCGAATCGTGCCGCTGGACCGGTTGCACGAGACCGTGGTGCCGTGGACCGATCCCGCGACCGGCGAGGCCTATGCGCTGCTCTCCGGGGGCTACACCCGGGACGGCTTCTGGTCCGGTGTCACCCTTATCGATCTCGAAACGTTCGAGCAGCAGGAGCTTGCGGTGCCGGGGAGGCCGCAGTCTCTTGCCGTGATTCCCGCCGCCGCCTGAAAGTTCTTGTCGCCTTGTTGAGGCGTAGAGGCGGCGAAAGCAGCAAGTAGGCGACAAAAACTCGGGAAGGGGCGCGGATATGACTCAAGATATCCACATACCCGGGCACGGCTGATTTTTCCTGAGTGCGGCGTGGCATCAAAGGATGATGAAACAACCTCATCCCCTACCTTCTCCACTGGATCAGCGCCCGTTCACGGTGCAGGAGTCGATGGCCCACGAAATCCCCTATTCGCGGCTCCGTGCGAAGGACCTGACTGCGCCCACGAGAGGCATCCGTGAAGCTGTCGGTCAGAACGCTGACGTTCTCAGTCGCGCCGAAGCCTTCATACAGCTCAATCCGGGCTCCTGTGTCAGTCACGTGAGTGCCGCGAGGCTTCACGGCATTGCCGTGCCGGGTCAACACGAGGATGTGCTGCATCTCGCACGCCCTGCACGCGGCTCTCTTACCCGTCGGAACGGGGTTGTCAGTCATCGACTGGCGCTAAGAGCAGAAGACACAGTGATCATAAACGGGTTGCCAGTTACAAGTGTCTTCCGCACCTTCGTCGATCTGGGAACTCTGTTGCACCTTGATGACCTGGTGGCTGCGGGTGATTCGATTGTCAGCGAGCACCACCGCCATTTCGGAGAGCCTCGCCACCCCATGATTCCTGTCGCTGGACTTCGAAAACTGGTTGAGCACACGAGCAAAATTCACGGTATCCGGGCGGCACGGCTTGCGATCGACCTGATTGAGCCCGGAGTCGATTCGCCCCCCGAGACCCAGATTCGGCTGATGCTCGGCCGTGCCGGTCTGCCCGTTTTCGTCCCCAATTGCCGGATCGACACCGAGATTGGCCTTCCCGTCTGGGCGGACCTCGGCTGCCATGAGTTCAAGACCTGCATAGAGTACGACGGCGGACACCACCTTACGCCCGAACAGCAGCAGTACGACGCCCGGCGGGATCAGCGCACCCGCGAAGCCGACTGGGCTCAGGTGAAGCTCAACAAACTGGATATTCGGAAGGGGGAGCAGTGGATTACTTCGCTGGCGCGCGGGGCACTACGTTCCCAGGGCTGGCCCGGGTAGGCAAGGGGGGCGCCATCGTCGCCGGGAGTTTTTGTCGCCTACTTGCCGATTAGACGGTGTCGAAGCAGCAACTAGGCGACGAAAACTTCAAATAGGGGTCATCCTTTTGATGGACGCATGACGCGTGCAAGATCATCCGGTTGGTCGGTGCCCTTCGCGGTGAAGCTCCGTAGGGTTGGGTGTATTCCAAAACTTTCCCTTCCCCAAGGATGCCCATCATGATTGAGGCAGCAGAACTGTCCAAGCGCTATGGCGCAAAAACGGCGGTAGACCGTATCTCCTTCAACGTTAAGCCCGGCCGCGTGACCGGTTTTCTCGGTCCCAACGGCGCCGGTAAGTCGACCACAATGCGCATGATCGTCGGGCTCGACAATCCCTCAGGCGGCGACGTCCGCGTCAACGGCAAGCACTACGCCGAGCACTCCGCACCCCTGCGTGAAGTCGGCGCCCTGCTCGATGCCAAGGCGGTCCACACCAAGCGCTCCGCCTACAACCATCTGCGGGCGATGGCTGCCACTCACGGCATCCCCAATAGCCGGGTCAAGGAGGTCATTGAAATGACCGGTCTTGGACCTGTGGCGAAGAAGCGTGTCGGAAGTTTCTCCCTCGGTATGGGCCAGCGGCTCGGCATTGCCTGCGCGCTTCTTGGAGATCCGCATACGGTGATCCTCGATGAGCCGGTCAACGGACTCGACCCGGAGGGCGTGCAGTGGGTCCGGCACCTCGCCAAGGGCCTTGCGTCCGAAGGCCGTACCGTCTTTCTTTCCTCCCACCTGATGTCGGAAATGGCGCTCACAGCGGACCACCTCATTGTCATCGGCCGCGGCCGGATCATCGCTGATGCTCCCATCAGCGAAATCCTCGACGCACAGGGTCAAACCCGCGCCCGGGTCCGCACCGACCGACCAGCCGAGCTGGTGCGGGCACTGGCCGCGGACGGCGTTTCGACCCAGCAGCTTGAACCGGAACTTCTCGAGGTCACCGGGGCGAACTCGCGCCGGATCGCGGAGGTCGCTCTTGACCACCAGATCCTCGTCTACGAATTGACACCGCTGCAGGCCTCGTTGGAGGACGCATACATGCAACTCACCTCCGATGAGGTCGAATACCACTCACACACTCTTCCGGATGCTCCTTCCGGCGCCGACTCCAAGGAAGGCAAGTAACCATGTCGCATACAGCAACCGCATCCGCGCCGGAAACTGCCGGCTCCCACCGCGGCCCCGCCAAAGGATCCGGCGTGAACTTCGCGCGGGTACTCAAGTCCGAGTGGATCAAGGTGACAACCGTCCCCTCGACGGTAATCATGCTGAGCATCACCGTGGTGGTCATGGTTGGCCTGGCGGCGCTGTTCGCCTGGCAGACAACTATCCTGTTTGATCTCCAGTCCGATCCGGAGGTGGCTGCCCAGGTGCAGGGAGCGCCGGACGCAACCTCGATCGTTTCCACCATCCCGGGCTCCGGACTGATCTTCGGCCAACTGCTCATGGGGTCCCTGGCAGTGGTCCTGATTGCCTCCGAGTGGGGCACCGGGATGATCCGGTCCACCATGGTCGCGGTCCCCAAACGTATTCCGGCGCTGCTGGCGAAGCAGCTCGTTTTCGCTGTCATCGCATTTATCCTCGGCGCGGGTTCAGCTTTCGTCGGCTACCTCGTTGCACAGCCGATTCTCGCCCCATCAGACCTGGCCTTCGGCCTGGATACTGACGGCGTGCTGCTGCACATCATCAACACGGGTTCGGTTCTGGCCCTGGTCGCCATCATTGCCATGTCCATCGGAACCCTCCTGCGCAACACCGCCGGCGGAGTTGTAACGACCATTGGCCTCCTGTTTGTCCTTCCGATCCTCGTGGCCACGTTGCTGGCAGGTATCGCTGACTGGATCCCTGACGCCGCGCGGTTCCTACCGAGCAGTGCCGGCGAGCAGATGGTGGCAATCACCATCGCTGAAGACGCCCTCAACCAGTGGCAGGGTGCGCTGGTACTCGGCGGCTGGGCTCTCGTGCTGCTCGTCATCTCGGTGGCGGTCACCAAGAAGCGCGACGTCTAGACGAGTAGACCTGCGCACCACATAAGCTCACTCCATGAGTGAAAAAGCCTTGGTGAAGGAGACTGCGGAACGAACGGCCGCCGTCTCCTTCACCGAGATTAACGCCCGGCGGCTCGGCCCCATCCGCCGGTACTTCCGGTCACATCCGCGGGTGATGGATGTCGCCGTCGTCGTGCTGTTCCTTGTTGCCAGTGTGCCCAACGTCGTCCTGGCAGCAGACCTTCCCCTGGGGTGGTGGGGTATAGCGCCTCTCGGCGCCGCCGCCCTCATCCTCTTCTTTCGGCGCCGACGGCCACTGGTTGTCCTGGCGCTGTTGTGTTTGATCGAACCCGTGGCGCTGCTGATCTCCGACGGGCGCGCAACGGTGGGCATCAGCATCTGGTTTGCGCTGTACGCGGTTGCGGTGGCTTTCCCTATCAAAATTGCAGCTGTGGCGTTTGCTGCCGCACTGGTCACCTCGGTGGTTCCCCTGCCCTTTATCCCGGACCTGATGCCCGACGACGCTCCCTTCCTCATCTGGGTTGTCGTGGGATTCGTGGTCATGTGGTACGTCGTGGCCGTCGGCATCGGCATGACCGTCCGCCGGGAGAGGCTGCATGAGAATGAGTTGCGCGAGTGGGCTGAACGTAACGCGGAACTTGCCTCCGCGAACGAGAGGAACCGGATCGCCCGTGAGATGCATGACGTCGTCGCGCATTCCCTGTCGGTGATGATCGCGCTGTCCGATGGCGCCGGCGTCGTCATGAAGCGGGATCAGGATCGAGCGCGGGAGGTACTGGCGGAGCTCTCCGCCACCGGGCGCACAGCGCTGGCGGATATGCGGCGGGTGCTGGGTGTTCTCCGTGAAGGACCGGACGCGGCCCCGCTCGCGCCGCTGCCGGCCGGCGGTTCACTCGCCGGTCTCCTTGAGGGATTTCGCGCGGCAGGGCTGCCTATCCGGGTGCAGCTGAGTGGGCCGGGCCTGCCCGAGGATGCCGCCTTCCAGATGACCGTCCACCGCATTGTCCAGGAGTCATTGACCAACGTGTTGCGGTACGCGAAGGGGGCCACCACGGTCGACGTCCTGATCGCCAGACTGGGCAGCACCGTCAGGGTGCGGGTGTCCGACGACGGCCGCGGCGCCATGGAACCGCTGCCGTCAGTGGGAACCGGGCAGGGAATCACGGGCATGCGTGAGCGGGCCGCCATTTACGGCGGCACAGTGAACTGTGGGCCAACGCCGTCCGGAGGATGGGTTGTTGCCGCAGAACTACAGGTTCCCATTGAGAACCGACAGGAGAAGATTGCGTGAGCGAGCCGACAAGGGTGCTGCTGGTGGATGACCAACCGCTGCTGCGGATGGGCTTCCGCCTGATCCTCGAGGGCGAGGAAGACATGCACATCGTCGGTGAGGCCTCCGACGGCGCTGAGGCTGCACGCCTGGCAGCACGGCTGGAGCCGGACGTCGTGTTGATGGACGTCCGCATGCCGGTGATGGACGGGATCGAGGCCACCCGGCGCATCACCCAGTCAGGCGCGTGTGCCCGGATCATCATCCTCACCACCTTCGACCTTGATGAGTACGCGTTCGCAGGGCTGCGGGCAGGGGCTTCAGCCTTTCTCCTCAAGGACGTCGCGCCCAACGAGTTGGTGCAGGCCGTCCGGGTGGTCGCGAGCGGGGATGCCGTGGTTGCGCCGAGGGTCACCCAGCGGCTGCTCGAGGAGTACGTACGCTCCCGCCCCGACGCGCCGAAGCCTCCCCGCGACCCGCTTTTGCAGGACCTGACGCCGCGTGAGCTCGAAGTTCTTGGTGCCATCGCGGAGGGGCTTTCCAACGCGGAGCTGGCACACCGGTTCTTCCTCTCCGAAGCCACCGTGAAAACCCATGTGCGCCGGATTCTCACCAAACTTCATCTGCGGGACCGCGTCCAGGCCGTGGTGTATGCCTACGAAACCGGTCTGGTTACCCCAAGCCAGGGGCTCGATTTCTGAGCTTGCCGGCTTCCGGCGCAGCACGCGGCGGACAGTAGGCTTGCAGGCATGACTGCCGCTCACGCTCATATCGCAGACCTCGGCGCTTACGTTGCCGCCTCACCCTCCAGCTTCCACGCTGCCCACGAAGGCGGCATCCGACTTCAGGCGGCCGGCTTCAACCAGCTGCATGAGGACGATCCCTGGGACGGGGGACCCGGCCGCTTTTACGTCATCCGCGACGGCGCGCTGATCGCCTGGATCACCCCGTCCACTGCGACGGAGACCACCGGCTTCCACATCCTCGGAGCGCATACGGACTCCCCGTCCTTCAAGCTGAAGCCCAAGCCCACCATCGGACGGCACGGTTGGCTACAGGCCGGCGTCGAAATCTACGGCGGACCGCTGCTGAATTCCTGGCTCGACCGTGAGCTGGCGCTCGCCGGCCGGCTGGTGACGCACGACGGCGCGGAGCACCTTGTGCACACAGGCCCGCTCCTGCGCTTCCCTCAGCTGGCCATCCACCTGGACAGGGCTGTCAACGACGGCCTGAAGCTCGACAAGCAGCAACACATGAACCCGGTCTGGGGCCTTGGTGATCCGGGACGGGCGGACCTCCTGCAGCTTCTTGCGGTCGACGCTGATCTCGAAGCAGCGGAGATCGGCGGCTTCGACGTGGTGGTTGCGGACACTCAGCAGCCCCGGGTCTTCGGCGCGGACGGCGAGTTCTTCGCCTCGGGCAGGCTGGATAACCTCTCTTCCGTGCACGCCGGGATCACCGCCCTCATTCAGGCAACAAGGAACGACGCCGGTGGCGCACCCATCGCGGTGCTGGCCGCCTTTGATCACGAGGAAGTCGGCAGCGGATCACGCTCCGGCGCGAGCGGGCCGTTCCTGGAGGACATCCTGCATCGGATCTCGTCGGGATTGGGTGCCGGTGAGGAGCAGCGGCGGCGGGCTATCGCGTCGTCGTTCTGTGTGTCATCGGATGCCGGCCATGCAGTCCATCCCAACTACGCCGAGCGCCACGATCCGGCAAATCACCCGGTCCTGAATGGCGGGCCACTGCTGAAGATCAACGCGAACCAGCGCTACACCACCGACGCTCCCGGCGCCGCCTATTGGGCGCGGTTGTGCAGGGATGCGGGCGCGCCGTACCAGGAGTTCGTGTCGAACAACGTGATGCCGTGCGGATCCACCATTGGACCGCTGACCGCAACCAGACTTGGCATCCGGACGGTGGATGTCGGCGTTCCACTGCTGTCCATGCACTCGGCCCGTGAGCTCTGCGGCGTCGAGGATCCATACCAGCTCACCCGGGTGATGCAGCGGTTCTTCACGGTTTCCTGACACGGTTTGCCGGCCCAGCCACTTGTCCACAGGCGGTTCGGAGAGCTGCCTCATGTCCGGTAGTATTGATAAGTCCGTGCCAACGTGGAACCGCTGAAAATGAGTGGTTTCCGCGCGCGGATCAACGCTAAAGAACCTCCTGTTGCGGAAAGACCGCGACCGTTTAGCCCAGAGGAGGTGGGTTCACAAATGCGTGCATATGAACTGATGGTAATCATCGACCCCGATGTCGAGGAACGTACCGTTGAGCCAACACTCGAGAAGTTTCTGAATGTCGTCCGTAACGGCGAAGGAACTGTGGACAAGGTAGACATCTGGGGACGTCGCCGCCTTGCCTATGAAATCAAGAAGAAGTCCGAAGGTATCTACGCCGTCGTCAACTTCACCGCTACCCCGGCTGTTGCAGCTGAACTTGATCGCCAGCTTGGTCTGAATGAGACCATCATGCGCACCAAGATCATCCGCCCCGAGGAGCAGAAGGTTTCCGCCGAGTAATTTCGGCTATCAAACCAGGCCCACTCCGGTGGGCCCGTGACCGTAGGAGGCACCATGGCAGGCGAGACCACTATCACGGTCGTCGGTAATCTCACCAGCGACCCGGAACTTCGTTTCACCCCGTCAGGCTCTGCAGTGGCTAATTTCACCATTGCGTCGACGCCGCGGACCTTCGACCGTCAGTCCAGCGAGTGGAAGGACGGCGAAACGCTGTTCCTCCGGGCGTCGGTCTGGCGTGAAGCGGCTGAGAACGTAGCGGAGACCCTCACCAAGGGAACCCGTGTTGTTGCTCAGGGCCGCCTCAAGTCACGTACGTATGACACCAAGGAAGGCGAGAAGCGCACCGTCATGGAGTTGGAGGTGGACGAAATCGGTCCATCCCTGCGCTACGCATCGGCCAAGGTAAGCCGTACCCAGCGCTCCGGCGGTGGTGGCGGCGGTTTCGGTGGAGACAGCGGCGGCGGCTTCGGCGGCGGCAACTCCAACCAGGGTTGGAACGGCGGCGGCGGCCAGCAGGCCCAGCAGCCGTCCCAGGACCCGTGGGGTGCACCGGCCGGCGGTAACTCGTCCGGTTGGGGCAACGGCCCGGAATCATCCGAGCCGCCTTTCTAGACCTTCCAGGAACGGTGCCGCACCGGCGGCGTTCCACTTTTGAAATTCCCATCCCGCAGAACCGTTCTGCGGGCTCCACCAGACATAAGGAGCACCACGATGGCTAAGGCTGAACTTCGTAAGCCCAAACCAAAGTCCAACCCCTTGAAGGCCGCTGACGTCACCGTCATCGACTACAAGGACGTAGCACTGCTGCGTAAGTTCATTTCCGACCGCGGAAAGATCCGTGCGCGCCGCGTTACCGGCGTGACCGTGCAGGAACAGCGCAAAATCGCCCAGGCAATCAAGAACGCCCGCGAAGTTGCACTCCTGCCTTACTCCGGCGCAGGCCGCGGCTAAGGAAAGGAACACACCATGGCAAAGCTTATTCTGACCCAGGAAGTCACCGGTCTGGGAACCGCAGGCGATGTTGTCGAGGTCAAGAACGGTTACGCACGTAACTACCTTCTGCCCCGCGGCTTCGCCCTCACGTGGACCAAGGGCGGCGAGAAGCAGGTGGAGTCCATCAAGGCTGCACGTTCTGCCCGCGAACACGCTTCACTCGAGGACGCTCAGCGTCAGGCTGCTGCTCTGCAGGCAAAGCCGGTCAAGCTGACCGTCAAGGCCGGCGAGTCCGGTCGTCTCTTCGGAACCGTCAAGGCCGAGGATGTCGCCAAGGCTGTTGAGGCCGCTGGCCTTGGCGCCATCGATAAGCGCAAGGTCGAATTGCCGGCACACATCAAGTCGGTCGGCAGCTACCAGGCAAACGTTCGTCTCCACGAGGACGTAGCCGCAGTGATCGATCTCGACGTCGTCGCCAGCTAGAGTTACGCATAGTACGCGCAAGGCCCTCGTTCCTTCGGGAGCGGGGGCCTTCTGCCTGCCGCCGGATCAGCTGCTTGTGAAGTTCTCACTGACCATGAACTCGTGACCCAGGGCGATGAGCTGAGCGAGAACGTCCTGGTCGACGTCGTCGAGCTTATTGATGTACAGGCATCCTGCACCAGTTCTATGCTTGCCCAGCTCCGGAAGAAGCTCGGCGGCTTGTGGTGCGTAAGTGAGCCCGTAGAGCGCGAGGTTGGCGCTGCGCGGTGAGAACCCGACGGCCAGGGCGTCCCCCTCGCGGCCGGAAGCGTACTTATAGTGGTAGCTTCCGAACCCCACCATTGACGGACCCCACATCACCGCTTCGAGCCCGGTGATACGGCTCATGAGGGCCAGGAGCGTTTGAGCGTCCTGCCTGCGGCGTTCATGGGGCACTGAATCGATGAAGTCCTGTGGGGACGCGGCGGTGGGTACAGTCTTGTTGTCTGCCATGGGTGGAAGTATCTCAGGGTTAAGACGTACACCGGACCGTACCCGGTGCATATATCTCGCAGGTGGAGTATTCCCGTGTCCGTACGTCTATGGCCGGTCCATCAGTGTAGGGGCATAAAGGGCCGTCATGCTTTCTATTCGCTGTGACGCACGTCATGTCTAGTGGCGTACGGGTTGTGGATAGTCAGTGCATAAATGCGCCGCCGTAGGGCTCTTTTGCTCGTCTGTCAACACGAAAGTGCGGGCTGAATGTTGGCGGAATAAACTTCTTCTCCACAGGTGGAATGAAGCATTTACCCAAGTCAGCCCCACATTGTGGATTAATATTCTTTCTACTCCACAGAGATATCCCCAGCCTGTGCACACAACACGCCGAACAATTGCCTGTTTATACACACCCCCTGTGGATAACTCACTTGGCAGAGCGGAAGCTGGGCACTAGCGTTGCGGGGTATCCCATACCGCAAGGACTGTCGGTGACGGCTGGTATCTATAGTTATTCAGCTCGGATCCACCACTCCTCGGCAGACGCCCTGGGCAGGGATCGGGAAAGTTTCGGGAAGGAAGGCCGCACACGTGTCTTTGACTCATGCGGATTCATCAGAAGACACTCGTTCACCGCAGTTCTCCCGAACGCCTCCACAGGATCTGGTTGCTGAGCAGTCCGTCCTCGGCGGGATGATGCTGTCCAAAGACGCAATTGCCGATTGCGTCGAGGTGCTACGCGGCGTGGATTTCTACCGCCCGGCACACGAGAGCATCTATGAAGCGATCATCGATCTCTACGGTCGTGGAGAGCCCGCTGATGCCGTGACCGTATCGGACGAGCTCACCAAGCGCGGAGAGATCTCCCGCATCGGCGGTCCTGCTTACCTTCACACACTCATCCAGTCTGTTCCCACGGCCGCCAACGCGGGCTTTTACGCTGAAATCGTTCGCGAGCGTGCTGTCCTGCGTCGCCTGGTTGATGCCGGTACCAAGATTGTCCAGCTCGGCTACTCCAATGACGGAGAGGTGGATGACCTCGTCAACGCCGCCCAGGCCGAGGTCTATGCAGTAGCCGAACGCCGCACCGCTGAAGATTATGTGCCCCTGAAGGACATCATCGAGGGCACGGTCGACGAGATTGAGTCGGCTGGCCACCGTGGCGAGGGGATGACCGGGGTACCGACGGGCTTCTACGAATTCGACGAACTTACCCAGGGTCTGCATGGCGGGCAGATGATTGTGATTGCGGCTCGTCCTGCCATGGGTAAAGCGCTTGCACTAGACACCCCGCTGCCCACGCCCAGCGGCTGGACAACCATGGGTGAGGTGTCGGTGGGGGACCAGGTGATAGCAGCAGACGGTAGCCCAACCGCGGTCGTAGCTGCCACGGAGGTCATGCATGGCCGACCGTGTTTCAAGATAACGTTCGACGACGGTTCGACCATCGTTGCTGACGAAGAACACCAATGGCTGACCGATACCCGAGCTTCCCGAAAGTCCGCGCAGGCGGCGTCCGTAGGCCACAGCGGCGTACGCAATCAACGGGTGTTCCCCTCTGTTCGCACTACACGGGAAATCGCGAATACGCTCCGGTGCAATACCAGCGATCAGCGACTCAACCATTCAGTGCGCAATACCCGTCCGTTGGCCCTGCCTCATGCTGAGCTCCCGATCGGCCCTTACACTTTGGGGGCGTGGCTGGGTGACGGCGCATCGGCGACCGCTCGAATAACCACGGCTGACGAGGAGGTGCTCCTCCGTATTGGCGGCGAGGGGTACGTGACGAAGCAGATTACCGACATCACCTATTCTGTACGCCTTCCTGAGCAGTACATCTTCCATGGTGTTTGTGTCGTTTGCAGTCGCCCGTTTGAAAACAAGGTTCGCCATGTCCAGACCTGCTCGCGCTCGTGCGGTGCTCGGGCAAGTGCTGTATCGGCCCCGGTTCCTCCTAGCGTTTGCATGGATTGCGGTGAGCGGTGCGCCGGCGGCTTGCGTTGTATGGCGTGTCGTAACGGCAACGGATCTTTACAAGCCCAGCTGCGCACCCTTGGAGTGCTTGGGAACAAGCACATCCCTGCCCAGTACCTTCGAGGGAGCGAGGCGCAGCGGCGCGCTCTCTTGGCCGGTCTGCTGGATACGGACGGTACCGTTACCGCGAATGGCTGCGTGCAGTTTGCGGTCACGCACGCTCGCTTGGCAAAAGATTTCCGTGAGCTCGCGCTCAGCTTGGGCTACCGCACCGGCTGGTGGGAAAGACCTGTCAAAGGTCGTAGCGCTTCTTCGTCGACGTGCTTCGTCATCACTTTTTCCACTGATGACACTGTATTTGGGCTCACTCGCAAGCAGATTCTCCACAAAGAGCGGGACTGTAGGTCCACGCCGAAGCGGACTCAGCGGTTCATCACCTCGGTGGAACGCGTCGAGTCGGTACCTGTTCGATGCATACAGGTAACGAATGACGAGCATCTGTATCTGGCAGGCAGGTCCTTCGTCCCCACTCACAACTCCACGTTCGCTTTAGACTGGGCCCGTTCTGCCGCCATCAAGCACAACATGACTACCGTCTTCTTCTCGCTCGAGATGGGCCGCAATGAGATCGCCATGCGTTTGTTGTCTGCGGAAGCCACCATCGGACTGCAGGACCTGCGTAAGGGCACCGTAAAGGATGAGCAGTGGGGCAAGATCGCCACCACGATGGGACGCATGAACGACGCCCCGCTTTTCATCGATGACAGCCCGAACATGTCGCTGATGGAGATTCGTGCGAAATGCCGCCGTCTCAAGCAGAGGCATGATCTGAAGCTCGTTGTCCTCGACTACCTGCAGCTGATGTCATCCGGAAAGCGCGTGGAATCCCGGCAGCAGGAAGTTTCGGAATTCTCGCGCGCGCTGAAGCTCCTGGCCAAGGAACTGAACGTCCCCGTCGTCGCGCTTTCCCAGCTCAACCGTGGCTCTGAACAGCGAACCGACAAGCGGCCGATGGTCTCGGACCTTCGCGAATCGGGCTGCCTCACTGCTGACACAAGGGTGCTTCGATCGGATACCGGTGCGGAGACCACAATGGGCGAGCTGTTCCGGACCGGTGCCCGGGATGTGCCTGTTTGGTCTTTGGATGACAGCCTCCGGTACGTGGAGCGCCACCTCACGCATGTTTTCTCGACCGGCACAAAGGAGGTTTTCCGTCTAACGCTGGCCTCCGGGAAAACTATTCGAGCCACTTCCAACCACCCGTTTTTCACCTACGACGGCTGGCGTGCGCTCGGTCATCTCAAGGTCGGGGACCGACTGGGTGTTCCTCGCCATGTCAACGGGCCGTCAGAGCGGACCCATTGGGATGATTCTCAGGTCATCCTTCTCGCCAATAAGGTGAGGGACTTCGTTCCGGAAGAGGTCTTCGCTTTACCCAAGGCCCAAATTTCCCTGTTCCTGAAGCACCTGTGGGCCACCGACGGTTCTGTGACCGTGAACCGGGCGGCTACGGGCGGCCGCATCTACTATGCGTCGACCTCACGGCGGCTCATCGATAACGTAATGCGGCTCCTTCTTCGCTTCGGTATCAGCGCCAGGGTAAAAACGGCGACCGCCAAGGGCAACTACCGTCCGGGTTACACGCTCGACGTCTCGGGCGGTGACGATCAGCGCCGGTTCCTTCAGGAGATCGGCGTCCATGGTGCCCGGGCGGCTTCATGCGAGCATCTGCTTGAGATCATCCGGGACAAAACAGCCAACACCAATGTTGACACCGTTCCTCTGCAGGTTTGGGATGATGTGAAGTCCATCCTCGCGGAAAAGGATATGACCCACCGTGAGTTCCAGGCAGCCATTGGGACCCAATATTGTGGATCAACCCTCTTCAAGGCCGCTCCGTCGCGGCAGCGATTGGCAAGGGTGGCGGCCGTGTTGGGCTCAGCGGAGCTCGACGTCATGGCAGTCAATGATCTCCTCTGGGACAGCGTTGTCAGTATCGAACCGGACGGTGAGGAAGAGGTATTCGACGCGACTGTCCTTGGAAACCACAACTTCGTTGCCAACGGCATTGCCGTTCATAACTCGATCGAGCAGGATGCCGATATGGTCATCCTGCTCCACCGCGACGACGTCTATGACAAGGAATCGCCGCGAGCCGGAGAAGCCGACGTCATTGTCGCCAAGCACCGTAACGGTCCCACCAAGACTTTGGTTGTCGGGTTTCAGGGCCACTACTCGCGGTTCAACAACATGGCAGCGGACACCGGCGGGTTCTAGGGGGAAGGGTGATCACGGGAGACGGCTGGGCTTCAGCCGATGAGGCACGCCGGCCTGCGCCGGGTCAAGCTCCACCGGGCTCACCAGGACGGCCGGCCCTCGGCGCAGCACCCCACTGGCGACAGGCTGACAGCGCACGCCCCCGCGGCCACGCATGGCCGCATGTGCTCCAGGAGCTAGCATCCGGTCCATCCACGCACACGGATGCGCGGGCCTGCCGCCGCGCAGCGTCACCCGGTCCGGGC
The DNA here is from genome assembly GCF_039530425.1 of Arthrobacter parietis. Classification (NCBI taxonomy): domain Bacteria; kingdom Bacillati; phylum Actinomycetota; class Actinomycetes; order Micrococcales; family Micrococcaceae; genus Arthrobacter; species Arthrobacter parietis. The sequence goes on along the minus strand of NZ_BAAAON010000001.1, from coordinate 1,158,803 downwards.
CCGACTCGAGGGTGAACTCCTGCCCAACCAGGGGCGCCAGATGTGCACCCCTCAAGACCACGTTGCGCCGCGTCAGCAGCGGATCGAAAGCACCCTCACCCAGTTCTGCCGCGATCGCCTCCAACGCCTCGACGGCGAACACCGTCACCGCAGCGTCCATGTGCGCCGCCTTGCCGAAGAAGCGGTCCCCGACGATGCCCTTGCCGGCCACCACGTCGACATGCTCGGCGTCCACCGTTGGCACGTCCGCTGCGCCATCACGCGCGCGGCCGAAGTAGGCGTGCTGGCCGGACACGAGCAGATGCAAAATCTCGACCTCGTACCGGTAGACGCTCATTCATCCAAACTAACGCCTACTGTGGCTGAGCGCAGCCGCTTACCCGCCGGCCACGGACTGAATGATCATCACCTCTGAGCCGGGTGCAACCGGTGTAGAAAGACCGTCCGCCCGGCGCACGTCTTCACCGTCCACGTAGATATTGACGTAGCGGCGCAGCGCCCCGGTCTCATCACGGATCCGACGGGCAAGGACAGGTCTCCCGTCGGCCAGTGTGTCCAGTACCGCAGAAACCGGAGCGGGCGCCTCCAGCGGAATCTCGACGGCGGACCGGTCATCAACCAGCGGCCGCAGCAGCGTCGGAATCAGGACGGTGACAGGGCTCATGGTGACCCGACGCCAGCAGCGGCGCCAACGACGACGGCGGCACGCACGCACAGCACATCCGGCAGGTGAGCCGCCACCTCAGTGAAAGTATTCCCTTCGTCCGCGCTGGCGTAGACAGAACCGCCCCGCGTTCCGAAGTAGACGCCGACCGGCTCCGCAGTATCCACGCCTGCGGCATCGCGCAGTACGGCGTTGTATTCGCTAGCGGGCAAGCCTCTGTCCAGCCGGGTCCAGGTGGCACCGGCGTCGTCCGTGCGGTGAACGGCAAGCCGTGCATCCGGGGGGATGCGCTCTCCGTCGGCCTTCAGGGGAATAACCCAGGCGGTACCGCCGCGGCGGGGATGGGACAGCATCACGAATCCGAAGTCAGCCGGCAGTCCGTCAGCGATCGATTCCCAGGTTTCTGCGCCGTCGTCGGTCCGGTAGACACCGTGGTGGTTCTGGGCGTAGAGCCGTTGGGGATTCTCAGAATCCCGAGCGATCTTGTGAACACACTGACCGAATTCCGGGTTGGGGTCCGGCATGAAGTACGCCGAGATGCCCTTGTTCCGCGGTTCCCAGGACTGGCCGCCGTCTGTGGAGCGATAGACGCCGCCGGTACTCATGGCCACGTGAACGGTGTCGTCGACCGGGCTGGGCATAACCGTGTGCGCCGCGGCGCCGCCGAAACCGGCGCCCCACTCCGAGCGGTGCGGATGGTCCCACAGCCCGCGGTTGAGCTCGAAGTGCTGCCCGCCGTCAGTCGATTTCCACACGGAGATCGGTTCACAGCCGGCCCAGACAACCCCCGGCCGGCCCGTTGTGTCCGGCTGCAGCTGCCAGATCCGGCCAAGCGCGGTGTCATCTGATTCGGCAAACTTGATGGCGCCCTGCTCGGGTTCGGACCAGGTCGCTCCGAGGTCATCCGAATAGACCACGGTGGGTCCCCAGTGCCAGTCCATCATTCCCACCAGGATGCGCGTCCTCCCCTCGCGGGTATCAATTCCGATGCTCGGGATCTCGGACATGAGGTGGTGGGGCTGTGAGAGCGTCCAGTTCTGCCGGTCGGTGCTGGTTGCAAGCCAAAGGCCCTTTTTGGTTCCGACGGCAAGGAGGGTGGTTTCCATGGGTACTCGATTCGCGAAGGTGAAAACGCGGTCGCCGTGGACACACCAAACGCACGACGGCACCGCATGTAGACACCGTAAACAATGGCACAGCACCCAGCGGCTGTACAGGGGTTTTGCTGGGTATGCTTCTATCCCATGGCCGTGTATATCGATCCTCCGCTCTGGCCCGCGCACGGCACGCTTTTCTCGCACCTCATCTCGGATACCTCGCTCGCTGAGCTGCACGCATTCGCAGCCAGTGCCGGCATTCCCGAGCGCGCGTTCGACATAGATCACTACGACGTCCCGGCCCGGCGCTACCGCCGGCTCGCCGAGCTCGGTGCCCACGAGGTTGACGGCGGAACGCTGGTGCGGGTCCTGATCGCCAGTGGGCTACGGGTACCTGCACGACGCCGGCCGGACCGCATCCGCCGGTCCCTCCTCACGCGATGGGAGCAGACCCTGCCCGGCACGTCCCGGCTCGGCGCGGAGTTGCTGGGCCGGTGGTCGGAGCCGCACCGCCGCTACCATACGCCCGAACACCTGCTCGATGTCCTGGAGGCGCTGGACCTCCTTTTCACCGAGAACGACGGCGCCGAAACCCGCCTGAATGCCCGGCTCGCCGCCTGGTTTCACGACGCTGTGTATAACGGCCGAGCTGGGGAGGATGAGGCGGCGTCGGCTGCGCTCGCGGGGTCCCTGCTCGAAGGTGTCGTAGAGACTCATGCGGAGGTGAGGCGCCTGGTGCTGCTGACCACTACGCACGCACCGCTGCAGGGTGACCGCCCGGCCGAGTTGCTGTGTGATGCGGACCTTGCGGTGCTGGGCCGTGCTCCGGGCGGGTACCGGCGGTACCTCGCCGCCGTCCGGGAGGAGTACGCCCACATACCGGACCCGGAATTCGCGCGGGGGAGGGCCGCCGTCGTCGACCGCTTGTTGAATCTTGATCCCCTTTATCGCACTGCCGAGGGGCGGCGTCTGTGGGCGGTGAAGGCTCGGGTGAACCTTTCCGCCGAGGCAGCAACCCTGCGCTGAACGTCCCGGCTCGATTACCGGCGCCGTGGCACAATTGTTGACACTGTTCACATTTGTTTAGGCGCCTCACGAGGGGAGGAGATGGTGTGACTCATCGGAAGCGCAGCACATACCGTCACGGTGACCTGCAGCGCGCCCTGGTGGCTGCTGGTACTGAACTTGCCCGCGAGGGCGGGCCCTCCGCCGTCGTGCTCCGTGAGGTCACGCGCCGCACGGGCGTGACACCCAACGCCGCCTACCGGCACTTCGCCGACAAGCGGGCACTCCTCCATGCCGTGTCGATGGCAGCTCAGGCGGAACTGGCGCGTTCCATCGAGCAGGAACTGTCCCGGATTGAATCAACCGGCGACGTCGGCGACGTGGCCAAGGCTCGGCTCCGCGCCGTAGGAGCCGGGTATCTTCGTTATGCACAGACCCAGCCGGGCCTTTTTCGTACTGCGTTCGCGGAGCATGCGGACCTGCGCGATGCCGCTGCCCCTGATTCGGCCGGCGACAGCGGCCTGACACCGTTCCAGTTGTTGTCTGCGGCGTTGGATGGTCTGGTCGAGGCGGGTGTTCTTCCGGCGGAGCGGCGTTTGGGAGCTGAGTTCCTGGCGTGGTCGTCGGTGCATGGGCTCGCCATGCTCGTCATTGACGGACCGCTGCAGGGACTGGATGAGGAGCAGCGGACCTTCGCTGCGCGGCGACTGCTGGAGATGGTTGAGAAAGGGCTATGACCTTAGGAGAGGTCCGTTGGCCTCCGCCCGGCCTCGCGTGCGCGCTCCCTGTAACGCAGCATGTGGCCGCGCGCGATCAACGCGATCGCCGCCACCACGATGACAACGCCGATAATCAGCAGCACTATGGAACCGGCATCGACAGGCTCGCTGCGAGCGGCGGACCGCGCAAAACCTGACATCCCCTGCGGTATGAAGAAGGTGCTGAACAGAAGGAGTGCAGCACCAACGATGAAGTGCTTGACTCCAGCTTTCACGGACATCTCCTCATCTGGCTGAACAGCTATTCAACCAGTACCCAGCGTAGCTATTCGGAGCCAGGATGGCCCATCCGTTTTGTCCTGCCCAGGGCCTAGGCTGGGATTCGTGTCCACCACTGTCCCCGACCGCCGCCAGCTTGGCCGCTCTATTCTCCGCCTTGCCGTCCCTGCGCTGGGCGCTCTCATTGCGGAGCCGCTCTTCCTGCTGGCGGACTCCGCGATCGTCGGTCATCTGGGCGTCAACGAGTTGGCCGGCGTAGGACTCGCATCAACAATCCTTCAGACCGCCGTCGGACTTATGGTTTTCCTCGCCTACTCGACAACGCCTGCGGTTGCGCGGTTCCTCGGCGCCGGCCGCATGCAGGATGCACTCGCAGCAGGGCGCGACGGCGTCGGGCTGGCACTGTTGCTGGGTGTGACCCTGTCGATTCTCGGATGGATCCTCGCGCCAGGGCTCGCTGCCGCAATGGGCGCTGAAGGCGAAGTTCACCAGTTCGCGGTGGATTACCTGCGGTTCTCCATGCCGGGGCTGACAGCCATGCTTGTTGTACTCGCGGCAACAGGAGTGTTGAGGGGGCTCCAGGATACACGCACGCCGCTGGTAGTGGCCGGAGCCGGGTTCGGCGCCAATATCGTCCTGAACTACCTACTGGTGTACGGTGCGGGGCTTTCCGTTGCAGGTTCCGCGCTGGGGACGAGCATTGCGCAATGGGGCATGGCAGCGGTCTATCTCGTCATCATCTATCGCTTTTCAGGCAGGCACTCGGTTTCGCTTCGTCCTACCTGGCGGGGCCTGAGGGCAACGGCACGCGTCGGTTCATGGCTGATGCTCCGGACCGCCAGTCTGCGGGTGGCGATCCTCGCAACGGTGGTGGTGGCAACGTCGCAAGGGCCCGTGTCCCTTGCAGCCCACCAGCTGATCATGACCATCTTCACTCTCCTCGCCTTCGCGCTGGATGCTCTTGCGATTGCGGCACAGGCGCTCATCGGGAAGGAGCTCGGTGCTGGCAACCGGCCTCTCGCACATGCCCTCACCCGCACCATGATCCGTTGGGGAGTTGTCTTCGGCGTGCTCACCGGACTGATGCTGGCAGCCGCTGCACCGTTCATTGACTGGATTTTCACCTCTGACGAGGGCGTCCGGGCGGCCTTCACCATAGGCCTCTGGGTACTCGCCGCAGCGCAGCCGGTCTGCGGCTACGTCTTTGTGCTGGACGGAGTGCTGATCGGTGCGGGTGACGCGAGGTATCTGGCGCTCGCCGGCGTCGTAAATCTGGTTCTGTACGTTCCACTGCTGGTTCTGGTGTTCGCAGCCGGCCTGACGGGACTGGAGGGGATCGCCTGGCTATGGGCAGCGTTCGGTGTCGGGTACATGCTGGCGCGCGCACTGACTCTGGGCTGGCGGGTCCGGAATGATCGCTGGATGGTGACCGGGGCCGCCTGAGACTAAACTTGCATCGTTCCTCAGGCGCACGGAAAGGCAGGACATGAGCGTGGAAAAGGCAGGCAGGCCCGCACTGACTCTGCTCTGGCGTGCTTTTCTGCTTCACGCCGCAGTGGCCGGTGCTTTCGGGCTGCTGACCATCTTCTGGGGACAGCCCTCCGTCCATGTGATGTCCGTCGCGGGAGGGCTCTATTTTCTGGGGCTGGCCGCCGCCGTCTACTTCACCGAGCAGAGCCTGTTGCTAGAGGGCGCCATACCCGCGTGGCTCACCCGAACGGTGCCGGTGTTCCTGGCAATTGCCGGTCTGCTCAATCTGTGGGTGCATGCAGACCAGGTGTTTGCCCAAGCCGGGGCGCTTGCATTGATCCTGATGGGTTTGGTGTACCTGATTATCTGGTTCAGGAACCGCGGCGCCTATATTGCTGCCCGCGATTTCCTCCTGATCGGGATCGTGACAACGTTGACCGGAGCTCTGCTGCCGCTGTTCCAGCCTCTCGGAGCGCATGCCCTGCTCGGTGTGGCCGGCGGCGGCGCGGTGATTTCCGCCGTCGTGCTTGCTCTTGCAGCCCTCAGCTACCGGCATGACGCACGGGAAGTTACCGGTCCCGTAACCCACGCCAAACCCGTAAACTAGATTTCTACTATTCGTAGAAAACATTGAGGAGAAGGAACCGTGTCCAAGCAGGTCAAGGGCGTCAAGGGTCCTCTCATTTTTTCGGCCGTTCTGGCAGCAATAGCGGGGATCGCGACCATGGTGTTCGCCACCGGCGGTGGCACCCGGGAGCTGCGGGTGGACCTGGGCCTGACCGCCGCGGGCATCGCCTTCATCGCCTCGATGGTCATCTGCGCGCTGTTGCTGATGACGGAGAAACCCAATGAAGATCACCTCGGGAAGGGCACGGGGATCAATCGCTCGTCCTCGAAGATTCCCGGCGGATCAGCCAACCTCGATGAGCACGGCAACCCCCGGGGCACCAAGCCGAAAAGCACGGACGACGACGCCCGCTAACACGCAAGCGAAGACGGCAGGCTGCCGTCAACCGGATCAGAGGAGGCGCGGGAACCAGGGCGCTTGCGCGAAAAGGTGAACTCTGGTTCACTTATTTTCACGGAGGGGAGTATCCCCTAACCAGTCCATCGTCATTCCGGCAGCCCCAGCGCTTCCCGGTGGACAGGCCGGCAGCGGCCGGGAGAGACCTCCAGTTGGTAGTAACTGACTGGAAGCAGGTACCCCATGAACGTGCCCTTGTGGCTGTGGTTTGCTGTCATTGGCCTCATACTCCTGATGTTGACGTTCGACCTCGTTGCGCACCGGCGCGCGCATGTCATTTCTGTCCGGGAAGCTGCAATCTGGTCTGCTGTCTGGGTCCTGATGGGCGTGGCGTTTGGTGGAGTGGTCTGGCTCGGTTATGGCGCTGAGTTCGGCCAGCAGTATTTCGCCGGATACGTGATTGAGAAATCTCTCGCCGTCGACAACGTCTTCGTGTGGGCCATCATCTTTGCCTTCTTCGGAGTCCCCCGCGAGTTCCAGCACCGCGTATTGTTTCTCGGCGTGCTGGGAGCCCTGGTTTTCCGAGGCATTTTCATTGCTGCCGGTTCGGCCATCATTGCCAGTGCGGAGTGGGTTCTCTACCTGTTCGCCGCGTTCCTGATCTTCACCGGCTACAAGATGCTCAAGCAGCGCAACGAGCACATTGATCCGGAGAAGTCACGCACGCTGAAGCTGTTCCGCCGCTATGTCCCGATGACCGACGCCTTTTATGGTCAGCGTCTTCTCATCCGCAAAAAGGGCGTACTGCTTGCCACTCCGCTGCTCGCGGTCCTCGTCATGGTAGAGGTGACGGACATTGTGTTTGCGGTCGATTCCATCCCTGCGATCTTCGCGGTGACGGATGAGGTGTTCCTGGTCTTCACCGCTAACGCGTTCGCTATTCTGGGCCTGCGTGCCATGTACTTTCTGCTTGCCGACCTCATTCACCGCTTCATCTACCTGAAGGTAGGGCTTTCCCTGGTGCTGGTGTGGGTGGGAATCAAGATGCTCCTCAAGGTGGACGTCTTCTACATCCCGACGGCGATTTCCCTGGGTGTCATCATCACCATTTTGGCCATCTCCATAGGCGCGAGCCTGTTGGCGACCCGCGGGGAGGAACGCCGGGCGCTTCCCGGTCCGCTGACTTCCCCCTTCCGCACGGCCACACCGGAAGAGTTCGAAGATCTGCAACCGGTCTGGGGTAGAAAAGGTGTAGCGGCGGGAACTGACCCCCGCAACGACACCTAAAACGACAACGGGGAGGCACTATGCCGGAGGCTGGACCGGACCCCCATCCCGGAGATGGCCCCCCGGCTGCGACGGGCGGTGAAAGCCGCCCGTCGTGGACCATCCTCACGAATCACGGGCACGTGCTCCTCGCGGTGGCAGCCCATCCGGACATTCTGGTGGAGGACCTTGCGCTCCGGGTGGGAATCACCCGCCGTGCCGCCCTGCACATCCTCAAGGATCTCGAGGAAGCCGGGTACATCCACCGTCTGAAGGAAGGGCGCCGCACACACTACGTCGTGGAGGGTTCCCAGCCCTTCAGGCATCCTGCGGAATCACACCACGACGTCGGCGCCCTCCTCCGCATCTTCAAGGATGACGAAGTGGCTTCCGACTCTAAACGCCCGTCCGGTCGATAGCATTGGATCCATGGCGCCACATGTTCACATCACCGGCGACAGCGAAGCTGATGAGCTGCTGTCCAACAATCCGCTCGCGCTGCTGCTGGGCATGCTCCTCGACCAGCAGGTAGCGATGGAAACGGCCTTTGCGGGGCCGGCCAAGATCAAGGCACGGCTGGGCGCGCTGGATGCCGCCACCATCGCAGAGTACGACGCCGACGCTTTTGTTGAGCTCTGCCGGACCCCTCCCGCTGTGCACCGCTATCCCGGCAACATGGCGGCCCGGATCCAGACACTCTGCCGGACGGTGGTGGATGAATGGGGTGGCGACGCGTCGGCCATCTGGACGCGTGGTGAACCTGACGGCGCCGAGGTGCTGAAGCGGCTGAAGGGCCTGCCGGGCTTTGGGGTCCAGAAAGCGCAGATTTTCCTTGCGTTGCTCGGCGAACGCTATGACTTCACGGGCTCCGGGTGGCGGGAGGCAGCAGGCCACTACGGCGAGAACGGCTGCTTCCGGTCCGTCGCGAACATCACTGACGCAGAGTCACTGGCGAAGGTTCGTGAGACCAAACGCGCGGCGAAGGCAGCCGCGAAGCAGAAAGCATAGCTGGTGCGTCATGACCGTAGCTGGTGTTGACTCATAACCAATTCTCAGCGTAACGTCATCACCGTAAGCACACTTTGGTTATGACGTTATGAGGGACACCCATGAGAAGCGGTACAGCTACCGGACTGTGGTTTGCGCTGCTGTCAGCCGCCTCCTTCGGCGTGTCAGGGCCCTTCGCCAAATCGCTGCTGGAGATCGGATGGAGCCCTGGTGCCGCCGTCGGAATCCGTATCGGTGGCGCAGCCCTGGTGCTGCTTGTCCCCGTGGTGGTTGCGCTCCGAGGCCGCTGGGGCACGCTGCGGCGCAACGCACTGACGCTGATCATCTACGGCGCAACCGCCATTGCGCTCTGTCAGTTCTTCTACTTCAGTGCTGTTCAGCGGATGTCAGTCGGCGTTTCACTGCTGCTCGAGTACCTCGCGCCCGTGCTCATTGTCGGATGGTTATGGCTCCGCTCCCGCAGGGCGCCGAGTAGGCTCACCATCTGCGGATCCATCACCGCCATGCTTGGACTGCTTCTTGTCCTTGACCTGACCGGCGATCAGCGGTTGGACCCCATCGGGGTTCTGTATGGACTCGGAGCCGCGGTCTGCCTCGCGGTGTTCTTTGTAATGTCGGCAAAAGCCGACGACGACCTGCCGCCACTGATAATGGCCGGCGGCGGTATGCTGGTCGGCGCTTTCACGATCCTCGTGCTCGGGCTGATCGGCGTGATGCCTTTTGCGTTCGAGTTCCGAGACGTGACCCTCGCAGGCTGGCAGACGTCCTGGCTGGTTCCCGTCCTGATGCTGGTTCTGATTGCGACGGTGCTCGCCTATGTCACCGGAATCTTCGCCGCTCGGGGCCTTGGGTCGAAGGTGGCATCCTTCGTCGGTCTTACTGAAGTGATGTTCGCCGTCCTGGCATCGTGGCTCATTCTCGGCGAGCTGCCCTCAGTCATCCAGCTGCTCGGCGGTGCGCTGATTGTCGGCGGCGTGATCCTGGTCCGCATCGACGAACTCCGGCAGGCGGCTGGCTCCCGCGACCCGCTCGACCAGGCAAACGTCGTAGAACCTGTACCGACAACGCCGGGCAGCTAGGGAGTGGGACCAGCGGAACAGTAAGTCCGGCTGGCCCCACACCAAGCGCTATTTCCCGAACCGGCGCAACCGCAGTGAGTTCGCGACCACCAGCACCGAGCTGGCCGCCATGGCCGCGCCCGCGACCATCGGGTTCAGCAGGCCCAGCGCGGCAATCGGAATGCCGATCGTGTTGTAGAAGAATGCCCAGAACAGGTTGGACTTGATGGTGCCGAGCGTCTTCCGGGACAGCTCGATGGCCTGGGCTACCTGTTCCAGGCTGTTGCCCATCACAGTGAGGTCAGCGGCTTCAATCGCCACGTCTGTGCCCGAGCCCATCGCGATGCCAAGGTCAGCCTGCGCCAACGCAGCGGCATCATTCACGCCGTCACCTGCCATGGCAACGGTTGCCCCATCCGCCTGAAGCCGCTTCACGGCCTCTACCTTGCCCTCGGGGAGCACATCCGCCATGACGTCTTCGGGAGCGATGCCTACTTCCGCGGCGATTTTCCGTGCCACGGCGGCATTGTCACCGGTGAGGAGCATAGGCCGCAGCCCGAGTTGCTTGAGCCGCTCAATGGCAGCGGCTGAGGACTCCTTGACGGTGTCCTGCAGACTGATCAGCCCGGCAACCTCACCATTGACGGCAACCCAAATGGCGGTGGAACCGGCCTCCTGCTCCGCAGCAAGAGCCGAACGGTGCGCATCGGTGATGTCGACGTCGTTCTCCTCCAGCCAACCGGCACGCCCGGCCAGCACGACAGAACCGTCAACGGTCCCACGCACACCGCCGCCTGCGGAGCTGATGAAGTCGCTCACCGGCGGGTGCCCCGGAGCAGCCGCCGCAATGGCCTGCGCAATGGGGTGTTCGCTGGCGGACTCCACAGCCGCAGCCAGCGACAGCACGTCTTCCCGGCTGCGGGAACCAAGCACGACGACGTCCGTCACGGACAACCGGCCGCTGGTCACGGTGCCGGTCTTGTCCAGAACGATGGTGTCGACCGTCCGGGTGTCCTCGAGGACCTGGGGACCCCGGATGAGGATGCCCAGCTGGGCGCCCCGGCCCGTACCGGTGAGCAGCGCGGTCGGTGTTGCGAGCCCCAACGCGCACGGGCAGGCAATGACCAGCACTGCGACGGCGGCCGTGAACGCTGCTTCGACATCACCGCTGAAGACGAGCCACGCCGCGAAGGTGAGCACCGCGATCACAAGGACCACGGGCACAAAGACTGCGCTGATGCGGTCGGCGAGCCGTGCGATCGGCGCCTTGCCGCTCTGCGCCTGGCTCACCAGCCGGCCCATCTGCGCCAGGGTGGTCTCGCTGCCGACGCGGGTTGCCCGGATGATCAGCCGGCCGGACGTGTTGATGGTTGCGCCGGTGACGGTGCTGTCCGGGCCAACCTCGACGGGCACTGACTCTCCGGTGATGAGCGAGGTGTCCACGGCGCTGCGACCCTCGACCACGAAGCCGTCGGTCGCGATCTTCTCACCTGGCCGGACAACGAACTCATCACCATGCACCAGCGACGACGCCGGCACCTTCACTTCCACACGCTCACCGCCCTGTTGGCGCAGCACGGTGGCATCCTTGGCCCCGAGATTGAGGAGGGACTTCAGTGCATCACCGGCCCGCTGCTTGGCATTGGCTTCCAGATACCTGCCGAGCAGGAGGAAGGTGACCACGACGGCGGCAACCTCGAAATAGAGCGCGTGCCCGCCCATATCCATACCGACATGCGCCGTGACCATCGGGTCAGCGAGGAGCTGGCCCAGTGAGAACAGATAAGCGGCGGTGACGCCGATCGACACCAGCGTGTCCATTGTGGAGGAGAAGTGCCGCGCGTTGATGGCCGCGGCCTTATGGAAGGACCACGCAGACCACGTCACTACCGGCGTGCTGAGGGCAAGCACCACCCAACCCCAGTGCGGGAACTGGAGCGCCGGGATCATCGAGATGAGGAATACCGGGACGGTCAGGATGGCAGCGGTGATCAGGCGGGGACGCAGCTGGGACGCCGTGCCTCCGTGCGACATGTGATCATGGTCCATCCCGTCCGCCGCGGGTTCGCCTTCCGTCGATGGCCCGGGCCCGTGCGGCGACTTCTTCAGCTGCGCGGTGTAGCCGGTGGCATTCACCGTGTTGACGATGTCTTCATCCGAGATGTGCGCAGGCACCGTCACCATCGCGGATTCCAGTGGCAAGTTGACGCTCGCCTCGACGCCGCTGAGCTTGCCGAGTTTGCGCTCCACCCGACCCACGCATGAAGCGCAGGTCATGCCCTGGATATCGAGCTCAACTACCCTGGTTGCGCTCGCGGTTTCTGTAGTGTCCGGTGTGGTGGTCATGATGGTCCTTCCAGGCCGGCTTTTCGCCGGAGTTCTACTACGCGTCGTTGGAAACGACGACGTAGCCGGCTTCCGCCACGGCTTCGCCGATCTGCTCTGAGTCGATGTCACCCTCCGAGGTGACGGTTGCGGTGGAAATTCCACCCTTGTTCAGCTCAACGGAGACGTTCTGGACGCCCTCGATGGCGGAGATCTCCTCGCTGACTGAGTCAACGCAGTGGCCGCAGGTCATTCCCGAGATGCTGACTGTTGTGGTGCTCATGATTGTTCTCCTTCGGTGATGTGCAGGAATTACCGCAACAGCCGGCTGATGGCCGCTGTTGCCTCCTGAACTTTTTCGTTAACTGCCCGGGGGTCTCCGGACGCCTGTGACTCATTTGCGGCACCGACGACGCAGTGAGCAATGTGCTCTTCAAGGAGCCCGATGCTGACCGCATGCAGTGCCTTGTTCACGGCGGAAACCTGGGTGAGGACGTCAATGCAGTACTTGTCCTCCTCCACCATCCGCGCAATTCCACGGACCTGCCCCTCAATGCGCTTAAGCCTGAGGAGGTAGGCCTCCTTGTCAGCGGTGTAACCGTGTTCCGTTGTTGTCTGCGTCATGATTCCTCCCGGTTGTCACTCCAACATATACCCGCCGGGGGTATGCGTCAAGTACCCCTAGGGGGTATGGATTGGGAACGATTCGCCCGGTGCCCTACGTTAGATAACAAGACACGAAAGGCAACCCCTCATGACCCTCAACCTTGAGGCGTGGCAGAAGCGCGTCCTCCTCCTTCTCGGCCTCATCGCGGTGGCCGCCCTATTTGCCCTCGCCTTCACCGCGGGCAGGGTGGCGGCAGATCCTGAGACGCCGGGGACCAACAGTGCGGACGCTGGATTCGCGCGTGACATGCAGGTCCACCATTCCCAGGCCGTGGAGATGTCTCGCATCGTGCGTGACCAGACTGACGACGTCGTCATCCGCACTATTGCGTATGACATCGCCATGACCCAGCAGCACCAGGTCGGCCAGATGTACGCCTGGCTGGAGGAATGGGGTCTGCCGCAAAGCAGTGACGCGGATCGGATGGCGTGGATGGCAGGCAGCGGACACACCGCACATGCCGATGGCGGCACAGGCGCCGAGGGCGGGGATGACGCCGCCGCGGACACTCTGATGCCCGGCATGGCAACGCCCGAAGAAATGCAGGCGCTCGCCGAGGCGACCGGCGAGGACGCTGAGCGGCTGTACCTCGAGCTCATGATTGACCACCACATAGCCGGTGTGGACATGGCCCAGGCGGGAGTGGATTTGGCGGAGGACCCGGAACTCCGCGAGCTCGCCCGCAAGATGGCGGCGGGCCAGCAGATTGAGATCGTGGAGATGGAAAAGCTCCTGGCGCAGCTCTAGGCCACCCGCCCGGTACATTTAGACCCGAACCCTTACAAAAACAGAAGGAAACCAGCGCGTTGAATAAGAAACGAGCTCAGGAGAACGTGGACCGGCAGGCACGGTTGAAGGCGCTCCAGTCACAGCAGCGGGCCAGCGAACGGAAGCGGAACAGCCTGATCTTCGGCGGCATTGCACTGGTGATTGTCGCCATCATCGTCGCTGTCACCATCGTAATTGTGCAGCAGGTGCGGGAGAACGATCGCCTGGATGCGCTCGCCGAGCAGCCCATTGAGGGTCTTGAAACCATCGAGGTGACATCCTTCGAGCACGTCCCCGGACCCGTTGAGTATGAGCAGGATCCTCCCGTCGGTGGGAACCACAACGCCATCTGGACCAACTGCGGTATCTACACGGAGCCGATCCCCAATGAGAACACCGTCCACTCCCTTGAGCATGGCGCTGTATGGATCACCTACCAGCCGGATCTGAAGCAGTCCGAGATCGATGCCCTCACCGATCTCGTGGGGGAGCGGAGCTACGTCCTCCTGAGCCCTTACGAAGGCCAGGAATCACCGATCATGGCGAGCGCCTGGGGCCTTCAGCTGGGCGTTGACTCGGCTGACGATGAGCGTCTCGTTGCCTTCCTCACCAAGTACATCCAGGGCGAGCAGACCCGCGAGCCGGGTGCGGCCTGCAGCGGAGCGCTGGACCCCTCCGCATAACCCTTACCTTGAATGAGCAGGGCACGCCCCTTATCCCTCGGGATAGGGGGCGTGCCCTGCTTAATGAGGCTCAGGCGGCGGACGGCTTGCGCAGGCTCCAGAAGGCCAGGCCGGAAGCGGCGAGCATGAGAACCGCGCCGATTCCTGACGTAAGAACAACGCCGCTGTCGAACGCGTGGAACGCCGACTCCAACAGGAGCGCCCCGCTCTCCGAAGGCAGTTCCGACGCGACGTTGATGGCGCCGCCCAGCGTTTCTGTCGCCGTCGTCCCCTGTTCAGGACTCAGCCCGGCAGGAAGCCTCAGGTGCTCCTGGTAGGAAGCGAGCAGGATGCTGCCGAGGAGCGCGGTGCCGAAGACGGAGCCGACCTCGTAGGCAGTCTCCGAGATGGCTGACGCTGCGCCCGCTTTCGCTGCCGGCACGCTGGACAGGATCAGGTCGTTCGACACCGTCTCGGATGCGCCCACGCCCGCGCCGAGCAGCACGAAGGCCGCAAGCAAGGCGCCGATCGATCCGCCCTGGCTCAGCAGCGCGACAAACGCATATGCTCCCGCCGAAAGCAGCAGGGCAGCCGGCACCACCACATGTGGTGCAACTTTCCGGACCAGCGGCACGACGGCGAGTCCCGCAACAATCGTCATGACAAGGCCGGGCACCAGGACCGCGCCGGCCTCCAGCGGACTGAGCCCGAGCACCAGCTGCAGATGCTGAGACACGAAGTAGAGAAACCCGACCAGCGAGAAGATTGCCAGCAGGTTCACCAGCACCGCACCGGTGAATGGCCGCACGGTGAAGAGGCGCACGTCGAGCATGGGATTCTGCCGCCTCAACTGGCGGCGGACAAACGCGGTACCCGCGGCAAGACTAACGACGACGGCGGCAGCAACAACGGCTGCCGAGCCGCCTTTCGCGAAGGTCTTGATGGCGAAGACGATGGGCAGCATGGTGCTGACGGAGAGCATGATGCTCAGGTAGTCGACGCGGCCCGGGTTGGGATCCGCTGACTCCGGAACCAGCAGGGGCGTAACAACGAGAAGGACCAGGAGTACGGGAACAGCCAACAGGAACACCGAGCCCCACCAGAAATGCTCCAGGAGTGCGCCGCCCACCAGCGGACCAAGGGCAGCACCCGCCGAAAAACCGGCTGCCCAGACCGCGACAGCGAGGCGGCGCTGGTTCCGGTCGAGGAAGATGTTTCGGATGAGGGAGAGCGTTGACGGCATCAGCATGGCGCCGAACACACCGAGACCAACGCGGGCTGCCACCAGAAACTCGGCCGTGGGTGCGAAGGCGGCAACCACGGAAAAGACAGCAAACCCGGTGGCGCCGATCATCAAAAGCCGGCGCCGTCCGAATCGGTCGCCGAAACTGCCCATTGCAACCAGTAAGCCGGCGAGGACCAGCGGGTAACTGTCGATGATCCACAGCAGGGTTGTACCGCTGGTGTTGAACGCAAGCGAGATTTCCGGCATGGCGAAACTCAGGACCGTATTGTCCACTGCCACCAGCAGCACCGGCAGCATCAGAGCCGCCAGCGCCCACCACTCACGGCGACCGGCACGCGGAGGGACAGCGAGCGAGCGGGTGGCAGCCGGGACAGAAGTGTAGAACTGGGTCATGGGTTTAAGCTATACCGTCCAGCCGGTACAGTAAAGCGAATCGGCGTCAGTATGATGAAGGTCATGGCCAGTGCCCGCGAACGGATTCTTGACAGCTACGAAAGCATCCTCATCAGCGATGGGGAGCGCAGTGCCACCATGGAATCGGTGGCCGCGGCAGCGGACGTGTCCAAGGGTGGGCTGCTCTATCACTTCCCATCCAAGGAGGCCCTCGTTGACGGGCTTGCTGATCGCCTCGAGAGTCTCGTTGCCCGGGACCGGGAGGCAATGGCGGCGGATCCGGAAGGTCCGGCGCGCTATTACGTCCGTACCTCCATGTATGAGAACAGCCCCCTGGACCGGGCGCTCGTAGCCATGGCGCGCCTCGCTCAGCAGGGCCACCCGAAAGCACAGGAAACCTTCGCGCTCATTCAGGAGCAGTGGCTGGGTGCCCTCGAATCCGAGCTCGGGAGCCGCGCCGTTGCCCGCGCCGTGAAGCTGTTAGGAGACGGACTGTATTACGACGCCGCGTTCTTCGCCGGCGCGGCTTCCGAACAGCAGAGCGGGGATGACCTCAAGGACGTCCTCGCAATCGTGGACCTGATCGTCCGGGAGGGTGCACAGATCCAGCGAGGGGCATAGCCGCTGTGCTGAGGGCGCTTGAATTCGAGGCCACCGCTGCCCTGGAAACACGTGCCGGGTCTACGATGCTTCCATGACTCAGCGGCAGTGGTCCGGGCATGTGTTCATTGGCATGAGCGTCGACGGGATGATCGCCAGGGCAGACGACAGCCTCGATTGGTTGACAGGCGACGCATCAGCCGGGGAGGCCAACAATCCGGACGTATCAGGTTTCACTGGATTCATGGCTTCGGTCGACCACCTGGTGATGGGCAGAAGCACCTATGACGTGGTGCAGGGGATGGGGGAGTGGTTCTACGGCGATACACCGGTGCTCGTGTTGAGTACCACGCTCGAAACGGATGACCCCCGTATCCGGATTGTGCGCTCACTCGGCGAGGCCACTGCGATGCTGGATGACGACGGCGCCCGCAACGTCTATGTGGACGGCGGCAGAACTGTGCGCACCTTCCTTGCCGCTGGTTTGATCCGAACTCTCACCCTCACGCGGGTTCCTGTTCTCATTGGCGAAGGGAAACCACTGTTCGGCGCACTCTCGGCCGATGTGCGGCTGCAGTTGGACGACGTGAGAGCACTCAAGGACGGGGCTGTGCAGACGCGTTACACGGTCCTCTAAAAACAGCCGCAAAACCCCTTGACCCAGCAACGGTAGAGGAATAATCTACAACCAAATGGTTGTAGATCAGCTTTCAGAACCTGAAGTGGACCGGTTGTTCCACGCACTCGCGGACAGCACGAGACGCAGCATTGTGCTCCGAGCAATCAGCGAGGAGTACTCAGTTTCAGCCCTGGCTGCGCACTACGCCATGAGTTTCGCGGCGGTGCAGAAGCACGTAGCGGTGCTGGAACAGGCGTCGCTGGTCACCAAGGAGAAACGCGGAAGGGAGCAGATGGTGCGTGCCAACCGGGAAACAGTTCGGAAGGCGCGGCAGCTGCTTGACGAGTTCGAGTTGATCTGGCGGCAGCGCGTCGACCGGATCACCGAGATCCTCGCAGAGGATGAGTAGTCGATATCAGGAAAGGTAGTCATCATGGCTGTCATCAGTACCGAAAAGGACCTCGAGGCGCTCAGCCTCACGATCGTTGCGGAGTTTGACGCCGCCGTCGAACGCGTCTGGCAGATCTGGGAGGATCCACGCCAGCTCGAGCGTTGGTGGGGCCCGCCGACGTGGCCGGCCACGTTCGACAAGCACGAGTTCCGCGAGGGCGGCTCGTCAAGCTATTTCATGACGGGCCCGGATGGGGAGAAGAGCCGCGGCTGGTGGAAGTTCACCGCGATTGACTCGCCCCGGCGGCTGGAGTTCAACGACGGCTTTGCCGATGAGTCCGGTGCCCCCACGGGCGAAATGGGGGAGACCCACGCCGTCGTCATCCTGGAGGAGGTTGAAGCGGGCCGCACACGGATGACGGTGGCATCCAGCTTCGAGAGCGCCGAGCAATTGCAGCAGATGATCGAGATGGGCATGGAGGAGGGGCTCAAAGAGGCAATGGGCCAGATCGACGAAATCCTGGCAGAGCGGGCCAGCGTCTGAGGCCGGAAAAAGCAATGGCCCCGGCGGATATCTCCGCCGGGGCCATTCACCTGTCAGCAGTCAGGCCTTCACCGCAAGCACGTTGCAGCCAGCGCCCAACAGGATCGACTGCGCGGTGGAACCCATGATCAGCTTGCCCACCGGTGTTCGGTGACGCAGCCCGATCACGATGAGTTCGGCGGCATGGCGAACAGCCGCCTCCAGCACGTCCTCCGCGGCCGTGTCCTTCGACGTTCCGTGATGGACGGTGAAGTCCACTCCGGAAGTCCGCAGCGTGTCCTGCAGGCGGGACATGTCGTCGTCGTCGGCGTAGGTCGGGTCCACCAGGCGGTCCGCGCGGGTGGTGTTGACCACCACGAGTGTCGCGCCGCGTTGGCGAGCCTCGTCAACCGCGGCTGTCGCGGCGGCGTCACCCAGCGCATTCGGCACGTAACCGAGTACAACAGCACTCATTTTCCGCCTTCTTTCAGCTCGACGGTGGCAACAGGGGTTTCATCGGCCACCTCGGACTCCATGGCCTTCTGACGTTTCTTCAACCAGAAGGAGAGGGCAAAGATGACAATGAGCACCGCGTAGATGGTCGCGGCGATCGGTGTGCTGACCAGTGCGGTTGGATCACCCTGCGAGATGGCAAGCGAACGCCGGAGCTGATCCTCGAAGATCGGGCCCAGGATCAGGCCCACCACCATCGGGGCAATCGGATAGCCGTAGCGGCGCATGAAGAACCCGAGTACGCCGATTACCAGTAGCACAAAAACGTCCACCGGAGTGAAGTTCACGGAGAACGCGCCCATGGCTGCGAAGACCATGATTCCGGAGTAGAGGTAGGGCCGGGGGATCTGCAGGATCTTGACCCAGATACCCACGAGCGGCAGGTTCAGGACCAGCAGCATCAAGTTGCCCACGTAGAGGCTCGCAATCAGCGCCCACACCAGTGCACCCTCAACCTCGAACAGGAGGGGTCCGGGCTGGATGTTGTAGCGCTGGAACGCGACGAGCATCATGGCTGCAGTGGCCGTCGTCGGAATGCCAAGCGTCAGCAGCGGAACCAGGACACCGGCCGCGGCCGCGTTGTTGGCAGACTCGGGACCGGCGACGCCCTCGATGGCGCCCTTGCCGAACTGCTTCTTCCGCTCGCCCTTCGCGAGCTTCCGCTCGGAGGCGTAGGACAGGAAGGTTGCGACGTCCGCACCGCCGGCGGGAATGGTTCCCACCGGGAAGCCGATGAACGTTCCGCGAAGCCAGGGTTTCCAGGACCGCTTCCAGTCCTCCTTGCGCATCCAGTTGGTCCAGCGCCCGGCCACGGGAATCACCTTGACGGGACCGTGGCGGAGGCGGGAGGCGACATAGAGCGCCTCACCCACCGCGAAGAGCGCCACTGCCACCAGAACGACGTCGATACCGTCCGCCAGGAACGGGTTGCCGAACGTGTACCGCTGCTGGGCGGTCAGCGCGTCGACGCCGATCAGGGCAATGAACAGGCCCAGCGCCAGCGACGCAAGCCCCCGCAGCACGGAGGCACCGAGCAGTGCCCCGACGGTCAGGAACGCAACGATCATGAGCGCCACGTACTCGGTGGGCCCGATCTGCACTGCGAATTCAGCGACATAGGGTGCAACGAAGCTCAGTAGCACGGTGGCGACCGTGCCGGCAACGAACGAGCCGATCGCCGCCGTCGCCAGTGCCGCGGCGCCCCTGCCCGCCTTGGCCATCTTGTTGCCCTCAAGTGCGGTCACAATGGAGGCTGATTCGCCGGGCGTGTTCAGGAGGATCGAGGTTGTGGAGCCGCCGTACATGCCGCCGTAGTAAATGCCGGCGAACACGATGATCGCAGCCGTCGGATCGAGGCTGTAGGTGATCGGCATGAGGAGCGCCACGGTCATGGCGGGGCCGATTCCGGGCAGGACGCCCACTGAAGTACCTACCAGCACGCCGCCGAGCGCATACAGCAGGTACATCGGCTGCATCGCAACGCTGAAACCCTCAAGCAATGCCATGAAATTATCCATTGAAGATTTCAACTCCTTCCAGGAGGAAGCCGGCCGGCAGCGAGACTCCGAGGAGGCCGGCGAACACGAACTGGAGGATCAGCGCCAGAACGACGGCGATGACCGCGTTACGCCACCACGGCTTGGCACCGAGGGACCAGGCGGCACCGAAAAAGAGGACGGCGGCCGCTACCGGCCAGCCGAGCGGAACAATGAGTGCGATGTGAATGGCGAGGAACCCGACGAGCTTGCCGACGGTGAGCCAGTCGGTCTTTACGTTGGGGTCAATGTCCTCGCCTTCCTCGGCAGCACCGGTGTGTCCGCGAAGGAGCTGGATGACCAGCCCGATGCCGATGGCCACCATGATGCCGGAGACGATGAACGGGAAGACACGGGGGCCAACAACGCCGGCGGACGGCGGGATGGGAATCTGCGCGCCAGCAATGAAACCGACGACGCCGACGCCGACGATCATTCCCGCGAAGATCAGTTCGCCGAGGGGCCGGGCGGTCGCGGCTTTGGTGCCACTCCCGCCCGGCGCCTCGTTGATTGAAGAGCTCATCGCCGTTACAGCAGACCGATCTCGGTCAGCGTGGTCTTTACGGCGGCGATGTCTTCGGTCAGGAAGGCGTCGAACTCCTCGCCGGCAAGGAAGGCGTCGTCCCAGGCGTTGGTTTCAAGCGTGGTCTGCCAGGCTTCGGTTTCGGACATTTCGGTGACCAGTTCGGTCAGCTCGGCTGCCTTGGCCTCGTCGATGGTTCCCGGGGCCACAACGCCGCGCCAGTTGGTCAGCACCAGGTCCACGCCCTCATCCGTCAGGGTGGGAACGTCCGGCAACAGAGCTGCGGGCTCTGCACCTGACACTGCGAGTGCACGCAGCTTGCCGGCCTTCACCTGTTCGGCGTACTCGCCGACGCCTGAGATGCCGGCAGACACCTTGTTACCGAGCAGCGCAGCGAGCGACTCACCGCCACCGGAGTAGGGAATGTAGTTGAGGCTATCGGGGGCGATTCCGGCCTCTTTCAGCATCTGGCCTGCGAGGATGTGGTCAGCGCCGCCGGCTGATCCGCCGGTGATGGAAACGCCCTGACCGTCCTTCTCGACTGCGGAGAGGAGATCGTCGATGCTCTGGAACGGTGAATCGGCCGGCACGACGACGATCAGCGGTTCTTCTGTCAGCCGCGCAATGGGCGTGGTGTCTTCGATACGCGTTTGGGCTGCATTGGTTTCGACGGCGCCGACCATGACGTAGCCCATCACCATGAGTGTGTTGGGGTCCTGCTCGGTGGCCAGCTGCGCAAGCCCGTTTGTGCCGCCCGCGCCGCCGACGTTCACTACCGAAGCGTTGCCCACCAGGTCGTTATCCTGCAGATCCTTCTGCATGGCACGGCCGGTCTGATCCCACCCGCCACCCGGATCGGCGGGGACGATGATGTTGAGCCGGTCGATTCCGGACTCGGCTTCCGTGCCGCCGGACGTGCTGCCGCAGGCGGACAGGGCAAGGACAGATGCGACGCCGATGGCGCCTACAGCCGACAAGCGCTTCATTGTGCTCTCGTGCTTCATTGGGTGGAACCTTCCTACGTTCAATACCGACATGTGATGCGCCTCACCACACGTTCCGGTCCAGCGTAGGAAGGGAAGAGCCGCGCGGGAACCATACGGTCACAACGTGCGTAGTGGTCTTTATGGTCATGAGAAAGTTCCGGATCCAGCGTTGGCTTTCCGCCGGATCCATACACCCGATCATGCGAGAATGGAAGGATGATCCGGTCAATGTCGCTTAGATCACAGCTGTTCTTCCTGCAGCTGCTGATTGTGCTGATCATTGTGCTGGTTGCCGGCACCGTCGCCGTCCGGCTGCAGGAACAGCAGATTCGCGATGCCTACCAGGGCCGCATGGTCGGAGTGGCGCAATCAATCGCCCAGTTGCCGTCCGTCGTGGACGCGTTCGACGACGAGGATCCCAGCGCGGTCATCCAGCCGATTGCTGAACTCACCACTCAGGCCACTGGAGTCACGTATGTGGTGGTGACTGACGACGTCGGAATCCGGTATTCACACCCGAACCCGGACATGATCGGTCAGATGGTGTCCACTGATCCATCCGTCCCGCTGTCCGGTGAAACTTTCGTGGGCACGCAGACCGGAACACTCGGCGAGTCCTGGCGCGTGAAGGTTCCCATTCGGGGGGAGGACGGCACCGTGATCGGGACGGCCTCCGTGGGCACCCTGGAGTCGACTCTCGCGGCGGATCTGCAGGAAGACCTGCCTGTGCTCCTCGCCTGGCTCATCGTGGCTGCCCTTGCCGGAACCGCTGGATCGATCTGGATCTCACGGCTGGTTTGGCGTCGCATCTACAGGCTCGAACCGGAAGAAATCGCAGCGCTGCTCGAGACCCGTGACGCCATGCTGCACGGCATCGGTGAAGGGGTGGTCGCGGTTGATGAACGCGGACGGCTTGCCGTGCTCAATGACGAGGCCAAGCGGTTGCTCGAGCTGGGAGATGAGGTGAAGGGGCAGCCGGCAAACGCCGTCCTGGAACCCGCCCTGGCCGGCATGTTCGGTTCGGCAGGGGACGCCGATGAGACCGTTCTGGTGGGTGAAAGGGTGCTCCTCGCCCGCTCAAGCGACGCCGTCGTTGACGGTCGCCGCGTGGGAAGCGTGCTGGTGTTGCGCGACCGCACGGAACTCCACCAGCTGCTGCTGGACCTGGATGGTGCGCGTGATGTCACGCAGGCCCTCCGCAGCCAGGCGCATGAGTTCGCAAATAAGATGCACGTCATCTCGGGTTTGCTCGAGCTTGGCCGGACAGACAAGGCGGTGGATTTCATTTCCCGCTCAGGTCATGGCGGGTCGGTGGTGTCCGGAGACTTCTCGCCCGGTGTCAGCGATCCGGACACCGCAAGTCTCCTCATGGCCAAGACCACCATCTGCGCCGAAAAGGGCATCAGTTTGATCGTGGACGAGGCTTCGGCCTTCGAGGCGGACGGCACCACGGATCCGGTAACGGTGTTGGGGAACCTCATCGATAACGCCGTCGACGCCGTCGGTTCCAACGGGACAATCCACGTCCGGCTCACCTCTGACGCCGGCGGCTGTTCCATAGCGGTGTCCGACGACGGCCCCGGGATCCCCGAACACCTGCGCTCGCAGGTGTTTGCAACGGGGTTCTCAACCAAGGACGCCGCAGGCGCAGGTTCCCGCGGCTTCGGGCTGGCGCTCGTGCAACGCGTTGCAGAGCGCCGCGCGGGCAGCGTGACGCTCACGGAGTCGGTGCTGGGCGGCGCTCACATTGCGGTGACGCTCGGCCCGGCGCCTGTTCCGCTGGAGCAGAAATTTCCGAGCTCAGTGGAACCTCACGCCGCCGGGGTGCTCGCTCCGTGAGCCTGATTCGAACGCTGGTCGTCGACGACGATCAGGAGATTGCCGGTGTGCACTCAGGGTTCCTGCTTGCGCACGGAGGCTTCGACGTCGTTGGCGTGGCAAATTCCGGCGGCGAGGCGCTTGAGAAGGTGCGTGAAATGAAGCCGGAGCTGATGCTGCTCGATATTCATTTGCCGGACATGTCCGGAATCGACGTGCTGCGGGCCGCCCGCACCATCCCCGGTGACCCGGTGGACATCATTGCCATCACAGCGGCCCGGGAACTGGAAACGGTGCGTGCGGCAATGGCTGGCGGGGTACTTCATTACCTCGTCAAGCCATTCAACTCGAAGGTCCTGATGCAGCGGCTGGACGACTACGTTCAGCACCGCGCGAGCATCGCGGAGCACAGCTCCGTTTCAGCCGGTCCCCTGGATCAGGACCGCATCGACAGGTTGCTCTCCGCGACGCCGGCGAGGACTCCGCCGACGCCGCCTCCGATGCTGACAGAATCCTTGCCGAAAGGGTTGTCCCAGCCCACCCTTGAATCCGTGGTCGGTGCGCTCCGGACCTCCGGCGTCGGCTTCTCTGCGTCCGAGGTTGCCGCCCAGCTCGGTCTCGCAAGGGTGAGCGCGCGGAGGTACCTTGAGTACCTCGTGACGAAGGGCAGCGCGCGCATTGTGCCGAAGTACGGTGCGGCGGGCAGGCCGGAGAAGTTCTATGTGTGGACGGGTGCCCAGCGCTAGACATGGCGCAGGTACCGGTCAGGCGCCTTGTCCACGAGCGCCAGGTCCTCCCACTCCCGCTCCCGCAGCCCCCATTCGCCCACCTCGAGAATCTGCGCCCCCGGCAGGGCGGCGAGAAGCGGCGAGTGGGTCGACAGGAGCACTTGGGACTTGCCGTCCGCGAGCAACTGCTTGAGCACCCCCACCAGCGCCAGGCATCCGGAGAAGGACAGCGCTGATTCCGGCTCATCCAGCACCCATAGACCGGCTCCGCGGAAACGGTCGACGACCAGTTCCAGGAAGGATTCCCCATGGGACATGTCGTGGAACGCTGCATCCCCACGGCTACTGGGGTTTTTCTCCAGGTAGGTGAAGAATCCGTGCATGGTCTCCGCTCGAGGTCCAGCCCTTCCTGCAGAAACTGCGCAACCGGCGCCAGCGTGGCTGGCCATACAGTGCGTGCCAAGGTCTTGTCCCGGGCCTCCTCCACGCGCCGGACGGGGTACCGGTCGAATGCCATGGCCCCATTCTGGCAGTCCGCACTGACAGCTTCTGCCAGTCTGTGGATGAAGGGTTCACTTGTGGGCCGGCGCGGGTTAGGCTCGGACTTGTCAGGTCAGGCGGGTAGAGGGCGCCGGACAGAACCGAAAGTACGCAAGGAAAATTCGCCATGTCTGAAAACACCTCTGTTGATAACAACCGCAGCATCCGGGACTGGGCAGACCTCGCCGAGGAAATGTGGTCCTATCTCACCGGTAAGGGCGCTGCCGTCAATTACAGCTTCATCGACATGACCGTCGAAGTGCCGCGGGACATCGGCCCGGACGCACCCCGCGCAACCTGGAAGCTGAACGGAACCGTACGGGTCACCACCAGCGACAACGACGCCGCGGGCTCCGACACCCACCGGAGCTGACCCGTGTCACAGCGGGTACGCCTCGACATCGATCTCGCCTTCTCATTCTCGGAGAACGACGACGGCGGATCCACCCGCGCCACAAGCGGCACCGTCAGCGCGGCCGGGTCCGAGGTGACCATCTACTGCGAGGATCCAGCGGTAGCAGGCTTCGGGGGTATGCCCTCTCTGGAGAGTGTCCGCGAGCTCGCAGCGAACCTGGCCACCAAGGGCCTCACCGTGACCATCGCCGGTCCTGCCGGAACCCTGGTAAGCATCGGCAAGGTGGAAACGTCCATGGCCCAGCGCCTGATGACGCGGTCAGCGCACATCCGTGCGGGCTCAATCACGGCACTGGCTCCTCTGATCCGGGGCGGCAGCCGCAAATCCAGCGTGCCGCTACTGCCGCCGTCGACCCCGTTTCCCCTCGTTCCCACGGTGAACCGCCGCATCCGTCGCCAGGTGACCACCACCCACCACACGAGGGGCAGCGGGCGTCCGCGCCTCATCTTCGTGCAGGATTCCGAGACCTGGAACGGGCAGGTCCCTCGTGAAGTGAATCTGGTTGGGGAGAAGCTGGTGATAGGAAGCTCGCCGGACGCCGACCTGGTGCTCGACGGCCTGCTTCCCGTGCATGCCACAGTAGAGCACAACGTCGACGACGAGTACGTGCTCATACCGCATGGACCCGTTCGGGGAAGTGTGCGGTCGGACGGACCGTCCATCCTGAGGACCGGCGCACGTGTCCAGCTCGGTGACTGGTGCCTCGCATACTTCCGCGAGGAATATGCCGACCACGGGCGTCCATTCGGCGGCCGCAGCGGCGGCGAGATGGCGTACCAGCGGCCGCAATACGATCCAAGATCAGGCACGGTCGAGGAAGACGGCTCCTTCGGCATCGGAGACTACCGGCAGAATCCGCGCTGACGATGGACAGTGTGGAACTCCTCCTCGAAGCAACCGGGGAGGAGCTTCTGCGCTCAGATTGGGACATCCTCAAGCGGGCCGGCTTACCTTCCCAGGCACGGCATACCGCGGCTTCGAACCGCGCTCATATCACCCTGCTGGCTGCGCCACGGATTCCGGCTGAGTATGACAGCACTCTTGCGGCGCTCGCCGAGGCGCTGCCGCTTCCCATCCACACGGCGGGTCTGGTGCTGTTCAGGACCGGCCGGGGCCAGGTGCTGGCGCGCCTCGGCGTCGTCAGTAGAGCACTTCTTGACTTTCATCAAACCGTGCACCAAGCTCTCGACGGCGTGCCGGGTGTCACCGGGAACTGCGTCCCTGACCGCTGGGTACCGCACATCACGCTCGCCCGCGGCATGACGCCGGGGCAGGTGGCTGAGGCATTGGACTTGCTGCCCGGCGATCACGGCCAGCTCATTCTCCCCACCCTGCGGCGCTGGGACAGCCATGAAAAAACGACGACGGCGCTTGGCAGCACGACCGGTTAGCGGAGGTGGTCCACAAGATGTTCCGCAATGCCCGTGTAGGTTGCTGGAGTGAGAGCGAGCAGCCGTTCCTCGGCCTCCGCTGAGAGCCCCAGTTCGAGAACGAATTCACGCATTCGAGCTGCGTCAACGCGGTGTCCACGGGTGAGGTCCTTCAGCCGCTCGTAGGGGTCTTCCATGCCCGGAGTTCCAGCGATCGCCTCGGCACGCATCACCATCTGGACGGCTTCCCCAAGGACCTCCCAGTTGGTGTCCAGGTCAGCAGCCAGCACGGACTCCGCGACATCCAGGCGATCGAGCCCCTTGGAGACGTTGGAGATGGCCAGCAGTGAATGCCCGAAAGCCACACCGATGTTGCGCTGGGAGGAGGAGTCGGTCAGATCGCGCTGCCACCGTGAGGTCACCAGGGTGGAGGCCAGGACATCCAGGAGCGAGCAGGAGATCTCAAGGTTGGCCTCTGCGTTCTCGAATCGGATGGGATTGACCTTGTGCGGCATGGTCGAGGAACCGGTTGCTCCCGCTACCGGCACCTGCGCGAAGTAACCGATCGAGATGTAGCTCCATACGTCCGTGCAGAAGTTATGCAGGATGCGGTTGAAGCGGGCAACGTCGGCGTACAGTTCGGCCTGCCAGTCGTGGGATTCAATCTGCGTGGTCAGCGGGTTCCACGTCAGGCCCAGCCCTTCCACAAATTCCCTGGCGATGCTCTGCCATTCGGCGCCCGGCACGGAGGCGACGTGGGCGGCAAAGGTGCCGGTTGCCCCGTTGATCTTCCCCAGGTACTCCGTACGGCGGACGCGTTCGAGCTGCCGGGACAGGCGGTGCGCAACGACGGCGAGCTCCTTGCCCAGCGTGGTGGGCGTGGCGGGCTGTCCATGGGTCCGCGACAACATGGGGACGGCCCGGGATTCTTTGGCCATTGCCTTGACCTGGTTCACGAGCGCCTCCGCCGCAGGAAGCCAGACATTCTCCACTGCGCCCTTCACTCCGAGAGCGTAGGACAGGTTGTTGATGTCCTCTGAGGTGCAGCCGAAGTGGACGAGGGGTTTCAGACGGCTGATGCCGATGCCTTCAAGCCGGCTTCCAATGAAGTATTCAACGGCCTTGACGTCATGCACGGTGACCCGCTCAATTTCGCCAAGCTCGCTGACGGCGCTGCCGTCGAACGTGCTGACAATCTCCCGGAGCGCTGCTTCCTGCACGTCTGTGAGCGGAGCCGTTCCAGGCAGGACACTCTTGCCGGTGAGGTGGATGAGCCACTCCACTTCAACGTGAACGCGATCCCGGTTGAGTGCAGCTTCAGACAGGTAATCGACCAGCGGAGCAACTGCTGGACGGTATCTCCCGTCGAGGGGCCCAAGGGCGATCGGCACCTGGCTGTCACCCTGGTGAATCGATACGGACGCAAGGTTGACCCGGGAGGAAGGAGTGTGCGGCATGTGACCAATCATTCCATGACCGGCGGTATACCTCCCATGCGTGACAACTCCTCCACAGGCACAGGATTCCTGCGGGATATCAACATACGCCCCGCCTGCCGAGCTCCGGACCTTCGTCGGCGCCTAGCGTCATGGGCAGATACAACAGCGAGGTGAGGAGAGTGCGGAGCATGTATCTCAGTATGTCGTCGGGCTTAATTTGCGAGCAGGAGCCTAGCGAGGCAGCACGCGACTTCGCCAGACAACTGCGTCTACAGGCCGATGTTGTCGACGCCGTGCGCGAGCGGCTCGGTGTCGCTCGGAGTATCGGCTGGGAATCTCCGGCAGGACGCAATTTCCGCGCATATCTGATCGAGAGGGAAACCGGCCTTCGCAGCGCACCAGTTCTCTTGCGTGAGGCCGCTGTATCAATGGAGGGGTATGGGGTTGCACTGCGTATGGGCGAAACAACAAACGGCTCGCAAATATGAGCACCGAGCATGACCTGACACCCGTGCACACGTCACCGGACGTCGACGGCGTCGCAAGGGTTATTGGCGGCGTCGGAGGCATCCGCTTCCAATGGGATGAGCTGGACAGGGGAGCGCAGATTGTTGCAGACGCTGGGCAAGAACTAAGCAGTGTGGCCGAGACCGTTGCCGCTGTGGACGCCCGATTGTCGACGCTCCAGTTGATGGCAGCAGGCAACGCAGTTGCTACCGCCGCGTCGTTCTCAACTGGCGCAGCGGCCGCAGAAGCGATCAACCTGGCGCGCCGAAGGCTCCTTGACAGCAGTTCTGAGCTCCGGAGCACCGCGGACAAGATCCGGTTGAGCCGCTTTGCGTATGAGGCGGCTGATGTCGTGGTTCGTGGGCTCATCGGTGACACGCGAACTGCTGGAGATCCTTTTGGTTCGCTCCCACTGGTGGCTGCTCCGTTGACCGTCGAGCACACACGATCGGAGACCGCACGCCTGGATGGAACCGTCGACAACTTGTTGGCGCAGGTCTCCCACGCCAGCGCAGAGCCAGGAAGCGCCTTCGAGATCCTTGAAGTGGCGGGCGAATCAGAATCTACCTATGTTGTGGTGATTCCAGGCTCGGAAGGGAGTAGTTGGGAAGAACCTTTCAGTTTCCATGGCGTGGCAGAGGCGCGAGGAATGAACAGTGCGTACGTCGGCGATGCTGTGGCTCGCGCTTTGGAAGGCGTAGATGCCGAAGAGGGCGCCACAGTGGTTCTCGTTGGCTACAGCCAGGGCGGCATGCATGCGATGAACCTCGCCAACAGCGGCCCTGTGTCTGAGAAGTACTCCATCGCTCACGTTGTGACGGCGGGATCGCCGGTGGAACTGGAGGAAACCCCCGATGAGACCACATTCCTCCATCTTGCCCATACCTGGGACATCGTGCCCCATGTAGACCTCCTTCCGCGTGAAGACCAGCCCAACCAGGTTTCCGTGGTCCTCGACCACCACGCCAAACTGGCGGAAGGAGAAGAATTTGGTTTAGGCCCGGCGCACAAGATCGACAGTTACCGAGAAGGCGCACAAGCCGTGGACCTGAGCACGCACCCTTCAATTGCACCGGTTACTGCGGCGCTCGGCGCGGCTGTTACGGGAGCCTCGGCCAAGCGTCACGTTTTCCAGATCACCCGTCCTTCGTTGCTGGGCCCGCAGCCGGCGCCGCCCAACGCACCACGCAGCGAACGGAAGCTGGGCCCGGTGCTAACGCCTGGTTCCGGTGATCGAAACCGCAACAAGTGAGACAAGGCTGATGATGATCGCTCCCAGGATCGCGGTCCAGAAGAAGTCGTCTACAACAAAATCGATCGGAGTGAAAGAGGTCAGCCACGACGTCAGCATGAGCATGCCCGCATTGATGACGATCGTGAAGAGCCCGAGGGTGAGGATTGTCAGGGGCAGCGAGAGCAGAGACACCACCGGCCGCACCAGTGCATTCACAACGCCGAAGATCAGGCCCACGAAGAGATAGGAGAGTACGCTCCCGACGGTGTCGTTGGTGGCTACTTCAGTGGCGGCTTCTGAACCCACCTCGATACCGGGCAGCAACCACGCCGCCACCCACAGAGCGAGAGCATTGATGAGAACCCGCACGATGAACTTGAGCATGCCCCAATGCTGTCACACCCGGGCATCGTTTCCCTGGATGGAGCGGGAATTTCCACTCCCTGCCGGAACTCGCCGGGCATGCCGTTCCCAGTACGCTTATGCACATGAGTGCACCCGAACACCACACCGATGCTGCTGCGGAAGAGGTCACCCGCATCCACCCGCGCAGCGTACTTGGCCGCCTACCCCGTTACGCCGCCGGGAAACCCCCGGTAGTGATCGAGGGCCTACAAAGCTTCAAGCTTTCTTCAAACGAGAATCCGCTTCCACCGCTCCCGGCAGTACTGCAGGCGATTGGCAGTCAGACGGCAGTCAACCGCTACCCGGATCCCATGACTACAACACTGCGCACCGAACTCGCGGCTTTTCTGGGAGTGCCTCCCGAGGACATCGTCACCGGCGCCGGAAGCCTCGGAGCGCTGAATCAGATCCTCGCCGCATTCGCAGGTCAGAACGATTACGACGCACCCGACGAGGTCATCTACCCCTGGCGGTCTTTCGAGGCATACCCGATCTGCGTCGGACTGGCCGGAGCCATGAGCGTGCAGGTCCCACTGCTTCCGGATTCGACCCATGACCTCGACGCGATGGCATCAGCAATCACCGACCGCACCCGGGTGATCCTCCTATGCACACCGAACAACCCGACCGGCCCGGCGTTGGCAGAGCAGGAAGTGCGCGGTTTCCTCGCCAAGGTGCCGAGAAACATCGTTGTGGTGCTGGATGAAGCGTACGTGGAGTTTGTTCGGAAAGAAGAGGCCGTCGAGGGCCTTCAGCTATACCGCGATTACCCCAACGTCATTGTCCTTCGCACTTTCTCCAAGGCTCATGGCCTCGCCGGGCTGCGGGTCGGGTACTCCATCTCCCGGCCGGCACTCACCGAGCACCTTCGTGTCAGTGCAACCCCTTTCGCGGTGTCCCAGATTGCCGAGCATGCGGCAGTCACCTCCCTGCAGCACATTGACGAGGTTCGGGAACGGGTTCAGACGATCGTTGACGAACGCAACCGCGTGGTCGACGGGCTGAAGCAGCTCGGCTGGGAGGTGCCGGAGGCCGAGGGTAACTTCATCTGGCTCGCGCTCGGAGAAAACACGCCGGAATTCGCAGCATTGGCGGAACAGCAGGCTCTCTCCGTCCGGCCCTTCGGCGTAGAAGGCATCAGGGTGAGTATCGGCGAACCCGAGGCAAACTCACGGTTCCTCGAGCTTTGTGCAACGTACACAAAGGGTCCGGGAGTTTCCTAGCACTTCACAAATAGGACGTGGGCGCCGTCGTCGTTACTCTTGTAGGATTGCGCATGCACTGCAGTGCATGAACGGTCGAATAGATATAACGCCCACGGAATATTACCTGCGAGGATCCACAGTATGGCCACATCCCGCCTGCCTGCGGCCGAGTTTGATGCAGAGGAGCAGCTCGACGCCCGGCACCTGCCGGAGTTCCCTCGGGACCCGTCCGGCATGGTGCAGATGCTCTCTCCTGAAGGGGAGCTCAAGAGCTCGGCCTTCAGGGGCTATCTCCCCGCGGAGGATGAGCTGGCCGCGCTGTATCGGGACATGTACCTGATCAGGCGCTTCGATCAGGAAGCTACCGCACTTCAGCGTCAGGGAGAGCTTGCGCTGTGGGTGCCGATGCGCGGCCAGGAGGCAGCGCAGATCGGCTCCGCACGCGCCATGCAGGTCCAGGACTACGCGTTTCCCACGTACCGCGAGCATGGCGTCGCGGTGGCGCGCGGAGTCGCCCACGCGGACCTGCTCAAGCTGTTCCGGGGCGTCACCAACGGTGGATGGAACCCCAAGGACACCAACTTCCATCTGTACACACTGGTACTCGCGGCCCAGTGCCTGCACGCCGTCGGTTACGCCATGGGCATGCAGCGGGATCAGTTCGCGGAGCCATCGTTGCCAAAAGCCGCGACGGTGGCCTACTTCGGAGACGGCGCCAGTTCCGAGGGCGACGTCCATGAATCGATGGTCTTCGCCGCGTCCTTCAACGCGCCCGCGGTCTTCTTCTGCCAGAACAACCACTGGGCCATTTCGGTACCCACGGAAGTCCAGTCCCGGGTTCCCCTGGCGCACCGCGCTCAGGGGTACGGTTTCCCCGGGATCCGTGTTGATGGCAACGACGTCCTCGCCGTGCAGGCCGTCACACGCTGGGCGTTGGATCGCGCGCGAAACGGCGGGGGACCTGTGCTCATCGAAGCCTTCACCTACCGGATGAGTGCACACACCACTGCCGATGACCCCACGAAGTACCGCCTCGCCACCGAGGAGGAGCAGTGGGTCGCCCGAGATCCACTCACCCGTGTAGAACGTCACCTGCGCGCAGCCGGCACCGGTGACGATTTCTTTCAGCAACTGGAGGAGGAGGCGGTGGGGCTCGCCAAGGACCTGCGCACCGCCGTCCTGTCCATGAGCGCGCCCGGGCTTGAGCACCGCTTCGCCACAACGTACGCGGAGGCCCATCCACTCATCCAGGAGGAGCTGAAAGCCTGGAGAGACTATGAAGCGGGCTTCGACGTCGAGGGAGGTGCCCGCTAATGGCAGTGATGACCATAGCCAAGGCAATCAACGAGGGCCTCAGGGCCGCGCTCGGCGCGCACCCTAGTGCCCTCCTCATGGGCGAGGACATCGGGGATCTCGGAGGTGTCTACCGGGTCACGGAGGGGCTCAAGGCACAGTTCGGGGCGGAACGCGTGGTGGACACCCCGCTGGCCGAGTCCGGGATCATCGGCACTGCCATCGGTCTTGCCCTGCGGGGGTACCTCCCCATCTGCGAAATCCAGTTTGACGGGTTCGTGTTTCCTGGGTTCAACCAGATCACCACTCAGCTGGCAAAGATTCACGCCCGCAGCGACGGACTGTTGACCGCGCCGGTTGTCATTCGTATTCCCTACGGCGGCGGGATCGGGAGCGTGGAGCACCATTCAGAGTCGCCCGAAGCGCTCTTCGCCCACACCGCAGGCCTGCGGATCATCACCCCGTCCAATCCGCATGACGCGTACTGGATGATTCAGCAGGCGGTGGCCTGCGCGGATCCGGTGATCGTTTTTGAGCCGAAACGCCGCTACTGGCTGAAGGGGGAAGTGGACGTATCGGCGGTGCCCGCCAGCCCGTTCCAGGCAGAGGTGCTCCGCGAAGGCACCGATGCCACCATTGTGGCGTACGGGCCGCTGGTACCGGTGGCTCTCGCCGCAGCGAACGCGGCCGCTGAAGACGGCACAAGCGTCGAGGTCATCGATCTGCGGTCCATTTCACCGATCGACTTCGACACCGTCACGGAGTCGGTACTCAAGACCGGCCGCCTGGTGATTGCGCATGAAGCTCCCACTTTCGGCGGCATCGGCGGCGAAATCGCAGCCCGCATCACCGAGCGCGCGTTCCTGTCACTTGAGGCGCCGGTCACCCGGGTCGGCGGGTTCCACCTGCCGTACCCCACTGCCCGAACCGAGGAACACTACCTGCCGGACCTCGACCGCATCCTGCACTCACTCGACACGGTGCTCGCCTACTAGAAGGACTCCCATGACGCTGAACACCTTCAATCTCCCTGACGTGGGCGAGGGTCTCACGGAGGCCGAGATCGTCCGGTGGCAGGTTCAACCCGGCTCAACCGTCGCCGTCAACGACGTGATCGTCGAGATCGAAACAGCCAAATCGCTTGTTGAGTTGCCGTCTCCCTACGCCGGTGTGGTTGCCGAACTCCTTGTCCGGGAGGGCGAGACGGTCGAGGTGGGCACCCCGATCATCTCCGTTTCGGACTCTGCACTCGCCGAGCCCGGCGCCACAGACGATGCCCCGGCCGCGGCCCACGTCCCCGGTGAACTTGTCACTCCACCTGCAGCGCCAGCAACAACGGCTGCGGACGCCAACGCACCCCTGGTCGGAACCGGACCCAAGGCCGATTCCTCCCGCCGCAGGCCGCGCAGCAACCGTCCCGCCGGCACGCAGGCAACCCCAATGACGACGACGACGCCCGCACCACCGGCGGGGCACGTCACCGATGTGCAATCCCCCGCGACGCCGACTTCCCGCACGGCCGCAGCAATATCCGGGGCAGTGCGGCGCGCCCTCGCGAAGCCGCCCGTACGCAAGGCCGCCCGTGATCTTGGCATCGACCTGGCCGACGTTCCCGCTACCGGCGGCTCAGGTGAGGTGACCAAACAGGACCTGCTGAGTTACCAGGCCCAGCGGGACGCTGAGCAGGACCACGCGCCGTCGTTCTGGGGTGCAGCCACCCGTCCGCAGGGGGAGCGGATCGAGCGCATCCCCGTCAAGGGTGTCCGTAAGGCCACCGCGCGGGCGATGGTGGAGAGCGCCTTCTCAGCACCGCATGTGAGTATCTTCGTCGATGTTGATGCCTCCCGGACCATGGAGTTCGTGAAGCGGCTCAAAGCCTCCCGCGACTTCGAGGGCATCAAGGTGTCACCGCTGCTCATTCTCGCGAAGGCCGTCATCTGGGCGGCGGCGCGCAACCCGTCGGTCAACGCAACCTGGACGGACCGGGAAATCCTGGTCAAGCACTTCATGAATCTGGGAATTGCAGCGGCGACGCCGCGCGGACTCATGGTGCCGAACATCAAGGACGCACAGGATCTTTCCCTGAAGGAACTGGCGGTGGCGTTGAATGATCTGGCGGCCCGTGCGCGGGCCGGCAAAACCCAGCCGGCGGAGATGCAGGGCGGAACCCTGACGGTGACAAACATTGGTGCGCTCGGTATCGACACCGGAACACCCATCATCAATCCCGGTGAAGTCGCGATCGTAGCTTTTGGAACCATCAAGCAAAAGCCGTGGGTGCTTGACGGCGAGGTGATTCCCCGCTGGATCACCACCCTCGGCGGATCGTTCGATCATCGCGTCGTCGACGGCGATCTCAGCGCCCGCTTCATGGCCGACGTCGCGTCGATCCTGGAAGAACCCGCTCTACTCCTGGACTAAGTTTCCCGGACTGGATCCCAGGGCCTGAATATTCGGGGCGATGCGGCGTCGTAGTGTTTTATGCGCGAGACGCGTTTTCCTCGATCGCGGTCCTCAGGATCGGGGCGAGTCGACGGATGCCCTCTTCGATGTCCTCGGGTGAGACGGCGCTGAAGGCGAGGCGCAGCTTGTTCGACGGCTCATCGGACGGAGTGAAGGCGGCACCGGGAATGAAGACCACTCCCGCGTCGATGGCCTGGTAGAGCAGCGGATAGGTGTCCACGCCCTCCGGCAGCGTGACCCACACGAAGAAACCGCCGTCCGGCGTTGTCCAGCTGACGCCCTCGGGGAGGTGCGCGGCAAGCCCCTTCAACATGGTGGAACACCGCTCGCTGTACAGCGACCGGGTGTTGGCGAGGTGGCCCTGCCAGTCGTAGTCGCTCAGATACGCCGACACCAGCATCTGGGTCAATGGCGATGGACACAGCACTACTGCCTCGCACGCAAGGTAGAACCGGCGGTGCAGATGCCGGGGCACAAGCGCCCAGCCCAGACGGACTCCGGGGGCGAAAATCTTCGAGAATGATCCAAGGTAGATGACGTCATCAGGGTTTTCCGCCCGCATCGGCGGCAGCGGGTGACCGTCGAAGCGAAGCAGACCGTAGGGGTTGTCTTCAAGAATCAGGATGTTGTGCGCACGGCAGATGTCGACAATCCGTTGGCGACGGTCAGCCGCCAGGGTGATGCCGCTGGGGTTGTTGAAACTGGGAATCGTGTAAAGCAGCTTGATGCGGCGGCCCTCGGCGAGCAAGTCCGCGATCCGCTGTTCAAGACGCTCCGGAACCAGTCCTTGCTCGTCCATCTCAATGGCTTGAACGTCCACCTGGTACGCCTCGAAGGTGTTAAGTGCACCGACATAGGTTGGGTCTTCGCACAGGATCACATCACCCGGGTCACAAAACACCTTGGCTGCCACATCCTGAGCTGACTGCGAGCCTGTGGTCACGACGATGTCCGCGGGATCCGCATCAGTGATGCCTTCGGCGGCCATTACGTCGCAGATCTGCCGGCGCAGCTGTTCCATGCCCTGACCGCCGCCGTACTGCAGGGCCTCCAGCCCGTGTTCGGCGATGATCCGCTCGGCGGTCTTGCCGAGGTCCTGCATGGGGAGGGATTTCAGATAGGGGCTGCCGCCGGCCAGCGAGACGAGCCCTGGCCGGATGGAGATGTCGAAGACATCGCGAACGGCTGACTGCTTGATGTTTGCGGCTCGCTCGGAGAACAGATTCTCGTGCCGGTGAGCTGAATCCACGGCCCGTTCGAGGGCCACTTCAGTTTCGGCGGGCAGCAGCGTTGAGTTCAGTTCATCCTGGGAGGTCACGCGATGAGTCTAGAGGACGCGTTCACTCATAGGCAACGGAAGTTTTCTAGATCCACCCAGCCTGGTGTGCCTTGATGCCTGCCTGGAACCGGCTGTCAGCGTGGAGAGTCTCGAGCATCCACGCAATGTGGCGGCGGCAAGTCCTGACGTTGATGCCCAGGCGCCGGGCGATGACCTCATCGGAATAGCCCGCTGCGAGACCTTTGAGGATAGCCTGCTGCGTGCTGTTGAGAGGGGAGACGGTCGGCTCGTCGATCAGGAAGGGCTCGCTGAGTTCCCAGGCGAACTCGAACAGCTGGGTAAAAATGTGGATTAAATGCGGGTCTCGAACCACTAGTGCGGCCTTGTCGTCATGTCCCAGCTGACGGGCTACGAGGGCGAGTTTCCGGTCGAAGATCAGCATCCGTAGCGGGACTCGCGGCAGGGCACCGAAACGCCCGCCTCCGGCGGTGATGGCAGCAACTGCCTTGCGCGTCGGAACGTGGTCACGGGTGCTGACGTCATACAACGTTTTGCGCTCCACCCCCAGTCTCAGCAGTTCCAGGTCCTTACGAACGTTTTCTTCCTGCACATCGGCCGTGGATCCCTGTCCGGGCTGGGCAATCAGCACCTTTTCCGTGACATCCCTGCCATAGTCGATCAGGACGCGATGGATCAGATGAGGATCTTCCAGCGTCTCCACCGAGGAGCTGGTGATAACACTCTTGCGGGCCTCAAGATAGGTGGGCACGAGGGTGGAGAGTTCCCGCCGGCGGGCAGCTATCCTCGCCCGCAGATCCTGCACAGCGCGCTCATCGGCGTCAACAAGATCAGCCAGAGCAACGTCCGGAGAAACGGCGATGTACGCGTGTGCGGAGGCGCCCTGCTCGCTGAGCAGCCGGCGCTCCACGAGCACTTCCATCGCCGAGTCAATCTCCCGTAGGGTGTACCCAAGCGCCTCGGAGGCCTCGGATTTCATCCATCCCGGGTGGCCAACGGCATACCGGTAGAGCTCAATGGATATGCCGTCGAGCATCCCGGTTTCCCTTTCCGACTGTCGCGTTTCTCTAGGGGTAGCCTACAGACCTCGGGGCTGGGCTCGCCGTGCCCGTCCCGAAGTTGGCCGCTGAACGCCAAAATCGGTGCTGTAAAAACATGACATGTCAGGTTAATGACATCGTCCTGTCTGCGCGCCGGTGCAGGAATGAAATGGAACGCAAACCGCGGTATTGCCGGGCGGATGGGCTCGCCTTGGACAGTCCGCCGGGAACGTCTGAGGCGGCATTTGTCCTCATCAGGCCATGTCCTGAATAGGGCGCCTTCTCAGCTGGACAAGCCGCAACCGCCACGCACATGCTGGTTTTACCGGCTCGACGGCGAGCCGGATCGCGTCACATGCAACCTGACGAAAGGGAACGTCCAGTGAAGAAGATTATCGGCGCAGCCGCAGGGATCCTTGTCGCAGCAGCGGTTCTTGCACCGGCAACCCCGGCAGTTGGAGCAGCTAGCTGGGACTGGCCAAAGACGGTAACCGCAAGTTGGGATTGGCCGAAATAAGACCAACCACACAGCGATTCAGGTCTTCGTCGCGAAGCTGAAACGCCCCAAAGACTCGCCCCAGCGGGGGTAACCATTAGCCCGAAGGAGGATGCCATGAGTCAGCTGACCGCAGTTCGAACCGCCTCACGAACCGCACTCAGCACTCAATGGTGGCATCTTTCCACTCATGCAGGCGGCTTCGATGTAGCGGACGGCATCATTGGAGACCTGGTTACCCCGCTGGCGGCGCAGGCCCACGTACTGCGGGCCGAAAGATGGTTCTATACGCGGAGTGTAGAACCATCGTCATCTGTTCAGGTACGGCTGCACATTCTGGCGCAGCCCGCCACCATCGAACGGTTGCAAACAGTCCATCAAGTACTTCTGAAGCGCAATGGCGGCGCTCTGGCCGCGGCGCCCTCCCGGCAATCTATCTCAACTCCCGCTACGCATGGTTACTATCTGCGCGGGGCGGAAGATGCGGATCCCCAGCTTGAGTCTGAGCTCTTCAAGTATGGCGGCGTTGAAGGCCTGCAGCTGGCAGAGGAAGTTTTCGAACTCTCCTCCGAGCTCGCTGCCTGGGGCACTCAGCGCTTCACCAAGATGCACAGTCGGTCCGCTTTCGCCGCGCTGGTTCTCTTCGACTCTGCACGCAGCATGATGAAGGGCTCGCGATCAGCCAGTTGGGCTGATCGGCGCCGTATTTCGTGGGATTACTACTGGGACAGCCATCTCAGGACCTGCACGCCGGATCTCGGTGCCCGCGGCCCGGCCGTCCGGGAGGCTATGGCCAACCAGGTGAGCGCCAAGACGCCCGCGTTCCAAAGTCTGATGGCCGCTACCGCCGCCGAGTCAGCGGTTCACAATTGGAGACGCCGGTGGTTCCGCACACTGGACGCCTATCTGTACCGCGCGGACAGGGCCCGAGTCAGCCGCAGCGCCCAGCACCTGACAGTCCACCACGCGCATATGACACTGAACCGCCTGGGTTTCAGCCCCCGTGAGGAAGCAGTACTTGGTTTGTATGCCCGTACCTGGAGCGTTGAACGGGAACGCGCCCTGTTCAGCCGGAACTGACCTTCGTCCTGCTCGATCGTCGCCACCCCAGACGAGAAAGGAAAAGTGCACGCATGGCCTATAACGAAGACGTCATCCTCGCCGCAGACGCACACGACCTGAGCGAGGCCCTGGGGTGTTCCCCCGATACGGTCGAGGACCTTCGGGGCATGGGTGTGATCGCCTCCCAGGGAGAGCTCTGGGACGTGGGAGCGGCCCGCGACTACCTGCGCGATGCTGCGTGGGCAGGCAGTCTCTGGCACTAGCCCAGCAGGGCCCTCTCCGGAAGCACTGACGCTCAAGCTACTTCGGGTCGAGTACTCCGCCGTCGCGAAGACGGCTGATCAATGAGCCGAGTTCCATGCGCAGTGTTGTGCTCTTCTCGGCGAACAGATCATCCTCGAGATCGCGTGCCTCGGTGAGCGCGCGGCGGCCGGCGGCGGTCATCGTATACCTGGCGTTCTCCGCCTTCACGAACTCCAGTTGGCTGAGTTCGGCGAGGGAGCGTGCGGTGATCTCCTGTGACAGGAGGCACTGCGCTGCAACATCGGGGATGGAGGCTGCAGACAACTCCGCCAGACCGCTCAGGACCGACAGGTCAACCGGAGTCAGCCGGAGTTCGGCTAGTTGGGAATGCAGGTGCTCCTGGACGAAATGTGCTGCCGTGGTCAGCATGAGCCGCGTTGAATGCGTGTGCAGCGGCGCGCCGTCGTGCCCGTTGATTTCAGCAGTGCTGAAGGGATCGGGCAGGTCGGTGCCAGGATCAGAAGGTGTGTGAGTGCCGGGGTCCGAAGCGGTGGCCATAGGGTCCCTTAAAGGTGAGAGATGCAATAGCCACTGCTTGACCGATAGATGATCATAGTATGGCTTCACCCGTCCGCAAATTCGGACCGGTGAAACAAATCCTGGTGCTCAAGTCCCACCGTGGCCCTAGGGTTGGGCCATGGAGAAAATCAGGACTGCCCTCATCGGATTCGGCCTTGGTGGGCGGGTATTCCACGCGCCCTTCATCAGCACCAACAGCCGGTATTCACTCGATGTTGTCGTGACATCCAACGAGGACCGTATTGCGCAGGTTGAAGCCCGCTATCCGGACACGCGGACCCTTTCCACCGTCGATGAGCTGTGGCAGCAGCTGGACCTGCTGGATCTCGTTGTCGTGACTACGCCTCCGGCCACGCACGCACAGCTGGCCGAGCGGGCGCTGAGGGGAGGCGCCGCCGTCGTCGTGGATAAGCCCTTTGTCGTTGATTCAGCGGACGGTGAGCGGCTCATCGCGCTGGCACAGGCGGAGGGGCAGTTGCTGACGGTCTTCCAGAACAGGCGCTGGGACGGCGATTTCCTGACCGTGAAAAAGCTGCTCGAGGCGGGCAAGCTGGGCCAGGTGCGGCGGTTCGAATCCCGGATGGAAACCTATAAGCCGCTGGTCACCAAACCCTGG
Organism: Arthrobacter parietis; assembly: GCF_039530425.1. Taxonomy (NCBI): domain Bacteria; kingdom Bacillati; phylum Actinomycetota; class Actinomycetes; order Micrococcales; family Micrococcaceae; genus Arthrobacter; species Arthrobacter parietis. The sequence goes on along the minus strand of NZ_BAAAON010000001.1, from coordinate 1,118,773 downwards.
AAAGCAACCAGCGGAGCCGAGGAGGGCGGCGGTATCCTTTATGACCTCGGCCCGCACCTGATCGATCAGGCATTGCAGCTCTTCGGAGACGCTGAGCTCATTCATGCGGAACGTGCGGCCCACCGCGAAGCCGAAGGGCCGGACGATGACGTCTTTGTGGCCCTGAAGCATTCCTCAGGCGTGATCAGTCACCTCTGGATGAACGCACTCGCGCCGCAGGCGGCCCCGCGGTTCCGGGTCACGGGCTCCGGATCCGCGTACACCAAGTGGGGAGTGGACGTTCAGGAAGCAGCCGTTGATGCAGGCATGCTGCCCTCCGATCCCGGCTACGGTGTGGAGGACAAACTCGCCTGGGGCCTGCTCGGATTCGACCACGAGGCAACGCGGCATCCCACGGAGGACGGCAACTATCCCGCGTTCTATGACCTCCTCGCGGCTGCGCTGCAGGACGGCGGGCTCGTCCCGGTTGATCCGGCGGACAGTCTGCGTGCCCACCGGATCATTGAAGCGGCTCACACCGTATAGACGAGCTGGCGCCAGTCCTCGGTGAGTTCGAGGCCGTGTGCCTCGGACACTGAGGAGTGCGCCACCGCACCGCCCGCAACGTTGAGCCCGTATGCCAGGGCAGGAATAGCCTCGAAGGCACCCCGCACTCCGCGATCAGCCAGCGCCACGGCATACCGGAGGGTCACGTTGGTCAGCGCGTAGGTGGACGTGTTGGGCACGGCGCCGGGCATGTTCCCTACGCAGTAGAAGAGCGACTGGTGCACGGTGAACGTGGGTTCCTCATGCGTGGTCACGTGTGAATCCTCGAAGCAGCCGCCCTGATCCACGGCAATATCCACGAGGACGCTGCCCGGTTTCATCCGCGACACCATGTCATTGGTGACGAGCTTCGGCGCCTTGGCGCCCGGGATAAGCACCGAGCCAATCACCAGGTCTGCCTCCAGCACCGCCCGCTCGATCTCGAAGGCGTTGGACGCGATGGTCCGGACGCGGCCCGCATACTGGGCGTCGAGCTCCCGGAGCCGGGCGATATTGATGTCCAGAACGGTGACGTCGGCTCCGGTGCCCACAGCCATGGCGGTGGCGTTGGTTCCGGCAACACCTGCACCCAGCACCACAACCTTTGCCGGCCGCACGCCGGGCACGCCGCCCAGCAGCAGGCCCGGACCACCCGAGGGCGCGGTCATGACCTGCGCTCCAACCTGAACCGACAACCGCCCGGCCACCTCGGACATGGGGGCCAGCAGCGGAAGTGCCCGACCATCCTGGACGGTTTCATAGGCAATTGCCGTGACGCCGGCTTCGATCAGAGCATGGGTCAACTTCGGTTCAGCGGCGAGGTGAAGATAGGTGAAGAGGATGAGGCCCTCCCGGAAGCGGTGGTACTCCTCCGCGATCGGTTCCTTGACCTTCATGACCATGTCAGCCCGCGCCCACACATCATCGGCATCGTCGACGATCTCCGCGCCAGCGGCCACATATTCATCATCGGTGATGTTGGACCCCACACCGGCCGACCGCTCCACCAGGACCGTATGGCCATGGGTGCGGAACTCGTGCACGCCTGAGGCCGTAATGGCTACGCGAAACTCGTTGTTCTTCACTTCTTTGGGGACGCCGATGATCACGGGATTCTCCGTCTGCTCTCGAATTGACTGAAGTTGACCATGGAACCTGATCAGCAGGCTTGTGGCCTGTTTCCTCAAGGATACGAGCGGTTCCCTCCGCCGGACAGGGCGCCCGCCGCCCATCGAAGGAGGGCGAGCACGACGACGCCGGGTGACGCCGTCGTCGTTTGTCTTGCCTTCCGCGCAGGGAAGCGGAAGGAAGACCGCTGTGACTGGCATCACTAACACGGACCCGTCATCCGTTCCAGTCGACAGTTGTCGAGTTGTGGAGCACCAAGTGTCGCCGTCGCGGTCCTAGGATGAGTCAGTGCAGACAACACAGGTGGAGCTCGAGGTGGAGCGGATTGCCGCACGCCTCGGCCGCGGCCTCTCCCTGGAGGACCTCGACGGCGTCCTCCTCGCCTACAGCAGCCACCAATCCTCCGCAGACCGCGTGCGGGTCAACTTCCTGCTCAGCAAGAAGGTCCCGGCGGACGTGAGCGCCTGGCAGGTGCAGCACGGAATAACGACGGCGGTGCGCCCGGTCGCGGTTCCGGCCAATCCCGGACTCGGGATGCTTGGGCGGGTATGCGTACCGCTGCTGGTGCGCGGCTTCCGCGTCGGCTACCTGTGGGTGCAGCAGGACGCCGGCGAAGACAGTGCCGCTCATATTCTCAAGCAGCTGCCCGGGGTACGCGAGGACGTCGAGCGGCTTGCGGCCCTGCTGTTGGAGGACAACACGGCCGGTTCCGAGCACCGCACGCGCCGGGAGCGGGTCTTCCTCGCTGCCGCCACGGGTGAAGGTCAGGCACTGGAGGAGTGTGCGGGCTGGCCGGAACTTGACGGCACTTCGCCGTGGCACGTCGAGGTGCTGCTCGATCGTTCGACGGCACACCGGGAGGAGGGCACCGATGATGGGACGCTGGCACGGCGTACCGCAGCTTTACAGGCCACCGTCGGGGCCGACGTCGTTGTCTTCAGTGCCGGTGAGGCCTCCCATTCGGTCCTGCTGGTCCGTCATGATGCGGGCCAGACGGAGCTGGCCGCGATCCGGCGCCGGTATGGTGAGCGGCTGGCCGCTGTCGCGGGTGCAGCAGGCTTTCCGTTGACGAGCGGGGCCAGCGAGCCGTTCACTGCCCCTGATGGCCTGGCGGGTGGATACCAACAGGCGCGATCGGCGGCGCAGGCAGCCGCGGTCGATCCCTTGCTGGGCGATTCCGTGCGCTACCGCTCGATCGGCGTGTACCAGTTTCTGGCGGGCGGCGGGTGGCAGGCTTCCTCGCCGCGGTCGGTCTACTTCGAAGAACTTGAGGATTATGACCGCAACAATGAGCTGCTGCCCGTTCTGGAGCTGTTGTTCGACAAGAACGGTTCAGTGCAGGACGTAGCGGGCCAACTCCACCTGCATCGCAGTAGCGTGTACAACCGGTTGTCCCGCGTCCGTTCCGTGATCGGCGCTGATCCGCTCAGCGGGCCGGTCCGCCTTGAGCTGCACCTTGCTTTGAAGGCGCGGCGATGGTCACGGCGTCCCCGCATCTGATTTCTTCTGGGCGGCGAGCCACGCGTCGATGGCTTCCCGCCTGATGCGCCGGTGAGTTCCACGGTATTCCACCGGGATCACGCCGGCGTCGGTCAGGTTCCGCAGATAGGTATGTGAAATTCCGGCCGCTTCCGCCGCCTGCGAGGTGGTCAGCGAGTCAGCGACCGAGGTCACCGTCACGGAGTCTCCCGCCGCCAGTCTCTGCAGAAGATCGACGACGGCGTCCCTCGCTTCACCGGGAAGCTTGACGGCCGTGCCGTCCACGAACACCGTGACATCGTTGCTCTCAGCCAGGGTTCGCGCCAGCGACAGGCGCTGCGTGGTGGGGAGAGCCGGGGCGGTGCGGGAGCGGGATCGGATCATAACGCTATTCTGCCAATCCGGTTGCTTCGAAACACTAAGGACTTCCGTAATTAGCGCACAAACGCTATCGTTATTAAACCTTAACTAAGCGAGCTTAGTTGTTGCTTCTCAGAACGACTGCAGTTGGACGGTGGCAAACAATGACGATTATCAACCCGGACCATCGAAGTACCATGTTGCCCTCAACGGGGCAGCTGGCCGAGCGGGATAGCGCTTTGCCGTGGTGCGGAACCTGTGGAACCGATGAGTTCCTGATCTACGAGGACTTTGTTCCCGCGCGTGTTTCCTCTGGAGGGCGGGATCTGCTTCCTGCCAGTGTCAGTTATTCCTGCTCCGTCTGCGGATCCTTCAATGGACATCAGGTTCCACCCATGTGGAGTCCTCCGCACTGGTTCTGGTACAGCTGAAGACCGTAACTCCGCACCGTTGAAAGCCCTCCGTCTCCTCGGAGGGCTTTCCTTTTATTACCCACTCTTTCCCCGCGCATGACCGCCTAGCCGCGGCCGATGAAGGGCATGCCGCTGGCCGTCATGACCACTGTGCCGATGTTGGCTGATGGCGGTAGCTGCGCCATATACAGCACGGTGCGGGCGGCCTCTTCCACCGGGAACGTGGGTTCCATCCGACGGGAGCCGTCCGCCTGCAGCGCGCCCTCGCCAACGCCGAGGGTGGTCATAAGCCCTGTGGAGGTATTGCCGATGTCGATCTGACCGCACGTAATGCCGTAGGCGCGTCCGTCCAGTTCGATCGACTTGGTCAGCCCTGTCACTGCATGTTTTGTTGCGGTGTACGCCGCCGACCGCGGCCGTGGAGAGTGGGCAGCAATGGACCCGTTGTTGATGATGCGCCCGCCCTGCGGGTCCTGCTGCTTCATGATGCGGAACGCTTCCGCCGCGCACAGGAACGAACCCGTCAGGTTGATCGCCACCGTTGACGTCCATTCCTCAGGGCTGATCTCGTCAACTGCGCCCGCGGGACCAATGGTTCCCGCGTTGTTGAACAGGAAATCGAGCCTGCCCCAGCGTTGATGTACGTGCGCGAAGAGGTGGGCGACGTCGTCGGGCCGGCTGATATCGGTTGGAAGTACGTCAGCCAATTCCCGGCCCTGTGCGGTTGCCTCGAGCGGTTCACGACGGCGGCCCGCCAGGGTCACTGCCCAGCCGGCGTCCAGGAATGCGTGCGCCACCGCCTTGCCGATGCCGGAGCCTGCACCGGTGATGACGGCAATGCGTGGAGACTCAATCGGCAGTTCATTCATGACGTTCCGGTGCCCTTTCTGGTTGGCATTTCCCATCTTGGCAGGCATTCACCCTATAGTAATGGAATAATAGTTCCATATTGCGAAAGCGCGGGTTGGAATGGACCCGGAGGGACAAAGGCCATCTGCCGCATTGCAAGGGTGCGATGCCGGTCAGGCAGTGAATCGAGCGGGCAGGTTCCGCGCAGCGAAAGAGGGTTTGGCATGGTTGCTGATCAGGGGATTGTGGGTTCGGGTGTTGGTGGGGATTCGGATCCTGAGGAGACGGCTGAGTGGATTGAGTCCTTTGATCAGTTGATTGATCAGCGTGGTTCTGATCGTGCCCGTGATGTTTTGGGGCGTTTGCTGGCGCGTGCTGGTGGCCGGTCGGTGGGTCTTCCCAGTGTTGTGACTACTGATTATGTGAACTCGATTCCGGTCGATGAGGAGCCTGAGTTCCCCGGGGATGAGGAGATCGAGCGGAAGTACCGGGCGTGGATGCGGTGGAATGCTGCGGTGATGGTGCATCGGGCGCAGCGTCCGGAGATCGGTGTGGGTGGCCATATTTCCACGTATGCGGGTGCGGCGACCCTGTATGAGGTGGGGTTCAATCATTTCTTCAAGGGTAAGGACCACCCCAGTGGTGGAGATCAGGTGTTCTTCCAGGGCCACGCGTCGCCGGGGATGTATGCGCGGGCGTTCCTGGAGGGCCGGCTGACCGAGGAGGATCTGGACGGGTTCCGGCAGGAGAAGTCCAAGGCCGGTCATGCGTTGTCCTCGTATCCGCACCCCAGGTTGATGCCGGAGTTCTGGGAGTTCCCGACGGTGTCGATGGGGATCGGGCCGATGAACGCGATCTATCAGGCGCAGTCCAACCGGTATCTGCAGAACCGCGGGTTGAAAGACACCAGTGATCAGCAGGTGTGGGCGTTCCTGGGGGACGGGGAGATGGATGAGCCCGAATCGCGTGGGTTGTTGCAGTTGGCGGCCAATGAGAATCTGGACAACCTGAACTTCGTGATCAACTGCAACCTGCAGCGCCTGGACGGGCCGGTGCGTGGTAACGGGAAGATCATGCAGGAACTCGAGGCGTTTTTCCGCGGTGCCGGGTGGAACGTGATCAAGGTGGTGTGGGGCCGGGAGTGGGATGACCTGCTCGCCAAAGACACCACCGGGGATCTGGTGAAGATCATGAACGAGACCGCTGACGGGGATTACCAGACCTACAAGGCAGAATCCGGTGGGTTTGTGCGCGATCACTTCTTCGGGAAGACCCCGGCCACGAAGGATCTCGTGGCGGATATGGATGATGCGCAGGTGTGGGGACTCAAGCGCGGCGGGCATGATTACCGGAAGGTGTACGCGGCGTACAAGGCCGCCACCGAGTTCAAGGGCAAACCG